>NZ_NFZV01000019.1 GCF_003399765.1 Alkalilimnicola ehrlichii | reverse complement strand
ACCGGCCCTTCCGTTGATCGTAATCTGCGAAGAGGAGCGTGGTAGCAGTCGGACGCCAATCTCTAGGAAGATATTCTAGCGCTCCAGCAAGATGAGTACGAATTGCAGCTACGCGAGCCGTGATCGTGGGCTTATCGCTACCGGAGCTCTTGCTCAAGTGCTTGGAACTGGAAATGACAGCTGTAGCACAAGCAATGGCGCTGAGGCCCGTAAATGAATCGCCGCAATACCCAAGCCACATTTGGGTGGGGTGGATTCGGTGTAGCTTTGTCGCGTGGTCCCAAATAATAGAGCCGAAGGAAAGCCTACTATCGGAAGCAATGTTTATGGCGGTAGCATCCGCTGCTTTGTTCGTCCACAACATGAGCAAAGTCATAAAGCCTCCTTCGCGTTGCCTGCCCAACAGTAACTAAACAGCGCGCTCCATGATTACCCAAACGCGGCGCGCTTCACGATTCCGCGCTTTCGCCACCATCAAACGCTGCCAATGTTTCGAATTAACAACGTCTTAGCTGATTCACTCGCTCAGCATCCTGCATTCGGTTGACAGCGATGCTCCGCGCGCACATTGATACCGTGCGAAAAGACAGCTTCAATCGACCGGAAGCACCGGGGGTGGTAAGAAGGCCGCAGTCGCGCCGCCGAGGGCATTTCCCACAACGTCCACCAAAACGCTGAGTCTTGCCACTAGCCCAACTTCTGTCCCAACGATGCGCGCCCACTTATCGCCGCACCGTCACCCAAACCCACCATTCCCATTCCGTCTCTGTTACCCTCGTTATCCGTTAAAGTGGTGTCCTGAATACCTTAAGAAAACCCTAATAGATCCCCCTGACCCCTCAGGCAAACCGGGTCAGACGCAGACAAACCGCTCCTTGGGCAACGGCCGTACCCTCACCCCAAGGACGCGAACGGAGAACACAAGTGCGAGAGCTAATTCTCGGCGGTGCAAAGTCGGGCAAGAGTCGGGTGGCGGAGCAGTTGGCCGCCGAGAGCGGGCTGGCGGTGACGTATGTCGCGACGGCACAGGCGCACGACGCTGAGATGCGCGCGCGGTTGGCGGCGCATAAGGCGCGGCGGCCGGCGCATTGGGGGCTGGTCGAGGAGCCGCTGGCTTTGGCCGCGTGCTTGCTGGAGCAGGCGGCGTCGGAGCGGTGCGTGTTGGTCGATTGCTTGACGCTGTGGCTGAGCAACCTGCTGTGTCTTGAGGATGAGGCGCGGTTTGCCGCAGAGCGGGCCGCTTTGTTGGATGCGCTACCGCAGCTGCCAGGGCGGGTTATTTTCGTGAGCAATGAAGTCGGCCTCGGTGTGGTTCCGATGGGGGCTTTGAGTCGGCGGTTCGTCGATGAAGCCGGGGCCTTGCATCAGGCGCTGGCGGCGGTGTGCGAGCGGGTGGTGTTTACGGTGGCGGGTTTGCCGCAGGTGTTGAAAGGGGAGCCTTTATGAGTCTGGATTGGGTGCAGGCACCGGCCGCAGCGGTGGATGAAGAAGCGCAAGCGGCGGCTTTGGCGCGCCAAGGCCAGTTGACGAAGCCGCCTGGCTCGCTCGGACGGCTGGAGAGTCTGGCGGTGCAGTTGGCAGGTTTGCAGGGTGTGGAACGGCCGACGGTGGAGCGGGTGCAGATTAGTTTGTTTGCCGGTGATCACGGCGTTGCCGAGGAAGGTGTGTCGGCCTTTCCGCAGGCGGTCACGATCCAGATGTTGCAGAACTTCGCCAGTGGCGGCGCGGCCATTAGCGTGCTGGCCCGGCAGCTTAACGCCAAGCTCGAGGTGGTGGATTGCGGTACGCTGGCCGAGGCGCCCATTGACGGGGTGATCCGGCAGGCGGCCGGCGCCGGGACGGCGAATTTTTGTAAGCAACCGGCAATGACGGCCGCGCAATTGGCGACGGCTTTGGCCGCCGGTCGCGACGCGGTGGCGCGGGCGGAAGGGGTGGCGCTGTTTATTGGCGGCGAGATGGGGATTGCCAATACCACGGCGGCGACGGCGCTTGCCTGTGCGCTTCTTAATGCCGCACCCAGCGAGATCACCGGCCCCGGCACCGGTTTGGATCAAGCCGGTGTGGCGCATAAGGCGGCGGTGATCGAGCGGGCTTTGGCGCTGCATGAGGCGGCGCTGGGTACACCGCTTGCCGTCTTGCAACACCTGGGCGGTTTTGAGATTGCGGCCTTAGTGGGCGCGTTTGTGCATGCCGCGCAGCGGCGGCTGCCGGTGTTGGTGGATGGCTTTATTACCACGGCGGCGGCCCTAGTCGCGGTGCGCGCGAATCCGGCGGTAAGACCGTGGTTGCTGTTTGCGCATCAATCGGCGGAGCCGGGGCATCGGGCTTTGTTAAAGGCCTTGGAGGCCGAGCCGGTGTTGGGGCTTGAGATGCGCTTGGGCGAGGCGAGTGGGGCGGCGACGGCGGTGCCGGTGTTGCGGCTGGCGTGCGCGTTGCACAACGAGATGGCGACTTTCGCCGAGGCCGGCGTGGCGGAACGTAACGACTAAGGGTTTATATGCACTGGATTGGTAGCGGCGGCCCCGGCTATGTGGATTTCCTGCGGCATGGGCAGCCGGAGGGCGGGAGCCGCTTTCGCGGGCGTTTGGATGACCCGTTATCCCCTTTGGGTTGGGAGCAGATGTGGGCGGCTGTCGACGGCGTCGAAGGTTGGGACGGCATTGTCAGCTCGCCGTTGACGCGGTGTGCTGCCTTCGCCGAGCAGTTGGCGGCGCGGCGCGGCTTGCCCCTGCGCTTGGACGAGCGGTTGCGGGAGATCAGCTTCGGCGATTGGGAAGGGCAGGCGGTGGAGCGCTTATATCGGGAAGCCGAGGCGGAGCTTAGCCGTTACTGGGCCGACCCGATTGCTAATCCACCCCCTAACGGCGAGCCGTTGCCTGAGTTTCGGGACCGCATTGCGGCTGTCTGGGCCGATCTAATGCAGGAAGCGGAAGGGCGGCACCTGCTGGTGGTCGCTCATGGTGGAGTCATCCGCGTGTTACTGAGCTTGGTGCTGGAGATGCCCTTGGCTGCCGTGTTGCGGCTGGAAGTGCCGAATGCGGCCCTCTCGCGGGTGCGGGTGCAGGCCGATATTAATGGTCGTCCGTCGCCAAGCCTGATGTTTCACGCCGGAGGGCCTTAATGCGCGCATTGCTGATCGCCTTAGTCTTTTTGACTCGCATTCCAATTCCGTTTCGCGGCGTGCCGCACGAGCGGGATATCGGCCGCTCGCAGTTGTTCTATCCGCTCGTCGGCTTGTTGCTGGGCGGCGTGCTGGTCGGTGTCTTTTTCCTCTTGGGCGGTCGGGAGCCCTTGTTGGTGGCCGCGATTTTGTTGGCGGTCTGGGTGCTGATGACGGGCGGTTTGCATCTGGACGGGTTGGCGGATAGCGCCGACGCCTGGGCCGGTGGGTTGGGCGACCGCGAGCGGACTTTGGCGATCATGAAGGACCCGGCCTGCGGCCCGAGCGGGGTGGTGTTTCTGATACTCACTCTGTTGATTAAGTGGGCCGCCTTGGTGGTGTTGGTCGAGTGGCAGTTGTGGGAAGCCTTGCTGATCGCGCCGGTCTTGGGGCGGGCGGCGGTGCCGCTGTTGTTTTTAACCACGCCTTACGTGCGCCCCGGCGGCTTGGGTAGCGCCTTGGCCGAGCATATGCCGCGGCTTGAGTTGATGGCGATGCTCGCCGTACTGGCGCTGGTGTTGCTGTTGTTTGCATCCTGGCCGATGGTGGTAGCGGCGGTTGTGGGCTGCCTGTTGCTGCGTTGGCTGATGCTGCGCCGTATCGGCGGCACCACGGGCGATACGGCAGGTGCGACCATCGAGCTGGTGGAGATGATCGTGCTGCTTACCGCCGCTTTGTTGATTTAAGCAGCGCGGCGATCGCGTCCATGTCTAAATGCTCCTCCATGGCATCGGCCAGTCGATCGATGCCGCCTTCTCGTAGAGCTTCATAGTCGATTGCGGCCGGCGCTTGAAGTCCCGCCCAGGTCAGTAAGGCCCTTTGCGCGGGGCGGGCGTCGAAGATGCCGTGTAAGTAGGTGCCGATGACGCTATGGTCGGCATTGATGGCGCCGTCCGGGCCGGTTTCCAGTTGCGCTGCGGGGTGTTGCAGGCCAGGGCCGTGGGTAACGCCGCTGTGGATCTCGTAGCCATGCACCTCGGCATCGGCGAGCTGGAGACGGCCGCTGACGCGGCGTAGCTGTTTATCGCCGGCCAAGCGCGTTTCGATATCTAAAAGCCCTAGCCCTTCGCTGCTGCCTGGGGCGCTTTCGATGCCGTGCGGGTCGTGAATTGCCCGCCCCAACATTTGATAACCGCCGCAAATCCCCAATACTCGCCCGCCGTAGCGTAAATGCCGCTGCAGGTACGATTCCCAGCCGTGTTGACGGAGCCAGTCAAGATCGTTGCGCACGCTCTTGCTGCCGGGCAGCACGACGAGATCGGCCGGCGGGATTTCTTGATCCGGGCCGACGTAAATCAGGCTGACCTGCGGGTGCAGGCGCAGCGGGTCGAAGTCGGTGTGGTTGCTGATGCGCGGGAATACCGGCACAACCACCCGCAAATCGCCGCTGTAATCGGCCGGCGCGCGGCTTAAGCTGTCTTCCGCTTCCAGGTGCAAGCCTTGTAGGTAGGGTAAAACGCCGTATACCTCGCGCTGGGCGTAGTCCCGCAGCCATTCCAGGCCGGGTTCAAGCAGGGCGATGTCGCCGCGAAAACGGTTGATGATAAAGCCGCGAATGCGCGCTTGCTCAGTGTCGCTGAGCAGCGCCAGGGTACCGGTGAGGCTGGCGAAGACGCCGCCGCGGTCGATGTCGCCGACCAGAATGACCGGGCAATCGACGGCTTCGGCAAAGCCCATGTTGGCGATGTCGTTTTCGCGCAGGTTGATCTCGGCCGGGCTGCCGGCGCCTTCGACGATGACGGCATCGTACGCACGGGCGAGCCGGTCGTGAGCGGCCAGCACGGCGGCGCGCGCTTCTTGCTTATAAGCGTGGTAACGCTTGGCGTCCATGTTGCCGACGGCGCGGCCGTTGATGATGACTTGCGCGCCGAGGTCGGTATTGGGCTTGAGCAGCACCGGATTCATGTCGGTATGCGGCTCAAGGCCCGCTGCTTGCGCTTGCACCGCCTGCGAGCGGCCGATTTCGCCGCCGTCGATCGTCACTGCGCTGTTGAGCGCCATGTTCTGTGGCTTGAATGGCGCCACTCGCAGGCCGCGCCGGTACAGCGCCCGGCATAGCCCGGTGACGATGGCGCTTTTGCCGGCATCCGAGTGGGTGCCTTGGATCATGAGCGTTGCCATTAGGATTCCCGCCGCTCGCGTGCGGTTTCCAGGTGCTCGCACATCATGGCCGCACCTTGCAGAATGCGGGGGCTGTGGCGTTGGATAATGCTGGGCGGGATGAAGAACAGGTTATCGGCCTTAACGGCGTCCAGGTGTTGCCACCGTCGCCAGTCCTCCAGCCACTCGGGGCGTTCCTCGCCCATGCCGCTGGCGATGATAACCTCCGGCTGCGTTTGTAGTACCGCTTCCGTATCGATGCTGGCTGCAAGCGGGCCGAGGTCGGCGAAGACGTTGTAGCCGCCGCACAGCTCGATGACTTCGCTGATCAGGTGCTCGCCGTTGATCGTCATCAATGGCTTGTTCCAGATCTGATAGAAGGTGCCGACTTTGGGGCGCTCGCTATAGCGTTCGGTCAGGTCGGCCTTGGTGGTCCGGAACTCCTCGGCGGCTGCGTTCGCAATCGCTTCGGTGCCGGCTAAAACGCCCAGGCGCTCGATGGCGTCCGCAATATCGTCGAGGTCGTGCGGCTCGGTTTGGTAAACCGTAAGCCCTAAGTCTTGCAAGCGTTGTACGGTGCGGGTGCCGTTGCCGCTGTGCCAGGCAACGACTAGATCCGGCCGTAGCGCGAGAATGCGCTCGTAGTCGATGGACTTGTAGCCGCCACGCGTGGGATTTCTACGGCTTGCGGCGGGTAGTCGGTGTATTCCACGGCGCCGACAATGGCGTCGCCGGCGCCGGCGGCGAACAGCATCTCGGAGGCGTGGGGGGCCAGGGAGACGATGCGCTCGGCGGGGGCGGATAAGCGCACGGTGTGGCCCATATCGTCGACGATACTGCGCTCCTCGGCCGACGCGGGGCCGGTAAGGGCCAGCAAAAGCAGGGCGCAGCAGCCGTGGCGCAGACTTCGGGGCAGGGAGAGCGGTTGCATCCTTGTCACCTCGTGTTAGTGGTCGATTTTGCGTAATGCTTTGTCTAGGCGCTGCCAGTCGCTCGGCGAGCCGGGCAGGCCGATGCGTAACGACGCCGGTTCGCGGAACCGGCGCAGCAAAATGCCTTGTTCGGCGCAGCGCTCGAATATTCGCTCGGCCGCTGGGTGCTCGACCCATTGAAACAGCGCGCTGCCGCCGCTCGGCGATAAGCCGCTCGCGCTCAACATGCGCTGTAAGCGCTGGCTGTCGCGCAATAAGCGGTCGCGGGTGCGTTGTTGCCAGTGGCGGTCGTCCAGCGCGACTTGGGCAACGCGTTGGGCCGGGCCGCTGACGGACCAGGGGCCGAGTTCGGCGGCCAGCTGTTGCCGCAACGACGCCTCGGCGAGAACGAAGCCGACCCGCAGGCCGGCCAAGCCGAAGAATTTTCCCAGCGAGCGCAGCACGATAAGGCCCCGGCTCGGACAGGCAGGGGTCAGGCTCTCGCGTGGGTCGGCGTCGGCAAAGGCCTCGTCGACGAGCAGCCAGCCCTCGCGTGCGGCCAAGGCGGCATGCCAGCGTTCGAGCGTTTGCCGTGGGATAACGCGCCCGGTCGGGTTGTTGGGGTTGACTGCGATGAGCACATCCAGCGTTGGGAGTGCTGCGTCGGCGGCCGCGAGATCGGGTAGTTCGACGACCGTGTGCCCGGCCCGATGCCAAGCGGCGGCGTGTTCGTTATAGGTCGGGGCGAGGACGCCGACCCGGCTGCTGGCTCGTAGTCTGGGCAGGAGTTGTAGCGCGCTTTGCGAGCCGGGCACGGCGAGTGGTGCCGTTGTCTGGTAATAGGCGGCGGCGCTTGCCTGCAACTCGGCATCGGCTTCGGGCAGCCGGTTCCAAACAGCGGCGGTTAGCGGCGGGACCGGATAGCCGCGCGGGTTGATGCCGGTCGATAGATCCAACCAGTCGGCCTCGGCAATGCCATAGCGTGCCGCCGCTGCTTTGACTTGGCCGCCGTGTTCAAGCAAGCAACCACCCTCCCGCGAGCAGCACCAGTAACCAAACGCCGACGGCCCGTTTTACCAAGGCCAGTGCGCGTTCGATGTCGAAGGCTTTGGCGGCGCGGCCCTCGCCCAGCCAGGGCCGCTCGCGCAATTCGCCGTGATAGTCGTTCGGACCGCCGATACGGATGCCCAGAGCACCGGCGCCGGCGGCCATCACCGGGCCGGCGTTGGGGCTATCCCAGCTTTTGGCTTGCGTGCGCCAGCACTGCCAAGCGCCGCGCAGCCGTCCGGCCAGGCCGTAGCTGAGTGCGGTGAGCCGGGCCGGAATGTAGCCGAGTGCATCGTCGAGCCGTGCCGCCGCCCAGCCGAAATAGCGATAGCGGGGGGTGCGGTAGCCCCACATGGCGTCCAGCGTGTTCACCAGGCGGTGGATGACGGTGCCGGGCGCGCCGGCCACGACGAACCAAAACAAGGTGGCAAAGATGGCGTCGTTGCCGTTCTCCAGCACGGATTCCACCGTTGCGCCGGCGACCCCGTGTTCGTCGAGTTCGGCCGTGTCGCGGCTGACGATATGCGCCAGCCGTCGCCGGGCCGGTACGAGATGGCCGGCGGCCAAAGGGCGGGCGACTTTGCGGGCGTGCAGAGCGAGGCTACTGCCGCCGAGGCAGAGAAACAGCAGCACGACTTCCACCGCGACTCCAAGCCCCGGTAAGCGTGTCAGCAGCCAGGTGCCGACGCCTGCGGCGACGACCACCAACGCGACCGCTAAGGCGCCTGCCAAACGGCGTCGTAAAGGGCTGTGGCTGGCGTGATTGAGGCGGTCGTCAAGCCATTTGGCGGCATGGCCGAAGGCTATCAACGGGTGGCCGCGGCGCGGCTCGCCCAGCCAGGTGTCGAGAATTAATGCAAGGACAATGATGGCGACCGTGATCATTTTTGTTTTTTCTCCGCCCAGGATCTAATAAGCATTGCGAGTTGCCGTAAGCCATCCGTGAGCGCGGCAGGTCCTGGTTGGAGAATATCGCAGGATTTGATTTCGTAAAGGCAGTGGTTGGCAACCGCAGGGATCGTCTGCCAGCCGGGCCGTTCGGCGACCTGCTCCGGGCGAAAGCGCTTACCGCACCAGGAGCCGATGATGATGTCCGGCTGGCGGCGGATGACTTCGTCGCGGTCGGCGACGATGCGGTCTTTGGCCAAAGACTTGCCCGCCAGCTCCGGAAAGCATTCCTCGCCGCCGGCGATCCCGATCAGCTCCGATACCCAGCCGATGCCGGTAATCAGCGGCTCGTCCCATTCCTCGAACAAGACGCGCGGCTTGGGCAGGTCGGCATTGGCTTGGCGCACGGCTTCCACGCCGGCGCTTAAGTCGGCGATCAAGCTATCCGCTTTGGCCTCGGCGCCAACCAGGGCGCCGACGGTGCGGATCATGCCCAGAATCTCGGCCACGCTGCGGTGGTTGAACACATGCACCGGCAGCCCGGCGCGGATCAACTCGGCGGCGATATCCGCCTGGAGATCGGAAAACCCGAGTACCAGATCCGGCTCCAGGGCAAGAATCTTGTCGATCTTGGCGCTGGTGAAGGCACTGACCTTGGGTTTTTCCTTGCGCGCCCGAGCGGGGCGTACGGTAAAGCCCGAAATTCCGACAATGCGGTGCTCCTCGCCCAGCAGATAAAGCGTTTCGGTGGTCTCTTCGGTTAGGCAGACAATGCGTTCGGGTAGTACCGGCTTCATGGCAAAATAACTGCGCGACGGCCTTCGGGTTGGAGGGGAAGTAAAAGTGAATGTAGGAGGCGGTCAGCCGCCCTTGGCAGTACACGGCCTCCTGGGTGCGGCCGCCGTTGGGGTTCGTTGCCCGATAAGCCGCGGTAAGCGGCGTGCTCAGCTCCGAGTGGTGGAAGCTATGCCCGCGTAGCTCGCCGGCGGGTAAGGCAACGCCTTGCATGCCGAGCGCGGTCAGCCGTTTGCGCATCACCGCTGCGCCGGATAATAGGCCCAGCATGGCGGCTTGCTGGCCGCTGGCATCGGTGAGCGAGTCGAGCAGATAGAGCATGCCGCCGCATTCGGCGTGAATCGGCTTGCCGGCCGCATGATGGGCATGCAGGGCGGCCGCCGTGGTTTGACTGTCGGCCAGCCGTTGCAGGTGTAACTCGGGATAGCCGCCGGGTAAATACACGGCGTCGGCGTCAACCGGGGCCTCGTCGGCCAGTGGCGAGAAAAAGCTCAGCCTTGCGCCCAGCTGTTCCAGCAGAGCGAGATTGGCCGGATAGAGGAAGGCGAAGGCGGCGTCTCGGGCCACGGCGATGTGGACGCCGTCGAGCAAGCGCGGCAAGCTCGCCGCCGCGGCCGGTTGGAAGGCCACTGGTGCCGGTAGCTGGGTGAGGCCGGTTTCGGCGAGGGCGTCGGCGGCGGCGTCCAGGCGTTGTTCGAGGTCTTCGACTTCTTCCGCTTGCACCAAGCCGAGGTGGCGGTCCGGTAGCTCCACTTCGTCGCGCCGAGGCAGGGCGGCGATCAGTGGGGTGGCCTCGGCCAAGCCCTCGTGCAGCAGTTCGGCGTGGCGGGCGCTGCCGACACGATTGGCGACCACGCCGGCGAAGGGCAAGCCGGGCCGGTAGTTGGCCAGCCCGTGGGCGAGGGCGGCGAAGGTTTGCGCCATGCCGCTGGCGTCGATGACCGGCATCACCGGCACTTGAAAGGCCTCGGCCAGATCGGCGCTGGAGGGGTCGCCGTCGAACAGCCCCATAACGCCCTCGACCAGGATCAGGTCGGCGTCTTCGGCGGCTTCGGCGAGCAGGCGTCGGCAATGCGCCACGCCGCCCATGTACAAGTCCAACTGATAGACCGGGTGGCCGGAGGCGCGGGCGAGAATCATCGGGTCGAGAAAGTCCGGCCCGGTTTTGAATACGCGCACGCGGCGGCCTTGGCGGCTGTGGTAGCGCGCCAGCGCGGCGGTAACGGTGGTCTTGCCCTGGCCGGAGGCGGGGGCGGTGACCAAAACGGCGGGGCAGTGCCGCGTCATAGTTCGACGCCTTTCATGGCTTTTACGCCGGCTTTGAAGGCGTGTTTGCGCAGTTCCATCCAGGTGACGGTGTCGGCATAGTCCAGTAGCGCCTCCGGTGCGTGGCGGCCGGTGATGCAGACGTGCTGCATCGGCGGGCGGGCCTGTAGCGTCTCCAGTACGGTTGCTACCGGTAGGTATTGTTTGTTTAGGACGATGTTCAGCTCATCGAGCAGGACGAAATCGTAGCGGGCATCGCCGAGCATTTTTGCCGCTTGCGCCCAGGCGGCCTCGGCGGCGGCGATGTCGCGCTCGCGATTCTGCGTCTCCCAGGTAAAGCCTTCGCCCATGACGTGGTAATCCACTTCCGGAAAGCGGCGGAAGAAGGCCTCTTCGCCGGTGCTGAAGGCGCCTTTGATGAACTGGACGACACCGATGCGCATGTCGTGCCCCAGCGCGCGGGCCACCATGCCGAAGCCGGCGGTGGATTTGCCTTTGCCGTGGCCGGTATTGACCACCAGCACGCCGCGTTCTTCCTGGGCTTTTTCGATGCGGGCGTCGATGATGCGTTTTTTGCGCGCTGCCTGGCGCTGGTAGTCGGCGTCAGTTGTCATTGTCTTCTCCGATGAGTATCAGTTTGCCGGTGCGCGGGTCTTGGTAGACCCGGCCCATCGGCTTGTAGCCTTGCCCCTGCTCGCCAAGGCCTTCCGGTAGCTCGGGCAGTTCGCGCCCGGCTTCCACGGTCTGGCCGCTGTCCTCGCGAAAATGTTCTTGCAGGTCCTGGCTCATGGCGAGCAAGGCGACAATCAGCCCGCAGGCGAATACCAGCATGATGTCCAAAAGGTTCGCCAGCGGGCCGAGCGGTTCCTCGGCCTCGCGGTCGAAACGGCTGGCGAGCAGGTTACGCCGCGGCATGGGCGGTGGCGTCCGTATCGGTTTCCAGGGCGTCGAGCACTTGATCGTACCAGCGCCGGCGTAAGCGGCCGAGTAGGAAGCCGACGATGCCGGCCAGTAAGCCTAGCACGGTCGTGTCGAAGGCGACCGTCAGGGCTTGCGCTAGTACCTCCAGCTCGCCGCGACCCAGTGCCGCCAGGCCGGGCCCGAGCGGGATCAAGGTGCCCATCAGCCCCAGCATCGGGCCGATCCGGGCAATCAGGTCGGCGCGTTCGATGCGGCGGCGGCCCATGCGCTCGACCGCCGCGCTATCCGCCCCGGCCTGCAGGCGTTTAAGCCCTACCGCGCGCTCGCCGACCGCCAGGCCGATTTCCCACACTGCGAGCAGCACAACGCCACTCAAGGCGATCAGCACCGGCTGCAAAAGCCAACCGACGAACTGGTTGAGGATAACGATTAAGCCGCTGTCGAACATAAGCCCTTACCTGCTGCGTAAGCCCTTGATAAGCCCGCCGAGCATGACGACGGCCAAGAGGGCAAACAATAACCATAGCAGGGGTGTGCCGGCGCCATCGCTTTCGCTGGCCTCGCTGGCTTTCTCTAGCTCGGCGATGCGGGTGGGGGCAGCCTCGGCTTCCGCCGCCGTGGGCGGGCCGAGGGCGGCTTCCTGCACGGCGCTGAGGTTCGCGGCCCGGGCTTCGTCCAGGTGATGCTCCTTCAGCCATTCCAGCATCGGGTGGTCGGGCCGGGTGTGGCCGCTGCCGGGCAAGCCGTGTTCGGCGATCAAATCGGCGAATTCGGCGCCCAGCTCGGCCAGCGTTTCGCCGTCGGCGTCCCAGAATTCCTTGTGGGCGGCGACCAGCAGGATGGCTTGCATGTTGGTCTTTACGTGCACGTTGTGACCTTGGGCGAGGAACTCATCCAAGCCCAGGTTGTGGCCGTCGTCAAGGTAAATGCGTTTGACCTCGTCCCAGACCCAGCTGCGGACAACGTCCGGGTTGGTGACCTGCCAGCCCCAGAGGTATTCCATGAAGTCGCTGCCCATGCTGCGGGCCCCGGCGTAGTCGTGGGCCATCAGGGCTTGCAGCCATTCGGGGTTGAGATAACGGCCGCGTAGTTCCTGCATGGCGGCGGTCACCAGCGGTTGCATGCGGGCGTTTCTTGGGTCGGCGTGGTGGATGACGTTGTTGTTCGGTACCTCGCCGGTCAGCGTCTCTACTGCTAGGCTCAGGCCGCCGAGGAAGTCGAAGGCGTCGTTGTTGTCGAGCAAGCCGTATAGGTTGCTGGCGCGGCCGAGGTAGGTGTTTTCGACGCGGGTGAGGTTGGCCTTGAAGCGGTGGTGCGCGGCTTCGCCATGGCGTTCGATGCCGTAGGCGTGGCCCATCCGCTGCATGTAGGCGCGGGCGACTTCGGAGCGGTCTTCCCAGCTGCCGGAACGCTCGACTAAGCGGTTAATGCCGGCCCCATAGGCGCCGGGCGCGGTGCCGAAGATGCGCAGGCCGGCTTGGCGGCCGGCGCGGCCGGGTCGCTGCCCTCGGCGATCAGGGCTTGGGCGTCCACGACCCAGTTGGCGGCGACGCGGTTGCGGCTTAGAGGCTCATTGCCTGGGGCGCGGTGTTCGCCTAAGGGCTGTAAGGCGGCGTCCAGCGCCGGGGCCAGTTCGGGGTGTTCGGCGCGAATGGTTTCGCTGGCGCCGTCGAGGGCAAGCAGCACGGCGCGGTCGAGCCAGACCAGGAGGTCCGGGTAGAGATCGCGGAACAGGCCGGAGGTGCTGAAGACGGTATCGCGGCGCACGCGCTCGTCGTCCAGCTCCACCCGCTCTAGCCCGCGGACGATGCCGCGCGCGTTCCACACCGGCCGCACGCCGAGCAGGTCCAGGCCGAAGGCGACCATGGCGCCTTCGTCGCGGACGGTGTCGGACGCCCACAGCACGACCGCCTCGCTGCGGCCGTCGCGGCTTTTGCCGTCGGTGCGGGCCTTATCGCCCAGTTCGACGCCGAGCTGATAGCCGATGCGGGTCGGCAGCACGCTGCCGTCCAGCGCATGGAAATTGCGGCCGGTAGGTAGCGCTTCCGGCGAGCGGATGGGGTCGTTGCCGATGCCAGGTTCGACGAAGCGGCCTTCCAGGCCGGCCAGCACGGCGGCCATTTCGGCGGCCGGCGAGGCGGCCAGTTTGTCGCGGTACTCGGGCTGGCCGAGCGAGTCGATCATCAGCTCAATACGCGCTTCGTCCCAATCCCGGCCGAGAACGTGCAAGCCGTGCGGCATGAACTGTTCTTGTAGTTCGGTGAGGTAATGGCCGACTTCGTGCACCAGTAAGTGGCTGTCGATTTCGTCCAGGCTTTGGCCGCGGATGGCAAGATCTTCGGCCATGAAGGCTTCCAGTTCTTCCTTCATTTCCAGCTGCTCGATCTGCTCGTAGATCTCGGCCACGGCGCGGGCCCGGATCGGGCTGTTCGGTTGGCCGCTGGCGGCTTCGTAGCTTTCGATCAGTTGGCGCAGTTCCAGCAGCCGGTCGTATAAAGGGGTGGCGGTCAGCGGCGGGGTCAGGTGGCTGATGATGACGCCATGGCCGCGGCGCTTGGCCTGGATGCCTTCGCCGACGCCGTCGACGATGTAGGGGTAGATGTTCGGTAAGTCGCCGGCGACCACGGCCGGGAAGTCGTCCGTTGCGAGCCCCAGCCGTTTGCGCGGCAAAAACTCCGCCGTGGAGTGACGCCCCAGGTGCATGACGGCATCGGCCTGGAAGCTGTCACGCAGCCAGTGATAAAAGCCGAGGTACTGATGCGGCGGGGCGATGGAGGTATTGGCGTGCAGTAATTCCTCGTCGATCTCCCAGCCGCGCGGCGGTTGCGGGCCGATGAAGATATTGCCGAAGGTAATGCCGGGGAAGAGCATGGCGTTATCGTGCACCATGACGCGGCCGGGAGCCTCGCCCCAGCCGCGTAGCCCCTCGATGCCGATATCCAAAAGCGCGCGGCGGAGTTGGTCGGCGTACTCCCAGTCCTCGGTTTCGGCGCGCAGGAGGTCGGCGTAGTGCGCGTCGAGCTGATCGAGCAGGCGGATGGCGCGCTCGCGGGCGGGGTGGTCGACGCCTTCGAGCATGTGTTCGAGGTCGTGATGAATGCGATCGAGTAAAGCCTTGCCGATTTCCGGTTCGCCGAGGGCGATGGCGTCTCGCATCCGCTGGTCGAGATAGCCTAAGGGGCCGGCGACGACTTCCTGTCGAACGGCGGGCGGCAGCTGGTTAAACCAGCGCTCGTAGTCCTCGGCGCTCAATTGGGCGACGAGCGGCGCCATCTCGGCGAGCTGGCCGCGATCTTCCGGCAGGTTCACGCCTTGTTGCTGAATGAGATCAAGCAAAGCGGCCGGCGAATCCGGCAATTCGCCGGTTTGGTAACCGGCGGCCTGTAAGGCGTGCAGTAGTTCCCACAAAGAGGCCGCGACATCGAGGTTGTCGGCGCCGATGTTGTGCCGCCCGGGCGGGTGGTTGTAGTAGACGATGGCGACTCTTTTATCGCTGTTGTCTTTATCTTGCAAAGCCGCCCAGCGGGCCAGGCGGGCGGCAGTGGCGTCGATTTGCGCCGCGATGGGCCGGCTCAAGCGCAGATCGAGGCCGGTCGCCGCGTGTCGACGAGCTGCGGTAACGGCTGCTAACAGCATGGGCTGGGAGATGCCCTGTAGCTCCGGCATGGCGACTTGGTAGTAGGTGGTGTCCCACGGCATGCCGTCTTCGGACAAGCGCCATTGCGTTTCGGTGCGGTCGGCCAGTCGAATACCTTTAAGGACGGGCACGTCGAGGCGCGCTAAGTTAGCGGTGGCTGCCTCGCGACCGTCGCCGCCGCCGACGACGAAGTCTTGCAGCGACAGGACGGCGGCCAGTTGACCGCTATCGGCGAGGGTTTGCAGCGCGGCCAGTGCGGCGACGCTGGGCTCGCCCCAGCGGGCGAGGACGCTGAGGCAGTTTAGGTCGTGGTTCGCTAGCGCTTGGCAGAGTTGCTCGTGCAGCTCGCGGTCGCCGCTGCGATCGCCGGTGTGGTGATCGAGCAGGGCAACGAAGCGCGCATCCGCCGGCAGGGCATCCAGCGCCACAGGGGTGCCCTGGTGCAGGAAGCGGACGGGTGTTTGCGGTGCGGGGGCGATAGGCTCCAGCTCCGGCGCGGCGTCTTGCAGTAGCCAGGCGATGAGGTTGGCGAGGTTTTCGCTACCGCGACCGCCCCAGTAGGCGCGCGCGGTGAGCCAGAAGGCTTGCTCGGGGTAGGCGGCAAGCTGCTCGGCCAGTTGCCGCTCGGTTTCTTCTTCGGTGGCCGGGCTGCGACTGAAATCGCGCAAGGTGTCCTGATCGATTGCAGAGAGCAACGCTCGACCCCGGTGGGTTGAGCGTTGAATCAGGTTTTGATCGCTGTGGACGGCGATGAGGGTATCGCCGGCGGGAGGATGTTCGCTGAGCAGACGCGACAAGCGGGCGGCCGTGTCGCCGAACACGGCGGTGAGCAAGACCGCGTCGGCGTCTTGCCAAAGCGCGGCCAGCTCGCTGTCGCTGAGTTTCTCCAGTTGCTCGGGCGTGCGCAGAATCAGCGTATGCTCCGGGTGGGCCTGAAGAAAGCGGTCCGCGCCCGCCGCCAGTTCCGGTGCCGAACGCTCCGATACCACGCCGAACAGGGTGGCGGCAGTAGCGTTCATCGAGCACAGCAATAGGATCAACAGGCTAAAGCCGATTAGAGCGCGGCTTGCCGAGACGCTTACCAGTCTGCTCAGCGTAGTCATTATTAATTAGTCCCTGGTTGGTAGCGAATGCCGGCGAAGTAGGAGCGGCCGGGAGTGTTGTAATTGCTAGCTAACTCGTAATCTTTGTCGAACACGTTTTCTATACGGCCTTCAACACTGATGCCTCGGCCGAGGTTGTAGCGCGCGGTGATATTGGTTAGCCCATAGCCTGGAATATCTCCCTCATCATCTACGCGTGAACCTACCAACAAGGTCTCCAGATTCAGATTCAGGCCAAAGTCGAAGTTGTAGCCCGCCATCAGGGTTAGTTTTTCGTCCGGCCGCCGGGCTAGGCGGCTGTCGTCGCTGAGGTCTCGCGCTCGTTGCATGGTTAGGTTGGCGCGATACGTCCAGTCGCCTCGATACAGGTCATACTCGAACTCGAAGCCTCGAATTCTCGCCTCATCTACATTAATAGCCTGACTGTTTTCGCCGGCGTATTGGATGAGATTGTCCACTTCGGTATCGAAGACAGATATTGAGAAACGTTGGTCGAGGTAACGGTGTTCGAGGCCGGCTTCAATGCTACGGGAGCGCTCCGGTTCCAGATCAAGGTTCCCGCCCCAAAAACCACCGAAGCCGGGGTGATACAGGTTGTTTAGCGTCGGTGCCTTGAAGGCTGTGCCATAGGAAAGCCTTAGCTGGGTGTTTGGAGCAATAGGGATACCGATAGCTGTGCTGCCGGTCGTCTCGCCGCCGAATTCTTCGTGGTCGTCATGACGGGCGCTGACTTCGAAGGTGGCGAAGTCAAAGTTTCCTAAGTAGCTTGCGAAGATCCCGTAGTTACTAGCGGATTCGTCAAAGTCAAGCACACCCGCCGCGAGGTTACGGTTTCTACCATGGTCTTTATAATAGTTTACGCCCGAGATGATCATTTGGCGGTCGGTTAGGGCGAAGTTGTTCTGCCAGTCGATAGAACGACGGTGGGTGGTTATTTTGTTGCGCTGTGCCCCGGCTGTAGTCAACTCGTCAAGCGCATAGCTGATTTGCAGGCTGTGAAACCAATTAGTCATTAGTTGATCTTCGAATCGGAAGTTAATCGCTCGATTCTCGGTTTCTTGTTCGCCGTTAGAAAATTCCAAATCGCCTTGAGACACCCAGCCGGTGAGGGAGGCGGTGGCTTCGCCCCAAAGCGGGGCCGTGATCCCGCCATTTACGCTACGATTGGTATAACCGCGATCTTCTGTGTCGCTTCGTTGTGGCGGAAAGCCGTCGGTATCTACCCAGGAACCGTTTATGTGGTAGCGGATGGTGTCCCCTCCGCCGTAGCCGACGTCGACTCTCCGCGTGTTAAAGGAACCGTATTCGGCACGAGCCGTAATGCCTTGCGGTTCGCGGGTAAAGATCTGAATAACGCCGCCAATGGCTTCCGAACCGTACAGAGCTGCACGAGGACCTCGGACGATTTCGATTCGTTCAATTTGAGCGGGGTCCACACTTTCCCAGGCAAACTGACCCGTTGTGGCGGAGCTGGCGCGCACACCGTCGATCAATACCAGAGTGTGATTTGAGTTCGTGCCGCGTAGAAACACGCTGGTGTTGGTGCCGAAACTGCCGCTGCGTACGACATCGATACCAGGTTGTAGCCGAAGTAATTCGGTGAGGGTCGGGGGTTGAATGCGCTCAATATCTTCGCGCGTAATGACGGAAACTGCCGCTAACGACTCGTCCATCGTCTGAGCCGTTCGGCCCGGCGTTACGACGACAGGTTCAAGCTGCTGTTCGGCAAAAGCTGTAAACGGTACGGCGCCGGCCAGGATCATGGCCGCCGTCAAACGATTCTTCTGCATGTGTCGGTTCCCCCATGCGCTCACCCGCGCAAAACAAAGTGGTGACGTGGTGCGCGGAGTGGGGGAACGGGAGTAGGGGTGTGAGGTGCCTGCGCCCGTCCGTGTCGCCCTCCGCAACACCGGAACGGAGCACCGCTAAGCGGTGCTCGGCTTCAGGCCGGTCTCCGGGCTCACGAGCGGGGTGGGTATCCCGAAAGCTGCGCCTTCCCATGCGTGCGCACAGTGGCATTGTGCAGCTTTTTAACTCGTCTACCGTTGCGGGGGCAGCGCCGGCATTGTGGCGTGTGACGACACGCACCGGCTTCCCGTTTAATCCCAGGCCGAGATGGCCTGCAGGAACCTCAAGCGCGGCAACAGTAGCTGGAGCTGATAGTTCAGGTCAAGTACGCGGATCAAGGAAGAAATATAAGCGGCGATAGGTCGATTGATGCCGACGTAGAAGGCCCGACGATGCAGGGAGGCAATTCCTGCATCGTCGGCAGGTTTAGGCCGGTACGAAGGCCACGCCGCGGCCGTTGCTGATGCGCCGAATCGGGTGTTCGTAGAGGCGGCTTAAGTATTCTTCGTGCAGCATGATGTTGGCCGGGCCGACCATGGCTTCGCCGTTGCCGAATAACAGTAATAGATGGTCGCAGAAGCGGGCGGCGAGGTTGATGTCGTGCAGCGTCATCATGAGTGCGCCTTCCCGGCCTTGGGTGACGAGCAAGTCCAGCAGTTCGATTTGATGGCGGAGATCAAGGTGGTTGTTCGGTTCGTCGAGCAGGAACAGGCGCGGTTTTGCGTCAGCAAGGTCGCAATCGCCAAGCGGCGGCGCTCGCCGCCGGAGAGCGTTGCGACTTGGCGGTCGGCCATCGCTTGGAGCCCGACCGCTCGCAAGGCTTCGCGGGCGGTAAATAAATCCTCGCCGTCTTCCCATTCCCAGGCTTTCAGGTGCGGGTGCCGGCCGATCAGGGCGGTTTCCAGTACGGTCGCGGGAAAAGGGTCGGTGCTGTCCTGCGGAAGTACGCCGACGGTTTGCGCCAAGTCCCGCCGCGGCCATTCGGTTAACGGGCGATCGACGACGTAGATCGTGCCCGCGTCCGGCTCGCGAAGGCCGGCTAGCGTGTGCAACAAGGTTGTTTTACCGACGCCGTTGCCGCCCAATACGCCCCAGGACTGATCCTGTTCGACGGTAAACGATAAATCGCGGCAGACGATTTGGTCGCCGATGGTGACGGTCAAATTACGGACACTAAGCATGTTGTTCATGTTTGTTGCTTTGCCTGCGGCCCTCGGTGGAGAAGGAACAGGAATACGGGGACGCCGATCATAGCTGAAAGAACCCCGACAGGTAGCTGTTGGGGGGCAATTATCGTTCGTGCAAGGGTGTCCGCTAGCATTAGCAGCGTTCCCCCGAGTAAAACAGCAGATGGTAATAGTAATCGGTGGTCGCCGCCGATCACTAGCCGTAACAGGTGTGGGACGACAAGCCCGATAAAACCGACGCTGCCGGCCAGCGTTACGGCCGAGGCTGCTAGTAACGAGGCGAGGAAAAACAGCACCAGGCGCAACCGGGCGACGGCAACGCCCAGGACTTGGGCTTGAAGGTCGCCGCGCGCCAGCAGGTTGAGGCTGCGGGCGATCGTCATCGCAATCGTCAGGCCTATCAGCAGGACAAGGCTACTCCAGCCTGGGCCGGTGGCGCCCGAGAGGTCGCCCATTAGCCAGAAGAGCATGCCGCGCAAGCTTTGGTCGGGGCTGACGGCGAGCAAAAAGCTGATTAAGGCTCCCCAGCCGGCGGCTACGACAACGCCGGTTAACAAGAGACGAGCAGGCGTCCAGCTGCCTTGACCATGCGCCAGGCCGAAAACAAGAAACATGGAGAATAAAGCGCCAAAGAAGGCGCCGCCGGAGATCCAAATGCCGGTTAAGCCGAGCATGATCGCGGTTAAGGCGGCAACGGCGGCGCCGCCGGAGACGCCGAGCACGTAAGGGTCCGCCAGCGGATTGCGTAGCAGCACTTGCATAAGCGCGCCTGCGAGTGCGAGCAGCGCGCCGGTGACAAAGGCGGTGAGCGCGCGCGGTAAGCGGAGTTCCCACACTACGGCGTCGTAAAGCCCGGTTCCGCTGCCGGTGAGGATGCCCGGCAGTTCGGCAAACGGTATCGAGATGCTGCCGACGGCGAGCGACAGCAATAACGATAGCGCGCCGAGGACGGCGAGGACGAGTAGGCTTAGGATCGCGCGGGCGAGGGTCATGGTAAGGAGTCTAACGCCGGGTCAGCAGCAGGTCCCATACACCGTGCCCGAGCCGTTGGCCGCGGGTTTCGAATTTGGTGATGGGACGATGCGCAGGGCGTGGCGCGAAGTTGCCGGCACCGGCTTGGTTGGCGAAATCCGGATTGGCGCTGACGACTTCTAGCATATGTTCGGCGTAGTTCTCCCAGTCGGTGGCGAGGTGCAAGAAGCCGCCAGGGGCGATTTTCTGCGCCATTTGCGCGACCCACTCGGGCTGGACAATCCGCCGTTTGTGGTGACGTTTCTTCGGCCAGGGGTCGGGGAAGAATAATTGCACGCCGAATAAACTGGCATCCGGAATCTGGTGTTTGACGATTTCTTGAGCGTCGCCGCAGATGACGCGCACGTTTTCCAGCCGCTCTTCTTCCAGCCGCATGAGCAGGTGCCCGACTCCCGGCCGATGAACCTCGATGCCGAGATAGTCCAGCTCCGGTTGGTTCTTTGCCATGGTGGCGAGAGATTCGCCGTTGCCGAAACCGATTTCGAGCACGGTTTTCGACGTGCGGCCGAAGATGGCGTCGAAATCGAAGGCTTGTCCGTCCGGTTCCAGGCCGAACTGCGGGTAGAGTACGTCCAACGCGCGCTGTTGACCTTCGGTTAGACGGCCTTCGCGGCGAACGAAGCTGCGAATCGGCCGCATGCGGCGTGTGTCGGTCGGGTTATCCGTCATCTCTTATCTCAATAAGTACCTTGGGCGGGGCGTGCGGAGCACGCAACGAGCGCCCGGCCCGGCAGGTGGATCGCTGCCGGGCCGGGCGCTCGGGAATGCGTCGAAGCGTATCCTAAACGGTGGCTTAGAAAAAGGTGCCGTCTAGCGGGGAAGAGGCGCTGGCGTAGCGTTTACGGGGAATCCGCCCGGCCAGGAAGGCTTCGCGGCCGGCTTCCACGGCTTTGCGCATCGCCGAGGCCATCAGTACCGGGTTCTTGGCGCCGGCGATGGCTGTGTTCATCAGTACGCCGTCGCAGCCGAGCTCCATGGCCACCGAGGCGTCGGAGGCGGTGCCTACGCCGGCGTCGACCAAAATCGGTACCTCGGCATTCTCGACGATGGTGAGAATGTTGTATTTGTTCTGAACCCCGAGCCCGGAGCCGATTGGTGCGGCTAACGGCATGACGGCCACGCAGCCCATCGCTTCCAGCCGCTTGGCGACGATCGGGTCGTCATTGGTGTAGACCATGACTTCGAAGTCGTCTTTGATCAGCGCTTCGGCGGCCTCTAGCGTTGCCGGGATGTCGGGATAGAGCGTTTTTTGATCGCCCAGCACTTCGAGCTTGACCAGGTTGTGGCCGTCAAGCAGTTCGCGCGCTAGTTGGCAGGTGCGGATCGCGTCTTTGGCGTTAAAGCAGCCGGCCGTGTTCGGCAAAATGGTGTAGCGCTCGGGCGAGACGACATCGAGCAGGTTCGGCTCGTCCGGACTTTGACCGATGTTGGTGCGGCGGATAGCCACCGTGACGATCTCCGCGCCGCTCTCGGCAATGGCGGCGCCGGTTTCGTCGAGGTCTTTGTACTTGCCGGTACCCACCAGGAGCCGGGAGCGGTAGGTGCGTTGGCCAATCGTCAGCAGATCTTCATTCGGCATGGGGTTCCTCAGCTTGGGTCGCGTGGTGAGTCGGCGCAGACTATGCCGGCAGGCTTAACCGCCGCCGATGGCGTGGACGATCTCGACCCGATCGCCCGGCGCCAGCGGGTGCTCCTTCAGGCGGCTGCGGGGGACGATCTCTTCGTTGACTTCCAGGGCCAATCGCCGTCCGGTAAGGCCAAGCTCGTCAATCAGCTCGGCGGCGCTGATGCCGTCGCGGACGGTGTGGGTTTCGCCATTCAGGATAATGTCCATACGCTTGCGCCTGACCTGAAAAACGGCCATTTTACACCAAAGGGAGCGGTTTTTTGGACTTGCGCTTGCGCTGCAATGGCTCATAATATCGGCGGATGCCTTGCGGTTGTTTGAGAACGGTCAAGCAGCGCGGGTGCTAGGCGGGTGTAGTTCAATGGTAGAACATCAGCTTCCCAAGCTGAGAACGTGGGTTCGATTCCCATCACCCGCTCCACTTCTCTTCTTTTGCTTCTTCTCGCTAATTTTATTTAACCCGGAATCGGTACGAGCGCGGCGAAACCTTCTTCGGTGCCCATGGCAAGCCAATGGCCGTCCGGCGACCAAGCGAGTGTGGTAATAGCGCCTTGCCCGGTCGGTTTGATGACGCCGGCGCGGTCGTCGCCGATCTGGTTGATAAACACTAAACCGTCATCGGCACCCGCTGCGACCAGCGGACGGTTTGGATCGGCGGCGACTTGGGTAATGAGTGTGTCGTCGCGGTCGCCCGCTGTCCAGGGTTCTTTGCCCGTCGGTCCGTCGTGTTCGCGAAAGTCCCAGCAGGCAAGGCAGCTTGCGCCGCTGGTGGCCAGATAGCGGCCGTGCTCGACCCAGGTCCAGGATTTTACTTTGGTTCGAAAGCCGGCCATGTGAAGGTCTTTCTGGTCCGGCAGGCGCCAGCCGCGCAGGGTTTCTTCCTGCATCGCCGAGATGATAAAGCGTCCATCCGGACTCCAGGTTACGCCGATATGCGAGCCGTGCCATTCCAGGCTGAGCGGAACGTACTCGTCGACATCGAGCCGACGGACGGTTACGCCGCCGTAGTGGGCGCAGGCGATGCGCTCGCCGTCAGCCGAGAAGCACAGGCCGCCGACCGTGCTGGGGTAGGCGAACCGAGCGATGCCTTCGGCCTGTAGTACGTACAGCGTATTCCCTACCGAGTAGGCAATGCGTCCGTTGCGGTGACTGGCGACATGGTCGATCCATTGAGCCGGATGTCGCGCCAGCTCGGTGTACTCGCCGGCGGGCGATAGCGCAACGACGCGCCCATCGTCGCCGCCGCTGATAAAACCGCCGCCGGGATAGTTCGCAAGCTTTATGCAAGCGCCAGTATGGACAGCGACGGATCGAGGCGGATCGTTGCTGCCGGTCGCGAGGATATGGACTGTGCCGTCGGCTAAACCGAAGGCAAGATTGCCCTTTTCGTCGAAGCAGGCGGCAACGATGTACTCCGGTAACTCCCAGACCTGGCCAAGGCGTTCTACCAGCGAGCGGCCCTTCATGCGGGTTCCAAGATACAGTCGTTAAAGCCTTCCCGTAGGGCTTCCGTATCGAGGTTGCGACCGATAAACACTAACCGGCTATGGCGCGTTTCGCCCTCTCGCCAGGGTTGGGTGGTCGTGCCTTGCGCCAGCATGTGAACGCTCTGGAAGACATAGCGTTGATTCAGACCGTCGACGTTTAATATGCCTTTGCAACGGAGTATGTCCGGGCCTTGCACCTGCAATAGCGCGCTCATCCAGGTGTCGAACCGGGGGCCGTGTACGGGATGCTCGGTTTCCAGCGATAGGCTGGTAATAGCATCGTCGTGTTCGTGGTGGTGATGGTGATGGTGATGGGCGTCGAGAAAGTCGGGTTCCAGCGTCATGATGCGATCGAAATCGAAGGCGCCGACATCGAGCACATCCTCCAGCGGGGTTTGGCATTGCTGCGTCCGCAGTATGCGAGTGTGGATGTTGATGCCGCGGATGCGGTGCTCTAGCCGCTCAAGTTCTTCGCTGCTAACGAGATCGGTCTTGTTGAGCAGGATGACATCGGCAAAGCCGACTTGTTCGGCCGCCTCCGGGCTGGTTTCTAGCTGTTGCGGGAGATGTTTGGCGTCGACGACTGCAATCACCGCGTCGAGCCGGGTGTGACGTTGTAAGTCGTCGTCGACGAAGAAGGTTTGTGCCACCGGCCCGGGGTCGGCCAGCCCCGTCGTTTCGATGATGATGCCATCGAAGCCTTTTCGGCGTTTAAGCAGGCCCGAGAGGATGCGGATCAAATCGCCACGGACGGTGCAGCAAATGCAGCCGTTGTTCATCTCGAAGACTTCTTCATCGGCACCGACTACCAGATCGTTGTCGATTCCGATCTCCCCGAATTCGTTGACGACGACGGCATATCGCTTGCCGTGCTGCTCGCTGAGGATGCGGTTTAGTAGGGTCGTTTTGCCGGCGCCGAGATAGCCCGTGAGGACGGTGACGGGGATTTTTTCACGGCGATACTCCTTTTGCGTCTGCGGGCGAAATGTAATGTTATAACATCGCGCTTGAGACGCTCAACTCAAGTCATGCCGCCGGCCCTTGCTGTTAGCGCCAACTTTATTTATCGGGCGTCGGTTTTGCGCCAGAAGTGACGGAGTGCTTGCGCTGCTTGGCGAGGGATCTCCATCATCGGGAGGTGGCCGACGCCGGGGAAAACCGTTACCTCGGCATGGGGGATAAGCGCTTTAAAGGCTTCGGTGCAGGAGACATCGATTACCCGGTCGCAATCGCCCCATAAAATAAGCGTCGGTGCTCGGATCTGGCCGAGTTCGCTGCTGCGAAGACTGGCCGGCGCCAACATATCTTCGAACAGGCGGCGGTTGAGCTCGGCGCGATGAACCATGTCGCTTGCCAGGAGAGGTGCGAACAAAACCGTGAACAATTGTCGCCGGCGTTCGGTGGCGAACTCGAACATGCGGGCGACTTCCGGTTTCCGGCTCGGTATCAGCGGGTTCTCGCCTCGCATTAAGTGCTTTTCTATCTCGCTTTGCTTATTGCCTTGCACGCCGGCGGCGTTCATCAACGTGAGCGATTTGACGTGTTCGGGAAAACGCGCGGCGAAGATACCCGCAATGCCGCCGCCCATGGAGTTGCCAACCCAATGGGCCGGTGCGAGTTGTTGATTGGCAAACCACCTGCTTAAGCGTTCCGCTTGCAGGTCTAGCGTATAGGACTCTTCGGGCATGAAGTTGCTTTCGCTAAAGCCCGGGATGTCGGGGATCAGGATATGGAAGGAGCGCCCGAGAAAGCGCACCATCGACATCCAGTTTTCTTTAAACGCGCCGAAGCCATGCAGGAGCACAACGATCGGTTGGCCGGGGGTGCCTATTTCGTAGTAGGGAATGCGGTGGCGTCCCGCCCAGGCTTCTTGCCGGCGAATGCTTGGCGACCAGCTATGGAGGCGTTGCACACCGCGCCAGAGGGTCCGCCGCGGGCTCCAGTTGCGAAGTTTGTTGGGGTCGGCCCGATTGCTGGGGTTGGCGAGGTAACGCTCGCGCACGATGCCGAAATACTCAAGGTCCGTCGGGCCGCTCATGACGTAGTCTCCGCACGATTTTGTGGTTTGCCGATAGGCCGGCTTGTTATTCTGGGTTTATTCTAAACCGTTGCCTTTGAAGCCGTTGTTGCGGCTGTTTCTTGCTTCGCTGTCGGTCGCGATAGGCAGTTATAGGCTTCGATATCGAAGCGTCGGGTGAGGTGCCGAAAGCGCCAGGTGAAGTCCGGCCACAGCATGTCGTTCTTACCCGATTTCGGGTGCAGATACCAGCTCCGGCAGCCGCCGACTTTCCACACGGCCGTATTGGATTTTTCTTGCAGCCATGCGTTAAAGCGGTCGAGAACGTTCTCTTTAACGTCCACTACCTCTATCCCATAGCGTTGCATCGTGTCGAGTGCGTCGAGGATATAGCGGATTTGCGACTCGATCATATAAATCATCGAACTATGGCCAAGCCCCGTGTTCGGTCCGATCATGACGAACAGGTTGGGGAAACCGGCTACCGTTGTGCCTTTATAGGCCTCCAAGCCTTCCTCCCATGCATCCATCAGGTCGCGCCCCTCGCGGCCGATGACGCTGCCTTTTGCAAACGGGAAATGAGAGTCGAAACCGGTACCGAGGATGATTGCATCGACTTCTCGCTGCCTACCGTCGGCGGTTTCGATCCCGGTGCCGGTAATGCGGCGGATATCGGTGGCGATAACGTCGACATTGGGCTGAGCCAGTGCCGGATAGTAATCGTTGGAAATCAACACTCGCTTGCAACCGAAGGTGTAAGCGGGTGTGACCTTGCGCCGCAGCTCCGGGTCTTTGATGTGTCGCCGGATATGAGAGTAGGCTGCCCGCTGCGGTAGCGACATGAAGCGCGGGTTAACGGCAAACGCAATCGCCCGGGTTTCCAAAACGCTATAGATAAAGCCCCGGTAGAGCTTTTGCACGGCGGGAACATGGCGGAAAAGCCAGCGTTCGAGCCGCGTGTAGCGGCGATCCGGTTTCGGAACGACCCAGGGCGGCGTGCGTTGGTAAAGGTCTAGCCGCGCGACATGGGGCTGGAGCCGCGGTACGAACTGGATCGCCGAGGCTCCTGTCCCGATCACGGCTACGCGCTTTCCCTGTAACGGATAGTCGTGGTCCCAGCGTTGGGAGTGAAAGCAGTTGCCTTGGAAATGCTCCAGGCCTTCGATTTTTGGATAAGCGGGCTTCGACAATGGGCCGTGGCCGATAAGCAGAATCTTCGAGGAGTGCCGGTTGCCGGCCTGGTCGGTCAGCTCCCAGACGGCTCGGGTTTCGTCCCAGCGGTAGGCGACGATGTGGGTATCGAACCGTATTTGCGGATGCAGGTCGTATTTCTGTGCACAGCGCTCTAAGTACGCCCATATCTCCGGCTGCGGTGGAAATGTGCGCTGCCAGTCGGGGTTGGGCTCGAACGAGAAAGAGTATAAGTGCGATTGAACGTCGCACGCACAGCCTGGGTATTGGTTGATCCGCCAGGTTCCGCCGACGCCGCCTTCCTTCTCGAAAATCACGAAATCGTGTTCGCCCGCCTGCTTAAGCCTTATTGCCATGCCTAGGCCGGAGAAGCCGGTGCCGATAATGGCGATTTTGCTCCTGCTGTTCGTTCTAGGGCTTGTTGTCATAATAATGGCCCCTCGCTCCTGTACGTCCGTGTTTTGCGTTTTCTTAGCGTAACCGAGCGGCTATGGCAAGCAAGCTGTTTGTGGGTGTTTGCTTTTAACGGCAGAGGCCTGCCTCGATTTTCTCCGAGCCAGGCCTGCTGGATTACCGGACAACGAATGCGCGCTTAAGCGGGCGGTACCCGCTTTTTCTGCGCCGGGAGAAACCCCTCGTTAGCCAATTTCCTGTGTAAGGCGTGCGGCGATAAGTTGGCTAGATCTTTAGGTACCTCGCGTAAATCGATATCGCCGTGGAGGTGGCTGCTGATTTGCGGCCGCAGATAACCCAGCATCTGCTTTTCGGCGCAAAGGACAACGTGACGGAAGCCGTTCGCGGCGATCATGCGATCCAGCTCCGAAACCAGATCTTTCGCAAATGCCTTATTATTCTGGCGTTCGTTCTGGTCGCGGTGTTCGTCATAATTATGATGTGGAATGCCTACCACTTGCCCGGCACGTTGTGCGGCTGTGTGTTCGCGGTGGGCGCCGCGACGCGTTTCGGTCCAGTATTCGCTTTCCTGAGCTACGTGTTGCGGGTTGGCAAGTGACTTGCGCTCGATAAGTTTAGGGCCAGGGTCGAACTCCGGTACTTCCGGGGGTTCTAAGGTGAAGATGCGGGCTCGTGCCACTTCAGCGACCACAACGCAGTATTCGCTCATAGTTGTCTCCCGTCCTGTCTGCTCACGGCGGGGCGGAGACCCGGATAGATCGCCTCCCTCTAATTGAGTCTTTGGGGTGGTGGGCGATTTATCTCAATATGGCACTATAGAGCCAGGTCGGTTTCGTTGTAAAAGTTATCGATGGTGCGGACGTTTCGCTGCCGGCACCGGGTGAGGGCTGTGCTGCTGTTAGCGTGACGGTGTCGCTGCGAAAGACGCTGTTTCCTGAATTAGGCGGGCAGTCTGCCGAAAGAGGGGACGTCGGGCAGGTGCGTTTTTTGAATATTCGTCAGTAGGGGGCTTGAATATGGGCCGTGTGCTCAAGTGGATCGGGCTGGTTTTTTTGATTCTGGTAGTGCTTTTGTTGGGCGCTATGGGGGCAGCGTTGCTGCTGATCGATCCGAACGATTATCGCGACGACATCGAAGCCATCGTCGAACGCGAAACCGGGCGCGAGCTCAGCATCGAAGGCGACCTCAAGTTGTCTTTCTACCCCTGGCTGGGGTTGGAGCTAGGCCGTACCAGCCTGGCCGACGATCCGGCATTCGACAGCCCGGAGCCGTTTGCCGAAATCGAGCGCGTTTATTTGGCGGTCCGCGTGTTGCCTTTGTTACGCCGCCAAATCGAGCTGGACACCCTGGTTTTGGAGGGCGCCCGGGTGCGTCTGATCGTCGACGAAAACGGTCGGGGTAACTGGGAGCAGCTCATCGAAGCGACCGCCGATGACGAGCGAGAGCCGGTAGAGCGTCCGGAAGACGAAGAGCCTACCGAGGTCGGCATTACCCTTGCGGACATCGGCGGCGTGCGACTAACCGACGCCTTCTTCTCCTACGAGGATCGCCAAACGGGCGATCGCTACGCTATCGATCCGCTGAATTTCGAAACGGGCCGTATTCGCTTCAACGAACCGGTGCCGGTGCAGTCGAGCTGGACGGTCAATCTGCCGGACGATATGAGCTTAGCCGGCAACTTACGTCTTGAGGTCGAATTCGACGCCGCGTTCGAACAGCTTCTAGCGCGTAATCTTAATCTGCAACTTATCGCTCGCGGCGAGGCAATCCCGAACCGGGAGCAGAGCGTGTCGTTGCGGGCCGAACGGATCAACCTGGATCTGGCCGCCGGCCGTTACGAGTTGCCTGAATTGCGCATCGGTGCTGCGGGGATCGAACTACTTGCCGCCCTAGAAGCTCGGCAAGACGACGAGCAGCTGAGTGCCCAGGCGCGGGTCGATGTGCCCGAGTTCGATGCCCGAGCGCTGCTGGCGCGGCTTGATATCGACGCCCCGGAAACCGCCGACCCCGATGTCTTGCAACGCGTGGCAGCCACCATGGACGTGATTTGGGCCGACGAGCAGCTCGACTTGCGGACTCTGAATATCGCGCTTGACGATACCACCATTAGCGGCCGTGCTCTGGTGCGCTCTTTCGAAGGGCCGGTAGCGGAGTTTGCACTGAGCATCGATGCCATCGATCTCGATCGTTACCTAGGGCCGGAGCGCGAGGACGAGGCCGAAAGGATCGATGGCGAGCCGGTGGAAGAGGCCGAATTCGACTTGCCGTTGGAACTGTTGCGCGGGCTGGATCTGACCGGCGAATTCAGGCTGGGGCAACTGCGGGTTGCCGGTTTGCAAATGGCCGATATGGCTGCCGACCTGCGGGCCGAAAACGGCGAGATTAGGCTTTCGCCCATGCAAGCGAATCTCTATGACGGCCGCTTCGAAGGCGAGTTGATTTTCGACGTGCGGGAAGACACTCCCCGTTTAGCGATGCGCAAGGCGCTGCAAGGTATTCAAGCCGGGCCGTTGACCGAGGATCTGCTCGATGACGACTGGGTGACCGGGCGCGGCGATGTGGCGTTTTCTCTAACGATGGTAGGCAATAGCGTCGGCGCCTGGCTCAACAGTTTGACGGGCGAAGGGCAGTTTCAGTTTGACGAAGCGTCTGTCCAGGGTATTAACATCGCCTACGAGCTGCGGCGTGCGCAGGCGCGGTTGCAGAGACGCGATGCGCCGGAGCGGGAGGATGACGTCAGCGACTTCGCGCGTTTGACCGGCAGCTTCGTGGCCGAGGACGGCGTGATCCGCAACGAGGATCTGCGCGGCGAGTCGCCGCTAATGCGTATTACCGGCGAAGGCGGCGTTAACCTCACGGACATGACCCTCGATTATCTGCTGACGGTTAACCTGGTGGATACGCTCACCGGCGCCGAAGGCCGCGAACTCGACGAGCTGCGTCGTATTCCGATTCCGATCCGCGTTCGCGGTCCGCTGGACGACTTCAACATCAGTGTCGACCTGCAATCCGCATTGATGCAGCTGCACGGCGAACAACTACGCGAAGCCGAGCGGGAAGCGCGCGAACGTCTGCAACAAGAGCAGGACCGCCTACAGCAGCGTGTCGAAGAAGAGCGGCGGGAGCTGGAGGAGCGTTTGGAGCGCGAGCAAGAGCGTGCGCGCGAACGTGTCGGCGAGGAAGTGGAAGGCCGAGTACGCGATTTGCTACGCCGTTAATGCTATGAGTCTAACGCCCGAAGCCTTTAGCGGCCGTGTGCTCGAATGGTTCGACTGCCACGGCCGCCATGATTTGCCCTGGCAGCGGCCTGCTACTCCGTATCGGGTGTGGGTCTCGGAGGTAATGCTGCAGCAAACTCAGGTAGCGACCGTTATTCCGTACTTCGAGCGCTTTATGCAGCGTTTTCCCGACGTCGCCAGCCTTGCTGCTGCCGAGCAAGACGACGTGCTGGCCTTATGGTCGGGGCTAGGGTATTACGCTCGTGCGCGCAATCTGCATAAAGCTGCTCGACAGATTGTGGCCGAACATGGAGGCGAGTTGCCCACCGATCTGGAGGCCGTCGAGGGGTTGCCGGGTATCGGTCGATCCACAGCCGGGGCGATTCTCTCCTTAGGCAGCGGCCAGTGTCACCCGATTCTGGACGGCAACGTTAAACGGGTACTGGCACGCTTCTATGCCGTGCCCGGCTGGCCGGGGCAAAGTGCCACCTTGAAGCGTTTATGGGCGCTTAGCGAGCGGAATACGCCGCCGCTCCGGTGCGCGGCGTACAATCAGGCTATGATGGATTTGGGCGCGACGTTATGCACTCGCTCCCGCCCGGCATGTCACCGTTGCCCCTTACAGAATGGCTGCGAAGCGTATGCGCAAGGGCAGCCGACGGCGTACCCCGAATCTAAGCCGAAGCGGCCGCAACCGCGCCGTCGGGTCAACATGCTTTTGCTGGAAAACGAGGGGGCCTTGCTTCTGGAGCGGCGTCCGCCGAGCGGTATTTGGGGCGGGTTGTGGAGCTTTCCCGAGTGCGAGCCGGGGGCGGATTGGCGGGCATACTGTCGAACGCATTACGGCTTGGAACCAGGTAAAGCCACCGAGTGGGAGCCGTTGACGCATATTTTCAGTCATTTCCGATTGGAAATAACCCCGATCCAGGTTCAGGTCATCCCGTCGCCAGGGCAAGTCATGGAACCGCGTGACACCGTCTGGTATAACAGCCGCTCAATGTTGACTCGCGGGCTGGCCGCGCCGATCGAGCGGTTGCTGGCAAAATGGAGCGAAGGAGACCCTTTATGACGCGAACGGTAAACTGCATCAAACTCGGCCGCGAGGCTGAAGGCCTAGAACGCCTGCCGTATCCCGGCGAGTTAGGCAAGCGGATTTACGAGAATGTCTCCAAAGAAGCCTGGCAAGCTTGGATTCAGCACCAGACCATGCTGATCAACGAATACCGACTAACCCCGGTCGATCCTAAAGCGCGCAAGTTTCTGGAAGGCGAGATGGAGAAATTCTTCTTTGGCGAAGGGGCCGAAACGCCGCCGGATTATCGCCCGGAATGAGGTTTTCATAAGAGAATTGCACTGTAGCTCTTGACGCTGCGGTTAATATCGGGTGAAATGAGCGCCTCTTTCGGAGGCCAGGTAGCTCAGTCGGTAGAGCAGGGGACTGAAAATCCCCGTGTCGGCGGTTCGATTCCGTCCCTGGCCACCATTTTCTCTATCTTCCCATCTTGATGTTGCAGCTTCTGACTGTCTCGATTCTTAGCTACAGGAATCGAACCAACTTGTTTATTGTCGGCGGTTAGATTGCTCGGCTCATGCTGAGCCTCGGCCCTTCGGGCTCGCCTAGCGGCGACCTAATTCGCCTGGCGGCGAATTGGTCCGTCCCTGGCCACCATTTTCTCTATCTTCCCATCTTGATGTTGCAGCTTCTGACTGTCTCGGTTCTTAGCTACAGGAACCGAACCGACTTGATTTATTGTCGGCGGTTAGATTGCTCGGCCCATGCTGGGCCTCGGCCCTTCGGGCTCGCCTAGCGGCGACCTAATTCGCCTAGCGGCGAATTGGTCCGTCCCTGGCCACCATCTTCTTTCTATTCCCCGTCTGCTATCGCAACTTCTAACTGCTTTGGTTCTTGCTAACAGGAATCGAACCGACTTGTTTATTGTCGGCGGTTAGCTTGCTCGGCCCTTCGGGCTCGCTCGTGGTCTTTGTTGTTTCTGAGGACTGAATCCCCCCGTGCCGGGTAATTACCGGGCATCCTGCGTCTTGTCTCTCTACTTATCGTGTTTTCCCGCGCGGACGATCTGCGTTGCATTCGTTTCTGCTGGGCTATGGGTGCCTGCGCTCGCTGATAGATTTGTGCTTAGTCCCCAGATTACCTGAGAGAGCATTTACTAGCCGCCGGGCAATGGGGGCCTTTCCAGGTACGAGAGGAGGAAGGAGGTTGTCGAGCTTCGGTGATGCCTTAATTCAGGACCGCGAAGAGGTTACCGAGCGCTGGTACACCGCTTGGCGGTGTTCTCCGCATCCACACCTCAATGTGGGCGAGGCGGCACTGAAGGACCATCTTTCGGTGCAGCTTAAGGTAATCGGCGAAGGTCTCTGCGATCTTAGGGATGCAGAGGAACCTGGCGAGATCTGGCAGGTCACCGAACGCCTCGACCCAGAAGCGAGAGTCTCCCAAGAGATACCGATAGAGGAGGTGGTTCGGGAATACCGCATCGTTGTCGATGTCATTCGTCCCTGGGTCCGAGATCGCGGGTTGCAGGTCAGCTTCGACGAGTACTCCTATTTCTATCAGTCGATTTTCGAACTGACGGCCGAATCGGTGCGACGCTACACCATCTATCAGGCTGAGAAGGTGGCGCGGGATCGAGCTTACTATCTTGCTGGCCTCGCGCACCAGATGCGTTCTCCCCTGAGCAGCCTCTCGTTGCAGCTTCAGATGTTGCAGCGTTCCGCCAAGGTTCCCGCGGATTTGCTCGGTCCATCGTTGCGCAGCGTGCGCCGGATGACATCCCTGATAGAGAGCGTCATGCGTCTGGAGCGCTTCAAGCCCGAGGAGTTGCCGGTCAGGCCGCGCTGTCTGCGGCCAGCAAATCTCATCGATGAGGTGCTGGATGACCGGAGGGCGGAAGCGGGTTCCAAAGGGTTGCGGTTGGAGATTCGTGCAAACCGCTCATTGGAGATGGACGTCGACGAACATCTATTTGTAGATGCCCTCGGCAATCTGCTGGATAACGCAATCAAGTACACGGAATCGGGGTTTGTCAGAGTCGAGGTGGAGGAGGAGGACGATCATGTTCTCTTTAAGGTCAGAGACTCGGGGGTGGGCATATCCAAAGAGCGACAGGCGGAGTTGTTTCGGCCGTTGAAGTCGGCCGCCCAAATGGGTTGGGCATCGGTCTTCACATAGCGCGCCGAGCGGTGATAGCACAACGGGGTGAAATTGGTGTAGAGAGTCAGCCCGGACACGGGGCGCTCTTCTGGTTCCGCTTGCCACGCAAAGTTGCGGTGTCGAATTAGGCGTGCAGGATATCGCACGTGGGTGCAACGCGGCCTTTTTGTCTTTGGGATGATCACTGTGTCGAGCAACGACCGGCTCCGGTAAGTAGCTCCCCTGCGGATAGGCTATGAACGCCTGACTATTGCATAGAAGGATAGCTGCCTGCACGTGAAGGAAAATGACCGAACGGTAGACAGGAGAGTCTCGATCATGCTCAATATTGGCATCATTCTCGGCAGCACCCGGCCCGGACGCAATGGCGAGGCGGTGGCACGTTGGACTTTCGATTTGGCCAAACAGCGTACGGATGCGGAGTTCGAACTCGTCGATATCAAGGATTTCAATCTGCCGCTCCTTGATGAGCCGGTGCCGCCTTCGCTCGGCCAGTACAGCAACGAGCACACGAAAGTCTGGTCGCGCAAAATCGATGCCTTTGACGCGTTCGTCTTCGTCACCCCCGAGTACAACCACGGTACCTCCGGAGCACTCAAGAACGCGATCGACTATCTCTACCGCGAGTGGAATAACAAGGCTGCCGGATTCGTCTCCTACGGCAGTGCCGGGGGCACTCGTGCCGTCGAGCACCTACGCTTGGTGATGGCCGAGTTGCAGATCGCCGATGTTCGGAGTCAGGTGACGTTCTCGTTATTTACCGACTTCGAGAATATGAGCGCGTTCAAGCCCGCGGGCTATCATGAAAAACGTTGAACGGTATGCTTGATCAACTTATCGCGTGGGGCGGAGCGCTGAAGCGTCTACGCGAGGGCTAGCCCCTCCTAGGATCTGTTGCTATGATAAGAAGAATGCGCCTGTCGGCGGATCGCAAACAAGAACTTACAGAATTCGCTCACCAGCTGGCCGATGTGTCGGCCGAGGCGATTCTGCCGTACTTCCGTACTTCCCAGGCGGTGAACAACAAGGCCGCCGGTGGGTTCGACCCGGTCACCGTCGCCGATCGGGAGGGCGAGCGCGTCATGCGGGCGCTGATTGGCGAGCGTTATCCTGAGCATGGCATTTTAGGCGAAGAGCATGGAACCTCGGCGGGCGACTCGGAGTTTACCTGGGTGCTTGACCCTATCGACGGTACGCGGGCTTTCATTACCGGCTTGCCGTTATGGGGCACCTTAATCGCGTTGAACGACGGCATATCGCCCGTGCTGGGCGTTATGAACCAGCCCTTCACCGGCGAGCGCTTTATGGGTAATGGCGAGCGGGCCTGGCTTGGCGATACGCCATTAGCTACCCGGGAATGTGCCGATTTGGGCGATGCCATTCTTATGTGTACCACCCCGGAGATGTTCGACTCTCCAGAAAGCCGGCACGCTTTTGCGGCCGTTGCCGGGCAGGTGCGCATGCTCCGTTACGGCGGCGACTGCTATGCCTACTGCATGCTCGCTATGGGAATGGTGGATTTGATCGTCGAGCGGGATCTCAAGCCCTACGATATCCAGGCGTTGATTCCGATTATCGAAGGCGCCGGCGGGCGGGTGACTAACTGGCAGGGAGAGAGCGCGCAGGCGGGGGGGAGATAGTCGCCTGCGGCGATCCGCGCTTGCACGCAGCGGTGCTGAATATCCTTCGGGCCGAAGCTCGCTAAGATCGACAAAACTGACGCTGGGCGCTAAACGCGCCCCGCCGTGTTGCGGTTAAAGCTTACCGACCCGTTTGCCATTCCCGAATTAGTGCCTTTACTAAGTCCGACGCCGGCATTTCGCGAGCAAGCGGAGCACCTTGGCCGGCCCAATGAGCGGCGAACTCTGCATTACCTTGCTTCGCCGCGGCTGCGGCCAACGCTTTGCCGGCGTCGTAGGCGATGGGATAAGCGGGCGGCCGGGGCGCGTTGGGGCGGTCAACTTCGGTGTGCATCCGGTTGACGATGCCGCGCGCAGGGCGGCCGGAGATACCGCGGGTGACGCCGGTATGGCGACTGCGGGAGCTTTTCAGCATCGCCCGGTAGGCGGGAGGGCAGCCGATTCCGGGCAGAGAATAAACGCGGTGCCGAGCTGAACGCCGTCTGCGCCGAGACTCTGCGCGGCGGCAATGCCGGCTCCGTCCATGATGCCGCCGGCGGCGACAATGGGAATTTGGCAGTGTCGCGCAAGCAAGCGAACAAGGGCAAAGGTGCCTAAGCTCAGGTCGCCTTGGTCCGGATCGAATACGCCGCGATGGCCGCCGGCTTCGGTGCCTTGTGCGACCACCGCGTCGAGACCTGCCGCTTCGATTTGGCGCGCTTCGTCGAGCGTCGTCGCACAGCCAAGCGTGACAATGCCGGCCGCGCGCAGGGCGTCGATCCACTCGGTCGGCGGTAAACCGAAATGGAAGCTCACCACCGCCGGGCGCTCCTCAAGCAGCATCTCCAGCATCGGGCGGTCATCGACAAAGCTTCGGTAAATTTCGGATAAACCGCTTGGCGGCGTTGCGCCGAACTCGGCGAAGAACGGTTGCAGGTGCTTGAGCCAAGCCGCGTCGTGCTCGCTATCGGCGCTGGCGGGGCGATGGCAGAACAGGTTGACGTTGAAAGGCTGCGGCGTTAGTGCCCGGGTCGCAGCGATCGTTTCGCGCGCGGCATCCGGCGTGCTGGTGCCGATCGCGATCGAGCCGAGCGCACCGGCGTTCGAGACGGCGGCGGCTAGCTCCGGGGTGGAGACGCCAACCATCGGCGCTTGAATAATCGGATGTTCTATCTTCAGTAAGCGCGATAGAGGGTCGGTGCCGGCCATAGAGGACTCCTTCCGGTTTGGGGCATTATCGGCGCGCCGCGCCGTCGCTTATTCCTTGTAGTAAACGATCTGATGGCTGCTGGCTAGCAGGGCGCCGTCCGAGCCCCAGATCTCCGCGCTTTGATCGAAGAAGCCTTTGCCGAAATGTACTCCCTTGGCAAGGCCAAGTACCGGCGCGCTGCCTTGCTCGGCCAGTTGCGCCGTATCGGCGTGAAAGTAGGTTGTGAGCGCCACGGTGCCAAAGGGAACGCGTTTGGGGCGTCGTACGAAAAGGCGGGGGAAGAAGGCGTCGCAAATGGCGGCCAGCGAGACGAAATCGAGCGGGCGCGGTGGCTGGTCGCGTAACCACAGCCGCGATTGCGAGGGATGCTCTCGTTGTTCGTCTACACCCGGGAAACCGTCGATAAATCGCATCTCGTAGCAGTTTGTCCACGGTGCGTGCGGTAGTGGCGGTGTGACTGCAACCGACTCGGCGTTTGGAACCTGTGGGTATTCGGCGTCTGTCGTGCCCCAGGTATCGCGCCGAATGGCGGTAACGGCGGTAGCAAAAGCGGCCGTTTGTTCCTCCTGGATTAGCTCCACGAACCAGTGTTGCGAGCTGCGGTTGGTTCGCATGATTCTTAGTCGGACAGTAAATTCGCCGTCGCTAATGGGGGCGGCGTAGTGGACGGTGAACGAAACCGGTTCGCCGAGGCGTTCCGGGTGTTGAATAATGGCATTCAACAAGGTTGCGCCGATGACGCCGCCGAACGGACCGATCATATTTTGATAGGCGGGATTGGTCCGGCCGGTATACGTGTTGCTATCGACGCCGTCGAGGGCGACGGCTTGATCGAGTATGTGTAAAGTCTGGCGAGCGGTCATAATATTCCTAACGTCCGAATCTGCTGGTTTATTATCTTTTTCTGATCCTATCGCTGCTTCGACCTTGAATGCTATAGCTATCGTTTTATCAAACGACGCAGGTAGGGGCGCACGCCTAGGGCAATTAATATAAACAGGGACGACCAGGCTAACCAAGCGGGTAATAATTCGTGAGCGGCCCCGACTTGGCTGACGACGTTAACGCCTAGCAGGCTCGCCAGTTGGTCGGTCAAGAGGCCGAGCGTGATGGTGCTGATGAAGATTCCACCCAGGTAATAGGCCAAGGCCGGCGTGCCTAACTCTTTTCTAAGTACGGCTAAGGTTGCCATGCTGGTAACGGGGCCTGCCAACAAGAACACTAGTGCCGTGCCGGGAGAGACACCGGCAAGCAGCATTCCCGCGGCTATGGGTGTGGCGGCGCTGGCGCAGATATAAAGCGGAATGCCAATGATGGCCAACAGCAGCATGGGCAAGATGCCGCTGCCGTAATTAGCCATTGCTTCCGGAGGTACGAAACTCACGATCACGCCGGCGATAATAAGGCCTGCCAGTATCCAGCCGCCGATGTCTTGCAGTAAATCGGAAAAGGCATAACGCATTCCCTCCTGTAAGCGACTGCTGAGACGGGTTTGCGTGGCCGGCGCTGACGGCTTGCTATGATCGCCGCAGTCGCTTGCGCAGCACGTGCCGGCGGGGGCGGCTGCAGGCGCTTGCTGGATGGTGTCGCGGCGTTCGCTGAACGCGACCATCACGCCGGTTGTGATGGCTGTGACGACCGCGCCACCTGCCCGCGCTATGACCATAAAGGGGCCGAGCAGCGCGTAAGTGAGCGCAATCGAGTCGACGCCGACGCTGGGCGTGCCGATCAGGAAAGCCGTCGTCGGGCCGCGCCCGGCGCCGCCACGGTGTAGCGTCAGCGCGGTCGGTATCGCACCGCAGGAGCATAACGGCAATGGCGCTCCGATTACGGCTGCTCGTCCTATGCCAAGCAGGCCTCGACCGCCGACCCAACGTTGCAGCAGGCTTTGCGGGATCAAGGCTTTGATCAAACCGGCTGCGAACAGACCCGCCAGCAGCCAGGGCGCGGCGGTAAGCGCTACCGCGAGAATTTCGTTAAAAACGGTCATGCCTCATTGCTCCTGAGTATCTTTCCGGCAGCAATGAAAAAGCAGCCTCGCTCGCCGTGCATCTTGCCGTTGGCCGGCGTCGCGCTTTTTTCATTGCCTTTATGGCTGACGATACTTAGGCTAAACCCTGTAATCATTGCAGGGTCAAGCGGGGTTAGCGAATATGTTCAAGATAGGCGAGGTGGCGCGACTTAGCGGGTGCTCGCGGGAGACGATTCGCCATTACGAAAAGCTTAAGTTACTCAATCCACCGCGGCGGGCTGCGAACGGTTACCGGTATTACGATGAGACCGCGATTAAACGACTTGGTTTTATTCGTCATGGGCGGTCGTTGGGCTTGGATTTGCAAACGATCAGCGAGCTGTTGGCGCTAGCCGAGCACCCGGACTCGGATTGTGCGAGTGCCGACCGCATCGCTCGGCATCATCTTGAACGTTTAGAAGAGCGGATTGCATCGCTAGAGCGGCTTGCCGATGAATTGCGTTCGGTGGTCGTTCAATGCGGCGGGGGGCGCGTGGCGGATTGCCGGATTATCGAGGCCTTATTCGATGCGCGCTACGAGGCCGAATAGTTAGCGTCCGTTTTTCCCGCCAATTGGGATTCCCACCGATGTACCTGTTGCGCCGTATTTGCTCGCGTCTGAGCGAAGACTTCTTACTGCTTGCCTTGTTGTTGGCGCTGCCGCCGTTGTATTTCGTCGCCGACCTTTCCTCGGGCGAACTGCCGGGTTTGGTGGATTGGCACACGATTGCCGCCTTGGCCGGTTTGATTGTGCTAAGCCGGGGTTTGGAAGAAAGCGGTTATTTGGCGCAGTGCGGGCGCTGGTTATTGTCGCGGGTCCGCGGCGAGCGAACGCTAGCGCTCTTTCTGGTGGGGTTTTCTGCGGCGTTGTCGGCTGTTGTTACCAACGATGTGGCGTTGTTTATCGTTGTGCCGTTGACGTTGGGCTTGCGCGTTGTGAGCGAATTGCCCGTAGGGCGTCTGATCGTTTTCGAAGCCTTGGCGGTGAATGCCGGTTCTGCGATTAGCCCGATTGGAAATCCGCAAAATCTTTTTCTCTGGCAGGCTTCGGGCGTCGGTTTTTTCGAATTCGTTAGCGTGATGGCGCCCCTGTCTCTGGTTCTTATGCTGATCTTGGTGCTGGCGGTGCCGCTGGCGTTTTCTCGAAAGCCGATTCGCGTTGCGGGGGATTTCGAGTCGCCTGTTTTGAACAAGCGGCTGCTGTGGCTTTCCTTGCTGTCTTACCTGCCTTTTTTGCTTTTGGTGGAAACCGGCTGGGGGCCTTATGCCGCGCTCGCCGTGCTGGTTCTCTATGCCGGGTTGTACCGCCGCGTGGTTTTGGGGGTCGATTGGTTATTATTGCTGATCTTTGTCCTCATGTTTGTCGACCTCGGTCTGTTAGCGAGTCTGCCGGCGTTTCAATTACTCGGTAGCCATATCGAGCAATGGCCGGGCGGTATGTTTACGGCGGGCGTTCTGTTCTCGCAGCTTATCTCTAACGTGCCTGCCGCCATTTTCTTAGAAGGGCTTGCCGACGATTGGCAGCGGCTTGCGTGGGGCGTCAGTGTAGGCGGATTCGGCCTGGCGATCGGTTCGCTGGCGAACTTAATTGCACTGCGTTTGGCGCGTCAAAGAGGGCTTTGGCGCGAGTTCCATTGGTGGTCGGTACCGGTACTGATCGTGAGTTGCGTAGCGGTGGCTTGCTTGTTGCGATGAGTCTGTCTTCACTGCTTCGGCTATTTTCTTAATAACCCTTGCCTCGCTGCAAAGTAGCCTCAGGTTTTTACGCCAATCAGCCCGCCTGGGCTCAACGTTTACCGCTTGCGTCAGGATCTTGCTATGTCCGACCGGGTTGCGATTCCCGACTCCCATTTCCGGTGGCTGTTTGAGTCGTGTCCGGATGCCTATCTGCTCTTGTTGCCTGCCGCGCCGTTTACCATCGTGGGGGTCAATCGGGCTAGGGAGGCGGTGACCGGTGTGACTCGCGATGCGGTACTAGGACAGGGTGTCTTCGAGGCTTTTCCCGACAACCCCGACGACCCTACCGCCACCGGCGTTACTAACCTGCGCGCTTCGCTTGAGCGTGTGGTCGCAACCAATGCGCCCGACACCATGGCTTGCCAGCGCTACGATATCCCGGGTCGGGAGGGCGCCTTTGAAGAGCGTTACTGGAGTCCGGTCAATGTGCCGGTGTTATCGCCGCAAGGAGAGCTGCTTTATATCTTGCACCGCGTCGAGGATGTTACTCGGTTTGTGCGGCTTTCGCGGCCCGCGAATCCGAACGCAAGCTTACGGCATCGTTGCAGGCCAAGAATCAGGAAATGGCCGTCGAATTACTAAAACGTAGCGAAGAGCTGGACACTGCTAACCGGCAGTTGCGTCTTGAAGCGCGCAGAAAAGACGAATTTCTGGCGACACTTGCCCATGAGCTACGAAACCCATTGACGGCTATTCACAACAGTGCGCAGTTGGTAAAGCGCGTTACCGGTTCCGGTGTCACACGCTACCTCGATATTCTGGAGCGGCAAACCGATACGCTCCGCGGGCTGGTGGACGATTTATTGGATGTATCCCGCATAAGCCGCCAGCGCATCGAGTTGAAGAAAGAGGAGGTCGATCTGGCCGAGACGGTACGGCATGCATTGGACAGTGTGCAACCCCTGATGGAGGAAAAGCGACATTGGGTTGAGGTGAGCTATCCCCTAAAGCCTGTTGAGGTGGAGGGCGATAGGATTCGCTTGGAACAGATCTTAGTCAACTTGCTGACTAATGCGGCCAAGTACACCGATGCCGGTGGGCATATAAGCATCGAGCTGGGCGCCGATGGATGCTACGCCGAGGTCCGAGTTCGCGACACAGGCATCGGAATGACTCCTAAGCAGTTACAGCAGGTCTTCGATCTGTTCGATCAGGCAGAGGTAGGGCTCGATCGCGCGAAGGGAGGGCTTGGCATCGGTCTGAACATTGCGAGAAGGCTCGCCGAGCTGCATGGCGGCAGCCTAGAAGCCTTTAGCGACGGTCTTGAGAAAGGGGCCGAATTCGTGGTGAAACTCCCGTTGACCGCCGCTGCGGCGGTGCCGGAGGCCGACAATTCTCGTTCCCATCCCCACTCGAGTAGCAAAGTGCGTATCTTGTTGGTGGAGGATAACCCCGCCATTGCCGAGACAATGTCGCTGTTGCTGAAAGAGCTGGGCCATCAAGTGCATGTAGAAACCGATGGTCGAAGTGCCTTGCGTGCGGCCGAGAAAATAGAGCCGGAGCTGATCCTGCTCGACATCGGTTTGCCGGGTATGGACGGTTACCAAGTGGCTGATCGTCTACGCCAGAATCCGCGTACGGAAGGTGCGGTGTTGGCGGCATTAACCGGATACGGGCAGGCGCGCGATGTTGAGCGCGCACAGCAGGCGGGTTTCGACCGGCATTTCACGAAACCGGTAGATCTTGCCGAGTTAGAGGCGTTCGTGGGCAACATAGGGGAGCAACAGCATTCACCCCAGCATTAGTCGTTACTTAACTATAGCAAACAGTAAGTCGTACCCCCACCCTTTGCAGGCTGTCGAAGAAAGCGCAGGGACGGCTGTAGGACAGAGCGTTCTAATGAAAAAAGAAGGGTAAGGACGTTGCCAGCCAAAGCTCGCCGCCTGTTAGAGCCAGAAGCAGGCAGCTGGAAGTCCGTAAGGAACATGGACCGGGAGTGTAGCGGTAATGGTCGAACGAACGAGTCAGCTCCGGGACGAGGGATAGCGAGGTGGACAGCGATCAAAGACTACGTTTAATCAGCCGCGCCACGAATGACATTATCTGGGATTGGGATATCGAAACGGGGTGGTTGGCGTGGAACGATGCCGTCGCTTCGCAGCTTGGCTATACCCCCGAGGAAATGGGGCACAGCCTTGGGGCTTGGGAGGCTCTGATCCATCCCGATGACCGGAAGCGGGTTGTCGACAGCCTACACATGGCCGTCGAGAAAGGCGAAGACGGATGGCATGAAGAATACCGGCTGCGTAAGCGCGACGGGAGCTATGCGACGTTCATGGACCGCGGCTACATTGCCCGCGACCAGTCCGGTAAGTCTTGCCGGATGATCGGCTCGTTGTTGGACGTCACCGAGCGCAGAGGCATCGAAGAAGCGCTACGGGCGAGCGAAGCACGCTTTCGGCAAATGGCTGATGCCGTTCCTCAGATTATCTGGATTGCCGACCCCAAGGGGAACATCGAGTTCTTTAACCGCCAATGGTTTACCTATACTGGCCAGGACGATAAAGCAACCACGGTTGAGGAAGCTGCGTATAAGGTCGTTCATCCGGCTGACGTAGAACGGGTGCTGACAGGTTTAAAAGAGTCTCATTATAGTGGCGAAACTTTCGTCTCGGAGATGCGCTTACGGGCGAAGAATGGCGACTATCGGTGGTTTCTTGTCCGGGCCGTGCCTTACTGCGAGGCCGATAGCGGTCGAATCATCCGTTGGTTCGGGGTATCGGTCGATATTCATGACCGTAAGCTTGCCGAGGAAGCACTGCAGGAAGCCGATCGGCACAAAGACGAATTCTTAGCGATGCTGGCCCACGAGTTGCGTAGTCCTTTAGCCGCTATACGCAATACCGTGCACCTGCTGGAGAAGCGGCCGGAAGCTCCGGAAGCTGCTCGTTATCTCGGCATCGTCAAGCGACAGACACGGCGGTTGAGCGCGTTGGTTGACGATTTGCTGGATGTCTCTCGGGTAACGCGCGGATTAGTGACGCTTCGGACAGAGCCTGTGAATCTGTCGGATATTGTCGATCGCGCGTTAGAGAGCGTACAAAGCTTAGTTGACGAGAAGCGGCATCGTGTCCGGGTTGCCCGACCTAGTGTTCCGGTATGGGTCGAAGGGGATGCGATACGACTTGAACAGATTCTGGTGAACTTGCTGGCCAACGCGGCTAAATATACCGATGCGGGCGGTAATATCGATCTGCGCTTAACGACCGAAGGCGATAATGCCGAGCTGCGAGTGCTCGACAACGGTATTGGGATGAAGCCGGAGGTGCTGCGTCATGTGTTCGATCTGTTCGGCCAAGCCGAGCGTGGTCTGGATAGGGCAAAGGGCGGTCTGGGGATCGGTTTAACGATTGTTAAGAATCTGGTTGAGCTGCATGGCGGTACGATAGCGGTGCACAGTGCCGGCCCGCATCGGGGCTCGGAGTTTATCGTCCGATTTCCTTTGGCCGCCGGGCAACCCTCTCGTGCAGAGCAGCAGATGGTGGTCGAGCGGTCTCAGCATCGAGGGCTTGGCGGTGTACGTGTGCTGGTGGTTGACGACAGTTCTGAGATCGCCGAAACCCTGGCATTATTGCTCGAAGATGCCGGGCACGAGGTGATGGTGGCTAACGATGGCACTGACGCTTTGCGCCTGGCAGCGCAAGCGAAGCCGAACGTGGTATTGCTTGATATCGGCTTGCCGGGTATGGACGGCTATGAGGTTGCCCGCCGCATGCGGCGCGAACCCGCCACCAAAAACGCCTTGATGGCTGCCTTAACGGGTTATGGCCAGGCCTCCGACCGGGATAAGGCCTTGGCGGCGGGTTTTGACCGTCATTTCGTGAAACCGGTCGATATCGACACTTTAGAAGCCTTCGTCAACTCGGCCGCTACCCAAGCTTCGCCGTGATCCGTCATCCCCACCCCCTTCGGGTTAATCCCGCAAAGCTTAGCTCTCGCTTGCGCTGGCTTCGAGTGGCTGCTGTTCGAGGATGTCGGCAGGGCGATAGGTTTCGCCGTGCCGAACGACAAAAAACTCCTCCTCGCTTATGCCCGCCGCCGCGCGCGCAGCGGCGAGCACCTGTGGCGGCTCGTCCAGCGGCTCGTCGGTGAGTCGTTCAAACGTGCCCCAGTGGATGCCAAGCGAGCGCCGTGCTCTGAGTTCGCGATGTATACGGACGGCTTCTTCCGGATGAATATGCTGATTATGCATAAACCAGCGCGGCTCGTAGGCGCCGATCCCGATAGCGGCTAGATCGAACCCGCCCATTCGCTCGCCGATGTCGAGGGTATCTTGCGAATAGCCGAGGTCGCCGGAGAAGAAAAACCGAAAACTAGGGTGTTCCGCCGCCCAAGCACCCCATAATGTCGTATCGCGGTCCCACAGCGTGCGCGAGCTCCAGTGCTGGACGGGCAGGAACGTGAAGCGTACGTCGCGGTGATCGTACGTATCCCACCAATCGAGCTCTCGTAAGTGCTCCCAATCGCCTTTTGTGACGTTCTTGCTGAACCAGCGCCCTAAGCCCAGCGGCAGCAGGAAGAGCGGAGGCCCGCCCGCTTGCCGATACAGTGCGCGTACGCTACGCCGATCCAAATGATCGTAATGGCTGTGGGAGAGCATGACGACATCGATGGGCGGCAAGTCGGCCAACGCGATCCCCGGCGGTTGGTGGCGTGGCGGGCCGGTGAAGGAGAACGGCGAGGCGCGGTTGGAGAAGTGTGGGTCCGTGAGCACATTCAGGCCGCCGATTTGCAAGAGCAATGTGACGTGCCCGATCCAGGTCACGCTTGCTTCTTCCCGATTTGCGTGCAGATAGGCCAGGTCCGGCTCGATCGGCATGATCGGGGCTGCCGGCGGTTTCGGTAGCCCGGCCCGAAACCGCTGCCATTGCCAGCGTAGGAAATCTTTCCCCGTCGGAGCGCCATGCGGATAGTTATTCCGAAAGCCGTGCGGCGTGTGATGGGGCTTTTGGGGGTCGTAATAGGGGTTGCGCGGTTTTATAGCGCGTTGCAGCCATCGGCCGAAGCGGCGTGCGGATTGAGTTGGCTTTGTGGGCTGAGGCATTCCGTTATTCCTCGCGCAAACTGGCTCGGTAGAGGCGAACATAATAAATCAGATTTTGTCGCTAGTGATCGACCGCTAGTGGTTAATCATCTTGTTTGCCGCCCAATTGTGGGTATACTCGGCGCTACTCGTTCTAATCAGAGGGCATTTTTCCTTGGACTCTAGTAGTTGTAGTTGCCGTAGCAACCATATGCTTATCCCGTTCGTGCGGTAAGCGTCCAGGAATCCGCTGATCTCTGGCTCGCTTCCCGCCAAACGGTAGGAAGCGAGTGCGAATCCAATCCGTTGACTGCCCGTCGACGTCCGTTTCGACTCCGCTTTCCTTGTTTTATTCCGCAGTGACCGTTTTCGCCCGCCAGGCGAGCGTTTAGCTTTGCCTGTCATGCAAACGTGTCATCGTGTGCGTGTGGGAAACACAAAATGTCCCTTGTCGTGCCTGCTTGGCGGCAGGCGAGCTACGAGAGAGAGGCATTTTGTGCTTCCCACCGGATAACGACCGCTTCCGCTTGCCGCGGAAGCCGGTTCGGCGAGTTCCCCGGCCTGTTTGCCAGTGGGTTGGGGAGAGGGGAGTACGTTATGGCTACAATCATGCCTTATCTCGTTGCGGCTGGACATCTGCTGATGGCGGTGTTGTTGGGCGCGTTGATCGGTGTCGAGCGCCAGCGCCGGCAGCGAATGGCCGGTTTGCGAACCAATGCCTTGGTGTCCTTAGGGGCCGCGGCATTCGTCATGCTCGGTGTGATGGTCGAGGGCGAGCTTAGCCCGACCCGGGTGGCCTCGCAGGTGGTGTCCGGCATCGGCTTTCTCTGCGCCGGGGTCATCATGCGCGATGGCTTCAACGTACGCGGCTTGAACACGGCGGCTACCTTATGGTGTGCGGCGGCGGTTGGGGTGTTGGCCGGTTCCGGTTTCGTGATTCACGCTACCTTAGTGACCTTCGTGGTGCTGCTGGCGCATTTTACGCTCCGCCCGTTAGCTGGCTGGATTAATCGGCAACCGCTCGACGAGCAAACCGAAGTTGAGAGCCATTACCGCTTGCGCATTGTGGTTCGTCGCGACGACGAAGCGCATATTCGGGCCTTATTGATGCATATCGTTAATAACGGACCGCTGTTGCTGCGCGGTTTACACAGCGCGGATGGCGACGGCGGCGACAAAGTGCGGGTAGAGGCCGAGTTATCGGGTACCGGGAAAAATAACGATTTCCTTGAGCAAGCCGTGGCGCGGTTGAGCTTAGAAGGGGTCGTCAGCGAAGTGAGTTGGTCTTTACTGCCGATCGACGAGGCGCGTAACGATCGCGGTGTGGGCCTGTTCGGCCGGTAACGGTGCAGTATGAAAGAACATGTCGCTTATACACGAAAGCTGCTTAAGCAGCGCCGTTGGCCGGCGTTGCGCGAGTTGTTGGATCGCTTGCCTGCCGCCGACGTCGCGCATTTGTTATTAGAGCAAGATCGGCCGGATTGGGTTTTTTTGCTCAAAATGTTGCCGCAGGAGAAAGCGGCTCAGGTTATGAGTCAGCTCAAGCCGCCTTATCAGACGTGGCTGGTGGAGGATTTAGCGAACTATCAAACCTCGGCCTTGCTGGAAGACATGCCGGCCGATGACCGGACCGCTTTGCTAGGTGCGCTCGATGCCTCGTCTATCGATGCCTTGATTGCACCCTTACCGGAGCCGGAGCAGGCTCGCGCGCGCCGTTTACTCGCTTATCCGCCGCGGAGCATCGGCCGCTTAGCCGACCCGGATTGCCTCCGGTTGCGGCCGGAGTGGAGTGTGGCCAAGGCGTTACAAGAGGTTCGGCGGCAGGCGGCGCGCTTGGCGATGACGAACGTCGTGTTCGTGGAAGACGCCGATGGGCGCTTTCTGGGTGCGTTGCGGCTGAAACGCCTGGTTTTGGCGGAACCGGCGTCGCAGGTAGGCAGTTTGTTGCAAGGGCCGCCTATCTTCATCCGCGCCGATGCCGACCGCGAGCGCGGCGTGCAGATGGTACGGCATTACGACCTGGAGGCGTTGCCTATCGTTGACGACGAAGCGCGTTTGCTCGGGATGGCGACGGTTGACGATTTGCTCGATGTCGCCGAACAAGCCTCGACCGAAGATTTCCAAAAACTGGGCGGCGTCGGCTTGCTTGGGTTGCGGCTACGGGATGCCGGTATCGGCTTACTCTACCGCAAGCGAATCGGTTGGTTGTTGCTTTTGATCGTTGTCGGGGCGATCGGCAGTAGCGTCATCGCCCAATTTGAGGCCTCCCTGCAAGCCATGCTGGTGCTGGTGACTTTTCTCCCCTTGGTGGTCGACTCCGGCGGTAATGCCGGTGCACAGGCTGCGACGTGGCGGTCCTGCCTTGGCGACGGGAGATGTGCGGCCCCGCGACTGGGGCTATGTGTTGGGGCGGGAGATCGGGGTGGCTACGGCTTTGGGCGTGACGGTCGGCGCTGCTGTCTGGTTGCTCGGCCTTACCCGCGCCGCGCCGGAAGTCGCTGCCGTTGTAGCCATCGCCATGGTGCTGGTAGTGGTGGCCGGCAGCCTGATCGGTATGGCCCTTCCCGTGCTGTTACAGCGCTGCAAACTGGATCCGGCAACGGCCAGCACGCCGTTGGTGACCTCGTTGGCGGATATCGCCGGCCTGTTGATTTACTTCGGTGTGGCTGTCGTGCTGTTGGATTTACCGGTAGCGGCTTAGCCCGCCTCGCCGGCCGGGCAAACGATGGTCTCAGTGTCTCCTCAAGGTGGACTTTTGCCTGCCATCGTGGTTTAGTTATGCCGACTCAGGGGAGTAGTCGCTCCATCGTGCTTCGATGGAGGCGCACGTCAACATAATTGGTCCGAAGGGCCATGGCGTGTGCGGCCGCTACGGCTTGACGAGACCTGTGGCAATGACATTCGGCTTGCCGGTGCCCGGCAAGTTGCGCTCTTGGTCGGGCGGCGGATGTCATCGTCACTGGATCTCGTAAGACGCCGCCCGGCCCGGAACGTTCTCTGTCATGGAGCTTTTCTTCCTGTCCACGCTCGCGGTCGGTATTGCCGAAATCGGCGACCGCAGTCTGTTCCTCGCCCTCCTTTTCGGTATGCGTTATCGACGCCCTTGGCCAGTGTTTTGGGGGATGTCGCTCGGTTTGTTCGTCAATCAGGCGTTGTCGGCTCTCGTCGGCGTGTGGTTGTTTAGCGTCATCGCCGCCGGTTGGCACGCTTGGATCGTAGGCCTGGTCTTTCTCGTGATGGCGGTTTGGGTTTTGATCCCGGAAGACGACGCGATAGCCGAGAAGCACTCGGCGCATAGCCTGTTTTTAACCGCGGCCGTGGCATTCTTCGTGCTCGAAATGGCGGATAAGACGCAGCTTGCGGTTGTTTCCCTGGCCGGCGGCTCCGGTAGCGTGGTGCCGGTGGTGCTGGGGGCGACTCTGGGTATTCTGCTCGTCACAACGCCGGCCTTGCTGTTCGGGCACCGCTTCGCCGACAGCTTACCGCTAAGAGGTATTCGTTGGGCGGCCGCTGCCTTGTTCGCGCTGCTGGGCGGGTGGACTTTACTAGAAGCAGCCGGTTGGTTACCGACGAGCGGCGTTTTCGACAGTATGCGTTTTGTCTAATGTTAGTGATTAGTTCTATGTCATAAAAACAGCATAATGGCGTCATACGCGGGCCATCTTCGGGCGAGAAGCTGCTCCAGTGATCGGCAGTTTTCATCGAGGTGAGCCCGCTATGCTGCAATTGATCGTTCGGCACGATTTGGCGCTCTGCGTCTTACTTAACCGCTCTTGTCGCTCGCGGTTGGTGCGCGGCTTGTTTGCGGCCGTCAGCCGCTTGGGCGACGGGGTTTTTTGGTATGTCCTAATGGTGGCGTTGCCGTTCCTGTACGGCATGCAGGGCTTGTTCGCGGCCTTGCACATGCTAGCGGTCGCGGTTGTCGGGGTCGTGCTGTATCGGGTCATTAAACAGCGTACCAGCCGGGCGCGGCCCTACAGCGTTCATGAGGCCATCACCTTGGGGGCCGACCCTCTGGATTTGTACAGTTTTCCGTCGGGCCACACCTTGCATGCCGTCAGTTTTACCCTGGTCGCCACACTTTACTTTCCGCCGTTAGCGTGGCTGCTCGTACCTTTTGCACTGCTTGTGGCCGCTTCTCGCGTTGTCCTCGGTTTGCATTATCCCACCGACGTTGCTTGCGGCGGCTTGCTCGGCGCATTGTTGGCTTTGGGAAGCTTTCTGTTGATCGGCTAGCCCTTGCTAGCCTTAGCGTAAAGGCGCGCTGGCCAAGCAGGATGGCCGAGGGGGAGGTGGGCTTGTTCAGAAGCCCGCGCTTCGAGCGGGCGCAGAGATCACGCCGCCGGCTGCTCGCGGGGCCGATCTTCCGGCCAGCGAAACGGTTCGAGTTCCGTTAAGAACTGCTCGGCGCAGGCATCCCAGCTTCGGCTTTGGGCGAAGGCGATACAAGCCTGGCCGTCAAGCTGCAACGCGGCCTGGCAGGCTTTCGCCAAATCCGTATCCAGTATCCCGGTAACGCCATGTTGGACGACGTCTTTGGGGCCGGTAACGGGGTATGCCGCAACGGGGACGCCGCAGGCCATCGCTTCGAGCATGGTTAACCCGAAGGTGTCGGTAAGGCTTGGAAATACCGAAACATCGGCAGCGGCGACATGTTTCGCTAAGCGCTCGCCGCTTTGATAGCCCACGAAATGGGCATCCGGATAGGCCTGCTTCAGGCGGGCAAGGTCCGGCCCGTCGCCGACCACGACTTTGCTGCCGGGTAGCTCGAGTTTCAGGAACGCTTCGATATTCTTTTCAACCGCCACCCGTCCGACATACATCGCAATCGGCCTTGGAAGGTCGAGATAATGTTTATCTCGCGGTCGAAACAGCGTGCTGTCGACGCCACGCGACCACAGGCTCAGATTGCGAAAGCCCCGCTCCGTCAGCTCTTGTCGCAGCGATTCGGTAGCGACCAAGGTGCGGGAGGCCGCTCCGTGGTAGCGTCGTAACAGCGCGTAGCTTACTCGCAGCGGAATGGGTGCGCGCAGGCGCACATATTGGGGGAATTGCGTGTGGTAAGCGGTGGTAAATGGAAGCTTTCGCCGTAAACAGTAAGCGCGTGCGGCCCAACCTAACGGCCCTTCGGTGGCAATGTGGATAGCGTCCGGGGCGACTGTGCGCACGATGTGCCGCAGGCGCGGCCCAGGCCGGAGCGCCAGACGGATCTCCGGATAGGTCGGGCAAGGTACGGTGCGGAAATCGGCCGGCGTGACGTAGCGCACCGAGTGCCCTTTTTCTGCCAGCGCTGCGCCGACTTTGCTGAGGGTGGTGACGACGCCGTTGACTTGCGGGTGCCAGGCGTCGGTAACGATGACGATGCGCATCTTTGGTCGTCTCCTGCTGCGGGAGCGCTCATGGTGACGGGAGTGGATGACGGTTGCGTGACAAATTTCGGTCGTTTCGATGACGCATGGCCGGTTCAGAGCATCGTTCCCGGTTCCCGGCAAGATGTGGCGCCACCACCCTTAACCGGCCGCTTGGGCTTGTGACGCAGCGTGATGGGCGAGGAACTGCGCTGCTTTGGTCCGCCCCATATAGCGGGCCAACACCTTAGGATCGGTCTCGGTTAGGTCGACCATGATCAGTCCGTCGAGCACATTGGCGAAGGCGCGGTCGACGCTGAAGCCGAGCACACGGCCGCCGAGCTTTAGGTATTGGCGCAGCAATACCGGCATCCCTTTGCCGTCGTGTTCCAGCTGTTCCAGTAACTGCGAAATTTGTTCCGCATCTGTCGGGATCGTTAGTGCGATGTTCCTATGGCGCATCGTTTGCCGAAACGGACGGCGTGGCCGAACGAAGCGGGCTAATTCGGGCAAGTAGCTGTTGGCGGTTAGAAAATCGACCAGTAGTTGGCGCGAAACCGTTTGATAATCGGCGCTAATGCTGACCGGGCCGAACAGGACGCGATACTGCGGATTGTCGGCCACATAGGCGCCAATGCCTTTCCAAAGCAACATCAACGGCGTGAAGCTGCGCTGATATTCGGGGCGGATAAACGAACGCCCCAACTCCAGCGCGGGGTTGAGTTGGGCCAGTAACGGGCGGCCGAAGCGGAACAGCGATCGCGTATACAGCCCCTTCTTGCCGTAACGGGCGACGATCTTATCGGCCTCGCCCAGGCGGTAAGCGCCCACGATCTCTTTGCGTACGTTATGCCAAATAAAAAGATGCTGGTAATAGCTGTCGAATAAATCGATGTCGCGGGCGCGTCCGGTGCCTTCGCCGGTAGCACGAAAAGTCAATTCGCGCAGCCGCCCGATTTCTTGCAGAAGGTGGGGAATATCCCGTGAGTCGGCGCAGTAAACGGCAAGTTCGCCGTGAGCTGCCAAGCAGGCGCGATTATCGAGTGCGGCGACTTCCGCGGCAAGTTGCTCGGCGTTACCCGGTTCGGCCAAGGGCCGGCGAGCATGGCTTCGACGCCGGTGGTTATTTCTCGCGTCTCCGACAGTGCATGGCAACGTAATCGCATTAGCGCCAACATGTCTTCGCGTTTCAAATTGCACAGCCGCTCGGGACGCAAAGGCGCCCCAAAACGCAACATAACGTCGGATCTTTTGCTTTCGACGCGTTCTGGCGGCGCAAACACGTTGCGCAACTGGGTGTGAATCTGGCTTGCCAGTTGCAGGAGGCGGTTACTGCGGCCGTCGATGTGAGCCGGTACCACAGGGACACCGGTGCGCGTAACCAGGCGGGCCACGGACGGGTGCCAGACGAGGTCGTTAGGATGGTGGTTGCGCCGAGGAGCCAAGCCCATTTGCCCGGCCGGGAACGCTAGCAACAAACCGCCTTGTTCAAGCCAGTCGATGGCTTCTTTTAATGGTGCAAGGTCGTCTTCGGCGGCATCGAGAGAGCCGACCAGAAGCGGGGCGAGCGCCGGTACTTGGCTGAGTAGCTGATTGCCGAGAATGCGAATATCGCTTCTGATTTGCAATAAGGCGGTGGTCAATAAAATGCCGTCCATCGCCCCGAGTGCGTGGTTGGCGACGACTAAGGTGCCGCCAAGCGGCGGTACTGTGGCCAAATCCGTTTGTTCAACCTGGGGCTTGATGTCTAGGGCTTGTAAGGTTTCGCTAACAAAGGCGGTCGGCGCTTGGTCCGGCTGGGGCGCTTCGTAAAGTGGCCGCAGCCGATGCCTACCCGCCAAATGCTCGAAAGCCCGCTCTACAGGGCGGCCAATGGGGTGTAGAAATGAATGCTTGCGTGGGAGAGGGGCTTTACGGCTTTGCTCGCTCATGGTTCGCCTCAACGCTCCTGAAGTGGTGTAGGCGAGGGTAGTGTCGGAAGATGACGCGGCCATGCTGCATCGCTGACAAATCGATGACCGTTTTGTGTCGGCGATATTTCCAAGCTTGGCGTTTGTGGCAAATTGCCGCCAATCGCTACGAGTTAGCCCCAGATTTCCTTTACAACACGGACAAAACCACCACTTACAAGGAAGCTACGCAGAAATCCGAGGGGTTAATCCATGTATGACCGCTTAGCGAATTTGCCTTATATTCCCTACTGCGGCGTACCGTCCTTACCCGGCGAACTTTGGTTGGCCTGGAATTTAGACCCGAAATTGCTATTTGCTTTTGCGGCGGCGGCTATCTTTGGGTATCTCCGCTTGCGGAGCGCATCGCGGCAACGGCAATGGTGCTATGCGGGTGCTTGGCTCTTATTGTTCCTGGCCTTGGTTTCTCCCTTGTGTAACCTGACCTCTGCCCTGTTTTCCGCGCGTGTCGCGCAGCATTTGGTCATGATTCAGCTGGCAGCACCTTTACTGGTGCTTAGCGGCGTTTTTCGGCGGCGTTGGTTACCGGGCAATCCCATTCTGTTGTGGGGTGCACACGGCGTTTGTATTTGGCTGTGGCATTTGCCGATTCCTTACGAAATGGCGTTGCGCTACGAGTCCGTCTTATGGTTAATGCACCTTTCCTTGTTCGGTACCGCGGTAGCGGCTTGGCGGAGCTTGTTACAGCCGGCTTCGGGGCATGAGCAGGGGCAGGCGTTTGTAGGCGCCTTGGCGACGTCTATTCACATGGGTTTGCTGGGCGCGGTCTTAACCTTCGCCTCAGTTGCCTTATTCGATTATCACGTGTTGACCGCTCCGCTGTGGGGGCTTACCGGCTTAGAGGATCAACAGTTGGCCGGGCTTATCATGTGGGTCATCGGCGGTGCTATCTACTTATCGGTTTCCGTTGCAACGGCCGCTCATTTACTATGGCAAACGGCAGAGACGACCGAGCAGTAGGCGCTGGTTGGTTATCGGTTTGCCGCCGCTCGCGCGGGTGCGGGTAACGGCGGCTATTCGGCGGTATGATTACGCGCATCTTTGACTAACCAAGGCTCCGGGAGCCAACGCTATGACGATATGGGTCGATGCCGACGCTTGCCCGGCGGCCATAAAAACAATTCTGTTTCGGGCTGCCGAGCGTACCCGATTGCCACTGGTGTTGGTGGCGAATCAGCCGTTACGGGTGCCGCCGTCGCCGTATATCAAGGCGGTCCAGGTGAGTGCCGGTTTCGATGTCGCCGATAACGAAATCGTCCGGCGGCTGGAGGCGGGCGACCTTGTTATCACGAGCGATATCCCGCTTGCTGCCGAGGTTATCGAGAAAGGCGGCTTGGCCTTGAGCCCGCGGGGAGAGCTCTATACCGCGAGTACCATCAAAGCGCGCTTGACGCTACGGGATTTCATGGACACCCTGCGGGCCAGTGGCGTACAAACCGGCGGTCCGCAAGCCTTAAGCAACAGCGATCGTAAAGCCTTTGCGGACCAACTCGACAAGTGGTTGGCGAAGCGTTGATGAGTTTGATGCACTAAATGACAACAAGCGTTGAGCCAACCTCCGCTTTTCGCGCCAGCCTTCCTGTTCTATTTGGATACATTCCGCTCGGGATTGCTTTCGGCGTGCTGTTTAGCGAGCTGGGTTTTGCCTGGTACTACGCCATGCTGATGGCAGTGGCCGTGTACGCCGGTGCTGCGCAGTTTATGGCCGTTGGCCTATTGGCTGCGGGTGCCGGAGTCGTCGAAATCGGCATAGCCACCTTATTGCTGAATGCGCGCCACATGTTCTACGGGCTATCGATGGCTGCGCGGTTTCCCGCCGGCGGATTCGCTAGGCCGTATTTGATATTCGCGCTAACCGACGAGACGTACTCCTTATTATCCAGTCTGCCGCCCAAGCCACGCTCCTCGACAATTTATGTAAAGATCGCGGCACTCAACCAAAGCTATTGGGTCGTCGGATGTACCCTGGGTGCCTTGCTGGGGGCGGGGCTAACGTTGGAAACCGCCGGCTTGGAATTTGTACTGGTAGCCTTATTCGTGGTGCTGGCTATCGAACAAGCCTACACCGTTCGTGCTTGGCGGCCTTTTCTTATTGCCGGTTTTAGCGCGGCCGTTGCAGCGATTGCGGTGGGTGCCGAGCAATTGTTACTTGTTGCATTAGGCCTGACGACCGTTTTGCTGTTGTTGGATAGAGCCAGGAGGCCGGTTGGTGAGCGATAGTCTCTACCTGTTGGCCGCCATCGGTATCATGGCCTTGGCGACGATCGCAACGCGTGCCTTGCCGTTTGTTTTGCTGCGCGACAGCCAACACCCACTAGTGTTTTACCTTGGCCGTTATTTGCCGCCGGCGGTGATGGCTTTATTAGTCATCTATAGCTTAAGGCATCTGCCGGGCCTCGCTTGGCTGGAAATTGGGGCTTATATGCTGGCGATAGCGCTGACGGCCGGGCTGCATGTCTGGCGTCGGAACGCCCTGCTGAGCATTGCTACGGGCACGGGCGTATTCATGCTGTTGCAGCAGACCGTTTTGCTCTAGCGGGTTGCCGAAATGATTTTCAGCAGCCCGCTAGTTCGGGGGCAGGCTCGGACTTGTCCGCTCGGCGCCCTGCCTCGGGCTCCTGGCAAGGAGGGAGTTCGTCCCCCTATGGTTGCCTTTTATTATGGTCTCGGGGGGCGGCTAGTAAGAAGGCCAAACCCGTTTTCGCATCCTTATGTTTTATTAGCGCGATTACGCGGGCCGTGCCTATACGGTCGCCGGCATTGTTTAGATGGTAAGCGAGCATGCTAAGCGCATGGTCACGCTTATAGGATACTTTTTGTTGCTTGTAAGCATCTAAAGTTCTGGTCAATATAGCGTCGGACTCATCGTGATGTCCGTGCTCATACAGCTTGGCGGCGAGTTGTCCAAAAAGGGCGTTCTTGGGGATGTCTTTACCAGCCCCAGCAATCATACTCACGGCTTCGCTAGCCTTCCCTTCCGCTGCCATCTCTTCCAGCTTCTCAAGCAGTTTCCTGCTGGCGCTGATCTGACGATTGTTGCGGCGATTGCCGATGTGAAAAGCAATCGCCGCAACTAATGCCGCTATGCCGATGAAAAAGGACAGGCTAGCGTCTCTTGTATCTCCCATACGCTTCGCGACGGTGGGTTGGTCAGGGAGGTAAACCACGGAATATGTTTGGTTTCTCAGGTACATCCCAAGCCGATGATCTTCGTGGCCATAGGCTCGAAAGGTGAACTCTTCGCCCTGCTGATCGGTAAATTTTATCGTGTAGCAGTATGGGGGCGTCACTCGGTAGCGTCCGGAGCCACATGATGTTTGGTTAATGAGCTGGCCCGTCGTGGTGCTGCCGTGTTGGTATAGCTTCCAGTCTTCTATCTTGACCGCAAAGAACGCCCCTAAAAAAGGATGGCAACGAGGAGAGGGATGCCGACCGAGAAAAGCGAGATCATAAACCCTTCGTCTGTGATCTTTCTGTATGCCAAACCTTTTGCTCGTTGCAAAAGGTTTGCCAGGGCCTGCCTAGCCTTTTCCCTAAGTTCATGATTCATAAGCTTGTCTTTGTTTCGTGGCGCTTAGGCCGTCGTAGAAGGTAATGATAAAGCTTTGTATGTTGTTTGTAGTCGGCCGAAACAGCAAAAGGGTGAGCTTTTTACGTGCCGCCGGCGTAATCCTCGCTCCGTTTCTTGTGTGCTGGGCAGGCTTCTTCTGGCTGTGTCGTTCGGTGATGCGTGGAGGCGTGCCGGCAGAATGCCGAATCTGCGCTTGACTTCTGCACCTGTTCTCGTATAGTCGGGCACGAATCCTAAACCAGAGGGCTTACCTCCTTGGACTCTAGTAGTTGTAGATGCCAGTCAAACGTTGAGCGAACCCTGCTCGCGCGGTAAGCGTCCCCTCGGTCTTAGCCTCTCTTCTTGACCCGGCTCGCTTCCCGCAGAACAGCGGTTCAAAAAAGCGAGCGCCCGGGTTGTCGTAATTTTACCCGTATGCGTTTCCATGTCGCCGTTAGCAGTGCTTGCTTGGCTTGCTAGCGCGTTGGCGTGTTGAAGAATACCGAACGCTCCCTGATCTTGTGGCGGGATCGTTTGGCGGTTTGCTGTGGGCATCTTTTTTTAATTCGAAAATGAATTTTTATTTTTCTGGGTTTTTTCGATTTTTTTGTTGACTGGTTTGTTTTCTCGTTGTTAGGATTTGCTCGCTCAATATGAATTGGAGTTATAGAAAGTAAATGGACGATCCGAGTAGTCGAATGCCCAGCTTAGGGGCGAGCCGCCTTTGCGGCCAGCGCCCGGCCTCCCCGCCTGCCTAATGAAATTCCGCGTAAGCGGTTGATCTATAAGGCCAGGCTGGTCAGCCTGGTGCTCCCCAAAAGGACAAGATGGATACGTAGCGGTAACGGCTTCAGGCTGCTGTTATGCCTTTGCTGTGCGTAATATTCGACCTTTTTCCGAAAAGGTCGGTAGGAATTCTTTTGCCTAAATAAATGTTTTTTTATTTAGATAAAAGAGCTCCTGTCGACAAGATAATTATTCTGTTTGGGAGTTTTAATTATGACGAATGAAGCAACCCTCCGCCTTCAGGGGGCCGGTTTGACCGAGGAGCCTTCGGTTAATCCGGTGAAGTCGGTCATGCGCAACACCTTCATCAAAGTCGGCGAATATGCTTCGGTGAAGGAGACGCTGGATGCGGTAAGAGAGTCTGAATTAGACAACGCCGCGGCATCGGTTGTGTTTGTAGCGCGCTCCAGCGGTCGCCACCTGGGCTTCGTTCGGCTCAGCACACTGCTGCGGGCCGATGCTGAGCGTCCGGTCGCCGGCTTGGTCGAGGGCCGCGACTTGTTTGTTAAACAAGATGCCGATCGGGAGCACGCCGCTCGGCTGTTGCAGCGGCGCGATCTTGCCATGCTGCCGGTTATCGACGAGGCGAACCGCATGGTCGGCGCTCTACGCTTTGACGATGCGATGGACATTTTGGAAGAAGAAGCTTCCGAAGATGTCTACTGGAAAGCCGGCATCGGCGATCTTACGCATCATAAAGAAGTGGTTCGTAGCGAAAAGCTGACCTCCGGCGGTATCGGCTACCCGGTCAAAGTACGTATGGCGTTTCTGATGGTGACGCTGATTGGCGGCTTGATGGTCGGCGGCGTTATCGATTACTTCGAAGGGGTCTTGGAAGCGATTGTAGCGCTGGCTATTTTTATTCCGTTGGTGATGGACATGGGCGGCAACGTCGGCACCCAGTCGACCACGATCTTCGCGCGCGGCTTAGCGCTGGGGCATATCAACCTTAAGCAGTTTTTCCGCGTGCACATCGTGCGGGAGCTGAAAGTGGGGTTGGCGATGGGGCTTGTGCTGGCCACTATCGGCGGTTTGGTTGCCTGGGCGTGGCAAGGCGCTCCCAACGATATCCCGTTGTTGGGCGTGGTTGTCGGTATTTCGCTGATGTTCTCCATTACTACCGCGTGCCTGCTTGGTTTCCTGTTGCCCTACCTGTTGCTGAAGCTGGGTGTAGATCACGCGCCAGGGGCCGATCCTTTTATTACCACCATAAAGGATTTCAGCGGACTGGCGGTTTATTTCCTAAGCGCTGCCTGGCTGCTCGGTATCTCGGGATAGGTAGGTACGCACAACGCCTTACCCTTTATTAAGTCTTGCCTTGGCGGCAGCAGGGGAGTTGCTGCTAAGGCTACGGTCTCAAGAAAAAGGTTTCATCATGTTTAAGAAGCACAATGCACTGAATCGTTCCGTTACGTCCGCTCTGGGAGTGGCTGCCGCTCTGCTTGCTGCGCCTGCCGCGGTATGGGCTTCCGGGCAGTATGTGGTTGAGGATGCCGATCTGATCGAACCGCGGAGCATGGTGCTGGAGCTGTGGTACAGCGATTTTGAGGAGGCGAATTTCGTCGAAGGTACGGTAAGGGGCGAGGGGCCCTTTCAGTTAACCGGCGTCATTGGTATGCCGCGATTCGGCCGAGAAGTCTTGGAGCTTCAGGGCAAGTGGGCCGTTCTCGATCGCGCCGCTTACGGTTACGGCATTTCGCTCTTTGGCGCCGTGATCTACGACACCGATACGGATGAGGTGGAAGAGGGGGCGTTGTTGATCCCTGTAACCTTGGAGCCGGTACCGGATCGTATGTTGCTGCATGTGAATGTGGGGGCGACCCATGTCCGCGACGGTAGCGAGACGGATCTATTCTGGGGGGTGGGTACCGAAGTCGCGCTGTTCGGTCCGGTCGAAGCGGTGGCCGAGGTGTTTGGTAACGATAGCGACGACCCGACCGTCCAGGCGGGGCTAAGGGTAATGTTGCTGAACGATCAAGTCTCGTTCGACGTTAGCTATTACGAGGAGCTGGAAGACGGTGGGGCCAGCGGTTGGGCCGCCGGTTTCGGCATTGAGGCTTTGCGCTTTTAAGTCAGCCGGGCCCGGTCCGCTGGCGGACCGGGCCTGCCAGTGTCGTCGGGAAGGTTTGCCATGAACGAAAAGAGAATCATGGATTTTGAGGGCCTGCTCGCCGGTGGCGACTGGACGGTCGCTGCAAGGGCTTTGTTGGGTTTAAGCGACGAGGAGGTTGCCGCACGTTTGGCCGGGCTTGCGCCTATTCAGCGCGCGCAGTTGTTTTCTTTGCTGCCGCCGAGGCGTTGGAAGGCGGTTTTTCCGCTTTGCAACCGGACCATACTGTAGGTCGGTAAGGGGACACCGACCGCTTCCCTTGGGAAGAAGGGAGACGGTCGGTGTCTCTTTTCGATTAAGGCCGCATTAACGATTAACGGCTCTGCCTGTCGAGCCGAAGGCCGAAGAACAGGGATTAAGCCAGAGCCGCCAGCGATCGGCACCCGGTACCGCCGGGGCCTGCTTCCGGCAGAAGGCGAAAGGCCTATAAAAGCGCCAACGCCATTACCACCGCGAGAATCGCGGCAAGCGTTATGAATAATCGCCCGAGGTTGGTATGCGCTTCGTGTTGTTCTTCGATTTTTGCCCGTAAGCTGCGTACTTCGGCGTCGGATAGATCCCCGCAATGCACACACTTCTCTTCATCGGTCGGATAGCGCAAACCGCAGCGCGGGCATTGGGTGGTTGGTTTTTCGAGGTGGGCAGAAAAATAGGTGGTTTCACGCGAGCACCTCAGCTAATGCATTGATAACTTAGGCGACAGTATACGGAATATTTGCGCCTGGATATAAGGTAGCTCGTGATCGGCCTCTCGTACCGTTTGGGGCTTTACGGTCTCGGTCGATTAGTGTCCTGTCGGTTAGCTGCCAATGGAACAACAAGTGCGAAGTGGCTGCCTTTGCCCGGCTCGCTATCGACTTCGATATGGCCGCCATGGGCTTCGGCGATGCCTTTGCTGATATAGAGTCCTAGCCCGGTCCCGCGTTCATTATGCTTTTGGCCGGTGCGATACGGTTCGAAGACATGACGTAGGTCTTCGTCGCTGATGCCGGGCCCGTGTCATGGATTTCGATTCTTGCGGAACCTTGTTTTTCACAGGCGTAGAGTTCGACTTTGCCTCCGGCGGGGGTGAACTTGATGGCGTTTCCTAGCAGGTTAGTAAGTGCTTGGCCAAGCCTGTCGTAGTCGGCGCAGGCACGAGCGGCGTGCGGTAGGCTGACTTGGTCGTGTAGCTCGATTTGGTTCTTGGCCGCTAAATCGCGGTGTAATTCCAGCATTTCCTCGAGAAACGGGGCTAACTCTCGTTCTTCCCACTCGATCCTTAAGCTGCCGGTTTGGATGCTTGCCATGTCGAGCAGATCGCTGATCAGGCGGTCCATTCGCGATACGGCGCAACTAATGTTCTGAAGCTGCTTATTGGCGAGGCTTTCGTTGTTTAGGCGCCGGCGCAACATATCGGCGCTAAGGCCGATAACCGACAGGGGCGATCGCAGGTCATGGGAGACTAACGCTAGCGTCTTCTCCCGTAGTTTTACGGCGCGCCGGCTGGCGTCGAACAAGCGGGCATTGTCGAGGGCCAATGCGAGGCGGCCCGCAACTTCTTGCGAGAAAATGAGATCGTGCTGATCGTAAGTGCGTCCGGACTCGGCCGTGATCAGGGTGATTGCTCCGAGCGTGCGGCCGCGGGCAGTAAGAGGCAATACCATGGCCGAATGCATCCCAAGTTCGCGCAGGTACGCCAAGTGGTCGTCGTTTGAGGCAAGTTGGCTTAAGACTTGGTCGGTAATGCGCGCTATCAATTGGGGTTTGCCTGTGCGGATGACTTCGTAGATGCCGAGCTTAGCCTCAGGATCGGGGGGAAGTGTTCGCGAAGCTCGTTGGCCCAGCGTACTTTGGTCGGATTGGTGTGGGCGACGGCTAGGGGGCGGGTTAGCTGTTTGTCGACCAAATAATCGACCACGCACCAATCGGCTAAGCGCGGAACGGCGAGGTTAGCCACGAGTTCGGCAGTTTGCGAGAACTCAAGCGATTGCGCGAGAACTCGGCCGGCCTCTTCTAGAAATCGTAATGATTCTTCGCGTTGCCTGGAGGTGGTTAAGTCGCGCGCGACCAAAGCAAACTGGGGCGCTTGTTTGTCGCTGACCTGTATCGGCGATAGGGTCGCGTCGATCCAGAAGCGACTGCCATCGCGACGGCAGTGCCAACCTTCCAGGTGAGCACTGCCTTCCGTGACCGCCTTTTCCAGCAGCTTCTCAATACTCGGTGCCGCGCTTTGTCGCGGTTTGAATAAGTCGCCCGTACAGCCAATGGCTTGTGCCGCCGTCCAGCCGGTCATTCGTGCGGCGCCTTTGTTCCAGCTGGCGATGCGCCCGCGTTGGTCGATCAATACGATAGCGTAGTCCTCCACACTATCGACGAGAAGGCTAATACGCGCCTCCGCGTTGGCGAGCGCTTCTTCCGCGCGTTTGCGGCGGTTGATGTCGCGTAGAAATAAGGCCAGGCCTCCTTGCGAGGTGGGGTATACGGAAATATCCATCCACAAGTCGAGCGGGGGATAGTAGGTTTCGAAGAAAGCCTCGCTACGTTCGCGCATGATGCGGCGATAGAACTGTACGCGGTCGGGCCTTAAGGAAAACATCTGCCACAAGGTTTTGCCGAGGGTTTTCGAGCGTGGGGTCTTGCTGAGTCGCTCCTGGCCGCGATTGACGTAGATGATTCGCCAATCGCGATCGACGACCATCAGCGGGTCGCCTTTTTCGATGATATCGACCGTTTGTTCGAGGCTCCGCGCCCGTTCTCGTTGTTGTTGGCGGATGGCGAGCAGGTGGAGCGTCGTCGCTAATTGATCGGCGACTACCCGAAACAGGTGTCGGTCGGGTTCGGTTAGTACGGGGCCGATCACCTCTAAGACGCCCAAGCAGTGCTCGCCGGCGAGCATCGGCAGAAAGCAGCTCTCCGCTTGGGGCCTGTGGACAAAGCTCGGTTTGCCGCTGCGTGCCACGTCCGCAATCGGCGGTGTCGCCACCGCTTCTCGGCGTTCATCGGTAGAGAAAACCTGCTCGAAACCGTCGCGGCGAGTGAGCCAGACGGTCGCTGTTTGGGCCGTTCCGGCCCAGGCGAGGGCGGCGTTCAATGCTGACCGCAGGAATGCGTTGTCGTTGTCGTCGTGCTGCACCGATGCGGATAAGCTCGCCCGAATGGCCTCGTCGCGGCGCACGATATATTCTTCGATCATGGCTTCGAATACGTCGTCCATCGCAGCCGAAAGCGAAAGGTAGGTCGGTGTATCGCCGCTGGGAGTTTGGTCGCTCCAAAGACTTAGGACGATCTCCCTAAGCAGACGGTGCTCCCTCATCATTTGCCTAAGGCTGATGCCCTGCCGTAGCCGCATTTTATCGTGTGGCTGGGGCGTCTTGTCCTTTGCTTCGGTTCGGTTTTGATCGGGGTTCTCTAGCGCATTGACGATACGCCGGATAACGGCGGTTAAATGGCTGGTTAAAGCAGGGTCCGATAGCCGGTCAAGCGCCGGTATAGCGTTGGTAGCCTCTATCCACCGACCAAGAATCTCTGTCTGCCGCTCGCGCAGCAACTGCGCCAATTTGGACGCTGGCTCCTGATCTTGTGGCATCGTGTCTGTCCTACGGCTGCCCTCTACCGACTAGAGGTCGCGACGGATAGGGAAGGTGTCAAGTCTGTGATTAAACGGGCGTAATCTGCGGCAAGAACGGGAAGGCTTGAACGCTTTTGTTCATGACCTATCTAGCCTTAGGCCGGATTGGGCGACAGGCTATTTGGAGGTGCAGAATGAGCCAGGGCTTGCGGCAACTGGGAACGCCGGACCCACAAAGCCGAAACTCGCCGATTTGCGAACTGGGTGAAGAGGAGGTGCGGGCGGCCGCTATCGAGCCCGGCGAGACGTCTTGTTTCTTTAATGGGGAAGCGTTTCCGCAGGGGAGCGAAGTCCAAAGCGGCGCTAAGGTGTTGCGCTGCGATCGCGGCACGTGGGTGGAGACGCCGCCGCCTGAGCAGCAACAATAAAAACTGCCTCTCCCGGTAGGGTTAGTGTGCGTAGGCTTTGATCTGTTCGTGCTGTTTGGCCAGTTCGACTCTTACTAGTGCGTCTACCAGACGAGGAAAGTCGGCCGGGGTCGCTAATCGAGCAAGCTGCTCGGCTTGGGTGGGTAAGTCCAACCGGGCGGCACTGGCGAGGGCGCGCTTGTCGGCGAACGGGTATAGCTCTTTCCAGACGACCTGTACTTCCCGGCAGAAAATATCGGCACCGACTTCGCCGATACCTTTGAAGCCTTTGAGGTGTTGTCGCTCTAACGACGGTTTGCTGCCCGCGGCTTCGCGCAGCCTGCGGAGATCCCCGGCGTAATCGTCTAGAAGGCGTTTTGCCGTTTCTCCTAACATGCGGGATGTGCTTTCGTCGTAACGCGCATACCCGTGTTGGTTGAGGGTTCGCGTCCGCTCCTCCCAGGTGCTTGCCGCCATTTTCTCCGCCGTTATCCAGCCGGCGCTCTTGAGTGCTTGAAAGGCTTCTTTTGCCGCACCGGATCGAATACGAGCGCTGAATAGTAACGCTGCGCAGAGCAATTGGAACAGTTCCGACGGGGTGTTACGAGAGACTTGAATGCCTAGCTCTTCTGCATAGGTGAGGCCGTGCCGCTTGAGCAGCGTGTCGACTAACGCTTGCTGAGTGACGCCGGACATTGACAAGCTCCTGCCGTTGAGTCGGGCAATTAAAATGCGATATGTAGGCGAATTCCGGTGCTGTCACCGTCCATCATCGGTAACACATAAGCATTTCTTTGCGGAAACGGGCTGTGTTCGGCCACCGTCTTGCCGACCCAATAGCCAAAAAGCGCGCCGGCAATGGTGTCCGATGTCCAGTGGTCGTCGCTGTCGATTCTGGCCAGCGATACCGCTGTTGCTAGCCCGTAACTGACGGGAGCGGCAAACGGCGTTTCGCTGTAACGGTAGGACATTACCGTGGCGACGGCCCAGGCTCCCGAGGCATGGCCGGAAAAGAAAGCCTTCTCGCCGGCGCCCCAGCGACTTGAATCCTCCGGCGAGGTTTCCGGGCGATGGCGGCCGGCCAGCCGTTTTACCGCGTTGGTGCCGACCTGGCTGATGACTGCCGATTGGGCGACTAAGGCTAAACTGTCGGCATGATAGTGTTCGCCGGTTACGGTGGCTAGGCCATAGCCGGCAAGTAAAGCCGGTATTGCGACATCGAACCGGGCGGCTTCAAACAGGAGGTTCGAGACATCTTCGGTGGCGTCGGAGCGGATGTTGTCTTGCCAGTAATCCCGTATGGATTCGTCCAACAAGAACGCTATCCCCACGCTGGAGAGCGCGACTAGCGTCCCCGGCTCTGTAAGCCACTGCCCCTCTACGACGTCGGTTGCCATGTGTGCGGGAACGCGCCAGTAATTGGCGAGGTACGTCGGCATGGGGGCGTCTTCCGGTGCCGCTTCCGCTTGCCCCGGACCGGCTAATAAACAGACCGCTAGCGAAGGGACGGCGAGTATCGCCCTAATGGGGAGGAAAGTCGCTGATCGGTTCAAGAGGCAGTCCTTATGCTTGGCGTTACCAAAATCCGTTTGCGTATGCGGGACAGCCGTAAGTGTACGGCAAAGGCCGTATTGAATAGGAGAGCGGGATGAACAAAGCCCAACGGCTCAGGAAGCCTGAGCGTGTTGGGCTTTTGATTTTCGGTCTACCGACGAGTGGAGTGCCGCCGTCGGAGCTTTAGTTGGTTGCCGTCGCGCCGGATTCTACCGAGATAGTATCTAGCGTGGGCGTAATAAAGCCATTTCTCAGCAAGTTCTCGGTCAAGATATCCATGCCCGATTTGTGCTGTTGTAGTTGAACGGTGGCTACCGAAGAGGTAGCCGGCAGCGTAAGGAATCCGGCTTCGATAGCGCTGGCTTCAATGGCATCCTGCGGTTGGACGCCGGCGTTGCGGACGATCATGCTTTGCTCGACCGGAGCGCTTAAGAAGCCTAGCTCGATCAGGTGACGATCTAAAGCGTCCGATGCGGAAGCGCTGGAAGCGGCGAGTAAGGCAACTAACAGAGCGGTAGCTTTCGTTTTCATGTGCGTTTCCCCTTATTGTCGTTACTTTCTAAATTCGTTCTTGGCTGTGTGTATGGTGCTATATTGGCATAGAAAGACAGGTCTGTCTACCCCCCTTTGTTTGGATGAATCCTCCCTAAGGCGGGAACGGCGACATTTGCCGGTTATTTGAGCCGGTCGACAGGTTTTAGCAGGATGCGGAAACGGCTCTCTTGGATTGTTCCCGGCTCGTAACCTCGGCTATATCCCTGCGCCCTCCGGTCAGGGCGTCGAACAGTTTTTCCGCACCCTGATAGAAGCGCCTCGATTTCCGGGCCAATGGTAGGGTCTTTGGTTTATCCCGTTGCTGCCGATGTGTTGTCTAGCGGATTCAACGATTGACTCAGGAACTACACGATGATCACCAACCCGCAAACCGCCGCAGACATCATGACGTCCGACGTTATTAGCGTTCGGCCCACCACGACAATCGCTCAGGCCCGAGCGTTAATGAATACGCATAGCATTCGCCATTTGCCGGTGGTCGACGAGGGCGATCGGTTTGTCGGCGTGGTAACGCAGAAAGCCATGTTGGCCGAAATCCTCCGGATAACCGATCAATTCGGTATTCAGGGAGTGGCCTCGCAAACCGAGCAACGCCCCGTGTCCGAAATACTGGGCAAAGACGTCGAGACGATTCAACCGCAGCTGTCTTTAGTCGAGGCCGGTAAGTTCTTTCTCGAGTGTAAGCACGGGAGTTTGCCGGTGCTGGAGGACGGTAGGCTGGTGGGTATTCTAACGTCGGCCGATTTCGTCAAGCTCAGCGTCGCTTTGCTTGAGCGCGCCTAGTACGCCTTCACGCATAGAGTTACCGGTTCGGCGGGCCGTGTTGCAGATGCGATGTCGCCCGATTATGCTAGTACGAATCGAATCCTTTCTTTGGAGCGAGCACGCCAATGAAGTAATGCCTGTTCACACGGAGTTCCAACGCGTAGCCCTGGTTTGGGGTTGGTATTCGTGTGCAGGCGGCGTGAGCGCTTTGCTTCTTCCTTACGAATCATGATCGACCGATAGCGTACCGCTGCCTGCCCTGGCAATTGGGAGGCAGGGTATGTCTACGGTTTGTCGTTTCGTTCAGCTTTCAATGGCATTCGGCGCACAGCGCTTGTTTGAGAATTTGAGTGCGACGCTGGGTGCGGGCGTTAGCGGTCTGATCGGCCCTAACGGTCGCGGCAAGTCCGTGTTACTTAAGCTTTTGGCCGGTGACTTAACGCCTTCCTCAGGCGAAATCAGCTGGATGTGTCCGGTCTATCGCGTCGATCAACTCCACGACGCATACGGGCCAAGGGTAGCCGACGCTTTAGGCGTGACCGATTTGTACGAAGTCTTTGCCCTGATTGAGCAGGGGCGGGGCAGCCCAGCCGATTTGGACCGGGTGGCCGATCTATGGCATTTACCGGTGCAGTGGCAGCAACGGCTAGCGGACGCAGGGCTGGATATTCCTCTGCACACGCCGATGGCTAAGCTCAGCGGTGGGCAGCGTACACGGGTGGCATTATGCGCCGCATTACTGCGGCAGGATCACTTTTTATTATTGGATGAGCCGACTAACCACCTGGATGCCTCCGGTCGGGAGTGGTTTATGGCGCAGGTGTTTGCTCATCCGGGCGGTGCCTTGGTGGCTAGCCATGACCGGGATTTATTAAGGCGGGTCGGGCATATCTTAGAGCTGACGGAGCAGGGGCTGCGAGAGTACGGCGGGGGTACGATTTGTACCGTTCGGTGCGAATGGCGGAAGTCGAAGCCCTGGAACAGCGCGTCGGGCGCGCGGAAAAGCAACTTCGCGCGTTGATCGCGAGCGACAAGCGGCCGAGCAGCGAGCGGCCAGGCGCCGACGGCAAGGCGAGCGTTTGCGTCGATCCGGCTCGCAAAGCAAAGTACTTCTCGATGCCAAGGCGCAAAAGGCCGAGAATAGTGGCGGACGCGATAAAGTGCGGCAGGCTCAGCGCGAGGAGCAGTTGCGGGAGCAATTAGGCGTGGCGAAGGCGCAGCGAGATAGGCTGCGGCGGCAGCAGCTCGTCATGGGACAGCCAGCTTTGCGGGGCGGGATATGCTTACAGCTTGAGGGTTTAGCGTTGCCGTGGCTAAACCGCTCGCCGATTACCATGAACGTACGCAGCGGCGAGCGGTGGCGGCTGAAAGGTGCCAACGGGTCCGGCAAGTCGACCTTGCTTAAGGTCATCGCCGCTCGGCTGGCGCCGCTTGCCGGGCGTTGCCGCGTACGCGGTAGGTGTCTGTACTTGGATCAGGACTTTAGCCTGCTAGACGAACGAGCATCGGCCGTCGATAACCTGCATCGCTTGCATCCTACGATTAGCCGCAGCACGTGGCGGACCTGGTTGGGTAGCGTCCGCCTACGCGGCGATAAAGCCCTCATGCCCGTAGCTGCCTTAAGTGGCGGCGAACGATTAAAAGTGGCTTTGTTGGCTGTCACGCAGGCTGAGCAGGCACCGGATTTGCTTTTGTTGGACGAGCCCGACAACCATCTTGATCTCGATTCTCGGGAATTGCTGGAAGATGCGCTTAGCGAATATCCCGGTGCGCTTATGCTGGTATCTCATGACGAAACGTTTGTGCAAGCGGTTGGGGTCTCGCATCAGTTGGACTTGTCGGAGCCGGCAAAGAAATGATGGTAAGGTCGTTGTTAAGCATCTTCTTAATGCTTAACAATAAGCGGAATTGACGGGGTAGAGGGGGCGTGCCGTGGCTTCGTACCAGCGTGCTCGGGGCAACGTAGCTTGTATCTAAATCGGTGTAGCTTGGTTCTGGCCATGCTGTGGTTAGGTAGTGTTATCGCCGGTTGTTCGACCCTTGGCGCTAGAATCGATGGTGGCGTCCGTGGCGAGTACGATGTCGGGCCCGGCTTCGTTTACAGCGGTGTCAGTGCGAATATGAAGGCGTGGCAGTGCGCCAACGAGTGGGTATTGCAAGGGATTTTCAGCGAATACTGGCTGTCGTCCTTGGGTTATTCCTTGTTAATCGTTCCGCTGCTGATCATCGATTTACCGCTGTCGGCGGTTGCCGATACCGTCCATTTGCCCGCCGACGTTTTCAGCCGAGCCAATGAAGGCGAGCCGCCATACCATAGCTGTAGAATCGTAGGTTTCTGAGTAAAGCGATAACCCATCGCCATGGAGAGTAATAAGTAGCATGAAAAAGCTTCATTTAGCATTGGGCGTGGCGGACATAGAAGCTACCGTTGCCGATTATAGTCAACGTTTCGGGCAAGCGCCCGAGCTGGTGATTGCGGGTGCCTACGCATTGTGGCGGACGGATACGTTGAACGTCTCGGTGCGCAAAGTCGCGGAGGAAGACGCCGGTAAGCTTCGCCACCTGGGCTGGGAGGTGGCGGGTGCCGAAGCCTTTACTAGCGATCTCGACTGCAACGGGATCTTATGGGAGCAGTTCGCTGCCGAGCATCAGGCGGCCGAAATCAAGGACGCTTGGCCGGAGGTGAGCTATGAGCCCGAAGCCTGAGCGCTTTTATCTATTCGGCTGCGGCGTTGTCCGCAGATAGGGTTTCAGTTCTTTCCAGCCCTTAGGGAAGAGGGCCTTGAGTTCTTCTTCGCTCTTGATGCTGGGTAGGATGACGCATTCGTCGCCCTGCTCCCAATCTGCCGGTGTGGCTACGCTGTGACTGTCGGTGAGTTGCAGCGAGTCGATCACCCGCAGTATCTCGGCGAAATTGCGTCCCGTGCTGGCTGGGTACGTGATGGTGGCGCGGATCTTTTTGGCGGGATCAATAATAAATACTGCTCGAACCGTGCCGGTGGTACCGGCGTTCGGGTGAATCAGGTCGTAAAGTTCGGCGACTCTGCGGTCATGATCGGCGATGATCGGGAAATCTACGGCCTGACCTTGGGTTTCTTCGATATCGCTCATCCATTTATGGTGCGCTTCTACGGGGTCGATGCTTAATGCGATGACTTTCGTATTGCGTGCTGCAAACGCTTCCGACAGCTTAGCCGTGCGGCCTAATTCGGTCGTGCATACGGGGGTGAAGTCGGCTGGGTGAGAATACAGCACCGCCCAGTGATCGCCGATCCAGTCATGAAACTGAATCTTGCCTTCGGTCGAGTCCTGTATGAAGTCCGGTGCGGTATCTCCTAAGCGTAAGGACACAATCGAGCCTCCTGGTCATTGCGAAATTCCCAGAGTCGACATGGGGGCGGAAGCAGGGAAATCAGCCTCTGTGTCATTCGTTTGTCATCCAAAACGGGTAGAAAGGACGGCTAACATCAGAAGGAGGCGACTGTGACGGCCGATACCGCCCTTCCCTTACACATTCGAGGTTTAACCAAAACGTTCGGCGATGCTGCGGCCCTTGTCGAGCTCGACGTTAGCGTCCCTCAAGGTCAAGTTCTGGCATTACTAGGTGCTTCGGGCTGCGGTAAGACAACCTTGCTCCGCTGTATCGCCGGCCTTATGGCGCCGGATGCGGGAGAGATTCTGATTCAAGGCCAAGTCGTTGCCGATCGGAATCGCTGTTTGCCGCCGGAGCGCCGTAAGCTTGGGATGGTGTTTCAGGATTACGCCCTATGGCCGCACATGACGATCGGCGAGAACCTGGCGTTTCCCTTACACATGCAGGGGCTTGGGCGCAGCGAGCGCAGTCGACGGATTCAGTGGGCCCTAGAGCTGGTGGGTCTGGGCGGGATGGCCGGGCGCAGTCCCGATACGCTCTCGGGCGGGCAGCAACAACGGGTCGCGTTGGCCCGGGCCGTTGTCGGTCAGCCTCGTTTGTTGTTGATGGACGAGCCCTTATCGAATCTCGATAAAAGCCTGCGCGAGCAGCTAGCCCTTGAAATCCGCACCTTAATCGACGAGTTGGGGCTTACCGCGGTGTTCGTTACCCACGATCAACAGGAAGCCTACGCCTTGGCGGATCGGGTGGCGGTCATGCAAAAGGTCGCATTGCCCAACTGGCTGCGCCGGAAAGCCTTTATAACGCCCCGGCTTCGCCGGACATCGCCCGCTTTCTGGATGCCGGCACCTTGCTGGAGGGGCAGTTATTACACCAAACCCTATTGCTGGGCGGGCAAGCGGTCGAGATTTGCCCCCAGTACGCTCACCAAGGCCCAGTCCAGGTTTTGTTTCCCCGGCGCGGCTTAAGTTTGGATGCCGAAGGGCCGATTAAGGGCAGCATTAGCCAGCGTGTGTTTCAGGGCGAATACTATGCGGTGCGTGTTCAGTTGGAAAACGGGCCGCAGCTAAAAATGCAAGTGTCGGACTGCCCGCCGGTGAATACGCCGGTACGGGTAAGTATGAACGCCGAGGCGCTCTGCGCCTGGTCTAGCGACGGCAGTCCGATTGACATCAAGCTCAAACCGCAACCGTTCGCGATTCCGGCATAACGGATAGTACAGCGCCGGGCGGGCTGCCCGGCGCTGCCTCTTACTCTTATCGAAATCTTCCCGAAACTGTCATAAGCCCGTAGCAACGCCCTTCTAGGCTGGCGGCTCCGATGAAATCCCGAAGAGGATCAAACAATGAAACGCCTAGAAAATGTCCTGACCACGGTAGTGGGCGGGCTGCAACAGTTATTGTCCACCTCAACCCGTTCGGTTCGAAAACCGCTTGGTGTGTCTATTCTAGCGGTCAGTTTGGGTTTGAGCGCGGTGAGCGTCCAGGCTCAGAGTCTTACCGTCTATTCGGCGGGGCCTAACCGGCTGATTGCCAACCTGGCGCGTGATTTTCAAGCCGAAACCGGTACGCGGGTCGAGGTATTTCAAGGCACGACCGGGCAGATTCTGGCCCGGCTTGAGGCCGAGCGCGCGAATCCGGTGGCCGACGTGTTGATTTCCGCCTCCTGGGATTCCGCCGAAGCGTTGAAAGAAGCGGGCGATTTGCTGGCCTACACGCCCGCCGGCGCCGAGCAGGTGCCGGATTCTTTACGGGACAGTCATTACATCGCGCAAGGTGTCGCGGCCTTGGCGTTGGTATGGAATAGCCGCAGCGATACGCCAAAACCCACCGACTGGAGCGATCTCGCCCGTGCCGAATACCGTAATGAAGTCACGATGCCGGATCCGGCGCAAAGCGGCGCTGCCTTCGAATTGCTGACCGGGCTACTGACCGCGCTCGGCGAGGAGCCGACCTGGGATTTGATGCAGTCGCTGAGGGCGAACGGAATGGTCGTTCCCGGCCCGAACGCGCGGGCGCTTAATCCGGTATTGCAAGGGGCGAAGTCGGCGGTTTTCGGGGCGGTGGATTATATTGCCCTAGGCCAGCGGGCAAACGGGGAAGCGATTGAGGTGATCTTCCCGACCAGCGGTACCGTGCTCGCGCCGCGGCCGATGATGATCCTTAGCTATAGCCGACAGCCCGACCAAGCCAAAGCCTTTCTCGATTTTATGCTGTCGGAGCAGGGGCAGCAGCGCGTTGCCGAAGCCTATTTGATGCCGGCCAGAAGCGACGTTGAAGGCTTGCGGCCAAGCTTGTCGGCGCTCAACGTCATCGATGTCGACAGCGCCGAGATGACAGCGCAGCGCGAGCAGATCTTACGGCGTTTTCGGCAAGTCATGAGTCAGTGAGCCGATGAGTAGGGTTGCCTCGACGTTTAAGCGTGGGGTCGGTAGCTTATCGGGGCAGTCGGTCATCATGGCGATTGCGCTGTTTGGCCTGCTCCTGCTGGTGGGCTTGCCGTTGCTGTTCATAGCGCTACAGGTGGTCTTCCCCGGGATAACCCGGGGCAGCCTTGAGGCCCCCTTTAGCAGCTTGCAACCGACGCTTGCCGACCCCGAACTGCTGGTCCTTATTGGGAACACGCTCCGGCTTGGTTTGGCGGTGGTGCTGGTTGCCGCCGTGCTGGCGGTGCCGTTGGGTGCCTTGCGGGCACTGACCCGCGTGCCCGGCGGTGCCGTCTGGGATCTGATCTTCCTGATACCCTTCATGATTCCGCCCTATATTGCCGCGCTGGCTTGGGTCATGACCCTCCAGAACCGGGGCTATGCCGAGCAGCTAGTCGGCATTAACGGCAACGACTTTTTATTCTCCTTCTGGGGCATCGTGATGGTGATGACCTTGAACGTGTTCCCGGTCGTGTACTTCGCCGTTTCGCGTACCCTAGTTGCCGTTGGCGGTCGTTTCGCCGCCGTCGGCCGGGTATGCGGGGCGCGGCCTTCGGTTGCCTTGCTGCGGATTACCTTGCCGTTGGCGATTCCGGGGCTGGTGGCGGGGTTGCTGCTGGTGTTTGCGCTAACCATCGAGGAGTTCGGCACCCCGGCGACGCTGGGCGCGCAGGCCGGCTTCCACGTGTTAGTGACCGGCATCCACCAGCGCTTTTCCGATTGGCCTTTGGATATGCCCGGTGCCGCGACCTTGAGCGTCTTGCTGGTCCTGCTGGCCATGGGCGCCTTTTATCTCCAGCACTGGCTGGCCACACGGCGTAATTACGTCAGCATCAGCGGCAAACCCGTGGCTTTCGATCCGGTTGAGCTAGGCCCTTGGCGCTGGTTGGTGTTGGCTTACTTCGTTGCGGTCGCTGTGTTATCGGTCGCCGTGCCGCTATTGGCGGTGCTGGCAACTTCCTTAACCGCCACCCTATCCGGCGGCCTGGCTTGGGATAACGTCTCGCTACGTCACTTCGAGGCGTTGGCAAGCGACCGCGACGGGGCATTAAAGGCGCTCGGAACCAGCCTCGGCCTGGCGGTGGGCGCTGCGCTGCTGACGGGTGTATTGGGTGCGTTGGTCGGTTATATGGTGGTGCGGGCGAGCATTAAGGGCAAACGGCTGCTGGATTTGATGTCCTTATTGCCGAACACGGTGCCGGGGATTGTTGTCGCGGTCGGCCTCATCCTGGCCTGGAACCAAAGCTTCTGGCCGGTAACGGTCTACAACACCAGTCTTATCTTGCTGTTGGCGTACAGTTGCTTATTGCTGCCGTATCCGGTTCGGTATTGCTCCGCGGCCTTTCGGCAGATGGGCGAGAATCTGGAGGCGGCAGCGCGCGTGGCGGGCGCCGGTTTCGCCCAAGCGTTCGTCCGGATCATCCTGCCATTGCTGGCGCCTAGCTTGGCGGTGTCGATGCTCTTGGTGTTCGCGATTGCATCGCGTGAGCTGGTTGCTTCGTTGATGGTGGCGCCAGCCGGCATGAGTACCGTGTCCACCTTTGTGTTCAATCAGTTCGAGCAGGGTTCGCCGGGTGTCGGCATGGCCATGAGCGTAGTGGCGATTTTCACTACCACTGCGCTCCTGGTCGGACTAACGGCGTTTAGCCGCAAGAAATTGCCGGTGGCGATGTAGCTGTAGAGCCCGGCGCCGCGCCGGGCTCGCCGTCGAATAAGCCTGCAAAACGCGCCAGAGCAGCGCGCCGATGGGCATCTACCGCATTGCTTAACGGTAGCAGGCGCAGTGCTTGGAAAGGCGGCCGTTTGGCCGCAATGTCCTGCCTTGCGGGCATTAACCAAGCATCCGCCGCGCTGCGCTGACCGGCCTCCGACAGCAGATAATCGATGAGCTTGCGAGCCTGTTCGGGCGAGCGAGAGGATTTTAAAATCATCATCGGGCGCGGTGCGATCACGGTGCCGCTATGCGGGAAAATGACCTTCAGGGGCGCGCCCTTTTCGCTGTGGTTGTAGGCAATGTAGTCGACACAGCCGAAAACGGCCGCTTTTCGACCGCGTAAAACCGGGGACAACGCTTGATCATTCGCGGCTGCGAGGGTCATGCCGTTATCTCGTAGCTGCGTCAGTAGGTTCCAAGCTGCGTCGCCCATGGCATCCTGCAGCCCGAGTAGAAGATCCAGCGAAGCACCCGACAGACTCGGGTCGGGGGTGGTGATGCGATGCCGGAAGGCAGGTTGCGCGAGGTCCGCCCAATCCTGCGGCTCCGGCGTTCCGCTACGGCGGTTCCAGGCGATGCCGAGTGCCGAGAAGGCTTGCGCGATATAGGTCGGTGTTTTGAACGCGGCGGGCACGGTTGCGGCTGCTGGGCTCTCGTAGGGCAGCAGCCAGTCGCGCTTATCGAGCTCGATGGCGAGATCCCAAGACGCCGAAATAAAAACATCCGCCCGCGGGTTATCCGCTTCCGCCTCCAGACGGGCGAGCACTTTACCCGTAGTCGCTTGAAACAGATTGACATCGATATGGGTCGCGCTGCAAAATCGGCGATCAACCGCTTCATCAAACTGCCGGGGCCGGCGGCGTACACATTTAAAGCGCGCTCGCGCTGCGTAGAAACAGAAAACATTGCTTTATGTTCACCCCTCACTAGAAAAGGCAGGGGCCGTTTGAGCCCCTGCCCGATGGCTCCTGTTGTGTTACAGACGGTGGCGAAGGCCGACGATGAGGCCGAACTGATCCTCGCCCGGGTCGACGTTTGCGCCGTAACCGCCGCCTATCACGCTCACCGACGAGCCGCGGTCGTTGGCCGCGTAGGCAGCGTTGGTATAAAGCGTGGTGCGGCGACTAAAGTCGTACTCCTTGCCGACAACGAGCAGAGTCGGTCGCTGCGATTCGCTAGCATGAGCGGCTGGGCAGCTGGCGGCGTTGAGATTGCTGCACACCGTTCCATCCAGATGAAACGCCGCGAACGACAGGCGCGAGGCGGGCGTAATCTCGAACTGGGTGCCTAGCCAATACAGGTGGCTGGTGAGTTCGCGATCGGCTAGCTCTTGTTCTAGCCAGCGATAGCCGCCGTAGAACGTCAACGGATTGAGCTTGAGGGAAACACCAGCCACGGCCCGGTCCTCCCGGTTGTCGCTGCTGGCGCCGTTTGCCGGGTTGTTGGCATGTTTGCTGTGATAGAGCAGCGCCATGTCCAACGCGCCTGGGTTGTAGCGAATGCCTCCGCCGGCCATGCGGCCGAGCTTGTCGTCGGCCCAGTCTTGGTCGTTGTTCCAACCGAAGCTGTAATAGCCTGCGACGGTTACATCGCCCAGGCGGTTTTCATACTTCACCGCATTGTCCATACGGTCGGCGAACGCTGGGTCGATTCGCTTGATGGATGAGAAGTTGGCATTAACGAAGGGGTTGTATTTATTCATCCAGGTGATCATCTGGGTGTTTTGCCGCCCCAGCGTGATCTTGCCCCACTGGCGGCTTTCCAGAGCGATATTGGCCTGCCGACCGAATAAGCGCTGGTTGCCGGCAGGCCCCTGCAAGCTTCGGCCGTCGGTGGAGTTAACTCCCCCTCCAGCACCGCCATCGCGCGCAGGTCGTCGCTGATGTTCTCCACCGCGCGCACGCCCCAGCGGGAGCCGGTTAAACCGCCGTGGGTGAGACCGAGCTGGTCCTCGCCGTCGGGGCCGTTATCGAGATAGTGAAAGCCGACATCCAGTATGGCGAAGAAAGTGACGTCGTCGGGGAAGGCCGCTTGTGCGGGCGTTGCCAATAGCGTGGCTAAGCAGCAGCTAGCCGCCGCCGCACGGAGACGTAATCGCATTGTTTATATCCTCTTTGGGATTTCATCGGAGCGACTACCGTAGCCGGCGGCAATGACACTTTAATGATGTTTTCGTGGCTTTCTACTGACGGTGGTGCCGAGGCGACGACGTAAACGGAAACGGGTTGTCCGTTGTTTTTGCTTGGTGCCGTCGACGCTAATGCGAGAAATAAGCGGGCAAAACAATAGCTGCGTGTTAAATCTGACAAAATGTCACGAAATAACTGGCTTAGGAGAATTTATTAAAATAACAAAAGGACTAGTTGCCTGCTGTTTCTGCGGGAATTGGCGTGTTTTCTTAGCGCAACGCGAAGATTTTCTGTCCGCAACGATCCGTAGTCGAAAATGATTGTTTGTCGAGCATACGTTTTCTTACATTGCGTGTATTATATCGTCCGAACATGTCAGGGCATGCTCGAAATAACGAACAACTAATAGAGGAATATTTTCGATGTCGGCATCGCGTTTTTGTTCCCTCGTCCTTCTGGGCGCGCTGGCATTGCCGCACGTGGCGGCGGCTTCCGATCACCGCTTGGAACTTGGCGGCAGCTACCAACGAGTAGAGCCGAGTGCCAACGACCTCGACGATTTCGATGTTTGGTCGGTAAGGGGTACGTATTACTTCGCGCCGGTGCGCAACGCTGCTTATCCGCTTGCAGAAGCCGCTTTCATGGAGAGGGCAAGCAGGGTGAGCGCTAGTTTTTCGCGCGCCGACCCGGGAGACGACGAAGCAGATCTTTCGCAGATAAGTGCGGGCTTTTATTTCGATCGGCTCCTGCTTTTGGCGAGCTTATCCTACTTTGACAATGCTTGGGGGAACGAAACGGATTGGAGCGCTGGCGTTGGTTATGCGCCCATCGACGGTTCTTTGATTTCGGTCGAATATTCGGATGCCGACGACGGTAACTGGCACTTACGCGGTAAGTGGGTTTATACCGGCTGGGGTGCGCAGGCGTTGAATCTTACCGCCCATGCGGATTTCATGGAGCACTACGATCAGTACGGTTTAGGTGCCGATTTTTATTTCAACCGAGCCATCAGCGTGGGAGGGGCGGTCTATTATCGGGACTACGACTCCGGACCGTCGGATACCATTCACGAGGTTCGCGCCCGCAAATTCCTCACCCCTGCACTGGGCGGCGGGGTGAGTTATCGGACGATGGATTCGCAAGATGCCTGGTCTATCGACGCCGTGCTGCGGTTTTAATCGACCTCGCCGTGGACGCGGCCGGTTCTGGATCAAGAGTCGGCCGCGTCCTTGTCAATGCCGATGAGTAGTTGCAGACCGGTTCCGAGCGTGCCGCGCCAATGGTAGTAGTCATGGCCGCTGGAGTAGTCTCGGTAGTGCACCGGGTAGTCGAGTGCGCGTAGCACATCGCGTAAATGCCGCGTGGTTTCCAGAATGCCGGCGTGGTTCGCACGGTGGGTTTCGAAGCGGCCGGCTTCCAGATAAAAACGTAGCGGTTTACGCGGTGCGCCAATGAATTGCCGTGCTAACCAGCCTGCTTCGCCACCGGAAACACCGGGTTCGCTGCCCGGAGCCCACCAGAACGATCCGGATTGGCTCAACACATTTCCAAATAGCTCCGGGTGCGTAAAGCCGGCGTAGGTGGCGGCTAGCCCGCCGTAGCTGGCGCCAGCGATCACCGTGAGCCCGGCATCGGCGTAAATGCCTTGCTCGCGTGCCCACGGCATCAGCTCGGCGGCGAGGAAGCGGGCGAAATCCGGATTCGGGGGGAGTTCGCGGGAGCGGCTTTCGCGGCTGGGGTTGTCGATGAGAATCGCCGCCGTGGGCGGGATTATGCCCGCTGCAACCATATTATCGAGAATGGTTGGTGTGGGGACTTCTTGCAGGTAAGCCTCGGCATCGAATAACACGAGCAGCGCATTGCCTTCCTTGCCGGGCCGATAGGTGGCGGCGCGGTATAAGTAAATATTACGCGTATTTCCCAGGATGTCGCTTTGCAAGCGGTGTCGCACCAGTTCGCCGGACGGCGTGTCTGCGCGCGGTTCGACCCAGGGCTGCGAGGGTGCATCCGGCAGTTCGAGAACGGATCGGGCGTTGAAACGATCTGCCGCCTGTGCGGGAAAACGTCGTGGGTTGAGGGGATCGGCCTGCGCCGTGGCGAGGATCGCGCGCCGTCGAAGGCGTGCGGGGGCATCCAGTTCGGGTACGTCCGGCGCTAGCCGGTAGCTGAGTCGGGTGCTGCTGGAAGTTCGATAGGTCTTAAACCAGACATCGGAATCGGCTAAGCGTTGCAACGCATCGTGATCGTTGGACGGGCCGCCTAATAGACGGACATTATGGCGAGCGCCGCGCCACAGGAAAGTCACCAAGCGCTCGTCGTCGTCGAGGTCCGGGACGGTTTCCGAGGATTCGATCAGCGGCGTGCCTTGGCGCTCGATTTCCTGCCAGAAGCCTTGGCTGTCGCCGCCTTCGGCCAAGGTCTTGGCGAGGGCACGAAGGCGCGGGCTGGCAAGCTCCGATGTCGGCGGTGTCTGCGCTGCTAGCGGAACGATCTCTTCGATGGCCAGCCGATACGCCCCGCTTTGCTCGGTTCGGATCTCCAACGTATAGGGCGATGCGTCGCCGGCAACAAACATAAACGGCTGCACCTCGCCTTGGCCGGATGCCAATTGGCGGATATGCTTTCCCTGGGCGTCGCGTAAGCGTAGATGCAGGGCCGTGCCTGCCAGCGCCCCCCGAACAAAATCGCCTTGGGCAAGCGTCAGTACATAACGGCCGGTTGCTTCGGCGTCCAGATAGCCTTTGCTCGATTGGCCCGCCGTTAGCGCGGTTTCGCTGGCGGCGAGGCTTAATGGGAATATCGTCATGGCTGTTGCTGCCAACAGGCTCTGTAACCGGTGCGAAATCATCATGTTGTTACATCTCGGCAGTTAACGAAACGAAATAACGCCGACCCTCTTCGTTGAAATCGCTGACCAGTTCCCGGTTATCGCCTTCGTCCATTAGGTTCAGAACGCCGGCGCGGACCGTGAAATGCTGGGCAAACCGATAGGCGGTGCTTAAGTCGAACACGCTGTAGCCGGACTTTTGAACTCTATTTTGCCCGTTCTGCGGGACACTAATGTACTGATTGCCGGAGTAACGCGCCGTAGCGTGGGCGGACCAACGCGCCGTTGGGCGCCAGTCGACGTTAGCGTTGGCGGTATGGCGCGGTCGGTACGTGAGGGGCAAATCGCTGTCGCCGCTTGTGTTCTTAGCGTCTGTATAAGTGTAATTGGCACGCAGCTGCCAGGCGGGAGATAGCGTCCAACGGAGACTGCTTTCGAGGCCCTGGGTTTCTACGCTGGCTATATTCTGGTACGCGAAAATCGGCCGACCGTCGGGAAGAAAACCGACAAAGTTAGGAAACTCGGGGGCGAGATCCGGATTGGCGGTGCGGCTGCTGATATCGATCATATCTTTCAGCGTATTGTCGAATACGGTGAGGCCGCCGCCCCAGCGCCCGAAGTCGAACTGTAGGCCGAGTTCTTTGCTGGTGCTGGTTTCGGGGTCGAGATCTCTATTGCCGATGATGTAGCAACCGACCGTGGGGCTGCCGCAGGAAACCGAGCCCCAGTTGGGGCTGTTCTGTAGTAGCGTCGGCGCCCGAAACGCTCTTGCCCAACCGCCTTTAAGGCTCATCGAAGGCGTGAGGTGGTAAACGGCGTAAATGCGCGGGCTGTTATGGCTGCCGTAGTGTTCGTGGTGATCGAGTCGGGTGCCTAGCGTGAGCATGAGTCTGTCATGCAACCAGACTTCGTCCTCTATAAATATCGCATAGTGGTTAACTCGCGCTTCCGGATTATCGCTATGCCCAGGAACGCCCGGCATCCCTGCAAGGTTAGTTGGGTCTCTCAGTTCTTCTCGCCGTAGCTCGCCGCCTACCGTAAGCAGTTGGTCGAAAAGATTGAGCGGTAGGGTCGCCTTGCCGGTCGCGGCAATATCGGTGGCCCGGTTTGGATTTTCTCCGCCACCGACCGCGCCGGTAAGATTGCGCGTGGAGTCATAGCTTAAAGTGATGTCGGTGTGTCCGAAGTCGAAGTCGCCGGCATGGCGCAGCGAGGTTGCTTCCCGCGTCAACTCAAAGCCTCGGTGGTCGCGCTCGCTGCGGCTGTGGTCGAGGTCGACCTCGTGGCTTTCTGTCGGCGTCCACGAAAGGCGCGCCGACAAGTGGCGGTTTTCGATGCGCGGAAAGCCTGGTAGGGCCGTCCCGTTGTCTTCCGTCGCCTCGTTTACCGCGCCGTCCGCCTTGCGTTGATCGTACCCTGCGCCCAGCCGCAGCCCTAGTACATTCGGAATTAATGGCCCGCTTAAGCTGACGCTAGCGGCGCGCGTGTCTCCCGCTGCGCTACGTTCTTGTCGAACGGCATCGAGCTTGACGGAGCCGCGCCAGCGATCGCCGACTCTGCGAGTGATGATGTTGATCACGCCGCCGATGGCATCCGAACCATAGAGGGAAGACATCGGCCCGCGTACCACTTCGATGCGTTCGATTTCGGCAATGGGCAGCCAGCCGGTGTCGTAGTCGTTGCCGCGAAACATGACGTTGGTGGAGTCGACGCGCTTTCCGTCGATCAACATGAGCGTGTAGCTCTGGTCGAACCCCCGAATCTGTACCCCCGGTACCGAGTTACCGCTACGAGAAAGGGTTATGCCTTCTACGGTTCCTAGTAGTTCGGCAAGTTCTTGCACGGGCCGTGCTTCGATATCCTCGCGAGTAATAACGGAAATGCTGGCAGGTGCATCGCGAAGCGTTTGCGCAGCGGAGGAGGCGGTGACGACAACCGTGTCCAAGGCCTGGGGCGAGTCGGGCGTTTGAGCGCTCAGCGAGAAAGAGCATAGGCCGAGCAGTAGCAGCGGAAAACAGTGTTTCCCAGTCATTACTAGGATGCGGTTAGGCACGTCGGAGAACCCTTACTCAGTTATTTAAAGATAATAATTCTCATTTGCGGTAGGTTATGAGTATGCTGTGGCGAATACCTCTGCGGGAGAAAGAAAAATGTTTGTGCCAGAGGCTGAGTTAGCTAAAACCGCGAACTTTGGAGAGCGGCGCATTTCGTGCGCCGAGCTGTTGCGACGCCTCGATGCGGTGGCACAGGATTACGTATTCGAAGGCGCTTTGGTTGAGCGCGAACAAGCGGTTCTCAGTGGGCATTTCGAGACGGTTTGCTTGCGTCCCGGTTTAATCCTGCATTCCGCAGCGGTGCGGGATTTGTGCGATGTGCATACGCACAACCGCTTGCAGCCAGGCATCAAGATTTTGGTTGTGACCGGAGGGTTGACCGATGTGGCGTTCGGCAATCGTCGCTTTCGACTGGGCACGGGCGGCACAGAAGCGGCGTTGGTCAACCTAGCGGAAGAGGAGCGGTTCAGCCGTCGCTGGCAACGTGGACGAGAGGAGCGCAAGATCAGCTTGACGCTGACCCAGGAATGGTTGGCCGAGATCGGTCTGGACGAAACGGCCGACAGCGGCGGTTTCCTAGCGTTTGCCAGGCAGCATTTAGCTTTTATGCCTTGGGCGGTATCGGCTCGGGCGCGCAGTTTGGTTCAGCGTCTGCTTCAGCCCGCGGTCTATTTGCCCGGCTTGCAGCGACTTTACTTGGAGGCTCATTGCGTTGAGTTGGCGAGCGAGGCGTTAGCAACGCTGCTGCCACCCGTTTCGACCAGCGACAGGCTGCGCCCCGGAGAACGGCGCCGCTTGCAACGCCTAACCGAATTACTGACCAGCGACGAAGTTCTGGGGATGAGCGTTGCCGACATCGCACGGGCTGTTCACAGCAACCCGTCGTCGCTACAAACGTTGGCGCGTAAAGCATGGGGGCGTACCGTGTTTGAGCAGCTGCGGGAAATTCGTCTGAATAAAGCCCGTCAAGCCTTGTTAGACGGGCATACGGTGGCCCATGCCGCGGAGGTAGCCGGTTATGCCTCGGCAACGAATTTTGCCACGGCATTCAAACGTCGTTATGGGTGCTCGCCTCGTCAATGCTATTGAACAAAAGCGCTGCCTTTAAAGAGGTATGGGCTATTGAGCACTGCTGGCGCATTGCACCACAATGGCGAACCAAAAGCGTGCATGCGCACTAAGTTGGTTCATTTTTCCGTGCCGGTGCAGTGCCTGAACTAAGTTAGGGCATGATGCTAAAGTGCCTGCTAAAGCGCTCGTAGTGCCCGCCACGACAGGCTTTTTTTGCCCTCGCCGCACTCTTCTCGACCGAGAGAAACGCTTATTTCCTTCCTGGCACGCTCTTTGCTCCCTCCTTTGTATCCGCAAGGAAGTCCCACGTGATCAATGGCGCTCACAGGGCCTAAGCAGGCTCGGGACCGGCGAATCGGGCAACGGCGCCCTAGAGGTCGCATCCTTGCTTAAAAGGAAACGCAAAACAGCATTTAGATCGTGACCGCCAAGTCCCGCAACGGGCGTGGGGCGAGGGGTCGGGTCAGCGTTTCCTTCACGAATGAACACCAGGCAAAGGCGCCTGGAGTTGCGAGAGTACTCGACAGCTCCAGGCGCCTTTTTGTTTTTTGGCCAGGCCCCAGCGGCGGCTTCGACTGAGGAAAGGCTATGACTGCTAACGACACCCGGAACAAGCGCGACACCCTGGTTGTGATCGGTAACGGGATGGTCGGGCACCATTTCGTTGAGCAATTCATCGAGCAAGGCGGGCTCGATCGATACGATGTGCACGTGTTCGGCGAAGAACCGATGCGTGCGTATGACCGCGTCCACTTGTCCGAATACTTCGGTGGTCGCGACGCCGAATCGCTTGCTATGTGCGAGGCGGACTTCTACGAGCGCGACGGTGTAAATCTGCACTTGGGCGCGCAGGTGGTGGAGATCGACCGGGCGCAGCAAGAGGTTGTTACCGCCCAGGGACGCCAGCCCTACGACCAGCTCGTACTGGCTACCGGTTCGTACCCGTTCGTACCGCCGATTCCTGGCGCCGAGGGAAATTCCCGCCTGGTTTATCGGACGTTGGAAGATCTCGATGCGATTCGCGCCGCGTCGGCCGGTGCGCGGCGCGGGGTGGTGGTCGGCGGCGGCTTGCTCGGGTTGGAGGCGGCTAACGCGCTCAAGTCTCTGGGGTTGGAGGCGCACGTGGTGGAGTTTGCACCGCGCCTGATGCCGGTACAGCTCGATGCCGAAGGCGGCGCCGCACTTAAAGCCCAAATTGAGGCATTGGGTGTCTCGGTGCATGTGTCGCGGGCGACGCAGGCGATCGTCGCCGGCGAGGAGTATGCCTATCGCATGAATTTCCAAGACGATGAGTTCCTGGAAACCGACATCGTCGTCTTCTCCGCCGGCATCCGTCCGCAGGATGCGCTCGGCCGCCAAGCGGAGCTCGAGATCGCCGAGCGGGGCGGCGTCGTGGTGGACAACCATTGCCGCACCAGCGACTCGAACATCTTCGCCATCGGCGAGTGCGCTTCCTGGAACGGCAGTATCTTCGGCCTGGTCGCGCCCGGTTACACCATGGCACGTTGCGTTGCCGCCCAACTCGCGGGCAAGCCATGCGAGGCTTTCACCGGCGCCGATATGTCCACCAAGCTAAAGCTGCTCGGTGTCGATGTCGGCTCCATTGGCGATGCCCACGGCGCGACGCCGGGCTCGGTCAGCTACCGCTTCATCGACGAAGCCAACGCCGGCTACCGCCGCTTGGTGATCTCGCCGGACGGCAAGCAAGTTATCGGTGCCGTACTGGTGGGCGATAACAGCTACTACGACACGTTGCTGCAATATGCACAAAACGGCATCAAGCTGCCGCAAGATCCGTCCAGCCTGATCATGCCGGTATCCGACGGCGCCCCTGTCTTGGGAGCCGACGCGCTGCCGGATACGGCAACGATCTGCTCCTGCCATAACGTCAGCAAGGGGGCGGTGTGCTGCGCTGTGGACGAAGGGTGCACCGATCTGGCCGAACTCAAGGGCCAAACCAAGGCGGCAACCGGCTGCGGCGGCTGCGCGGCTTTGCTCAAGCAGGTTTTCGAGCACGAGTTGACCGCGCGCGGTGTCGAAGTCGATAAGAGCCTGTGCGAGCACTTTCCCTACACCCGCCAAGAACTCTACGGCATCATTCGCGTCGAGGGCATAGAAACCTTCGACGAGCTGCTGAAGACTCATGGCCGCGGCCACATCGGCTGCGATATCTGCAAACCGGTCGTCGGCTCCATTCTCGCGTCCTGCTGGAACAAACCGATTACCGATCCGGCGTTGGTGCCGTTACAGGACACTAACGACACCTTCATGGCCAACATGCAGAAGAACGGCACCTACTCGGTCGTACCGCGGGTGCCGGGCGGCGAGATTACGCCGGAGAAGCTGATCGTGCTCGGCGAGGTGGCAAAGAAGTACGACCTCTACACCAAAATCACCGGCGGCCAGCGGATCGACCTGTTCGGTGCCGAGCTGCATCAGTTGCCGGACATTTGGTCGGAGTTGATCGAAGCCGTTCGAACCGGCCACGCCTACGGTAAGTCCGTGCGCACGTGAAATCCTGTGTCGGCAGCACCTGGTGCCGCTACGGCGTGCAGGACAGCGTCGGCATGTCGCTGGTTCTGGAGAACCGCTACAAGGGCCTGCGCTCGCCGCATAAGCTCAAGTTCGCCGTTTCCGGCTGCACTCGCGAGTGTGCCGAGGCGCAGAGCAAGGATGTCGGCGTGATCGCCACCGACAAAGGCTGGAACCTGTATGTGTGCGGCAACGGCGGCATGCGTCCGCGCCACGCCGAGCTGTTCGCTACCGATCTCGACGACAAGACCTTGATCCGTTACATCGACCGCTTCCTGATGTTCTACATCCGTACCGCCGACAAGTTGCAACGTACTTCGGTGTGGCGCGAGAGCCTGGAAGGCGGGCTGGAGTATCTCAAGGAAGTCATTATCGACGATAGCCTCGGTCTGGCCGAGGAGCTAGAAGCGCAGATGCAGCACGTCGTCGATACCTACGAGTGCGAATGGGCCAACGCCCTGCAAGATCCCGAGAAACTCAAGCGGTTCCGCACCTTCGTCAATGACGAGCGCGGCGACCCGGACATTCACTTCGTTAAAGAACGAGGCCAGCGCCGACCGGCGCGCGCCTCCGAACTGCATCTAATTCCCGTTACCGAGGAGGCCCTCTAATGAGTCAAGCCAACGCCGTACGTATGTCATCCGCTCAACTTGCCCCCCAGCCGGGGCCGTGGCAGGTACTTTGCAGCCGCGACGATCTGGTCGCCAACTCCGGCGTCGTCGCTTGGTTCGACGGCGCCCAGGTGGCGCTGTTCTACCTGCCCGAGACGGAGCAGGGCGAGCAGGTCTTCGCCATTGAAAACCGCGACCCGAAATCCGGCGCCAACGTCATCGGTCGCGGCATCGTCGGCCGGATCAAAGACGAGTACGTCATCGCCGCACCGCTCTACAAGCAGCACTTTAGTCTGGAAGACGGCCGCTGCCTGGAGGACTCGGAGCAGTACTTGCGCGTGTGGTCGGCCCGTTTGAACGGCGATTTGGTCGAGATCGCCGCCTAAACCCGCCTGCATAGCGGCGCCGGCCGTCCCGGCCGGCGCTCTGCACCGCGTTGATCGATGTTATCGAGCCCGCCCTTTGGCGACGGGTAGGGGTTCTTTTGCCCTGGGCTTATGAGAGAGAAGTGACGTTATGTCTTACTTAATGCCTTCAGAGTTTGTGACCAAAATGGTCGATGCTGGCGAGTCCAAGCTGTTTATGGCCACCCGCGATGCCTTTCTCCGTGCCTTCATGGCCGGCGGCATCCTGGCCCTGGCCGCCGCTTTTGCGGTGACTATATCGGTGCAAACGGGCTCGCCGCTGATCGGTGCGCTGTTATTCCCGGTCGGCTTTTGTATGTTGTACCTGCTCGGCTTCGATTTGCTCACCGGGGTTTTCGTGCTCACGCCGCTGGCCTGGTTGGACCGCCGCCCCGGCGTAACGATTAGCGGTATCCTCAAGCACTGGGGCGTGGTGTTCATGGGTAACCTGTTCGGCGCCATTACGGTGGCCGTGTTCATGGCGATTGTATTTACCTATGGTTTCTCTACGCCGCCGGACGAGGTGGGCGTGGCGATCTCGGAAATGGGTAAGGACCGGACGCTGGGCTATAAGGAGTTTGGCGCCGCCGGCATGCTCACCGTGTTCATCCGCGGCGTGCTGTGTAACTGGATGGTTTCCCTGGGCGTGGTCGGCGCGATGATTTCCACCACCGTCGGCGGCAAGGTCATCGCCATGTGGATGCCGATTATGCTGTTCTTCGCGATGGGCTTCGAGCACTCCATCGTCAATATGTTCCTGTTCCCCTCGGCCTTGATGATGGGCGGCGATTTCTCCGTCTGGGATTACATGATCTGGAACGAAATCCCGGTGGTGTTGGGCAACCTCGTCGGCGGCTTGACGCTGACCGGCTTGACCCTGTACGCGACCCACGTTCGCACCGGCGCCAAGCGCGCACTTCAGTAGTAGCCACTACGCGGCCGCCGCTTGTGCCGGCGGCCCGCTTTGGAATTCGCATGTCCAGCTCCTTGACCGTCTCCATTGGCCAGTACTCCGACAAAGGCCGCAAGGAAACCAATCAGGATTTTCACGGCGCCTATATTCCCGAACAGCCGCAGCTAACGACCAAAGGCGTAGCCATTGCCCTGGCTGACGGAATTAGTAGCTCTACCGTCAGCCACATTGCCAGCGAAGTGGCGGTTAGCAGCTTTCTCGCCGACTATTTCTGCACCTCGGAGGCGTGGTCGGTGCAGAAATCGGCCCAGCGGGTACTGACCGCCACCAACTCCTGGCTCCACGCGCAAACCCGCCGCAGCCAGTACCGTTACGACAAGGACCGCGGCTACGTCTGTACCTTGAGCGCGCTGGTGGTGAAGTCCAATACCGCGCACCTCTTCCACGCCGGCGATGCCCGCATCTACCGCCTGCGCGGCGGCGATCTGGAGCAGCTGACGAATGACCACCGGCTGTGGGTGGCGGAGGATAAGAGTTACCTTAGCCGTGCCGTCGGTGTGAGTCCGCAGCTGGAGATCGACTATCTGACGACGCCCATCGAGGCCGGCGACGTCTTCCTGCTCGCGACTGACGGCGTTTACGAGCACGTCAGCCCGCGTTGTATGGTTACCATCGTCGACGAGCACGCCGACGACCTGGATGTAGCGGCCAAGCGCTTGGTCGATAAGGCCTACGAGCAAGGCAGCGACGATAATCTCACCGCACAGTTGCTGCGTGTCGATAGCCTGCCGGAGCAGAACGCCGACGAGTTTTATAAGCAACTGACCGAGCTGCCTTTCCCGCCCGACCTGCAAGCCCGCGCCGTCATCGACGGCTATGTGATTGTCCGTAAAGTCCATGCCAGTAGCCGCAGCCACGTCTATCTCGCGGTGGACGGCGAGCACAACACGCCGGTCGTTATAAAAGCGCCCTCGGTCGACCTACGCGAGGACCCGGAGTACCTCGAACGCTTTTTGATGGAAGAGTGGATCGCCCGGCGGATTAACAGCCCTTATGTATTAAAGCCCTGCGAACAGACTCGCAAACGCAGCCACCTCTATATCGTCACGGAATACATCGAGGGTCAGACGCTGGCGCAATGGATGATCGACAATCCCAAGCCGGACTTGGAGACGGTGCGGGGTATCGTCGAGCAGATCGCCAAGGGCCTGCGCGCCTTCCATCGGCTGGAGATGCTGCATCAGGATCTGCGGCCCAATAACATCATGATCGACAAGACCGGCACGGTGAAAATCATCGACTTCGGCTCCGCCAGCGTCGCCGGCCTGCGCGAGATCGCCGCGCCCATCGAGCGTAGCAACCTGCTCGGCACGGCTCAGTACACCGCGCCGGAGTATTTTTTGGGCGAGGTGGGGAGCCCGCGTTCGGATTTGTTCTCCCTGGCGGTGATTACCTACCAAATGCTAACCGGCAACTTGCCCTACGGCACCCAGGTTGCCAAGACGCGCAGCAAGGGTGCCCAGCGAAAACTTCGTTACAAGCCGATTCTGGGCGATGAACGCGCCATTCCGGTGTGGATCAACGACGTATTGAAAAAGGCACTGCACCCCGACCCCTACCAGCGCTACCAAGACCTCTCCGAATTCATCTTCGAACTGCGTCAGCCGAGTAAGGCGATACTCAATAAAACGCGTCCGCCCTTATTGGAGCGCGATCCGGTACGCTTTTGGCAAAGTGTCTCCTTAGCACTTGCAGTGCTGGTGATCGTCCTGTTATTCAGGAGTTGAACCGGCCGCAGCCGTTCGGCGCGGCCGCAGGTGTAAAGGAGAACCTATGAAATCGCTGGCATCGGCCCTGGCGTTGAGCATTTTGATTGTATTCGCCGCGCCGTCCGCCGCGGCCTCGCCCAAACAGGAAGGCGACCCTACCATCGGGCTTGCCCTGGGCTCCGGCGGTGCCGGCGGGCTAGCGCATATTTCCATGCTGAGGGTGTTCGAGGAACTCGACACCCGGCCCGATCGTATTGCCGGCACCAGCATCGGCGCGATTATCGGCGCGCTGTACGCGGCGGGCCTGAGCGCGGATGAAATTCACGCCATCTTCGAGGAGTTCAATGGCTCCGAGTCGCAAGTGATCTTTCGGCTCATGCGCCCCTCGGCGGAACTGACGCTGATCGACCTCCTCAACATCGATCTGGCCAACGGCGGGTTGATCGACCCCAGCGGCTTTATCGACTTCATCGCCGGTCGGGTCGAGGCGCGCAGCTTCGACGACTTGGAAATTCCGCTGGTGGTCGTCGCTACCGATTACTGGAGCGGCGAAACGGTGACGATCGACGAAGGCGACCTGTTCTCGGCCATCAAGGCGAGCATGGCAGTGCCGGGGCTGTTCAAACCGGTGGTTAAGGGCGACCGGCTGTTGATCGACGGCGGCACCTCCAATCCTTTGCCGTTCGATTTGTTGCAAGGCGACTACGACCTGGTTGTAGCCGTGGACGTCTCCGGCAGCCGAACGCCGACAGACAGTACCGAGGCGGAATGGCTGGATTTGCTGTTCGGCACCTTTACGATCATGCAGCAATCGATGATCGCTCACCGCCTGGAGCGAAACGGGCCGGATATCTATATCAAGCCGAGCAGCTCCAATGTCAGAATGCTGCACTTTAACCGCATCGAAGCCATTTTAGAGCAAGCGGAGGAAGCGGCTGACGAACTCAAACAGGAGCTATCGCGCCGGCTGGCGGCGACGCCCCAGTAAGTCGTCGGACGGGGGCTCACTTGAATCTCTCCGGCCCGCACCAATAGACGATAAAAGACACCGGCAGCGGGGCATTGCGGATCGTTCGCGTCGGGATGGTTACAGCGGCTAAGCTGTATCGTGCTGTTGTGCTACGCAGTGCCGCCTTGCAGGGCTTACGTTGCGACAGGGGCGCCATGGCACCGGGGCATCCAGCCGATCGGCTCGCCCGCTCTATCTGTTGGTTGGGTGGGACCGCTTTCTTTGTCAGCACCATATCGGTGTTGTTGTGGCCGTTTTATGCCGGGGCCTACGATCCTTTTCTCTTCCCCTCCTTATCGGCAGCCGCTGCGTTGGGAGGCTGTGCCGCCGCGCTCTTGCTCAGCTACCCGGCTTTGTCGCGGCCGTGGCGAAGGCGAGCCGGGCGCTGGGCCGCGGCCTTCGCGGCGACGGTAGCGCTGGTCAACGCGCTGGCGCATGCTGGGGGCTTTACCATCTCGCCCTGGCTGCTAATGCCCCTGGGCACTATCAGCCTGACCTTATTGCTTGCCGCGGCCGTCGGCTTGTTGAACAGCCGGCAGCTTGCGTTAGCGGCGCTGAGTCAATTGGCCGCCTGGCTTGGGTTCCTGCTCGCCTTGTTTGTCTTTACGGGGTATCTCTACGGCCAAGAAATCCTGTTTCACTTAGGCGCTTACCGGCCGGTGGCCTTACCGGTGGCGGTTTCCGGGCTGCTGGTAGCCGTGGGTACGATTTTGGCAGAGCCGGTTTATGGCCCCACGCGCCGGATTCGCTCGCAAACCACCGGCGGCAAAGTGCTTTGGCGTTTGTCGGTGCCGACGATCGTGTTGCCTGTCGCCATACTTTGGTTGGTTTATCAGGGCGAGGCACAGGGGTGGTACAACCACATCTTCGCTTTCTCCCTGGCCAGCGTATTGTTGATTGTGGCGATCGCAGCCCTTCTTATCCGCCAGGCCGCCCTGATGGACCAGGCCGAGATCGCGGCTCGTGCCCAGCGTCGGCAGTTGGCCCGCACCGTTGCCGACTACGAGCAACTGGTCGAGAGCGTCGCCGATTCCGCCATTTACATGCTGGATGCTCGCGGCGACATAACAAGCTGGAATCGCGGCGCCCAAGCCATGAGCGGATATCGGCCGGCCGAGGTGCTCGGCGTGCCTTTTTCCCGTTTCTGCTCGGCGGGTGTATTAGCTACCGATCCTGTTCGCCTGCTCGATCAAGCCCGGCGCGACGGCCATGCCGTCTCGGAAGGCTGGTGCCGGAAGCGGAACGGCCGTGCCTATTACGTTCTAACCGGAATGACTGCGCTGCGCGACGACGATGGTAGCGTGCGCGGCTTTGCTGTCGTTACCCGCGATATAACCGATCGCCGCGAAGCCGAGCAGGCGGTGCGGGAAAGCGAGCGCCGTTTGGAGCTGGCGGTAGAGGCTGCGGAGCTTTATCTGTGGCAATACGATCCTGCAAGCGATGAGTTCCGGCAAGAAGAGCGAATAGAGATAGCCTTGGGGTATGCCCCAGGGGAGCTTGGGCATAGCCTGGAATGGTGGTTAGGCTTCGTGCACCCTGAGGATTATCAGCGGGATTACCCTCTCTGGCGGGCTTTCCTGCGCGGCGAGACGGCGTTCTTTCTCGCCGAATTTCGAATTCGCCACAAACAGGGTCAGTGGCGTTGGTTGCAAAGTCGGGCGAAAGTAACCGAATGGGGCGAGCAGGGAACGCCTGCGAAGGTCATGGGGGTGATGCTGGACATCACCGAGCGTAAGGAGGCCGAGCTTACCTTGCGCGCTACCGAAGCAAAGTTGCAGTTGGCAGCGAACATTTCCGGTTTGGGGGTCTGGGAGTGGAACCGCCAAACCGACGAGATTTACTTCTCCCCGGAGTGGAGGCGGCAGCTTGGCTGCAACGAGCAGGATTTGCCTAACCGCATGGATGCCTGGTTGTCGCGGTTACACCCCGACGACCGCGAGCGGGTTATCGAGCGCCTGCGCCGCTGCCGCTGGGGGCCGGAGCCACCGTTCGAACTGGAGTATCGGATTCGGCATCGCGACGGCGCTTACCGCTGGATTGCCCTGCGAGGGCTGGGAATTATCGACGAGACCACGGGCAGCGTTATCCGCGTGACCGGCACGGCGGTTGACGTAACCGAACGCAAAAGGCACGAACAGCGCATTCGCCACGAGTCTCAGCGCGACAAGCTCACCGGCCTGTTGAATCGCGTATTACTGGACGAGTTCGCCGGTCCGTTACTGGCGACGGCGCGTCGTAACGGCGGCCGGATTGCCGTGCTGTTTGTCGATATGGACCGTTTTAAGCCGATTAACGATACCTACGGCCACGATGCGGGCGACGCGGTCCTCAAGGAGGTGGCGCAGCGGTTAAGCGATAGCGTCCGCCGCGGTGACTTGGTGGGGCGAATCGGCGGCGATGAGTTTGTGGTCGTCCTCTCCCAGGTGCAGACCGACGAGGACATCGCTAAAGTCGCTCAGCACTGCGTGGACAATCTTGCCCTTCCTTACCGTTTCGGAGCGCACGAACTGTATACCTCCTCAAGCGTTGGTATCAGCGTCTACCCTCGCGATGGGCAAGACATCGATGCGCTGATTACTTGTGCGGATCGAGCGATGTACATAGCCAAGAAATCCGGCCGCAATCGGTTTCGATTCTTCACCGAGCAAGCCAATCAAGCGCTAGAGGACACGCTGAAGTTACGTCGGAGTATCCACGAGGCAATCGACCGCCGCGAGCTGGCGCTGTTCTATCAACCCGTGGTCGACCTCGACGTAGGGAAACTCCTCGGTGTCGAGGCGTTGCTACGGTGGCCGGGTTCGGGTTTGGCGCCGGATGTGTTTCTGCCGGTAGCCGAGAAGGCGGAGCTGATGCCGGCGCTAGGCGCCTGGGTGATGAAAGAAGCGTGCCGACAACAGGGCGTTTGGCGCAAACAGGGCATGCCGGCATTTCCCGTGAGCGTCAATTTAAGCGTTGCGGAACTGCAAACGCCGCAGGTGATGGAGCGTCTTCAGGAATCGCTCAGGGCCAATGGGCTTGCCCCCGGCGATCTCCAGCTTGAGGTGAACGAGTCGGCGGTTATTCAAGCGCCGCCGGAGGTTCGGCAAACGCTAGCGGCGGTGCGGGCGACTGGCGTGAAAATCGTGCTCGATCGCGCGGGGCCCGCGAGCCTGGACCAACTTGGCGACCTGCCGGTGGATATTCTCAAAGTCGACCGGGCGCTTATCCGCAGGCTGGGCGACGATGTGGGCAGCCTGGCGGTGGCGGATGCCTTAAGTGCGTTCGCCACCGCCAGGCAGTTGGAGTTGATTGCCGAAGGCGTGGAAACGGCCGAGGTCGCCGAGCGTCTGCGACAACGGCATTGGCACCGGAGCCAAGGCTTCCATTTCGGTAAGCCAATGCCGCCGTCGGAATTCGAGCAATGGGTTGCTCAGCGTGCCGCGTGAATCGTCCTGGGGCGCAGCCCCAGGACGGTATGCTCAAGCTTCGACGGGTTTCCGTGTATCGATCGCCTCTTGCTCTCGGTCGCCCGCCTGTTGCCGTTTGATCCGCTTGATATCCTGCTGAATGAGCAGGGAGATCGCGAAGGCAATCAGAATCAATCCGGTAAACAGATAGAACACCGGAATATAGCTGCCGGTACGCTCGTAAATCTGCGACACCAACAAGGGGCCGAGAATGCCGCCCATCGACCAGGTAGTGAGCATGTAACCGTGAATGGCGCCGAGCTGTTTGACCCCGAACAAGTCGCCGATAAAGGCGGGTAGATTAGAAAAGCCACCGCCGTAGCAGCTCACCACGATCAGAATCAACGCCTGGAACAACAGCACGTTGGTAATGCTGGGCAGCGAGATAAAGGCGATGATCTGCAGAATGAAGAAGAGCATGAACACGGTCGGCCGGCCGATGTAGTCTGACGCTGCCGCCCAGGCAAGCCGGCCGCCGCCGTTAAACACGCCCATGATGCCCACCATGGTAGCCGCCGCGGCCGCCGATAGGCCCACCACCTCCTGCGCCATCGGCGAGGCGACGGAAATCATCATGATGCCCGCCGTGGTGTTGATCAACATCATCGTCCACAGCATCCAAAAGCGCCGGGTGCGCACCGCCTCTTTTGCCGTGCACTGGGTAAGGTCTTGCGGGAGCTTTTGCTGGCCGGTGGCGCCGTTGCTTTGCATGCCGGCCGGCAACCAGCCTTGCGGGGGAGGGGCGATGTAGGACGCGCCCAACATCATGAACAGGAAGTAAGCGGCACCCAGTACATAGAAGGTGTTAGTGATGCCGATACTCTCCATCAGGCTGGCGGCAATGGGGGCGGTGATCAAGGCGCCGGCGCCGAAGCCCATGACGGCCATGCCGGTCGCCAGCCCGCGCCGGTCCGGAAACCACTTAACCAGGGTGGAAACGGGTGAGATATAGCCAAGGCCCATCCCCAGGCCGCTCGCTACCCCGTAGGTGAGCAGAAACAAGGTCGATGAATCAAGCGCCACCGCCACGCCCGAGCCGGCTTGACCGGCACCGAACAAGAGTGCGGCCAGCATAGCCGATTTACGCGGGCCGTTACGCTCGACGAAAGTGCCGAAAAACGCTGCCGCGATACCGGCAAGCGCCATCATGATAGTGAATGCCAGCGTAATCTCCGTCGTTGACCAGCCCATGTTGTGACGAATCGGGTTGATGTAGACGCTGTAAGCGTAGGCTGCGCCGATAGAGAGGTGGATCGCGATGGCGGATAAAGCGATCAGCCACCGATTTTTGGTTTGAGCCATCGTACGGACTCCTTCCGTGAATAGTGAGGAGCCTCGGCTGTTTGCTCACGCGCAAAGGCACCGCCTCCCGCTGATGCGAGCGGCGGATAGCGATAGTGTTGCGAGAGCCGCAGAACGTTAACGCGACGTACGGCGGCACAGTCGAGGCGGACCCGATAGCGCTTGCCATCGGGCCGATGACGGTTCGTTACGGGTTGACGCGGTGCTCGATGAGCTGATCGACAACGCCAGGGTCGGCCAGGGTGCTGGTATCGCCTAAGCTGTCCAACTCGTTGCAGGCGATCTTGCGCAGAATCCGGCGCATGATCTTGCCCGAGCGGGTTTTCGGCAGTCCCGGCGCCCACTGAATGGCATCCGGCTTGGCGATCGGGCCGATTTCCTGGCGTACCAGTTCGACCAACTCCTGCCGCAACGCATCGCTAGCCTCAACGCCGCTCATCAGCGTCACATAGGCATAAATACCTTGGCCTTTCACATCGTGCGGGAAGCCGACCACGGCCGCTTCGGCGACTTTCTCGTGCAGCACCAAAGCGCTTTCCACCTCGGCGGTGCCCATGCGGTGGCCGGAGACGTT
>NZ_NFZV01000018.1 GCF_003399765.1 Alkalilimnicola ehrlichii | reverse complement strand
ACGGCGGCATCCTCCACTGGATAAACAACCAGTCTAGGAATAACCGCGGCGACGGGACTTGTCAACGAGTAGAAGTATCGGCTAAATGAAAGCGGCGGGGTGATCAGGGGGTAAGCAAGTAAGTGGGTGTCCGCTCTGAGCCGTGCTCTGAGCCGGCGCTGAGGTGTTCTTCGAGGAAATCTACCGCTTACGCGCGTTTAAGTTGCTCAACGGACTCTGTAATCACACCAAGCACTTGCGGCCGCTAGAGCATGAGGTAGGGACAGAGTACGGTCTCTCGGTTGACCAGTGGCCGGACATAAGTGCTGTGCAGAGCTTCGAGAAGGGTCCTCCTGGGGTACACGGTGGCGGGCTACGATATCCTGCAGTTGGTGAACGAGGTAATTAGGTTCTATGAAAACCGTTGGTTTAGGGCAGCCGGTGCGGCGCCTCGTGATGCCGGCTAAGCTAACTTCAAGTTGCAGCCGCGGCGAAGCCGTCAGCTGCAACTTGAAGTTAGCTTTTGCGTAAGGAGCAGTGGAAGCCCATGGATAAGCAAAAATGGAATCCGGCGCAGTATGCCGAGCAGGCGCACTTTGTCTCCGAGCTCGGTGCGCCGGTGGTCGATCTGCTGGCGCCGCGTCCAGGCGAGCGAATTCTTGACCTCGGCTGCGGAGATGGGGTACTCACAAAGGAAATGCATGATGCCGGTTGCCGCGTAGTCGGCGTTGACGCAAGTCCAGAAATGGTCGCCGCAGCCATCAGCAAGGGAGTGGATGCGCGAGTCGTAGATGGGCATGAGCTACAGTTCGAGAGCGAGTTCGATGCTGTATTTTCCAATGCGGCCTTGCACTGGATGACTCATCCCGGCCTCGTGTTGAACGGGGTCTATCGAGCGCTGAAGCCCGGCGGACGCTTTGTTGGTGAGTTCGGCGGCTATGGCAATGTGGCGACTATCCGACGTGCGCTGGACGAGGCGCTTACCGCCAGAGGCATTGATGCCACCCCCTTTAATCCATGGTTCTTCCCACGGGCGGAGGAGTATCGCTTACTTCTGGAGCGCTATGGGTTTGAGCCGTTGACAGTACAGGCTTTTGCTCGGCCGACGCCTCTTCCAAACGACGTCACAGGTTGGTTGGAGACCTTCGCGCAAAGCTTCATCAATGGTCTTCCGCAAGAGAAACGCAAAAGGTTTGTCGTGGAAGTTGTTGAGCGTTGCCGGCCGGCACTTTGCGACGGAGACGGGCGTTGGGTGGCGGATTACGTCCGTTTGCGATTTGCTGCCACAAAGTCTTCCAGAGCCAACCTGACGCTGAAGCCGACCGGCTCTTCCGCTGGCGCTCCAGAGCCGGCAGCTTAGCTCTGCGTTAGCGCTCATATGAACCGATGACGACGTACTATCAACTTGAACCTGAAGTAGCCGGCGGCTGGGGAGCGAACACAGAGGCGGACACCTCTGTTCATCCCCCTGTTGTCCATGCGCTGCATTGCGAGTTTCAAGGCTGGCTGGGCGATGAGTTGGTGGAGTCCTTCCCATGCTTCCTTGTGTCAGAGCGCGTTGGGCAGGCTCTTCAGCAGGCTGGTCTAAGCGGGTTCTTTCTGGCGGACGCAGAGATATCGCTGGCTACAGAATTCACAGAGCGTCATGAAAAGACCGAGCTACCAAGGTTCCGTTGGCTCAAAGTCATGGGACGAGCTGGGAAAGCCGATCTCGGGTTATCTGACTCCCATCTATTAGTGGTGTCGGAGCGAACGTTAGCACTTCTGCGGCAGTTTTCGCTGAGCAATGCTGAGGTGTCAGAGTCGGGAGCTAACAAGTCCATTGAGCGACGGGCCCCAATAACAAGAAGGTGGTCTCGTGGACGCTAATCACTCAGCCCCATACGCGCAGCTGGCGGTTCGCTTTGCGGAGGCGCTCCTGGGCGAGGACTTTGCGACCGCCCACGCTCTCCTTAGCCCTGGGCTTCGGCAAGAGCTGTCGGCCGATGCGTTGCGCGCCGAGTTCGAAGAGATGTTGGATTATGGTGCGGGCATTGCTACCCGGGACATTGAATGGGGACCGCCGTAAGTGTTTCGTCCGCAATCGCCCAACCAGGCGCTGGATTTCAGGAAGCACCATGTTCGGTCCTAGGGCAAAGGGTTTTTGGACGAGTAGTCGAGCCCCGAACTGTGGCTCGGATTACGGTGCCCTTGTTGCGGGCAGGCAGTACAAGGTCATCAAAGCCTTCACGGACTATGATGGTGACGTCCATCCGGTCGGAGAATCGTGGGTCTATCTTGGCTTCAGCTTTTTGCCGTATGACTCTGGCCTCTCGCTATTCGTCTCGTTGGACGGCCGGCAAGAGTGGATGCTCCCGATGCAGCTCATTCCTGAAGAGCAAGAGGCGGTCGTTCACGCGCTGGAAGAACATGTCGCCCCAGCGTAGGTTGGAAGAGAATTTAACTCGGCGTTGGAGCCGACGCCCCAAATGGGTAGGCAGATATGCAGATCGAATCAAAATGCCATTGTGGGGCTACACGCCTAGTCGTCGCGGCAGCTCCAACGAGTTTGACTGAATGCAACTGTACCTTTTGCTCAAAGCACGGGGTCCTGTGGGCCTACTACAGCCCTGAAGACGTAACGTTTGAGTCGGTGGGGAGAACCGTTGTAACGGGGACGGACCCAATGGCACCTCAGCATCACTTCTGCAGCAGTTGCCATGGCTTGTCATATTATTACCAGCAATCATCATGGACATATGACGGCTCGCCTGGTGAGCCTCTGGTGGGGGTGAATGCGAGATTGTTCGAGTCGTTTGATATTTCCAGCCTTCCGATCAAGCACGTCGATGGGCTCAATGGATGGTAGTGGAGCAAACCGGCGGGGGGAATTTGCTGCCATTTGCTTGAAATTCCCCCGCCGGTGGCTGCGATCACCCTTCTCTACAACCCAGCCCTTCGGATCGTCAGCGTACCCACCAATAGCCCCACCAGCGCCACAACGCCGGCCATCAAGGCGCCATAAAGCACGGACTGCGTGAACACCGCCCCGGTAAACAGTGACCGCTCTGCTTCTACCAGATACGTCAGTGGGTTGAAGCGGGAGGCTGTGTACAGCCAGTCGGGCGCCAGATCCATCGGCAGGAGTACGCCACCGAGCAGCATCAGCGGCAAGGCGACCGAGTGCGATACCATGTAGAACAGGCCACCGTCATGCTTGCTGGCAATGGCCAGGGCATAGGACAGCGAGGCTACGCCAATGCCAAAGATCAGCAGCAACACCAAGCCCAGCAGCATTGGCAGCAGGTGCAGCACCAGGCCAAATGGCGCAACCACCGCAATGATAATGACGGCCTGCACCAGCAAGGGCGCCAGCTCTTTGAGCGAACGCCCAACCAGAATGGCCGGCCGACTCATAGGGGTTGCCAGAAAGCGCTCGAAACTGCCGGACATCAGTTCTTCGGTCAATGCCCAGCCACAACTAACGGTGGTGAACAACACCAACATCACGATCATGCCGGGCACAAACCACTGCAGTGGATTGCCCTCCGTACCCGTTGGCACGCTGGTCAGCAAAGGCACAAAGAGGCCCAGATACAGCAAGGGCTGAAGAATGCCGAACACAATGTAGTACCAACTGCGCAGAGTTGGCGTCATCTCCCGGCGGAAGGAAATCAACGTATCCTGAATGAAAGCCATAAAGCCACTCCTCTGAGATATTCAATAACAAAGCACGGCGACTCAGGCTGGCGGCTCGGCGGTTTCCCGCAGGCTGCGGCCGGTCAGGCTCAGAAACACGTCGTCCAGCGTTGGGCGGTGTATATTCGCGCTCTGAGTCTCAACGCCGCTGTTATGCAACTCACAGATAAACCCCGGCAGTAAGCTCTCTCCCTTATTAACCGTTAACGTCAGGTGGTTACCTTCTCGCGCTATGTCTCGGGCGGCGGGCAGGTTGCGGGCCTGTTCGGCTGCCGAGCCGGCCTCCCGTTCGGAGCGGAAGCGTAGCCGAATCTGGTCACCCGCCAGATCGGCCTTCAGCTTCTCCGGCATGTCATCGGCAATCATCTTGCCGTGATCCATGATCATGACCCGTTCGGCCATATTGTCGGCTTCATCCAGATAGTGGGTGGTCAGAAATATAGTCATGCCCGTTTGCCGGCGCAGGCGAATAATGTGCTCCCACAAGTTGGCCCGTGAATGGGGGTCCAATCCGGTCGACGGTTCATCCAGAAAAAGAATTCTGGGTGTATGCATCAGACCCAGAGCCACATCCAGTCGGCGTTTTTGACCGCCGGACAGGGTGGCGCAGTCGCGATCCGCCTGCGGCTCCAGCTCCAGAATGGCCAGCAGCTCATCAGCCCGCTTTCTGGCATCGGGGTAAGACATGCGATAGGCCCGGCCCTGGGTGATCAATTCGTCTCTCACCCGGTGGTAAGGGCCGGAACCGGTTCCCTGCCCTACGTAGCCGATCAGTTGCCGCACAGCGACCGGGTTGCGCGCAACGTCGTGGCCGCCGATCATGGCCTGCCCGGAAGTCGGAGGCAGCAAGGAGGTCAGCATGCGCACCGAGGTGGACTTGCCTGCTCCATTGGGCCCCAGAAAGGCCACCAGTTCTCCCTCTGCCACCTCAAGGCTGAGGCCGCGTACGGCTTCTACCGGCCCCGCCTTGGTTTTGAATGTGCGTGTCAAATTGCTTGCTCGAATCATGCAGGCTCCCCCGCTTTCCTCGGAGTGGTGATGACGGCACACGGAATAGCACCGCCTCCGCTCGACAGACGGGGGCTCTGGCTATAACCTTGTACAGCGAACAAGGTTATTTTAAATGTTGTACGGTGTAAATAGTTTTTTAAGGATGCGTGAAGATGTCGCAGGAATTCTCCGGCAAGGGCGATCCCCTCAAGCTGATGCAACTGCTGTGGGGCAAGGTGCAGGCCCCTCGCCGTGGGCCGAAACCCAAGGTCAGCCTAAATGAGCTGGTGACATCCGCCATTGCCATCGCGGATGCGGAGGGCATAGACGCCGTTAGCACGCGCAAGGTGGCTGAAGCTGTCGGCATATCTCCCATGTCGTTCTACACCCATGTGCCTTCCATAGCGGAGTTGCGCGACCTGATGTTGGACCAGGTGTTGGCGGAATGCACTGAGCCTCCGGAAGGCTGGGAGAACATGAACTGGCATCAACGGCTGACCTATATTGCAGAAAACCTCTGGCAGCACTACATGCGCCACACCTGGGTGGTTGAGATGGAAACGCACCGCCCGGTCATGGGGCCAAATACATTGGCCAGTTATGAGCTAGCACTCAGCGCCGTAGACGGGCTTGGGCTGGATGAAATAGAGATGGACCTGACGGTGACCTCACTGCACAACTATGTGCTGGGTGCCGTTCGGCATGCGGCGCGGGAGCAAGCGGTGTGGAAAGACACCGGCATGAGCGACACGGAATGGTGGTATACCATAGCGCCGTTTATGGAAACGCTCGATTTTTCGCCCTACCCCGTTAGCTCGCGAGTCGGTCCGATCGCTGGAGAGGCGTATGGTGTCGGTGACCCGCTGCGTGCCTTCAAATTCGGACTGGAACGGTTTCTGGATGGCATGACGTTGCTGATTGAGCGCAAACAGGGGGCTCCCGATCAGTAACTCCGGGTGCGGGCGTTACTCAAGTCTGAGTTTGTTCACCAAACCCGAAACCCGAGGACAGCCAGCCATTTCCCCGGCTGTGGCTTCCTTGTTATATACATGCTCCCTAAGCTGTCTTGATGGGCAGCGTTGTTGCTGGAGCGGATCATAGACGGCAACCGAACGCATGGTGCTGAGCGCGGAAGTTCGCTAAGGTACTGGTAATCAACAATATAAGCAGGGCCTTGTGGCAGCCAATGCGCGGAATATGAAGCGCGCGTTTTTTGCCAGCGTAGAGCGCGCTGTCTAATCACTGTTATGTGTTAAAGAATGACAAAGAAATTAGCGCTACTTTTTGCAGCTTGGCATCTATTATTTTCTGGATTTTATGCAGCATTCTTTTTCGGAAAAGGACACCCCGAATTTGACAATGTTTTTATGCTTATAATCGCCATCCCATACATGGGATTCGGCGCTTTATTTTGGTCGCTTTTCATTGGTATTGGCGAGATAGTAATTGCTGGCGGCGTTTATTTAAGCTACTTGTACGTTAAAAGTGAAAAACCACTATATCTGGCAAGCCATGTCGCCATTGGGTTTGTTGGTGGTTTTTCATTTAGGATCATTAGTTCACATTGGCAAATTATTTAACACATTTGACACAACCTTTAAATGGTTTTGCCGTGGCTTCGGGTCCAAAGCTGCACATAACAAGTCGTTCAAGCTGATCGCGCTACGCACGGCAGCTTAACTCCGGCGTTAGGCATTATCAGTAATCGACATCAGGAGGTGTCATGGAAATCAGCTTATTCTTTAGCATTGTATCTCTTGGGGTCGGTGCAACGCTGGTAATGGATCTTTGGGCATTTTTCCTGAAACGGGCTTTTGCAATTCCGTCGCTAAATTACTGTCTTGTTGGGCGATGGCTTGGGCATATGCCCGAAGGGCGCTTCGCACATCAGGGCATCGGGCAGTCTGAGCCGAAAGTCTTGGAGTGTCATATCGGCTGGGGTGCTCATTATGTGATTGGTGTGGTATTCGCTGCGATTCTTGTCGCGATCGCATCTCCTGCATGGTTACAGGAGCCCACGATAATTCCACCTATAATTTTTGGCCTGGCAACCGTGGCTGTGCCCTTCTTTGTTATGCAACCGGCATTTGGGCTTGGGATGGCGGCATCTAAAACGCCGAACCCGAAACAAGCTCGAATCAGGAGCCTTATGGCACATGCATCTTTTGGCGTGGGGCTTTACTTTGCCGCGTTGATGTTGAGTTTTATCTTGCCGGCCCACGCCTAACCAAGCCATTAAATTCGCTCCCTGGGGTCGCCGGGCGCTCGTTTCTCGCGCCGTTTATAGCGGGCATTGGGCCGGAGACCGACACCGGGACAGCCATGTCCTTACCGGGACAGCCATGTCCTTACCGGGACAGCCATGTCCTTAATGAACGCAGGACCGCATAACACCCTCCTCGATAGCCCACCTCAACTAGCCGCCGTTAATACACTGACTTGGAAGCAAAACCTTACAACTTGCCACGTTTGCCTTAGGCTCTGTGCCTTCCCCCTCGCCTATGGCACTATTACCAGATACTTCCCCCATACCACGAAAAACGCTGAGGGCGAGGGTATGCCGCCGCTGGAGCACCACCGCTTGGACCATAAGGACATGCGCACGTCGCTGAGCCACCTACCGGCTGAGAAACAGCAGGAACTAGAGCAGATCGCCGACCTTATCGATAAGACCGTGCAGCCGGAGCTGGTGATTCTCTACGGCAGCTACGCGCGGGGCGATTACAAGGAAGAGAAAGACCTGGCGCCGCAGCGCTGGTCGGGGCATGCCTCGGATTACGATATTCTGGTGGCGGTATCGGATCGCACCACCGAGTCGGACGCAGAGCTGGGGCGGCAGCTCTATGAGCTGTGCAACGCGCACAACTTCTCGGCGTCGTCCGGCCCATCGTCCATCGCCTTAGTCACGTGAACCAAAGCCTGCGGGAAGGCCGGTATTTTTTCCTCGACATCAAGCGCGAGGGGCGCGTGCTGTTGGGCAGCAACATCGGGCCGCTGACTGAACCGAAAGACTTACCCGTTAAGGATCGGCTGCGGATCGCGCAGGAGTATTACGATTCGTGGTTTCGGCAAGCAAAGCGCTTTTATCGGCATTATAGGATCGACTATGACGAAGCCGATTACCGCACGGGGGCTTTTCATCTCAACCAGGCGACCGAAGCCGCCTACAAGTGCATCCTCCTGGTTCACACCCTGTATTGCCCGCACGAGCATCTATTGGACTACCTCGGATTCCAAGCGTCGGATTACGGCCCGGTGTTTAAGGAGATCTTCCCGCACACGACGCAGCTAGAACGGGATATGTTCAAGCTGCTCGACAACGCTTACATCGCCGCCCGCTATCACCTGGATTTCAACGTTACTCAAGAAGACCTCGATTACCTAGCGCCCAAAGTACAGCGCTTGCTGGACGTAACCAAAACGCTGTGCGAGCAGGAGCTGGGGCGCTTGCGGGCGGAAATTCAGGAATAAGCGTGGGCGGCATCGTTCAGGGCGTAAGAGTCCCGAACGCGGAAGTTCGCTATAGCATTCGTAATCAACTATATAAACAAGGCGTTACGGTAGCAAAAGCGCGGTATCTAGTCGCTGTTGGACAAAGAAACGTTAACCGCTGATGCTTTCTCATACAAAGCTGAATGCACATTTGGAGGAGAAAATATGTTCAATCACGTGATGATCGGGTCGAATGATATCGAGCGTTCGCAGCGCTTTTATGACGCTGTACTCGGCACGCTGGGAGCGGGCGAACCGCTACGCCACAAGGCGCCTTCCGGCCATATGCGTCTGTTCTATCGGCATGAAGGCAACACGTTCTGTGTGACTGAGCCCATCGATGGCGAAGAGGCGACGGCTGCAAATGGCGGCACGATTGCTTTCAAGTGCAACTCTCCAGAGCAAGTGCGGACATTCCATGACACAGCGATCGCGCATGGAGGCCAATCGGTCGAAGATCCTCCTGGGCTAAGAGAAAGCAACTTGGGCGCAATGCATCTCGCTTATGTGCGTGATCCGGATGGCCACAAGTTATGTGCGATCTATCGCATAAAGTAAGCATCGTCGACCGCGCGGCCCAACAAGCCGCGCACGCGCCGCGGTAAGAAACGCGGCGCGTGAGCGGTAGCGTTGGGCCGGTTAAGCGTTTTTCGACTCCCAACAAAAATTAGTAGCCAAACCGTCCAAGTGTCATTTAGTTCGCAGGAATCTGAGAAAACCGCTCGATAACGCGCTCGCCCCCTACGCGGCCTGCGGCAATTGGAAGGTCGTGCCGTAGTACGCCGATAAACGCTGCATAAACAATTCCGCCCGGGGCGGAAAACCGCGCGCGTAGTAGCGGCAAAGTTCGTCGTAGACTCGGCGGCGGAAGGCCTGGCGGTCGACCGGTACGCCCGAGAGGTTGTCGACGCTGACGTTGAACGTAAAGCCGGCGGCGATACTCAACGCCCATTCCACCGCCTGCGGCTTGGCCTCCACTTTTTCGAACGCTGCCTGCTCGGCCTCGTCCCGACCGTCTGGGTGATACCAATAGCCGTAGTCGACTAACTGACGCCGTTGGCGCCCCGCTATACACCAGTGCGCGATTTCGTGCAGCGCACTGGCATAAAAGCCGTGGGCGAAGATAATCCGGTGCTGCGGATGCTGGGCATCGGCAGGCAGATAAATCGGCTCGTCCTCGCCCCGCACCAGCACGGTGTTCTCCCGCACCCGGAAGGTGTCGTCGAACAGCTTGATCAGATCGTCAATATCGTGTTGTCCGTTCGTGTCAGTCATAACTTGTTATTGGTCCGAATCGGCAAAGTAGCGCACCATCGCTACTAAGCCGTCAACGTCGCGTCCGCAGTAGTTTTTCAGTGCCGCTGCCAAGGCCTGCCGCCGCGACAGACTCGTTGTCGCAGCGATTGCCTCCAGGTACGCCACTTGCGCGCCCAAGCCTTCGCTGACCTCGTCGGCCGGTGCTAATGTGTTGCCCGCCGCCAGCGTCGGCACCACGGCTTTCAACGACCAGGCACCGTGCATATCTCGGTGGTAATAATGCTGTTGCACCCAGGGCAGAAGGTCGACCACGCGCTCGGCCAGCGCTCGTAACGGCTGCTTTAGGTCCGGCAGGCGCTGCGCTAGCTGGTGCAGCATGCGTCGCTCAAAATCCCCGTACACCAGCACCGGGCCCGCCTCGCCCAACGCTGCCAGTAAATGTTGGGCGCAGGCGCGCATCGGCGGCTCGCCGCTTAGGTCTAGAAAATCGACCGGCTCCGGCGCGGCGCCGGGGCGCGTTCGATACGGCACGCCCATTGAAACGGCAAGGATTCGAACGGCCGCGTCTGCGGCCACATCGGAACAGCGAACTGAACGGCTTCGAAGTCCAAATAATACCGCGGGTACGGCAACGCTCGGGCAAACTCTACCAAGGCGGCATCCAACTGCGGCTCGCCGCTCACCGCCGCACGGTGGATACGCCGATGCAGCGGCTTTTGCAAACGCCGGGCCGGGACTTCGCGTAAGTCTTCGTAACCGTCTTCCTGCAAGGCGCGAACCAGCGCCGGCGTCGCGCGCAAGTCGGTCACCGGATAATCCGTCGGCGGCGGCGCTTGGCAGTAATCGAGAAACACACAGGGCCCCGGTTTCCGACAATGGCTGCCGGTGCTCGCCTCGGGCTCGTGGGCTTGCAGCTCGCTCTCTGCCGCCTGCAACCAATCCGGCACCGCCGGCCACCATGCCCGCACCTCGTCCGTTACATCCTGCTCGACGAAAAAGCCGCGATAATCGCCATTGCCTGGATAAACGAAATCGGCGTTGATGTAGGCCAGGCGCACGGTGTGCAGCGTTTCCCCGGACTGCGCCACGATCCAGGCCTTCACCGCCAGCTCTTTGATATGCTGCGGTTTCGGCCGTACCGTGGCTCGGTATTCGGTGACAACGCCGGCGGCGAGGCGGTCGATCCGCGCCTCCAGCCCGGCGTGGCGAAACCAACGTCGGAACTCGGCGGGCTTAGCACCCGGCTCGGCCTGCGCTACCGCCAGAAGATCCCACTGCGGTATAACGCGGGGCCGCTCGGCGGCTAGCTCCGGGCGCCAACGCGACAACCAAGCCAGCTTGGGGCAACGCCGATGCGTAAACAGATGGGAGGGCCTTAACAGGCCGACGCGGTCTTTCATGCCGCTTATAATACCGGGGCCGACCAGCCGAATAAAATGCAGCCCTCGCGATTGGCGGGAAAAACGGTTGTTTTATTTGCGCGCTTAGCGACCACGAAAAACCACCGACATTCAGAGTATTCTTGACCTCTTCCAAACTGATTAAAACCGCTGCATCATAGCGGCCCTGTTCGACTCGGGACGTGGAAATGATTTACTGGCTCGACATATTCGGCGTAGCGGTTTTCGCCGTCACCGGCGCTTTGGCGGCCGGGCGTAAAAATCTGGATTTGTTCGGTGTCGTGGTGCTCGGCCTGGTAACGGCCCTTGGCGGCGGCACGGTGCGCGATAGCATTCTGGGCGCCACCCCGGTGTTTTGGATTACCGACACCGCGTACATCATGGTCGCGGCGCTGGCTGCGCTACTGACCGTGGCCTGGGCGCGTTGGGGACGACTACCGCAGAATCTGCTGCCGATTGCCGATGCCGTCGGGCTGGCCACCTTCACCGTCATCGGCGCCCAAAAGGCCTTGAGCCTCGGCGTCAATGCGGAAATCGCAGTGATGATGGGCGTGATGACCGGCGTTGTCGGCGGTATGGTGCGCGATGTGCTTTGCGGCGAAGTGCCGCTTGTCCTGCGGCAAGAAATTTACGCCACCGCGAGCTTATTCGGCGCGATTATATTCGTAACGCTCAATCACCTGTTTCCGGCCCAGGCCGTAGCGACCTGGATCGCCATAGGCGCGGTGCTCGGCTTGCGTCTTGCCGCTATTCGCTGGAATCTCTCCCTGCCGGTTTTCGCCCACGAAGACAAGCGCTAACGGCGCAATCGCCAACGCCTAGGGCGGCTCGGCAACCGCGGCCGCCCTCCTTCCTCATCTTGTCCCCCGAAGCTTGAGCCCCCCATATCTAGCTGGCGAAGCGCGTTCCGCGCCTCGCCCTTCGTGTTGCTTATCCCTCGACAACAAGAACAGGACGCGAGCATGGAACGCACGCTCATTATCGTGATCTTGTGCTTTGCGCTACCGCTTAGCGGTTGTCTGACCGACAAAGATTCGCCCGAGGCCTGCCGGCATGACGTCAACCTCGCGCTCAGCCAGGGCCAATGGGAGCGCGCGCTGCGCCTGCTGGATAGCCGGAGTTGCGAGGCTGCCTATACGCCTTCGCAACGGGCGCTTAATTATGCTGCCGCGCACACCGGCAAAGCCGGTTTCGATGTGCCCGACTTGATCGACAAGATCCTCCGCCATACGGATTTACCGGATCAAAAGCCGGATGCCCGACGCCTACTCGCGCTGTTCGAAGACTTCGAGCCCGAATGGGATAGCCTCACACACCTTCTGTACGCTCAGCAATATCATGTCGAGATCCTGCGGCGCTACAGCGCGTCCGCCCAGTTGCAGTGCCGCCGCAGCCGACTCGGGGAGATGGATCGTTATCAGAAGGAAGCCTGCTTTTATTACGGGCTGCTGAGCCTAATTCAAGCGCTGTCGAGTTTTGCCGTATTGGTGCCGGATGAGGTGCAGCACTGGGTCGAGCGCTATCACGATGCGGCTTGCGAACCGGCACCGCTACCGGAGCTGACGCCGCGCCAGGCGCAGGCGACGGCCTGCGCGCTGGAAGCGGCGGCCTATCTGGCCGGCGAGAAAACAACTGGAAGCTGTCTGGCTACGCCCCACGAGACCGACATCCAGTGGCACCGACTGAGCGACCGCAAGGACGTGCAGTTCTATGACGGCGGCCACCCCATCACCGCTGCCGAGCCGCTTCGCATTCGGGTAAAAACAACGGACAGTTGCGATAGCGAACGCGAATTTTACCGTTTGTTTCGGGAAGCAGCGCAGCATTCGCCGGTACTCACCGTCGGCGCCTGTCGCAGCGACGATATCCGCCAGCGTTGCGATGGGCCGGACCCGGCAAAGGATTGTTGGCCTTGCCCCGTTCTAATGCCGGACGCGGAGGCGCTAACCGCCCACCAAGCGCTATTGCAGGCCCTGAACGATCAGGTCGAGGTTCTGCTACAGATGCTCGCCGCCGAACATGAGACGCGTTTACGCAAAGACCTTGAGGCCTTAAGGCATGAGCTTTGCCAACCGGTCGCCGGCACTGGGAAGGCCTGCCGCAAGAACGACGAGGGAGTCTTGCAGATTAACGAAGCAGCGCTAATCGAATACTTCCGGCAGCTATAAATAAGCCCTTGGGAACGGCGGTGCCGCGAAGGCGTACTAGACGCGTCCGGCCGGCGGACGCACCAGCAAGCGCAACGGGGTAAATAACACCAACACCGCCACCAAGGCCGGGCCGAAAGGCAGGTCGAACAAGACTGCCGCCACGAAACCGAGTAAATACGCAACGATCGACATCGTCGCCGCCAGTAGCAGCGCCCAGCGCCAACCCGGCGCCAGGGCGAACGCAATCCAGGCCGGCACGAACAGGACGGCGAAAGCCGCCATCACACCCATGGCCGTCGCCGCCAAACCGATCGTTACCGCTGCCAGCAAGTCGAAGGCGACGCTTTGCAGCCGCACCGGCCGACCATTGGCGCGGTCGTGCCAGGGGAAAAGGTGCTCCCGTAACAGAAGGCGCGATAAGAAAGGCAAACCGAACACAACCAACCCACCCAAAACCAGTGCGGTCAACAAGTGTTGGCTGCCGATAAAGTACAACTGCCCGTCAATCAATGCCTGACCGATCAGCTGCGCGTGGTGACTGTAGGCGGCACCCAGCAGCATCACACTCCAACCGATCAGGATAAACAAGGCATACGTATCGTTGCCCTTACGCCGCAAAAGCCCTTTCGCTAAGGCGACCAGGGCGCCGCCGCCCAAGGCTCCGGCGATAATAGGCACCCCTACTAACGGGGCCAATACACCGCCGGCCCCGGCGATATGGGCATAGCCCAAGGCCGCTAACCACTCGCCGCGTAAGCGCAAATATAAACCGAGGATCGGCAACAGCGCCGCGAGCAACAAGCCGGTAAAGAAAGGAACGCGGAATAACGGATCGAAAAGCAGATCAAGATTCATCGGCCAACTCAATCACTCGGCTACATACTCGCCGTAAAACTCGCTCTCGTGACTGACCACAACGGCCGCTCGCCCCGGCTCAAGGTCTAACAAACGCTGCTCCAGTAGCGCGACCCCCTTCGGGTCGAGGTTATTGGTCGGCTCATCGAGCAACACCAGCGGCGCCGGATTACTCAGAGCCGCCCAGACGTAGAATAACTGCCTCTGCCCGCCGCTCAGGCGGTCCAGGCGCACGTCGCTCAACGCCTGCAAACGCGGCGGTAAGGCGGCGGCGTCGCCGTCCATTAAGCGCACCAGCTCGCGGGCTTTCAGCGGCAGTTCTTCCGGCCGATTGCCATGCTGACTCTGGTAAGCGAGTTGCAACGACGCCGCCCGCTCGATAGAGCCGCGAAAACGGCGGGCAGCACCGACCAGAGCACGTAGCAAGGTGGACTTGCCGCTCCCGTTCGGCCCCGCCAGGCCGACTATTTCGTTCTCGCCTACGGTAAACGAGAAGGGGCCGACCACCGGCTCTGCATAGCCGGCGACCAGCCCTTCCACTTTCAGTAACACCAAATCGTTCTCACTCGGACCGGGTTTGGCCGATAGCATCCGTCCATTGCGAGATTAATGCAAAATAATCTTCTGCCGTTGCATCGAGCGCGACATTGCTCGGTAGGCGGAACACCGGCCAACCCAACTCGTTCGACAAAAACTCCGGCCCGTTTTCCGGTTGATAGACCAAGTGCACGATGACACCGGAGCGGTTACTCAACTGCCGCACCAAGTCCCGTAAATGACTTGCCGTCGGCGGCACGCCGGGAATCGGTTCGATATACCCAAGAACCGGCACGTCGAAACGCGCCATCAGATAATCGGCGTCCTTATGATACAGCACGGCCCCTGCCGCGCCTTCAAGCTGAGCTTCCCACGCGGGCATATGTTCTCGCACCTGTTCGGCGATGCTCGCGCATTGGCTCGGTAAGCGTCGGCGTTAGCCTCGTCCATGGATGCCAGGCGTTCGGCCAAGGCCTCGCCCGCTTCCGCCATCCGCACCGGATCAAAATAGATATGCGGATTACCCGCCGGATGCACGTCGCCAAGCGATCGATCGGCAACGCCGTGAGCGTCCATCAGGTCGACCTGGGCCGCGGCTTCGAAATAGCCGCGCTGACCGGGCTGGATGCGCGGATTATGCGCGCCTTGTATGGCCGGCGGCAGCCAGCCGATTTCCAGCTCCGCACCGACGGAAACGACCAGGTCGGCGCGCCGCAAGGCCGCCATCATGTTCGGCCGCACTTGCAGGTAGTGAGCATCGCGATCGGCAGGCGCTAATATCCGGACATCGGCATGCTCGCCGGCCACGGTGCGAGCCAGCATGCCCATGTTGGGCGTTGTGGCGACAACGTTCAGCGCCGCCTGCGCAGCACCGGACACGATGAGTAATAGCAAAGCGAGAAGCAATCGTTTCATGCGGTCTCCTCCATGCGGAGTTGAACGTGGCGAAAGCGAGGCGCCTCCGGCAAAGCCTCCTTAGGGCGGCTTGCCGGGGCGCTGGTAAGGCAGCGATTAGAACGAGTGCGCGCCGTGGGCGCCAAGACTCAAGTTGTACTGCAACATGACCTGGGTGAAATCGCCGTGGCCGTGGTCGTCGTCTTCTTCATAGCGGCCGTGATTCACCTGCAAACGGAAGCGGGAGAATTCGGTCGCGGTGAAGGTGACATTGGCGGAATAGCGGTGGGATTCGTCGAAGCTGTCATAACCGTCATTGTTAGTTAGACCAACAACGTCATACCGCAAGCCCGCACTCCACCTTGGTGCAAAGCCATACACAGCCTGAATGTAGAGACCGTCATTTTTTCGGGTCTCCCGGTTCTGGAACTCGGGGCTTGTCGTGCTGCCCACCTCTCCAGGCACACCCTCAAAATAATCCAAGCTCAAGCGGCGATACATGTACTCCGCTTGCAGGCGCCAGTCGCCATGCCCATAGCTTCTGCCTGCATCGTAGCGGTAGACCCAATCGGTTCCGGCAAACCAACCATCGCCATCCCACGCTTCCACACGACCACTGCTATGGGTTTCTACGTCCTGGAAGCTACGTGCATAGCCGCCAAAGACACCTACCTGCAAAGCATGCTCATAACCTAAGTCAGGCGCGAATTTAGCAAAGCCCGTGAACAACCGGGGGCCGTCTACATCATCCAGGCCGTAGTTGGTCCGCCACCGAAGGCGATCAGGTGTTCCCCCGGTGCCTTCGGCGTAGCCAACAATCTCATGGCGGCCGGAACCGACATAATTAGCAACCCCCGAAGTCTCGCCCTGAAGCACCTCTACGCCTAATCGAGTATAAAACGGCGTCGCCGGCACCCAGGAAACCTGTACGCCCTTCTCCTGCAAGCCGTGGTCGCCGAAGAGCAGTTCGTTCATGAGCGGACGGTCGACGAAATCCCAATCATGTGGATGCTGTTTGTTGATGTAGCCGACATCGCTGAGGAATTTACCGAATTTCATCTGGAATCCGGCCGGTAAGGCGCGCGTGACGGCATAGGCCTCTTCGACTTCGATGCCGGAATCGCCTTCGATGGCCAGGGTAACGACGGCGTCGAGGTAGTTGTCGATAGCGGCGGCGAAGACGATTTCCGTCTCCCGCAGGTTAAAGCCCTGATCCAGCTCGCCGTGTGCATGATCGTGGCCGTGACCGTGGTGGTGATGGCCGCCGCCGAAACCGGCTGGGGTGGGAATGTCGCCGTCTTCGTCGTCCCAGTAGAAAACGCCGTCCAGAATTACCGAAATTTCCGGGTTGAATAAGGTGCCGGCACCGACTTGTCCCGTGTTCAGGCCGCGCGGGCGCAAGCCAGGGCTATCGAGCGGGTCGCGGTGTTGTGCACTAGCCGGCGCTTGGGCGTTTGTGCCCCGCGGTTGTTCGCCAACTTGCGCTAACGCAACGCTCTGGCTTCCCCACGCGGTGACCAGCGCTACCGTTGCCAGCACTCCGAATTGTTTCTTTTTCACAATAACCCCCTGATGATCATGGGGCCGGCACGACACGCGCCGGCCGCACCCTGCCGAACAGGAGGAAGATGCTACCATATAACGTTACATTCGCAATGTTATTACATAACTTATTAACGTTTTAACGCAGCGGCTTTTCTCGTTCCCGCGTACGCCGCCCGGCGTCAATCAGCCTCGATACTGAGATTGAGCAATTGCGGCAGTTCGCCGGGCCGCACCATGCCGTAGGCCACCGCATCTATGACAGAAACCGGCTGCTCCGGCTGGGCACGTAGCGTGAGGGTGTTGGGCTCTTGCAAAAACGCACCTAACTGCGCCTGGAACTCTTGGTAGAAGGGCTCGTCTGGGTGGCCGAACTCTGCATCTAAACGCAGCAGGAAACCTTGGATAACCGCTTCTTCGGACAAACCCTGCTCCGTGGCGACTTGTGCGATCACTTTCGATAGGAAAGACTCGTCCCGATAGCTCAGCGAGAAATCGACGATACTGACGAAGAACATTTGCTCCTGCGGCATCAGGACCAGATCGGTCAAATCGACGCCGTCCAAGCGCAGGCTCGCGCTCATGCGGCCGATATCTCGCAAATGCGCGCTCAGCTCGCGGATGTCTAGCCGCTGCTCGTCTTCGCGATATCGGTATTCGAATTCGTAATCGCCGAGCAGGCGGTCGTAACCTAAGCTTTGCAATAGCTCGGCCTGCTCGTTGTGCAGCTCGGAAAGATCCTGCTCAACGCCTAGCAGACGGGCATGTAGGTAGCGCGGCGGCGTATTGCGGCGGTCAAAGCTAACAAAGTCCAGCCGCTCGGCGGTAAAGACCGGCTGCGACAGCGCGCGGACGTGCAGCCGATGGATAGTGGCGTCGCGGCGCCATAAACTGACGCTGACATCCTCGTATTCAACCTGCCACTCCGGCGGCAAATCGGCCACAAAAGCTTGGACTTCGCGCTCGAAGCGGCGCTCCATCACACTTTGCGCCGCCCAATAAATCAAGGCCAGCGCGAGCAATGCTACTAAAACCCAAGCGCCTAACTTCGCCTTCATCCGCATACTCCTCACAGACTTCTAATGTCCCGTCGATCTGCTATGGCAGTGGGAACCATTTTTTGTGCCGACGGTCACAATTTAATAATCGTTCCTCGGAATTTTCGCCTTGTCCCTGCTTTTGAATAAGGCTTCGCAGAGGTTCTGGGAACGTATTTGGCGTTTCCTTCAGGAAACCAGAGGTAAGACCTTATGCAAAAATGGCTAACCAAGTTCTTCGTTGCGCTCTTCGGCTTTAGTATGCTTGCCGGCCTGGCGGCGGAGGAACAACTGGAGCAGGATCTCGCCCGCCTCCAAAGCGAATGGCAAGCCGTGGTCAGCGCCCCCGCCAGCAGCGAAGAAAAAGCGCATGCGCTCCATACGCTGGCGCAGAAAGCCGAACTGATCGCCGAGCGCCACCCCGATAAAACCGAAGCGCAATATTGGGCGGCGTATATGAACAATGGCTATGACGAAGTCGCCAATAGCCAGCACATGCGGCAATAACCGAGCGTCCCGCGAAAGCGGCGGAGTGCTCCCGCTATAGCCAGTACAACAACAGCTGCAGGACGGCTAACGCGAAAATGCCGGCCAATACGTCGTCGATCATGATGCCGAAGCCGCCGCCGACGTAGCGATCCAGCAAGCGAATCGGCCATGGCTTGAGGATATCGAATAAACGAAACAAGCAAAAACCTAGTATCACCCAACCCCAGCCAGCCGGCACGGCGATCATCGTAATGAGAAAACCGACCACTTCGTCCCATACGATGGCGGGATGATCATGCACCCCTGCATCGCGCGCCGCCACCCCGCAAATGGCAATGCCGACGACGAAGAATAGCGCCGTTACCGCAAGATACACCGGCAAGGAAAACTGCGCCAGGACGAGAAAGATCGGAATCCCAGCCAGGGTTCCGAAGGTACCCGGGGCTTTGGGGGCCAAACCGGAGCCGAACCCTAAGGCGAGAAAATGAACGGGATTGCGCAGTTTAAAGCTGGCGGTACTGACTTTCACACATCTTCTCCGAAATGCTGGTAGCCGGCCTGCGCGACTTCGATGGCGCCTTCCGCCAATTCGAGTCGTAAGCCGGGCTCCGCCTCTATACGACCGATCCGCGTGACCGGCACCTGTAATTCTGCGCCGATCGCGGCAATCCGAGCTGCCGCATCCGGCGGAGCGGTAAAGCACAGTTCGTAATCGTCGCCGCCGTTAAGCGCATAATGCAGGCGTTCGGTTTCCGAGGACGTTGCCCGTAAAGCGGAAGACAAAGGCAAGGCCGCAACCTCCAAGGCGCGCCGACCCGGCTACGCGTTAGAATATGCCCAAGGTCGGCGCACAAGCCGTCGGAGATATCCACCGCCGCGCCGGCGATACCGCATAATGCCTGCCCTAAGGCAACCCGCGGCTGCGGGCGGTGCAAGCGCTCGATCAACTGCAAGGCATCTGCATCGGGCTCGGTTTCGGCTGCCGCGCGCCAACATTGCAATCCGGCGGCCGCATCGCCCAGATTGCCGCTGATATAGACGTCGTCGCCGCACCGGGCGCCGTCCCGTCGTAGTGCCTGCTCCGGCTTCACCCAGCCTGCCACTTGCACCGTGATGCTAAGCGGCCCTTGGCACGTATCGCCGCCCACCAGCGCGACCCCGAAGCGCTCGGCCAACACACTTAAACCGGTGCTGAAATCGGCCACCCAATCCGTCATCGGGTCCGGCAAGGTGAGCGACAGCAACGCCCAGGCCGGACGCGCGCCCATCGCGGCGATGTCGCTTAAATTGACGGCAAGCGCTTTATGGCCGACGCTGCTGGCCGGCGCATCGGCCGGGAAATGCACATCGCCGACCAAGGTGTCGGTGCAAAGTACTAAGGCTTCTGTCGTCCCGACGTCCAATAAGGCCGCGTCATCGCCGACGCCCAACAGCACGTCGTCGCGCATCGCCCCCTGCGCTGAAAAGAAACGCTCGATCAGCTCGAACTCCGCCCCCGCCACATCAGCTCCCTCGATAAGCCTCTGGATACAATTCGCGTACCGCTTCCCCGTCCGCACGTAATCCGTGGCAGGAGCCGACCACCCGGTCGACAAGCGCCTGCCTGCCTTCGGGCTCGCTTTCCTTTAACGGTGCGAGCGTTTGAAACGCAGCGGTACCAATAGGCCCTAATAGCTCCACCAGGTGAGTACAGCCGAGCGCTCCGCCGACGAAGCGCCGTGCCTGCCGTAGCCAACCGGGGCCGATTCGCAAACCGACCAAGCCGGAAAAGCTCGCCGCAGCGTGCGGACAGCTGGGAAACGGGTGGGCGTCAAGCGTCGCTTCGACGGCGTGTATTTGGTAGTTGTCGTCGATGGTAACGCGCATCGCCATGTCGTGTACGGGCTCGCCCACCGCCAAGGTGCCGCGCCACCGATTACCATGCTCGTAGCTCTTGCGGTCCGTTAAATACGCTTCGATATCCCAGAGTCCATCCTGGCGGCGATATCCCTTCACCTGAATGTCGCGCGTGTGTATCGGCTCGCGGGGAGCTGCCGGCGACAAGGGCATACATCACCTCGCCATGATTGCAAAGCAGCCGCGTCGCGCGCGGCTGCATGATCTCACTTCTTAAGCTCAGCGGCACGGAATGGATTCTGACGCGCGACTTTATCGAGCACACCATTAACGTAACGATGACTCTGTTCGGCGCCGAATTGCTTTGCCAACTCTACCGCTTCGTTGATGACGACCCGCAGCGGAACTTCCAAACGCTCGTTGAGCTCGTAAGTCCCCATACGCAAAACGGCGCGTTCGATCGGGTCAAGCTCGTTAATAGGCCGATCGAGGAACGGACTCAGCTGCTCGTCGATAAGGTTGAGCTGAGTCGGTACGCCGTGCAACAACTGCTTAAACAGCTCGACGTCGACCTGCCCCATGTCCATCTCGTCGTTGAACTGCGCTTCGATAGCGGACAGATCCTGCCCCGCCATCTGCCATTGATACAAGGCCTGCAACGCACGGCGCCGGGCGCGTGTGCGTTGTCGCAAAGCTTCGTTGCGCTTGTCCTTGGGTGCCGCCATTAGTCGAGTTTCCGCAACAAGCTCACCATCTCTACGGCCGAAAGAGCCGCTTCGGCTCCCTTGTTACCCGCTTTGGTTCCGGCCCGCTCGATGGCTTGTTCAATGGTGTCGACGGTAAGCACGCCAAAGGCCACGGGCACGTCATGAGTCATCATCGCTTGCGCAATACCTTTAGTGCACTCGCCGGCGACGTAGTCGAAGTGAGGCGTTCCCCCACGGATGACGGCCCCTAACGCGATGATCGCATCGTAGCGCTTGCTCGCCGCTAAGCGGTTAACGACAAGCGGGATCTCGAACGCACCGGGACAACGCACCACCTCGATCTGTTCGTCGGCCACACCATGACGACGCAGGGTATCGAGCGCGCCCTCCAACAGGCTTTCAACGACGAAGCTGTTAAAGCGTCCGACGACAATGCTGTATCGGCCTTGACCGCTGGTGAAATCACCTTCAAACGTTTTCATTTAAACTCTTCCGTTGCAGGGAAGCCGAAAATGCCGTTTACATTCCCGGGCTTTCTTAGTTGACGAAGACTATCTGGGCCGGCCTCAGCTTTTGTCCGGGTCGACGTATTCGACGACTTCCATGCCGAAACCGGACAAGGCATGCATCCGTTTCGGCAAACTTAGTACGCGCATCTGGCGTACCCCGAGATCGGATAGAATCTGCGCTCCCAGGCCGTAGGTGCGTAGGTCGCTGCTTTGCTGCGCCTGCATATCGACCTTATCGCCATGACCGGCCTGAAACTGGTAGGCCCGCATTCTAGCTAATGTGTCGTTGACGTCGTCCTGCTTACGCAGCACGACCACAATACCTTCGTCGGCGTCCGCCACCTGTTTCATGGCGGCGCGCAAAGGCCAACCGCATTGCGGCCCGACACTGGCGAAAACGTCCGAGAGGGTATTCTGGATATGAACCCGCACTAAAGCAGGCTCGTCGGGCGAGACTTTGCCGCGCACCAGCGCGAAATGCACGGCATTATCGACGTTGTCTTGGTATGCGTACATGTGGAAATGACCGAACTCGGTCGGCAGTTCGCACTCGGCGACCCGCTCGACCGTTCGCTCGTTACGAATCCGGTAGGCGATCAGATCGGCCACGGTGCCGATTTTCAGGTTATGCTCGCGAGCGAACTCGATGAGATCGTCGCGGCGCGCCATGGTTCCGTCTTCGTTGAGGATTTCGACGATCACGGAGGACGGCTCAAACCCTGCCAAACGCGCCAAATCGCAGCCGGCTTCGGTATGGCCGGCGCGGGTCAGCACGCCGCCGGGCTGTGCAATCAACGGGAAAATGTGCCCCGGTTGGGTTAGATCTTCCGGCCCGGCATTCGGTGCGACGGCCACCTGCACGGTACGTGCGCGATCGGCGGCGGAGATCCCGGTCGTCACGCCCTGTGCGGCTTCGATGGACACCGTAAAGTTGGTCGACTGTTTGCGGTCGGTGTCGTTCACCATCAGCGGCAAGCGCAGGCGCTCGCTGCGCTCCTTGGTTAAGGTCAGGCAAATCAGCCCACGCCCGTAGCGCGCCATGAAGTTGATGTCGTCCGGCCTAATCATACTGGCGGCCATCACTAGATCGCCTTCGTTCTCGCGATCCTCGTCGTCCATGATGACGACCATTTTGCCCTGGCGCAGATCTTCGATAATTTCTTCAATCGTATTAAGAGGCATACTGCGGGACTCCAACGTCCATAATCATTGACCGGCGAAGTGTACCGGTTTCCGCTGCCGGATGGTGAGCGGCACGTCAGCGCCGAGCACCGAATCCGTTTTGTTCGAGAAATTCGCGAGTTAGCCCGCCGCCGGCAGGCTCCGCAGCCCGCTCGCCCAAGAGCAGGCGTTCCAGATAGCGTGCAACGAGATCGACTTCCAGATTAACCTTGCGGCCGGGGCGGAACTCTCCGATGGTGGTCGCGGCAAGGGTATGCGGAACGATGTTGATTTCGAACTCGGCGCCCTCGACGCGGTTAACCGTCAGGCTCACGCCATCAATGCAAATCGACCCCTTTTCGGCAATATAGCGCGCCAGGCTATCCGGTGCGCGTAATCGAAACCGTTCGGAACGTGCATCGGGACTCCGCTCGACGATCTCGCCTAAGCCATCGACGTGACCGCTAACCAAATGGCCGCCCAACGGCGTGGAAAGCGTCAACGCGGTTTCCAGGTTCAGACGATCGCCAACCGAGAGATTCCCCAAACTGGTACGCGCTAGGGTCTCGCCGGAAACGTCGGCGGCAAACGCCTGCGACTCCAGGCTCACTGCGGTCAAACAAACGCCGTTCACGGCGATGCTATCGCCGATCGCCGCGCGAGTCAGATCCAATTCGCCGGTTGCGATCTCCAACCGTATGTCGCCGCCGCGCGGCTCGCGCCGCCGCAATGTGCCCACCGCCTGAACGATTCCGGTAAACATCTTCAACCCTCCTCGTCGGCACCGGTCGGCGCCGCCGGACATTGCACCCGAACGCGAAGGTCCGGGCCGATTTGCTTCACGTCGATAAGCGCGAGCGGAACGCGCTGTGCCATCGAGGTCAGCCCTGATAAGGCAAGCAGCGGACGCCCCTCATGCCCCATCAGGTGCAGCGCCTGATAAATCACCAACTCGTCGACCAGGCCCGCTTGCACAAGCGCACCGCCCAGCGTGGGCCCGGCTTCGACCATCACATCGTTGATCTCGCGCTCGGCCAAATGCGACATCAATCGCCGTAGGTCGACACGACCGCTATCGTCAGGCAAGGCCACGACCTCGGCACCGGCTTCGCGCAAAGCCAATCGACGAGGTTCGTCGGCATTACCGCAAACAATCAGCGTTTGCCCCGGCAAGCGCAGCATGGCGGCCTCCGGGCTCATCCGCAGATCGCTATCCACAACCACCCGTAGCGGTTGTTGCTCGCGCGGGGGCGGTAGCGGAAATTCGCGCACGGTGAGCGAAGGGTCGTCGGCCAGTACCGTCCCGATCCCGGTCAGCATTGCCCCGGCCTCGGCTCGCAACCGGTGCACATCGCGGCGAGCGGCCGGGCTGGTAATCCACTTGCTCTCGCCGCTGGCCATGGCGGTCCGCCCGTCGAGACTGGTAGCGAGCTTGAGCAAAACCCGCGGCTGCCCCGACCGCATTCTTTTCGCAAACCCCCCATTTAGCGCTTCCGCCTCGGTTTTTAGCAAACCGACGGCGGTTTCGATACCGGCCGCGCGTAGACGTTCCAGCCCGCTGCCTGCAACCCGCGGGTTAGGGTCTTCCATTGCTGCGACAACACGCCCGACACCGGCCTCGATCAATGCATCGCAACAAGGGGGAGTTCTACCGTGGTGCGAACACGGCTCCAAGGTAACATACGCGGTAGCACCTTTCGCATCGGCGCCCGCCTCGCGGAGCGCATAAACCTCGGCATGCGCTCCGCCGGCTATCCGGTGCCAGCCGCTACCGACCACCTTCCCTTCACGCACAATCACGCAGCCCACCCGCGGATTGGGCTGGGTAGTCATTCGGCCACGCTCGGCAAGCGCCAGCGCCTGGGCCATGTAACGATGGTCGTCGGCGGAAAACGCAGACATGAGGACTCGTCGGTTCGGTTATAGAAAAACGGCTAGTCGGACAGGCGACCGTCTAGCCGTTATCCGGTTTATCCGTGTTGCTAGGCTTCTCTAAGCCTTCAATCACTTCCCGGAACGCACTGACATCTTCGAAGCTACGATAAACAGAAGCAAACCGCACATAGGCGACCTGATCCAGCTCCCGCAATTCATCCATGACCCACTCGCCCAGCTGACGCGATGGCACTTCGCGCTCGCCGCTCGCCTGCAAACGTTTTTTAATCCGGTTAATAGCGGCCTCGACCGCCTCGGTCGCGACCGGACGTTTCTCTAACGCCCGTAACATACCGGTCCGGAGTTTACGCTCGTCGAACGGCTCCCGCGTCCCGTCGCTTTTGACAAGACGCGGCATGATCAGCTCGGCGTTTTCGTAGGTTGTAAACCGTTCGCCGCAGGCGCCGCACTCGCGCCTACGGCGAACTTGATCGCCTTCACTGGCAAGGCGGGAGTCGATCACCCGCGTGTCCTGTGCATGACAAAACGGACAACGCATCGCGGTGTTACTCCTCGTTTATCTAGTCAACGCCAATTAAGCGCGATTCCACTCGTAAACCGGGAAACGCTTGCAGATCTCCAGCACCTGGCCTTTGACCTTCTCGATGGTCTCCTGCGAGTCGATGTTATCGAGCACATCGCAGATCCAGCCGGCCAGCTCGCGCGCCTCGGCCTCTTTGAAACCGCGGCTGGTGATCGCCGGCGTACCAAGCCGCAAGCCGCTGGTGACGAACGGCGACTGCGGGTCGTTCGGCACGGCGTTTTTGTTAACCGTGATGTTGGCAGCGCCGAGCGCGGCATCGGCGGCTTTGCCCGTCAGCCCCTTGTCGATCAGATCGATCAGGAACAGGTGGTTGTCGGTACCGCCGGAGACGACGCTGTAACCCCGCTCCATAATCACGGATGCCATTGCGCGGGCGTTGGCGACAACCTGCTGCTGGTATTCCTTGAACTCCGGTTGCAAGGCTTCTTTGAATGCGACGGCCTTAGCGGCGATAACATGCATCAACGGCCCGCCCTGGGTGCCTGGGAACACCAGCGAGTTGAGTTTTTTCTCGATCTCGGGGTTACTCTTGGCGAGAATAATACCGCCCCGAGGCCCGCGCAGGGTTTTATGGGTGGTCGAGGTGGTGACGTCGGCAATCTGGGTCGGGTTCGGGTATACGCCGGCGGCGACAAGCCCCGCCACGTGCGCCATGTCGACCATGAGGTAAGCTCCGACGCTGTCGGCGATCTCGCGGAAACGCTGCCAGTCGACAACTTTCGAATACGCCGAGAAGCCGGCCACAATCATCTTCGGCTTGTGCTCTTTAGCCAGCTGTTCGACCTGCTCGTAGTCGATCTCGCCGGTGTCGGCCTTGATGCCGTACTGCACTGCGTTAAAAAACTTACCGGAGAAATTAACTTTGGCGCCGTGGGTTAAATGCCCGCCGTGATCCAAGCTCATACCCAGTACGGTGTCGCCCGGCTGTAGCAGCGCAAAGTAAACGGCGGCGTTCGCCTGCGAGCCGGAATGCGGCTGCACGTTAGCGTAATCCGCGCCGAAGAGTTCTTTCGCCCGGTCGATAGCCAGTTGCTCGGCAATGTCGACGAATTCGCAACCGCCGTAATAACGCTTGCCGGGATAGCCTTCGGCATATTTGTTGGTCAACACGCTGCCTTGCGCTTCCAACACCCGGGGGCTGGCATAGTTCTCGGAGGCGATTAATTCGATGTGGTCTTCCTGACGACGATTCTCATCCGCCATAGCCTGCGCGAGTTCGGGATCGAACGAGGCGATTTTCATATCGTTAGAGAACATGCGGCTCCCTCTTAAATTAGGTACCAATAGGATTTGAATCTGTTCTCGATGGATTCGCCCGCCGCGACGACGGCAGGCAAACACATGGAGAACAGTGTCCTTCCCGTTTGGAAGACGCCCTAGCGTTTCCCTCGGTGAAAAGCGGTAAATTATAAACGGTTTACGCAAAAACTGCGATTATGCAATCTAAAGGAGACACAATGCATATAGATATAGTGACGCGTTCAGGAGAGAGGGCATAATTGCCATTGTTTAAGCCGACACCGCATGCGACGGACATGACTGCCTTCCCAGTACAGCTTTTGGCAACGACAGCAATAGCGTAGATCCCCTTGCCGTCCCAAGACGGTATGTAAGCGGCAATTACACACCAGGCAGCGACTAAACGGTGCCCGCAACCAGTTGATACCTAGCCGCTCGCGTAGCAGGCGAGCTTGGTCGTCCAGCGCCTGCGTTTCCAGCAGCACAACCCAGCGCTCGGCATCCCGCCGCTCGAGAAAGCCGCGGTCGCGCGTGATCAAGTAGCGCTCCTCGGCAACGACTTGCCGAAAACGGCACGATCCTGCATTCCGGATACCGCCAATGCCGTATCGTACCCCGCGGCCCGCAGCCACCTCGCCAAGCGCAGCAACATCTCGTCGCACAAAAGCCGCGGCCGGATCGCTTCGGTTGAAACAGCAGGACCTGGAACGATTTCTCTTGCCATGATCGATCATTAGTACTAAAAGGACGCCGATAACAGCGCGAACCAAATGGGTGGTACGAAAACAACCGTGAAACGATCCGCACAACCCCGGCTCTGGGTCGGCTGGCGCGAGTGGGCCGCCTTGCCGGAACTCGGGATCCGAGCTATCAAGGCCAAGGTCGACACCGGCGCCAGCACCTCGGCGCTGCACGCGATTCATATCCAGCGTTTCCGCGCCGACGGTCGCGACCAAGTGCGCTTCGAAGTCCATCCTTTGCAGCGAAGAACCGATGTGACGCTTCGCTGCGTAGCCGACGTGATCGATGAACGTGCGGTCACCAGCTCGAATGGACAACGAGAAAAACGGATTGTCATACGGACGCCGCTGTGGCTTGGCGGTCAGCAGTGGCCGATCGAATTGACGCTAACCAATCGCGGCACCATGGGATTTCGCATGCTGCTCGGGCGTCGCGCCATGCACGAGCGCATCTTAGTCGATCCTACGGCCTCCCATTTAGCCGACAAGCCTGACGCTCAGGCACTCGTTATTTCTACGTCGAAGGCATCACGCACATGAGTACCACCAAGCGTCCGCTCAGCATTTTGGTATTGTCCCGCAATCGCAAACTTTACTCGACGAGTCGCCTGGTGGAAGCCGGCGAAAAGCGGGGCCATCAGATCCGGGTCATCGATCCGCTGCGCTGTTATATGAACATTAGCTCGCATCGACCCAGCGTACATTACAAAGGGGAAACGCTGCCTCCGGTCGATGCCATCATTCCGCGCATCGGCGCATCGATTACCTTTTACGGCACCGCTGTCGTACGCCAGTTTGAAATGATGGGCACCTTCTCCCTCAACGAATCGGTGGCAATCAGCCGTGCCCGCGACAAGCTGCGTTCGCTACAGTTGTTGTCGCGCAAAGGTATTGGCCTGCCGGTAAGCGGTTTCGGCTATTCGCCCGACGACACGCAAGATTTGATTCAATTAGTCGGCGGTGCGCCGCTCGTCGTCAAGCTTTTGGAAGGCACTCAAGGCAAAGGCGTGGTGCTCGCCGAAACCGACAAAGCGGCGGAGAGCGTTATCGATGCATTCCGCGGCTTGCGGGCCTACTTCCTAACTCAGGAATTTATTTCGGAAGCACGCGGCGCCGATATTCGCTGCTTGGTGATCGGCGATAAAGTGGTTGCCTCCATGATGCGGCAGGCTAAAGACGGGGAGTTTCGTTCCAACTTGCACCGAGGCGGGCATGCCAAGCCGATTCGCATCACGCCGGAAGAGCGCTCCACGGCGGTGCGCGCGGCACGCATTATGGGGCTCAACCTCGCCGGGGTCGATTTAATGCGCTCCAACCACGGACCGGTTGTCTTAGAAGTAAACTCCTCGCCTGGATTGCAGGGCATTGAGGAAGCCACCGGTAAAGACATCGCCGGTATGGTTATCGAGTTTTTGGAGAAACACGGTAAGCCGGGTAAAACTCGTACCCGTGGGACGGGGTGATATTGGGTTTGGTGGGGGTGGCGTTGCTATGGCGTTGCTATAGTGTATTGCTGGAGAAAAACAAACACATTCTAAGGATGGATCATGCCCAAAGCCGTCACCGTTAGCCTGGCTCTCCTGTTGGTGCTGGCCGCCGACAGCACGGCCGCCGCATGCCGCAGCGCGACAGCCGGCGGTGGCCTCTATTACAGTATGTTAAACCCGTTCGCGAGGTTTTTCGGTCAGGAGCCGGAGAGCCATCGTGGCGCGCATGTCAAAGGCACCTGCGCGTTTAATAACGTCCTGGCCCTACGGGCGAGCTATTTTTGGGCCGAGCATTCGGATGCCAATAACTGGGCCCATGGCGTAGACGGCAGCGTCCTCTTAGGGCGTGCGCTAGCGCGCCCGGGCTTTACCGCCCATATGCGTTTAGGCGGCGGCTATACCCAAAACCGGCTGCAAAGCAGCGAACGCCCAACCTATCGGGTCGGCTATTTCGGTTTTGGCGTTGGTTATAACTGGGAGCAATTCGGGCTGGAATTCGCCCACACTTTACCGATCTTATCCGATACCCTCTCGCGCGAAGACGAGAACCACGACGAGGATCTGCACATCCCTTGGGCGTTCAAGCTATCGGCCTTATACCGCTTCTAAGAAAATACTAAACACCCCTTACCCCTCTGGCCGCGAGGCGAGATCCCCACCAAGGCGCGCTATGTGCCGACAATACTGACGCCTTGGCACTGCGTGACTGCTCGGCCCGCAGAGGGATAAGGGCATTCAGCGTTTCCTTAATGGCCGGCCGCTAATAAAGCCTCCGCAATGGCATCTACTCCACTCGCACCATTCGCCAAAACTACCAGTACCAAAGCTTCTTCCGGCACGATGGCGAGATAGCCGCTAAAACCGCCGGTGGCACCGTTATGCCAGATAAACTCGCGGTCGCCGACGCGTCCATGCATCCAAGCCAAACCTATACCGCCGCTATCGTCGCGGTATAAAGGCTGTAGCGCGTCGGCCACCCAGGCCGGCTCTTGCCGTAATAGGCGCTCGCCGAGGTCCAACAATTGCTCGACATTTGTCTGCCAGCCGCCGGCCGGAGCGTAAGCGTCCATCCGCCAAGGCGTCGTCGGCACACCCTGTAGGCTGCCGACGGCGAGTCGCTCTCGCTCCGCCACATCAGCCTGCGCCAACGCAAGCCCTCCCAGCTGCAAAGGTTCGAACACCCGCTCTTTTAGCAAAAACTCATAGGACTGATCGGCCACGCGGGCTAATAACTGCCCCAGCAAAGCCGTACCGAGATTGGAATACAGGTACTGGCCGCGCCCCTGCTCGATCGTGCTTTCCCGCACCCGAGCGACATCGCGGAACACTTCTTCCGCCGTACTTCCGGCATAGGGGTTATCGGTCGCTAGTCGACGCTGCATATCCGGCCCGGCACCAAGCCGCGGCAAGCCCGAACGGTGAGTCGCCAATTCCGCTAAGGTGATATCGGCCAATGCCGGAGACAGCGCGATATCGGACGGCATCAGGCTGGCGAGCGTTTGGTCGGCAGTTACATCGCCGGAAGCGATCATTTCCGCCAGTAATAAGCCGGTTAGGCCTTTGGTGATCGAGCCGGCTTCGAAGAAGGTGTGCTTATCCGGTGGCTCGCCGTCTCCCGCATCCCCGGCCGCAATCACCCGTCGGCCGGCGGCATCCCGAACTCCGACGATAACGGCAGGCAAGGAGACTCCGACAAGCTCCTTCAGCATCGTCTCAATCCACTCCGAAGGAGGCAGGCTACCTGCGGGCAGTTCTGGCAGACCGGGAGGAAGATCTGGCGCCGGCTGCTCTAAGGTGATGGCCAGACCTTGGATAACGCCCTCGGCATCGACCGTTAACGCGGTTGCCAGTAGCAATTCGCTGCGCTCATAGCGCGCCACTCGCCGATAATGCGTCATGCCTGACTGTGTGTGGAGGCTTTCGTCAAGCAGTTCTTTTTCGCGACCGTACTGTTGACGTAACTGGCGACTCATCCGATCGAGCGCATCGGGACGACCGATCGCCGCCCGCAATTCCTCCCCCAGCCGAGGCCAGAGCGAAGCGGCATCATCGCCAAGCGCGGTAACGGCCGCTTCGCGCAAGACTTCGATGTCGGATTCGGCCGCCACAACGGCAAACCCGACCGAGAAAGCAACCGCTACCGTAAAAAGCCTCGCTAACGACCACCGACAAAGCCGCCTCATAGCATTTCCCTAGCCGAACCCTTCCCTTAAATTCAACGACTTATCTACGGCGCTTTCTCTACAAAAAACTAGCGAAGCGGGACACTAGCAGGCGGAATATGAACGACCACGGTGCCCGCGAGTTTGTCGTGCCAACCCTGCTTACGCTTATCGATTCCAACCCAGATGATGCCGATAAACAGCGGGAGCATGGCTACGTAGTAACCGATATAACGCAAAATAAACTGCCCGGTGGAAGGCTTGCCGCCGGTCTTGGCATCGACGATGGCTATGTTGACGGCTAATTTCCCCGGGGTAGCCGATTTGTAAATCCAAAACGCGATGATCACGACCACCGGCATGAGGTAGTTAAACACCACATCCCAGGTACCGTGGACGAGCTGCTCGCTATACCAATACTCCGCCCCATAGATCCAGGTGAGGATAGGCGCGAGCACCAGTAGCAGCAGTATCGTATCGATAAACGCAGCCCCAGTGCGTACCCAAAACCCCGCGTAATTCTGATTCTCCATTATTCCCCCACCTCCTTGACCAGCCGCATACGCGGCTGGTCTCCTAACCTTACGGCGTTACTCGACAGCTCGCGTCATACGCCCTTCAAAGACGATGCCGTCATCGACAAAGTCCAAGCTGGAGCGCAAGACAAACCCTTTGAGCTGTTCTACCACTTGCTGAAAGTCCTGTTGCAGCTCGGGGTCGTCGAGGACATCGAACATCTTGCCGTACAAGCTGTAGTCCAAGTCGAAGGCCATGAAGCCGTTAGCCTCCAACGCCTCGTTACTCAGTGCCTGCGCAACAGGCTCGGCTCGTTCGCCGCTATAAAGCACGATGTGCTGGCCCCGCAAAGCCAACATGGGCTGCGTGTTACCCATCATGGGCAGCGGCAACGGGATAGCCGAACCGTCGGCCGGCAGCTGCAAAGACCCAAACCCGGGAATCATGCCGGCGCTCATTAACAATGCATTCGGGTCCTTGGCGGAGATCGTAACCAGCCCCGACAGCTGCGTGACTTCCGGCATCTGCCCGAAGGCAGCCGGTGCCAACTCCACATCGAACAAACTTACGCTGACGCCTTGCAAGCCGCCCAGCATAGCCGTGAACATGCCTAACATGGCCGGATTCTGCGCCCGCAGATCGGCTTGCATGTCCAATAGCATCGGGCAGCTGTACTCAGCTTGCGTAATCCGCCGCCAGGTAGTTTGAATAAACGGCGTCAGCTGTTCGCTATTGATAGCCAGGGCCAAACCAAAGGAACCCGCCATTTCCTCCTGCTGTAGATAAGCCGGTACGTGACCGCGCAGGCTGCTCAGTGCGCTCATCGTCTCGCTGTCGCGGCTCTCGATAATCAGCTTGGAATCAATAGCCGGGGCCGTACCGTAGTCCAGGCGGGTATACCCAAAGCTGGTCTGCGGCCAGTTGTTGGCGATGGCCATTAAATCGTCGCGACAGGCCTCGCTGCGCAGCATATCGAACTCGGGGTCGTTGGCATCCGCCATCAGAGTGGTCAGTAGTTGACCAAAGCGGTTGCCTTCCGGGTCGGTAATGCCGCGGATGATCTCACGATGGTCGAGGTAACCGAAGCTGCTCGGCAAAAAGCCGTGACGCTTGACCAAGTCGGTTAGTCGGGTGCCATCGGCCAGGCTCTGCTCCGGCCGTGCCAGACCCAGCGCCAAAGAACGCACCTCGTCGCCACCGATTATTTCGCCGTCTAAGAAAAAGGTAGCAACGTCGTTGTGCGCGCTAATACCGACAAACAGCTGATCGGCTTCGGTTTCCTCGAACAGGGCATAGCGGCGATAGGTAACGCCTTCGAACTCTGTCGCTTGAGGGCTAACACCGACATTGGCTTCGATTCGGTCCAAGGCGGCTTCGAATACAGTCGAGTCGGCAAGCTCGGTACGCAGCACCGGCGCCCCGCCTACGGTGTACACGACGCTGTTGAAGCTGTCCCCTAAGCCGAAAGCGCTCAGGGGGTCTGACGCCGCTTCGGAGCCCATCATCAGCTCGAAATAAAACCCTAGGAGTATTTTGGCGCCGGCGGGTAAATCTTCACCCCGCAAGGCTTCCAACTCCTGAGAGCGAATGTCGCCTGGCATTTCCAGGCCCAGCGGGCCGAAGGCGTCGAAGTATCCAGCGGCGTGATAAGGCTCGAGTCCGCCCACGAAGAAAAGGGTGTCGTCAGGAACGTAAGCCAGGAGCGGATTACCTGCACTAGGCGCTTGATCGCTCCCACCATCCAGAACAACAACTGCTGCGGCAACGCCAGCCGCAACAAGCGCGCCCCCCAAAAGCAACTTTTTCATCACAATTCCTTTAGCCTGGTTCTTTATTCTCAGCTCGCGGGGCCCGAACCGTTATTAGCGATGCCCGCGAACGCTTACTATACAGGCATGCACTTTATTCCTTAACGAATAGCGAAGGCAAACGAAACGCTCACAAAAAGCGCCACTTTTAGCCTCTTAGTCGTCGTCGCCGAAACGCGATTCGACGAAGACTTCCAAACGCTCCCGATCGGCGGACCTAAACCCCGCCTGCTCAAGCGCAGGCAACAAAGCCCGCCAAGCCGTGGGCCGATTGCTGTCGATCGCCTCCTGCAAAGCTTGCAGCCAAACAGGCGATGCAAGGGGGTTGATACGGTCTGGCTGCGCGATAGCCAGACCCAAGGAGGCCTCTTCGGCCGAGGACGGCAGCCGCAGGTGGATCTGCAGGGCGTGCTCGCCCGCGGCGGCAGGAACCAGCACCTGCCAATCCCAACCCTCGTCGATCGCGTGCAGCGTTAATACCGCGTGTTCATGCGCCGGCATGGGGTAGGCCGCGAGCAATTCGCCGGACCCGACCCGCTTCAAAATCAAGCCGAAAGCCAGCCGCGCCTCGTCCTGCCAGCGATCCGCTCGGCAGCTGAGATCGTCCGGCGCTCCGAGATAGCCTGCCCAGGCCATCTCCGCAAAACTCACCGGCCCGCCCCAGATCGCCGCTGTCGCCTGTTTGCCGGCCTTGGTCGAGCGAGGCCCGCTCTCTTGCGTCCAATCCACGGTCGCGAACGCATCTTCGGTAGTTTCGAAGCCCGGCATGAGGCCTATGAAAACACTATGGCCTGTCGGTGCCACCAGCATAAGCACATCATCGAGACGCGCTCCCTGGAATTGCCCCTTGCTCCTGATCAGAAGCCGGTCATAGGCTGCCGGCGGCACAGGCACAGCAAAGCCGCCGACATTCAACACCCAGGCCTCCTGCGGTGTCTGGGGCACAGCGGCAGGATCGCTAAGCGTCACCGCCAGGCTCGGTTCGTCGCCGAGGTCTCTTTTTAATTCGACACACCGCTGCGGCCACGCGGCGGCATAGTCTGCCGGAGCTCGGGAGCTACATCCGCCCATCGTCCCGGTCAAAAGCGCCGCCAAAGCACAACACGCCAAACGGAAAAGCCGGCCACCATTATCGCTACCTGAATTCATACGTACGATCGTTACTGTTCTTTAGTTTGTTCGGCGATTTGCCTTCGGCACTCAGTCAACCAGACGGGAATCCGGAACGTCATAATGGCGGCCCTGGACAGGCGCCCTTCCCGGCCGTTAGCCTGCTGTAACGAAACCAGAATAACGAACTGGGGGAGAGCTCTCAATGGAACGCATCGGCGAACGCTTGCCCGAGTTAGCGGCATTTCTTTGGGGGCCGCCTTTAATTATCCTACTTGTCGGCGGCGGACTGTTTTTCCTGATTTATTCCCGTCTGGCTCCCTATCAATACTTCGGCCACGCTATCGATATCCTCCGGGGCCGTTATGACGAAGCTGACGATCCAGGGGATATCAACCACTTTCAAGCTTTGACCAGTGCGATGTCCGGCACGCTCGGACTTGGGAATATCGCCGGCGTGGCGATCGCGCTCTCTGCCGGCGGGCCCGGCGCGATATTCTGGATGTGGATCACTGCGATTGTGGGCGTGGCGACCAAGTTTTTCTCCTGTACCCTCGCTGTCATGTATCGCGGCCACGACAGCATGGGGCAGCTGCAGGGCGGGCCGATGTATATCATCCGGGAGGGGTTGGGGCCGCGCTGGCGCCCGCTTGCCTATTTCTTCTGTTTGGCCGGCTTATTCGGCACGCTGCCGCTGGTGCAGGCCAATCAGCTCACCCAAGCCATTCGCGACGTCGTTGCCGAACCGGCCGGTTGGACCACAGCCGAGTCGGCATTTACCTTTAATTTTTTCTTTGGTTTGGCCGTTGCCGCCATCGTCGCTATCGTCGTCCTGGGCGGTATTAAGCGGATTGGCTTGGTCACCTCGAGATTGGTGCCGTTGATGGTTTTAATCTATCTCGGCCTGACCGTTATAGCCCTCGTTGTCCACGCCTCTGCCATACCCTCGGCCTTGGCTACGATTTTCCGCGAGGCGTTTACCGCGGAATCGGTAGGCGGCGGAGTGCTGGGGATGATTACGATCGGTATCATGCGCGGCGCGTTCTCTAACGAAGCCGGGATTGGCACCGAAGTCATGGCTCATGGCGCTGCCAAAACGAAAGAGCCGGTACGCGAGGGTCTGGTCGCCATGATGGGGCCGGTTGTCGATACCTTACTCATTTGCACCTGCACCGCATTGGTGATTCTGGCGACGGGCGTTTTATACACCTCGGACGCCAGCGGCGCTTCGCTAACGGCGGCCGCCTTCCATGCCGTGCTGCCCGGCGTGGGCGGTTACATAATCGCAGGGTTGATTGTGGTGTTCGCCGCCAGCACCATGTTCACGTTCTGGTATTACGGCGCGAAGTGCTTGGGCTTCCTCATCGGGGCGGAGCACCAGCACTGGTATAAATATTTCTACACCGGGCTCATCGTGGTGGGCGCTGTCGCCTCTTTGGAAGCCGTCTTCGGGTTGATCGACAGTATGTACGCGCTCATGGCGGTGCCAACCATGCTAGCGACGCTATTGCTGGCGCCGAAAGTATTGGCGGAGGCCCGCAACTACTTCTCGCGCCTAGCCGCCGAGGAAGGCGCCGAGCAAGGGAGCTGAACGCCCTGCTCGGCGCGCGATTACTTGGAGAAGCCTAAGCGATCCAGGACGAACGCGTAATCGAAGGCCAAGTCTTTCAAGGCTTCGTAACGGCCCGATACGCCGGCATGCCCCGCCCCCATGTGCGTTTTAAGCAGCAGGAGGTTATCGTCGGTTTTGGTCGCTCGTAGTTTGGCGCACCATTTTGCCGGCTCCCAATACTGCACGCGCGGATCGTTGAGGCCCGCCACGATCAACAGATGCGGGTAAGCCTGCGCCCGGACATTATCGTACGGCGAATAGGCGCGAATCGTCTCGTAATAGGCTCGGTGCTCGGGATTACCCCACTCGTCGTACTCGATCACGGTCAGCGGCAGGGTCGGGTCTTGCATGGTACTCAGCACATCCACAAACGGCACTTGCGCAACCGCAGCATGAAACAAGTCGGGCCGCATGTTGACCACTGCCCCCATTAACAAACCGCCGGCACTCCCGCCCATGATCGCCAGCCGTTCCGGACACGTGTAACCTGCCTCGACAAGCCGCTCGGCACAGGCAATGAAGTCGGTAAACGAGTTCATTTTATCGTGCAGCTTGCCCGCATTCTTCCATGTCTCGCCCAAGTCGCCACCGCCCCGTATATGGGCAATGGCATACACGAAACCGCGATCCAGCAAGCTCAGCCGAGTCGGCGAAAAACCAGGGTCCATACTAATACCGTAAGACCCATAGCCGTACAGTAAACAGGGGTTTTCGCCATCGAGCTGCACATCCCGGTGGTGAACCAACGATATGGGCACCGCCGTCCCGTCCGGTGCCGTCGCCCATAGACGCCGGCTGACATACTCGCTGGGATCATGCCCCGCCGGCACCTCCTGCTCCTTCTTCAGCTCACGGCTCCGCTTTGCCATGTCATAGTCGTACACACGACGCGGCGTCACTAGCGAGGCGTAGTTGAAGCGGAGTGTTTGACTCTCGAACTCGGGGTTATCGCCGCCGTAAGTAGCGTAAACGGCCTCGTCGAAGGCAATATCGTGCGCTTCGTCGGTATTCAGATCGAAAATACGGATTTTCAACAACCCTTCGTCGCGCAGATAAAGCGCGAGAAAATCCCGAAATAGCTCGAAGTCTTCGAGCTTGGTTTTTCCCGATGCGGCACATACTCTTGCCAAGCGCTCGTCTCTTGATAGTGCTGCACCGGCACGCGGAACAAACGAAAATCCACCGCATCGCGATTGCTCAGTACCCAAAACTCGCCGGCACGGTGCTCGATGGAATACTCGACGCCATGCTCCCGCGCCTGGAACAACACGGGCTGCGCCTCTGGATCGTCGGCAGCGAGAAAATACTCTTCGCTGGTGACGTTACTGCCTAAAGAGATATAGAGCTGACGCCGATCCTTGCTGTGCCCGAGATGGACGAAGAACGCCTCGTCCGGCTCTTCGAATACCAGCTCGTCGGGCACGCCCTGCCCGAGCCGGTGCCGGTAGACCCGATACGGACGCCGGGTTTCGTCCAATACGGTGTAGTAAAACGTTCGATTATCGTTACACCACTCGACATTCGCCGCCGTATTTGTAATATCGACATCCAACAGCTCGCCGCTCGCCAGCGCTTTTACGCGCAAACGGTAACGTTCGGAGCCATCGGTGTCCTCGCCGTACACGAGCATGCTGTGGTCGGGGCTCACCGTCGCCGAGCCGATATCGAAATAGTCGTGCCCCTCCGCCAAGAGATTGATATCCAGCACGATCTCCTCGGCGGCATCCACGCTGCCGTGCTTTCGGCAAAACAGCGGATACTGCCGCCCCTGCTCGGTCCGACTGTAGTAAAACCACTCGTCGCGTTTGACCGGCACCGAAAGATCGGTCTCTTTGATTCGGCTCAGGAACTCTCGATACAGCGTCTCTTGTAACGGCGCCGTATGCGCCATCTGCGCTTCCGTGTAGGCATTCTCCGCCTCTAGATAAGCGAGGACTTCCGGGTCGTCCCGGTTACGAAGCCAAAAGTATTCGTCAACGCGGGTTTCGTCGTGTGCGTCTAAAGACGTTGGCCGGCGGGAAGCGACGGGAGGCTGCATAAGTCGAAAACTCCGTATTCTTCGAGTAAACAAAAACATCGGGAAACGCCGAGTCACGGCAATAAGGTTTGGGCCGCCCAACCAAAAACCAGCGGGAAGCCGCAAAGCACTTTCAGGAAACACCCAACCATTCCGCTCGGCGCCTCTGGAAGTACCATTATAAATTCAAACAGAGATCAGAGATTCAACAATCAATATAATCAAAACCTTATATTCATGAAGGGCGTGCAATCTATTAGGATTTATGCTTTTATTGCTGCTGCCAAAGTGTGACACCCGTCACACGACAGCGACACCGACATAAAAAACAAAACTTCTTCACCCTACCTAGGCTTTGCAAGAAAAAGGGACGATGAAGTCAGGGGCCTGTGAGCCCACTTCATGCAAGTGAGTTCCAAGGGGGAACCTATGCGATCCATTCTTTATCCACTCTTATTCGGCTTTCTGCTGGCCACCCTTGTGGGCTGCAGCGGCAGCAGCGATAACGACAACGATCCGCCGGACAATAACGATCCGGATGACTCGCAAGATATCGACGACGATAACGGTGGCAGCAACCCTATCGGCGTATCGACGGGGGATCCGGCCAATATCACCATCGATGTCGCCAACCATCATGTGTTCGCCATGGGTCGCGGCGAGGTGGCGCAAACCAATCTCGCTATCGAAGTGACCGACTCCCGCGGCGCTTCGATCGACGAGCGCGGCTACAACAACCGCTCGCTCAATAACCTACGGGTAACGGTCGTCAATGCGCCCCACGGCGGCGAGTACTTCTCCGGGCGCAACGCGGCGGGCGAGATTGTGCAAACCAGCCTTAGCCAGCCCTCCATCGATATTCGGACCGAAGGCGGAAGCGCATCGCTTAGCTTCCAGGCAGGCACCTTGCCGGGCATGGTTGAAGTTAAAATAGAAGCGCTAAGAAATAGAAACGGCGGACAACTCAGCAAACCGGTGGTGGCGACTGCACCCATCATCAGCATAGCGTCGGCCGAAGCCCATACGGTCCACATTATCTGGCGACAACTTAGTGCCGTGCAAGATGTTAACAATGCCGTTTATCGACGCGTAGGCAAGGTCAAAGTCACGGATAGGTATGGTTATCCGGTTAAAAACGCCATTGTTCACCTAGGCTTAATAGACACCGTGCTGAGCTATGGCAACGATGGCCAAGTCGCTTATGGTGACCAAGATTATTTCCACACAAACAACCCCTTCTTTGGGGACTTCATCACGCCGCTTATTCGCGACAATATGCAGCTCTATCCCATCGATAGCGGTTCGGGCAAAGGGTCCCGTCTCTTAATCAAGGACACGCCGATTCCTGGGGACCGTAACCGCATCCTCGTTGAAGCCTTCGGCCCCAACACAGGACGCGTCAATCGGGAATTTGGCGACTATACCTCCAACCAATTCCTTATTGACGGAGCCTCTAACCTGCGCTGGTGGCTGGGCGTCAGCGAAACCGGCGGCTCGGTGACCGGAGCCGACGGTCTCCCCGGCACAGTCATAACCGATAATGAAGGCGAAGGGGAGTTTTACGTGTCGTATCCTGCCACTCCTAGAACCATCCATCTTGGATGTATTGCCGGCAGTTACGGACACGACGAACCCTACGATTTGTACTATTACGACGAAGAAGGCCGTTATCATTCCTTTGACATTCGTTATAGAGAACCGGAATCAGCCCAAGTCATTCTTGTCGCTGAAGTCAGCGGGAATCCAGAAACAGGCGCTCGAGCAGTTAGGGTAGACCCATCGATCTGCTTTAGCTCCATTATCGGCTGGTCGTTAACCGCCAGTGAAACCCAGTTGATGGGAACCGAGACACATCACGTTCGGCTACGTTTGGTCGACGGCGGCGCGGAGGTTCCTCTACCTCTGGAGCCGATCAACGTTGGTATTGAGAAAAGCCGCGATGACCTTGAAGTGGAGATTGAGTACCATCCAATCGTAGGCAGGGGGCTCCGCACCGACCTATACGGGGGAGCATGGGTTAGCTTAACGGCTACTAACGGCAGACCAGGCGACCGAGCACAAGTTACGTTCAGCGCCAGCCGCGATAATGACGCCAGCGTGACGGTAACTATCGAAGTGCGGTAGAAACAACCACTACCGACAGATGTCAAAGGCCGCGAAACTGCGGCCTTTGACACATCCTCTACCTCTTAATCCCGACCGCATCAACTTTATCCCGGCGGCCTGCCTTCGCCGCGCAATCTCATAATCAACGTTCGCAGTGAATGGCCATCATCCTTTAGATGAACACCAGAGTTTCTTCTATTTCTTCTCATAGTCGCTTTCCGGAGGCGGGCGACGTCGATAACACCCCTGGCGCCTCTTTATGTACGGAGAGGCGCCAAGGTTTTCCTAGGGTTCGCCTGCAGGAAGCTGAGAACCTAGATCTCCAGCCGCCCGGTTGCTTCCCGATGCAGTTGCTCGACCTGCTCTCGCTCCAACCCGTCGGGGTGATCGTTTAGGTAATTTTCCGCTAAACGACGCACGTGCTGTAAGGTTTCGATGCGCGTTTCCAGATCCTCGGCCCGCTCGAAGGTCGCCCAAATCCCTTCGATGAATTCGTAATGGCGGGACGCTTCGCGTTGCGCGAGCCGACGCACCCAATACCGATGCAGTTCGGCCACATCCTCATTGTCCGGCAAGGCGCGTTGCATACGACCAACCACTTGCTCGGCTGAGGCGGGATTAAGATCCTGCCCTTTTCGGTAGGCATTGAGCATGGCCGGCAAAGGCTCTCCGAGTGCAGCCCCTTGAATGCCGGCAATACAGCAACCGAGATTGACCAACACCACGAAGTCATCGGCCACCGGCTCGCTGCTCTCGATCCGATAACGATCATCGCCCAACGGCGTGACACTTGCCCCCACCGGCCGGCGGGCACTGGCCATAGCCATCGGCCGAGCCTCTAATTCAAACGCGCCCGGCCGGAAATCCGGGTGATGCACGATCAACGCCAGCGACTCCCCTTCCCGCGCTACCACCGGGAACCCAAACATACGAGCCGTTGCGTCGAAGTTCAGATTATAGAAAGCGTCCAGCTGCTGCGTCTTTACGTACCCATCCGCCGACTTTACGTAAACCCCATAGCTCTCGGTACCCGAAAGCTCGGCATTCGCCGTAGCAAACAATCCAAGCGCCACCGCGATGGTTACGCCTTTGGCCCAAAAACGCATGCTTTACTCCTTGCGATATCTCCTTGCCATATAGCCGCACTCGGCTCGACAAGCCTTTTTATTGCAAAAAAATTGCTGACAGACAGGCACTTACGAGCTTACAAAAGACACACCTCCCGATCGAAACGCTCGCTTTACCCCCACCCCGCCGCAGCAAAAAAAAACGAAAAAACGCCTGCTTCCACAGAGACCCGAACGTTCCATTTTCACAGATTATAGTTGAAAGTAAAAACACCCCGTCTTTACCGGCAACCGTCCGAATGCGAACATCAAGCCTCCAAACGTAATCTGGAAAGGGAATGCAACAGATGACTACGAGCATTAGAACCTGCCATGCATGGCTACTGGCACTGGGTATCGCTACCGCCGGTGCGGCAATGGCCGAGGAAGAAAAACGGGCCCATGCAGAGTTCTTTAACCAGGACGGCGACGCCATCGGGGCGGCGACGCTCCGCCAAGGCCCGAACGGCACCCTGATTCAACTCGAAGTGCAAGATCTGCCGCCGGGGCCGAAGGCAATCCACATCCACGATACCGGCACCTGCGAAGATCACGACCATGGTTTCCAGGCCTCCGGCGGGCACTTGAACCCCGATGGGAAAAAGCATGGCCTTATGCATCCGGAAGGCCCCGATGCCGGGGATCTAACCAATTTTTATGTGCATGAGAACGGCTACGCCTGGGCGGAGTTTTTCACCTCGCGCGCCAGCTTGGATGGCGCCATCGGCGCCAAGATACTCACAGAGAGCGGCGCGGCATTGGTGATTCACGAGAACCCGGACGACCACATCTCGCAGCCGATCGGTAACGCCGGCGCAAGAATCGCCTGTGCCGTAATTCAAGCCGCTGACTAATACGGCGTAGGGGATGCCGACAATCCTCGTGCTCGGCATCCCGCCTATCGGCCTACCCACTTGAGAAACCTGCTAACGGCCGAGAGGTAGCAAGAGTCGGGCTAAAACTTCGGTATTTATGGATTACGCAATTCGGGCAGAAGGCATCGTTAAGCGCTTCGGCGAGACAACCGCGCTGGCCGGTGTCGACTTAGCCGTGCCGGCCGGTACGGTGTTGGGACTACTCGGCCCTAACGGAGCGGGCAAAACAACCATGGTCCGCGTTCTGGCCACCTTGCTAGACCCTGACCAAGGGCGGGCCACAATCGCCGGCTACGATATCTGCACGCAAGCTCATTGCGTCCGTCAGCAGCTTGGCCTCACCGGCCAATATGCCTCCGTCGACGAAAAACTCACCGGCCAAGAAAACTTGGTATTGATCGGGCGTTTGCTCGGCTTATCGCGCAAGGCCGCCAAACAGCGCGCCGCAAGATTATTAGCCGACTTTTCGCTGGATCACGCCGCCGGCCGGGCCGCCAAAACGTACTCCGGGGGCATGCGGCGGCGGCTTGACTTGGCGGCAAGCCTAGTCGGACGGCCGCAAATACTGTTTCTGGACGAACCGACCACCGGGCTCGATCCGCGCGCACGGCTTGAGTTATGGGACTTAATTCGGCGTTTGGTCGCCGAAGGCACAACCGTACTGTTAACAACGCAGTATCTGGAAGAAGCCGATAACCTCGCCGACCGTATCGTCGTGATCGATCAAGGGCGAGCCATCGCTGCCGGTACCGCCGATGAGTTAAAAGCCCGTGTCGGCGGGCGAACGCTGACGATACGCGCCGTCCAAGAAGCGCACGTGCCTATTATTGCCGCACGGCTGACCGAGCTTACCCAGGGCAACGTTCAGATCGACGGCCTGCAACTCACCGCACCGGTTGCCGACCCCGAACTCCTTCCCGCCCTCGTGCGCCGGCTCGATGAGGCCGGCATCCACGTCGGCGAACTCATGCTCCGAAACGCCAGCCTGGACGATGTTTTTCTATCCATCACCGGCCACGGCACAAATAGCCGCCCCCCACGCCAACGGAGGGAGACGCTACGTCATGAGCGACGCCACGCCACGGGTCGGTCTACTCCAAGGCTTGCAGCAAACCTTCACGCTGGCTTGGCGCAGCCTCCTACAGATTCGCCACAACCCTTGGGAACTAGGCGATTTCAGCATTCAGCCCATTTTGTTCTTGCTGCTTTTCCTATACGTATTCGGCGGGGCCATTGCCGATTCCACCGCGGAGTATCTACAGTTTATCCTCCCCGGCGTTATCGTGATGAACATGGTATTCGTCACCGTCTATGTCGGCCACGGCCTCAACACCGATCTGACGAAAGGGATTTTCGATCGCTTCCGGGCCTTGCCGATCGCTCGGTGGGCACCGCTGACCGGCAGGATCGTCGCCGATCTGGTCAAGCAAACCTGGGCAATTTTACTGTTGTTAGCCGTCGGTTTTCTGCTTGGCTTCCGGCTCGGCACGACGCCATTAGGGCTGGTGGGCATGATTGTCTTGGTACTGATCATGGCGCTGGCGGTATCGTGGATCATGGTATTGGTCGGTGTGGTCGCCAAGGACCCGGAGCACGTCCAACTGTTCGGCTTCACGGCGTTATTCCCCATCACCTTTGTGAGCAACGTCTTCGTCCCGGTGGAGACGATGCCCGACTGGTTGCAGGTCGCCGTCAACCACAACCCGGTATCCCACCTGGCCGATGCCGCGCGCGGCCTCCTGGTCGGTGGGCCGGTTGTGGAGCCGGCGCTATGGTCCTTACTGTGGGCGGTCGCTATCACGGCGATTTTTGCCCCGTTATCAGTTGCGGCCTTGAGCCGGCGTCTGGCCAATAGCTAGCGGCCGATCCGCCTTATCCCGTTTTCCGCGCCTGCGGCGGTGCTTTTCGTTGCCGATCGGCGGCCTGCCGGCGCGGGAACTCTTCGATCTTGGCGTGCTTTTCGTAGAGGAAGCGCAGCACTTCCTGCCGGTGCTGCACATAACGCGGGTCGCCCCCTAGTTCCACGCGCCGCCGCGGCCGTTCCAGATCGACCTCAAGTATCTCGCCTACCGTCGCTGCCGGGCCGTTCGTCATCATCACAATGCGATCCGACAGCAACACCGCCTCGTCGACGTCGTGAGTAATCATGATCACGGTATTGTTCAGATCCGCATGTATTTCCATCAACGAATCCTGTAAGTGCGCTCGGGTCAGGGCATCCAAGGCGCCGAACGGCTCATCCATCAGCAACACCTTAGGCTCCATCGCCAAGGCTCTGGCGATGCCGACTCGTTGCTTCATACCGCCGGATATTTCATCGGGACGGCGATTCATAGCGTGCCCCATATGCACCAGTTCCAGGTTATGCTGTATCCACTCGCGCATCTCCGCCCGCGTCTTTTTACCCTTAAAGACCTGTCTCACCGCCAACTCAACGTTTTGATAAACGCTCAGCCAAGGCGCGAGGCTGTGATTCTGAAACACAACGCCGCGATCGGGCCCCGGCGCGTTGACCTCCCGCCCGTCCAGTAGCACGCCGCCTGCCGTCGCTTGGTGCAGGCCGGCGACGATGTTCAACACCGTCGACTTGCCGCAGCCGGAATGGCCGATGAGGGAGACGAATTCGCCCTTATCGATTTTCAGGCTAACCTCGTGCAGGGCCTTGAACGGCCCCTTCGGGGTCGGAAACTCAATAGAAACATGATCCAAGTGCAAGTGCGTCATCACCTATCTCCTTGCAATCAGCGCAGGACCGCTGCTTTATCCCAAGACACCAAGCGTTGCAGTAACAACATGCTGCGATCGAGCAAAAAGCCGATCATGCCGATCACGATCACGGCGACCATAATCCGGCTCAAGGAGGCAGAACTGCCGTTTTGGAATTCGTCCCAGACGAATTTTCCAAGGCCGGGGTTCTGCGACAGCATCTCTGCGGCAATCAGCACCATCCAGGCAATCCCGAGGCTGAGCCGCAACCCGGTGAAGATCATCGGCACCGCACCAGGCAGCACAATGCGACGCACATGCGTCCACCAGCTCAACCGCAGCACACGACTGACGTTAAGCAAATCGCGGCTGGTATTGGCGACGCCGACGGCGGTGTTAATCAGCGTTGGCCATAAGGAGCACAGCGTTACCGTAAATACCGATACGAGAAAACTGCGCGAAAAGGCTGGGTTGTCCGTTACATACAATGCGCTTACAACCAGCGTCACCAAGGGCAACCAGGCAAGCGGCGAAATAGGCTTGAGCAGCTGAATGACGGGGTTGGCCGCCGCGTACAGGCTGTTACTAAGGCCGATGACAATGCCAAGCGGAATAGCGATCACCGATGCCACGATAAAACCGGCCAGCACCGTTTGCAGGCTTGTTTTTACCTGATCGATGAAGGTAGTACGGCCGCTGAAGCGCCGCTCGCGCGGTACATAATTTGGGTCTTGCGCGAGGCGCTGAGCATTCATTTGCTCCACTCGCTCGTAGAATTCGGCCGCCCGTGCCTGTTCGGCGCGGTGTTCTGCCCACAGGTTGCCGGCCTGCGCGTAAACCTGCGCGGGTCCGGGGAACTGACCGAGCGAGGTGTTGATAAGCGGAGCCGTTTGCGCCCACACGAACAGGAAGGCCGCGAGGCCGATCAGCGGAAGCAGAATAGCGCGAGCCAAAGCCTGCCACTGGACGACGGGAAGCTCGCCCCGGGTCAGGCTACGCAAAGATTCCGCCCAGGTAAGGTTCGGTAGCGTCAGTCGCATAAATATTCTCCTGGATAGCGCCGCCCTCCGTGCGGAGGGCGGCAGAACGGTCGGCCATTCCTTTAAGTTCGAAAACCGTCGGAACGATCGCAACCTTCACCCACCCTCAGGGGGTTTCGTCGCCCTTCAAACCGATTTCGAATCGTTCAAGGTAGGCATTCGGTGCCCGGCCATCGAATTCGATGCCGTCGATAAAGGTCGTTGCCTCGACCGACCTGAAGCCATCCTCGGTGTCGAAATCCGGAAAGGCAGACGCAGGAATATGCCCCTCGCGAATCAACTCGCGGGCGGCGATTTGGTAGATATCCGGACGGAACACCTTCCTCGCGGTTTCCATGTACCAATCGTCCGGCTTGGCCTCCGGAATCTGGCCCCAACGGCGCATTTGCGTTAGGTACCAAACCGCGTCGGAGTAATAGGGGTAAGTCGCGTTGTAGCGGAAGAAGACATTGAAGTCGGGCGCGGCGCGGACATCGCCTTTCTCGAACTCGAACACCCCCGTCATCGAGTTGGCGATTACCTCGTAGTCGGCACCGACATAATGCGGCTCCGAAATAATGCGGGCGGCCTCTTCTCGATTGGCATTATCATTGGCGTCCAGCCAATAACCTGCGCGAATCAGTGCCTTAACCACGCGAATGTGGGTGTTCGGATAGCGCTCCGCCCACTCGTTGCTAACTCCGAACACTTTCTCGGAGATGTTGTTGCGGATGTCGTAATCGGTAATGACAGGCGTCCCGATGCCGCGAAACACCGCCTGCTGATTCCAGGGTTCGCCGACGCAATAGCCGTTGATCGTGCCCGCTTCCAAGGTCGCCGGCATTTGCGGCGGCGGCGTAACGGAAATTTGTACGTCAGCCCCCTGAGTACCGGAGGTATCGCCCCGTTGCGGGGCATAGTAGCCGGGGTGAATCCCGCCGGCAGCCAGCCAATAGCGAAGCTCATAGTTATGCGTAGAAACGGGAAAAACCATTCCCAGCCGAAACTGCTCGCCGTCGTCGTTGAACGCCTCGATGACCGGGATCAGCGCTTCGGCGCCAATGGGGTGCCGCGGCTTGTCGCCATCCATAGCGAGATGGGGTTTCATGGCTTCCCAGACCGCGTTGGAAACGGTGCAAGCGTTGCCGTTCAGGTCCATTGTAAACGCGGTAATGATATGCGCTTGGGTGCCGTAACCGATCGTGGAGGCCAGCGGTTGCCCGGACAGCATGTGCGCGCCGTCAAGATCGCCCGAAATAACGCGATCCAAAAGCACTCGCCAGTTCGCCTGGGCCTCTAGCTCGACGAACAGACCCTCGTCCATGAAGTAGCCGCGTTCCAGGGCTATGGCCAGGGGGACCATATCGGTCAGCTTGATAAAACCGAAGGTCAGATCTTCCTTTTCCGGCCAACCGACCTCCGCGTTGACGGCGCCGGAGAAGGCAAGACCCGCGCCTAACGCAATGGCACAAACGTGTTTAAAGGCAGAAGCAAGGATCGCAGGACGTGTGCGCATAATTTCACCTTTGTCGTGCAGGTACGAACGAATGGCACGCCAATGCGTGCTTAACGCCGAGCTCGCGAGAGGCGGCAACGGTTTGGGTTCGCCCCAGTTACCGCTATCGCAGCGCGCCCGGTAATCGAACATTGACCGCGCCACGTTGCACGATCCTTAGCGTTCGACGCACTCGTACCTGAAAAAGGCCTGGTTCACGTCCTTTGCCCTAGCTAGCAAAGTGCATGCCAAGGCGAAAATTGCCTTAAATCAAAAGCAACAACAACATCCGTCAGACAGCCGTTCAGAAACACTGCCGAAATTGGGTGCAATTCGACGGTGCCATGCACGGGCTTAGTGCATGGCAACAGGCGAGATATCGAAAGAAAGAAGATCGGGAGCGAAGGGAAAGCCTTCGAACCAGGCTTCCACGAGCACATTTTCAATGCGGCTTGAACGCTGAGGCCGCTCTCCAATGGCTATAAGAGCTATCGCCGCATGGCGCGGCCTCTCGCAGCGACACTTAATAGCTCGGCAGGTAACCGTGAGCCTCTAATTGCCACATTTGGCGTGCGATCCAATCCCGCCGCTGTAAGACATACGCGGATGGCTGGTCCACACGTAGCCGCACCGGGTTGGGTAGCACGGCGGCTAGCAACGCCGCCTCATAAGCGGTCAGCTCGGCGGCAGGCTTGCCGAAGAAAGCCTCGCTTGCCGCACCCACGCCGTAGATGCCGTCGCCGAATTGCGCGATGTTAAGGTACACTTCGACGATGCGTTGCTTCGGCCAAAGCGCTTCGATCAACACGGCGAAATACGCTTCCACGCCCTTGCGAAATAGGCTGCGTGCCGGCCACAGGAATAAGTTTTTCGCCGTTTGTTGAGTAATCGTACTGCCGCCGCGAACCGCCCCGCCCGCCTGATTATGCGCCCACGCCTGCCGTAACGCTTCGAAGTCGAAACCTCGATGGTGATAGAACAATTGGTCTTCCGCCGCGACCACGGCAGCCGGGGCGTAGGCGGACATCGATTCCAGGGGCACCCAGCGATGTCTCAAGGGCACAGCCTGGCTAGATCCGCGCTGCTGAAGCACATGTTGCAACATAAAGGCCGAAGTTGGCGGCGGCACCCAACGCAGGACCAAAACCAGCATTACGCTGACGGCCACCACCGCCGCAACGACGGTCAAACTCCATTTCAGCAGCTTCGAGCTACCGCCCCGGTACTTTCGTCTCCTTGCGCGCATACTATCGACTTCTAAACGTGGCCTATGTTGTTCGCATTGCCGGGCCGTTGTACCGACACCGGCGATGTCGTTACCGGGCGGAGACGCCTGAGAAACGCTGAATATCCCTCCCCCTCCGGCGAAGCAGGCTAGCACGCTCACTATCGATAAAGGAAACGCTGGCTCATGACGCTCGAACAATCGTCCTCCTGGAACGCAGCCGTTCGGAAGCACGCTCGACGAGCTGCGGCCACTCTCCTTTAACCAGCTCCTTATAACCGCCATTACCGCCTGTCGCACTCGAAATCACGACATCCGGCTCTAATGCCCGCAGCACATTAAGGCTCTCAAGATACGCGTCGAAATCGCTTCCGCGCTCGAAATAAGCGGTTTCTATCGTTTCTTCGGCGCTCATGTAAAGTGTATCGCCGGTAAAAAGGTAGCGCTTGCCAAAGGGCGAAGTCACTAAAAAGGAGGTGCTGCCCGGACTATGCCCCGGCGTAGGGATCACCTCGATGTTACCAAGCTTCGTCTCCCGTTTATCGAACGCCACCGTCGGCACTCGAAATTCGGCAAACTCTGCCCGCTCGGCAACATGCCCGCCTAATTCGGCTCCGAATCGTTCCGCGAACACACTTAATGTATCGCTCAGTTCGTCTCTATGGCTTAAGAATTGATAGGCGACTCCGCCTAAGGCGGCCATCTGATCGATGTCGTCGTCGACACCCGTGTTGTAAAACAACACATTACCGGTGTCGCGAACCAATAGATAAGCATGCGTAAAGAGCCCGGGAGCCGGATTCTCTACTTCGGTTTGCCACAGATCAGGTTGAATTTGACGCATCACCAGGCTCCTTTAATCCGAATGAGCTTCAGCAGCCTAGAGCCTTAAGCGAACTTTAGGTCAAGCCTTTCGTGTCGAACTCTCCTAACTTGCTTCAGAACAACCTCTCCCCCACCTCACAGTGGTATTCACTCATGAAAAGCGAGCGAAGGTGGCGGCGATGTGTACGCGAGTGTTATGGGACCGGAGCGGACAAGGCGTCCTGGTGGGGCGGAACATGGACTGGATGGAAGATATGCGGACCCGACTCTGGGTATTGCCGCGCGGCGCGCAACGCCTCGGCACGGACAACGACCCGAACCCGTTACGTTGGAGCGCGCGCTATGGCAGCCTCGTTGCAACGGCCTACGACGAAGCCACCACCGATGGCATGAACGAAAAGGGCCTGGCGACACATTTACTGTGGCTAACGGAGTCGGCCTACGGCGAGCGCGACCAAAACGTACCGGCCCTGTCGATCGCTTTATGGGCTCAGTTCTTTCTCGACCGCTTTGCCTCGGTGGCGGAATGCGTCGAATACCTTGCAACGCAGCCTTTCCAAGTAAGGCCGCAGGTGGACCCCAACACGCAGCGCTGGGCGACGGTGCATCTCGCCATCGACGACCCGAGCGGAGACTCGGCCATCATCGAGTACATCGACGGCCAATGCGTTACCCATCATGACCGCAACTATCGGGTGATGACCAACTCGCCGCCGTTCGATCAACAACTGGAACACCTGCGCCATTATCAAGGCCTCGGCGGCTCCCAACCGCTGCCGGGAACCACCGAAGCCGCCGATCGTTTCGTACGCGCCAGTTATTACGTCGGCCGTCTACCGGCGGCGGATACGCCAATGCAAGCATACGCCGCCCTGTTAAGCGTGATGCGTAACGCCGCCCAGCCTTTCGGCGTCCCCGACCCGACGCGACCGCACATGTCGCAGACCATCTGGCGCACGCTCGCGGATTTGACCCGACGAATCTACGCCTTTGAGTCTTCGTTCAGCCCGAACATCGTCTGGACCCGCATCGACGAGCTGGACTTCGAGCAATGCCAGCGACTCGACCTGACATCGGCAAAGCCGATCGGCGATGTCACCGACCGCTTTGTACCGGCAGAGCCTTTTGCGTTCGCTTCCGCATAACCCGGCCTAACCCTCGACTTCGATATCGAGTTGTCTAATCTCCGGCACGTTAGCAGCCAACGAAGCGGCCTTCGTTGCCGGCGTGTGAGCGCTGGTCAGAATATGCCGCAAACCGTCGCGCTCGGCCATCGGGTCGCCGCTGTTAACCACGATCTCGGAGCGGGAGAGCACGTAGCCGCGCCCGGTAATCGTGTTCTCAACGATTTGGTGCGGCCCGGCCTGTTGAGTGCCGGTAAACTCGCCGATGAAGCCGGTGTTGCGCAAAGACGCGGTCTCCAGCTTATCGCCGGGCTTGATCTTGCCTTCGTGCGCCATCAAAGCCAAGCGAGCCGAGGTACCGGTTCCGGTAGTACTCCGGCAGATCACGCCCGGATGCACATAGGTCGTCGAACGGGAGCGGTAGAAATTATCCGCCACCTGCTCGACCGGCCCCATGAAGTGCAGAAACGGCAGCGGCCCGACATCGCCTAAGGTGTAGTGCGAAAAGCCGCGCTCGGCCTGCAAGGCCTCTACGATGGCGTAAGCCGTTTTCGCCAGCTGCGCCTCTTCGTCCAAGGTAAGATCAAAGCCCAGCTCGGTGGCGTCCACCAGCGCATAGAAACCGCCGCTGTAAGCAACGCTATACGTAATTCGCCCCACCGACGGCACATGGATACGAGCCTTATAGGTATCGATGTAACTGGGCAACCCTTCGCAGGTAACCGCTTCGACCGCGCCGTTGCGGACCGTCGCTTCGATATGCACCAAACCGGCCGGCGATTCCATAACGAACCGCTGCCGACCTTCCCGCTTGGGTACCAAGCCGGTTTCCAAGGCGGCCGTCGCGGTGCAGATGGTGTTAGACCCCGAATAAATCGGGTATCCCATCACCTCCATGATGATGTAGCCGACCTGCGCCCGCGGATCGGTCGGCGGTACCAGCAGATCCACCGACATTTCGGGAATGCCGTACGGCTCGTTCAGCAGCAGCTTGCGCAGCCCGTCCGCCTCATCCCGCAAGTATTCCATCTGCGCCCGCACCGTCGCCCCCGGTAGCGGCTCGATACCGCCGGTGACAATGCGGCTGACATCGCCGCCGGCATGGGTGTCGAGCAACTGTAAGGTGAGTCTCTCGCTCATACTTATTCTCCTACCGCGAACGGCGCGCCGTGTTCCTGCCATTGCGCGTCAGGCACGATGACGATTTTGCCGAGGTAATTGCTGCCGCGATTGACGAAGTACTCTTCCGCCGCATGCAGCTCGGATAGCTTGAACGCGCCGTGCAGCACCGGCTTGAGCTCGCCGGAACGAATCCACGCCACCAGTTGCTCGGCCTCTTCCCGCGTGCCGTGGGACACCCCGAAAATCTGCACCTGATAAAGGTAAATCCGGGTCCACATCATTTCGCTGACGTTACCGCCGCTGGCACCGGCAATGCTTAGCCGGGGGTAGCTGCTGCGGCGTTTCATGTCGAAGATCATGGTGTCGATGAAGCGGTCGGTCATCTCGCCGCCGACCAAGTCCATCACCGCATCGATCGGCTGCCCCTGCGTCACGGCCCGTACCTTGTCGGTGAAGTTAGCCATGTCGGAGCGATCCAATACCGCCTCCGCGCCCAACGCCAACAAGGCGTCGGCCTTATCCTGCTGGCTCAGCGCATAGGGGATTGCACCCATGATCCGGCATAACTGAATCAGCGCCGTACCGACGCCTCCGCTAGCACCGGTAACCAGCACCCGCTCGCCGGCCTTGACCTTAGCCGAGGTCAGCATGTGCATCGCGGTTTGGTAGGAGCACATGCCCATCGCCGCCAACTCGGCATCCGCCAGCGCTGGATTGGCGACCGTGTGAAACTGATCGGACGGCACCGCAATGTACTCGGCATAGCCGCCATCGGCACCGTGGCCGTAGTAATCCGGCGTCAAATTGATATCGCGCCGACTATCGGGGTAGAGATTGAAATCCAATAAACCACGCTCCCCGATCCGGCCCGAGTCGACACCGTCGCCTACCGCGACGATGCGGCCGGCAACATCGGCACCCTGAATCCGGGGAAAGGTCAAGGTCGGCGAGCCACCGATCTGGAAGGAGGTCATCTCGCCTTTATCCTTGGTCGGATAAAGACCCTCGCGGGCTTTACGGTCGGTGTTGTTCTTGGCCGTCGCCGTGACTTGCACCAAGACTTCGCCCGCGCGGGCTTGGGGGTGGGCACATCGTCGCGGTACACCAATTTATCGATACCGCCGTGCCCGGTCAGCAGCATCGCCGACATGGTCTCTGGGATATTCCCTGGAAAGGACTTTAACGTCACTCCTGCCTCCTGCGTTTTCCCTGAAAGCGGACCATAGCAAACGCTTTTTTCGCAAAACGACGGGACAGTTCGCATTCCGACGGTTTTAATGCCGAACTGTGAGGCATGCCCAAACAGGCTTCTTCTTGAAGATACAACAAGTTAGCAAGTGCTTGTCAATCAACCATAGCGTACTCAATACCTTTGCGTTAGCATTCGCCGACGTTCGAATAGCGGCAGCCCTTCGGCGGGCGAGGCGGCCTGCTTCATCACATAGAAGACATAAGAATGAACAACGAGCTAATCATCGTTCTAAGCTTGCTGGCGGCGACTATCGTCATGTTCGCGATCAACCGCCCGCGGATGGATGCGGTCGCGCTTATCATGATGACGGTTCTGCCGCTAACCGGCGTCATAGACGTCTCGGACGCCTTAGTCGGCTTGAGCGACCCGAATATCGTACTGATTGCGGCACTGTTCGTGATCGGCGAAGGCCTGGTGCGCACAGGCGTCGCCCAAAAACTGGGCGACCTGCTGATTCGTCGCGCCGGCCGCAACGAAGCACGCCTGATCTTTCTGCTCATGGTCATCGTCACCGGCGTCGGCTCGTTTATGAGTTCGACCGGCGTCGTCGCCATATTCATTCCCGTGGTACTCCGCATTGCCCGAAATGCCCGCATTCCAGCGAGCCGGCTCATGATGCCGCTTAGCGTCGCCGCCCTGATCAGCGGCATGATGACGCTGGTAGCCACCGCCCCCAATCTGGTCGTGCACGCCCAGTTGGTACGCGACGGCTATGACGGGTTTAGCTTTTTCGCCTTCACCCCCTTCGGCATCCCTATTCTTATACTCGCTATCGGCTACATGCTGATTGTGCGCCGTTTCCTCGGCGCCGCCGCACCGGCTGTCGACCTCGCTCAAGCCAACCGCCCGCACCTCTCCGAATGGATCGATGAGTACAAACTCACCAGCCGAGAACACCGTCTGCGGATATCCTCCCAATCGAGCTGGATCGGCAAGCGACTGGACGAGCTCGACCTGCGCGCCAGCGCCGGCATCAACATCATCGCCATCGAGCGACGTAAACGCCTATCCAGTGAGATCATCGAGCCGATCGCGCAAACCGAACTGGAAGCCGGCGATGTGCTGTTTCTCGACGTGCGCAGCGCGACCGTCGACCTGCCCGATCTTTGCGAACGCTTCGCACTGCGCGAGCTGCAACTATCGGGCAATTACTTTGCCGATCACTCGCAAGCCATCGGCATGGCCGAACTCATGATTCCCGCCACCTCCAGCCTCATCGGGAAAACCGTCCTCGACACTCGCTTCCGCTCCGAATACGGGGTAACCGTGGTCGGCTTGAAACGCCGCCAAACCGCGGTCGAAGGCGACTTACTCGACAAGCCGCTGAAGCTCGGCGACACCCTACTCGTCGCCGGCCCCTGGCGGGCCATCAAAACCATCCAAGATCACAAGCGGGATCTGATCACCCTGAACATGCCGGCGGAATCGGACGATGTGGTAGCCGCCCCTTCCGGCGCCCCCTTCGCCATCGGCATTCTCGCGCTCGTCGTGGGCATGATGGTGACCGGCGTGGTGGAAAACGTACAGGCCGCGCTGATCGGCTGTTTATTGCTGGGACTTTTCCGCTGCGTCGACATGAACAGCGCCTACAATTCGATTCACTGGCAAAGCCTGATTCTAATCGTCGGCATGCTGCCTTTCTCTATCGCGCTGCAAAACACCGGCGGCGTCGACCTCGCCGCCGATGCCCTATTAGATGCAGTGGGCAACGCCGACCCGCGACTGGTTCTGGCAACCATTTTCGTGCTAACCGCCATACTCGGCTTATTCATCTCGAACACGGCAACCGCCGTGCTGATGGCGCCGATTGCGCTCGCGGTAGCCGCCGAGCTAGGGCTCTCCCCTTACCCCTTTGCGATGACGGTCGCCCTTGCCGCATCCGCAGCCTTTATGACTCCGGTTTCCTCGCCGGTTAACACGCTCGTGGTCGCACCCGGCAACTACAGCTTCTTTGATTTTGTCCGCATCGGCGTCCCCTTCACCGTGGTCGTGCTTATTACCACCGTTATCACGGTACCGCTGGTATTTCCTTTCTAAACGGCATCCCGCCGAAGGACGACCAGTCCCGGCGCCGAACGCATTGCCGAAGCCGTCACGGAACGCGGCGGCTATCGGCAGTAAGCTGGCCGGAAAGATAAAGACAAGCCGCGACCAACCCAACCTCAGCCGCGCGTCGGATCGTCATGACAAGAATAATCGCGACAGGTGTAGCGAGCGCCCTGCTTCTCTTATCGCCAATGCCGGCTCCAGCCGCTCAAACCGGAGAAGTCGTCGGCGGCGGACAGTTATCGTTGCTTCTCTTTAAAAACGACGAAACCGGCCACGAAGCCGAGTCGCCCATGATCACCTACCGCCTCGGCTACTTCATGACGCCCAACATTTCCGTCGAGGGCCGATTCGGCCACGGCATTTCGAATTGGCGAAATAACAACGCCGACACAACGGGCAACGGCACCGACGACGAGCTCGAACTCGACCGACTATTCGGAATTTACCTCACCGCCCACCAACCGTTGCCCAGCAATAATGCCGTATCGCTCTATGGCACAGTCGGCGTCAGCGACGCGAGAATGACCGAATCGCCGCTGGCCGAATCGATTTCGGCGCGCAACCGCGGCGCCTCCATCGGCATCGGCGCGGAATTCATCGCCTACGACGGATTTCGTTTCAACGCCGAATACATGCACTATGTCAGCGATAGCGGCAACCGCTTATCCGCTGTCAGCATAGGCGGCCTGTACGCCTTCTAATCGCCCGCGCCATGCCCCCGTAGCACGTCGATACAAGCGCACCCACGTTTCCTTGCGCATAATCCAAGTACCGACCTTCGTTATGATTAAAAGCAGGATGCCGGTCCGCCAGAAGAGCGCCGTGTCTTACATAAGCACCGAGCGGCCCTGAGCACACAGGAGCACACTACCGATTCGGCGCGCCCTGTTGGGAACGGCGTAACGGAAAATAAGAAATGAACTCAGGAGGAGGTATGCGGTCGTCCCAGGCCCTGCTTCATAATTCCGATTTGTCTGCTCCCGCACGGGACAAAACGGCAACCTGCGAAAAGAGCAACTTATATATCCTTGAGCAAGGGCACGTTTTCGCCTCCTCATCGATAGAAATAACAAACCGCACCCGTATCTATGCGTCCATCAACTTAACGGTCGACCACAGCCGAATCCACCTGCGGGTAGGCAATCGCGCCGGTCGCTATCAAGCTGCCGCACTCGGCCCCGGCCCAACGCGCACCCTAAAGGCCCGCGGCCAGCCGGTGCTTTGCTTCCAGATCCTCCCGTTGCACCCGCTGTTTCCTCACTTTAGCCTGATCGGAGCGGCAGTGGGCGTCATCGCACTACCGCGCGAGGCATTTGCTCATTTGGACGCGGCGCTAGAGGCAGCCTTCGTCGGCACACTCGACGTTGAAGACGTAGCCGAACTGCATGATGCCGTAACCCAAACGGCGACTCGTTTCTTGCCCGCCGCGAAACCCATCGACCCCCGCGTCCGTACCATTCTTCAGCGCCTCGACGACACCGACACCCCATCGCTACAAGACCTCAGCAAGGCCATGGGTTTGTCCTACTCCCGAATGTCGCACCTTTTCGGGGAAAGCATGGGCTTATCTCTACGCAGTTACTGTCTTTGGAACAAGCTCCAGAAAGTCCGGCGGATCTTCGATCCCGAAAAGTCGCTGACAGCGATCGCGCAAGAAGCGGGCTTTTGCGACTCCGCGCATTTCACCAAGGCCCATCAAGACATGTACGGGGCTTCGCCATCCTATTTTCTACGTAACAACGCAATCCGACTGCTGGCTTCGCGCCGGGTAAGAGCTTGCCCGGAGGAAAAAACCTAAGAGACTGACAAAGAAAACAAAACAACGCGCCACACCGCTTCCCGCCGCGAGCGGCCGCCCCCGGTTATTGGCAACCCGGCACCGTTGCCGGACCGCAACGAGGAGAGCGATGCGATGATGACAACAAAACGACAAACGAAAACAAGCTGGGCCGGTAGATACTTACCGTTGATTATCGTAATTGCGATACTGGCCGCAGCAGGTCAGACGCATGCGGCAAACCCGCCGGTTGACGAACCACCGGACGTTAACCCTCCACCCGACCATTTCCGCGACCCTGGCACCGGCCCGTGGACCCTGGTATCCGACCCTGCAACGGAGTGCAACCTCGACCCGGACCTGCTTCGGCGTGCGGACCGCGAGATCGGCACCTCATATGTGGTTGTCCGGTACGGCCAGCTCTGTCACGAGCACGTCGACGGCCTACGCGATAGGTCCGAGCAGGTATATTCGGTTACCAAAACACTCGGCGCCCTGACCATCGGTGCCTTGATCCATCAAACGCGTAATAGAGATCAACCGCTGGGCGAATTCGACCGCGTAGATCGATACCTCGATCGCTTTTCGTTTCATGAAGACGCAACTATCGCCCATGTCCTTGCCATGGTGGCAGCAGCCTCCCCCAGCCTCGACTGGGGCAGCAAGCGGTTCCGTTACGACACCACCGGCAGCCACGCCATTAACGACCTCAGCGACATCGTCAATACGGTCGTACAACAGGATACACGTTACCTCGGCAGCAACATCGGCCAGTTCTACAACCGACACTTAGCCGAACCGCTGGGTTTTGAGGATCAACGGTGGGGGCTGTCGGATCGCAGCAAAAGCTTCGCCACAACCTGGAACGCAACACTACGCGACATGGCTCGAGTCGGCCTATTGATGAACAACGGAGGCGTCTGGAACGGGGAGCGCTTAATCGACCTCGACTTCCTCTACAATATGACCCACGCCGCCTTTGAAGATGCGAATACCGGCTATGGATACCTCACCTGGCTGAATGACGTCGACGAATGCGCGCCGAAACCGATCCACCGCACCTATCCCCACGGCCTGTCGGAAGCTACCGACTGCATGCTGCCCGACGGCTGCGATCAGACCTATGACGTCGGCGTCTTCTATGCCGCGGGCCTTGGCGGGCAATACATCATTGTCCACCGCGGTCTGGATATGGTAATCGCGGTTAAAGACTCCGGCGGCCAATCCGGACGCGAGCCGCGGCGGTTCTGGAATGCCCTGCGACCAGCCGTACTCGCGCATGATCCGCTCTACTACAATGACGAAGACGCTTTCTGCGAAGCCTATGGCAACGGGCACTACGCCCCAGACCTCAAGTTGTGGGAAGACGGCCGTTAACGGAGCAAGCGATCGGGCGCCCCTAAGTGGGGCGCCCAAACCCGTTAACGCTTTGCTTTCTTCACCGTATACATCAGCTTGTCGCCTTCGCTAAGCAAGGCATCGATTGTGCGATGCTGTGCCGGGTCGTATTCGACAACCCCATGCGAGAAAGCAACATGGTAGCCTTCCCCGGCCTCCTCCGCCGCCTGCTCCAACGATTGCCGCAAACGCTCGATTAACGCCTCGGCCAGCGCTTGCGTCGTATCGGTTAACAGCGCAACGAACTCATCACCGCCGAGGCGGGCAAAGAGATCGCTCTCGCGATAAGTCGCAATCATTTGCGCAGCGAATGTTCTTAACGCCCGGTCGCCTTCGGCATGGCCGTAGGTGTCGTTAATGCTTTTGAACTTATCCAAGTCCATAAACACCAACGAAGCGGGCATATTCTGCCGCGCACACAAGCGAAGCGCCTGCTCGGCCAGCATCCGGAAACCGCGTCGGTTGGGAATGTGGGTCAACTCATCTACCGTAGCCAAACGCACAGCCGCCAGCTCCCGCTCGACCATCAAAGCAAGATCCCGCAAAATTTCCGCATCTTTCTGTTCGAACCGACGCGGCTGGGTATCGTAAATACACAAGGTACCCAACTTATGACCTTCCAGGCTACGCAACGGGCAGCCCGCGTAAAATCGAATTTTCGGGTCGTTCACGACCAAAGGGTTATCGCAAAATCGATCGTCGGCAATAGCATCGGCAACGACAAAAACGTCGTTGCGAGAATAGCGTGCCCGCAAAACGACACATCGCGCGCCGTTTCCGAAAAATCCACTCCCACCCTCGACTTGAACCACTGCCGGTTATCGTCGACCAAACTAACCGTCGCAATGGGCGCTTGAAACACACGCTTGGCTATACGCGTCAAACGATCGAATCGCTCCTCCGGCGACGTATCCAGGATATCGAGCGAGCGCAAGGCTCCCAATCGGGCCTTCTCGTCTTGCGGCGAATCAGGTTTCTTCACTTTCGGTACCGTTATTCGAACTCTGGCTGCAAAAGACAATCCCGCATCACGTTAGGCGAACGCCACGGTCATCCTAGCCGCGGCCATTAGGTTTAGGAAGAAGTGCTCGCCAGCCGGGGATAATAGTATCGGTAGGCAGTGCGCTTCCTTGGCGCCAAACGCACTTTTAGCAATCGGAAGATCGCGACCAACACGCCGACCAAACAAAAAAGACAATCAATTCAACATTAGAAGAGGGAAAACTACTGGATAAGCGCCCGACACTACGTCGATCGCCTAGTCGGAGCAGGCCGCTCGACCTCGTCGACATCATCCGCAACGAATACCTCTCGGATCGTCAGCGGCTTACCGTCAGCATCCTGTACTTCAACGTGGCGAATAGGGCGGCCGGTCATCCGATCGCGCAGATCCAAAGACGGCTGCTCCGGGCACGGATTCCACTTATCGCCCCATTGCCGCAGCGCCACCACGACCGGAAACAGTTCGCGCCCTTTGTCCGTCAGGCGATACTCATACCGAGAACCGTGTTCGCCAACATCGACTTTTTTCAGGACATTATGCTCCACCAGCCGACATAAGCGATCGCCAAGAATATTCTTGGCGATTCCCAACTCCTGCTGGAAATCGACAAATCGGCGCGTACCGTACATAGCGTGCAGCACGATGAGCAACGACCACCAATCCCCCACCTCATTGAGGGCGCGGGCTACGGAGCAACTAGAATCGTCAAAGCGTTTTCGAGCCATAAGCTTAAGTCTAGCCAAAAAGGTTGCAATTTGATACCAAATTAAATACGGTTGCTTAACGAAACCATACTGCATGCATTGAAAAGAAGCCCACCTGCATTAGGAGTATCCGCCTATGTCGATGAACCTCGGCCCGCTGTTCGAGCCGTTTGAGCTGAACACCCTTAAGCTCAACAATCGAGTCGTCATGGCGCCCATGACCCGCAACTTTTCGCCAGGCAACGTACCGAACGAAGACGTCGTTGCCTACTACCGGCGCCGTGCCGAAGGCGGCGTCGGCCTGCTAATCACCGAAGGCACTACGGTCAACCATCCGGCTGCTAACGGCTACGCGAATGTGCCTGCTTTTCATGGCGAAGAAGCACTGGCAGGTTGGAAAAAGTCGTCGACGCCGTACATGCGGCAGGCGGTAAGATCTTTCCTCAGCTATGGCACGTCGGCGCGATTCGGCGCGAAGGCACCGAACCGGACCCCTCGGTTCCCGGCTACAGCCCATGCGGCAGATACAAACCGGGCAAACCCAACGGCAAGGCAATGACCAAGCAAGACATCAAGGATGTCGTCAAAGCCTTTGCCGACGCCGCAGCGGACGCCCAAGCCATCGGCTTCGACGGCGTTGAAGTCCACGGCGCGCACGGCTACCTGATCGACCAGTTCTTCTGGGAAGGCACCAACGATCGCGACGACGAGTACGGCGGAAGCATGGCCAATCGGCAACGCTTCGGCATCGAGATCATCGAGGCCATTCGCGACCGCGTAGGGCCTGATTTTCCCGTCATGCTGCGTTTCTCGCAGTGGAAAATGCAGGACTACGACGCCAAGCTCTGCCACACGCCGGACGAACTGGAAGCATGGCTCAATCGCTTCGTGGAAGCCGGCGTCGATATTTTCCACGCCTCTACCCGTCGTTTCTGGGTTCCGGAGTTTGAAGGCTCGGACCTCAACCTAGCCGGCTGGGTGAAAAAACTCACCGGCATACCGACCGTCTCCGTCGGTAGCGTCGGCCTTACCGACGACTTTATCAGCGGCACCTTCGCCAGCAAGCAGGAAGCCGTCGAACAAGCGGGGATCGACAACCTCGTCGAACGCATGACTAACCGCGAGTTCGATCTAATCGCAGTCGGTCGAGCGCTACTGCAAGACCCCGAGTGGCTCATCAAGGTTAAAGAAAACCGCCTAGACGAGGTGGCGCCTTTTGCCAAAGCTTCCCTGAAAGAGCTGTATTAAATCATTAGCCCCGTTGTCGGCACTCGACTCGACCCTGGCTGTCGGGCGAGTGCGACTCGCGGCGAAGCCATGCCCCGCAAAGCCCCACCGTTAACCGGCAGCGGCGGCCTTGTCCTGCTCGGAATTAGGGGCCTGCAAATAAGTGCTGCACACGGCTTGCATCTCGGGCTGCTCGCCGTCCGCGCTCTCAAGCATAACCTGCCAACACAACACGCCGTATTGATCGAAATCCACCTGCATCGTTCGCTCCTCCTACGTTGTAACGAGAACGTGTCACCATCTTAAGGACACAGAGCCTGTAGATGAAGTCGAACGTTTTTATGGTTCCGATAGAAATAACCAATCTCAACACAGCGCTTGTTGGTCGTCAGCCCTCACAACTGACTCAACACCGTCTCCGCGCTGCTTTTATCCACACCCTTCTCATCGACGCCCAGATACTGCACGACCCCGTCGTCGACGATCATGGCAAAACGTTTGCAACGCGTACCGAAACCGACGGCATTTAGGTCCATATCCATGCCCAAGGCGCGCGCGAACTCGGCACTACCGTCAGCCAACATGACGATCTTTTCGGCATTCTGATCCGCCTGCCAAGCGCTCATAACGAACGCATCGTTGACCGACAAACAGGCAACGCGGTCGACGCCTTTAGCGGCGATTGCGTCCGCGTTGACCACGAAACCCGGCATATGGGTATTGGAACAACCCGGCGTAAACGCCCCCGGAACGGCAAACAACACGACTTTCTTACCGGCGCACAGCTCGCCCACACTGATATCTTCGGGGCCATTCTCGCCATTGGTTTTAATCGTGACATCCGGAATTCGATCGCCTACCTGTATCGGCATGTAGCAACTCCTTATTGCGAAAATGATAGACCGCCTACCGAAGGTAACAGACTCCTACCGGCAGGCGGTAAGAAAACGCGCCTACGCAGCCACATTTTGATAAGGCACATCGCGACGCGCGGCCCTCAGTGCCGTCGCCCACCACTCAAGCTGAGCGAGCATACCCGCCATCGCTTTATTCGGCCCCGCAGGCTCGATCAGCTCGCCGGAGGCATCGAAACGCTCCCACACATTCGGTAAAGCCACCCCATTTCTTACGCTTACCACATGCAGTTCGGCAAAGACCTGAATAAGCTGCTCGACCGCGCGCAAACCGCCGGACATGCCTCCGTAAGATACGAACCCGACCGGCTTTGCCCGCCACTCGCCATAAGCGGAATCGATAACGGCCTTCAGAACGGCCGGATAACCATGGTTGTATTCCGGCGTCACGACAACGAAGGCATCCGCTCTCTCAACCAGAGCGCCGACATCCCCCCGACCTGGCCGTCGCCTCCTACGCCAAGCGCTTTTGGATCGATACGATCCACTAAAAATCCTTTTCCATAGCGGGCAATCTGCCCCTGCGCCCAAGCCGCAACCGAGTCGCAAAACCGGCCGTCTCGTGCACTGCCATAAAGTAATCCGATCCGTATTGGTTCGCCCGTCATAGCTGCATCCTCCTATCGATTAACGAATTCGGATTCAGCTTAAGACCTCAAGTAAAGCTAAGGTCAAGCCCGGATTTAACGGCACGGCAGCAACACCCAAAAGCGCCCCAAAAGACAAAGATTTTCTATCCCTTAGAGAGAGAATTTATATGTTGCAGCGCAGCACAAACGACCTTAACCTATAAGCGTGGTTAGAAATTTATTGCAGTCAAAACACGCAACACAGAGGAATATGCAAATGGAAATCTTACTGTCTGCCGCCGTATTCGCGGGTTTACTAATTGTCTTACAACGGGTTAGCCGCTGGGTAGCGCAGAACGGAGACTTGCTAGGCAACGCAGAATCCAAGCAACGTCTGGCCGTCGCCCTGATGCGGAATCATGTTTAACATGCCGCTCAAAAAGGCCGATGCCCGATAAATAACGGCGACCTCGCCGATAACCGGCTTCGCGCCTTTTTCAGCGGCGTGCGCTCTACCCCCTAGGCGCGCTCCCAAGCTAGCAATGCGATAGGCTTACATCATTTCGGCAGGCGCCGTCATCGAACCTCTAAGGTAACCCAACAAAGCCGCCCCATTTCCCCACCCACTACCGCACCCGATCGTCACCCAGCTATAACAGCACGGCATAACGACGCTCGCCCTAAACGGCCAAATACAATGCTTCGACGGTAGCAGCAAACAAACGCTTAGGCCGATCCGTGCGCACCGCGAAGACGCGCTGCCACATAGCCGGAAGCCTCATGAGCACACTGTCGCTGTGGACTTAACGCGCAAGCAGGGGCTCACAGCCCCCGCGCCCACTCAGGCCTTAACCCGGCTTGTGCAGGCGCTTCTATTGCCGTACGCACTTTGGCGAGCATGCTCTCTTTATCCGCGTTCAAGGTACCTTTCAGCACCAGATAATTAGAAGCATGATCGCTACGAAAAACGGTCCGTTCCAGATCCAGCTCAACCAACAGCCGCTCGATTTCTTGAAACAGCTCAACCTGGCCCAGCGGCTCGAAATCCGGGAACTGAGCCTTATAGCGCTCCATGCCTTGAGGAAAACTCACCACCAGCGTCGATAAAAACTCCGGTTGCGTCGCGTTCATTAATCGCGCGGAATTAAGCGCATGCTGCTCGGAAAGACTCCGCCCGCCCAACCCGTTCAAGATCATCACCGAGCGTTTAATGCCTGCCTCGCCCGCTTTAATCAGCGCCTCTTTCGTCGACTCTTGGGTTTCGCCCTTATTGACCCGCCGTAGCACCTCGTCGTCCCCGGACTCGGCGCCAACATAGAACATCGCCAACCCCGCTTCGCGCAGCAGCTTGAGGTCTTCCACCGATTTGCGCTTCAAGTTACGCGGCAGGCAGTACGATGTAATCCGCTCAACCGTCGGCATATGCTGATGGATTGCCTCCAAGATGCGTAGTAAACGCTTGGTCGGCAGCACCATGGCATCGCCGTCGGCGAGAAAAACCCGCCTTACCGCCATCCGCTCGCCGCAGCGCCGAATCTCCTCCAAAACGTCCGCTTCATCGCGCGCCCGAAACTTCTTCTGCGGCGCGGTGTACATCTCGCAAAACGTGCACTTGTTCCAAGAGCAACCGTTAGTCACCGGTAAGATCAGCGAATGGGCCTCGCTCGGCGGACGAAAAACAGGCTCGATATAATGGATCGGGAACTGATGCATGTTTGAACAACTCCGGCTGCAATAAAGAATCGACGCCTAAACCAAGGCGCTTGTCTACAGGCGTGGCAGATTACGACAGAACAGCATCTTATCGAACCTGCAACGCCCGAAAAAAGGTGCCATCTTGATCTCTCCCCTATCCCGTGCCATAAACTCGGCCACGCGCAAAAGTTCGCACCAGCAAAATGCATAACCCGCGGCCACCGTCGACACACAACGTTACGTCAACACGTGCGGCTTGAGTTCCCGTTACCAATTGGTCCACGCCATGCGAGTCTCCCCTAGGCCTTCGTCAATCACCCCATACGCAAGCCGATACCTGACGTTTCTTCTCCTTTTAGCGCTACTGTCTCTATACCCTGGCGCAATCGCTGCTCAGGCATTAGCGGTTACAGAACAGCAACCGGTCGTCGAACTGACAGGGCCTTGGGCAGTTTACTGGAACACCTTTGTTGCGCCAGACCAACGCCACGAGCAGGCCTACGCCCGGCCGAGCGCCTATCAAGCGTTACCGGGGAGCTGGACGCAACTATCGTTAAACGGTCGACGGCTACCGGCAAGCGGACACGCCACTTACCGCCTTAACCTTCGCGTAGCCGAACCCGTGCCTGAACACCTCGTGTTACGCATTCCGCAAGTCTACTCGGCCTACCGCCTATTCGTTGACGCAGAGCTAGTCGCAGCGGTGGGCACCGTCGCCGCCGCCCCGGACGAAGCGCAACCCGACTATGGCGAACGGCGCGTACTGCTGACCAACCCCGGCCCCGAGATCGAGTTGATGTTTCATGTCAGCAATTACTCCGCCCGAGCCGCCGGCTTCCCGCGGGCCATCGAGCTGGGCACGCCGGACGCTATCGCTCATCGCCATGCGCTAGGGCTAATCAGCAACGGTGCGTTGGCCGGCGGCCTGATTCTTATCGGCATTTCGCAACTAGCGCTGTTTCTATTGCGTCGAGACGAAACCGCTTATCTCTTCTTCGGCCTGGCCACGGCCGCTTGGGGCCTGCAAACGATCATATCCGGTCAACTCCTCAGCTACGCCGGCTGGCACCTACCTATTCATATTGCCCGGCCTTTGGACGGTTTTAGCGCGCTGGCGGCGGCAAGTATGTCGTTGCTCTTTTTATCCGCGCTGTTTCCGCGCGACCTACCGTTTCGCTATGTCCGGTGGGTTATGTTGTGCCTCGTCATCTATGTAGGGGTCGCCCTCCTTGGCTCGGAGATGGCCCGTAGCGTCATCGTCGGCTGGTTGCTCTACGTCGTCGTCGGCCTAATGAGCCTTGCGTTAATCGCCGTCTTTCGCGCGTGGCGCAGAGGCGAGCCCGACGCTGGCCTGTTCCTACTAGCCGGCGGCATCATCGCCCTTACCGCCTGCCTGCAAATCTACTGGTTTAACGCCGCCGGCACCCGAGAGGCCGTTGCCAGCCTAGGCGCCTTACTCGCCGTCGGCTTACAAAGCATGGTGCTCGCACGTCGCTACGCGCGCGCATTCGCCCATAGCCGACAACTGGAGAAATCGCTCCGCAGAGCCAACCAGCTCAAGGACGAATTTCTGGTCAACACGTCCCACGAGCTACGCACACCTTTACATGCCATGATCGGCTTAGCCGAAGCGCTACCTCACCGTAACGATCGCAAACTGGCCGAAGGCCTGAACTGGATCGCTACCAGCGGCCACCGACTAACGCGCCTGGTCGACGATATACTCGACTTCACCCGGCTGAAGTACGACGACTTAGCGATCGAGCGCCGACAAACCCGCATCGAGCCGCTCGTACACGGCGTACTGGGTGTATGCCAGCCGTTACTCGGCACCCGACCAGTCGCGTTAAAGGCCGATATCGAGGCTAACTTGCCGGCCGTACAGGCCGATCCGGACCGCCTGCACCAAGTACTCTTCAACCTCATCGGTAATGCCATAAAATTCACCGACCGCGGGCAGATAACGGTTTGCGTAGCACGCGCTGGGGATGTCGTCGCGGTAGAGGTGGCCGATACGGGCCTAGGCATCGCCCAGGAAGACTGGCCACGTTTGCAACAGCCCTACGAACAAGGCCGCGCCGCAGAAGGGCGCGGCGGCTTGGGCTTAGGGCTCGCCATCACCCGCCGCATTCTCGAGCTGCACGGCGCCGACATGCAAGTGCACAGCGTGCCGGATCAAGGCACGCGCATACGGTTCGAGCTACCGGTGGCAGAAGGGCCTGGCGAAACAACCGCGAGCGCGTCGGCAGCCATCGCCGCGACGCGCACCGCCGACTACCCGCCGCCACAGGAGGAGCCCCCATCGGCCAAAGGCCCCCGCATCCTGATCGTCGACGACGACGACGCAGCCGCCGCGGCGCTGGAGCAACAGTTAGCACTTGTCGGCTATCAGGTCCGGCGCGCCGCATCTGGGCAACAAGCGCTAGCGCTAGTGAGCCAAGCCAAACCCGACCTGGTCATGCTGGATGTGATGATGCCCGATATGAGCGGCCTCGCCGTGTGCCGCCATTTGCGCGAAGAATACGACGCCAATACGCTGCCGATTATTTTAGTCACCGCCCGCACCCGGCCGGAAGACATCGTAGAAGGCTTGAACGCCGGCGCCAACGACCACCTTGCCAAACCCTACTACCGTGTCGAGATGTTAGCGCGGGTCGATGCACATCTACGGGTACAAGAAAACGAACAGATGCGCTGGGCCCTAAGCGAGCGTCACAACGACGAGCGCGACCCACGAGAAATACTGACCGAACTGCTGAAGAAAACCGTTCATTACTGGGAATTCGCGACCGGTCGGACGCGAGCGGATTTAGCCGAGCAAAGCGGCTTATGGACGGTCACGCTGGACGGCTCGACCCGCAAAACGCGCACATTGGACCGTTACTTATCCATTGACAGCCTACCCAAGCGCCCACGCTGGGGCATAGTCAGCCGAACCGCCCGCTACGTTATCGACCACCTCGATGACGCGCAGCACATCGAGGAACTGGAGCAGCTATTAGCGCAACTGCATATGGCTGTTGAGCATTAGGGGGGGGTGGTTGTTTGCTTTTGTCGGTTTGGTGGGTGGTTAGTTTCTGGTGTTGGTGGTTTAAGGTGGTGCGCTGCGCGCGATTTGTTTGGAAGGCGGGGTTCCGCCCCCGCACGGCGGGTTCCTTTTCTTGCTTGCCCAAGAAAAGGAACTCGCCCAGGAGGGCGAAACAGGCCGTTATGCACCACTACAGGCAATAGCGACTAAGCGCAGGCCCCAGACGCCGCCGCGCGCCTTCCAAACAAACCGCGCGCAGCGCACTACACAAAACCACCCACACCAAAAAACAACCCCACCAAACACAAAAACCCAAATAAAAACGGGGCAGGCGCATTGCCTGCCCCCATGCCCCAACCCAACCCTCTAGGGCACAAAACCACTCAAAATAGCGACTACCGAGAAAGCTCTAACCAAAGCCTCTCCAGCACTTCCGTGACCTACCGGAGAGCCACCTGCCACGGCCTCGCTCGATGGCGGCCATTATTACGGCCAGGCCAATCAGAGGAAAAGGAACAATACGGAACAATATAATAAGGCACTGAATTTCTAACTAGTTTAACCCCGACAACTAAACCTGCCGGCCTTCGCCGGCGGCTGCGAGAGAGTTCTATCAGGTCGACGAATCGGCCCGCCGTTGCTGTTTTCGATACCGCGTCAGAAGGCGGTTTCGCTTCAGCGAACTTAAATGATCGATATAGAGCCGGCCTTCGATATGGTCGCACTCGTGCTGCACGCAGGCAGCCTCCAACCCATGCGCTTCGAACTCATAGGGATTGCCCGCCACATCCTGCGCCCGCACCCGCACGCGATCCACGCGGCGCGCGTTACTTCTCGCTCGCCGGGTACGGAAAGGCAGCCTTCGTTAAGCTCCATCGGTTCGCCCAATGGCTCGTACTCAGGGTTAACCAAGACTCGTTCGGGGTTATCCTCCACCTGCATCACCGCAACTTTCAAATGGACGCCGATCTGCACAGCAGCAAGCCCAATCCCCTGCGCATCGCGCATGGTCTCGAACATGTCGGCAACCAGTTCGCGTAAGCTCTCGTCGAAGCGCTCGACCGGCTTGGACGGTTTCCGCAATCGCGGGTCGGGATGGCGAACAATAGGCCTGATCATAATGTGACGTTCTCGAAGCGACTCTTAAGGTAAACATAACGCCGAAGGCGCGAGCGTCAAACTCTAGCCTCCCTCTACCCCCAGCGCCGGAAAGATGCTAATAATTTAGAACCTCCCCCAGGAGGTCGCCGTTCGTGCTGTTAACCAAAAAAGGCCTTCACCTCATGCGCTTCCAATTCACCGACACCCCGGAACGATATGGCTCGGTCAGCCGCTTCCTACACTGGAGCATGGCTTTGCTATTGATCTGGCAACTGGCGACAGCCGTCGCCCGAATACTCGTCAAGGACTCCGCTCTGGACGAGTTTCTGTGGGGCACTCATCGGCCGGTCGGGGCGCTGCTGATGACACTGGTACTTATCCGCATCGCCTGGGCGCTGACAAACCGCCGTCAACGGCCTGCCGCGGTAAGCCTAATGGCGCGCCTGGGCCACGTCGGCCTCTATGCTCTGCTGTTCTTCGTCCCCGCTTTTGCCTTGTTGCGGCAGTACGGTTCGGGCCGCGCCTTCTCTCCCTTCGGCATCCCCTTGATGCCGGGTTTCGAGGGCGAGCGCATCGAATGGATGCTAATCCCCGCCAACCTCTTTCACAGCTGGTTCGGCTGGTTACTGTTTGCGCTGATTGCCGGCCATATCGTGATGGTATTCGTCCACCGGCACCGAGCGGGCGATACGGACGTATTGCCTCGCATGCTCGGGCGCAGGTAGCGGTACCTTTGTATTCCCCTGTCCCCTGGCCGATAATACGCCTCATATTCTAGGAAAGTCGCGCGCATGCTAGTGTGCGCGCGACCTTCACACCTTAATCAGTCACGGGCTACGCGGGAGTCGAGACAGAACCTTATGGCGCAATACATCTTTACCATGAACAGGGTCGGCAAAGTGGTGCCGCCCAAGCGCGAGATCCTGCGGGATATCTCTTTATCCTTCTTCCCTGGCGCCAAGATCGGGGTGCTCGGTCTGAACGGTGCCGGTAAATCCACGCTGCTGCGGATCATGGCCGGCGTGGATAAGGACTACGAGGGCGAGGCGCGCCCGCAACCGGGTATTAACATCGGCTATCTGTCCCAGGAACCCGAGCTGAACCCGGAGAAAGATGTACGCGGCAACGTCGAAGAAGGCCTCGGCGAAATTAAGGAAATGGTCGACCGCTTTAACGAAGTATCGGCCAAGTTCGCCGAACCGGACGCGGATTTCGATGCCCTGATTGCCGAGCAATCCAAGCTACAGGATGCCATCGACGCCGCCGATGCGTGGAACCTCGACCGTAAGCTGGAAGTCGCCGCCGAAGCGCTGCGCCTGCCGGCATGGGATGCCGACGTCACTAAGCTTTCCGGCGGCGAGAAACGCCGGGTAGCTTTATGTCGCCTACTGCTGTCGAAGCCGGACATGCTGCTGCTCGACGAACCTACCAACCACCTTGACGCCGAATCGGTGGCTTGGCTGGAGCGCTTCCTGCAAGAGTACAGCGGCACAGTGGTGGCGATTACTCACGATCGCTACTTTCTAGATAACGTCGCCGGCTGGATTCTGGAGCTGGACCGCGGCCACGGCATTCCCTGGCAGGGCAACTACTCCTCCTGGCTTGAGCAAAAGGAAAAGCGACTGGCCCAGGAAGAGAAGCAACAGTCTTCGCTTAAGAAAACGATCGAAGCCGAGCTGGAGTGGGTACGCCAGAATCCGAAAGGCCGACAGGCCAAGAGCAAGGCGCGTCTGGCGCGTTTCGAAGAGCTGCAAAACCAAGACTTTCAAAAACGTAACGAAACCCAAGAGCTGTATATTCCGCCGGGGCCGCGCCTGGGCGATAAGGTCATCGAGGCGGTGGGCGTTCGCAAAGGCTTTGACGAGCGTTTGCTGGTCGACGACCTTAATTTCAATTTACCCCCCGGCGGCATCGTCGGCATCATCGGCCCCAACGGCGCGGGTAAAACGACCTTGTTCCGCATGATCACCGGCCAGGAACAACCCGACGAAGGCGAGATTCGGATCGGCGACACGGTCGAGCTGTCCTACGTCGATCAAAGCCGCCAATCGCTAGACGATAGTAAAACCGTTTTCGAAGAAATCACCGACGGTTTGGACATGGTGCAAGTAGGCAAATGGGAAATGCCTTCTCGCGCTTATGTGGGCCGTTTCAACTTCAAAGGCTCCGACCAGCAAAAACGGATCGGGGAGCTCTCCGGCGGCGAACGCAACCGAGTACACCTTGCCAAACTGCTGAAAAGCGGCGGCAACGTACTCCTGCTCGACGAACCGACCAACGATCTCGACGTCGAAACCCTTCGCGCGCTGGAGGAAGCTCTTTTAACCTTCCCCGGCTGCGCGGTAGTGATCTCGCACGATCGCTGGTTCCTCGACCGTATCGCCACGCATATTCTCGCGTTCGAAGGCGACAGCCAGGTAACGTGGTTCGAAGGTAATTACGCCGATTACGAAGCGGACCGCAAACGTCGCTTAGGCGACGACGCGATCAATCCGCATCGCATCAAGTACAAACGCCTCGCAACCTAAATCGATAGCCCCTGCGGCGGTTCGCCGCCGCAGGGGCCGTTCCGGTTACTGGCAGGCATCCGGAGGTGCCACCCAATCCGGGTGCTTACGGCTGTACATAGCGTAATCGGCACGCCGCAGCAGAGCGTCGGCTTCCTTGCCGTCATCCGGGTACAAGGCCAAACCGATACTCGCCGACACCATGAAGTCGAACTCGTCGATACTAATCCCTTCATCCAAACTGCGCTGTAGTTCTTCGACTACCCGCTCTGCCGCATTACGATCGGTCACATCTTCCAGAACCACGACGAACTCGTCGCCGCTCAAACGCCCCACGGTGTCCTGATCCCGTAACGATGCCTGTAAACGCTTGGCGACGGTAACAAGTAGGCGATCTCCGACTTCATGCCCAGCGGTATCGTTGACGGCCTTAAAGCCGTCCAGATCGCAAAATAGCACCGCCACGCGGTAGTTGTGCCGGCGCGCGCGCGACAACGCTTGTTGCAGGCGGTCTTGCAGCAAATTGCGGTTGGGTAAGCCGGTAAGCGTATCGTAATTGGCCAGCCAGTAGAGCCTCTGTGCCGAACGGCGGCTGATCTCCTCCTGCCGCAACCGTAATCGCGTATACGCGATCACCAACGCCAACCCCAACACGCCTGCTAAGGCCGCTGTAATCAAACTCGGCGTCGCCAACAGCTCCCACCCCAGCTGCCGTTCCACGACGAGCGAGAAAGGCTGGCTCGGGGCATCGAAGGTGCCGTTAAAGCGCAACATAGGAAACAGGTATCGCCCGACCCATCCGGGCTCCCGCCACTCGCGCCCCACCAGCAGCAAGGTACCCGATTCGTTATTATCCGGCTCATATCTCAACGCAACGCGGGTACCGTCGAGCAAACGATCGTCGGCCGGCAGCAGATCCTTGGCCCGAATCTTGAGCAACACGAAACCGCCTTCTCCCTCGGCACCGTTCGCGGACTCGAGAGGATGCACCAAGGCATAGGCAAGGTCGCCATAACGGAGAGCGAACGGCCGCGACGCAACGACACTGCCACGCTGCGCGGCCTGTTCGACCGCGCCTCTTAAAGTAAGCGTGCCGAACGTTCCGCCAGTCTTGATCCGGCTGTCGACCCGGCTTGGTTCGGTAAAGGTAATCGGCATTTCGCTCGGGCTGAGATTGTTAGCCTCCGCAGCGCCTTGCCCGACTTGTTGCACCTTATCTTCCAGCCCCGAAGGAACGCTAACGATAGCGTTACCGCCGACCACGACTTGATAAATATGGGGAAAACGAGGAAGCAGTTCGCGGCTAAAATGCCGCAGCGGCGCATCCACCTCGGGGTCGTGCACCTGCAGAAACACCACAACGCCGGCCAGCACAGCCTCGCTGGCTTCCAGGCGCGCGCTCATTTCGCGATGCAACGTCGCCGCGTGGAGTTGGAATTCGTCTTCTGCTTGCCGCAGTTGGCCAGACCATACGTGAGCCCCCAACAACGCGACTAAAACAATCCAAACTAGAATATGCACGGCCGCATACAAAGGCGCACGCAGCCGCGATTCCTGCGCGAAGGCGAAATCGACAACCATGATTCCCTTCCTGCTAGTAGTAAGGCGCAGTGCAACACCTTCTTAGCGGAAGCAAATCCCTATGCTTCTCGCCGTTCGATTAAGCAACAGTAATCCGCCATCCCCTTCTGCGAGGGCGTGCCCGGCTTTCTCGTGCTATGGCGCACCCGCTCAACCCGCTGCCGGCCCAAGCAAAGCCCCCTGCGAGGGCAGAGCGAGTAAGGGAGTCGCCTAGAGAATGTAACTGTTCTGCCCGCGCCAGGAAAGCCGTATTTGTCGAAGGGCCAAACATTGCTTAATCTTGACGTTCCAACAAACCTTTGGCCTTGAGAAGTCTGGAGCTGCTACATGCAAGCCGATAACGCATCCACCACTCTCCCGTCGACACCGCATTCGGCTACCTTGCTGATTCACTGCCAAGACCGCCAGGGTTTGGTTTCCCGGATAACCGACTTCATCGCCCGCAATAACGGCAATATCATTTACCTCGATCAGCACGTCGACGCCCAAAAGCAAGTATTCTTCATGCGCGTCGAGTGGGAGCTGGAAAGCTTCGCTATTCCGGCCGCCGACATCGCCGACCAGTTCCGGCAGGAACTCGCGGAACCGCTGGCTATGCACTGGCAATTGCACTTTAGCGACGAAACTCCGCGCATGGCCGTTTTCGTCTCCAAGTTGCCGCATTGCCTGTTCGACATTCTCGCCCGCTGCCAATCGGGCGAGTGGAACATCGACGTTCCCCTGATCGTCAGCAACCATCCCGACCTCAAACCGATCGCCGATCGTTTCGGCATCGACTACTACGTGCTGCCGATCACCCCAAACAACAAGCAAGAACAGGAAGCCGAGCAACGTGCCTTGTTGGCGCGGTACAATATCGATTTCGTCGTCCTCGCGCGCTACATGCAGATTCTGTCGCCGGAGTTTATCGATCATTACCCGGAGCGGATCATCAATATTCACCACTCCTTCCTACCCGCCTTTCCCGGCGCCAAGCCTTATCACTCGGCCTATGCTCGCGGGGTAAAAATCATCGGCGCCACCAGTCACTACGTAACGAGCGAATTGGATGCCGGCCCGATCATTGCGCAAGACGTGGTGCACGTTAGCCACAGGGATAGCGTGGAAGATTTAGTCCGTAAGGGCCGCGACCTTGAGAAGTTGGTCCTAGCGCGGGCGATTTGGAACCACACCCAACGCAAGATCCTCAGTTACGATAACCGCACCGTCATTTTCGACTAGGGTCTTTAGCCGAGAGTTTACGGTATCGTTAGAGCGCGGACATGCTCTAGGGCACGCCCGCGCGCCTCCGGCGAGCCGGTCTCGGCAAGACGTCTGCCGCCGCGGCTACTACGCTTGATTTGCCCAGGCACTACCGGCAAATCTGGGCGAAAGGCAAGGCCTTAAGAGGCTCAACTGGCGGATAACGCGCCGGGCGATGAGCAAGGAGCAGCCGCGTGGCGACGAGCATAGGAACGGAGTCCGATCCGTTAGCATTACTAACCCATCTGATAGAGCTTGACCTTGACGCGGTAGAAGCCTACGAGGCCGCCATACAACGGCTCGATGACCCACAAGCACGGGAACCGCTTGAGGAGTTCAAAGCCGAACATATCCGCCACGTCGACGAACTCTCGCAAGTCGTGCATCGCCTCGGCGGCGTACCGCCGCAGTCGGCCGATCTTCACGGGCTACTGGCCAAAGGCAAGGTGCTCATCGCTAATCTCGCGGGCGAGCGCGCTATCCTCAGCGCCTTGCGCAGCAACGAAGAGGACACGGTACAAGCCTACGAACGCGCCGTCGGGCGCCCCGAGCTCGATCTTGCCCTACACGAACTGCTCGCCCGTAATCTTGAAGACGACCATCGTCATCGCGCTTGGCTCCAAGCCAAGCTGCGGACGCTATGATGCCCTCGCGCCGGCAGCAAGGAGGCAGCCGTGACGCTTGCACCGATCGATAGTTTTCTTAGCCAACGCTCAAAGGCCGGCCTACTCATCTTATCTACGCTGCTACTCGCCTTTATGGGCGTTGTGGATATGCTGAGCGGCCCGGAGCTGGCGACCTCGGTGTTCTATCTCGTACCGATCATCATCGTCACCTGGTATGCCGGTTTCGGCATGGGCTCGTTAACCGCCGTCGCCGCGGCGCTGGTATGGCTGGGGGCAGAACGTTACGACGGTGTAGTTTATTCCTATGCCTTTATCCCATACTGGAATATGGGCGTCCGCTTTATTTTCTTTCTTCTGATCGCTTATCTGTTAGCCCGCTTACACGATGAGCTACGTAGCGAAGAGCAATTGGCGCGTACCGACGACCTCACCGGGCTTGCCAACCCACGCCAGTTTCGCCGCGAAACCGAATACGAAATTCACCGCGCCTCCCGCTACAACCATCCTTTCACCGCAGCGTTTCTCGACTTGGATAACTTCAAGGCCGTCAATGACAATTTCGGCCATTTGGTAGGCGACCAAGTACTGCGGGAAGTGAGCGACTGTATCAAAACCAGCCTACGCCGACCGGATCTAGCCGCTCGCTTGGGCGGCGACGAGTTTGCGTTGCTACTACCGGAAACCGACGTCGAAGGCGCCCACAGCATTCTCGAACGCCTGCAGGAGTCGATTCGAACGCGTATGCGTCAGCACGCCTGGCCGGTAACCGTTAGCATCGGCGCGATGACATTTATGCGGCCGCCGGAGTCTGTGGAAGAAATCGTTCGTCGCACGGACCGTCTGATGTACCGCGTCAAAGCCAGCGGCAAAAACAACATGCTGCACGATATCTATCGCGGCCCCACCGGCAGCATGAGCGGCCCGGCGGCACGGCAGCCGTAGCGCTCGGTCGAGGACGCGATCGCCCCGCCAAACCGGGCTGCCCTGCCCGCCAATATGCGAACCTTGCCAAAAAAAACCGACAAACCCTCCACCAAAACTCCATTCCGTGACGACGTTCGCGCAGCCCCTCAGAACCGCGGCAAAGGCTGGCTGTCACAGCGCATGAGACGGCAGCGATAACCCTACCGCTGTCGGCATCAGTGGACGGACCCGACGGAAAGACTCAGGACAAACACATGAAACACTCTCTGCAGTGGTCCCGTGTAAAACGGGCCCTCGGCTTTGCCCGCGCGCAACGATGGCTCGTCGCCGTCATTCTCTTTCTCACGCTATTGGTGGCCGCCGCCAACGCGCTGGAGCCGTTGGTCATGAAGTACATCTTCGACGGCCTGGGCGAAGCGGGCACCGTCGCCACCATCCTGACCGGCGTGCTACTTTTGGGCGGGCTCATCGTATTTCGCGAGATCGCTAACGGCTTTCCAACTGGCTGAGTTGGCGCACCCGCCTTGCCCTGCATCACGGCCTGTTGGACGCCACCATTCAACGACTGCACCGGTTGCCTCTCGAAGCGCAGCGACGCGACGGCGTCGGCGCCATCATGACGCGGCTCGATCGCGGCATCCAAGGTTTTATTAACGCCGTTAGCGAGATTGCGTTCAACGTCCTACCGGCCATTGTTTATCTCGCCCTGGGCATCATCGTCATGCTCCAACTCGACTGGCGGATGACCGTCCTGGTGCTGGCCTTTACCCCGTTGCCGGCGATTATCGCCGCCTTAGCCGCTCCTCGGCAGACCCGGCGCGAGCGGATTCTGCTCGACAGCTGGGCCAAGATCTACGCGCGGTTTAACGAAGTTCTCGCCGGTATCGCCACCGTGCGCAGCTTCGCCATGGAGGATGCGGAGAAAAAGCGATTCCTGAAAGATGTCGGCAAGGCGAACAATGTCGTCATCGGCGGCGTTTCGTTCGACACTTCCGTGGGCGCGCTGCAAAACCTCACCGTCGCCGCCGCTCGGATCGCAGCGATCGGTTACGGCGGTTATCTTGTCCTCACCGGGCAGATCACCCTCGGCACCCTGATGGCCTTCCTCGGCTATGTAAGCGGTCTGTTCGGCCCCGTACAAGGCCTTACCGGCATCTACACCACCGTCCACAATGCCTCGGTCGCCCTCGATCAGGTGTTCTCGATCATCGACGCCGAAGAGAACATTAAAGACAGCCCCAACGCTATCGAAGCGCCGCCTTTCAAAGGAGAAGTGGAGTTCCGCGAGGTTCGTTTCGCTTACGGCGAGCACGAGCCGGAACTACTGCACGGCATCGACTTGCATGTCAAAGCCGGCGAAAACATTGCCATTGTCGGCCCAAGCGGCTCCGGCAAGAGCACACTGATGGCGCTCTTGCAGCGTTTCTACGATGTTAATAGCGGCGCGATCCGCATCGACGGCCACGATATCCGCGACCTCAAGCAAAACAGCCTTCGACAACAAATCGGCGTCGTGATGCAAGACGCCCTGCTCTTTAACGAAACGGTGCGGGATAACATCGCCTACGGCCGCCCCGATGCCAGCTTTGAGGAGGTCGTTGCCGCCGCCAAAACGGCCAACGCCCACGCCTTTATCGAGCGCCTGGAAGACGGCTACGACACCGTCGTCGGCGAGCGCGGTACGCGCCTATCCGGCGGGGAGCGGCAGCGCATCGCCATTGCCCGAGCTTTGCTGAAAGACCCGCCTATTCTGGTGCTGGACGAAGCCACCTCCGCCCTCGACCCGGAGCTAGAGGCGCAGGTACAAGACGCATTGGAACGCCTCATCGCCGGCCGCACTACCTTTGTAGTTGCGCATAGGCTTTCGACGGTAGTCAATGCAGATCGCATCGTCGTACTCAAAGGCGGGAATATCATCGAGTGCGGGCGGCACGAGGCGCTACTCCAGGAAAAAGGCTACTACGCCTGGATCGTCGAACGCCAAACCCGTGGTTTACTATTGCCGCAAACACCCGCAGCCAACGGCCAAGCCGAGCTACGCCGGATCGGCAACAAAGGTTAACCGGCACACCGACGAGGGCGGCGTCGCATGCTATTGACGCCGCCCGACCCTCACGAGGCGCTGCTGACCTTTGTCGCCGCCTCGCTATTAGCGCTAGTGCATATTTTTGCCGGCCACCTCCGCGCCCATATCGGCGGCATCCCCCGTAGCGGTTGGCTCTCCATGGCCAGCGGCGCCTCCGTCGCTTACGTCTTTCTCTTTCTGCTACCAGAGTTGGCGCACAGCGAAGCAACCCTCGCCAACCTCTTCAACGACAGCAATTGGCTACAGAGCGATCACGCCTATCTGGCGGCCTTGATCGGTTTAGCCGTCTTTTACGGCCTGGAGCGAATGACCTGCGTCAGCCGCCGCAAACAGACTCCCGATCAACCGCTACCCGGCTTTTGGGTTCACATCGGCCTGTTCGTGCTCTACAACGCACTCATCGGTTACCTCTTGCTGGAACAACTACAAGAAGAAGCCGTTGCCGGGCTGGCGATCTACACCTCGGCGATGATGCTGCACTTTCTCGTTAACGATTACGGCCTGCGCCACCATTTCCCGCGCGGCCAGAGCAGCTACGGACGTTGGCTGCTGGCAGCCAGCGCGCTTGGCGGCTGGACACTCAGCATGCTCGTGCAGGTTAACGAGGCTGTGCTTGCCGTATTCCTCGCCTTTATCGCCGGCGCCGTCATCCTAAACACGCTCAAGGAAGAGCTACCGGCCGAGCGGGAAAGCCGTTTTAGCGCCTTTTTGCTTGGCGCCTTCCTGTACGCCTTATTACTACTTTCCATCTGAGCGCGGACGCCTTACCTTATTAATGCGACGTCAGCCCACAAACCGAACACGACTATGAGCGAAGCACTACATATCGTTTGCCCTCACTGTTTCAAAACGAATCGCGTGCCGGAAGCGCGCTTACGAGAAGGCGCCCGCTGCGGCAACTGCAAACAAGCACTGTTTACCGCCAGCCCCATCGCGTTGGACGACAATAGCTTCTCAGCCTTTATAAGCCGCACCGATATTCCGGTCGTGGTGGATTTCTGGGCGCCCTGGTGCGGCCCCTGCAAGATGTTCGCGCCGGTTTTCGAACAAGCCGCCGGCCAACTCGAACCCCAAACCCGGCTCGTGAAGGTAAACACCGAGCAGGCGCCGAGCACAGCACAGCGCTACGGCATCCGCAGCATTCCTACACTTGCCATATTCCGCCAGGGCAAAGAAATCGCCCGCCAAAGCGGCGCTATGAATTTAAGCGGGTTTATAAGCTGGGTTAGGCAAGTCACCTAACGAAGCGACGAAATAGGCTATTGCGGCAAGCCGGCAAAAAGCGTCAAGCAGTCGCCTGCAAGGCTTCTTAACCGTCGCCGCGTGCACTCGACCGTAGATAGAGCCACAGGCATAGAGGGCATTAACGGCGCCCTCAGTGCTTATCTAAGCTGTAGGCATCCATCAAGTGCCGGATACGCACTTCCTCTGCCTTGTCCGACGACTCGAACTCGAACCCTGTGTGATAGAACAGCGCATTCGTTTCCTTTTTATCCCAAACGCTACGGGCTTCGACGGTAATGTGGCGGCGACCGTCGATTTTCTCCGGTAACTCAACCCGCAGCCGGTAGGGCGTGTTCGGCTCGATCGGATCGTTACTCTGCAACATCGCCCCCATCGGCGTGATATCGACCAGATAGCCGATAAAACGGTTATCGTTCTCGTCAAAGACCTTAAGGTAGCGATTAACGATCTCCCGCTGCACTTTTCGCTCTTCCATCCTCGCCCTCCTTGCTCTCACCCATTACTATAGAACTACTATAGAACTCGCACCGGCCTACTGACAATCAGGCTCCCGCCCTTGCTCGCGGGCTCTTCATAGAGGGTCATGGCGTTCGGCATCCCGGCCTGCAAGTCGTCCATTCGGCGACCATGCGAGGGGTGAGTCGACAAAAACTCCGGCGGCTCGCCGTTGGCCGCAGCGGCCATGTTTTGCCATAAACGAACGCTCTCGCGCGGATCGAATCCGGCATCGGCCATCAAATCCAAACCGATAATGTCGGCTTCCCGCTCCTGGCTGCGACTAAACGGCAACAAGATACCAAATTGAGCACCAACCCCCAGCAGCCCCATTAACTGCGACTGTTCCCGAGACGGATCCCCGGCCAGCGCCTCCACGGCTCGCAAGCCGGCCTCGGTCGCATACGCCGTAGATATACGCTCGTTCGAATGATCGGCGAGAACGTGGGCGACTTCATGCGCGATCACTGTCGCCAGCTGATCCTGATTCTGCGCCACATCCAACAAACCGCTATGCACCCCGATTCTACCGCCAGGCAAAGCGAAGGCGTTCGGGCTCGGCTCGTCGAATAGCACAACGTCCCAATCGATCTCGCCTTCCTCGCCGTCGAGCTGCTCGGTAACCTGGTCGGCAACACAGGTCACATAAGCAGTCATTGCCTCATCGTCGCTTACCGGCAGCTCTTCCTGAATCGTCGCAAAGGCTGCCGCCCCCATTTCATCGATCTGTTCGCTCGGGAAAAGCTGCAACTGCGTACGGCCGGTCGGCGACGTCGTACAAGCAGCCAAGATTAAGGCCACGGCTACCAGGGTTAACACTCGATACATCATCCACTCCTCGCGCCCCGGCGCGTCAGCCGCGCCAGATCGCAAACAGCGCAGCCTGTAACTGAGTTGGGGGCTGCATAGGCGTGGGCAAGCCAAAATACGGTTTGCCCCGCAACGAAAAGAGGGGGTAGCACAGGCCACCCCCTCTTCATGCCGACCGGCCAAACCGCCGAGGCGGCCGGCAAACTCAGTTATGGCTAGCGAACACGGCCGTCGTACCGTCGCGATCGAAGGTTAAAACATCGTAAGCATCCGGCGCGACGCCTTCGACTTCCATGCCGGGCGAACCGATCGGCATGCCCGGCACCGTCAGCCCAGCCACATCCGGCCGCTCTTCGAGCAATCGCTTGATATCTTCCGCCGGCACATGCCCTTCAATGGCATAACCGTCGATAATTCCCGTATGGCAAGAAGCCAGCTCGCGCGTAATCCCGTAAGCCTGCTTGATCGGGGTCACGTCCGAGACTTCCCGCCGCTCAACGCTCAACCCATGCTCTTCGATGTGCTTGACCCAATCGCCGCAACAGCCGCAGAACGGACTCAAATACACCACCATATCGGCATCGCTATCCACCTCCGGGACAGAGGCCCGTTCGGCGCCCGCCTCGCGGCCGGCAAACCCCATCACCGAAAAACCGGCAATAGCGGCACAAAAGAAAACGACGAGCAGATAGCGAAAGTGCGTTTTATTCAAGGTCATAACCAAATACCTGGGCATGAGGACAACAGAACGTGTAAACAGGGTACTTCAGTATCCACCGAGAAAACACCGATAACCCTTGCCTTCGACCAACCCGCTAAGCGACTTCGGCAGCCCGAAACCTCCGCCAAGGCGCAAAGACATGTTTAGCGGCTCGGTTTAAATGACAACAAACCGACGCAGATTATCCCTGCGGGGTATCGCGATACACTCTATACCCCGCAAGGCTCGCTCAACTTGACTTACCGCAATGGGCGGGCTTGATAGTTCGTTCGCGACAACGCCTTGATCAGCTCGTCGGGCTCAACCTCGCCGACCACGCTGGCCGTTTCCTCGTCGAGCCAAACTTGCACGTCTTCAACCCCACCCACGGCACGCAAGGCTTTTTCGACGTTATCCTTACATGCCGGGCAACTCATCCCTTGCACTTCCAAGTGCTGCGTTCGCTTCGATCCCTCTGTCGGCATAGGGGCCTACTCTCCCAGTAAGTTATAATGTAACTACTTGGCTGCCGCCAGCGCTTGCTCGATATCGGCGAGAATATCGTCAATGTGCTCGATACCGATCGACAAACGCACCATGTCGGCAGTAACGCCGGCAGTCAGCAATTCCTCGTCGTTCAATTGCCGGTGAGTGGTGGTCGCCGGATGCGTTGCCAAGGACTTGGCGTCGCCAATATTCACCAAGCGCACGATCATCTGTAAGGCGTCGATGAAGCGGGCCCCCGCCTCTTTACCGCCCTCGATGCCGAAGCTGAGAATACCCGAAGCTCGTCCGCCCATATACTTCTCGGCCAACGGGAAATCCGGGCTGTCCTGCAAACCGGCGTACTTCACCCATTTCACTTGCGGATGCAGCTGCAAATACTCCGCAACCTTCTGCGCGTTCTCGCAGTGGCGATCCATCCGCAACGGGAGCGTCTCGATACCTTGCATGAGTTGGAACGCGTTAAATGGCGACAGCGCTGCTCCCATATTGCGCAACGGCACCACGCGGCAACGACCGATAAAAGCCGCCGGCCCCATCGCTTCGGTGTAAACCACACCGTGATACGAGCGATCCGGCTTCACCATCATGGGGAAGCGGTCGCCATGCTCGGCCCAGGGGAATTTGCCGGAGTCGACTACCACGCCGCCCACCGTCGTACCGTGCCCTCCCATGTACTTGGTCAGCGAGTGCACGACGATATCGGCACCGTGCTCGAACGGCCGCCACAAGTACGGTGTCGGCACCGTATTATCGACGATCAGCGGCACGCCCTTGGCATGCGCGAGCTTCGCCAAGCGCTCGATATCCACGATGTTACCGGAAGGGTTGCCGACCGATTCGCAGAACACCGCTTTGGTCTTAGCGTCGATCAGGCTCTCCAGCCTGGCGAAATCGTCATGCGCGGCAAACCGCGCCTCGATTCCCAAGTTCGGCAATGTGTGCGCAAAAAGATTATAAGTGCCGCCATATAACTGACTGGTGGTCACGATGTTATCGCCCGCAACCGCAATCGTCTGTATGGCGTAGGTAATCGCCGCCATACCCGACGCCACAGCCAGCCCGCCAATTCCCCCTTCCATTGCAGCGACGCGTTGCTCTAACACGTCGTTGGTCGGATTCATAATGCGGCTATAAATATTGCCCGGCACCTTTAGGTCAAACAGATCCGCCCCATGCTGCGTGTTATCGAAGGCATAGGACGTCGTTTGATAAATCGGCACAGCAACCGACTTAGTCGTCGGCTCCGGCTTAAAACCGCCATGAATCGCGATCGTTTCTAACTTCATTGGCTTTCACCTTACCTTTGTTACCCGCATTCGCCTTTCATAAAAGGCTTACATAAGCAGCACCGACTTTAACGGATATGGATTTCCTTAAGGAAGTACCGAGCAACGCTTTTACCCCGTCAAGAAGCACGCAAAGCGCATGAAGAAACACAGCCATAGCGCCCGCCACAGGCCATCGAGCACCGCTGGAGGAAAATAAAGAAGGATAGAAAAAAGAACGGAGCGCCAAGCGCTCCGCCACAAGAAGAAAAAACCGATCCGACAATTGGGGGGGGATGGGGTCGGACCGGTCAAAAAACCTGCCGGGTTTCTAAAAGGGATCTTCAAACTACTCGCCAACATCCCGCAGTCTCTACTAACTGCCCCCTTGCATGCCTCGTTAGAGCATTGCGGCGCGTTAAAGTTCCCTACCCGAACGACGCGATAGTATATTACAAAATGTTCGGCTTGGCTCGCCCTGCATATCGTCGTTTCAGAATTATGGCTGCTCTTCGCTAAACACAAGCTTTAAGGAAGCGCTTAAGCCATCCCTTTGCCGTGCTCCGGCTGTGCAGCTCGGTCAGCGGGCGCGACGCGCAAACGACATCCACAGCCTCTATAGGGGCAGCCCCGAATAAATTCAACACTCGCCTCTTACGGCAAGGCACTCGTAAAACGAAGCACCTTGCCGCGCTTCACACACCGTGCCGATAAACAACGCCCGTTGCTTACCAGCCATCGCCTCCAGCAGTGTCGTCGCCGAAGCCGTCGTCGGTTTCAGTCTCGGTCTCCTCGGTAAAAGTTTCGGTTTCCTGCCCAGGAGCCTGAGCCTGATCCTCCGGCGGCGCCCCCATGGGATCACCCGCTTGATCGCCCGGACCCGCCTGCTGATCGCACCCAACGGCGAACGCAAGCGGAAACGCTATTGCGAGAATGGCCAGCAACTTACGCATTAAGAACCTCCTTTCCCTGCTTAAGCCTTGACGAGGCCCAGTTATCCCAACAGGCCGCTGAAAAAAGGCCGTGGCAATATATTCTCCGAATGAATTAGGGGCGCCCCGCTCTTTTTCAGCAGCCTGCTAGACATTTAGAACTTAACTACATTCCCTGTATCTGTTCCCTTGCGTTAAGCTGGGGCCGTATAGCATTGATTCAAGTAGCCTCATATTCTAGTACACGATCGTTTACGCTCGTCATAACGCCCGCATCAATCCGCCGAGAATTATTTCGGCAGCTTGACAGGCTATTTAGAGAGTCCTCGCGATGAGCCAATTTACGTTACCTAACCGACAGTTGACGACCGAGGGCAAAATGCGACGGCTCGGCATTGAGTTCGAGTTTGCCGGCATAGAGCTCGATATCATTTGCGAGCTAATCGTCGATCTATATGGGGGCGAACATAAGGCTGAACGACGGTTTGCGCACGCGGTGGAAAACACACGCTGGGGCACCTTCGTGGTCGAAATGGATACCACCATTCTCAAGGACGAGAACTACCGCAAATATTTAGACATGATCGGCTTCGACCCGGCATCGGTACGCCGCGTTGAGGATTTTGTCGGTCGGATCGCATCGACACTTGTACCGCATGAGATCGCCTGCCCTCCCATACCCTTTGACGAAGCCCACCAAATAGAAGCGCTACGAGAGCGGCTGCGCACCCAGCAGGCGCTCGGTACGCGCGCCGCATTACGCTACGCCTTCGGACTGCACTTCAATCCGGAAGCACCCGCAACCGACGCAAATACGCTACTGAACTACCTTCGCGCCTTCTTTTTGCTACTGGACCACTTGCAAGTTGCCGGCAAAATCGACCTTGCCCGCCGTATCGCCCCGTTCATTAACGATTTTCCGGAAGCCTATATCTTCAAGGTGCTGGCACCGCAGTACCAACCGGACAGCGCACAATTGATCGACGACTACCTAGAATACAATCCGACTCGGAACCGCCCTCTGGACATGCTACCCCTGTTTGCCTGGATCGACGCCGCGCGCGTGCTACGCACGATGTCCCACCAACAGGAACTCATAAAACCGCGGCCGACTTTTCATTATCGCCTACCTAATTGTCTAATAGACGAGGAGCATTGGACGATCGCGCACGAATGGTCCGGCTGGGTAGCGGTGGAGGCACTTGCCGAGCAACCGGACGCCATTGCCGAACTCAGCCAGGCTTATTTGGCGCGCCACCGGCAACCGGTGATCGGACCCGACGAGCAATGGGCGAACTACATCGAACAATGGCTAGTGTCGAAAAACCTCGCATAGGCGTCAGTGGCCCCGAACGCGGCGGCGCGGCCGCCTGGCTGTGTACCGCCGCCGTGTTGCGGTGGGCCGGCGCCCGGCCGGTACGGATCACCCCAAAACGCCCGTGCGAGATCGAAAGCTTAGATGGGCTTGTCCTCGGCGGCGGCGCCGACATCGCCCCCGAACTATACGGCGAGGAGCCGGTTCCGTTGCAGGAGTTACGTGCGGCACATCGCTCGCGGCTCGCCTTTGTCGTCTCCTTACTGTTAGCGCCGCTTATCTACCTCCTGCGGCGCATGCTCAGCACCGGCATGCATGTTCGGGGCGATAAGGCGCGCGACGCGCTAGAATCGGCGCTTATCCAACAAGCGTTCAAACGGCGGCTACCGATCCTCGGCATTTGCCGGGGGGCACAACTGCTGAACGTACAATGCGGCGGCACTCTCCATCAGGAGTTATCGACCTTCTACGCCGAAACGCCGCAGGCGCACAGTATCTGGCCGTATAAAGCAGTCAACCTCGCGCCCGACAGCCGCCTGGCAAGCATCGTCGGCGACCTGCAATGCCGGGTGAACTCGCTCCACCGCCAAGCCGTCAACCGCTTGGCGGGCAACTTCCGCGCCGTCGCCCACGAGCCGAACGACGTCGTACAAGCCATCGAGCACCGCGACCGGGAGTTCGTCATCGGCGTACAGTGGCACCCGGAGTATCTTCCCTATCGCGCCGAGCAACGGGCCTTATTTAGCCACTTAGTCGAACAGGCCCGGACTTGCCTGAAGCGGGATCAATAAACCACCTGCAAGGCACCCGAAATCACTTCGTATTCCGCCGTTTGCGGATCCGTAAGCTCACCGTCCAACTCAAACGGCGGCAGCTCGCCCACCGGCTCAACGCGCACCCGCGCCGCTCGCTGCCAACGTACGAAGGGCGCCTTCAAATGGCCGCCGTTGTAGAGGCGCGGCACATAAGGAAGTATCTGGCGTACCGGCACATCCTGCACCAGTACCACATCGGCCAAACCGTCGTCGGCCAAAGCGTGGGGCGCGATCCGCATACCGCGGGCAAAGACGGTGCCATTGGCGATAGCCATGAGCACGACCCCACCCTCGTACCACAGCTCGCCGTCGAGAAAGACCCGCACCTGACCGGGCCGATACCGGGCCAGGGACTTCAAGGCCGTCCACAGATACGTGCCGGCCCAACGCCGATCCAGCTTATTAACCTCAGCCGCCACCATCCCGGAGACGCCAACAGAGGCAATATTCACTACCCACCGCGTCGCCTCGCCCTGGGTCAAGCGCATCACATCCACCGGCCTCGGCGCAACGCCGAGCGCCCGCTCCAACGCCGCTTTCGGCTTTGCCACCAAGCGCAAGCCACGCGCCGTATCCGAGCCGCTCCCCACCGGCACCAACCCCAAGGCCGTGGCACATCCCCGGTCGAGTAAAATATTGGCCGCATGATTGAGGGTACCGTCCCCCCGATGGCAACGACCCGCCGTACCCGATCGTCGAGCAACTCGATCAAGCGCTGGCGCGCCTCTTGCGGATTGACCGCATCGACGTAGCGGGCCTGCCTAACCTGGCTGATCTGATCGCGCAAATCGTGCCAAACCTTACCCGCCCGCCCGGACGCGGCACGGGGGTTCACAACGAAAACGACATCTTGCATTAATCACGCTCCACCGGCGACCGACTGTAACGGCATCACAAAAATAATGACACGACCATCTGAAGATCGAAAAATCAGAAGAACTTGATGTTATTCCCACGCAACCGCACTTCATCCTGCTCAAAGAGCTGTATAATGGCCGGTTTTCGGCGCAGTTTAGGAGCAGCCATGACGGAGCGTATCGCCCGCCTCGAATCCGACCTTGCCCAGCGCATCCTGATTCTGGACGGTGGCATGGGCACCATGATCCAGAATCAGCAGCTCGAAGAGGCCGACTTTCGCGGGGAGCGCTTTGCCGACCACCCCAGCGAACTCAAGGGCAATAACGACCTGCTGGTGCTGACGCGACCGGAGCTGATCAAGGCACTGCACAAAGCATACCTCGAAGCCGGCGCCGACATCGTGGAGACCAACACGTTCAACTCCACGGCTGTCTCCCAGGCCGATTACGGTATGGAGCATCTTGTTTACGAGCTCAACCGTACGGCCGCCGAAATCGCCCGCGCAGCCTGCGACGAAGTCGGCACCGCCGACAAACCGCGTTACGTCACCGGCGTGCTCGGCCCGACCAGCCGCACCGCCTCCATCTCGCCCGACGTCAACGATCCGGGCTTTCGCAACATCACCTTCGACGAACTGGTCGAAAACTACCGCGAGGCCGCCCAAGGGCTGATCGACGGCGGTGCGGATCTGTTCCTGGTCGAAACCATCTTCGACACCCTCAACGCCAAAGCGGCCCTGTTCGCGCTCGACAGCGTGTTCGAGGAGCGCGGCCAAACACTGCCGATCATGATCTCCGGCACCATCACCGACGCCTCCGGCCGTACCCTCTCGGGCCAGACCACGGAAGCGTTCTGGAACTCGCTGCGCCACGCCCGACCGTTCTCCATCGGCCTTAACTGCGCGCTCGGTGCCGAAGAGCTGCGCCCTTACATGAAAGAGCTGGCCCGGATCGCCGACACCTACGTCTCGGCGCACCCCAACGCCGGGCTGCCCAACGAGTTCGGCGAATACGACCAATCGCCGGAGTATATGGCCAAACTGGTGCGCGAATTCGCCGAGAGCGGCTTTATCAACATCGTCGGCGGTTGCTGCGGCACCGAACCGAGCCACATTCAAGCCATCGCCGAAGCGGTGGCGGACCTGCCGCCGCGCCCCGTGCCCGAACTCAAGCCGACCATGCGCCTGTCCGGCCTGGAGCCTTTAAACATTGACGAAGACTCCTTATTCGTCAACGTCGGCGAACGCACCAACGTCACCGGCAGCGCCCGCTTCCGCCGCCTGATCAAAGAAGGCGACTACGAAACCGCGCTGGACGTCGCCCGCGAGCAGGTCGAAAACGGTGCCCAGGTCATCGACATCAACATGGACGAGGGCATGCTCGACTCCAAGGAGGCGATGGTCACCTTCCTCAACCTCGTCGCCTCCGAGCCCGACATCTCGCGCGTGCCGGTCATGATCGACTCCTCTAAATGGGAGATCATCGAAGCCGGCCTCAAGTGCATTCAGGGCAAAGGCATCGTCAATTCCATCTCCATGAAAGAAGGCGAGGCCGCCTTCCTGCACCAGGCACGCCTGTGCAAACGCTACGGCGCCGCCGCCGTCGTCATGGCCTTCGACGAAGAAGGCCAGGCCGACACCCTGCAACGGCGCATCGACATCTGCACCCGCGCCTACAAACTGCTCACCGAAGAAGTCGGCTTCCCGCCCGAAGACATCATCTTCGACCCCAACATCTTCGCCGTCGCCACCGGGCTGGACGAGCACAACAACTACGGCGTCGACTTCATCGAAGCCACCCGTTACATCAAGCAAAACCTGCCGCACGCCAAAGTCAGCGGCGGGCTGTCCAACTTGTCGTTCTCCTTCCGCGGCAACGACCGCGTACGCGAGGCCATGCACTCGGCGTTTTTGTACCACACGATCAAAATCGGCATGGACATGGCCATCGTCAACGCCGGCCAGCTGGAAGTATACGAAGAGATCGACCCCGAGCTGCGCGAACACGTCGAAGACGTCATCCTCAACCGCCGCCCGGACGCCACCGAGCAGCTGCTGGAACTGGCCGAAAAATACAAAGGCCAGACCGGCAAAGAGCGGGTGGAAGACCTCGCCTGGCGCGAGCTACCCGTCTCCAAGCGGCTTGAGCACGCGCTGGTCAAAGGCATCACCGACTACGTCGACAACGACGTCGAAGAAGCCCGCCAAGCCTACAACCGCCCCATCGAAGTCATCGAAGGGCCGCTGATGGACGGCATGAACGTGGTCGGCGACCTGTTCGGCGCCGGCAAAATGTTCCTGCCCCAGGTGGTCAAATCCGCCCGCGTGATGAAAAAGGCCGTCGCCTACCTGCTGCCGTTCATCGAAGCGGAGAAAAAACCCGGCGACGAGGACCGCGCCAAAGGCAAAATCCTCATGGCCACCGTCAAAGGCGACGTGCACGACATCGGCAAGAACATCGTCGGCGTCGTCCTCCAGTGCAACAACTACGACGTCGTCGACCTCGGCGTCATGGTGCCGGCGGAGAAGATTCTCGCCACCGCGCAAGAGGAAGGCTGCGACATCATCGGCCTATCGGGCCTAATCACCCCCTCGCTGGACGAGATGGTCAACGTCGCCAAGGAAATGCAGCGCCGCGAGTTCAAGATCCCGCTGCTCATCGGCGGCGCCACCACCTCGCGCGTCCACACCGCGGTGAAAATCAGCCCCAACTACGACGGCGACGTCGTCTACGTCAAAGACGCCTCGCGCGCCGTCGGCGTTGCCTCCAACCTGCTCAGCGACACCCTCGCCGAAGGCTTCTCCCGCCAAATCCGGGAGGAATACGAGAAAGTTCGCGAGCAACACAAAGGCCGCCAGAAAAAGAGCAAATGGATCAAAATCGACGCGGCGCGCACCAACCGCACGCCCATCGACTGGAGCGGCTACGCACCGACCAAACCGCGCCAGCTCGGCGTCCAGACCCTGGACGACGTACCGCTTGCAGTGCTGGCCGACTACATCGACTGGTCCCCCTTCTTCCACGCCTGGGAGCTCGCCGGCAGCTACCCCAAGATTCTCGACGACGACATCGTCGGCGAGCACGCCCGCAAGCTGCTCACCGACGCCAAAGCCATGCTCAAGCAGATCGTCGCCGAAAAATGGCTTAAAGCCCGCGCCGTGTTCGGCCTCTTCCCGGCCAACGCCGTCGGCGACGACGTCGAACTCTACACCGACGATACCCGCAGCGAAGTGCTAACCACCCTGCACCACCTGCGCCAGCAAAACGAAAAACCCGCCGGCCGCCCCAACCAGTCGTTGGCCGACTTCGTCGCCCCCAAAGACACCGGCATAGCCGACTACGCCGGCGCCTTTGCCGTCACCGCCGGCATCGGCATCGACGAGCACGTCGCCCGCTTCGAAGCCGACCACGACGACTACAACGCCATCATGGTCAAGGCTCTGGCCGACCGCTTAGCGGAAGCCTTCGCCGAGTACCTGCACGAGCGCGTACGCAAACAACACTGGGGTTACGCCACGGACGAGAACTTCGACAACGAAGCGTTGATCAAAGAAGAGTATCGCGGCATCCGACCGGCGCCCGGCTACCCGGCCTGCCCGGATCACACGGAAAAAGCCCTGCTCTGGCAGCTGCTCAACGTCGACGAAAACGCCGGTATTCACATTACCGACGCCTTCGCGATGGTGCCGACAGCAGCCGTTAGCGGCTGGTACTTTGCTCACCCCGACGCCCGTTACTTCGGCATCGGCCGGATTTATCGCGACCAGGTCGAAGACTACGCCGCGCGCAAAGGGATGAGCCTACGGGAAGCCGAGCGCTGGCTCGGCCCCAACCTGGGTTACGAACCGGAAGAATAAACCCTAAAGTTACCGCCTTAGCACCGAGTGCGCTTTGCCTTATGCATATTCAACCAGATGAGTTTGCCGATCAGTTCCCCCCGCTTACCTCAAGCGGGGCGCAACTACTACCTCGACGACCGGGTGCAAGCACTAGAGCTGCGCGCCTCTACCCTCTACGCCGAAGTACAGGGCACCGGCAGCGAACCCTATTACTGCGAAATAATCCTGCAACGCCGCGGTTCGCTCATCATCCACGGCAACTGCACCTGCCCGATCGGCTACAACTGCAAGCACGTCGCCGCCGCCTTATACGCCTGGAGCCAACAAGGCAGCGACAAAACGCAAGACGGCCTAGAGCAAGAGCTGCAACACTGGCTGGAGCGCCTGGAAAGAACCCAGCGCGCCGCCGACGCCGGCACCGCCGCGGAGCCGGATCAACTGCTCTATGTGCTCGACACCGACGTCGGCCCGGCCGACAAACCGCGCTTTGCCGTCACCCCCTACAAAGTCCGGCAACTGAAAAAAGGCGGCTACGGCAAACCGCAGCTGTTTCGCGGCCAAAGCGGGCGCTTTCTGAATACCACCGACTACGGACTGCTCGCGCGCCTGCGTAACAACAGCAAATATGGCCGCTACTACCTAAGCGACAACGACGGCGCCGCTTTGCTGCGCGACCTCATCGGCACCGGCCGCTGCCACTGGCAGAGCCTCGACACTCCGCCCCTGAGCGCAGGGCCGACCCGCAACGGCCGCTTCGAATGGATCGCCGGCAGCGACGGCGAGCAACAACTACAGCTGCACATCGACGGCGACGGCTTAGCCATAGACGTCAGCCCGCCCTGGTACCTCGACCCGAACCAACACCTCTGCGGCCCGGTGGCAACGCCCTACGGCGAAGCGCTCACCCGCGCCTTGCTCGAAGCCCCGCCCATACCCGCCGAACAAGCCGTCGATTTCAGCGAGCGCCTCGCGCGCCTACCGGGCAGCGAACGCCTCCCGCACCCGCACCGCTGGCAGCGGCAAACGCGCGGCGACATCGCCCCCCGCCCGATACTCCGGCTCGACAGCCCGGAGCTGGATCAACTGTTCACCCAGACGCTCGGTAGCCTATCGCCGCACGAACTGCGCCTGGCCTTCGAAGTCAGCGACGAGCGCTGGCTGCACCGAGCCAGGCTCGAGTTCGACTACGCCGGCCACCGCATCGAAGCCAGCGACACTCACGAGCACATCAACGCCCGCGACGGCGACACCTTACTGAGCATTCGCCGCCAAACCGCGCAAGAAGAAGTGCTGCAAGATCAGCTCCTCGACTGCGGCCTAGTACGCCTCGGCCGCCTCGGCTTCGTACCGCCCGAACCCGCCGCCTGGGCCGATTTCATGCTCAACGTCGCCCCGCAACTACGTGCGGCGGGCTGGCGCATCGAAGTCGCCCCCGACTTCCAGTTCCAGCTCGCCGACGCCGAGGACTGGTATGCCGAACTCGAAGAAGCCACCGGCGAAGACTGGTTCGGGCTCGATCTGGGGGTCGTCGTCGACGGCGAACGCATCAACCTGCTGCCCATTCTCGCCGACATCCTGCGCGACCTCCCCCCGCCGAGCGAGCTGCGCGACGAGCAGGTCGTCCTCGCCCCGCTCGAAGACGGCCGCCTGCTGCCGGTACCGGCGCGGCGCGTCAAACCGATGCTACAAACCCTGCTCGAACTCTACGACGGCCACAGCTTCGACGAACAAGGCCGCCTACAGCTCTCCCACCTGCACAGCCCCGCCCTGGCGGAGCTAAACGAAAGCAGCGACTGGCACTGGAGCGGCGGCGAAGCCCTGATCGAATTCGGCCGCCGCCTCAGCGACTTCGACGGCATCCAAGCCGTCGAACCGCCCACCACGCTCAACGCCGAACTCCGCGACTATCAACGGCGCGGGCTCGACTGGCTGCAATTCCTGCGCAGCTACCAACTCAACGGCATCCTGGCCGACGACATGGGGCTTGGCAAAACCGTCCAGACGCTAGCGCACGTCCTGACCGAAAAAGCCGCCGGCCGGGCCGACCGGCCCAGCCTGATCGTCATGCCCACCAGCCTACTCAGCAACTGGCGTCACGAAGCGCAACGGCTGGCGCCCTCGCTCAAAACGCTGACCCTGCATGGCGCGCAGCGGCAAGCGCTACTCCCGAAGGTGCCGCAACACGACCTCGTGTTCACCACCTACACCCTGCTCAGCCGCGACCTGGAAGCGCTGCAAGCCTACGACTACCACCTCCTGGTACTCGACGAAGCGCAAAACATCAAAAACCCGCGCGCCCGCGCCGCCGCCGCCGCCCGCGAACTCAACGCCCGCCACCGGCTCTGCCTCACCGGCACGCCGCTGGAGAACAACCTCGGGGAACTGTGGTCGCTGTTTCACTTCCTCATGCCCGGCCTACTCGGCAGCCGCGAGCAATTCCGGCGCTTATTCCGCACCCCGATCGAAAAACACAACGACCCCGACCGCCGCGCCCGCCTGCGCCGCCGCGTCGCGCCGTTTCTCCTGCGCCGCACCAAAGAAGCCGTCGCCAGCGAACTACCGGGCAAAACCGAAGTGATCCGCACCGTCGAGCTCAGCAACCAACAGCGCGACCTCTACGAGACCGTACGGCTAGCCATGCACGAGCGCATCCAAAGCGAAGTAGCGCGCAAAGGCCTAAACCGTAGCCACATCGTCATTCTCGACGCCCTGCTGAAGCTGCGCCAAATCTGCTGCGACCCGCGGCTGGTCAAGCTCGAAGCCGCCACCCAAGTCAAAGGCTCCGCCAAGCTCGACCTCCTCAAGGACATGCTGCCCGAACTCATCAGCGAAGGCCGCCGGATACTGCTCTTCTCCCAATTCACCAGCATGCTCAACCTCATTGAAGTCATGCTCAAGGAAGCGCGTATTCCCTACGTCAAGCTCACCGGCAACACCCGCGACCGTGAAACCCCGGTGCAGCAATTCCAGGCCGGCGCAGTACCGCTCTTTCTAATTAGCCTCAAAGCCGGCGGCACCGGCCTCAACCTCACCGCCGCCGACACCGTCATCCACTACGACCCATGGTGGAACCCCGCCGTCGAGCGCCAAGCCACCGACCGCGCCTACCGCATCGGGCAAGACAAACCCGTTTTCGTCTACAAGCTCATCACCGAAGGCACCGTGGAAGAGAAAATCGCCACGCTACAAGAGCGCAAACAAGCGCTCAGCGACGCCCTTCTCGCCGAAGGCCAAGGCGCCACCGCCCTCACCGCGGCAGACCTCGAAGACCTCTTCGCACCGGTTGACGAAAACTAACAAGAGCTACCCCGACGACTGGTATTGCTGGTTATAAAGTGTGGTGCGCTTCGCGCAATTGATTTGGCAGGCGCCTCCGGTAGGTTGGGTTGAGCCAACGGCGAAACCCAACATCCCCCAGCCCCATCCCACCCAGCAAGCGTTTGAAGATGTTGGGTTTCGGCTGCGCCTCAACGCCAACCTACCAAGCCGTCGGTATACTGCCTTACGGCGGTAGTAAAGACAGGAAACTCACGGTGCGGAACGAGGCTTCTATCAGGTCACAGCCGGCAGACCTGGCGGCGCCAGGCGAACAGACAGGTCACCGCCAAGGCATCTCGCCAGCCCCAGCATAGAAACCGCCCCCTTTACCTCAGTCTTCGCGGCGCAGCGCCCGGTGGCGAGCCTGCTCACGCGCCATTTCGATAGTGGTCTCCACGCGCACCAGGCGCCGGTCCATATCGAGTTGACGCTCCTGCACATGGTCCACCTGCTTGCCCAGGTTCTGGACCTCTTTGGTCAGCGAGACGATCTCGCGTGAGAATTCAAACAGCTTGTCAAAGAGCCCCACGCGGCGCCTCCTACTCAAACAGGCGACTGATCGCCTCCAACTCTTCTGGGTGCGCCGCGTAGTAGGCGCGCGTTTCGTCTGCCACTTGGCGCCGATTGGCCTCGCGCGCCTCGTCAGAGAGCCCGTTCACCACGCGCTCACGAAGTGTGGCGAGCTCCCGGCACGTCTCGCGCAGCGCCTCGGCCATTGCGTTCAGCGCCGCCTCAACCTCAGCCTCATTAGCGCCCTTGGCGTCCGGGTCATAGGCCTCGATCGCACGACGCACGATCTCCGTCGCGCCAACGCCCTCGCGCTTGCGCAGCCGTTCGACCTTGGCGATTTGCGCCTTGGAGACGAGGTACTGCCGGCGGACTAGATTCTCTTGTGGTTCCATACTGCTCCACCGTGGTTAGCCAATGCTTTAATTGTACACATACACACCACATACACAATCCAAAGTACACCCCGAAACATCCGCTTTATGCCCCGGGGGCTGGCCTCGACGTACGTCGCGCACTGGAACAGGCGGCAAGGAAAGGGTCGACATACGAAAGATACTCACAACCCCACCGCCGCCAGCGCCGAGCGTAGTTCGGCGGCGTAGGCATCGTCGCGGCCGTCGGTAGCCGCTCGCGTAGGTGCGGGTGCGCCGGATCGTGCTCGGGCGGAATCCCCAAGTCCGACGCTTGCAGCACGAGAGCCTGCTGCCGCAGGTCGACGGCGACATCGTTGCCAAGCGAGTTTTTGGCATTGACCAAGTTCGCCAGACCCTCCAGAAGAAAATCCGCGCTGTGTCCTGCTTCCTGTATGAGGTCCAGATCGCTTGCTTCGATTGTCATCGTCGTTCCCTCTCTGGATACCCACGGCCACTCCGCAGGCTTCGTATAGGGACAGCTACCCGTATAGAGGTAGGCTGGCAGCGAAGCGGCAGGCCGCAAGACCAGTCTACGGGTCGCGGAGGAATAGCTTCCCGTGCGGAGCCCCCCCAAACAGCCCCCTTGACACCCGCCCCCACATCCCGAACAATTCCCTTCAACAAGAAGTAATTAATCAACTACATACCAAGGAACGGGGGGCTCCATGGACCTGGGGGATAGGGATTTTTCGCGTCTGTCGCTGGAGGTGGCGGACTTCCCGCCGCTCAATGCCATCGCCTTACACGGTCGCGAACAGTTTTCCCAGCCCTTCCGCTTCGAGATCGACATC
>NZ_NFZV01000017.1 GCF_003399765.1 Alkalilimnicola ehrlichii | reverse complement strand
CTACTACGTCGCCGTCGCCGCGCTCAAAGCGCTCGCCGATGACGGCCAGCTACCGGCGAAAAAAGTCGGCGAAGCCATCAAGAAGTACAACATCGACCCGGACAAACCGAACCCGGTTACCCAATAAGGTCCGGACGACGCCGCCCCAAACGGCATTGGAGGAGCGCTCGTGGCAAACGAACAAGAGATCAAAGTACCGGACATCGGCGATTTCGACGAAGTCGATGTCATCGAAGTGCTGGTCCAACCTGGCGACCAGGTGGAACAAGAGCAGTCGCTGATTACCCTGGAAAGCGATAAGGCTACGATGGAAGTGCCATCGCCGATGGCCGGCACCATTAAATCGATCAAGATCTCCCCCGGCGACAAAGTCGCCAAAGGCAGTGTGATCGGCACGCTTGCGGTCAGCGAGGAAACAGCGACCAAGCCCGCAGAGAAGAAGAAGGAAGAGGAGGAACCGCTTCGCATCGAGGAGCCGGAAGAAGACCCGATGCAGGAAGAGCCTCGCGAGGACCAAGCGACAGCGGAATCCCCGACACCTCCTCCCGCCCCGGCCGGCACCTCGCGCCGCCCACCGCCGGTCGATGAGAAAATCGATGCCGAAGCGCATCGGCGTGCGCATGCCAGCCCGGCGGTACGGCTATTCGCCCGCGAGCTGGGCGTCGACCTCTCGCAGGTAAGCGGTAGCGGCCGAAAAGGCCGTATTTTACGCGAAGACGTCGCAGGCTACGTCAAGCAAACCTTGGAAAGCGGCGCACCAGCCGCCGCTGGCGCCGGCATCCCGTCGATTCCGCCGGTCGACTTCGAGAAATTCGGCCCGGTCGAACGGCAACCGCTGTCGCGCATCAAGAAGCTTTCCGGCCCGCATCTGCATCGGAGCTGGCTTAATATTCCGCACGTCACCCAATTCGACGAGGCGGACATCACCGAATTGGAGGCTTTCCGTAAGGCAGAGAAAGCGCAGGCAGAAAAGCGCGGCGTCAAACTCACGCCGTTAGCCTTCTTGGTCAAAGCCAGTGCCGCTGCATTGCGCGAGTTTCCGGCGTTCAACAGCTCGCTGGCACCGGAAGGCGATGCGCTGATTCTCAAGCACTATGTGCACATAGGCGTCGCGGTCGACACCCCCGAGGGGTTGGTCGTACCGGTGCTGCGAGACGTCGACCGCAAAGGTATTTACGAGATTGCTACGGAGCTTGGCGAATTGTCGCAGAAAGCGCGCGACAAAAAGCTCGGCCCCAACGATCTCCAAGGCGGTTGCTTCTCCATCTCCAGCCTCGGCGGGATTGGCGGCACAGCCTTTACCCCCATCGTCAATGCTCCCGAAGTCGCCATTCTCGGCGTCTCCCGCAGCGCCATGAAGCCGGTTTGGGACGGTAACGAATTCGTCCCCAGGCTCATGCTGCCGTTGTCGCTCTCCTACGACCATCGCGTGATCGACGGCGCCGCCGCCGCTCGTTTCGCCACCTATCTGAGCGGCTTGCTGGCAGACATTCGGCGCTTACTTCTCTAATACGGGGAACGAAGATTATGGCGAAGGAAACCCAACTAACCGTCCCCGACATCGGGGACTTCGACGCGGTGGCGGTTATCGAAGTGCTGATTGCGGTGGGCGATAGTGTCGAGCCGGAGCAGTCCTTGATTACGCTGGAGAGCGACAAAGCCACCATGGAAGTGCCCGCCAGCAGCGGCGGCCGTATCACCGACGTCAAAGTCAAAGTCGGCGACAAAGTGAAACAGGGCGATGTTATCGCTCTGATCGCCGCAGAACAGCCCGAACCCGCGCAAACGCCGGAGCAAGAGTCCAAAGCCAGCGACAAAGCCGAACCCAGCACACCGGCCGAGCAGGCAGCCACACCGGTCGCCGCCGAGGGCGAGGCCGATTGCGACGTATTGGTGCTAGGCGCCGGCCCCGGCGGCTATACGGCCGCTTTTCGCGCCGCCGACCTAGGGCTGAAAACCGTACTGGTCGAACGTTACGCCAACCTCGGCGGCGTCTGCCTCAATGTCGGCTGCATTCCGTCCAAAGCCCTGCTGCATGCGGCCAAAGTGATCGACGAGGTAGACAGCTTTCGCGATCACGGCTTGAAATTCGGCGCCCTGGAGCTCGACCTCGACCAACTCCGAGGCTGGAAGGAGAAAGTCGTTAAGCGACTCACCGGCGGCCTGGCAGGACTGGCAAAACAACGCAAAGTGGACGTCGTTCAGGGCGAGGGGCAATTCGCCTCGGCACATGAACTGCGGGTAACGACAAGCGATGGCGAGCGGCGTATCCGCTTCCGGCATTGCATCATTGCCGCCGGTTCGCGGCCGATCGCGCCGCCCGGTTTCGACCTCGACCACCCGCGCATCATGGACTCGACCGCCGCCCTGGAACTCGAAGAAGTACCGAAGCGCTTGCTCGTGGTCGGCGGCGGTATTATTGGCTTGGAAATGGCCACGGTGTACCAAGCCTTGGGTGCCAAAGTCACGGTTGCCGAGCTGGGCGACCGTCTGATGCCGGGCGCCGACCCCGACATGGTGCGCCCGCTACGCAAACGTATCGACAAACGCTATAAGAGTATTCTGCTAAAGACCAAAGCGAGCGTCGTCAAAACCAATAAGAAAAGCGTCAAGATCCGCCTGGAAGGCCCGGACGGCGATAGCGAGGAGACGTTCGACCGGGTTTTGGTCGCCGTCGGCCGACAGCCGAACAGCGACCGAATCGGCCTGGAGACAACGGGGCTCGGTGCCGACGAGCGCGGCATCATCGCCGTCGATGAGTTTATGCGGACGCGGGTAGAGCACATTTTCGCCATAGGCGATATCGTCGGCCAGCCCATGTTAGCGCACAAAGCCAGCCACGAGGGGAAAGTTGCGGCCGAAGTCATCGCCGGCCACAAGCACGCCTTCGATGCCCGCACGATTCCTGCCGTCGCCTATACCGACCCGGAAGTTGCCTGGGCGGGCGTGACGGAAGAGCAAGCCAAGGCAGAAGGCATCGAGTACGACAAAGCGGTGTTTCCTTGGGCGGCAAACGGCCGTAGTTTGAGCCTTGAACGCGACGAAGGCATCACCAAACTGCTGTTCGACAAAGCCACTGGCCGCATCATCGGCGGCGCGATTACCGGCCCGAATGCAGGCGATCTAATTGCCGAAGTCGCCTTGGCCATCGAAATGGGATGCGAAGCGGAGGACATCGCGCTGACCGTACACCCGCACCCGACACTGTCGGAAACCGTCGCCATGGCCGCCGAAGCCGCCGCCGGAACATTAACAGACCTTTATATGCCTAAGCGCTGAACTAATGGCGGTGAAGCCGCTCCAATACGCAGGTGATTTTTATACAGAGGGATAGCATGCCACGTATTGCCACCATCATCGCCACCGGCCATTACCACCCGGAGCGCTGCATCTCGAACGCGGAGCTCGCCGAGCGCTTTACCGCACTTGGCAAACCGGAGGTGATCGGCAAGTTCGAAGCCGCCAGCGGTATTCGCCAGCGTTATTATGCACCGGACGACTGGGCAACCTCCGATTTGGCGCTGCCCGCTGCGCATCAGGCGCTGCAACGGGCGGGCCGACGGCCGGAAGATGTCGATTTGATCATCCTCGGCACCGACTCGCCGGACTATGTCACGCCGGCCACATCGACCGTACTGCAAGAGAAACTGGGCGCCAAACGGGCCGGCACCTTCGATGTCGTCTGTGCCTGCGCTTCGTTCCCGACGGCCTTGGCCTCGGCGGCCGGCTTTATCGCCACCAATCCGGCGATTAACACGGTTCTCGTTATCGGCGCGTACATGATGCGTAAACTCGCTGACCCGACCGACCCGATGGTGTTTTTCTACGGTGACGGCGCAGGCGCCGCCGTCGTCGAACCTTCCGATAAGCCGGGCTTTATCGGCACCACCATGAAAGCCGACGGCGCCTATGCCGATGCTTGGGGCATTTACTCCGGCGGCACGGCAGAACCGGCGACTAAGGAATCGGTGGAAAGCGGCCGCACGCAGGTGCGCTTGATGAAACGCTACCCGCCCGAGATCAACGAGGACGGTTGGCCGGAATTATTCGAGCGTCTGGCTAATGAGAATGAGTTTACCGTCGACGACGTCGATCAGGTGATCTTTACTCAAGTCAATAAGCGGACGGTCGAAACCGTCGCCGACAAGATCGGCTTGCCGCGAGAGAAGGCACATACGATCATGGAAACCTACGGTTACACGGGATCGGCCTGCATTCCCATGGCACTGGACGACGCCATACAACACGGCAAGATCAAATCCGGCGACCTGGTCGTCATGATCGGCTCGGGCGTCGGCTACAATCAAGCCGCCACTGCGGTTCGGATGCCGTAACGCGGCAACCCATGTCGAGAGGGGGCGTAAGCCCCCTCAAAACTTCTGCTTCGCCAACCAGGGGATCATCCGCTCGAAGGCTTCCTCGATCTGCTCCATGGACGTGGAGTAACTGATTCGAAGGGAGTTCGGGCAGGAATCGCCAAAGGCGTCCCCAGGCACGGTGCACACTCCCGTCTCTTCCAACATCCGCAAAGCCACGCTGGTCCCATCCACATTGGGCGGCAGCGACGGCAACATATAAAACGCGCCTTGCGGCCAATAACCGGTCAAATGCGGCGCCTCGCTCACTAGCTGCACCAAACGATCCCGCCGCGCGCGATAATCGATCAGCATCTCGTCGATACAGCTACGATCGCCGCGCAAGGCGGCCACACCAGCCCATTGGGCGGGCGTATTCGCCACCGTGGTGGTGAACATATGATAACGCCGCAATTTACGGATATGCCCCTGGCTGGAAATCAGCCAGCCGATCCGCAGCCCCGCCATGCTGAACGTTTTGGAGAAACTACTGGCCACGACCACGTGATCCAGGTCTGAGGTACAACGGATGACGCTCGGATACTCCATGTCGTCCAGAATGAGGTGGTCGTACACCTCGTCGCTGAACACGTGGATACCGCGATACGCCGCTTCCTGCACGATTGCCTCCACCGTCTCGCGCGGGTACACCGTGCCGGTCGGATTGCTCGGCGAGTTGAGCACGATCCCGTAGGTACGCATTCCGATATTGTCGATCACTTCCTGCGGATCGAGCTGATGGCCATGCTCGGCACGGGTCGGGATGGGCTTCACCTCGCCGCCGTTCATACGAATCAAGGGCGCATAGAGCAAGAACGTCGGGTCCGGCACCAAAAACTGCCGCCCGGGAGCGGCGGTAGCGCTCAAGGCCAGGTAAATGGCTTCCGTGGCGCCGGTGGTCACCATAAAGTTCTCTTCGGTCAGCTGTCGGTCGTAACGCTCGCTGTAGTACTCGCACAAGGCAGTGAGCAACTCCGGCAGGCCCGCGTCCATGGTGTAACCCGTCTGCCCCGCCTGTAGCGCCTCGATATGGGCATCGACGATATGCTGGGGAGTCGGAAAATTAGGCTGACCGATCGACAGATGAATGACATCGTTCATCTGCGAGGCAAGATTAACCATTTTGCGGATACCCGGCATGGGGATGGCGCGCATAGCCGGATTCCACATCGGTTCGTCGGTCTCGTACTCTTCCGGGTCGATGATCCTGTCTGCCATAAGCACCTCCTCACCGATACAGGGCCGACCGCAAAGCGGCCGCCATCATGGAATCCGCGCAACCTTCTTCCAGCCTAGTGCCGAGCGCGCCGTCTCACCAGGGGGCAATCGTCAAAAGCGTGAATGACGGCACGAATCGCTTTTCAAGACTTGCCGGGAAGTGGCTCGGGCGGTTACGTTCTGAGATAGATCTAGGGAAACGACGCAACGTTTCCCGCAGCTTCCCACGTCGCGTCACTTGCCTAGGAGGCGCCATGAGCACAAACCGCCAAGGTGGGACCGAGAGAACCCGGATCGCCGTCCTCCACGCCGAGGACGAAGGACCACCGCCGGGCCTCGATAGCTTGCTCGGAACAGCGGAGCTGATGTTCGCCAGCGACCAGGCCACCCTGAACGCCATCCTCGACACCGCGGAAGTGCTCATGGTTACCGACTTCCGTACCAATTTGGTCGAGCGCGCCTGGCCCTATGCCAAACGCCTACGCTGGATTCATGCCACCAGCGCCGGGGTTGACCGGCTCTTATTTCCCGCTCTGCGTAACAGCGACATTCCCATTACCAATGCTCGTGGCATATTTGACCGCCCGATCGCCGAATATGTTCTCGGCCTGATCCTGATGTACTGCAAAGACTTCCACGGCAGCCTGGCACTAAAGACGAAATGCCGCTGGCAACACCGCGACACCGAACGGGCGGAAGGGAAACGGGTGCTCATCGTCGGCGCCGGCGCCATCGGCCGTCAGATCGCCCGTCTTACCGGCGCGCTCGGCCTGCACACCACCGGCATCGCCAGCCGCGCCCGCGCGGAAGATCCCGACTTCGACAGCGTACGCGGCTCCGACGAGCTTTTGGACGAGTTGCCGAAAGCCGATTTCGTAGTGGTTGCAGCTCCGCTCACCGAAGCAACGCAAGGCCTGTTCGATACCGCCGCCTTCAACGCCATGCAACCTAGCGCCCGCTTTATCAACATAGGCCGTGGCGCCATCGTGAAAACCGACGCCTTAGTCAAAGCCCTGCAGGAAGGTCGCATTGCCGGCGCCGCGCTCGACGTGTTCGAGCAAGAACCGCTGCCGGCGGACCATCCCTTATGGGCCATGCCCGAGGTGTTCGTTTCCGCTCATATGGCCGGCGACGTCGTCGGTTGGCGCGAAGCGCTGAGCGCACAATTCGTCGAAAATTTCGAACGTTGGCGACGCGGCGAGCCGTTAGCGAACCAAGTCGATAAACAGCGCGGCTACGTACCGCAAGCATAAAAGGACGCTATGCAAACCTTCTAACAAGCTGCCAAAGGAAATGCTGGCTCGCACGGCCAACATTTCCTATAGCGCCACCAGCGAGGAGCGAAACCATGAGCGGGAGCACCCACGTTGCCGAGATGACCGCCGTCGAGTTGCTCGACCTGTATCGCCGCAAGGCGCTATCGCCGGTAGAAGCCGCCAAAGCCGGATTAGCGCGCATCGAGCGCCACAACGACGCGGTTAACGCCTACTGCCTTGTCGACGAAGAAACCACGCTGGCGCTTGCTCGCCGCTCCGAGCAGCGCTGGCTGCGACAACAACCGCTCGGCTCGCTGGACGGCGTTCCGGTCGCCATTAAGGATGTCTTTCTCACCAAAGGCTGGACCAATCTGAAGGGGTCGAGAACCATCTCTCCCGACCAAGCCTGGACCATCGACGCACCGGCCGTCGCCGCGCTCCGCCGCCACGGATTCGTGCCCTTGGGCAAGACCACCACCCCTGAGTTTGGCTGGAAAGGCGTCACCGACAGCCCGCTCTGCGGCGTCACCCGCAACCCCTGGAACCCGGATAAAACCGCCGGCGGCTCCAGCGGCGGCAGCGCCGCAGCCGTCGCTCTCGGCATGGGCCCGCTTTCGCTCGGCACCGACGCCGGTGGCTCGATTCGTATCCCGGGTGCCTTTTGCGGCATCGTCGGCCACAAGCCCACTCAAGGCCGCTGCCCGATCTGGCCCGCCAGCCCCTTCGGCCAACTTGCCCACCCCGGCCCGATGACCTGGACCGTGGAGGACGCCGCGCTCTTGCTGAACGTGATAAGCGAGCCCGACCCGCGCGACCCGACTTTGCCCGCGCCGGCGGTCGACTACGTTGCCGAGTTAGCTAAAGGCATTAAAGGCCTGCGCATCGCGTTCAGCGCCGATCTGGGCTACGTACAGGTCGACCCGGAGATCGCGCGGGCGGTGGCGCAAGCGGTTGCGGTACTGGAAGAGCAGGGGGCGCGGGTCGACAGCGCCGACCCTGGATTTAGCGATCCCCTGGAAGCGTTCAGCTGCCTGTTCTACTCCGGTGCAGCCAACGCGCTACGCGACCTCGATAGGGACGCGCTGGCGCAAATGGACCCGAATCTGGTGAAAGTGGCCGAAGACGCCGGCGGTTTTTCCATGCTCGATTACCTGGCGGCGATGAACGAGCGCGGCGCGCTGATCGAGAGGATGAGTTTATTCCATCAGCGTTACGACCTGTTGGTCACACCGGCGCTGCCCATCGCCGCCTTCAAAGCGGGGCTGGAAGTACCCGAAGACTGGCCGCACGAGCGCTGGCCGACCTGGACGCCGTTTACCTATCCGTTCAACATGACCGGCCAGCCTGCCATCTCGGTACCCTGCGGCTTTACCGAAGCCGGGCTGCCGATCGGGCTTCACATTGTGGGGCCGCGGCATCGCGACGATTTGGTGCTTCGGGTGGCTCATGCCTACCAGCAGGCTCGCCCGCTGACGGACCGGCGGCCGGGTTTGTTAACGGCCTCTCGCTAAGGGGGGTGAGCGAGTTAGGTTTTTTGGGGGGTGGTTGGGTTTTGGTGTTGGTGGTTTAGTTTGGTGCGCTGCGCGCGAATTGTTTGGAAGGCGGGGTTCCGCCCCCGCACGGCGGGTTCCTTTTCTTGCTTGCCCAAGAAAAGGAACCAAAAGAAGGGCAGCCCGTTGTCTCGCCCCGCCTACGGCGGGGTCCCCTGCGCTTCTCGGCTTCGAACGGGGTCTGCCGACGGGCCATCCCTGGCCCGACGACAGACGCGCGGCTTCCCTGCCGCGCCCCTTCGGGCCTTTTCGCTCGAAGCCTGCGATGCTCGGCGAGCCAAAGGGCGAAGTAAGAGCGCTCCGTTCTCAGTTCTCTACGCTTCCCAACAACCGCACCCTGTTAACCGGCTTGGTCTTACTCATTTGGGAAGACGTTGATCGAAGGGGCTTGCCCTTGTCCGTTGGCGCTGCCGAGCATCGCAGGGGCTTTGGGACTAGGCACCTGGCAGAAACCCTATTATCAAATTCCCGTTAAAGCTCTTAGCGGATGCGCTTGGCGAGCCGTTGCAGGTAAGCCAAGCGGCGCCGGCATATGTCGATCCGCTGCTCCAGCGCGGAATCGGCGGCATCCGTGCTGTAGAGCATGTCGGCGTAAAAAAACACCCGAAAACTGTCAATGAAGCGCACCGCGCGACTGCGGTCTAACACTAGATTACTGTCGCCAGTGAGGTCGATCATCATGTCCTGCGCCGCCCATGCCGTCGCCGCACGTACGAAAAACGTGAACTGATGGCCTGCATCCGGCCACAGCTGCAATAGGTGGAGGGATTCTTCTTCGTTGCCAGGGTTGGCAAGGTCGAACCACGGTTGGGCCACTTCGGCCAACGCAATCACCCCGGGGCGGCCATCGACATCGGTATGCACGAACAGCGTCCGCGGAACGATATCGCCAAGCGCCCGCTTGAGGCGACGGTACTCACGTTGCAGAGCTTTCACTTCGCCGAGGTTGGCTGCACCGTGCGCTTTTTTACCACCACCGATAGCCGCTCCGGCCCGTAACGGCCCTGCCGAACCAAAGCCGTTTGCCAAACGTGGCAATGAAAGCCTTTAGTGGAAATCAATGTGGCCGGCAAATGCTCGGTGTCCAAACACCCGATGCAGCCGTCGATCCCATCCCTGTGGTGCCGAGAAATCATACTCCTCGCTCGCTGGTCGCTAGTGGCGCTGAGTCCACTATAGCGCCGCTGCTCGTCAAACCTGTAACGACTTAGCCAAGGGCGGCATCGGGCAGTCCAAGGTATCGGCCACCGCCCTGAGCAATTCCAGTTGCGTAACGGCCACCCAGCCATCATGCTCGATACACCTCGCCAAACCTTTCAGCAACAACGGCTTCTGCAAAGGCTTAAGCATTATCAGCTTAGCCAAAGCGGCATCGAGCACAGCCGCACCAAGGCACTTTCGCTCGACTAACGCCGGGAAATCGCCCGGCAGCGCTCGTACCGCTGCGGTATAAGCCGCTTGCGCCGCCGTGTCCGACGCTTGACCGGCATAAGCGATAGCGGAGATTAATAATCCCGCTTCGCCAGCACTTTGTTCAAGCGTGTAGCGTGCTTGCGCAGGCTCAGCACCCACGACGCTTTGGTAAACAATTCGCCCCAAGGCCCACTCCATAATGTCCTCATGCCCTGCCTCGGCTAGCAGCCGTTGCAGGGTTTCGACAAAGACAATGTGCTCAGATAAAGCGAATTGTTTGATCGTGGGCATCGCTAGCTCTATCAACGGCAAGCGAAAACGCCCCTCCAAGGCGGTAAGCTTCGTTGCTAACGTCTCCCTATACAGCCGCTCTGCGGCGGGCTGCCGGTCGCGCAAAAACCGCAGCTGTCGCTCCCGTGCATTGGCGTCGCAACTTAGCAAGAGGCCGAACACCAAGGCCGCTACCTGCGTCGGATCGTGAGCGGCCGTTTGCAGCGCTGGATCAAGCTCTGCCAAGATAGCTTGCGCCTCCGCCAAGTGCGCTTGCTGCGGCTGTCCGATAGCGCCGATCAAATCGTCCACCGCTGCGGACAACCCAACTAAAGAAAGTGCGCTCAATGCCTGGTCAGCGGCCGGCGGCGGTTGTGCCGACGGAGCCTCGACGGGCCGCTCGGCACCGGGGTCGATAACCGTAAAAACACCATCCCAATGCGGTTCGACTCGCCGTATCCGCTCGTATAGCGGCGGGTGGGTCGCAAACCAGGCGCCGAACCGGCGCTCCTGTAGGGCGTCGCCGAAGTATAAATGACTGAACGCTTCCGCCTCCTGCGCCTCAAGCGCGGAGCCGCCCAACACCCCCCCTATCTTTTTCAAAGCACCGGCGATGCCGCCGGGGTCGCGGGTAAACTGGACGGCGGCGGCATCCGCCAGAAACTCCCGCTGGCGACTGACCGCCGCCTTGATCGCCCGACTACACATAACGCCTGCCGAGCCGGCTAACGCCAGCACCATGCCGAAGGCCGCCATAAAAATATTGCCGCGGAGAAACTGCCGCCCCAGTTGGTCGAGCAGGTTAATGCCATGCAGCAGCGACACCAGACGCATGTTCAACCGCATATCGCCATGCAGTATGTGGCTGAATTCATGCGCCACCACGCCTTGCAACTCCGCGCGATTCAAATGCCGAATCGCGCCTGTGGTAATACCGATCACAGCATTATGGAGCGAGTGGCCGGCGGCAAACGCATTGATGGAGTCATCCGGCAGCACGTACACCATGGGCACCGGCATTCCCGCGGCAAGCGCCATTTCTTCGACCACGTTTAACGCCCGCCTCTCGGCGGGGTCTTGCGTCTGCGTGCCGATGGCAACACCGCCCAAACGGGCCGCTACGACGGCGCCGCCTCCGCGCAACTGCCGACTTTTATAGAAGGCCCCGACAACCACGACGACAACAATGAGTAGCGTAAGCCAAAGCGCTCGTCCGCTATCCAAACGCCAAAAGAAAGGCTCGCCCCGAGCTGTCGCCCCCCAGTCGAATAAGGCTAGGGCACCAGCCGCCAGTAAGAGCGCAGCGCCGATCAAGAAAACGACGGCAATAACCAGCAAGCCGAGCAAGCGGCAAGTCTGCCGCTTGGCGCGGTCTTGCTCTTCGAAAAAATTCATAGTTCCCCCCAGCCGCTCGCCGTATATGGCCCCATATATTTCTAATCTATGGAAGCCATTCTATTGATCGGTATTCAGGGCGCCGGCAAGAGCACATTTTACAAGGAATACTTTTTCGATACTCACGTGAGGATCAGCCTCGACCTGCTGCGCACTCATCATCGCGAGCGTCGTCTACTGGCATTTTGCCTCGAAACCCGGCAACGCTTCGTGGTAGACAAAATCAACCATACGGCGGCACAACGCGCTCAATACATCGCACCGGCTCTCAAAGCAGGGTTCGAGCCCATCGGCTACTTCTTCGAGCCGGACCCCAAAGGTAGTTTCCGCAGGAATCGACAACGAGCCAAGCCCGTCCCGCCGGCAGGCCTGTTCGGAACCTTGAAGAACTTGGAACCGCCGCGCTATGAAGAAGGGTTCGAGCGTTTGTATCGCGTGACGCTTGCGCCGGCGGCTCGGCGCTTTCAGGTGTCGGACGTGCTGTCTTAACCGTCTTCGCCCGACTCCGGCGGTGTTCTTAACGCTATCAGCGCGTCCCGCCCCAAACGGTTCATTGTCTCGATATTGCGTAGCGGGATCTGTTCCGGCTCCGGATAGTGACGCAGTACTTGCTCAAGGCTGTCTTCCCTTAGCAGGTGCAGCATCGGCCATGGCGATCGATTGGTGTAGTTTTCGGGGGCGTCAGGCTGCGTGTCGGCGAATTGATAATGCGGATGAAAGCTGGCGATTTGGAACCGGCCTTCCCAACCGAACCGTTCCAGAAGCATGTCGGCCAGCGCCAGAAAATCGTTATAGTCATGAAAGTCGGCCAGCATGTGCGGTACGATCAGTAAGGAGGTTTCCGTCTCCTCGGGCGGCTGCGCGTCGAGCCATGCCAGCTCCGCCTGCAAATCCTCCAGCAAGGTTTCCGCCGTCTCGGCTTCGCTGACCCGGAATCGCACCTGCCCGGATGCCAACGGCCGCCCGGCAAACGGGCAGAGATTTAGCCCGACAACGACCCGGGCGACCCATTCCCGTGTCTGCGCTTCGACTAGCGCCTGCGAAGGCTTGCCAGCATCGGTCATGCTACACCTCCGCGGGGGCGGCGCTACCGCATACGGCATCGCCGATCCGTATCACGCCGGTGCTAACAATCTCCGCCCGCAAGCCCCCCTTACCCATTAGCGCCTTGATGACTTGTGTCGGGCTAAGCTCGGGTTGTTGCAATAGGCGGCCAACGGTCGCGCACGGCTCGCACAGTTCGATGCCTCGCAAGCGCACAGCCCCCACCTGAAACTCCCGGCCAACCAATGCGTTGAGGTCGATGCCTTCGGTGACGAGATTACGCCGCAACTCCCACGGAGCTACGCTAAGCCCGTGCGCTTCATTAAAGGCCGTCACGGCTTCTTGCTCGATTAAGGTGATCTGATCGGCCGCATTGGCGCCGTTAGGCCGAAAATGCCGGTCGCCGACGATACCGCACCCCCTTCGCACCTCTACCGCATCGCGTGCACCCACGGGTGCACCGGACTTCTCCGCCGTGTAAATCCCGATAACGGCCGCCACCCTGAGACTCCTATATTTAAGTCAAAACGTATGCTTACACGACATAGTAGACGAATTCGCCTACTACCGTCAGCGAAAGAAGGCGTCCACACCGGCACAACGCCAATGGCCGCCGATATCCGTGGCGGCCATTAGCAACGGCAGGTTCAATCCGTAGCTTGTAATGCCTCGGTGAAGATATCGACCGCTTGGTCGACCTGCTCACGGCTGACAATAAGCGGCGGCAACCAGCGCACGACCTGCTGATACGGGCCGCAGCGCAGCATCAAGAGCCCGCGTTCCTCGCATGCTTTGAGCAGCCGCCCGGCCCGCTCGCCGTCCGGCTTACCCTCGGCGGTATGCATTTCAACACCCTGCATCAAACCCAAGCCGCGGACGTCGGCCATCGCAGGATACTGGCTTTGCAGCTCCTCGAGTCGCTTACGTAGGTAGGCTCCTTGTTCGGCGGCGTTTTCCACCAGACCTTCCTGCTCGATGACATCCATGGTTGCCAAGGCGGCGGCGCAAGCCACCGCGTTACCGCCGTAAGTACCGCCCTGGGAACCAGGCCAACCCTTCTCCATTAACGCTTCATTAGCGCCGAAGGCGGACAAGGGAAAACCGCTGGCCAGCCCTTTGGCGGTCGTTACGATGTCGGGTCGCACGGCAAAGTGATCGTGCCCCCAAAACTTACCGCTACGACCGAACCCGGCCTGGATCTCGTCCATAACCAGTAAAATACCGTGCTTATCGCAACGCTCGCGCAACCCGCGCATGAAGGCCATGGTGGCAGGAACGTAACCGCTCTCGCCCTGCACCGGCTCGATCAGCATGGCCGCGGTTTCCCGCGGTGCGCTCTGAGTCACGAAGAGATGATCCAGCTCCTGCAGGGCGAAGTCGGTGGCAGCGGCTTCGTCCCAGCCGTAGCGGAAGGCGCTGGGGAAAGGAGCCACCACCACGCCGCCCATCATCGGTTGCAGACCGGCCCGCAGGCCGACGCTGGAGGTAGTCATCGACAAAGACCCCATGGTGCGACCATGGAAACCGCCCTGAAAGACGATAATGTTCGGGCGCCCGGTCGCTTGCCGGACAAGCCGCAGCGCGGCTTCGATCGCTTCGGTACCGGCATTGGCGTAAAACAAGGTGTCGATACCGGCGGGCATTTTCTCCGCCAGCCGGTCGCTGAGCGCTAACAGCCCCGGATGCAGCACGGTGGCATATTGGCCGTGGATCAGCTCGCCCACCTGCTTTTGCGCCGCCTCCACCACTTTCGGGTGGCAATGACCCGTACTGGTCACGCCGATACCGGAGGTGAAATCCAAATACTTCTTGCCGGCTTGGTCGAAAACGTAAGCGCCTTCGCCGCGTGCCGCCAGAACACCGGTTGCCTGCTTCAATAAGGGCGAGAGATGGTGTTGGCTCATGCCGCTCCTCCTGTGTTTTGGGTTGCGACTCTAGGGGGCTTGGTTACGAAACGGTCGGGTCAGCCGAGTTGAGCAAGCACTGCATCGCCCACCTCGGCGGTGGATCGTCGTTCGCCGCCATGCACGGCCAGATCGGCCTCGACCGCCTGGCGTAAGCGGCGGGCGGCGGCCGCGGCCGCCGGGTCCTCTTCCCCCATCCAGTCGAGCATCATCGCGGCGGTTAGTAGCATTGCCGTCGGGTCCGCCAAACCGCGGCCGGCAATATCCGGCGCACTACCGTGAGTCGGCTCGAACATAGGGGGCCGGCGGCGGTCGCTGGGATTGATATTGCAGGAGGGTGCCACCCCCATGCCACCGCAGAGCACGGCAGCCAAATCGGTGAGAATATCGCCCTGGAGGTTACTCGCCACTACGACGTCAAACTGCCAAGGCGCGGTGACGAACTTCATGCAGGCTGCGTCCACCAATTCATGGTGGGTTGCAACGTCCGGGTAATCGGCCGCGACACACGCGAATACCTCGGTGTATAACTCGCCCCAATGCTGCAAGGCATTACGTTTTGTAATTAAACACACTTGGCTTTCGGTACCGGCAGCAAATTGCCGCCGCCGCCCTTGTTTGGCGCGGCAGTCTGCGCGTTGCCGCGCCCGCTCGAACGCGTGGCGAAAGATGCGCTCGGCACCGAAGCGGGTAAAGACTTCAATCTGCGTGGCCACTTCATGCGGCGTTCCGCGCTGCAAACGCCCGCCTTGGCCGACATACTCGCCCTCGCTGTTCTCCCGCACGACCAGCATGTCGATGTCGCGCGCACGAGGATCGGCGAGATACTGCGGCGCACCTTTGAGAGGGGCCGCCGGCCGCTCGCAGGCCCATTGGTCGAAACCTTTTCGAATAGCCAGCAGGGGTTCCAGGGAAACGCCGTCCGAGAGTCGGTAGCGCTCACTATCGGAACTCGGCCCAGGGTCGCCCAAGGCGCCGAGCAAGATAGCGTCGAAGCCGGCCAATTGCTGTTGCCAATCGGTGGGCATCATGACGCCGTGCCGGGCATGGTAAGCGGTAGCGGGCCAAGGTAAGGCGGTTAGCTCAAGCGCCAGCCGGCTGTTTGCCGCCAGCGTTTCGAGGACGCGCACGGCCTCGGCAACCACTTCCGGGCCAATACCATCGCCGGGCAGAACCGCCACTTTCCACTGCGTACGCGGATGCATAAGCCGCTCCTCGCTTGCCGGGGCCGTTTCCCTCAGACTCGACGAGGAACGGCAAAAATGCAAGGGTGCATCAAAGCTTTTTTACGAAGCTGCCAACGGCGGCAGAAAACGCAAATGATTCCCCTGACAGGGGTGTAATAAGGGCTCGGCTTGAAAGTCGTCGTCCACTTGCCACACTGTTTGATCCCCGCGCCACTGCCCCGATTCCACCTGTTCGACAAACATCGCAATGAGGCGAGCCGTCAAATCCGGCACCTCAAGGGTGAATGCGTGCGCCATATGCGGCACCAGCACCAAACGCGAGTTTTCGATCTTACGCCGCAACAGGTCGTGCAAATGACGCGGCGTCAACGCATCGTATTCGGCGTTCATAATTAAGGTGGGGCAGTGGATGTCGCCCAACTCGCCGGTCATGCTTTCAAAGTGCGCGAGCGACTCCATGAGGTTTTGTATCCCATAGAGTTCGTTGCTATTTACGCCGACGCGCTTGATCACTTCCGTCAATGCACGGTTGCCGGCCAGAAAACGATTGGTGAAGTTCAGCGGCATAAGCAGCTCAAGATAAAACTCGAACCCTACGCGCGTGATGGCTTTGTAGAGGTTGTGAGCGTGGCAGCGAAGCTGCTCGTCGAGCTCGCTGAACGTGCTGACCGGCAGCAAACCGCCGATCCGCTCCGGAAACAAGCTCGCGTATTTGAGCACCACCACGCCACCGAAGGAGATCCCCATCACGTAAGGTTTCTCGATCCCGAGATGCTCGTGGAGCGCCGCCAGATGCACGGCATGCTCCTCGAAGCTCACCCCCAGCACTGGCTTTGAAGATTGCCCCTGACCCAGGAGATCGTAGGTCAGCACCCGGCAGCCGAGCTTAGGCAGTAGGTCGAAATACGGCGCCCAATGGCTCGTGCGCATAGACAGGCCGTTCACCAGGCTGACGACGGGAGTGCCCGCAGCGCCGTATAGCTCGTAGTAAATATCCTGCTTGCCGTCGTTGAATACCGGCATTCGTCTGGCTCCCGATCAGGCTTCCATGGCGGTGATTTCGCTCAGCAAGCGTTCGAACAAGCCGTTGACCGCTTTATGTTGTTTTTCGATGATTTGTTCTTTTTCCGCCTGCTCAAGCCCCACATCTAAATCTTTCAGCAATCGCATTTGCGTTTGCATCTGTCGCCCGTTTTCCTCCTCGACCTCTTTTAGGGTCTGCAGAAACGGCGTATCTAAAGGCATATCGACCGGCAACAAGGGCAAAAAGCGAATATCGGCCATGAAGGCTTGGCTTAATGCTAGATACTCGTAAAAGCTGCGATCGAGCTGTAGAAAGCCTTGCAGATAGCTCCCGGCATCGGTTTCCTGCCATAGGCTGAGGTTTAGGTTAGTAGCGTCCAGATAAACGAAGGGGTTGGTACTCCAGACGGTGCTTTTTCCAAGCAATGTCGAAAGTTCGACTTCTTTAAAACACTGATTATGGAGAAACTTATAGGGCAACCACTCGAAGGGCTGGAATTCCACCTTGGCGAGAATCGTGGCGTTGATTCCTTTCACACCTTGCAGAAACAAGCAGATACGCGTCTGCTCGTCCGGCCCGAATCGATGGCTGGCGAAATACTGCTTTGCATGCGTGCGGATCTCGCGTGAATCACCGGCCATTATGCTTCCTTTTTCTACTACGGACTGGTGGTCGACTACGATAGCCTGAGTTGATGCAGATGTGTAGACACCGTCACAGCCTCATCATCTCTACTCAAACTCTAGGTTAGAATGGCCGCCATAGGGGATAAGGCAATCCACTTGCTTAGAGCACGGATCGGATCGCATCCTTAAAGGAAATACTGAACATAGGTGAGCATATGGCCTACGTGGTGGAAACCGATAAAACCGCCATTATCGACGCACTACAGGACTTAGTCGTTAGTCGCTGGAGCAAAGCGGAAGCCGAAGGCGTGTGCCGATTCATCGCCGCCTATTATCAGGGCACGGCAGCCACCGACCTTGCCGAGCGCCAGTACGACGATCTCTACGGTGCCGCCATATCCCATTGGCAGCTTTTGCGACGCCAGGACGAACCTTTTCCGCGTATCCACGTATACAACCCCAACATAGAACAACACGGTTGGGAATCGACTCACACCACGGTCCAGATCGTCAGCCCCGATATGCCGTTCCTGGTCGATTCGGTCAATATGGCGTTAACCCGACTTGGGTTGACGGTGCACCTGATCGTTCACCCCGTCATTTGCCTTGGCCACGATAAAGAAGGCTCGCCGCTGGCGGTCGCCGGCTCCGATAGCCGGGACGGTAAGCTCTACGCCTGCATGCACTTCGAGGTCGATCGGCAAACCGAAACGCAAATGCTCGCCCGCATTAGCCACGAGTTGCGAGAGGTGCTGGCGGATGTCGAGCGCTCGGTGCACGACTGGCAATCGATGCGCGAACAACTCAAGAATGCCTTAGCCGGCCTGAAACGCACCCCGCCACCGATTCCGAACGAAGAGCTCAAGGAAATCGAGGCGTTTCTAAAGTGGGTCGTCAACGATCATTTCACCTTTCTCGGGTACCGCCGTTACGACTTGAAAAACAGCGGCAAAGAGCCGCGACTGGAGCGGGTTGCCGACACCGGCTTGGGTATTTTGCAAACGTCGAGCCCGAAGAAGGACTCGGCGGGCTTTTCGGTGCTTCCTTCAAAAGTTCAGCAAGAGGCGAGCCGCCCCGAGGTTCTGCTGCTGACCAAATCCAGCAGCCGCTCGACCGTGCACCGGCCGGGCTACATGGACTATATCGGCATCAAGCGCTTTAACCAAAAAGGCGAGGTCATCGGCGAGCATCGCTTTTTGGGCCTCTACACATCGGCCGCCTACAACCGTAGTCCGCGAGAAATACCGCTGTTGCGGCGGAAAATCGATTATGTGCTGGAGAAGGCGCGCGTCCCGCATAGCAGCCACGCCGGTAAGGCGCTGGTGAACATTCTAGAGACCTATCCGCGCGACGAATTGATCCAAACCAACCCCGAGCAGCTGCACGACATCGCCGTCGGCATTCTGCATTTACAGGAACGGCAGCGGGTTCGTCTGTTCGTTCGTTACGATACGTTCCAGCGCTTCGTATCCTGCTTGGTGTACGCTCCGCGCGAGCGCTACACCACCGAAGTCCGGCAGCAAATGCAGACAATCCTGGAGGAAGCGTTCGGCGGCGAGCATTCGGAATTCAATATCAAGCTCTCCGAGTCGGTGCTGGCCCGCATTCATATCATCGTACGGCTCGGGCGCCCAGGCTATCCGGATTACGACCATCAAGCCCTAGAAGCGCAGTTGGCACGTACCATGCGCTCGTGGTCCGACGATTATTATCAGGCCTTGCTGGAGCATTTCGGGGAAGAGCAGGGAACGCGTTTTTCCACGAATACGGCGACGCCTTCAATGCCGCTTACCGAGAAGAAACGCCCGCCCGCACCGCCGCGCTGGACACCGAACGACTCGACCGGCTCGACGGCGGCGGGCTGGCCATCAGCCTTTATCAACCGCTTGAGGCCGAGCCGGAGCAGTTTCGCTTCAAGCTCTACCACTGCGGGCGCGCGATCACGCTATCCGACGTCCTACCGATGTTGGAGAACATGGGCGTCGAGGTTATCGACGAGCACCCTTACGACATCGAGCCGCGCCTTAAGGCCAAACGCTGGATACACGATTTCGGCCTACGCTACGACAGCGACCGGGATACCGAACAGGTCAGGGAGATTTTTCAGGATACGTTCTCTGCCGTCTGGCACGGCCATGTCGAGAGCGACGGCTTCAACCGCCTCGTGTTGGCAGCCGGGTTGACGTGGCGCGAGGTCGTGGTGCTGCGCGCTTACTGGAAGTATCTGCGGCAGGCCGGCAGCACCTTCAGCCAGAACTATATCGAAGAAACCTTAGCCGGATACCCGCATATCACCCGGCTGCTGGTCCAACTCTTCAGCGCCCGTTTCGATCCGACGGTTGCCAATCGGGAACGTGCTCGGGAGTTGGCGGAGGCCATCGAAGTCGCTTTGGACGATGTGCCGAGCCTCGACGAGGACCGCATTCTGCGCCGTTATCTTGCGGCCATACAGGCAACCCTGCGGACCAACTTCTATCGGCAAGGCGCGGACGAGCCGCGCCCGTTCTTGTCGTTCAAACTCGCGCCGGCCTCCATTCCGGAAGTCCCGCAACCGCATCCTGAATTCGAAGTATTCGTCTACTCGCCCCGTTTCGAAGGGGTGCATTTGCGCGGCGGCAAAGTCGCGCGCGGCGGCCTGCGTTGGTCCGATCGACGGGAGGATTTCCGCACCGAGGTCCTCGGCCTGATGAAAGCGCAGATGGTGAAAAATTCGGTCATTGTGCCGGTCGGCGCCAAAGGCGGTTTCGTGCTCAAGCAAACCCCGACCGATCGGGATACCCTGCATAACGAAGTACGCGATTGCTACTCGAACTTCATTCGCGGTTTACTCGATATTACCGACAACCGGGTCGATGGCGGCATACAACCGCCCCCCAACGTCGTACGGCACGACGATGACGACCCTTATCTAGTCGTCGCTGCCGACAAAGGCACCGCGACATTCTCCGATCTTGCCAACGACGTTGCTGCCGAATACGGCTTTTGGCTACGCGACGCCTTCGCTTCCGGCGGCTCGACGGGTTACGACCATAAGAAAATGGGCATTACCGCCCGCGGCGCCTGGGAAGCGGTTAAACGCCACTTCCGCGAACTCGGGCTCGATATCCAAACCCAACCGTTTACGGTCGTTGGAATCGGCGACATGTCCGGCGACGTGTTCGGGAACGGTATGCTGCTGTCCCGCCACATTCGGCTCGTTGCCGCATTCGACCATCGGCATATTTTCATCGATCCCGACCCGGATGCGGCCAAATCCTTTGCCGAGCGCGAGCGCTTGTTTCAGCTACCGCGCTCGACGTGGGAAGACTACGATCGCAGCGCACTCTCCGCAGGCGGCGGCATTTACTCCCGTACCGCCAAAGTCATCAAGCTCTCGCCGCAGGCGCGGCAAGCGCTGGGTGTGGAGCAGGAGAGCTTCAGCCCCTCGGCCCTGATTCAAGCCATTCTCAAAGCACCCGTAGACCTCCTCTGGAACGGCGGCATCGGCACCTATGTGAAAGCCAGTACGGAATCGAATACCGAGGTCGGCGACAAAACCAACGACAGCCTGCGGGTCAACGGGGGCGATTTGCGCTGTCGCGTGGTCGGCGAAGGCGGTAACCTTGGCGTCACGCAACTTGGCCGCATCGAATATGCCGAACGCGGCGGCCATATCAATACCGACGCCATCGACAACGCCGGCGGCGTCGATTGCTCCGACCATGAAGTCAACATCAAGATTCTATTAAACGGTATCGTCGCCGAAGGCGACTTAACCACCAAACAGCGAAATCAACTGCTCAGCGATATGACGGACGAAGTGGCTCAACTCGTCCTGCACGACAACTACCGTCAGACCCAAGCGCTTAGCCTCTGCCAACTCCGCGGCAGCGACCTGCTCGACGAACAGTCGCGCTTCATGCGTCAGCTGGAAAAGGAAGGCCAGTTAGCGCGTGCACTTGAGCAACTACCGGACGACGAAGCGCTCAACGAACGGATTGCAGGTCGCCTCGGCCTGAGCCGGCCGGAACTGGCGGTACTGCTGTCTTACGCCAAGATTACCAGCTACGGCGAGTTATTGGACGACGCCTTAGTCCGCGAACCCTGCCTGGAAGGGATATTGCTCGAGTATTTCCCGCAACCGCTACGGGAGCGATACACCGACCAAATTCTCGGCCATCGGCTACGCGCCGAGATCACCGCGACAGTGGTAACCAACCAAATTCTAAATCGCATGGGCGCGACGTTCTTCTTCCGCTTACGCGAACGGCTAGGCGCTAGCGTCGCCGCCAGCACCCGTGCCTACCTGGCGGCCCAGGAAATCTTCGGGCTCAACGATTTATGGGAGCAGGTCGAGGCACTTGATAATCGCATTTCGTCCATCGTCCAGATGCAGTTACTACTCAAACTCTGTCAGCTGCACGAACGGGCGACTCAATGGTTATTACGCAACCAGCCCGGCCCGCTGCCGGTCGATAAAACGGTCGCCAACATACGCCCAGCGCTTAATCGTCTGCGCGGGATCATGTCGGAAATACTCCCGGAGGCGGAGAACAAAGCCCTGAAACGGCAAATAAACCGGCTGTCGGAGACTGGCGTGCCGCCGACGCTGGCCGAGACCGTCGCCGGCTTGGAAGCGCTCTATCCCGCCTTGGATATCGTCAAGATCGCGACCGACCGGGCAACTTCCCTGGAGCGGGCCGGCGGCGTTTACTTCGCCGTAGTCACCGAACTTCAACTCAATTGGCTACGCGACCGGATCAGCGACTACGAACCCAGCAATAGCTGGCAAGAACGGGCACGCGTCGGACTGGAGGAAGAACTGTACGGCCAATTACGCCTACTCACCAGCGACATTCTGGCCGCAAGCGACAAGCAAGAAGAGCCGGAAGCCCAGGCAGCCCGTTGGGTCGAGCAAAACCAGTCGTTACGAGACCGCCTGTTGCAAACCTTGAGCGACTGCCGCTCCACCAGCAGCGTCGACCTTGCTATGCTGACCGTCGCCATTCAAGAATTGACCGCGCTGGCGCAAACAGGCGCCGCTCGGCCGCTGATCGCGCGTAAGCGCCAGGAGAGGACCCAAGCCCCATCATGAGCACGCACAGCCCGGTGGCACTCCACTACACCGAACAAGGAAAAGGACAGCCCCTACTGATTCTGCACGGCCTGTACGGCTCGGGCGCGAACTGGGGGCGCTACGCTAAATCCTTGGCCGGGGATTACCGCGTCATCGTGCCGGACCTTCGCAACCATGGGCGCTCGCCGCACGATCCGGACATGAGCTATCCGGCCATGGCGGCAGATCTTCGCGCATTGCTCGACCGGGAAGGGATCGATCAGGCTATTGTTTTGGGACACAGCATGGGAGGGAAAGCGGCAATGACGCTCGCCTTGGAGAACCCGGCGCGAGTAACAGCCTTAATTGCCGCCGACATCGCCCCCGTGCCTTACACCGGGCACGAGCACCGGGATCTGATCGCCGCGCTACAAGACGTTCCGCTCGACGCGGTGGACTCGCGCGCCGATGCCGATGCTCACCTGCGCGAGGCGATTCCCACCGAGATGGTCCGCCAATTTCTACTGACGAATTTACAACGTCAAAACGGCGGTTATCAGTGGCGCATTCCGTTGCAGATTCTGTCCGACCAACGCCGCCTGATCGAGGGTTTTCCCGATTTCGACGCCGTTTATCAAGGGCCGAGCCTTTTCGTTCACGGCGAGAACTCGGATTACGTCACCGACGAGGCCTTAACGCCGATACGGGAGCGTTTCCCGCAGGCGAGCGTTGAGGCGATCCCCAATGCCGGGCACTGGCTCCATGTAGAGCAACCCGAAGCCTTCTCGTCCTGCCTCAATGGTTTTTTAAAGAAAACGGCCGGATAACAGACGAGCTTTGGCGAAGCTGCTCAACGCAGCCTCGCCAACCGCGTTCTAAACGCCGGTCACCGCCTTACGGAGCAAGCCGTAGAGGCCGCCGACGATAACAAACGTCCAGATCAGGACACTCACGATAGCGGCCAAGCCGATCAAGACCGCGCCGAGCCCGATCAGCGACTCCATACCGAGATACGGCTGAAGTTCGTGCATCCCGCCCCGGCCTACCAAGTAAGTGTTGTAGAAATAAATGGAGGCTTGCGACAACACCGCCAAAAAGGCTATGAGCAAGCCGATGCTCAGGATAGGCTGCCCTCTCAGAGCGGCCCGTAGTTTCGCATCCGTCTCCATAACCCAAGCAACAGCGCGATCAATTTGCTGGAACATAACTCCTCCCCCATCTTTTTTCACGTCGAGGCACCGCAATAACGGCTGGTAGCGTTTCCCAGCAATCATGCAGTGTTTGCTTATGCGATTCTAGCGGAAATGACGAAAAAACATGATAAAACCGTCAACTTTACAAATTACCCCCGATCATCCCGCTTGGCGAGAGGCGCGAGAAGCTTAGTTAGCGCTTCCTCAACGCGCTAACACCTGAAACCAACGCGTCTGCTGCCGCCCCAGATCGTCGACCAGCACCAGCCGGTGCCAGCCTGGCTCCAGACTCACTTCCTGCACATGAAAATGCCGCGTCGCGCCCAGATAAGAGCCGCCCAGATGCCAATGCACGGTGGCCGCCGGGTCCCGATGCACGGCACGCAACAGAAACCGCCCGAGATAACCGTCCAGATCCACAGGAAGCAGAACCCTGGCTCCTTCCTGCGGATAGATCAAATCGAGCGGCTTATCGTCGGTGTAATCGGCAAGGCTTGCCAGACAATCCTCTCGCCAGGAGGGCAGGCTTTGATAATCGGGCCGCTGCAAGCGCCAGAAATACTCCATCGTCGGCGGCAAGACGAAAACAGCCCGCCCGTGCATGGCGGCCGGCGCCTCGCAACCGGCGTGGACGCGCGCACCCCGTGCATCCACGTGCACCTGGCGATAATACGGCGAAACGCGCTCGAAGTGGCTCCGCCGAGGAGCCCACTCCGGACGCGAAGGGCAATCGCCCGCGGCCAGATAACCATCGGCCTGACAAACGCGCACCGTCTTTAAAGCCCCTAGCGGCGGCTCCAGCCAACGCGTCGGCCCCAACAGGCTGAACACCTCGAACATCACCGGCGCAGCGGCCGTGGTACCGGTTAGCGCGGGCACGCCCTCGCCGATGGCGTTGCCGGTCCACACCCCGACCGTATAGCGCCCGTTACTCCCAATCGCCCAGCCGTCGCGCAGCCCAAAGCTGGTGCCCGTTTTCCAAGCCACCGTTTGGGTCGATTGAAACTGCTGCCAGGCACGCTCTTGCTCCGGACGCACCACATCGGTCAGCGCCTGCAAGGTAAGCCAGGCGGCACCTTGATCGATAGGCCCGTAAGCGGCCGCGGCAGTCGAGGAGGTATCGACCAGCAAGGTCGGCATCCGGTAACGATGCCGCTCGCCATCCCGCGCGACGGCCGCGAGGTTGGCGTACATCCCGGCAAGCTCCCACAGGGTACTCTCCGAGCCGCCGAGAATCAGCGCCAGGCCGTAGTCGTCGGCCGGCCGAAACAAGCTTGTCTTACCCAAGCTTTGCAGTTGGTCGTGAAAACGCTCGACGCCGTATTCGCGCAGCATGTGCACCGCCGGCACATTGAGCGAGCGAGCCAGCGCCGTACTCGCCGCCACGGCACCGCGGTGTTGGCGGTCGAAGTTCTCCGGTGCGTAACCGGCAAAATTCGTCGGCACGTCCGGCACCAGAGTCGAGGGCACCAGCAAGCCCTCCTGCAACATCAACGCGTACAAAAACGGCTTTAACAAGCTGCCGTTGCTGCGCGGGCGCTGAATCACGTCGACGGCGGCCCCGTCGCGGTGGGGGTCGCCGCCGCCGTGATTACCGACATAGGCGATAACCGTCAACGTGCGGTGGTCGATCACCAACACGCTCAAGTCCTGAATGCCTGAGCGCGTAAGCCGCCTGCCTTCGCGCGCCGCGATGGCGACAACGGCGGTTTGCACGTCCGATCGAGGCTGGTGTGAAAACGAGCCTGCTCGGGATGACGGCTACTTAAGGTGGCTAATAAATGCGGCGCCGCCCGGGGCAACGGACGCGGCGCCGCCGGCAGCGGCTCCGCCAACGCCAAGCGGTAATCCAACTCGCTGAGGAGGCCTTTCTGGTGCAGCCGTGTCAGCAAACGATCGCGCTTTGCCTTGAGCGCATCGCGATTGCGCCCCGGGTGCATAAGCCCCGGACTGTTGGGCAAGACGGCCAACACAGCCGCCTCCGCCCAGCTAAGCTCCTCCGGCGGACGGTCGAAGTAACGCCAGCTCGCCGCCGGCAGACCCACCACGTTACCGCCGAACGGGGCGTGGCTTGCATACAAAGCCAGAATTTCATCCTTGCTATAGCGGCGCTCGATACGCAGCGCAAGCCATGCTTCGTAAAGCTTCGCCCCAAGAGTACGCTCCGAATGGCCGGCCACCTGACGTGCGAGCTGCATCGTCAACGTACTGCCGCCGCTGACAACGCGGCGCGCGCGCAGGTTATCCCGCGTTGCCCGCACGATAGCCACCGGATCGATGCCCGAGTGGCGGGTAAAGCGTCGGTCTTCGAATGCCAGCAAGGCTTCGGCAAAACGCGGCGGCACCTCCTCCAAAGGTTCGAAGCGCCATTGCTCGTCGGCGGCGATACTGGCCCCCAGCAAGCGCCCGTCGCGGTCGATCAGGGCGCGTGCGTAACGGCTGTCCAGCAACGGCTCCGGTAACGGCCAATAGAGCAGGGCGTAGATCGCCCCGCTCGCCAATACCGCCAACAACGGTAGCCAGAGGCACCACCCGCCATGCGGCTTACGCTGGGCGACGGGCTCCCCCGCGACCGCCTTACTCGCCATTAATCGGCAACCACCTCAACCCAACGGCCTTCGGTGCTCGCGTGCACGGCGGCATCGTACATCGCTTCGACCTGCCAGCCGGGCAGATAGAAGCGCCCCGCGAAGCTCGCGTTGACCGACACCGTCAAGCTGATGGCTTCGTCCGCCTCCAGCCCGAAATAGCTCAGCACCCGGTCGTCGCGGATGTCTTGGTAGTCGACGATCTCGCCCTCGTCGGCGCCGGCCAAGCGCGCGTTGTTGATCTGCCAACCGCTAGGGAAAATCTGCGTCAGCGCAATGTTCTCCTGTCGGCGGCCGCTACGGTTCACTACCTGCACTTGCACGTGAACGTCGCGCCCTTGTTGCAAGCGCTCAACGGCCACCGGCTTGCCTTCCCGGTCGACGAACTGCGCGCTTAAGGTCAAGCCGGCCGAGCGCGCCGTTTCCTCGCCTGCCGCCGGCACGCCGGTGTTGCTCAGCACCACGAACAGGGGTTGCTCGGTATCGTTACGCACCGCCACCGGCCCCGGCTCGGGCGCTAACGCCCATTGCAACAAGGGCTGATCGCTTTCCTCCTGCTGCCACTTCGACTTGCCCTGGCGCCAGGCGAAAGCAAAGCGCTCGGTCTCGGCAACACCGTAGTGCTGAGCCAAAGACGACAAAGCCCAAGCCAAGGAGTGCGTGCTATACCACTGGCGACTGGCCAAGCCATCCGCCATCCGTTCGGCCAGTGCAGCCGCCTCATCGTTTCTCTCTAAGCCCCGGAGTACCGGCAACAGCAACGCCTCGTCGCGCAGCGTCGAGGCGAAGGTCGCACCCGGCTCCTCATACGCTGCGGGCGGACGCGGCATGCTACCGATCAAGTCGGCGGCCGCATCCGGCAGGCCCACTTGCAGGTAGGCCGCTGCCAACTGCCAGCGCGCCACGCCGTCGAGGGCGGCATTCTCCCGCAAGCGGTTCATGGCCGCCATCTCCGGCTGCTGCGCCCGCGCCAACGTGTACAAACGGTACGCATGCGCCAACCGGCCTTGATCGTTACCGGCGAGGTAACCGCGTGCCTGCGCCGCCTGATATTCCCGCCATTGCTCCAGCACTTGCGGCGGCACGGCATACCCCAGCCGAGAGGCCTCAAGCATGAAATGGCCGATATAGCTGCTGACCCAGTCGTGGCTCCCCCCGCTGCCAGGCCAATAGGAAAAACCGCCATCGCTGTTCTGGTAACCGCGCAATCGGTCGATCGCGGCCTGCACATTCGTATCGACCCGCGCCCGATCGTCCTCGCCCAGCTTCAGCAGGGCAGGCAGATACAATTGCGGGAAAGCAGCCGACGCGACTTGCTCGCCGCAGCCGTGCGGATAACGCAGTAGGTAATCGAGCCGTTCGCCCAGGTTAAGCGGCGGGATAGCGCTCAGCTCCAGGCTCGCAGTATTGGTACCCGGCAAGCCGTGCGGCAAGAACGCGTGCGACCACACCTCGCCGGGCGCCAACTCGGCATGCACCCGCTCGACGCTGGCCGGATTAGCGCTAACCACCGGCAGATGGACCTCCTCGACGGCCACCGTAGCGCCGGCCCGCGCCTCGATCCGCAAAGTGCCGGTGCCCACTTGATCGCCGACCTCGATCGCCAGCCGTGCGATAGCCTCGCCGGCACCGTCGAAGCTCAGCTGCACCGGCTCATCCAAGACGTTAAAATACTCGCCTCCCGCCAGGCTAACCTCCACCTCGCCGAGTCGCTCGTCGGTAACGAAGACATGCACCGGCACGATAAAACGCTCGCCCGGACGCACCAAGCGCGGCAAGGTCGGCAGCAAAGATAAGGCTTCCCGCACCCGCACGGTCTGCTCGGCGCGGCCATAGCGGCCTTGATCGCCCGCCACTAGCATTACCCGCACGGCCCCCAGATACTGAGGCAACTCGATCTCGTGAGTCTGGGTCGCATTCGCCTCAAGCCGATGCGCACCGAGGAACTTCACGACCGGCGGGAAACGCCGTTTGCGTCGACTTTCGTCGTCTTCCTCGGCGACATCGCTACCGCCGATGGCGAGCAAGCGTTCCAACTCGCCGCTATAGGCCCCGGCAACTTCGTCGAACAAATCCCAGGTCCGCACCCCCAGCGCTTCCCGCTGATAGAAGAAACGGTGCAAATTTGGGGTTTGGAAATTAGTCAGCCCCAGCAAACCTTCGTCGACCACCGCCAGGGTGTAGGTCATTGGCCGCCCGTCGCGCTCGGCGACCTCGACGGTAAACGGCACCCGCGGCGCGACCTCCTCCGGCAGCGATAGCTGCGGCGCCAGATGGGTGCCGGGGTCTTCCACCATGATCGGCACAATACCGAACAAGCGCAGCGGCCGGTCGTTATCCCGCCCCTCGTGAGGCTGCAACAACGTAACGCTCACATACACGTTCGGCGCCATCTCAGCGGTAATCGGCAGCTCGAAAGTCGTCTGCTCTGCGGCCAACTCAAGCCAGTAGGCAGCCAGCATGCGGCTGCCGTTTTCGACGCTGACGAGCGCTCTGCCTTGACCGGCAGGCGGTAACTGCACGGTCGCCACATCTCCGACCTCATAGCGGGCGCGATCGGTATACAGCGTCAGCCGGCTGGCACCGTCGCCGCGCTCCTCTTGCGCTCGGCCGGCCCAGCCGGGCCAGTCGATGTAGAACACCTGGCCGGTACAATGGCCGCCGTCGGCATCGCACACCCGCAACAAGTAACGCCCCCAGGCCGGATAGTTAACGCGTAAGGTCCACTCTCCTTCGCCCTCGGCATTGGTGCTGACGCGACCCTGCTCAACGGCCACATTCCCCGCCGCACTGGCATAGCGAGCCAGCGACTCGCCGCTCTTATCCCACCACCAGCGCCAGGAAATTTTGTACAAGGCCACTTCCAGATTGTCGCGCGCAACCGGCTCGCCCTGGTTGTCCAGGGTGGCGATCCTGACCGTATGATCGGTGTCGGTCAGCAGCATATTGCGCGACTCGTCGCCCGGCGGCAGGCGCAGGCCGACGTAAGTAGGGTAGGGATGGTAATCGAAGGCTTGGCTTTGGGTACTGAAATTCCCGCCTTCTTCGAACACGCGACTGGTGAACGTGGCTCGCAGCATACCGGGCGAGGGGTTGCCGGGCATGAGCTGCGCCGGGAATCGCGCCTTGCCCTCGGCATCCAGCTTGCCTTCGAAGACCGTCTGCGGTTCGCCTTGGAACTCGCGCGCCGGGTCGTCGAACTGAAAATTCTGAAACCGGCTAAAGCGGGTCGCACGGGATGCCAAACGGACTTGCACGTCCGCTTTCAAACCGGCCGCCGAAGCCCCGCTCAACCATTCGGCGAATAAGCGCGTTGCCGTCGCGGGCCGGTCGACCCGAAGCGCCTCGTCCTCAAGCTCCAGCTCGACCCGCAACCGGTTCGGGACCACGGTTTCGATACGAATCGGCGTATCGAATACCCGATCGCCGACACGAGCCACCGCCCGCCAACGACCGGTCGGCGCGTGCTCCTCGGTGCGCAAGGTAAAGGTATAAAAATCGCCCACCGGCTGGCTATTCGTCCGGCTGACGGTCCGGTTACCGCGCGGGTCGTACAGCTCCAAACTCACCGGGTGGCCCTGCGGCAAGCGGCCGTCGCGGTCCTCCAGCACGAACGTGAGATGAATCTCGTCGCCGGGCCGCCACACGTCGCGCTCGCCGTAAATGAAGCCCTTGATCGCATCCCGCACCTTCTCACCGCCGACGTCGAACTGACTGGTCGGCAAGGCCAGGCCGCGGGCAAGTTTCAGATAACCGCGCTCGTCGCCGGCGCGCGCGGCGAGGTAAAACGGCACGCCTTCGAGCGCGACCGATAACATCCCATGCTCATCGGTCACGCCGCGGCCGATACGTTGCTGTTGATAGTTAAAAACATCGACTTCGGCACCGCTCACTACCGTCGAGCGCCGCAGGTCGGAGACCACCACATGCAGCGTATCGTCGCTGCCCTGTTTAGCCAAAAGACCGAGATTGGATGCGAGGAAATTACGCTCCGAACGAGCCTCCTGAGCAAACTCGTAGTAAGCGTCTTTGCAGGGGTTTTGGCGGTCGCTGTAGGTGACGTAGCCGCTAGCGGAGTACCACTGCTCAATGCCGTCCCAACCGCTGGCGGCCACCTCTCCCGGCCCCTCCCAATTCGGCAAGGGTGCCGCGGCCGGCCGCGGCTCAGCAATATGCTCGTCGCCACAATCGAACAATGCCTGCGAACGCTCGATACTGAGCGACAACCGCCACAAAGCGCCCGGCTGTTCGCCTACCAACTCGCTGACATCCAGCAAGTAACGTTGCCACTCGTCGCGCGGCAAACTGCTGAGTGGAATTTCCTTCCGCCAAACGTAACGGCCGACGTTGCGCAGGCCGCGCTCGCCGTCCAGCGTGTTATTCTGTAGGAACTGTCCGATGTTATCGCGGTAGATCTGCAAGCCCGTCACGGTCACGGAACTCACGTTCACCGCCTCGAACGGGACGGTTAGATGCTCCGCCTCGGGCAGAATGACGCCTTTACCGACAAACCGCACCCCCGGCCGCAGGCTCATCAACACCAGCTCGCGCTCGAATGCTTCGCCCAGGCGTGCGCCCGCGGCGCTACGTACCCCGCCTTCCAGCCGCAGCGTCACGGCACCGACGACCTGCGAGCGCGGATATACGCGCAAGGTCCCGCCATCGACCTGCGTCCGCACGTGGGCTCCGTTGATCCGCACCAAGCCGGACAGGTTCTGGCGCGCATCGAGCGACTCGGAGAACGTCACGACGATATGCCGACTACCTTCGGTCGCCACGCGGACGCCGGTCACGGCAAATTCTTCGCTGCCGGGCACCGCCAGCTCGCGCTCGCCTTGCTGCTCGGCACCGACGGCGCTGCCGTCCCAGCGAATGAGCACCCGGCTCGCCTGCGCGCCGCGCTCGATATCGGCAACCGTAAATTCGTGATAGCGCCGGTCCGGCGCATGCTCCCAACTCACGGGCAGGGAGCGCCCCTCTTGGGTAGCGGTAATCACCCGCGCCACGCCAGCTTCCGGCGCCGCATCCCCCGTGATCAACTGCCCGCGCAGGCGCATCCGCCCAGGCTCCCCGCTCGGCACCAAACCGTGCAGACGCAGGTCCATAGCCTGCTGCAGGACAACGACGCGGAAGCGAAAATCGCCGCCGACCTCAATACCGGGCGCCAACGCCGGGTTTAGCGTCACCTCGTATTCCTGCCCCGGTTGCAGTGCGCGCCGGGGCGTGATCGAAAGCTCGTCAACCCGGGTAAACATCGCCTCGAACGGCACCTGCGGGGAAAGCGCAACGCCCGCCTCCAAGGGCCGATTCACCTGGGCAGGCTCAACCATTGCTGTGTTAAAGCGAACCCGTAACGGCTGCACGGCGGAAACGCCACCGGCCGAGTGCCGATCGATGTAGGCGTGCCACTCGGACGCCTCTACCGCCAAAGGCTCCGGCGCTTGCCGCTCGCAACCTGCCGCCAATAACCACAAAGCCGCCACCGCGACGACTCCCCACCCCCGGAGAAGGCTCATTCGTTATTTTCCTTCTTTAATTAACGTTATTGTTAAGCGTTTTCTTAAAGCTTGTTCCTCAGCCGAGAGAAACGCAAGCGCCTTAAGCGGAAGGCCGACAATACGCCTTCGGTAGCCTGCCATAAGCCATTTAACGATTAACTGGCTTAAAATAGGCCTGTCGCCATGGAAAGGAAAATAATTCAAATGAGACACGTCTTCGCCTGCGGCCTTGCCTGCTTCATGCTCCTGCTAAGCGGCTGCGAGCGCGCGCCAACGGCCGACGTCGCGCTGGAAGGGGTGGCGCTGCACGGTCAGCTCAGCTACATCCGCGACCGCAATATGGAAACCTTCGAGATCGTTATCGTCGACCTCGCAAGCGGCCGCCAACGCACCTTGGCCGTGCCCGACCAGGTCGCCGCCATGGACTTCGCCCCCGACGGCACGCACCTGCTCGGCCACGTCACCGTCGGCGATGTCGGCCAGACAATGCGCACTCTCACTAAAATCGATTTCGGTTCCGCCGAGCACAGCGCCTTCGAGCGCTTCCATCAAAACGAGATGTACCCGCGCTACTCGCCCGACGGCAGCCGGATCGCCTACTTCGCTTGGGTCGGCGAGGGCACGGAGCGCGCCTACCTTTACCTGCGGGACGCCGACGGCAGCAACCCGCGCCGGCTCGACTGCCCCGGCAAGGTGTGCGCGCACCCCCGCTGGCACCCCGACGGGGATCGCCTCATCTACCATGTGGACGATACCAAAATCGTCGAAACGTCGCTTAACGACAACCGGCACACGGTCCTCTTCCAAGAAGACAACCTGGGCAGGGAGTTAAGGCACCCGTTTTACTCGCCGGGCGGCGCGCCGCCTATTACAGTTGGCGTCGAGGCAGCCCCCCGAATGTGCGGGAAAGCGAGATCCGCCGCATTGACTTGACCACCGGCGCCACCGAAACGGTCTACCAGACCCGTGGCTGGATCACCTACGCCGACAGCACCGGCATCGACGGCGTGATTACCTTCAGCGAAGGGCCGCGCCTCCGCCCCTTGCAGCTCGTGCACCTACTCAACGAAGCCAGCGGCGAAGTCATTACCCTCTCCGATCCCAGTTGGTCTTCCCGCGACCCGGTGTGGGGGCCGTAAACCTTGAACTTGCCGCGGGCGAAGTGCCTGCGGCAAGCTGAGAGGCCTATCACGGCAAATCCAGCGAGCGGGTGACCGGGCTCGACTGATAACGGGTCGCGGTCAAACGCATGCCATGCTCGTCCGGCAGCAGGTAACGCCCGTTGCCGTAGGGGGCTGCCGAACGTACTCAACTGCAGCCACCGATCCATCGGCGTCGGCAAGGTTCCGTTCAGGCCGGGAATACCGCCGCTCCCCTATGGCGCCCGGAGTTGCTAAACTCCATCCGCGATAGGAAAAAACAAATAAGGATAGGACATCATGAGGCTTCTTTTCGTCTGCGGCCTTGCCTGCTTCATGCTCCTGCTCGGCGGCTGCGAGCGCGCGCCAACGGCCGAGGTCGCGCTGGAAGGGGTGGCGCTGCACGGTCAGCTCAGCTACACCCGCAACCGCAACATGGAAACTTTCGAGATCGTTATCGTCGACCTCGCAAGCGGCCGCCAACGCACCTTGGCGGTACCCGACCAGATCGCCGCCATGGACTTCGCCCCCGACGGCGCGCACCTGCTCGGCCACGTCACCGTCGGCGAGACCGGCCACCTAGTACGCACCCTGACCCAAATCGATCTCGATTCCGGCAGCCACTCGCCGCTGCACCGGCAGCATCGCCGGGAGATGTACCCGCGCTACTCGCCCGACGGCAGCCGGATCGCCTACTTCGCCTGGATCGGCGAGGGGACAGAGCGCGCCGACCTTTATCTGCGGGACGCTGACGGCAGCAACCCGCACCGGCTCGACTGCCCCGGCAAGGTGTGCGCGCACCCCCGCTGGCACCCCGACGGAGATCGTCTGATCTATCACGTGGACGATACCAAAATCGTCGAAACGTCGATTAACGACAACCGGCACACCGTCCTTTTTCAAGAAGACAACCTGGGCAGGGTGCTAAGAGATCCCTTCTACTCGCCGGGCGGCGACGCCGCCTATTACAGTTGGTGCCGAGGCAGCATCCCGAATGTGCGGGAATGCGAGATCCGCCGCATCGACTTGACCACCGGCGCCGCCGAAACGGTCTACCAAACCCGTGGCTGGATCACCTACGCCGACAGCACCGGCATCGACGGCATCATCGCGTTCAGCGAGGTTACCCGCCTCCTCACCGAGCAACGTGTCCACCTACTCAACGAAGCCACCGGCGAGGTCATCGCCCTCTCCGACCCCAGCTGGTCTTCCGGCGATCCGGTATGGGGGCCGTAAGCTTTGCCGCAGGTGGAACGAATGCCGGCGGCAAGCTTAGAGGCCCGTCACGGCAAATCCAGCGAGCGGGTGACCGGGCTCGACTGATAACGGGTCGCGGTCAAACGCATGCCATGCTCGTCCGGCAGCAGGTAACGCCCGTTGCCGTAGGGGTCCAGCGTCACCTGGGCGACGGCATAGTCGGCGGCCCTGGGAAGATCGATGTCTTCCAGGCGCCAGCTCAGGGTTAAAAAGCCGCGCTCCTCGTCGCTCAACTGCTCGACCACCCCGGCGCGAAAGCGCTCCTCGCGATCGGTGAGGGTCCGCCAGCGCGGCTCGCCCTCGCCGTCCGTTTCGCGAACGCGCACCGACAGGTACACCCGGCCATGGTCCGGGTCGAAGTTCCTTAAGGTCGCCATCACCGACAAACCGTTGACCGGGCGCTCTCGCGGCCGCCAATGCATCTGCGCCACAACGCTGTAAATAAGGCGATACAACGCGTACAGCTCGGCTTCTGGGTCGTCCGCCCAGCGCGGGTAGGGCGCGTCGTCCGCCATCTGCCCGCCGGCTTCGGCAAAGCCCTCGCCGTAGGGGTACTTGCCGAACGTGCAATATTGCAGCCACAGATCCATCGGCGTCGGTAAGGTCCAGTTCAGGCTGAGAATGCCGCCGATCGTCACCACCGTACCGGCCAGGATCAAGATCCAGCCGGCCGGATTGGACAAGGTAATGATCATGCCGGCAATCGCAATCGCAGTCCCCGCAGCGCTGACTGCGTAGGACCCGGCTGCCTGCCTTTCCAGTTCGTCGTTCTGCTCTCCCATCTTCTCAAGATCCGACAGAACGCCGAACACATTCGCGCCCAGACCGATGGTGGCGCCGAGCGTGCGGGTTAGCATGCTGGTCGCCAACTCCGGGCGAAACATGCCGACATAAACCTGCCGCAAAGCGATCGCCGTGGCGACGGTGTCGAGTAGGGTCTGGATCATGGCGAATTGATCGGCACGCGTCTCGACACCGTTCTCGACCAGGTCGCGCCAGCTCATCGTCAGGCTAATCACCTGGATGGCGTTGACGAACCGGATCGGCACCCGATCCAGAAACTCCTTGGAGCGCTGCGATAAGACGGAGATACCGTTGAAGTTGATTACCCGCACCGGCGGATCGGCACGCCCCGAGACGCCGGCTTCCGGCTTGACGGCGATGGCGAGTTGCGAGCCGAAATTCGACGGCGGGCCCGGCAGGTGTATGCGGCGCCAGACGCTGTAGCTTAGCGCTTGCTCCGTAATTCGCACGCCGTACAGTCGCTCCAACATCGGCCGGACCTCGTCCCAATGACGGTTAGCCTCGGCAAAGGGGCGGGCCAAGGTGGAGAGTAGGCTTTCTACCGCCTTATACGACTTTTCGGTCACCGAAAGCGCGCGTTTGACCCGCTCCCTGACACCCTCGGCCGCCGGCCAGTGGGCGGGGTCGAGCGACGGTGTTTCAGGTTCCGGCCGCTCCGCATCCAGCTCCTCCAGGTCGGCATTATCGACAACCCTTAGCGCCTTGCGGGTTAAACTGTCCGGCTCGGCAAGCTGCTCTTCTAAGTATGTTTTGCCGATCTCGACGTGGGCGAGGCTTTCGATCAACTCCGCCCACAGCGCCAAACCTTCCTCGCCCTGGGCGCGACATTCCCGCCGCCGCTCGGCCTCTTCCAGCTGGTAATCGAGAAAAGCCGTCTCGACGCTCTCGGGGCCGCCGGGTCGGCGTAAGTAGTTCACCAACTCGTCGCAGGCGTCGCTCTGCTGCTCGGTACGGGATTTAAGCCCATCCTCGTAATTACGGGTAAAAACCGAGAGATGGGCTTCGTCGATGCGATCTTTGTACGAGCCATTATGCTTGACGATTTCGGAAACGTAGCCCGCAACCAACCGCTTGCGCGCATTCTCCTGCGACCATTTGGCCAAGTTTAGGCAGCGGCGTAGGTAACGCGTGCTCAGGCGGCGGGCCTCGCCAATCGGGTCGTGCAGCACTAAGGTCGGCAAACCGCTGTCGAGGTAGAGGCGCTCTCCGTTATGCGATCGGCGCGTCAAACCGTGCAAGAGGGGCACCCCGGAAGGTCCGTTAAGGTTGGAGTCTTCGTGGGCTTGCGCAACGGGTACAAGCGTGTCGGCGAGGATGTCGGCGTTACGGCTTGGATCGTACTCGCTCAGCTTTACCGGCTGCAAACGCCGGCCCCGTAAATCTTCATCTACCTCTATATCGGCGAAACGTTCCTGCAAAGCGGGAATGTAACGCGGATCGTCCGAGCCCATGCCGCCGAGGCGGCAGATGTATTCCCACGTCCATTGCACACCGGAGAAGGCCATATGAACCTCGGGCGCGCGCTTGGGCTCCCATTCGGGCAGGACGATCATATCCTGCTGACCTTCGACGCCGTCGGCCGAGCGGCTGTTCTTGCCCTGCTGCGTGACGAGGTTGACGTCGCGAAACTCGCTAAAGACTCCGTCGCAGTATATTTCCCGCCATAAATGACCGTTGAGAAAAATATACAGCCAGCCGTCGCGCAGGTGGGTCAGTTTGCCGTCGAGGCGTCTCGTTACCGGAAATACGGCCGTCGTCCGCGGGCACTCGGTGAGCGCTTCTTGCTCCGAGCGGCTGGAGGAAAACTCGATGGGGATCCAATAACTGAAATCTTCCGCCGGATAGGGACGCTCCGCCAGCGCCGCGCAAAAGCTGCCGAGCGCGCAACCTTGCACGCGAACATCGTGCGGTCCCGCAGACGTAATAGGCATTCCGTACTGCGCTCGATTGTCACGATACCTCAACCCCAGGTAATAGCTTCCGTGCGCCAGGCGTCTGTAGGTGATGCGGCGCCGCTCAATGCCTTCAGGGCCGGCTTCGCAGGTTTCGCCGCCCCCCAGCGGGCGGCTGCGTACCGTCGCCCCGGCCATTACTCGTCCCCCTGCTGCACGAGGGTGACGCTGCCTCGCAGGCCGGGCAGATTGCCGCCTTTGATTTCCAGGCCGTGATGGTCCGGCCCTTCGTCCGGCTCTTGCGCTTGCGGGTCGCCGGCCGCCAAATCCGGAGGCGGTGTGCCGCCCGGCTGCTGCAACGGCTCGGGCGGCGTATTCCGGTTGTTGGACACCATCATGTCGCCCATCCTCACCGCCGGTACGCCTTCAATAAAAACGTTGGGCGAGGCCGTCACGAATTCGGCCTGCCCTTGCGTGGTACCGGAGACAATCCCGCCTTTGCGCCCGGCCTCGTCCCCCATACTTTTGCTGAACACCGAATTCCGCACGCAGACCGGATGGCCGTTGATCTTGACGCTCGATGCCGTGCCGCCGGCATCCGCCGACTGGGCGACATTGGTATAGGGAATATCGTCCGTTCCCTTGCCGCTGGGTGTTCGGCAGACATCGACGGTGGTTACGACGCCGCCGGAGCCGGCATGCACGGCCGACCGGCCGTTAATCAGAACGTTGCCCATGGTTTCCTTTCCTCGTTGTTATGAAATAGCTTGTAGGCATACCGCTCCGCGTACCGGCTTATCGCTCGCCTCGCAGATGAGTATGGCCGTCGGGGTTGCATAAGCGCCAAATTGTTGCCACTCGTTATGGTAGTGAATTTCCGCGTCCGCCAAAGCCAGCTGCAAAGGCAAGGCAGCGACGCCGACATCGCCAAAGACCGCCGCCGGACGTTGTAAAGGGGGCGCCCGGAGGCCGTCGGCGACTCGCCATAAGCGCCGACTGACTTGATGCCACTCCAATTCATCGACGACTTCGGCTTGCAGGTTGACCGATACCTGATCGACGCGCTGCGGTACCCATCCGGCTTGCTCCAGCGCTCGGCGGGCAGCGTTATATAACCCGCTCATAATCCGTTCGTCGGCCTGCCCGACATTCGGCTCCGGTTCGCTGGCGACGGCGGCTAAGTAGCTGTGGGTAGCGCCATCGTCGGCATCCGCCCCGCTGAGGGCGATAAAAGCGGCGGCCTCGCCGGCAACGACACCTTGACCGGAGCCTTCCGTCGCGGCGCGGCCCTCCTGCAGAGCAAGCTCCCATAGCGTGCGAGCGTCCACCAGAGAGTCTACGCCGCCAAATAGCACCGTGTGCCAGTGTCCTGCCGCCAGTTCGGCCTGGACGCTATTCAACTCGTCGGCCGCACTTTCTTGCAGCGGCACACAGCGGAATTGGCAAGGAGCCAATCTTCGATTGCTCACCCGCAGCCGCTCGATAACGTGCTCCCAGTCAACGCCTCGGCTGCGGGTTACGTCGGGAGGCGGTACTAATAGATAGACGAGAGTGGATTCCGTTAGGGCGCTGTCGGGAAGGCTTGCCAGAAGCGGCTTCAGAGCGAAATGCGCTAAGCGCATCATCCGCTCTTGCGGAGTGTCGGCGAGATAAAACTCCCGGACGATGTGGTCATCCGCCAGCGGCGGCGGGGAGTCATAGGGAGAAGGCAGCAGCAACTCCTCCCAATCGGGCCCGTAGACGTCTTCCGTACCGGCACGAGCGACTAGGATCGGCACGTTTTCGCCGCCACGCACGGCCGGTGCGCGTTTGTCGGCTTCGGGCCGGGCCCCGACTCTATTGGTCGCAAGCGCCGCCAGGGCGGCGAAAGGCTGATTCCCGGCCTGAGTTGCAGTGCCAACTCCGATGATACGTATCATTAGGCGGTTTCCTTCCGCGTTTCGCCGTCACTCGTTATCCGCTCGCTCAGCACGACCCAACCGCTTTTGGCGGCTGCCACCGCCACGGAATGGCGGCGCGATAGACCAGGTGAAACTGCCGCAGATCGGTGTCGATCACTAGCGTGTCACAGACAAGGTTAAGAACTTCCGACGCCTCGCCAACCCGCAGCCATGCGTGAGGCCGGAGGCTTGGGAGCACGAGCTGTACCGAGCGTTGCTCGGCAAAGAAACCGCTCAGACGAACGTTTTCTCCGCCGCAAAAAGGTTCGTCGAAGCGCTGATCGACGGGTGCTGCGTTGTGCATCGCCGCGGGTAACGGAGGGATCATCGGGCACGCGCCGGCATCCGCCGCCGCTTCGTCCGTGGCCGGACGCAACTCGCGACGCGGGGACCAGTCGTAAGGTAAAGGGCCATAACCCGCCGGGCTTTTTCGTTTGCTGGGATTGCGAGCAAATTCCCTACCCTGGCCTATTTGCGGCAAGGGCCGGCCAATGCGGCGCCGGTCGAATTTGCTGTAACCGAGGCCGACCGGATTGGCGGCAAAAGCGATGCCGTGGCCTTCGTCAACACCGCCGTAGGCATATTCATAACGCAGCGGCACCGCCGTCAACGGCTCCGGATCGCTCGGGGCGGCGGATATAAATTGCCTGGCCCAGTGCCAGGCGCCAATAACAAGCAACCGCTTTTTCCAGGGCTCGCCGCGACCAAAATCAATGGCCAGCTCGGTTTCCGCCGCCCGCGCGCCCTGCTTGGCCGGGTATGCCGTGCCGGTAAGCAGTACCTCGCTCCCCAGTTTGAACGGCGCCACATCGGGAGCAGCGGCAAGGCTACTCTCAGCCGGTTTATCAAAATAGCGCTCGCTTGGTTCGATGGCCGCGCTTTCTTCGAGCGGCTCGACCGTGCCCGCTTCGTCGAATTGAAACCCCGCTTTCACAACCAGGGTAAATTGGCGGCGCGCTTGTATGTTCCAGCCGGGAAACAAACCTGCCTGCCAATCGCTGCGATTAACGAGTTCAAGCATGTTTACCGTCCTCACTCCTAGGCTTTTCGTAAGCTGAGAGCTGACTTTGTCGGATCTCGATAAATAAGCGGGGGTGGCAATATACTTGGCCGCCGCTGATGAATAGCAGCAAATCCAACAAGTCGACGGCCTGCTCGCCGGCCCGCTGCAGAGCTAAGCTCGCAAGATTCGGGGCATTGACGCTACAGCCGTATAAGCGACGCTCATCGTCAGGCCACTGCTCGCGCATCTGCTCCCACTGCATCTCGGCGGCCGAAGCATCCGCCGTCTCTCCGCCAACCGGCACCTCTTCCTTACCGGCGTTATCAACCACCGCGAAACGGGGCTTCTGCGGTAAGTTAATGCCGAATAAGCGATACCAGGCCGATGCCGCCGATTCCGCGGTTTCCGCGCTCGTGAGGGCATGCAGCAATAGCGGTACGCTCTCCCGCCGCCCGTGCAAGGCCAAAAGCGGCAGCCCCTGTTTGGGCTCGACCTCGGCAAGCCGTTGTAGCAACGGCAAGTCTTCGACTTCGCCGAGCAGCGCGAGCAAACGTCCCCATTGAGTTACGTTTTCCGTCTGTTGGGCCTTATTCCGGACGATCTGCTTCGCGTCTATGTCATGTCTTAGTAGCGCTCCCCATACGGCGCTGAGCTGGATGCGCTCATCCTGGCTGTCGTAGAAAGAGGCGAAGTGCTCTACGGGCGCATCGGTTCGAACGGCCGCGTAATGCAATAACGCCGCTCTTAATGCCGCATCCTCCGTAGCCAGGGATTCAAGCGCCTCGATCGAGTCGTTGGCAATGGTCCGCCCGGTTGCCTGATAAAGCTCGACCAAACCGGGGCCTAATGGAGCATAGGCACGCGCCAGGCCTAGAAACTCATCGTCGAGATTCGGTGGCGAGCAGAGCATCCAGGCGTCCAGAACAGCGCGAGTATGTGCGGGCGAGCACTTAGCCAAGTCCACCGCCGGCCCGCAGGCATCGGCGTCTTGGCGAAAACCGGCGCACGCACAAGCAACGAAAACTTCCGCCGGTTTATTGGGCGCGTCCTTCGGATACCCAGCTTTCGCAACCGCGGTTACGTCTCGCCGTAAGCGAGATTCTATGCTGTCTAATAGCGTTGCTTCGGTAAAAGGCTGGCCAAGAAACATGAGGCGTTGTTTATATAGGCCCTCCGCCGAGCGCTGATGGCCTTTAAGATAGGGTAGCCGCATCATGTCACGTCACCGACCGACAACGGTAAACCGGCATTTTCTTGACAAGCAAGCACCGGGGCTCTCCTTGCATGGGACATTCCAATTTCCATTCTTATTATTCGCTTTTCCGCACTCTCGACCATGAGAGCGTGCCAGATAGGAAAGGATCTTGTTGATCTAACTATATTTTAATAACGCGGCAAGACTCAAGGCGGTTAGCGTCATAAGCTCGTTACCTAAGACAACTATCAGCATTTCTTTGCGCTATTTCTAAGAATGCGTCCGGGCGTATATCATAGATTTAAGGAAACAGTAGGTAACTTCCTTACCAATCCCTACCGGGTGGGTCTTGAAGTAGCTAACGACCCAAAGGCCAGGAGCGACTTTTGCCGCTTCCTGCTAGGGAGTTACTCAGTGTTTCCTTATGGTGTGCAGACCACGAATATGCACCTATCTAGCAGCTGGGAAAAGGACAAGGCGGAAAGCCTCCGCCCGAACGTTTTCTCACATGCCGGCGAAGATAGGTGGAGGAGAGAATTCCACAGGCCTTGCACATCGATACCTGTGGCCTTGTATAGGGCCGACATTCTATACTATGCGCCTGCGCTTGCGGGGGACCAGCATAAGCTCTGTCAAGAGGCCTGTTGGCTATCGCCAAATCGGGCCTTGTCGAGTCATGCTTGCCGCCCCCCAATGCCTCAGCCGCCACCGCATTCCGGAGAGAATAAATGTCCGACGATCTGCGTGATGCCGCACTCGAGTACCACCGCCAAGCTCCCGCCGGCAAAATACAAGTAACGCCCACTAAACCGCTGGCCAACCAACGCGACCTTGCGCTTGCCTACTCTCCTGGCGTAGCGGCCGCCTGCGAAGCCATCGTAGACGACCCGCAAGAAGCGTCCACCGTCACCTCGCGGGGTAACCTGGTCGCCGTGATTACCAACGGTACCGCCGTGCTCGGCCTCGGCGCTATCGGCCCACTCGCCGCGAAACCGGTGATGGAGGGTAAAGGCGTACTGTTCAAAAAGTTCGCCGGGATCGACGTGTTCGACATCGAAATCGACGAGCGCGACCCGGCCAAGCTGGTCGATATCATTGCCAGCCTGGAGCCTACGTTCGGCGGCATCAATCTGGAAGACATCAAAGCTCCGGAGTGTTTCCAGGTCGAGTCGGCGCTGCGCGAACGGATGAATATTCCCGTCTTCCACGACGATCAGCATGGCACGGCCATCATTACCGCGGCTGCCGTTCTCAACGGCCTGCGCGTGGTAGACAAGAAGATGGAAGAAGTCCGCCTGGTCACCTCCGGCGCAGGGGCAGCGGCAATCGCCTGCATGGACCTCTTGGTCAGCATGGGGCTGAAGACGGAAAACATCATCGCCTGCGACTCCCGCGGCGTGATTTATAAAGGCCGTAAAGACGGCATGGACCCGCGCAAAGAAATCTATGCCGCGGACACCGAAGCACGCACCCTGAGCGAAGCGATGGTCGGTGCGGATATCTTCCTCGGCCTGTCCGGTCCGGGCTTGGTTACCGCCGACATGATCAAGACGATGGCGGACAAGCCGATCATCATGGCGCTGTCCAACCCGATTCCTGAGATTCTGCCGGAAGTCGCCCAGGAGGCTCGCCCGGACAGCATCATTGCTACCGGCCGCTCGGACTATCCGAACCAGGTCAATAACGTTCTCTGCTTCCCGTTTATTTTCCGTGGCGCGCTGGATGTCGGCGCCACCACGATTAACGAGGAAATGAAGCTAGCCGCCGTCCGGGCGATTGCCGATCTGACCATGGCGGAATCCTCCGACGTGGTAGTAGCGGCCTATGGCGGCAAGCCGCTGAAATTCGGCCCGGAATACTTAATTCCAAAGCCCTTCGATCCGCGCCTGATTACGCGAATCGCGCCGGCTGTTGCCCGCGCGGCGATGGAAAGCGGCGTCGCAAACCGGCCGATCGAGGATTTCGCCGCTTATCGCGCCAACCTCAACCAGTTCGTATTCCAATCCGGCCTGGTCATGAAGCCGATCTTCGAGCGCGCCCGGCAGGACACGCGCCGGGTGGTCTACGCCGAAGGCGAAGAGGATCGCGTACTGCGCGCGGTGCAGGCGGTGGTCGACGACGGGCTGTGCTTTCCGGTGCTCGTCGGGCGGCGCAAAGTCATCGAAATGCGGGTCCGGAAACTGGGTCTGCGATTGGAAGCCGGCAAAGACTTCGAGCTGGTCGACACCGAAGACGATCCGCGCTACCGCAAGTATTGGCAGCAATATCACGAAATCATGGAGCGCAAGGGCGTGACCCCGGCGCGGGCGCGGCAGATCGTACGCACCCGCAACACGGTCATCGCGGCGCTTATGGTTCGGCGCGGCGAGGCCGACGCCATGCTGGCCGGCCTCGTCGGCCGCTATCACCGGCAGATGGGCTACGTCGAGCAGATCATCGGGCCGCGCCCGGGCGTACGCCACATGGCCGCGATGAACGGTCTTATCGTGCCTAAGGGCACCTTCTTCGTGTGCGATACCTACGTCAATCACGATCCTACCGCGCATCAGATCGCCGAAGCCACGGTACTGGCCGCGGACGAAGTGCGCCGCTTCGGCATCACGCCCAAAGTCGCCCTGTTGTCGCACTCCAGCTTCGGTAGCTCCGACTACCCGTCGGCGCAGAAAATGCGCGAGGCTTTGCAGCTGATTCAGGATCGCGACCCGTCGCTGGAAGTCGAGGGCGAGATGCACGGCGATGCAGCGATTTCCGAACAGATCCGCGACCGCATTTTCCCCAACTCCAACCTCAAGGGACAGGCCAATCTGCTGATCATGCCGTCCTTGGATGCGTCGAACATCTCCTTCAACTTATTGAAAACGATTGGGGAAGGCGTGTCGGTTGGTCCGATTTTGCTTGGTAGCGCCAAGCCCGCTCATATTCTGACGCCGTCCACTACCGTGCGCGGCATCGTTAACATGAGCGCTCTGGCCGCCGTGGAAGCAGCCATGCTACACCCACGACCGGCAAGCGAAGAGGAATAAACGTAAAGCCACCCGGCGCGGGGATAAGCAATGGATACGGAGCCGCATGGCAGCCGCATCGGCGTACTGCTAACCAATCTAGGGACACCCGACGAACCCACCCCGGCAGCGTTGAAACGCTACTTGAGGGAGTTCCTTGGCGATCCCCGCATTGTCGAAGCCCCGCGTGCGCTGTGGTGGCTGGTGCTCAACGGCATCATCCTGCGGACTCGCCCGCGCCGTTCGGCGCAAGCCTATCGGCGGGTATGGACCGAGGAAGGCTCGCCCTTACTCGCCATATCCCGCCGCCAGGCGTCAGCCTTGCAAAAAGCGCTGCGCGAGCGGTTCGAACAGCCGATACCGGTGGCGTTGGGCATGCGCTACGGCAACCCCTCGCTTGAGCAGGCATTGGCCGAGCTGGAGGCTGCCGGCGTCGAACGCCTGCTCGTACTTCCGCTTTATCCGCAATACAGCGCAACCACCACGGCATCGACGTTCGACGCTGTGAGCAAGCTGCTGCGCAAACGACGCAACCTACCCGAGCTTCGCTTCGTCCGCGATTATCATGACGACGCGCGCTATATCGAGGCCATGGCGCATAGTATTCGCGAGTTCCGCGAACAACGCGGTACTGCCGACAAACTAGTTCTCTCCTTTCACGGTATTCCGCGTAAATACGTCGATTTGGGCGACCCCTATCGCGACCAGTGCGCCCGCACAGCGGAGCTGATCGCCGCTAAGCTCGGCCTGCACGAGCAAGAGTGGGTGATGACCTTTCAATCCCGCTTCGGGCCTAAGGAATGGCTCAAACCGTATACGGACAAGACACTGAAGAAAATGGCGCGCAGCGGTACTCGTAAGGTAGACTTGGTGTGCCCCGGTTTTGCCGTCGATTGCTTGGAAACCTTGGAAGAAAACGCCATGGAAAACCGGGATTTATTTCTGGACGCCGGCGGCGAGAACTTCCGCTACATCCCCTGCCTGAACGACCGTCCGGAGCACATCGCGGCCCTCGCGAGCCTAGTCGGTCGCCAGATACAAAGCTGGCTTTAGACAAGAAGGCCGCCGTAGACCCAAGGGAGCAACGAACATGCAAGCTATCCTCGTGCACGAACACGGCGACAGCAACGTCCTTCGCTGGGAGAACGTTCCGGACCCTACCGCACCCGGCCCGCACGAGGTGCTCGTCAGACATCGGGCAGTCGGCCTTAACTTCATCGATATCTACTTTCGCACCGGCCTATACCCACCGCCGAGCTTGCCGTTTACGCCCGGCGTCGAGGCCGTAGGCGTAGTCGAAGCCATCGGCGAACACGTGCAAGACTTACAACCCGGCGACCGGGTAGGTTATGTCTATCCTACCCCTGGCGCGTACTGCGAACGCCGCACGCTGCCGGCCGAGCGGCTGGTACGGATACCCGACGATATCGACGACCAAACCGCGGCGGCGATGCTATTAAAGGGCATGACGGCCCAGATCTTACTGCGGCGGACCTTTCCCGTTGCCCCCGGACACACCGTTTTGGTACACGCCGCAGCCGGCGGCGTCGGCAGCCTGCTATGCCAGGCAGCCAAACATCTAGGGGCAACGGTCATCGGCACCGTCGGCTCTGCGGCGAAAGCCGAGCAGGCGCGCGCCAACGGCTGCGATCATCCGATCGACTATCGACAGGACGACTTTGTCGAGGCAACCCGAGCGCTCACGCACGGGCGCGGAGTGGATGTGGTTTACGACTCGGTCGGGCAGGCCACGTTCGAGCGCTCGCTAGACTGCCTCAAACCGCTGGGCACGATGGTCAGCTTTGGCCAGTCCTCGGGGGCTATTGCGCCCTTTAATATTGGGCTGCTCGCCGGCAAAGGCTCTCTTTACCTCACTCGTCCGAGCTTATTTACCTATATCGCCGAACGCCAAGCACTCGAAGCCTCTGCCGCTGAGCTTATCGATTGGGTGCGCCAAGGCGTGCTTACCATTCCAGTCAACCAGACTTATCCGCTTGCCTCGGCAGCACAGGCGCAAGACGCCCTGGAGCAACGCTTAACGACTGGTGCCACCGTGTTACTCTGCGAGTAGTTTTTCCCACAGCCGGCCTTCCTGTTCTGCCGCATCGGCCCTTATATCCGAGAGGGACGGCATACGCCCTTCGATACCTCGTACAACGGCCTGCCAAGGCAAGGCTGGCTTCTCCATCGGGTATTACGGGGCGATAAAACAGCGGGCATGCAACGTGCCTTAACCTTCTCGCCAATGTTGTCGGGCCTCGGCGGCGCTTGCTCGCCTTGCCGAGCAATATTGGCGAGAAGGTTTACAACGACGTATGTGCGTAACGAAAACGTAAAGGGAGAATACGTATGGATGCGCGCATTATTGCGGCGATGATGCTCATCGGCACCCTGGCTATCGGCTGCGACACCGGCAAGCACGATTCCACGAGTATGGGCGAAGAAACCGCAGGCATCGATGCCACGCAGTGGGAGGCAAGCCCGTTACCGGCCCGCAGCGGCACGGTGATCATTGGGGAAACGCGGTACAACTTCGACATCCGCCTCTGCTCCATTCATCAACCGACCAGCATGGGACGCTTCATGATCACTGGGCAGGGCACGACGGACGACGGACGTCCCTTCACCGTCCATGCCGATGGCGGCACCGAAGCGGCAGCCGTAGTCGTCCGCATACTGGGGCGCTATAACTCGCCAGTAGCAAGTTATGCCGCCCGCTTGGACCCGTCGCTGGTACGAATAGAGGATCGCCTGGTACACGGCGCGGGCAGTTTCGGGCGCCTAGGCCAACCGCACCAGAACGGCCAATTCAGCGCTCGCTGTGCCGACCGCGGCGCTACCATGGAAGAGGAACAAAGCGTCGAAGCTTAGTCTTTGGGTTAGCACGGCACAGGTAGGTATCTACCGCGGGCAGATAAGCTGACCCGCGGTAGGCAAGCTCGCTTTACGACCCGGCACTTGTGCCATGACCGGCCAAAGCCGCTTTATCGGTTTCGCTTAACTCGGCCAATGTCGGCTGCCCGGTGAAAAGCTCAACGGCTTTCCGGAAACACTCCCGAGCCGCGTCCGTCTCGCCAAGCTGCTCTAGCAAGCCCCCTAGGGCCTGGTAAATTTCCGCTTGCGGATTCCTGGCGACAGCCGCCTCGAAATAGCTGCGAGCACGCCCCCACAACCGACCGCGTAGGCATTGCCGGCCGGCGGCAAACAGCAGTACCGGGTCCTCAGGGCGCTCTTTCAGCCACTTATCGAGTTGGGGCAGCGCCTTGTCGGATGCGTCGCGCAAGGCGCCGTAACGCGCCACCAAATCGGCACTCCAGCGCTTTTGTAGACGGGTACGGAGCAGTTTCTCCGCTTCGTCTTCGCGCTTTTTCACCGACAAGGCATCGACGTAAATGAGCAAGACGCTATCATCCTCCCGCACCGGTTTCGCCAAGCTTTGCCAGACTGCGTCCAAATCGCGCTCGTTTCTACGTAGGGCGGTTTCCAGTCGATGTTTCGCCGTTTCGACCTGTAACCGATACGCTTCCGGTTCGTTTAGTACGCCCTGTTTGCGTAGCTCCGGCACGAGGGTGTCGATGCGTTCCCAGTCTTTCAGCTGCTCGCACACCTGCAAAAGCAGCTTGAGAACACGCCGGTTATTCGGGGCACGATCATGCAGGTAATTCAGGCTCGCCAACGCCTGCTCCAGCTCGCCGCCTTCGTACTGTAGCTGCGCTTGAATCAGCCCGATCGCCAACCCGGCTTTGCGGCCGCTTCGGTCCGCCTTCGCCAAGTATTCGTTACGCCGCTCCGGTGCCTCCAGGCGTTGAGCGGCAACGGCCGCCGCTAAATAATGCAACTCTGGCGCCTCGGCGCGCTCGATATCCTTTAGCAGCACTTTCTCGGCGTCCGCATAACGGCCTTCGGCAGTACGAATCATGCCTTCCACCAAACGCGCCCGCGTGCGATTTTGCTTACGCTCGCCTATCCAGCGCCGCATTCCGCTCGGTAGACCGAGTAAGCCTCGGATGATGCCGACAATCAGATACAGCAAAAATACGGACGCGATTATCGCGCCGACGAAGAAGAATACGCGGACCTGAACCGACCACTCCCCGAAGTGGATAACGACAAACCCGCCCTGGTCCTGAAACCAGAGCGCAGCCGCCACGCTCACGAGCAGAACCAGTAATGCCCCGAACAGCTTTTTCATGGCGACCTCCTTATCAGTCCTGTTCGGTGACCGGTTCCAGCAACGCTCGAAGATCGGGCAATGCAGGACGGATACGCTGCCCGGCCAGCTGCTCGATCTCCTCGAGTGCTTCGCTTACACGGGGATCCTCAACATCGTAGTAGCGCGTCAACCATTCGCCGGCCTGCTCTAGGCTGCGCCGATACAGCTCGGCATTACCTTCGAGCAGGGCAAGGCGCGCCGTCATCAGGCTAAGACGTAGATTTTGGTAGAGAAAATACCGCTCCTCAGGCGCTAACAACGGCACCGCCGTGCGATTGCGCTCGACGATAACCAACTGCCCCAGGCTGTCGGTAAAACGATCCCAGGCCCGGCTCAAGGCCTCCCGCCAATTATCGGCCTCGTCCGTCTCCGCCGGCGTCGGCTCGGGTTCCAATGGCTCTCCTTGATGGGCGATCGGCAAGCCTTCTAAACCGTCGATCAACGTTTCCAGGCGACGAGCGAACGCATCGGTATCGGGAATCTCCACCTGAGCCAAGCGGCGCGAGGCACGGCTAATCGCTTGCTGTTGCTCAAAGGCTCCCGTGCCCAGGTTCGCAAGCAGATCGTCAGCCAGCTGCAAGGCATCGGCAGCGGCGCTTATGTCCTCATGAAAGCGCAGCCGGTGGTCTGCGATACGGGCAAGATAAGCCACTTCACCACGAATCCAGTCTTCGCGATAAGCCTCGGCCATATCGTCGATACGCGCCATACGCTGGTGGAGAGCCTGGTGAGCGCTTTCCAGCCCGGAGACCTGCTCCTGCAAACGAATAACTTCTCTGTCTGCTACCGAGCGGTCTTCCGTTAAGGCGGACATCCGCGCCCGTAATTCGGACGTTTCCTGTACCGCACTTTCGACGCGACCCTCGAATGCGCTCAGCTCGGCACTGCTTACCAGGCCCGTTTGCGCCGATTGCAGCCGCTGTAGCTCGCCCCAGAGGTAATAACCGCCGCCCGCAACGGCTAGCGCCACAAGCAGCGCGATCGCCAGCGCTAGTGCACCGAGCGCACCGCCTCCGCCTTTGCGCTCGCCGCCGCTTTCCGCCGGCCGCTTGGCGCCCTTAGCCGATTGCGCACGACTACCGGCCTCTTTGGCACCGGCGTTCTGTTCGCTTCCCCGTGACGGGTCCGGGATTGCTGTTTTCTGCGTGCCTTCGGCGCTATCCTTATCGCCGATGTCCTTGTCGTTGTTATCAGCCATGGTGTCCCGATTCCTTTAGTCGTTCTCGTTGAGCAGGGCATCGGTCAGTCCGTTATCGCCGGGCGAAGCTGCCAAACGTATCGGCCCCGACCATCCCCGCCGACGCGCGGCAGCGATCAAACGTTCGCTGACGGTAACCAATCCGTAGCTACGTAGCTCGTCGGCGGCGTCTCCAACCATCCGCAATAAGTTACCAAGCCCTTCTTCGCTGGTGACGATCGTCCAGCGCCGTTCGCACGCGCGCCAGGCCATTAACGCGGCTCGCACGTCAAGGTCCGGCTGTAGGCGCTGATACACTTCGACAAACCGCACCCGGGCACCTCGCTCCTTTAAGGTATCGCCCATCAAGGCACGGCCGCCGCGCCCCCGAAAAATCAAAACCCGATCGCCCATACCAACCGCGAACTCGGGCATATCGAGCAACGCTTCGGTGTTAAAACCGGCCTTGGGCTTACACGTTACCCGATATCCGTGCTTACGCAACTCGTGAGCCGTTCCGGTTCCTACTGTGGCAAGCCGCGCTTGCGGATTCAAACGTAAACCGCGCTCGTCCAGTAACTCGAAACCATAGCTTACGGCGTTTCGGCTAGCGAAGATAATCCAGTCGGCAACGGCTACATCGGCGATCGCCGCATCCAGCGCCGGCGAGGCCGCTACCGGGCCGATCAATAGCGTCGGCAACCGTACCGGCGCAGCGCCCAGCGCTTCCAAGCGCCGGCATAAACCATCCGCCTGCGCTTGCGGGCGCGTCACCAACACCGAACAACCGGCGAGCGGCTTAGCCACGACGGTCTCCGCGCCCTCGCCGCAGGCCTCGTATCTCAAGATACAGCTGCGTCCTAACGGCATTCGAAACAAGCTGCCGATTATTCATAAAGCTCATCCAGGATTTCGCGAGCGCCATCTGCCAGCAGTGTCTCGCCCAATTGGCGCCCAAGCTCGACCGCCGAATCGGCCGCGCCGCGGATTTCCCCGCGCACGACCCGTTGGCCGTCGACCGAGCCAACCAAACCGCGCAAGTAAAGCTCGCCATTCTCCAGCAACGCGTAAGAGCCGATGGGTACTTGGCAGCTGCCCTGCAAACAAGCGTTCATGGCTCGTTCCGCCCGCACGCGGGTATGCGTGTCGGGGTGATCGAGTGGCGCGATCAAGCGATTGACGCGCTCGTCGTCTATCCGGCACTCGATCCCCAGCGCTCCTTGGCCGACCGCGGGCAGGCTTTCCTCCGGCGGCAGCTCGTAACGAATCCGGTGGTCGAACTGCAAGCGTTTAAGCCCGGAAGCGGCCAACACGATGGCATCGAACTCGCCGGCGTCGAGCTTGCCTAAACGGGTGTTGACGTTGCCTCGCAGGGTCGACACCCGCAAATCGGGCCGGCGCGCGAGCAACTGACACTGTCGGCGCAAGCTTGCCGTTCCCACGTGCGCACCGTGCGGCAAATCCTCGACTCGCTCATAGCGCGGCGAGACGAAGGCATCGCGCGGGTCTTCCCGCTCAAGGATCACGGGCAAGTGCAATCCTTCGGGCAGCTCGGCCGGTACGTCTTTCATGGAATGCACCGCAATGTCGGCGCGGCCCTCATACAGCCCTTCTTCGAGCTCTTTCACGAACAACGCTTTGCCGCCGATTTTCGCCAGGGGCGCATCGAGGATCTTATCGCCGCGCGTACTCATCCGGACTAACTCGACATCCAGGCCGGGGTGAAACGTCTTTAGCAAACGCGCAACGTGCTCGGCCTGCCAAACGGCGAGCGGACTTTTACGAGTGGCGATACGAATGAGCTCTGTCGGCATGTAAACCTCTATCGGGCGCAGTGGACCATAGCCGGAAACGGCTGCCATAGGATGCCATGAGAGCGCCTTCGGTTCACCCGTAACGCTGCCGCAAGATTACAACCCCATCCGCCGCAAGGTACTACGCAGCTCCGGCACTTGGCGGCGGCTCACCTCCAAGCGGTCCGTGCACCCTCGCAGCAATAGATAATAGCGTCCGCCGGACTTCTCCATCCCCGTCAGAAAATGGGGATTCACCAACGCATTACGATGAATACGCAAGACTTTATCGCCGAAAACCTGCTCTAAGCTCCTCAATGAATCCTCGATCAGGTCGCTACCGTTTAAGTGCTCGACGGTGACATACTTCTGATCGGCCTGAAAATAGCGAATCTCCTCCAGCGGAATCAGCTCCATACGGCCCCGGCGGCGGCATAAGATGTGATCGCGTGCATCGTCGGCATCGAGCGTTCCCAACGCATCCAGCTGGGCACGGTTTAAGCGTCGCGCCTTACCAAGGGCCGTTGCCAAACGCTCCCGCCGAACCGGCTTTAGCAGATAATCGACAGCCTGCGCATCGAAGGCGTCCAGCGCGTAGTCGCCATAAGCGGTCACGAAGATCACTGCCGGCGGCTCCGCTAAACGGCCAAGCTGTCTCGCGGTCGCCAAGCCGTCCATACCAGGCATTCGAATATCGAGCAGCACAACCTCAGGGGCGGCTTGCTCCACCGCCGCCAACGCCTCGGCGCCGTTACCGGCGTCGGCCACAACATCGTGCTCGCCGAGAGCCTCTATCAGGCTTCGCAACCGCGCCCGGGCGGGCGCTTCGTCGTCAACGATCAGTATCTTCATCGGGCTTGCTCACATAGGGCAGTACAAGTTCAACGCGATACTCTCCGGCTTCGGCAAGCGCCGTTAGGTCGGCCTTCGGCCCCAAGGCGAGCCTTATCCTCTGCCGGGTATTGTCCAGTGCCATTCCCAACCCGGAACGCCGTCGATGCCGCGCCGGCGGCAGCGGATTGGACAGGCATAGTCGAAGCCGAGCGCTCTCCATAGCCCCCGAGATACGCACCGTGCCGCCTTGCACATGCGGCTCGATACCGTGGTAAACGGCATTCTCCAACAACGGCTGTAAGGTCATCGGCGGCAGCAGGGCGTCCTCCGGCAGACGCTCCGTCGCCCACTCGACCTTCAGGCGATCGCCTAAGCGCAAGGCTTCCAGTTGCAGATAATCCCGCGCTAGTTCGAGTTCGTTACGTAAGGGAACCAAACGATCGCTGCGACTTAAACTGGCCCGGAAAAGATCGGCAAGATCCTCCACTGCCGCTTCGGCCTGGGCCGGTGCCTGCGGAATCATAGAAGCGATTGTGTTCAGGCTATTAAAGAGAAAATGCGGTCGAATCCGCGCTTGCAGGGCATCGATACGCGCTGCTGCCTCGCTCTCTAAACGACGTTTCCACTGATGCTGTACATAGAGATAACGCAATGCCACAGCCGCAATGATGGCCGTCACGGTCAGGCTACGCAGCATAAAATCGATACGGACCGCAGTACCGGCATAAGGCGCGAACAACCAATGGCCGACGCCGCTAACGGCAAGCGCCATCAATAAAATAAGAGCGTAGGCGGCTAACGCACCGCCGACCATACCCCAGCGCGCCAACCAAGTTCGCAGCAAACACAAAAGCGCGGCACTACCGAGGACGATCCATTGCACAAAGAGGGAGACCAACCCCAGCGATTGCCAACGCTCGCCGCCGGCAGGCTCGGCCAACACCAGGATAAACGCCAATAACTGCGCCACCAGAACCACGACCAAGAGGTTGCGTACTTCGCAGAAATTGGGCAGAAAAAATCGGCTTCCCGCACTGACACTCCGTTGTTGTTATTCTTCCCACTGCCGCCGCAGAGCGCCGCCAAGGAGTTGTCGGCGCTCTGCCAAAAGAACGGTCATTATCCTCTATGCTCGGCTCCGTTAGTAGAGTATGGAACAAGGCGCAGCGACGCCCAAACTCGCCTACCTTCAACGCTCGCGCCTTCGTGCACGTTTTTCGGCGGCGCGCTAACCGCTATACTGTGCCCCCATCAAGCACCCCAAAGGCATAGCAGGGAACAGTACATGAGCGACAAGACCTCGAGCCAACTCTGGACCGGGCGCTTCACCGAAGCAACCGACGCTTTCGTCGAACAGTTTACCGCCTCCGAACATTTCGACCGCAGGCTGTATCAGCACGACATTCGCGGCTCCATCGCTCATGCGCGCATGCTGACCAAGGTCGGCGTGCTCACCGAGGACGAGCGGGACGCTATCATCAAGGGTTTGGAAGAAATTTTAGTCGAGATCGAACGCGGCGACTTCGCTTGGCTGCCGGAGCTGGAAGATGTCCATATGAACATCGAAAAGCGACTCACCGATCGCATCGGCGACGCCGGCAAGAAGCTCCACACCGGCCGCTCCCGTAACGACCAAGTCGCCACCGATATCCGACTCTACCTACGCGATAGCATTGCCCTGATCCGGCAGGAGCTGATTCGCTTTCAAAAGGGGCTGGTGGAGCTGGCCGAGCGCGAAGCGGACACCATCATGCCCGGCTTTACTCACCTACAAGTAGCGCAACCGATCACCTTCGGCCACCACATGCTCGCCTGGTACGAAATGCTGGTACGCGACCAAGGGCGCCTGGAAGATTGCGCCAAGCGTATGAACATTATGCCGCTGGGCTCGGCGGCCCTGGCCGGCACCAGCTTTCCCATCGACCGCGATTTCACCGCGGCCGAGCTAGGCTTCGACGCCCCCAGCAACAACTCGCTGGACGCCGTCTCGGACCGCGACTTCGCCATTGAATTCAGCGCTGCGGCCGCCATTACGCTGACGCATCTATCGCGCATGGCCGAAGAGATGATCATTTGGGCCTCGCCGCTGACCGGCTTTATCGAGCTGCCGGATCGATTCTGCACCGGCTCTTCGATCATGCCGCAAAAGAAAAACCCGGACGTGGCGGAGATCGTGCGCGGCAAAACGGCCCGCGTGAACGGTCAGTTGATGGCCTTGCTCACGCTGATGAAATCGCAGCCGCTGGCTTACAACCGCGACAATCAAGAAGACAAGGAACCGCTGTTCGACACCATCGACACGTTACGCAACTGCTTGCACGCGTTTGCCGATATGGTGCCGGCCCTGACCGTCAATCGCAAAACCACCTACGAAGCGGCCCGTAAGGGCTTTGCCACAGCAACCGATTTAGCCGATTACCTGGTTCGCAAAGGCGTGCCGTTCCGCGACGCGCACGAAATCGTCGGCCGTTCGGTCCGCTACGGTGTCGAGCAGGGTAAGGACTTGTCGGAAATGAGCCTGGAGGAGCTACGGCAATTCTCCGATGTCATCGCCGCGGACGTACACGATGTGCTTACGCTGGAAGGCTCCGTCGGCGCCCGCGATCACTTCGGCGGCACCGCACCGGCACAAGTCCGCTTACAGGTAAAGCGCGCTAAAGAGCGCTTGAACCAACTCGCCTAAAACCGCTCGCGCCCCGCCGCCATCGGCGCGGGGCAGGCGGCGCAGCCTTAACCCTTGATCGGGTCGATGTAGCCAAAAGCCACGACCGCCGCCAGCGCCCAGAGGTAAAACGAGAACACCTTCAAACGCGCCTTATAGAGAAAATAAAGCACCGCTTTCAACGCCACGATACCCACCAGCGCCGCGACGACAAAGCCGACGAATAAAGCGGCATAGTCCAAACCGTCCAATCCCCCGTTCGAGAAGACGCTCAACGCTTGCGCGCCGGTTGCCGCCAAAATCGTCGGGATTGCCAAGAAAAAACTGTACTCCGCGGCCCACCGTCGTTTGAGCCCGGAGAATAAGGCAAAGGTAATTGTCATCCCGCTGCGGCTTAGCCCGGGAATCAGCGCAAAACCCTGCGCAACGCCGATCACCGTGGCAGTGCGGGGGTTGAGTTTGCGCAAACTGACGGTACGCGGCTGTAAACGATCGCTTAACCAGAGCAGCACGCCGGTTAGTGTCAGTGTGCCCGCCACGACTAACGGATAGGCGAATACGCGCTCGAATCCCGCCTTCAGAGCAAAACCGACCACGGCTGTCGCAAATACCGACAGCACACACAGCAGACCGAGCCGCAGATACAACATCTCCCGGGAAGCCTTACCGCCGGCCGCCGCCCAGCTGTAGCTATCGCGCATGATCCCTCCGGTCAAGCGCAGCAAACTCGACCAGAACACCACCACAACCGATACCAGCGTGCCGACATGAACCACCAGATCGAAGAGGATCATCTCGGCGCTTTCCGGCGGCGGCAACGGCTCTCCTTGGGAAATCAGCCAGTGCTGGGCCAGTACCAGATGCGCGGTTGAACTCACCGGCACAAACATGAACACGCCCTGGATAATACCTAGTAACGTGGCGACCCATAGCGTCATCGTCACGACTCCGTACTTTGAAAGGTGGGAGAAAACGGCAATAGACTTCCCGCTGTCTTATTAAAAGCCGGCTTTGTCGGTCGCAAACATGACCGTAGCCATCGAAAAACGTAACACGTTATAAGTATGCCGCCTTACCCGTACGCCGGCGGCTTTAACCCGATCTTGTGCAGGTAGGGGTTACGTTGAAGAAATACAAGCTGCCGCTCAAGGCTCCCTTAAGGAGACACCGAACAAGCCGCTTACCCCTCTAAGCGTTCGCGGACATCCCTCGCGACCACAGCCATATCTAAAGCTTCCAATAAGGTCTGCTCAACGTCTGACTTGCTCGCACGTCGGCCCTTTGCACCTTTAATGCCCGCTGCTTCGACAAAGACCGGCGGCGTGTCGAACCGGACATCTGCCCCTTGCATACGAAAATTCACTCCGATAACAACGTCATGATGGATATATACGAGCTGCCCCAGCATTCCCTCGGTCGTTTCCTTCAAGTCTCGCAGATCGATAATCCAGGTTCGCTGCCGTGCACGTTCGGACAATTGCTTAAGGCTCAGGTGTCGCACGAGTACCGCTCTTACTTGGAAAGGGCGCCGGATTATAGAGCTTTTTGGCCGGGGCTTCCTAAGCCCTTTCGATGCACCCACCTTTTAACGACACACTGATTCATTCCCTGAGGTCTCTGCGGGAGCGGAGATGACATCGAATCGCACAAAGCGAAACACCGATGGCGGCGCAAAACAGCGACAGGGGCTCCGCCTCGGCTACGTAGTGCGCAGCATAGCTACCTTTGCGATCCTGGGCGGATTCACCTTTGCCGTTTTGCTATTCCTGGACCACGAACGCTATACCGCACAGCTGGAAACGACCCTAAGCGAAGAAGTCGAACGTTTAGATTCCGTCACCGACTTACTTCGCGCCGATATGAGCTGGATTGCAAGCCGGACACGCATACTTGCCGACTCGCCCCATATAGCGAACTTGATCGAAGCCCCCACCCGCATCAACGTACAGCAGCTAGAGCAAGAGCTACTCGACTTAGCTCGCTATATAGGGGTGTTCGAAACCATCCGCCTGGTCGACCCCGGCGGCGTCGTGCGCATACAGGTCAACTACCATAACGGAGACCCATATCTGATTCCAGAGCCGCCGCTGGCGAACTTGTCCGGCTATGCTTTTTTCGACGACACTTTGGCCCTAGAAGGGCAAGAAGTCTACTTGTCTCCTTTGGACGTAGATCGCTTTCATGGCCGTTCGCCGCAGATTCACCTCGGCACGCAAGTCACGGATGCGGACGGCGAACTGGCAGTGATTCTGCTCTTAAGCTACTCCGCCGAGATTCTCTTATCGCGGTTACAACTCGCCGCCGCCGGCCCCTACGGAGCGGTATTCATCGTTAACATGGACGGGAGCGCACTCACACCGGCGGAAGAAGTAAACGCGGGCACAACAGCATCCGCATTAATCCCGTTCTCGGATGTGTACCCGGTTGCCTGGTCGGTTATCGAACACCGAGAAAACGGTTACGTGGAGACTCCGAGAGGTTACTTCGCGTTTACCACCTTAGCTATCGACGAATTAAACGATCGCGGCCTCCTCACGCCAAGCGGGCTGGACCGCCATTGGAAAATGGTGAATGTATTCCCTCACGAGCTGTACCGGTACGCCCCCTTTCAAACGACAGATCTCACCTCGCCGATCGCGCCGGATTATTAACCTTGCTGATTGCTGTCAGTGCAGCTGTCGGTTGGCTACGAACCACTAACCTACACAACGCGACCTTACTCAGGCTGAATGAGGAACGTCTTAAACTTGCCCTGCAAGGCGCGAACGAGGGCTTATGGGACTGGGATCTAGGCTCCGACCGTTTGTACTTTTCCAAACGCTGGAAAAATATGCTCGGTTACAACGAAGAGCAACTCTCCGATAGCGCCTTGGAATGGATAGACCGGCTTCACCCCGAAGACCGGCAACGCGCTCTGGACGACCTTGACGACCACCTACAGTATGGAGACGAAGGCTACGTCAGTCGCTATCGGCTCAAGCACCGCAATGGTCACTATCTTTGGGTCGAAAGCCGTGGCCACGCGTTACGCGACCGCCAAGGCCACCCGTTTCGGGTTGTCGGCACAATGGCCGACATCAGCGATCAAGTTAGGGTAGAAGAAAAGCTGCGCCAAGCGGCTACGGTTTTCGAAAGCACCACCGAAGCCATTGTCATCCTCGACCGCGCCGGCCGTATCGCCGAGGTGAATAAAGCCTTCGAACGTATGACCGGCTATACCCGTAACGAGGTCGTCGGCCGCACCCGAACTCTGCTCTCCGACGTCGAAGGCGATCAGGCATTCTTCGCCGACATCGACCGCCGCCTGCAATCTCGCGGCACCTGGAGAGGCGAGATGAAAGCCCGCCGCAAAAACGGCGAGACGTTCCCAACCTGGCTTAATATTGCAACGGTGCGAGACCAAGAGGGGCGGTTTAAACACTTTGTCGTCGTCCTGACCGACATCAGCACCTTGAAAAGCTCGGAAGCCAAATTAAAAGCGCTGGCTCATTATGATTCGCTAACCGGCCTGCCCAACCGCTTGCTCTTAAACCTTACCCTGGAAAAAGCGCTACAGCGCGCGGAACGTCATCGACAGCGCTTGGCCTTACTCTTCCTGGACTTGGACCGTTTCAAACTCGTCAACGACACCCTCGGCCACGCCGCCGGCGACGAGCTGCTAAAGACCATCGGCCAGCGTTTACAAGCAAGCGTACGCTCGGAAGATACCGTTGCCCGCTTAGGCGGCGACGAGTTTATGGTCTTGCTGGAAGACCTCGATCAACCCGACGATGCCGCCGCCCCCGCCGAGAAGATCATCGAAGCCGTCATTCGGCCCGTTGACATACAGGGGCACTGGATCACGCCGGCAACCAGTATCGGCATCAGTATTTATCCTGACCACGCCCAAGATAGCGAAGTCCTTATTAAAGCGGCCGACGCCGCCATGTATCGTGCCAAACAAAGCGGCAGCAATAGCTTTCAGTTCTTCACGCCGGAAATGACGGAGCAGGCAGCAAGTCGTCTAGCCACCGAAGCGGGCCTCCGAGAAGCGATAGAAAAACAACGCTTCTGCGTGCTGTATCAGCCCCAGATCCGATTACACGACTTCGCCTTGGTCGGCGTCGAAGCTCTGCTCCGTTGGCAACATCCAGAGCGCGGGCTATTGGCGCCTGAGGCTTTCATCGCCGTCGCCGAAGAAACCGGCTTAACCGAACCTATCGGGGAATGGTTGGTTAACGAAACCTGCCAACAAATCATGGCATGGCGCCAGCAGCTCGACACCCCGATCCGGCTCGCGATTAACTTATCGTTACGTCAGGTCAACAGCATTCGCTTTATCGAACACCTGATTGGCAAACTACGAGCGCTAAACGTGCCGGCCGAAGCACTGAATTTGGATCTAGAGATTACGGAAAGCGCACTCGAACAGGTACAAACGGGGACAAACCGCCTACTAGAACTAAAACGCTTAGGCGTCGGCATCGTCATCGACGACTTCGGCACCGGCCATTCGTCACTCAATGCGCTGCGCCAACTACCCATCGATACGCTGAAAATCGATAGCACCTTTGTTAGAGATGCGCCCGTCTCTAGTAATGCCGCGGCCATTACGCGCGCTATCATCGCGCTTGGCCATACACTGCAACTACGCATTTTGGCCGAAGGCGTGGAAACCCAGGAACAGCTCGATTTCCTGCGCAGCGAAGGCTGCGAAGAAGCCCAGGGATATTTGTTTAGCCCTGCCGTTGGCGTGGGAGAACTTACCCAGTTGTTACACGATCCGACCAAACTCCATGCCAACCTAACAAAACTCAACCTGTAACAAAGCCCCAGCCGATCAAAGGCCTAACGCCTTACCGAAGCGCTCTTTTCCGGTGGCCGCTAAAACCTTGTATTTCCGAATATAAGAAACATCCGTTGATTTAAGCGTATCCATCCACACCTCTTGGAGGGGCGCATATTGCATGTGCAACCCAAGGTCGAGCACAGGATGTGCTGACTTCGAGACGTTTCGAGTTTCCAAGGAGGATACCTTGATGCAGGTTAAACAAACGCAATCCCGGGCTCACGGTTTTCGTCGTACGCTGCTGGCAGCCGCGGTTTCTTTCGCATTGGCCGGCGCAGGCGGCTATGCCATGGCCGAAGATCGGGCGGGATATGACGACCAGGCGGCAATGGAAGACCAAGCCGCTCAGGATCAAGCTATGGTCCAAGAAGACCAAGCGATGATGGAGGAAGACACCGCGGCAATCGGCGAAATGGACGAGCAGGAAGCCGAACAGCTGATCGGCCAGGATCTGGAAAGCCAACAGGGTGAAACCTTGGGGCAAATCCAAGGCGTCGTACGTGACGAGCAGGATCAGTTAGCGCTGGTCGTGCAGGAAGAGGGCGGCGATATGCTCGGCCTGGGCGGCGGTGCCGAACGGGTTGTACCGCTCGATCAGGTAGAGCAAACCGACACCGGTGCGGTGCTGACCACGCCGGACGAAGACCTGGCACAAATGGAAGAGTTCCAGGAAGATCAGTATGAAACGGTTGCCATGAACGGCGAGGTAGAGGAAACCGCCGAGGTCGAAGAAGACACGGCCTGGGGCGACGAGACCGAAACCCAAATGGAGACCGAGACGCAAGACTTCGGCGAACAACCTGCGGGCTAAACGCCAGTCAGGCGGCCGCTTAGGCGGCCGCCTCCCTCATCTCCTGTTGCAGCGGAAGCGAAGCATTGCTAGGCTGGGTACAGCGATGAATTCAGGAAGCGCGATGATTTACAGCTACTCCTATTATTGGCGATTTACCAGCCCCCGGTCTCAGCATGAGATCCGGACGGGAGGCTCGTCATCGCGTTGAACCCCAGAAGTTAACTGGTCAAACACAGCGGAGCGCCCCCGGATCGAGTCCGGGGGCGTTTTCGTTTAAGCCGCGTGAACGACACACTGACCAGGAGACTTCGAATGATCACCTCAGACAGCGATCGAACCCGACTCGAACAAGCACTCGCGCTACGCGACCTCAGCGATCCGGAGCAAGGCCCTCACGCGATTCAAGACATCGTTTACCTTGCCCACGAAACGCTTGCCAAGCATTGGGGCTGTCGGCGCCAGCTACACCGAGAGAGCGTTCTCACCACCCGACCGAGCACGAACAACGCGCGCACTCTGAGCTTACGTCAGCGAGCGGCAGCCTCGGCACTGGCGCTGCTGCGATCGCTCAGTCTCGACCCTCCCGAGGATGTGCTGCTTGTACTGCCCGGACTGGTTGTGCGAAACCCCAAACGGCCCTCTCCCCAGGCAGCGCATCAACTCGCCCTCGTACGCCTTGTCGAACGCGAACTCGGGGGTATCGAACTGGCCGAGATGGTGCAAAAGACCATCAAATCCGTGCTCCCTAAACAGCCTTACCGCCTACTCCCCATTGCCGACGACGATACCCTCAACAGCATGCAGATCGATGCGCGCGATGGCCGCAACTGGATGCCGATAGGCCGCTGCGGGCGCATCAAACCGGCATCGCTGCATAATTGCGGTATAAACCCGAACACGCATTCGGCGCTACTGTTAGAACTCGAACTCGACGACATCGTGGCTCTTCGCAAGAGCCTGCCGGATATCGCTCTGTTGCGGAGCGAAAACGCCGACGTCGCGCAGCAAATGCTTAATTTAGAACCGTACGAAGCTATCGGCGAAGAGGCGCGGAAAACGGCGCAGGTCAGCTAATCGCCGATGGGTCCGGGCGCGGCGGCGCTTTACCGCCGCCGGGGACATCCCCAAAGAAGATTAGGACGCCTTACTAAAGGGAGCACATGTTGATACGGTTAGCGGTAAAGCTGGGGCTGATCGGCGGATGTTTGTTCGGTTTACCTTTGCTCGGCGCCTGGTTGGACGGCCAAACCGTAGCAGTCTATTTGCGGTTTCCGCCGTCCCTGCCAACCCCTGATCCGACGCCCTTTTCTTGGCCTCGGTTTATTCTCATCGCGCTTTTCGTCGCGCTCGCGACAGCCCCTTTCTTAGTGGCAATGTGGCGCACCCCAAGGCAACCGCGACCGGCAGCACAACGGAGCATGCCCTGGTGGGGTTGGGTCGGCTTGGCGTTGATGGCGATTTCCTGGCTGTTGGCTTGGACGCGCTTTCCTTGGATGCAGGCTTATCAAGCCTACACCTTCACCCCCATCTGGCTCGGCTATATCTTATTTATTAATGGCCTGTGCGTACGCCGGGACGGCAGCAGCTTTCTGACTCGACAGCCTTGGCTATTTCTAGGGCTATTTCCGGTCAGTGCGCTTTTTGGTGGTTTTTCGAGTACTTAAACCGTTTTGTCGTCAACTGGTACTATATCGCCGCCGAAGAACCCAGCGCCGTTGCCTATCTCGTCGCCGGCAGTCTTCCCTTTAGCACCGTTCTGCCCGCCGTACTCAGCACCCGCGACTGGTTGACCGGGTTTCCCAGGCTCTATGCCGGCGTTGCCCACGGCATCCGTATCCCCGAAGGCTTACCCCGTAGCGCGGCTTGGCTGGGCCTGCTCGGCGCCGGCGCCGGTCTCATCGCCTTACCGCTATGGCCTGGTCTGCTCTATCCATTGGTATGGTTAGCGCCGCTGTTGCTAGTCATCGTCGTCCAGGCACTGCTCGGCGAACGCCATTTACTAAGCCCCTTAGCAAGCGGAGACTGGCGCCCGATCTGGTTGGCGGCCGTAGCCGCCTTAGCCTGCGGTTTCTTATGGGAGCTGTGGAACTGGCATAGCCTAGCCCGATGGGAGTATGCCGTACCTTACGTACATCGCTTTGAAATATTCGAAATGCCACTGCTTGGCTATGCCGGCTATCTACCTTTCGGCCTCCAGTGCGTCGCCGCCGCGAGCCTATTCTTCGGCGCGCGGCGGGACATCCTCTACGGACCTATATCAGATGAAAGGCAACCGCCCAGAAATGACAAAAGGCCCCGGCAATAACGAATAAATGCCAAACTTCATGATAACCAAAGTGCGGCGCCCATGGATCCGGCCACTGCGTGGCATATACAATCGCGCCCACCGTATAGCTCATACCGCCTAAGAACAACCAGAACAACGCAGCACCGGTTAGGTTGAGCACCAAGGCCTCGTAGGCGAACAGAATCAACCAACCCATGAACAAATAGACGCCGGTGGTCAACCAACGCGGTGCGTTAAGCCAAAAGAACTTCATGATAATCCCGACAACCGCGAGCCCCCATACCGCGGCAAACAACCGCCACCCGCCGCTGTCGCGCAAAGGCACAAGACAAAACGGGGTATAGGTGCCCGCGATGAGCACGTAGATCATCATATGGTCGAGTTTCTGCAGACTTTGCACGCCACGATCCGGCACAGGTAGCAAGTGATACAAGGCGCTGGCGGCAAACAGCAGGAACATGCTGGCACCGAACACGGCAAAGCTGGTGATATGCCAGGCATCGCCGTACAAGGTTGCGTTAACGACAAGAATGCAAAGCGCCGCTATCGAAGCGAAAGCAGCTACTAAATGGGTCAGGCCGCTGACCGGCTCGCGAAAAGCTCGATACATAGAATCCTCCTCGCGCGCGCAGAAGCACTAGGGCGCGGTGGCCGCCATTCTCAAGCCAGAAAATGACGGTCAACGCGCTTTCTAACTCTTATAGCGCAAACTATTGGCGTGAGGAAATATTTGCGATCCGGTTCCGGCCTTCCCAAGTCACTGGAGCTGAGGAATGTTTTAGAAACTAAGCCAATGCTTTGTTAGAACGGGATCTTACGGCGCAGGATATCGCCGAACATCACCCAGTCGCCTATCAGGCTGTACAAGGGATATTTGAAGGTCGCCGGCTTATTACGCTCGAAGAAAAAGTGACCGACCCAAGCAAAACCATAACCGACAACCGGTATCAGCAACAGGCTCCACCAGTTAGCGCTAATCACCGCATAAGCAATTAGCGCCAACACAAGTAAACTGCCGACAAAATGCAAGCGTCGACAAGTACGATCCCGATGCTCAGAGAGATAATACGGATAGAACTCGCCAAAACTCTGAAACCGGCTCTCCATGGACACCCCGCCTTACTCTGTTTACGAACCACTAATATAAAGCTAGCAGCCCATCGCGAGATTTCCAGTCAAACCGCTAACGGGAAACGGAGCTCAATCCTCGCAGATACGTTGTAGCGCGCCCCACTGTTCGGGGCCCAGGGCCGGCTCTCCCGATCGGCTCAATTGGCGGGCGCTTTCGACTCGGGCGCTATGCAAGGGATGGCTCGACAACAAGGCAAAATACTCGGCATCCGCATCGCTCTCGGCCTGTAAGCGAGTAAAGAACGCTTCCAAACCGCGCGAATCGATCCCGGCATCGTTAAGCATCGCCAACCCCAGAGCATCGGCCTCAGCCTCATCCTCCCGGCTGTGGGAAAGATTCAGCAGCATTTCTCCTGCCTGGGAAACTAACAGCACCGCGGTGGAGGCATCGCCGAACAAGGCGGCGAACGTCACCCGATAGCCGACACGACGCAACAAGCCTCGGGTGGGGTGGCGCAAAACGCCGTGTGCCATCTCATGCGCCAATACGCCGGCCACCTCATCCGCCGATTCAGCCTCGTCGATCAAACCGCGCATCAATACGATTTGACCGCCAGGTGCTGCGAAAGCGTTGACCATGCTGTCGTCAACCACTTTGACGACAAAGGGGTAGGGCGCGTCGGCGACCGCCTCTAAACGCGCCGTTAGGTCGCCCAATGCCGCCATGCCCTCGGGCGCCGTACACTGGTCGCGCCCGGTCAGGAACGAGTCCATCACCGCCTCGCCCAGCCCCACTTCCCATTCCGCAGGAATATGATGGACTAAGACCCGAGCTGCGAACGGCATACCTAGCACAACGGCAAGCACGACCGCTAAAAATGCGCCGCCCCAAAGCACGACCCGCCGTCCGGGGCCGCTTTTGCCGTGATAACGGCGCGCAATTTTCGGTGCCAGCGGCGCAATACGCTCAAGCAGGCCGCTGTCTTCAACAATAAGTCGGGCATCGGGAAAATCGCGATGTAGAAACCGAATAGGCTGACCTTGATACACCTCTTCGGCCAAGCTCAAGCCTTCCAGCGACCACTCCACGACGGGGCGGTCCCGCTCGCCGTCGGTAACCACCAAACGGCGCCCCATAAGCCGAACCCGCACCGCGTAGCGCTGTGCGGATAGGCCGTCATTCCACCAACCCGAATAACTCATACCAAGCCAACGTCAAACACTTCCGCCATACCCTCGCCGGTGGCATCGGCCTCGGTCTGCGCCTGCAAAATGGCGGCATAGTCCAGGTCGCCGATCACAGCGAGATGGCCGGCCATAAAACGAGCCGTCCGCACAAGCACCCAGGGGTAAGCAAGCCCTAGGGTAAATACCAACAGCAAGAAGTTCGTAATGAAGAGCCCAGCCATTTGCCAGTTGCTGGCCTCCAACGCGAACTCGACGTCGTTCATCCGCAGCTTGGAGACTTGATAGCGCAACTCTTCCGCGTTGTACCAAAACCAGGCGACCATGGCGGCAACGGCCAGCAATAACGTAACCAGCAAGGCCATCGGATCGACAAACGCGAAAAAGATAGAAACGATCGCGGCGACGACCAAACCATAAAAGATCATATAACGGCCGATCAGGTCGCTGCCGGTACCGCTAAACGTAAAACGCTGATCGCCAAAATACATATTATTGAGCATAGTGCATGCCAGATTCATGTTCATATACGGCTTGTAGATACCGAGCGTCATACCCGTTAGTAAGCCATAACCCAACACCTGCGCACCGTAGTTAAACGCCGAACCCTGCAAACCGAAGCGAATCCCGCGCCACCGAGTCCGGGTTAACCGATAGCGGGTTATGCTATAGATAATCGCGCCGATACAGATTGGCATCGCGATATAAAACCCGAAGATGAGAACGGCGGCGACCATAGGCTGCTGCCAGACGAGCAAGCCCATCAAAATGACGGCAAGCACCACGATACCGACTGCTTTCAAAAACCTAGGAACAGCTGTCTGCCGGTGCCGGTATATTCGAAGCGTTCGCCGTCGAAGCTGGTTTGCGCCCATAAATAACGGCGTACGCGAGTCACCGCCCAGAAGTGGTAAATCCCCAACGTGATGACCTTGAGCAATAGATTGACCAAGTAGATCACAAACAACTCGGCACCACTCCCGTGGTGAGCGACGCGCCCACCGGGATTATTCGAATCCTGATTCATTATTCCCCCCCAGAGGGTTTATTAATATCTTCTATTCGACGGAATAGACATCGTCGTGTCGGTGTAAGTCACGCCTTATCGGCGATACCCTTTTATTCGGCAGCATCGAGCGGATCGTGATAGCCGGACGCAGTCAGTCCACTTTATCGAGCCAGCGCTCCAGCACCTGCGGCCCGACTTCCTCTAGCGCCGACAAGTAGCGCATGCCGTCCGCACGCAGCTGAACAGGGTCCAAGCCGGCGCTGCCGATTTCGCAGCAATGGCCGATTAACCAATGCTCAAAACCCGCCGCCGTAGCCTCCGGATGAAACTGCAACGCAAGCGCATAGTTCTCGATGGCGAAGGCCTGATTGGGGCAAACATCGGTCGATGCCAGTAAAGACGCAGCCTCCGGAAGGTCGAACGTATCGCCATGCCAATGCAACACCGGCACATCCGCCTCGGCCAGCGGAGCAAAAACCCCTTGCCGCCCCTCCGGCGTATACCGCAAACGACCGAACCCAATCTCTTTCTCCGGCCCCGGATAGACACGCGCCCCCAAAGCCTGCGCCATTATCTGCGCGCCAAGACAAATACCTAACGTAGGCAGCCTGCGCCGAAGACGCTCGGCGAGCAGGGCTTGCTCGTCGCGGAGCAGGGGGTACTTATCCGTATCGTAGGCAGCAATAGGCCCGCCTAACACAACCAACAAGTCGGCAGCCGCCGGGTCGATAGCCGCAAAATCGGTCTCCCCCGCCTCCCGGTATTCGACCCGATAGCCTCGCCGCTGTAATACCGGCCCGAAACTTCCTAAGCCTTCAAAGGCAAGATGCCGAATCGCCAAGGCAGTCTTTTCCATTCCATTGCTCCTTTTGCGGATGATCAGCGACGACAAGTCCCTCCACATAATAACGCGTCTATCACTTCCGAGCAGTCCGATCTTGACTCATTAATGATAACCATTATCATTCGTATTCATGAACAAGCGTTGCTCCCTATCCACAATCGCCACCGCCGAAGGCACAGCGAAGGCCTGCCCTGTGACACGTAAGCTCACTGGGGTATCGCTACTGGTATGCCTCGCAGCGCTGAGCCCTGGCCATAGTACCGCAGCTCCAGTCGCTCAACTCTCGCCGTTGGCGATACCCGGCACCGCCACCGATTCCGCGGAGGATGCGCCTGTTCGGACTCAGGTTCTCACCCGAGCGGAGTTGGAGCAGCGTCACAGCCGCAACCTCAACGAAGCGCTAAGCCTCGTACCCGGACTGTACCTACGAGAGATTCACGGCAAGGAAGGTCAAGAGCTATGGATTCAAGGTTTGGACGCCGACCGGGTACTCATTCTGATCGACGGGGAACGCCCGGCACCGACGACCGGCTCTTCGGTCGACCTGACCCAAATCGGCGTCCTGGACATCGAGCGGATTGAAATCATTCGGGGCGCGACGTCGGCGTTGTACGGATCGTCCGCGATGGGCGGCGTCGTCAACGTTATCACGCGCCAGCCCGAGTCCGGCTTTAACTATCAACTGGAAGCGGAAATCGGCAGTTACGACGATAAAGGGGTGGGCAACGCACCGCACACCCATCGCCTCGGCGCCAACCTCAGCGGCCGCAGCGAGCGCTTTAACTACCGGCTGACGGCCGACCGGCGGCACGACGACGGTTTTATCCTCTTTCCCGGCGCAACGAGTCAGCATGGGCACCGCATCACACACACCAATCTCAGCGGCCGCTTCGGCGTCGACCTCAACGATCGGTGGTCGCTAGAACTACGCCCGTCCTACAGCGAAGAGGACAAACGCCAACCCTACCGCACCCAACCGGGAGGGGCGGCCTTCGACAAGCTCGAAACCGTAGAAAGCCACCGACTCAGCGGCGCTTTGCGCTACGACCGCGGCGACGGCGGCACAGGCCTCTTGCGCCTGAGCGGCGAGCGTTTCGACAACCGCGTCGAGAACAATGCCCGTCTAACCGACCACCGCGAAAGCGTGCGTAAAGCAAGTCTCGATTCCCACGCCTTAGAAATACAATGGAACGAACCCCTGAGCGACCGCCAGCTGGCGACCCTAGGCGCCCGGGCAGAACACGAGCGCATGCGCCAGCAGCATGCACAAACCAACCGCAACGGCGAAACCACCGTAACGCGAGAACTCGGCGACGGCGCCGAACGCGAGCATGTCGAACTCTACGCACAGAACGAGATTGCACTCGGCCAAGTCGAGCTCGTACCCGGTGCACGCTTGTCCTACGACGACGATTTCGGCAGCCACTTCGCACCGAGCCTGAACCTTCGCTACGGCTTCCAATGGCCCATGGCCGGCCATTTTCATGCCGGCGTCGGTCGCGGCTACCGCGTTCCCAACCTTAAGGAGCGCTACTTCCACTTCGACCACAGCCGGCTTGGCTACATCGTCGTCGGCAATCCGGCGCTAAAGCCGGAAGAGTCCACCAGCACCCAACTCGGCGTCGAGTTGCAGGGGCAGCATTACCAGCTCGATATCAACCTGTTTCACAACGAACTACGTAATTTCATTGTCGAGGAGACGCAAGCCGAACACGGCTTTGGGCAGGGGATCACGGTACACCAGTACCAAAACGTCGAGCGCGCACGCACCCGTGGCGTGGAACTCGGCGCGACATTCGATCTAGCGGCCGGCGTTCTACTCAGCGGCGGCTACACCTACCTTGAGGCCGTCGACCGTGCGACCGGGCAACGCCTCCCGCAACGGCCGCGTCACCAACTGAAAACCGAGCTGGCCTACCAATGGCGGGCCACCCAGGCAGCCTTAGAGTTCATCGCCGAAGGCAGCGCCCCCGCCGAACTCGGCGGCCCAGGCGAAACCCCGGCCTGGCAGCGCTGGAACCTGCGCTTCAATCAAGCCGTCGGCGAGCGTCTGACGCTTTACTTCGGCGTCGACAACCTACTGGACGAACACCGCGACGTCACCGACCCCCACGACACCAGCCCGCTTAGCGGTCGCCTGATATACAGCGGGCTGCGACTGCGCGGTTAAGGCTTACGACAACAAGGAGAAACCATGTTCATACGCGCCTCTTACACCCTTCTCGGCACCAGTATGGCAGCGGTCCTATTAGCCGGCTGCGGCGGCAGCAGCAGTTCCGAGACCGACCCACCGATTGAGCTGCCGGAAACGGTCACCAGCACTCGCGTCGATGCCAGTTCCTATGGCCAGTGGGTATATTTCAACCTCGACGAGGCCAAGCCCGTCGCGCTAAGCGAAGCCGAGGCGGCCGCCAGCACCGATTGGCACATCGCCTTTCGCCGTTTTGACATCAAACTCAACGGCGGCACCTCCGGCCCGGGGCAGGTCGCCGGCGCTGTGGTTAAACCGCAAAACCACTTCTACCACGACAACGGCGAACCGAACGTTTCCGTATTCACCAATGTCGACCTCAACGCGCAAGCGCAACTGCTACTGGAGGATTTCCCCGAGCCAGCCCGCAATGCTTGGCAGTTCGACCGCCTGACCAGCGCCTTACGCGGCTCTAGCGCCACCGACGGCGGCTGGTACCGCTATGACAGCGACACCTTCGACATGGTTGCCAACCCCGACAACGGCTGGCTGATACGTAGCGGCGAGGGCGACAGCTATGCCCGCCTACGCATGACCGAACTCACCTTCGCCACCCGCTCCGGGCGCGGCATCGAGCACTTCCGCTTCGAGCTGGACGTACAACCGGCCGGCGCCGACCAGCTCTACTCCAGCGCCGTGTTCGAAGGCGAACTTCCGCTGGGGGGCGACCCAATCTGCTTCGACTTCGACAGCAATCTCCACACCAGCTGCACAGGCTCCGAGTGGGATCTTCAGTTCGGCGTCGAAGGGCACGCACTCTACCTGCTCACCAATAGCGGCGACAGCGGCCCCGGCGAAGGCGGCGCCTTCGGCCCGTTCGAGTGGCAAGAGTTAAGCGCGTTCGTCAGTGCACTCTATACCCCAAGCGGCGACAGCATAGCCGAGCGCTATACCGCCGATGCAAGCTCCGGCCTGTTTGTCGACATGCCCTGGCAGGAATACGACTTGCTCGGCGGCCACCGGCTCTGGCCAAACTACCGCGTCTACCTCATCGACACCAATCGCCTCACGGCAGAGGCGCCGCAGTACGCCCTGCAAGTCACGAATTACTACGACGAAGCGGATACCTCCGGTCATGTGAGTTTCCGTTATCGCCTGGTTAACGAATAAGCAACAAGGAGACATCGACATGGAACAGGCTGAACTCACTCGCTCGCGCAAAACCCAACGGGAACGTCAACAATCCGCGCTATCGTTATTGGCCAAAGGCGGGGTGCGCGCACGGGAAGCGGCTCGCCGTGCCGGCCTCAGCGAAGCCGAGCTGGTAGCCGGTCGCTGCGGCCAGTCCGCCACCCGCCTGCGGCCAAACTGGCCAAACCTACTTCCCGCTCTCGGCGAACTCGGCACCGTCATGGCCTTAACACGTAACGAGTATGCCGTTCACGAACGTCATGGCCGGTACGAAAACCTTAACCTGACGCCCCGCGTCGGGTTAGTGCTCAACGCCGATATCGACCTGCGGCTGTTCTTCCACCATTGGCATTTTGCGTTCGCCGTTACCGAAACCGGCCGCGACGGCAAACAACGTCATAGCTTCCAGTTTTTCGATGCCGATGGCAGCGCTGTCCATAAAGTCTACCTAACGGAGGCCAGCCGGCACGACGCCTTCGCCGCCTTGGTCGAACGTTTCGCCGCGACGGATCAATCCACTTACCAAGAAGTCAAAGCCTATCCGCCGAAAACGCCCGACAGCCCCGATGCCGAGATCGACGTCGCAGCCCTCCATCACCGCTGGCGGCGACTGCGGGACACACACCACTTCCAGGGCATGCTAAAGAATCTTAAGATCGGCCGTTTGCAGGCGCTGCGTCTCGCCGAGCGGGACTTTGCCTATCCAATCAGCCTACAAGCGCCACGACGGCTGCTGCAAAGTGCTGCCGAAACCCGGTGCCCGATCATGGTCTTCGTTGCCAATGCGGGAACCGTGCAAATCCATAGCGGCAAGATTCAGCAGCTACGCCCGACCGGGCCCTGGTTCAACGTACTCGACCCTACTTTTAACCTGCATCTGCGGGAAGACGCGCTTGCCCAGTGTTGGGTCGTCCGCAAACCCACCGAAGACGGCATCGTCACTTCGCTGGAAGCCTTCGACGCGGACGGCGAACTCATCATTCAGTTCTTCGGCCTACGCAAGCCAGGGCAAGCGGAGCTCAGCCCCTGGCGCGAACTAATCGACGCTCTGCCGGAGGAGGGCTCGGCGTGAGCATCCGATGCGTTCGCATAGCATTACTGGGGCTTGGGGTGCTGATTAGCGGGGCGGCTTTCGCTGCTCCGCGCGTCGTCTCCGTAGCAGGCTCGCTCACCGAAGCGGTGTACGCCCTGGGCGGCGAAGAGGCACTGATTGCCGTCGATACCACCAGCACCTACCCACCGCAGGCGAAAACGCTGCCTAAAGTCGGCTATCAGCGCTCGCTCTCGGCCGAGGGCATCATCTCGCAACGCCCAACCCTGGTGCTTGCCACCGAGGAGGCCGGCCCGGCTGCCGTCCTGCAACAGCTTGAATCGGCTAAGGTACCCGTGCGCAAGCTACCGGCGGAACCCTCCGTTCGCGGTGCCGTCGAGCGCATCAAAGCCGTCGCCGAAGCCCTGGACAAAGAGGCCGAAGGGCAAGCGCTGGCCGCCGAACTGGAAGCACGGCTTGCGGCCATCACCGAACGCACGCAGCAGGTCAGCGACAAACCGAAAGTGCTGTTCCTATTCTCAACCGGCCAGGGGGCGCCCTTAGTGGCCGGCCGCGACACCGCCGCCGAAGCCATGTTGAAGCTGGCCGGCGCCGACAACGCCGTCACGGCCTTTGCCGGATTTCGCCCCTTAACCCCGGAAGCACTGGTCGCCGCCGCGCCCGATGCGCTATTGATACCGACCGCTACGCTGGAGCAATTTGGCGGCATCGAGGGCCTGCGTCGGCTTCCCGGCATGGCAGCCACCCCGGCATTTCGCAATCGGCAAGTGATTGCCATGGACCATCTCTATCTACTCGGCTTCAGTACCCGACTACCGGATGCCGTGCGCGATCTTGCCGCCCAGCTACACCCTGACCGGGACTGGCAGGGGCTATGAGCAGCGAAACCGCATCCAAGCCGTTCGCGCAATCGCCTCTTAACCGGCGGGCCTTAACGCTACCGGTTTTGCTGGCTTTGCTGGCATTGACCGGGATCGCCGGCCTTGGCTACGGCGCGATGAGCATCCCGCCCGAGCGCGTTATCGCCGTCTTGGCCCACTCCGTCGGCCTGTCGCATAACGGCGGGTTTAGCGAACAGGAAGCCGCGGTCATCCTCCACATTCGTCTACCCAGGCTCATACTCGGTATGCTGGTTGGCGCCGCTTTAGCCGTCGCCGGGGCCGCGATGCAAGGGCTATTTCGCAACCCGCTGGCCGATCCCGGTTTGATCGGCGTCTCTGCCGGAGCCGCCTTGGGTGCGGTGGCCGTCATCGTCCTAGGCGTACCGCCGACACTGGGTAGCCACACCAGCACGTTACTGATCCCGCTTGCAGCCTTCGTCGGCGGGGCAATCGCCACCGTTGTCGTCTACCGTTTAGCGAGCCTCGGCGGTCGCACTCTGGTTGCTACCATGTTATTGGCCGGTATTGCCGTCAACGCCATCGCCGGGGCCGGCACCGGCGTTCTGGTCTATCTGGCGGACGATGCCGAACTGCGCAGCGTCACCTTCTGGAACATGGGCAGCCTGGGCGGCGCCACCGGCAGCAGCGTCCTGCTCATCGCCCCGCTTATTCTCGCCCCGGTACTCTTACTTACCCGCTACGCACGGGTGCTGAATGCCTTTTTGCTCGGCGAATCGGAAGCAGGGCACCTCGGCGTCGACATCGAGCGCAGCAAACGCCGCATCGTCGCCCTCACCGCGTTGGCGGTCGGCGCTGCCGTCGCGCTCACCGGCATCATCGGCTTTGTCGGCCTCGTCGTCCCGCACCTGCTGCGGATGATGATCGGCCCCGATCACCGCCTACTACTACCGGCCTCCGCACTACTGGGCGCCTGTTTATTACCCGCAGCGGATATCGCTGCCCGCACGCTCGTTGCACCGGCGGAATTACCGATCGGGATCGTCACCGCCCTGGCCGGCGGCCCCTTCTTCCTGTGGCTCTTACTCAGAAACCGTCAACACGGGGGAAGCTTCTAATGCTAAGCGCCCAACGGGTTAGCGTACGCACCGCCGGCCGTCACTTACTGCGCGAGGTCAGCTTAAGCGTTCGACCCGGCGAGTTCGTGGCCGTACTCGGCCCCAACGGCGCCGGTAAATCCACGCTGCTGAAAACGCTGGTTGGCGAGCAAAAGCCCACGCATGGGCAGGTATCGATGCATGGCCGACGGTTACAAAACTGGCACCCACGCGAACGCGCCCGACTCCGGGCCGTGCTGCCGCAAGAGCTGACGTTACGGTTTGCGTTTACCGCCCTGGAAGTCGTCCTCATGGGCCGCATGCCGCATATCGACGGCGTCGAAACGGCGCACGACTATCGTATTGCCCGCGATGCACTCGGCGCCGTCGATGCCTTAGCGCTTAGCCAGCGCCTGTTTCCCACCCTCTCCGGCGGCGAGCGGCAACGCGTTCAGCTCGCCCGCGTACTGGCCCAGATCTGGGAGCCGACGCCGCTGGGCGAGCGCTTCTTACTGCTCGATGAGCCCACAGCCGCGCTCGACCCGGCCCATCAGCACGCGACGCTACACCTAGCACGGGAATTGACCCGGCAAAACGTCGGCGTCCTCGCCGTGCTGCACGACCTTAATCTCGCCGCGCAGTACGCCGACCGCGTGGCGCTGCTCAAAGACGGGGCGATCCACACCCAAGGCGACGTTTATCAGGCGCTCACCGCGGCCGCGATAAATGCCGTATTCGACATTCATGTGGAAGTGTTGGAACACCCCACCATCAACAAACCGTTGGTGATTTATTCGCCACGCGGTCGTCAGGACGATCACCGCGCCGCCTAACGCAAAAGGAGACACCGACATGCTGGCCGACGACAACCTCAATCGCTGGCGCGATGCTCAAAAAGCAGCGCGTAGCGCCATCGAAAGCCAAGATTTAGCCCGGGCTGCCGAGCACTTTCTAGACGCCGTCGGCGAGGCCGAACAGCTGCTGCTCCATCGCGCCGAGGACTTACCGACGCCGCGCATGTATATATCCTCCTGCAATTGCCTAGCCGAAACCTACCGCCAACTCGGCCGGGAAGAACTGGCGTTCCACGCCATGCGCCAGGCACACAAGCGACTGATTCAGATCATTCGCGACGCAGCGCTACCCCCCGTACTGCGGCACGAATGCCTCCGGGAGCTTAATCATTGTCTTATCCCGATTATTGGCGTGCTTAGGCAAACCCCGGAAGGCGCCGTCGAAGCGCAGCGCCTGCTCAACGAAGCCAAGTGCCTCGCCCACAACTGCTTCCAATTCACGCGCGCAGCCAAACTCAGTCCCCCTAAAAACATTAGACATTAGTAAATAATGCGTCTCGATGAGTGAAACAACACCGAAACCCGTTTCTTAACAGATTCTTTGTGAATAGAGGCTCGTCGAATCCGTAAGATTTAATAAAGATTCCTTCAGGAAAGGCCGATATCCACGGATGATGATGGAGAACGTTTGGTTGCCGCGATCCGGCTCGCAAACACAATCTCCCGTCACCTGATACTGCCGTAGCGCGGCTATGGATTTATAAGCTCGAAGGAGAAAATAATGAAGTATGTTTTGGGGGTTGCCGGACTGTTGGCGGCTAGCGTTGCAATGGCCGACATTCCGCGGTTTGACGTTGAAGCTCATTGCAAAGAAGTTTCAGAATTCGGCGGTTCTAGCAATATGGTATACAACGGCTGCATACGTACGGAGCAGACCTCGTATCGAGAACTGCAAAATGTCTGGGCGGAAGTGCCGACAAGAACACGCAATCACTGTTTAGAAATAGCTCAGTTTGGTGGCGCCAGCTATCAAATTCTTCACGGCTGTATCCAGATGGAGATAGACGCTGCCGAACGGCCTGCCACGTTCAGCTTCGACTAAAGGCAGCTCCGGCCACTAATGACAGATACGGCCCAATAAAATTGTTGGCGGCGAAGATAAGTCGCAGGAAATCCGCGCCAAGCCGGCGCCGCCAACACTTCTTACCGAGCCTCGGTGGACGCTGCCCCATATCCGCCCGTCAATAAGCAACTACTACTTTTGAGCAACCCCAGCTTCTTTAAAAACGCCGAACAGGCACCCCGCAAACCTCGGGCAGTAAGTAACCGGGCGGCGAACCTAAGCTACAACCTACATCCCACGGTCATAGACGAAACGACAACTTAAAACTATGTTTTAAGAGTCACACACTTTCAACAAATGTCTCAACGAGTAAGCAAGGACCAACTAGGGGAACGGACACGACGAACAAAAGGGAACGCCTCGCCGTGCCATTAGCTTCTCGCTTGCCGGAGTGGACACGCCGCTTCCTTTTAGACGCACGAAAGGAAAGCAACTCGGCAACGGCATTGCTATTCGCCTGCGTCGACGCGTAACGGAGGTGGGTGACAACAAGAAGGAGCTAATCTCAACTGGAGGAGTCAATCTCATGCTTGTAACAACTGCGATGCAAAAAGCGCTTGTCATTGGCGCATTTATCGGCCTTCTGCCCCTTTCAGCGGGCGCCTTCAACCCTGGAACACCTGATCCGGAACCACCACCGCCGGTCGGCGATGGCATCTTACCGCCAGTAGAACGAGTTGATGCGGACGGCCCGTTCCAGACCACCATCGAGCGCAACACAGGACCGTCCCGGTCCGGCTGGGTTGTTCGGCCGACGAATCTCGGCGAACACGACATCCAACACCCGGTATTTATCTGGGGCCCCGGAGCGGGTACGAGGCCAAGTAGCTATGAAGACCACCTGCGCCGCATCGCCTCGCATGGCTTCGTGGTTTACTCCGAAGTCTCCACCAACACCGGCAGGGAGATGACGGCCGCCATTGACTGGCTGATCGCGGAAGACGCGCGCTCTTCAAGCCCGTACTTCCAGAAGCTGGACACCACGAGGATTGCGGCAGGCGGCCACTCGCGCGGCTCCATCGCATCCTTTGCCATCGGCTCCGATCCACGCCTGTCCACGACGATTCACGTGGCTGGGGGATCGTTCGACGGGCGTGGCTCGGCTAACTTGCATAAACCTGCTGCCTACATCTGCGGCGCCAACGATCGTATGGCCACCTCGAACTGTCGGCGCGATTACACCAACACCCAGGTGCCGGTGTGGTTCACCGTCATGCGGGGTTCCGACCATATGGGCGCAGCGCGGGACGGTTTGCCGATAATCGTAGCGTGGCTACGGTGGCATCTAGCCGGCGAGACGGAACGTAGCAGCATGTTCCTCGACCGCAACTGCGACTTCTGCGGCTTCGGCTACGATACGCAGCACAAAAACTGGTAATAGCGGCGAATACGCACGGGGCCGATACCGGCGGCCCCGCTTTTCAAGCCATCCGAGACATCACGCGGTTACGATTCTTCGACTTAGCATCATACAAGGCCATATCAGCCGCGCGTAACAACCTGGACGCTATATTCAGCTGCGCGGGCGGCACGGGGTCTAGCGTGGCCACGCCGATACTAATCGTCACCACCGGTCCTGAAGTCGACCGCTCATGAGGTATCGCTAACTGCTCTACAGCACGCCGCAGCGCTTCCGCGATGTCGAATGCGCCTTTATTACCAGTCAACGGAAGAATCACCACAAATTCCTCTCCGCCATAACGGGCGACGAGATCCGAAGGGCGTCTAACAACCTTCTGAAAAGCCTTAGCGAGGTTACGCAGGCATCTATCTCCCGCCTGATGGCCATACCAATCGTTGTACGCTTTGAAGTGATCGACATCGCACATCAACACAGAAACCGGCTTTCCTTCCCGCCCCGCACGCGCAAGCTCTCTCCTTAACCATTCCTCAAGCGTACGCCGGTTGGCTAAGCCTGTGAGCTGATCCGTTTGGGAAAGCTGCTCTAAGCGGCGGTTAGTGCGCGTCAAATCGCTTTCGGCGTCCTCCACGCGCTCTCGGAACAGAAAACCCACCACAGCCAGCAGGCCGATCGCCCCGAAAGCGCTGGCTGCGTACATTCCCCCTAGGATGGAGTCGGCAATCGGAATCGGGGTACTGCCGGGTGGAAAATAGAAATGACAGAACACGAACAGCACAACAACGCCCACCGTAGCGACGACCAAAAGGGGCAGCTCTTGACGGCGGTAAAACATCAGCGGCAGGACACCGCCGACACTGAAGTAGAAAAGGTGCACGCCGGCCCCGTTACTTATGAAATAGGTAACCACAAACAACTGTGTGCAACCGTTGAGCACCACAACGTTACGCGCCGAGTTATGCCACCCCCAGCCATTAAGCGGCAACGCGACCAGATAGCCCGCAATAAAAAACACGTTAGCGACAAACGACGGCCAATACAGCGAAATACCGTGTAATAAGTAAAAGACTTGATAAGGCAGCGTCGCACAAACCCCAAACAATCCCAGCTGATTAATGAGGGCAATATGACGTGCTGAGCGCGGCGGCTTCCCAGTCGTACCCGCAGACCACAGCCGAGCAAGGCAAGGGAATTTCATAAAGCGTCAATCCACCCACACAGGCTACCAAATCCGCCAGCACGCTTGTCTCTAAGCATCGCAACTTCCTAATTTAGTGAGTCCACGCGAAAGAGAATCAGAGCATCCTTATACAGACTCAAGCGCGGCCGAAGAACCTCAACCTGTCGCTTTTGTCCTAACGCGACCCGAAAGCGCTTGTCTTAAGCCGCTCGCTGCAAGCGCTGTTTACAGGAAGCAGCTCAGGCAGCGGAAATACTGCGAATTGTTGGATTGGGGGGACAATAGCGGAACGCTGAAAAAGTCCGCTCAGAACCTTTCAGCTCGCTGTTGCCCCATGCGGCACGCTCCGTCGAGCAATCCCTGGCGAGCTGGCTCGACGTGTTACACATCCTCGATAGGAAACGCCGGGGCAACAACAGATATGCTGGTATTTGACGACTTCTACAACTTCTTCTTGACGAATCGAACGCCTCCTATTAGCTTGAGGAGGTACCAAACGAATGTTTGGTCAGAACAATAATAAAGGCAACGCCCACCAGGAACGGCCTCCATTAGGGCGATACAAGCTTGAGCGCTTTAGAGGAGAGGTTTTCGGATGGTCAAAGGCCTCGGGCAACAATGACAGCAGGGACCATGACAGCAAAAGCGCTAGAAACCTATTCTTCCCAGGCGGGAGCAGCCCCTCGCCACAGCGACGATGCGGAAAACCAATTCCACAAGCTGTGGCTCGACCGCTCGCTCACCGACTCGTGCGCACTGTGGTCCGGCGACGACGACACGCTTGAGCACGCACAAGAGCGAAAGCTAAGCTTTCATCTTGACGCAATTGAGGCCAACCGGATCGATAGTGTGCTGGATATCGGCTGCGGCTGGGGCAGCCTACTCAGCGCGCTCAATGAGCACTACGAGATTTCCAAAGCCGTCGGTCTGACGCTAAGCGAGGCGCAAGCCAAACATATACGGGCACGGAGCCGCCAAAATGTCGAAGTACGCACGGGCAGCTGGCGGCAACTACAACTTAATACCCGCTTCGACGCCATTGTGGCTATCGGCGCCTTGGAGCAGTTTCCTCAGCCAGCCGAGAGCGCTTCCAGCAGAATTCTAATGTATCGCGAATTCTTCTCTCGTTGTCGCAGCTGGCTGAACGAAAACGGCGTCTTATCGCTCGAAACCGCCGCTTATCCCGACGGCTGCCGCGATTGCGATAGCTACGCGCTCCACCGCGAGCTGTATCCGAAAGCGGATTTCCCGACCCTTGCCGAATTATCTGCCGCAGCGGGCGGGTTGTTTGAGGTGCAGGCGGTCTACAACGCTCGGATAGACTATGCACGCACCTGCGAGGAATGGGCGCGTAGGCTACGAGTGCGCCGCAACGATGCTGTCCGCCTGGTAGGAGAGAATGTCGTGGAGCGCTACGAGCGCTATCTTGCCCTGACGGCCCTTGGTTGCCGGCTAAGCAAACTCAGCCTGTTACGCGTTATTCTGCGTCCGTTAGTGAAAAATTGGCTTTGATAAACAGCTTGCAGTACTTAAAAGCGTAAAGGCGGCTCGCCACCGACGGCGAACCGCCTTTACCGTCACCCCGCGTTGCGCAGCTCCCGCTCCGCCTGATAATTCCAGAATTCATTCCATGTATCGCAATAGGCCAGGCATAAGCTGCGTATATGCTCGTATTCTTGCGGTTGCAGAGCTTGCGCCAGCACGAACCAGAGATCGTCCTCATGGTCGTCATCGCAGGCGTTGGCCGAGTCGTCCGTGCTGGCGCCATGGACGTGATAATAGCCGCGGCTGACGTCTACACCCAAAGCCTTAACGGCTAACCGCAATGGCGGGCTATACAACACAACCTCTTGCTCGGCCACCGCCAGCAGCGCTGCAACCTCTACAAGACTCCCGAAACTTTTCTCCAAAGCCCCCCGCGTCGCCTGGGCGATGTCGCTAGGTACGTAGTCGCGACGCATCTGCGGCGTAATCTTAAGATCCTCCATGACTTGCTCATAGAGCGGATAATGCGCGCATATGGGGTCGGCACGGTACCCCGCCGACGACGGTTTTTGAAAGCCGAACTCGTCCAGGCAGTTGAGCGTCAATAGCGTACGCGCCGCCATTTTCGACCCAGGCTTGAGCCGCGGCTCTAACTGACGCGTTTCCAATTGAGCGACCAATAACGCATCGGTGAACGTCTGCACAATGGCGTGCCGATATTCCAGGTGTATCTGCTGTAATGCTTGCAGCCCAAACGCGCCTCGATTGAGAAGCCCGATCATGGGGTTACTAGCAACCGGATGCGCTCTTATTTCAGCCTTAACTCCCTCAATGAATTCCAGATTGCGATGCCAATCGGCAGCATCCAGGCTTGCCTGCATGCGGGCGACTGAGCATTGTCTCGGATTAGCGATATCGTACTCTTGCCTCATGGGCTCCTCCTTGGTCTTATCGTCGTTGTCGCAGCCCCGCCAAATCCCGGCGAAACCGAAGGAACTCCTAACCGACGCGTACGAGCGCTATCGCTTCTTCACAGGCGCGCTTGAGCGGAGCGTCGTTATTATGAACATGAAGCAAGATCGCAGCCCCTTCGATGCGAGAAACGATATCCTCGGCAAACGCTTGAGCGCGCTGCTGCTCATGAACTTCGCTTAATACATGCGCCGTAGCCGCAATCCAGCGCTGAAAGAAAACGCCGATTTTCTCTTGTGCCGCAGGCAGATGACCAATGTCCTCTAAGGACATATGCGCCATGAGACAGATGCGATATTCGCAAAAGTATTCGAGTATCGCAGCCGTCATTTCTCTCATCCGCTTTTCGGGCGCCCCCCTTTATAAGCCAGAGAGAATACGGAGGCTTCGAACGTATTTAATGAGGTGTCGAGCACCTCGATAAGAATGGCATCTTTGCTTGGAAAGTGGTGATAGACGCTCCCTTTGAGCAAACCTGTGGCTCGGGCAATATCCGCCATCGTCGTAGCCCGAAAGCCTTTGGCACGAAATAAATCCGCCGAAAGCTTAACAATCTCGCTTCTATCAGTTTTTTGCATTAAGGGTGTCCCTACCAAACGTATGGTTAAGAGAATAAAAATAGTAGATGACCGCCGTCAAGCACTCTTTTTATATCCTAAGCCCAATTAATATCGGTCTGAAACAAGAACCGCCCTTACGCAAACGCTAAGCACCGCAAAGCAACGATCCGGCGGCATTGAGCATGTAAAAATCATAATATTAGCATTAAGTTACCAATCATTCCCATAATCCCGCATGACGCTTTTTGACAAAAGACGGAGCGCCGCACCGCCTCACCCTCATCGACAGCGCTTTAAGCCCTTGGAAGGAACTGCGGTAATCTTGCCATCCTACGGTAACGCCACGAGGCGGCAAGCCCAGCCATTCTCCGCCGGTTCGCTAGAATTTAGGGAATCGCTAAACATCACGACTCCTGCTGGGCAAGGGAGCTACCCGGCGTTTTCTTAGGGAGCGTTTACGCTAAGCATAAGATGAGGAAAACTTTCTATGACCAATGATGGGCACTCAGCTTACGCGACTGAGAGCGGCGATAACGCGGATATCCCCCCTCTCAACGAGGAGAGCCTCTCACACAGCGGACCGGCCCGGAATATGCTTTCGCCGGTTCGCATGGGGGCCTGGGAGCTCGCACTGGATACGGCTACGGTGAAACCGTCCCGGAGCCTGGAAGAACTCTGCGGCTTTCCCCCTCAAGAACAGCGCCCACTATCGTCTTACTTGAGCTTAGTTCATCCGGAAGACCGCTTTCCGCTGGAAGACTATCTACAGTCGCCGCCGCCACAATTTCAAGTTGAGATTCGTCTGCGACCGCAGGGCACGCCGACCTTTATTTGGTTAGCGGTACAAGGCGAACGGCGGACCAACCGGGCCGGGACCATCACCGGAATCCTTGGCGTAAGCTCCGACATCTCCGCCCTCAAGCAAGCAGAGCGCTTAGTGCGGAGTCAAACCTTAGAGCTCGGCGCGCGGATTAGAGAGTTAGACTGTCTCTATAAAGTGTCGCGCATAATTCAACGACAAGAGAGTCTGCCAACGCTATTAGCCGAAGTGGTACAGGCTATCCCGGGCGGCTTTTCCGACCCGACACAAGTCGGCGTCCGGATTGTCTGGGAGCACGACGTCTTTACAACCGACAGCTTCAAACCGGGCATCAGCGTCCTGTCGGAAGAGCTGGTCGCACAAGGGCAAGTCGTCGGCTCGCTAGAGGTCCACCGCACCGAAGAAAGCTTTTCCTACGCCGAGCAGGCACTCGTTCAATCGTTAACGAAATCGCTCAGTCGAGCCATCGAGCATAACCGTATTCTGGCAGCCTTACGCGAAAGCGAAGACCGTTGGCGTACCTTAGCCGGCGCCTTAGCGGAAGGGGTAGTGTTACTCGACAAACACGGGCATATCGAAGCATGGAATGCAAACGCGGAGCGATTACTGGGGCTGCCCCTATTTCGGGGCGGATCCTACGACTGCGCCGAAGGGCGGGCCGTTCGAGAAGACGGCAGCCCCCTTTCCAGCACCGAGTTGCCGGCCATTCTATCCCTTAGAAACGGCACCCCCTACGACGACGTCGTCATTGGCTTACGTCACGACGACGGCACCTTGGGCTGGGTGTCGACGAGCACCCGCCCCTTATTTCACACCGGAGAAGACAAGCCCTACGGAGTGGTTGCCTCGTTTGCCGACATTACCGAGCGCAAACGGACGGAAGAAGCCATCCGCAGCGAGATCGCAGCCAAAGAACTGGAGCGAAACCGACTCAACACGGTACTGGAAGCCTTACCCGTTGCGGTGTTTATCGCCGATGCCCAAGGTCGCTTAATCCAACTCAACGCGGCGGCGGAAAAGCTTTGGGGCAAAGCGGTCTTATCCGATACGCCCGACCGCTACCACCAGGATTATCGGGCTTGGTGGCCCGACACGGGAGAACCGGTCAAAACGCACGAGTGGGGGCTTGCCCGCGCCATAAGAACGGGGGAATCGGTAAAAGCGGAAGAGATGGAAATCCTGCGATACGACGGGGAACGCCGCACCATCCTTAACTATGCGCTACCGTTCTACGGAAAAGACGGCCTCATTGCCGGCGGCGTCGCGGTCAGTGTCGACATCACCGAGCGGAAGGCTAGCGAAGCCGAGCGAGCACTGCTCGCTGCCATTGTAAAGGCCTCCCCGGATGCCATCGTCAGCACCGATATGCGGGGCCGAATCACCTCCTGGAACGCCGGCGCCGAACGGCTGTACGGCTACACGGAGGAGGAAATAGTAGGCAAGAGCATTACCGAACTCATGCCGGCTGAGCATAAAGACGAGTTAGGGATGATTCTAACCGCCATCGCGGAAGGCAAGAACGTTATGTATTTCGATTCGAGCCGGATACATAAAAATGGCGAGCTGGTAGATGTTTCGGTCGCCGTCGTCCCCGTTACCGACGATGCCGGCCGCGTTATCGGCGCAGCCAAGATCGACCGGGACATCTCCGACCGTAAGCGCATGGAGCTACAACTCCAGCACGAGGCATTGCACGATCGGCTGACGGGCGCGGCCAATCGCTCCTTGTTCGTCGATCGGCTAGATCATATCGTCTCGCGCGCAACGCGCTCCGGCGAACACTATGCCGTGTTCGTCATGGACATGGACAACTTCAAGCTCATCAACGACACCTATGGACACCAGGTCGGCGACGAGCTGCTAACCGCATTCGCCAAACGCATTCAAAACCTACTACGCCCAGTCGATACGTTAGCGCGCTTTGGCGGCGACGAGTTTACCCTGCTACTGACCGAGGTTGAGGACAAAAGCACCGTAAAGCAGGTAGCCGAGCGGATTCTTGAGGCATTGCAGCACCCCTTTCGGTTAAGCGGGCAAGAGATCATCGTAAGCTCAAGCATCGGCATCATGCTGAGCGACCCGAGCTGTCATAGCGGCGATCACGCCTTACGTAACGCCGACGTCGCTCTGTATGAGGCAAAACGGCAAGGAAAGAATCAATACGTCGTATTCGACGCCCGGATGCGGGGGCAAGAAGTATCGCGGCTGTATCTAGAATCCGAGCTACGGCGAGCGCTGCAAGAAGTGGGTCTGAAAGTTCAGTATCAACCTATTGTCGACGTTCATACCGAAAAACCCGTTGGCTGCGAAGCGCTGGCACGCTGGCGACACCCTGTTATGGGAAGCGTCGACCCCTCGCGGTTTATCAACGTAGCGGAAGAGACCGGCCTTATAACGTCCATCGGCCGTTTTATCCTGGAAAGGGCCTGTGCGGCACTTGCCGATTGGCGGCACGAACATAGTTTTCCTACGGATTTCTACGTCAGCGTGAACATGTCCCCGAAAGAGTTCTACGCGAAAGATCTTGTCCCGTTCATTGACGACATGCTGCAAAATATCAACTCGCCGGCAGCAATCTGCGGCTGGAAATTACCGAAAACGTCATTATCCGCTACGACCGCGAAGCCGCGACCATCCTGCACCAATTGCGGCAGATGGGCATCTACACCTGTCTGGACGACTTCGGTACGGGTTATTCCTCGCTAAGCTACCTACACCAGTTGCCCTTCGACGTTATCAAAGTGGATCGCTCCTTCACCCAAAACTTAGTAGCAGACAATACGCAAAGCCGTGAGGTTGTGCGCTCGATTCTGCGTCTGGCCGAGGCACTTGGGATGGAAACGATCGCGGAGGGGGCAGAAACAGCGGCACAACTGGCGGCAATCCGCGAGCTTGGGTTCCGCTGGGCGCAGGGGTATGCGCTATACCACCCATTGGAAAAGGAAACGATGGCTAAGCTTTTTCGCGTGCAATAACAGCCACTGCTTTAGCCAAAACCAAACTGCTTTGTATCGCCAGGCCAGAGGAACAAGAACCTAGACCTTCCCCTGCGTGGGTAGCTCTCGGCTGCGCCATCTCCGCAACCGAGGGCTACCCGCAACCGCTCGCTCACACCGACGGCCGGGTATCCAACGCATCGTCCGCGGCCGGCGGCGCCGATACCGACACCTGGCGCAGGCAGCATGCCGTCAAGACGGCAACACCTACCGCTATCACGGCGCCGATCATCGCATTGGTATAAAGTGCCGCACTAAAAGCCGCCTGCGCGGCCGCGAGTAGTTCGGCACCCGCTACAGCCGGCAATTCTTTAACCGCAGCCAAAGCGCCGCCCAAGGTATCCTGAGCGATGGCCACAAGCTCCGGCGGCAGGCTGGACGAGGCAGTATCGATCATCTGCTTTCGGTAAACAGCCGCGGCAATACTACCGAAAACGGCAATACCCAACGCCATACCCAGTTCCGCCGCTGTCTCCGAGGTCGCCGAGGCCGCGCCGGCTTTCTCCACAGGTGCCGAACTCACCACCAGATCGACACCCAGAACCATCATTGGCATCACCCCGGTGCTCATCAAAACCACCGCAACCAGCAACAGGATCAAGCTGCCCGACCCGGCCGCCTGCGTCATCGCGGCAAAGCCCAGTGCCGCGACCAATAAGCCGCTAGCGATCAGCACCGATCGCGACACCCGGCGACTGAGCGCGGGCACCAGCAACGAAGCCACGACTTGCACGCCGGTCGCCGGCAACATCGCAACGCCGGCCATGAGCGGCGAAAGCTCCAACACGCCCTGCAGATACTGAAAAACAACTAACCAAGTGCCCGACAGCGCCAGAATCGTCAACAGCATCGCCACTATGGAGACGCTGAACGCACGGCGCTTAAACAGCGTCAGATCGAACATCGGGTCGGCCAACCGCCGCTGCCGCCGTATAAAAACCGCCCCAACCGCAAGCCCCGCCACAATGGTCAACACCGACGCCACGGCGATACCATCGCGGGCGATATGCTTCACACCGTATATAATCGTCAGCAAACTCACGATAGAAAGCACGGCACTGGTAAGATCGAGGCGACCGCTGGCCTCGTCCCGGAACTCGGGCAAGAGCACCGGCCCGGTAATGAGCAACAAGGCCATCACCGGCACGCCCAGCAGAAAAACCGACCCCCACCAGAAGAACTCCAACATCAACCCACCGACCAAAGGCCCGGCAGCGCTACCGACGATAAAGCCGGTCATCCACACAGTAATCGCGAAGGTTCGCTCCTGCTCGACCAGAAACATATTGCGAATCAACGACAGCGTAGAAGGCATCAAGGTCGCACCGGCCACACCCAACAACGCCCGGGCGGCAATCAGCATCTCCGCCGTAGTGGCGAATGCGGCGATAACCGACGCGATCCCGAAGGCCAACGCACCGATCAACAGCAACCGCCGACGGCCTATGCGATCACCCAACGTCCCCATCGTGATAAGAAAACCGGCGATCATGAAACCGTAGATATCCAAAATCCACAGCAATTGCGTGCTAGTAGGCGCCAGATCGGCACTCAAACTGGGCACCGCCAGATGGAGCACGGTCATATCGACCGCCAATAGGATAGTCGGCAGCATCAACACCGCCAGCCCCCACCACTCGCGCTTCCCCGCAGGCCGTGCGGTAATCGACTGATCAAGCGGAACTGCCGTTGTCATCAGAGAATCCTTCTGTATCGTTGCATGAAGCAAAAAACGTAAGCTACCGCCTCAACAACGGTTGAGGTCAAGAGCCACAAGCGCCGTTGTGCCGAGCCTGCTCCGTTAACAAGGCAAAAAACGTCATACGGCGAACTCACAACAGGCCGCTTGTAATCATCAACCACCGGCACGAGGTAAGCCACCATGACCAATCTACGCTGTGTTTTAGATGCCAAAGCGGCCATAGGCGAGTCGCCGGTGTGGGCGGCGGATGAACAAGCATTATATTGGATCGATATACTAGAGCCGGCCCTCTACCGGTTCGACCCGGCGACCGGGGCACAGAGCACTTGGCTATTACCGGAAGTAGTCGGCTCCATCGGCCTCCGAGCCGGAGGCGGCGTAGTCCTCGCCTTGAGCACCGGCCTGCATCTCCTAGACCTAGACTCCGGAGCGCTGAGCTTTCTCGCGCCAGACCCCGAAGACGACGAGCCGGCAACACGCCTGAACGATGGCAAGGTCGCACCCGACGGGCGCTTTTGGTTCGGCTCGATGGACGATGCGCAGCATAACCAAACCATCGGCGGCCTGTATCGGTTGGATGCCGACCATACGTGCCACCCAATCCTCAACGGCGTCGCGATTTCCAACGGCTTGGCCTGGAGCCCCGACGGGCAAACGATGTATCACTCCGATACGAGCCGGCAAGTCATCAACGCCTACGACTACGACCTCGACACCGGCAATATCTCCAACCCGCGAATACTCGCCGAAGGCGATGCGACCGGCCGCCCCGACGGCGGCGCTACCGACATGGAAGGCTACTACTGGAGTGCCGGGGTCTCGGCCGGAGTGCTTAATCGTTGGTCCCCCGACGGTCGGCTCGACCGCCGGATAGAACTGCCGTGCCCGCGTCCCACTTGCCCCTGCTTCGGAGGGCCGGACATGAAAACCCTTTTCGTCACCTCCCTCCGCGCCGGACTGAGCGAGGCAGAACTGGCGAAGTGGCCGCAATCGGGCGGCATATTTGCGCTCGACGTCGATACCCCCGGTGTGCCGGTCGCCCGTTACCGCGGGTAACGGGGCCGGCGCACCACTGCCTTACGGCGAACAAATAAACGAATACGCCTCGTAGCCCTCGGCCGCGGCAGCCAAACGCTGCCGCTCGCCGGCGTCGTCGATTTGCTCAAGCCGCTGCCGGAACACCTCCAGCAAAGCCATACACTCCTGCATACGCCCCTGCTGCCCTTGGCCGAAAAACTTCTCCGACCACGGCGTCCAGTGATGCGCGCTCTTAAACAACTCGTCCGCCAATTTAACGTACACCAGCGGGCTCAGGATCCGATAGTCCCGATACGACTGGAAGCGCTCCAGCACGCGTTTATCCAACGGGCCTAACGCTTCGAGGCCTTCCAACAACATATAATTCCGGAAAAACGGAATACTCTTCTCGGCCAGTGCACGCCAATAATCGGCTTGCTCGGATACGGCTTCTTGTTCCGCCAACTGCGGCGCATCGTAGAACACGTATCCGTCCATTATTTTCTGCCGCAAGTAGCGGTTAAAAGCTTCGTCGTCGGCCGCCGCTACGGCCTCATAGGCCTCAAGAACTTCTAAGGTAATATAACGATAGCGCGCTTCCTCGCGCTGGTAGCGTTCCCGCAGCGCAAGCAATCGGGGGTGATCGCGAAACGGCGCAAACGCCTCCTCTTCGCTCATGCCGGCAAGGTTAGGCGCGCGGTATTGGTAGGCTCGGTACAAAGCCTCCAGCATCGGCTCCACATCCTCCCGCAGCGCAAACACGCGCGCGGCGTGATAGTGAATCGACGGCAGCAACCAACCGTAAGCTTCCAACCGCGCATAAAGCGCGCGCGCCGCTTCCAAATAAGACGCATCCCCAGTCTCGGCGTACAAGCTCAGGCAGAGACGCAGATAGCCATCGACGAGCGCGTAAAACCCGTCGTTGCTGCGGTTATAAGCGAATTTCTCCGCAAAGGCATTCTCAAACCAAGCGGTAAGCAAAGCCTGCCGCGCTTTATCGTCGCTTAAGCGGCTCAAATCCGGCGGAAAACGCTTGTTCTCCGGCCGCCGGCGTTGCTCGAACACTTGCTCAAGGTGCTCATAGAAGGGCGCAATCGCCTCGCCGCGAATCACCTGCGGCGTAGCATCGCCATAGCTAGCGTCATCGCGAAAGAGGACAAACTCGCCATCCCGATCGGTACCCAAGAGGATAAACAGGGAAAAATTGCCGTCTTGGGCGATACGCACGACCGCCTCCGGCAACCCGCCCGGCTTGATCTCAAAGCTCGCCCCATGCACATCGAGCGCATGGCCGCCGACCCAGATCCGCGTTTCGCCGACCAAAATCGTCGGCGAGGTCTCGATGATGCGATACTCCCCCAACTCCTGTTTCGAAAGCGACAACGCCCCGCGCCGCAGAAAGAGATGGTCCGCATCCTCGGCCAGCTCCTCGCCGATAACCCGAAAAGACTTTCGATCCGCTACGGGAATCAACTCCAAGGTCGGCAACTTCCCGATTGGCCGGTAAACGCCTTCCTCCGCCAAAAATAGTAATGCCCGTACTTACCGACACGCTTGAACTTCTTCGGGTTAGTACGCAACACCGACAAGCCCACCACCACCGAGGCGTCGTCGCACAAGCCGTAGGGCTTCCACTGCAATCGATTAACGTCTAGCCCCGGCAGCGAACGACAAGTAAGCCCATGAAAGGCATACAGCGCCCGACCGTTGTAGAAATAGCTATAGGTGCTTTTGTTCTGAAAAGGGTCTTTCTCGCCAAGAAAAACGGGAAGCGAAGGCGTTGCCTTAGCCAGATCGTGTCCTTCTACCTTCAACGTCACTTCTCCTGCGCAGCAGCCTTGATCTAATAGGGAAATACCTTCGTAACCTGTTGCCGAGTCAGCGGCGAATAAGCGAGCTGATACACCGCCTCGGCCGACTCCGAACGCACGTAGGTCCGGTAATACCAACTGCCTTCCACGTAATCGAGATAGGTTTGCGTTTGTAAATGACGGCCGTCGAGGCGCGCCAACGAAGGCTCCCACAGCGGCGCCAGTTGCGGCAGTAGCGCTTGCCTGGCCTGTATGACCACACCCTGCCGGGCAAGCCGATTGCTCTCCTGCTCAACCGCCTGGGCATGCTTTAAGGGGGCGGGATAATGATGCCGCGCCACCCGGTCGCGATCGGAACGCACGGGCTCGATAACGTGAGCGCGTGCCGTGGCTAAGGTATACGCGCTAAGAAAGGCATCGGTTCGGCTACCGACGTAAGGGAAAGCGGGCGGCGGCGAACTGACCCAAAAGCCTTGCCGGAACTCGCGCTCAAAGCGTTCCTGCTGCTCGTCGTCTATAAAATGAACCTGCGCGTAGGCATTCTGCTGCAAGAATGCCTGCAACCACGGCAACAAACCCGCAACAGCCGACTGAATCTCCTCAGGCCGGGGAGGTAACGCAATCACGACTCTCAGCGGATGATCGTCATCATGCGTCGGTGCGCCGAACGCCGTATGACGATACGGATCGCGACGACCGTAAAAACGAAAACCGGATACTCGACGATGTCGTCAAGCTGTGCGCGCACGGCCTGCAAATGAGCGACTCGCGCCTGAATATCGGCACGCTGGGCGGCGATTATCGCCTGCACATCCGCCTCTGTATGCCGCGCATGTGTCCGCCGGTTTTCCCGATACGCCGGCTCTTGGTACTCGGCAGCGTGCAGATAAAAGAAAAGGTACTGTTCGACGGCCTCGTCATAGAGCCAGACGCGCAAACGCCCGCTCCCTTGCAGCCCGCCCAGCTCCAGCTCGCGCTCCACTTTCACCCGCGACAGGGCGCCGTCGAAATCGTCCGCCACTACCCGACTCAACATCCGCTTAGCGCTAAAGTTAGTCGTCGAGCACGCCACCAGCAGCATCGCGATAACCATCGTCAAAGCAATCAGCAGGAAAAGGCCGCCGCTTTGTTTAATGCCCGTTAGCATCAGCACACCACCCGCATCCGTTTCCAACCGACATCGCTAGCCGCCTCTTCCTAAGTTAGTTAAAAGCTTATCAAACGATCGCAGAAATAGCTTGCCGATACACGGTTACGGCTGCGTGAGAAAATCCATCACGGCGCGCACGGCAGGAAGTTGGCCGCGCCGGTGCGAACTGAGAATAGAAGTTGTCACAACGCCGGCATGCCAACCCGGCAGGACGGCCACCAACTCGCCGCTATCAAGGCCCGGCTGCGCGATCGCATCGGGCAAACACACAATACCCAGCCCCGCCTTCGCCGCGTGCAGCAACACCCCCGCCTCGTCGGCGCAGAGCACCGGCCTGGGAGATACCTGAACCTCCTCGTCCGCCTGATTCCGCAACCGCCAAACTCCCGCGGCCGGCCCCGTATTCACCGCATCGTGAGCCGCCAACTCCTGCGGCACGCGCGGCAGCCCGCAACGGCGCACATACTCCGGTGCCGCCACCAAGATAATCGTCTCAACCGACAGTCGGCGCTGAATGAGGCCGGAGTCGGGCAGGGGAGCAAAGTGGCTGCGAACGGCGAGGTCGAACCCCTCATGAATCAAATCGACAAAACGATCGGTAACATGCAACTGCACCTGCACTTTCGGATAAGCGCCGATCAACCCCGGCAGCTTATTCGCGATCTGGAACTGCGCCACCGGCACCGAAGCGGTGATCTTAACGCTGCCGCTCGGCTCGGCCATGCGCCGGCGCACCACATCCTCCGCCGTTTCCGACTCAAGAATCGCCGCCCGTGCGTGCTCGTAGAACTCGCGCCCCAGCTCCGTCAGCGTAAAACTGCGCGAAGTGCGGTGGATAAGCCGAGCGCCCAGCTCCGCCTCCAGCTCCGCAACCCGCTTGCTGATCGTGGATTTAGGCGAGCCGATCGCCCGCGCAGCGGCAGCAAACCCGCCGCTGTCCACCGCCCGTACAAACAACCGAAGATCGTTGAGGTTAAGCATCTACCTTCATCGTCCACATTTATAGACTTTAAAGCGAACAAAAAGGTATCACAGTCGCGTCGTCCACGTTGCTAGATTTTCCCTGTCGAAGGCATCGACCTTCGCAACCACAAACCAGGGAGATTCAACATGGAACCCATCCTCTTTTACGGCGTGCCTTCCGGCTGCTCTTTCGGCTCGATCGTGGCTCTGGAATGGCTCGATCAACCTTACCGGCTATGCCGCATCGACATGCCGGAGCAAGTCACCAGCGCGGCTTATCGGCGCATCAACCCGGTAGCGGAAACGCCGACCCTGATGACCGCCAGCGGCACAACCGTCAGCGAAAGCATGGCCATCATGAACCACGTCGGGGCTCGCGGCATCGACAAAGGCCTTGGCTTTGCCCAAGGTACGCCCGAGTTCGACCGCCTTAACCAAGTGCTGGCGTACCTCAACACCAGCCTCTTCAGCGGCTTCGCCCCCTTGTGGTACACACTGGAGCACGACGTAGAGCAACCGGCAAAAGACACGCTCCGCGCCTACGGCACCGCCGCGCTGACCAAAGCACACGCGGACCTGGAGGCAATGCTTGAAGGAAACGAATGGCTCCTCGGCCAGCAACGGACCCTCGCCGACGCCTACTTCATCGGCATAGCCCGCTGGACCAAGTACCATGACGTCATCGACCGCCGCAACTATCCGCGGGTGCAAGGCCTGTTCGACAAGCTGGAAGCCGACCCGGCGGTACAGTTTGCTCACGCCATCGAACGCGGCGAACCCGCGCACAGCAGCGGAAGCTTTAAAGGCGAAGTATCGCTTGAAGAGGCCCTCGGCCTACTAAAGCAGGTCGCCTGAGCTAAAGCCCCCCGTGCGCGCGCACGGGGGGCCCTTATGACTCCTACGAGCAAATAGAACAGCCGGAGACAAAGCGTCGCGCAGCATCCGGCGCCCCACAAAAGCCGCGCCTAAAACCGCCGCTCCTGATACGGCAAGCCTGCTTGATGCTCGCAGTACTCCTTCAGGCTGTACAAAAACATCGCCCAGTTGTAGTTGCACCACCGGTAAAATCCGTCACCTCGCGCCAGTGCTTATGCCGCAAGATGATGGAGGTTTTACCGGCCGACTCCGTCAGCTCGAAACTCACCTCCGTACCAATCCATTCCGGGTCGGAGTCCACACACTCCCAGGCCAGCCGGGCGTCCGTTACCAGCGCTACGATTTTCATCCGAGTCGGCTTTTCGTCGCCGAAATGGAACGTATTAACCGCACCCAACCGCGCCTCGACAGCCAGCTCGCGCGTCCACACCTCCGCCAGCCCCGCCTCCGTAGTCAACGCCCGATACACCACCGCAGCAGGCGCATTAATGTATTGAATGTGTTCGATATCCGCCATTGTCACACGCTCCCGTCATTCATCTTTACGCAACCAAAGAGTTGCATAAAAGATATATCAGGGAAGCACATTGACATGCAACCATTTGGTTGCTTAAATTCGCAGCATGAGTAAAGATCTCGACAAAGTATTCAAAGCGCTCGCCGACCCGACGCGGCGTCGCTTACTGGATCGTTTGCGGGCAGACAACGGCCAAACGCTGACGGACTTATGCACCCACATGGACATGAGCCGCCAAGCGGTCACCAAACACCTCGCGATACTCATAGCGGCCGATCTGGTCGTACCGATCCGGCACGGGCGCGAGAAACTGCATTACCTCAACCCCGTGCCCATTCACGACATCCACCAGCGCTGGATCAGCAATTTCGAGGACGATCGCCTGCACGCGCTGAGAGATCTCAAACACGCCCTTGAGGAGAAGAAATAGGATGGACAAGCCGCAGTTCGTATACGTCACCTACATCGACACCACCCCTGCCCAACTCTGGGAAGCGCTGACCGGCGGCGAGTTCACCTCGCGCTACTGGGGCGGCCGGCGCATCCGCTCCGATTGGCAGCCGGGTGCCGCCGTCGAGCTTATCAAGGCGGACGGCAGCGTAGACTGGAAAGGCGAAGTGCTGACCGTCGAGCCCCACAAAAAACTCTCGTACACCTTCGACCCGCTTAACGACGAAGAGCTGCCGGACTACGAAGGCGAACGGGTCGATCTAGAGAAACGCGAACCGCCTTCCCGCGTCACCTTCGAGATCTACGAGCACATGGGCAAGGTCCGGCTCACGCTCATCCACGACGAATTTCCACAGGCGAGTAGGATCTTGCCCGGCATTACCCACGGGTGGCCGGCAATCTTATCGAGCCTTAAGAGCCTTCTGGAGCGAGGCGAACCCTTATTCCCCGACTGGCGTTAACGCCGCCCGCGACCTTAGGAGCCGGCATGCAACGAAACACCCTCGACCCCGATACCGTTTTCAACACGCGGCAATACGGATTTAGCCAAGCTGTTGTGGTACCGGACGGTAAACGCGTACTGCTATCGGGCCAAGTCGGCGTCGATGCCGACGAAAAAACAGTAAGCGCCACGCTTGGCGGTCAAACGCAAGCGGCGATCGACAATATCGAAGCGATTTTATCGACCATCGGCGGAACGCTCGCCCATGTCGTCTTCCTACGGATTTACATCGTGCAATCCGCCAAAAACGAACAGGACGCCATCGCCGAAGCGCTACTGAAAAACTTCCCGACCCAGCCGCCCGCCACCTCCTGGCTGTTGGTGGACAGGCTCTCCGAACCGGAATGGCTGATCGAAATCGAAGCCGAAGCGGTTTTACCGGCATAGGAAACGGCCTCCGAGTCGGCCGGGTGCGGGCTTAGCGACTAAAAATGCTGCCGCCGCATGCGTGCGGCAGCACCCCGCGCCACCACAAACTTCGCCACCGCAATCGCCAGACTGGAGACGGCGACCCACATCAGCGCCTTCTGCCACGGAATATCCGGCTGCGAAGGGTCTAGCGGCGGCTCCTCGTGCCGAGTCCGCCGCCACCCGGCTTTCAATAGCGAATCGACGCCCATCACCGCCAACATCGAACTCCCGGCGACAACCGCCGACTCCACCGGCTTTTTCATCCGCATAGGAAACGCTCCTTTCATAGGTCCACAATGCCACCGAAAGGTAAACTGCGGTTCCGTTCCGTCGTGTTCAAACACCGGGCGACGCCTACCAGGCTGCTGAACCGGCTAAGGGGTACTAACGCAGCAGCTGGCGTATCTTCTGCAGCTCGCGCGCTTGCTGCGGCGTTGTGACCGTCACCTGGGAAAGCAACAACCACAATTGCTCCTGCGCATAATGGTCGTCAGTCGCCAACAAAATTTCGGCCAGCAACAGGAAAGGCTCGATCGATTCGCCCCGCCTACTAACCGCTTGCCGGGCATAATATTCAGCATCGGGCAAGAAACCCATGGCCAGGGCGGTGCGCCCTAACTCAGCCCACGCAGGCCAGCCAGCGCCATTCGCCACCGCAATCTGAGCATCGTAAAACGGAGTTAGCGCATGCACTTGCTCCAGCTCCCAGGCCGCTTGCGCGTGTCGGTCCGCAGCCCAACCGGCGCCATGATCCAAAAGCGAAGTCAACGCGTGGGAGCCCCCGAACAAGAGCCCAACCACCGCTGCATAAATAACCCGCTGCCGCCAAACAGCCTGTAACGCCCAGCGCACGCCCACCGCAGCGAAGGGCAACAGCAAGAGGTAGAGCGTCAAACGGTATCGCTCGCCGACAAAGAACAACCACTGAGTAGCCGCATAAGTCAGTGCACACAGCAGAAGAAAACGCGCCGCGGGATAACGCCGCAATACCGGCCAGACGAGCAAAGCACCTCCCGCCAGCGAGAGGATAACCGCGCCGTCGACTATCGCCGCCGCCAGGGCAGGCCGCTTCCAGCGCCAGACGCTGTATTGCTCCGGCAAGCCATAACCTTCGGCGGCGAGCAGTAAACCAAGCTTGCGCAACTGCAACTGAAGGTACTCGGCGGGGCGATTACTATAATAATCCACCGACTTTCGAACCCAGTAGGCGCTGACTTCTTCGCGACTAGCCTCATAACCGAGCTTCTCCCGGGTAAAGGGTGCGGCGTGCAAAAAGTGACCCAGCACGTCGTTGCGCAACCCCTCAACCGGCGTATAGCCGCCGCGCGAACCCGGGGCGTTGCCGACATAGACATTCAGACCGACTGGCGCGAAAAACTCCTGCTCGGGCTGGCGCCAATCCCACCCCGAAACCAGCGTAAACACCACCAGAGCGCCGCCAAAGGCAGCCACCGTCCGCGCAACAGCCGCCCCCGGCTGCGGCATCCGCAGCGCGAGCAACAAGGCATACCCCAAATAAAACAGCGGCAGAAAACCAATGTTATGACGTTCCAACGTCGCAAGACTGGCGAGCAGCACCGCCAACAAAAGCCAGGGCCACGCCGTTCGATGATTGAGATAGCGGAAAAACACCACAGCGACGCCGCGATCAGACACAGGATTACGTTAGTCTTAACGGTTAAACCGGCAAAGAACACCAACGGGCCGCAGAAGGCCGTTAACAACCCAGCGATCCAGCCCGTGCGGGCGTCGAACAGCTCGCGGCTCAGCAGAGCCATAAACGCCGCCGCTGCACTCAAAAGAACGGCGTGCAGTAAAAAGGGGACCGCCGCCCCCGGACCCAGCCAGCGATAAAACTGCGTCAGGCTCCAGACATAAGGTCCGTTGGGAATGAAGGTGCCGATAAAACCGCCATCGGCATCGATAAAGGCACGATACCAGGCCGCCTGCCAATAGAAAAAGGCGTCCGACACCGGGTAGGCCGAACGCAGCTCCACCCCCAGCCGGCGCCGCGATATGCCAAAGGTGGATGGCAAAAGCAATGCCGAACACCCCCAGGGCCATGATGAGCGACGAAGACGGAAAGGGGCGCAAGTAGCGACCGAGCGACCTCAAGGGCCGTAGCCTGTTGGCCTGGGCAACGCAGCTCATTAGCGGCGCCTAATCACAATGGGTTCGCCACCGCCAAGGGAACGGGCCGCTGACCCCAGTATCACCTGGACAATTGGCCAAGCGTCACGCCAGCGGATCTTCTTACCTTGTGCGTATGAGCGCGGATCGTAGCTGACCGGCACCTCCCGTATCCAGGCACCACGCTCAGCCAACTGCGCGGTCACCTCCGCCTCGAAACCGAACCGTTCCTGCACCAACGGCAACTCTCGCAACAGCTCGGTACGAAACGCCTTATAACAACTGGTCAGGTCGGTGAGTTCGAGCCCGGTAAGAAGGCGGTTAGCGAATCGCGTCAGTAGGGCATTGGCGAACGCGTTCAGGCGATACCCCCGCCGCTTGCGAACCCCGAGAAAGCGCGAGCCGTAGACCGCATCGAGGCGCTCTTCAAGTAAAGGGGCGAGCAGAGCCGGGTAGTCCTTAGGGTCGTATTCGAGATCGGCGTCCTGAATCAGCGTAATGGTGCCCGAAGCATGGGCCAGCGCGGTTCGCACCGCCGCACCTTTGCCCCGATTAACGCCGTGCTGCAGCACAATCAACCGCTTGACGGGGTCGCCCGACGTCTGCCACTCCCGGCTCACCGCGCGTAGCAGCTCGCCACTGTCATCCGTCGAACCATCATCCACAGCAATCACCTCTTTCATAAACGGCGCCGCTGCCACACGCGCCAAAAGCGTTGGCAGAGTTGCTGCTTCATTGAAAACTGGGATAATGATCGAAACCAAGACGTTCGATTCGAGCCGCAAATCTAACCCCCTGCCATTTCTTATTCTTCATAATCAAGCAACCACAGACACATGCCCCGCGACAGCACACTGAACACCCGGCTCTTCGCCGCTGCCTGTCTCGGCATAACCCTGCTGGCACTGGCTCTAAGGCTGCTGCATATCGATAACCAACCGCTATGGGCCGACGAAGCTTTCTCATTCTTCGCGGCGCACGTCGGTCGCTGGCCGGATGACTTTCTTCGGGAAGGCAACCCGCCCCTTTATTTCGCCCTACTCAAGCTATGGACGAGCGTAGTCGGCGAAAGCACCGCGGCTATCAGAATATTATCAGCTTTATTCGGGCTGGGTTTTGTAGCAGCGGCAATCTGGACGGCCGCGACCTTATTCGACCGCCGCACGGCCTTATACGCCGGTCTTTTAACAGCCGCCTCGCCAATGGCGATTTACTACGCTCAGGAGGCCCGCGCCTACTCAATGCTGCTATTGGCACTCATGCTGTGCCTAGGCACTCTGTGGCGCGCACTGCAAACCCATCGGCCTATCGCATGGGTTTTCTTTGCAGCCGCGGCAACGTTTGCGCTCTATAGCCACTACTTAGCCCTATTCGCCCTCGCCCCAAGTTTGGTGGCCGTCCTCTTACAAGCGGATTATAAACGCCACCTCACACCCTATGCTTTGGCGCTCCTCTCGGCGTTGGTCGCGCTGGCGGCCTGGCTCGTGCCGAGTTTGGCGGCCGGGGCGGGGCAGGGCGAGATTCACCACTGGATCGCGGAGGTTTGGCAGCGCACGCCGCCCCTGGGGGCACTCCCTAAAAGCTTCGTCATCCTCGGCCTTGGCAGTCACGCCGAGTTCGCCCCGGTGTTTCTCAAGCAATTCTCGGCGCTGGAACCAAACAAAGCCTTGCTCTACCTAGGCCTCGGTATTTTGCTGCTACTCGTCGCCAGCGCCTTGGCCGTTGTTATCAAGCGACCGCGCCACCCGGAAAGCGGCGCAACGCTTTGGCTCTTAGTCAGCCTTTGCTTACCGCTGCTAGGGCTGTGGCTACTATCCTGGGTCCGCCCTTACTATGTCGTCGGTCGTTACGACATGATTGTGCTCCCAGCGTTTCTCCTGTTAATCGCTTGGGGCTTGGGGCAACTCCATCGCTGGGGAGCCAAAGGCGCTTGGCTTGCAGTTGGCCTCGGCGCAACCTTAATCACCGTCACCGGCGAGCGCCTGTATGGCTATTATGCAGCCGAACCCGTCGCGTACGGACCACCGGCAACGGCCACCGCCGAGTTGTTGTCGCATTCCATCCAGGAAAACGACCTCCTTCTGTTAACCGGTATGCGGCAATTGCCGGTGCTCTACGAATTACGACGCTACGGCGTACAGTGGCAGGGAGGAACAAGCTGCACGCTTCCGAGCGAGGCATCCTTTCGCTGCGTGACTATCCCCTATGACAGCTCCGATTTCGGCCTACTACTGGGCGCAACGCGCGATGGACTACAGCCCACCGAAACAACGTCAGACTGGCTTCAATGGGCCCTGGCGTCGCACCATGCACACCACGACATCTGGCTAGTCGCGGACATTTTCCGTAATCGAGCCTCCGAACAGCAGTTGCAGGAAATCCGACGTTTGCTGCATCAACAGGGCTATCGGGCAGTCACCCTGAAAACGACACACCACGACCTTCGTATTATTCAGCTACGTCGATCACGCTAAGGAAACGCTGCATGACCCTTGCCTCTCACATCACCCCGCCGACAACGGCCTGCGTAGCCCGAGCAGGTCACGGACGGCACGCAAGATCACACCGATTTCCGCCCCACTTGCCCGCCCGGCCAAGCGCGGTCGGTGGGTGACCTCAATCTCATCGATCACGTAACCTTGGCTTCTGGCCTGCATAAGCAATTCCGTATCAATAGCCGCCGAATCGCAGCTTAAGCGCACCTGATCGAATATCTCGCGCCGGAACAGCTTGAAGCCGCAATCGATATCCTGGCATAGATAACCAACCCGCAGGCGGACGGCGCGATTCCATAACCATGCATTTAACGCCCGCACAATGCCATCGCGCCGCAATCGGCGGTAGCCGACCACAAGATCGGCCGATGAGCCGCGTTGGAGCAGCCCTCTTAACTCCGAAATATCAAATTGCCCGTCGGCGGGAAACAGCACCACCCAATCTTTACTGGCCGCCGCAAATCCCGTCCGGAGCGCAGCGCCGTATCCTTGTCGCTTGTCGTGCTTAAACGCTTTAACAACGGACGACTCCGCGACCAAACGATCGACAATCGCGCCACTCCCATCGGAGCTGCCGTCATCGACGAGGACAATCTCATGCTCAACGGCGAGTTCAGGCAGCGCGGCGGCAACGCCACCGACCACTCTTTCTAAACTGCCCACTTCGTTATAGATCGGAATGACGACTGAAACAGCGGCATTCAGAACCCGGGTAGGGACAACCCCTACCCGGGGATGGTTATCCCTTCGCGCCAAAACTCTATTTCCTCGCCTTCGCTGTCATGGCACTCGCTCTTCGACGGCCACCCCTCACGCCAACGGAGCTCATGCCGCTCGATCAACGCTTGCCCCTCGCTGGGGGAGAGCGCCTGCGGCGCCAAGCGGTAATCATCGGCTGTGGCGGTCAATTCGAACATCTCGTAAGCCTCGCTCTCAAACGTGAAGCCCGAGAAGCTCTCTTCCTTCAGGGACGACACATACGCCTTACGCCAGACGAAAAGCGCAGGCGCGGCGTCATCGCGTTCCAGCACAAACAGTTTGCCAAAGACTCGGCGGCCTTCACCGGCTTCACTCTGAACCGGGAAAAACCGCTCCCAACGCTCCGAGTGCGGATCGATCCCCACAGCAAAATGCGCCGCCGGGAAGTCGAACGCCGTGTCACGCCAGGACGGGCCATGCTCATCGATCGACGGGCGGCGGGCATCGCCATAGTTCAGCGCCATGAGCATCGTGCGCACTTCGTGCTGAAATTCATTGCCGGAGAAGAAGGACACTTGTATGTAATCGGCCACCGATTGATACAAAACCGGCGGTCCGCGCTCCCCGCGGCCACCAATAAACACCAGCAGCGGATAGTCGGAGCCGAAGTGTTCGGTCAGTCGTAACGGGGACTGGTAAAGGCAGCCGTATCGCTCGTAGGGGTGGTACTCAACCCAGAAGGTTCTTTCACTCCCAACCTCGTGGGTGCCAAATGCTTGCCTTAAATAACGGACCTCGCCGTCCTTGACCCAGGCCAATGCCCCGAAGGGCTCGGGCGTGCGGATCTGCGGCAAACCGTCTTGGCGGCGCTGTAAGTTTTTTCTGGAAAGCTCACTACGCTCTTCGCCACGGACACCTCCGTTAAAGTAGACCATGAAGACATCGTTTTCATGCCGTATCGCCGCTTTCACATACGGGTAGGTATAACGCTCTCGCTGATCCAAGAGCGCCCGCTTAGCTTGCTCGAAAGGCATGTCATCAATGGGCTGCACGTACTGCTCTACGTAGAACTCCTCCAGCGGCAAAAACTCCAGAGCGCCCAAGCTGGGAGCACACGCAAATAAAATCACTGCTAAAAACCGTCGCACTGAGATCCCTCCTCCGAATCCGACTCATGCTCTAAACCGCCGCTTCGACCGCCTTAGCCAAAATAGTACCTGCCCCCTCGTGCGCCGCCAGGGTGAATGCCAAAGCGAGTCTGGACGCTATGCGGCAGCAGCGCCCCGGAAACCGATGAGGTCGTCGCACCTAGTCCGTCTCACCCTACTCGTAGGCAAAGTTCGGCAGCACCTCCAGGTCGTTCAGCAGCGGGTCGTGCATCTCTGGAATCAGTTCGCCGGCTTCGCCGGGGCATTCGCTGTAACGGGGGTAACCGTCGGCCCAGGTGAGCTCGCGTTCGCTCAGCCAGGCGCGAATGAGCTCCTCCGGGGTCCCCTGCGGAATATACTGCCCATCACTGGCGCGACGCCGGTAGTGTTGCCATTCATTACGTTCGAGCTCAAAGCCTGCCACCGGATCATCCTTCTCCCGAGATTGGTAGAGCTTGCGCCAAATCACAATCTCGGCGGCACCGCTGCCAGCGAAATCGCCAAAGAAGAGCTTGGAGTAGCCGCGATACCCCGGCAGGATCACATCGAACTCGCTCGCGATACGCGACAGGTACTGCGCATCCTCCTCGCGCTGCCCCCATTCACGGAGCTGCTCGGCCTCTTCCTCGCTAAGCCAATCATCGATCTTTAGCTCCTCGGCAAATACGATCGCCTCATGCGCCGGTGAAAACACCACGAAATGGTGGGCCAGGATCAACACAAGTGACAACTCGCCGCCACCTTCAAGATCCCCATAGCGTAGCGGCAATAGGCCCGTACAACCGACACCGTGGTGCTGAGCCGAGGGATAGCGCTCGTCGGGGTAAGCGACAAAAAACTCTGCGTATTGCCGTCTTATCTCCGGTACAACATGCTGGTGCTCCCAGCGGGTAAGGGGCCAGCCTCTTATGCGCTCTCCAGCTTCTGCATCGAAATAGTGCAGACTGCCGGCACGAGAAAGGTAAAAATAGTTCTTCTCATTTTGCCAATCTTCAACGACTGTGACGGGCGACAACCTCTGCTTATACAACTCGATAAATAGAGCCGGGGCATCCGCCTCAGACTTACCGGCAGTCAAATCCAGCGCGTATACCGTTGCCGGCAGCAACATCACTAGCAAAGCCATTCGCGCCTTCATTGCATTCAATCCTCGCATGGCACCCTCCGCTCACCATCCGCCAAAGCAAAGTTTCTATAATCCTCAAAGGTGGCCAGCCCTCCTTCCTCCGTTCTTTCCGGATCCCGCCACTCCCGCTCCCCATAAGCAAAGCACCACTTTGGCTCCCCAACATCCGGCACTCCACGCTCGGCAAACGCCTCTTCGCCCAAGTCCTCGTGCTCCATCACCCACGTCTGCAGTTCCTCCAGGGGCCGCGTCCCCGCGCCTTCCTCCCCGAACGCTGCTTGCAGCTCGACTTCAAACGCTTCGATCAGCGCCTCTCGAACCTCGTTGTCGTTGTAAATCTCCCCTGCCCAGATGTACTCCCGATAAGGGAGATTGAGATAGTGCTCAAAATTGCGCACCTCGATCGAATACCGACAGGAGAAACACACCATCGTGCTATTGCTATTACGCACAGCGTTCCGGTCGAACCGCCAGTACTTCAGCCAACGCGGCCAAGACCGGGCGAACATGCCTAACCCGCCATTGTACGCCGCAACACCCAGAGCAAAGGTGTCATAGGCGTCCACCTCCGTCGCCTCATCAATCGGCACAATCGCTCCACCGCCGTGACGAAACCCAACAAGATCGTCAAGATGCTGCTCCGTACCTGCCACAGCTCCTCTGTCCTGGCGATACACCTGTGGGTGCCCACGGCTCACGAAGGCACGGTGAAACGCACCATGACAATTGGACATTTCCTCAGCGCTTGAATTGTCCGAGCCCGTGTGAAGCGCAAACGTCATAACATTCTCCCGAGGGTCGTACAGGTTCAGCTCAGCCTCGCCATGGGCCCGGCAGGGAGAGCTGCCAAAACGGAATGCGTAGAGCAATTGGCTAAAACTCAAGCTACCGTGCTCGTCCGCCCCGCCCTCGGTCATCCGATACGGGGTCGGCTGGTAGGGACGGCCGCCACTGCCACCTCTGTTGCTGCCCCAGTGGAAACTTGATTCGTGGGTAATCCAACCGCGTAATAGCCGTTGTCGACTGTAGGCGGCATAGCTGTTCGCACCTAGCCCGGCGGCTTCCAGGACGTCTCGGTGGTGGGCCTGGGTGTAGGTTTCCGGGACAGAACTCACCCCCTCGTAACCCTCTTCCCAAACTGTCACCGCGTCTGCCAACCAGTCCGCGAACTGCGGCACATCCGGCCCCAGCACCCCGGCACCACTACCGATGTCGGCATATGCCTCGTACGCACGCTGATACAGGGACCAGTCACGGCCTAGCCAATTCAGCGTGCTTTCATCCACGACACCTGAAGCATCGTCTCGCAGATGTCGTAGCAGCACTCGGCCATCGGAGAAATTGCGCGCCTGGAATCGGCGCACCATACCTTCCATAGACACGCGCCCGACGGAGCATTGCGCAAACCACCCACTGTAGTAGGCGTCTCGGCGATCGGCAGGCTCGCCTTGGCACGTCTCCGTCGTGACCGGGCCATCGGGGAGACCTGCGCGGTTGCTCGCGATCCGCGCGCCTATCTGACCGGAGTAGGGGTTTTGCTCGTTCGGTCCCTGCTGCGGACTCAGTCCCAACTGCCATAACATTTCCTCCAGCATCGCCACGTCCGCGCCTTGCATCGGCTCGTCCTCATCCGGCCCCAACTCACGGCGCACAAGGCGAATCGGCTCGGTGCGCTGC
>NZ_NFZV01000016.1 GCF_003399765.1 Alkalilimnicola ehrlichii | reverse complement strand
CTCAGGCTCAGGCTCAGGCTCAGGTCTCAGGCTCAGGCTCAGGCTCAGGCTCAGGCTCAGGCTCAGGCTCAGGCTCAGGCTCAGGCTCAGGCTCGCCGCCGTCGGTGGTCGGCGGTCCCGGTGGCGTCTCAAGGAAATCCACGGTGATAAGCGGTGGCGGTGGCGGCGGTTCGCTACGGCCTAGTCCGAGCAACGCTAGAAACAACAGCAGGTTGAGCAGACTGCCGACAACGACGGATGTCGCCCAGTGTCTGCGGTCAGCGGACGGGGTTCGTGGCATCGGTCGCGATTCCGATTTGTCTGGCGCCGCCGAGTTGGCTGGCGTCTATAACGCTGAGCAATGCTTGTGTGCTGGCGGCACGGTCCACTCGTAGCTGTACGGCCGTGCCGGGCGCCCGTTGTAGCTGCTCGCGAACAAGTCGCTCGACATCGGTCGCTGCGATCGGGTGGCCGTCGTAGACGATTTGATCGTCCGCCCTAATCGAAAGGATCATGCTCTCCCGCTGTAGAGCTTCCGCCTGGCGGGTTTCCGGTTTGTCGATCACCAGGCCGCGGTCGTCGGGAAACACCGTGGTCACCATAAAGAAAATTAGTAGCAGGAAGACCACATCGATCAGCGGTGCCATGGTGATCTCGGGCTGTCCGGCTTGCAGCTCGGGGAGCGCGATCGGCGCCTGATGTTGCTGTGGCCCCGCCATCAGGCCGCTTCCTTTGCAGGCGTAACGCCGCGGTGATAGACCACCAGCATGCTCTGCTCGGTAACGGCTAAGAGCAACCGCAGTCGACGTACCAGCAGGTGATGCGCGAAGATCACCGGGATGGCGATGATCAGGCCGGTGGCGGTGGTCAGCAGTGCCTGCGAGATGCCGTGTGCCATTTCCTCGGCGTTGCCGGTGCCGTGCAGGGCGATTGCCTGGAAGACGTCGATCATGCCGGTGACGGTGCCCAGCAGTCCGAGCATGGGTAGCAGCGTGCCGAGGATGGCGATGGTCGGCAGGCTACCTTCCAATCGCGGCATCAACTCGGCCAAGTGAACGTTCAGTTGCTTACCCAGGTCGGCGCGATCATGAATCTCGTTCCAGTTGAGCCGCTGTAGCAGCAGCCCGATAGGGCTGCCGCCGCCGCGGGAAACCGGCGGTTGATAACGGCTGTCGGCGTCGAAACCGGCTTGGTCGCGTAACGCTTGTTTGAGCCAACCCTGTACCCGCAAGGCTCGCTCCACCAGCATGATCGTTGCCACCCAGGCGGTGACAAAGATCACCCACATCACCGGGCCGCCACGGGCCATCAAATCGGAAAAACTCTCCAGCAGCTCCATTGTTCGCTCCGCTTAGAAGATTGCCTCGATGCCAAAGAAGGGCATCGCACTCATGCCGCGGACTTCGCGCGGGTTGTCGTAGCGCTCGTATCGTGCGCCGTAGTCGTAGTCGATGATGTTGGCGCGTCCGATGACGTTGTGGATGTCGAGGTACGCGTTCATCCGCCAGGTATTGAACAGAAACGCGCGGTCTATGCGCAGGTCGACGCGGTAGAAGTCTGGCAGCCGTTTGCTGAAGGCATCGCCGTACACTGGACGATAGCGGGTGCGGCCGTCATCCAAGGTTTCTTGCTCGCGGCCGATCACCGGCGTATAGGGCCGACCCGAAGTGGCCTGCACCCGTACACCCCAGCGCCAGCGCTCCCAGTTACCCGACATGGGTTGAGTCCACACTAGGTTGAGCGTATGGGGCTGGTCGCCCTCGTAGTCATAGCGCAGCCCGGTGAGGTCGTTGGTACGCTTGGTGCGGGCGTAGGAATAACTCAGCCAGCCCATGCGGCCGTCGTGTCCGCTCCGCTTGATGAGCAGGTCGCCGCCGTAGGCACTGCCGCTGCCGCGGTTGGCGTAGTTCTCCGGCGGTCCCTCGTCGGTGCTTACTACGAGCCGTTGCATGGGCTTGTGGTAGCCTTCGAGCTGGAGGCTCCATTGTGCGTTCAGGTCGATGTGCACCCCCAACACCCGGTGCTCGGCTTCGGTGAGGCGTAGCCCCGGATTGCCGATGCCGTCCAGCAGGTAGATCGGCCGCGCCAGTTGCAGGTAGCGGCCCCAGCTCGCCGTCAGCGTGGTGGCGGGTGTGAGTTCGTACTCAAGCGAGGCGCGCGGCGAGAAGCCGTGGTCGTCGAAGCCGCCGTCCAATTGCATTTGGGTATAGCGAAGTCCCAGGCCTAGCGTCAGGTCGCCGAAGCGTCGGTTGTACTTAGCGAAGGGAGCGGCCGAGTAGCCGCTGAGGGTACGGTTAACCGCCAGCAGGTCGGCATCGGTGTAGTCGTGGTCGTAGTCATCCGGTGCCGGCAGCTCCGGCGTGTAGAGTTTTATCGGATAGTTGTGGTGCTGAAGTTCGGCGCCGACGGTGTAGCGGGAATCCGCTGTTCGTTGCCAGTGCAGCTCTGGTTGGGCGCGCACCGTGCGTACTTTTGCATCCGAATAGAACGAGTCGCCCTCGGGGTCGGTGCCGAAGTGGATGTTCTCCTGGTATTCGCTGTACGACACCACCGTGCGCTGGTGCCAGCGATCGGCGAGCTGCGATTGCCAGTTGATCCCCACTACGTGATAGCCAACCTCTAGGCCTAATTTGCCCGCCAAGGCAGGGTCGGTTTCCAGACGATCGTTGCTGATCATCTTCATTTCGTCGCCGGCGGTCATGTACATCAGCTCCACCGAGCCGTTGGCTAACTGTCGGTGCCAGCCGAGCTGGGCGTCGTAGAAACGCGGTACGGTGAGGATGGTGTCCGGCTCGCGGTCGTCTTTATCGTCTTCGATCAGCTTGGTCATGCGCTCTGGGCTGAGCACGGCGTCGATGTAGCTGCGTCGGCCGGCAATATAGAAACTATCGGTCGCCGAGCCGAACACCGGCCCCTCGATGAGAAACGAGGAGTCGTAGGTGCCGAGGTTGTAGTGCTGGTGCAGACGGTCGCGGCGCGGCGCGCGCAATTTGACGTCGATGGCGCCGCCTAGGTAGTCGCCGTACTCGACCGGAAAGCCGCCGAGGAAGACGTTGAAGTCGCTTACCAGCATCGGGTTGACGGTCGAGCGCAGGCCGCCGAAGTGGTACAGATAAGGCACCGGGATGCCGTTGATGCGGGTGTCGTTGTCGTCCATGCTGCTGCCGCGCATGTACATTTGGCCCGACCCTTCATGGGCGGTGACCACTCCTGGTAAGGCGTGAACGACGTTGATGGGGTCGCCCGAGCTGCCTGGGGCGTGGCGCAGTTCTTCGCTCGACAGGACGACCTTGGAAATGCGCTCTGCGACGCGGTCTTCGACCACTTCTAATCCGTCTAAGTCATAGGCCTGGCGGGTGATAAAGAGGTCGTGGTGGCCGCCAGTGTGCAGTGTATTGCTGTAGGGCTGATAGCCGGGAGCGAGGATGCGCACGGTGATCGGAAGCTCGCCGGCTTCCAACCGGACGCGCCCCTGCGCGTCGGTTTCCGCATAGTCGCCACTGCTCAGTACGGCGGTGGCGTCGGCAACCGCAACCCCGCTACCGCGCTCGCGTACGCGTAGCGACAGCTCGGTCGCGGTTGCTGGTACTGTGAGCACTAGGCCGCACACCCCACACAACAGACTCGTTGCTAGTTTCATGTTGATTCTTTTTACCCGTTGATAACCCTACCGCCGAGGGAGGCTAGACTGAGTCTAGCGAGAAGCTGAGAAGCGGTCTTTATTAGTTTTGTAGAAGAAATGTAACTGCTATTGGCAGCGGCTGACCGGCGGGAGCGGTGCCCCGGGAGGTCCGCACTGGGCGGTCTTATCTCCCTTCGCTAACTGCGCGGCTGCGGCCAACTGAGGATCAGCCGCGCGCCACCGAGTGGACTATCGTTGACGACCGCCTCGCCGCCGTGTGCATGCATCACCCGTTGGACGATGGCTAGCCCAAGCCCGTAGCCGCCGGTGCTGCGATTACGGCTGCTATCGAGTCGGGCGAAGGCCTCAAACACGCGCTCGCGGTCGGTGGCTGGAATGCCGCAACCGTCGTCGTCGACGGTGACGGTGAAATGCTCCGGTGCCACTGCCAAACGGATCTCGACTGCTGTGTGCGCATAGCGCTGAGCATTACGAATAATATTGCTGACTGCTCGCCGGATATGGCGCGGGGAGCCTATGCAGATAACCGGTCGGCGGCTTTGCAGACGTAAGTCGATGCTCGGTGCCAGCGGCGCTACCTGCCGTACCAGCTCGTCGACCACGGCGGTTAGATCGAATCGCTCCATCTCTAGCGGCGGGGCATCCCTGTGCAAGCGGCTATAGGCGAGCAGTTCATCGACGAGCTGGTCCAGCTCTTCCAGATCGCCGCTCATATCCCCGAGTTGACGCGGCAGGTCGGCCGCGTTGTCGGTCTGTTGCGCCATCTCCAGTGCGAAGTGGAGGCGGGCGATCGGCGTGCGTAACTCGTGGGAGATTGCCTGCAATGTTGCTTGACGCTCCTGGGTCATGCGCTGGATACGTTCGGCCATGGTATTGAAAGAATTCGCGAGATGGCCGATTGGCCGTACATTGGGGACGTTGGCGCGCGCCTGTAGATCGCCCGCGCCGAACGCAGCGGCGGCCGCCGCAAGTCGGCGCACATGGCGATAGAGCGGATAAGTGAGCGCGAAGATCACCAGGCCGAATACCAGCAGGATGATCGCTATCTGCCAAACCATCGTAAGAGTGTCGCCGGGCAGTTCTACCTCTAGTCGCTGCACCACTACCAGGTCGCTGTCGGGCAGGGGCGAGAACAGCTCGATGATCTCGCCGCCGTTCAAGGGGACGGCGGACCTCGACCACGCTGCATGCTTGCCCGTGGCCAGTCGCTCGAACACGAACGGCGGCAGGTTCATGGATTGCAGTTGGTCGCGAGTTCGCAGGTCGACGGCGAAGGGGAATTGCCGCTGCAAGCGCGATACCTGGTCCGGCCAGTCTGCCGGGGGATGTTCCGTTAACGCCTCGATCAACAGCAAGTGCCAGCCGGTGGTGATGCGGTGGTACTCATCGACCCAGGCAGTTGTCGTTTCCGCCGAGGCAATCTTGTAGCCGGCGTTGTCGAGCCGGTGGTAAATCGCCACGATCAAAATGGAAGCAACGACCGTCGCCAGCACCGCGCCAAGGTAGAACTGTACGAACAGGCTGCGAAACGGATTGCGCAAGCGTTTGAGAGAAAGGGTGTTGACGTTCATGGGCGGTGGGTTAAGTGCGTACGAACAAATAGCCGCGGCCGCGCACGGTCTTGATGAGTCGGTGTGGTGGCGAGTCGTCGCCCAATTTTCGGCGCAGTTTGGAGATCCGCATGTCGATCGAGCGGTCGACGCCATCGTGTTCGATGCCCCGCAGTTCCGCCATGATGCCGTCGCGGGTGAGAATCTCAGGCGCGCGGCTGGCGAGTAACCATAGCAGGTCGAACTCGGCGTCGGTAAGTTCGACCGGATTGCCGGCGCGAACTACGCTGCGACGGTTACCGTCGATGCTTACATCGCGCTCGATAATAATGCTGTCATGGCTTGTAACTGGGGCGGTCGCTTGGTCGGTGCTACGTTGTGCCCGCCGCAGCAGTGCCCGTAAACGGGCTAGCAGCACCTGTGGTCGTACGGGCTTGGTGAGATAGTCGTCGGCACCGGTATCCAATGCTACGACTTCGTCGATCTCGTCATCCTGCGCTGTTAGCATGAGAATCCAACCGTTGTACGCAGGTCGTACTCGGCGGCAGACTTCTATACCGTCGTAGCCCGGTAGCAACATATCCAGGATTACGCAGTCCGGCGAGGTTGCCAGAATCGTTTTGGTAGCGGCTGGGCCGTCGCCCACCGCCGTGACGGTCAGTCCTTGATTGGCAAGAAATTGCTGCATTAAGTTTGCGAGCCGCTCGTCGTCCTCGACCAGCAGAATGCGCGCGTTCGAATCCATCTATCCCCGCCCCTGTTTTCCCCGGTCAATTATGGCGTCTGCGGCGGCGCTTGTCTCCCCCGTCGCAGCTTGTGTTTACAACGCTCTGGCGCCGGAACCGCGTCACTATAGCGACGGGAGGCGCCTATCTCGGATGCGGCTCGCCGCGCGGGATTCGGAAGCGAAAGGTGCTGCCCGTGCCGGGCTCGCTTTCGACCTCGATCTCGCCGCCGTGGGCCTTGACGATGTTGCGGGCGATGTAAAGGCCTAGGCCGAGGCCTCCAGCCACGCCGCTGCCGTGAAAGCGTTCGAAGATGCGTTGCTGCTCGCTCGCGGGTATCCCTGGGCCCGTATCCTGCACGCTGAATTCGACGCTATCGGCTAGATCGTCCGTCGTCAGCGTTACCCGTCCGCCCTCGGGTGTAAAGCGAATGGCGTTGCTGACTAGATTTAGCAGGATTTGGAACAGGCGGTCGGGATCGGCATTAATCACTGTTTCGCTGTGCTGGTTGTCAAGCAGCGCGACACCCTTGGCTTCGGCGATCGGGCGAAGCAGTTGCAGGGTCTCGTTCATAGCCTCTCGGGCTTTCATCGGGCGGGCTTCAAGAGCGAAGCTGCCAGTCTCGAAGCGGTTCGCCAGCAGTAGATCTTCGATCAGCGAGCGCATCCGGTTGCCGGCGGCTTCGATCCGCTCTAGTGCGTGCCAGAGCCGATCTCGGTTGCTGGCCTCGCTTGCGAGCATGCGTTTGATCAGCGCCGTTTGGATCAACGTTACGCTCAGCGGTGTCCGCAGATCGTGGGATACCACGCCTAGCAGTTCCTCGCGCGCCTGCACGGCGACGCGCTCCCGCTTTACCTGGCGGCCGAGATCCAACTCCATTGCCAGCCGGCGTAGTTCGGTCGCGGCCCAGATCTCGACTGGGTGCCAGCGCCGCGAGCGGCCGCGGACCTGGTCTTGCCAAAGTGCAAACGAGCGGCGCGGATGCAGCCGGATGCCGTCGGCGGTCGGTTCCACCTTCTTTACCGGCTTACCCGCCCAATTTACGAGAGTTTGCTGCTCGGGCAGGAGCCACACCACGCCATTGCGCCCGGGTTTAGGGATGACGACAGCGAGCACCCCCGCGGCCACATCTGCATAGCGAGCGGCTGGAGGGTGCAGCAAAGGCAGTTGCTCGGTGCGGAACAGGCCCTCACGCTGCTGACCCAGTGCTAGCTCGACGATGCCGTCAAGCTCGTGCTCAGGCGGGCAGGTGCCAGCAGTGTCTATATGGCCGTCGATAACCAGTGCTGCGCCGCGAGCTCCGGTAAGTTCCAGTAGGGCGACAGGTTCCCGCAGCAAAGCCGCCGGGATTTCCTCTTCCGAACTCGTCAGTGCGCGCTGTAATCGTTCGAGTACTGCTTGCTTTTGCTGCCGTGCGGCGCGCTCCTCAAGCTCCAGCAGAGCGCTGGTCTGAAGCGACATCAGCTGGCCTATCGTCTCGCACGCCTGTCGGGTGACGTAGGGTACCCGGCGTGGACTGCCGTGGACGCAGGCGATTAGCCCCCAGAGCTTGTCGCCACGTAGTAGCGAGACGCTCATGGAGGCGCGGAACCCCGCGTTCGCCATATACTCGCGGTGCACGGGCGAGACGCTGCGCAGCACCGAGCAGCTCATGTCGAGCGGGCGGCGGGTGTCGGGGCGCTGGGCGGGGATCAGCGGGACCGGTGTGTAGGCTGCGTCCGGAATGATTCGCAGCCAGTTGCGACGGTAAAGCTCGCGCGCCTGCGCCGGAATGTCGGCGGCCGGATAGTGCAGACCGAGGTAGGGTTCCAAATCGTGTGCTTTGGCTTCGGCGACGACTTCGCCGTGCCCGTCGTCGTCGAACTGATACAGCATCACCCGATCGAAATCGGTGAGCTCTCGCACGGCCTCCACCGCGATACGGTGTAGCTCGTTTAAGTTGCCGCTGGTCCGCAGCCGTCCTACTGCCTGCAATAGGTCCGTTGCGGCGGCGGGCTGATCGGCGCTACAGGGTTCGAGTTCAAGGACTGTGACGCCCTCGCTGTCGTGCGCGATGCCGTCGAAGGCACGCTCGCCGAGTTCAACGTGCAGCGGATTGGCTGCGGGGAAAGCCTGGGTTTGCAGCAGGGCCTGAAGCTTGGCGGACTGATTCTCGCCCAATAGCAACGCGATCGGTTGCCCCAGCAGTTCTTCGATCTTTGCCGGTACGAATTCGCCGAGGTTTGCGCTGACCTGTAGCAGACGCAGCTCGGGGCCCTGGCAGGCTAGTAGGATGCCGTGTGGCTGGATGGCGCCGGGTATGTGGATCGGCTCCTCGGCGCAGTGCGCCATATCCTCCGGCGTGAGCGGTTGCTGTTCGTCTTTCACCGTAGGCACTCCCGTAATTCCAGCCAGTTTTCAAAGGTGCGGAAGGTGTTCTCGGCGGCGGCGGTGAGTCTTTGCCGCTCGGTGTTTGCGGATGTCTCGAAGGCGTTTAAGCAGTTCACAAAGTCGCGCCAGCGGCGTCCGGTGGCGTTGCCGTAGCTATGTAAGAAGGCGAGGCCGCGGTGTGGTGATAGGCCGGTGCGTGTGGCGACATGACGGCACAGAACCTGGCCGCCAAGGGTGGCGCCCTCCAGCACGTACAAGCAGCCCAACACCTGAGCCGCGTGGTCCACAGTGGGTAGGTGGCCGCAGGCAGCCAGAACGACAGGGGCTTGCTCAGGTGCCACGACGGCGAGATCCCGGCACAGCCAAGGTGTCTTCGCCCGGTGCGGCCAATCCAGCCCGGGGATGGTGTTGGCTACGGGCGTCAGTCGCTGTTCCAGAGGGTGGTAGAAACCGTAATAGGCTTGTAGCACGCGCTTATAAGCTGGCAGATCCAGGTTGGGTGCCAGCAGAAGTAAGCGTCGCTCCAGGCGACGATGCGTATCGGCGGTGGCCTCGCGCAGTTCGTTTCGCAGTGGACTGTGACGAGCGTCTTCCATGGTGATCGATGTGTAGCGCTGGTGGTCGACGGTGCGCCCGGTGTCGGCGCGCGAACTTTGAGATACCTATCGCGAGTTATAGGTCCGCCGGACGCCGGGTACGAGGACTTGCCTTCGACTGTGATCGGCCATGTGAGCTAACAGTAAATGACTGCTCCGCTATTCGTCGGAGCAGGTCCGTTTCGCTTCTTGCCGGCGATTACAGATAGCCGGTTTCGGCCGGCGGTGCGTCCCAGCGATCGTGTCGACCGTCTTCGTAATTGACGGGAAGGGCAGCGAGTTGTTCCGGCGCAACGTCGTCGAGGCAAGCAACATTAATGGCATAAAAGCGGTTGCCGTCGATTTCGCCGTGGCCGAATGGTTTGACGCCGCAGCGACTGCAGAAAAGATGGGCGACCGTGCGGCTGCCGAAATGATACTCCGTGAGTGCCTCGCCGCCGGAGAGCAGCCGGAAGGCGTCGGTGCCGACGATCACCTTCCAGAAGCGCGTTTTGCTACAGATCGAACAGTTGCACCGGCTGGTGCCAGCGGCGAGATCGGCACCGCATTCGAACCGAACGGCACCGCAGTGGCAGCTCCCGTGATAGATTTTCATGGCTTCTCCTACAAATTCAACCTTATCACTAGTCGTTCGACGTGCGTGCGGATCGACAGCGCCAACGAAGTTTTTCGCGCTCTCATCACGCCGTTCTCCCGGAATGAGAGCGGGGGGCGCCGTCTACCGCAATAATCGGTTGTCGAGCGGCTTATTGGAAAAGGACGATAGAGGGGGAGTTGAGGCTGGTTAATGGCAACTATATGGCGGTCGCTGATTCGAAGCGTAACCTGATCGTAACGGATGGGGGCGCCCCGACTCGCGGGTAGGGGGCATAGCTGGCTCTTGGCCTGTCGCAATGGCCCGGCGGCGATCCCGCCAGGCCATTACAGTCGGGCGTCGGCTCAGTGCGTGGCGCCGGCCAATAGGTTGTTCAGCGTTGCACTGGGGCGCATGACCTTCTCCACGGTCTCGCGCTTGGGATGATAATAGCCGTCCAGCTCGGCAGGCTTGCCCTGAACCACACTCAGCTCTTCAAGGATCTGCTGCTTGTTCTCCGCCAGCTGTTTGGCGAGCGACGCAAACTGCTCGGCCAGCTCTTTGTCGTCGGTCTGAGCGGCAACGGCTTCGGCCCAATACAGACCCAGGTAAAAGTGGCTGCCGCGGTTGTCTAACTCGCCGGTCTTGCGCGATGGGGACTTGTCGTTTTCCAGCAGTTTTTCCGTGGCCTGGTCGAGGCACTTAGCCAGTACGCGGGCGCGGGGGGAGTTCTGCTTCATGCCCATTTCGTCCAACGATACCGCCAGAGCCAGGAATTCGCCTAGAGAATCCCAGCGCAGGTGGTTCTCTTCCTGCACCTGCTGGACGTGCTTAGGCGCAGAGCCGCCGGCACCGGTCTCGTACATGCCGCCACCGTTGAGCATGGGGACGATGGAGAGCATTTTCGCCGAGGTGCCCAGCTCCATGATGGGGAAGAGGTCGGTGAGGTAGTCGCGCAGGACATTGCCGGTAACAGAGATGGTGTCGCGGCCGCGGAGCATGCGCTCCATAGAGCGGCGGATCGCTTCTTCGTAGGTCTGTATCCGGATGTCGAGCCCCTCGATATCGTGTTCCTGAAGGTAACAGTTGACCTTCTTGATCAGCTCGATGTCATGCGGACGATTGCGGTCCAGCCAAAAGATCGCCGGCGTGTCGGACTGGCGGGCACGGGTGACGGCCAGTTTGACCCAGTCGCGCACGGCCACGTCTTTCGTTTGGCAGGCGCGCCAGATATCGCCTTTTTCTACCTCATGTTGCATTAGCACTTTGCCTTTGTGATCGACAATGCGCATGATGCCGTCGGCTTCTAGCTCGTAGGTCTTGTCGTGGGAGCCGTACTCCTCGGCCTTTTTCGCCATCAGACCGACATTAGGGACCGAACCCATAGTGGTGGGGTCGAAGGCGCCGTTGGTTTTGCAGAAGTTGATCATTTCCTGGTAGATCTTGGAGTAGGTGCTCTCAGGCATCACTGCCTTGACATCCTTCTGCTTGCCGTCGGCCCCCCACATCTTGCCGCCGTTGCGGATCATCGCCGGCATGGAGGCGTCGACGATTACGTCGCTGGGCACGTGCAGATTGGTGATTCCTTTGTAGGAGTCGACCATAGCCATCTCGGGACGGTTCTCGTACACGGCGAGAATGTCGCGATGTAGCTCGTCGCGCTGGGACTGAGGTAGGCTGGCGGTTTTCTCGTAGACGCTGCTAAGGCCATTGTTGGGGTTAACCCCAAGCTCCTTGAACAGCTCGCCCCACTTCTCGAACACGTCTTTATAATAAACGGTGACCGCGTGGCCAAAGACGATGGGGTGGGAGACCTTCATCATGGTGGCCTTGACGTGCAGGGACCACATCACGCCGGACTCGCGGGCATCCTCCATCGTCTCTTCCAAGAAAGCGCGCAGCGCTTTGCAGCTCATGCGCATGCTGTCGATGATCTCGCCGGTTTCGAGCTGCAATTTCTTTTTGAGGGTGACGTTGCCGCTCTTGTCGACGAACTCGATACGTACGTCGCCGGCTTGGGGCATGGTGTAGGACTGCTCGGCGGAGTAGAAGTCGCCACCGCGCATGTAATCGGCGTGGGTACGCGAGGCTTTGCTCCAACTGCCCATGAAGTGCGGGTGCTTGCGGGCAAAGTTTTTTACGGCTTTGGGTGCGCGGCGGTCGGAGTTGCCCTCGCGCAGCACCGGGTTAACCGCACTGCCCAGAATCTTGGCGTAGCGCTTCTGAATGGCCTTTTCTTCGTCGTTCTTGGGCTCTTGAGGGTAGTCGGGGATGTCGTATCCCTGAGACTGGAGTTCCTTGATGCAGGCGTTGAGCTGAGGTACGGAGGCGCTGATGTTGGGCAGCTTGATGATGTTGGCGTTGGGATCCTGGGTTAGCTCGCCCAGGAAGGCCAAACCGTCCTCGACCTTTTGATCGTCGCTAAGCTTTTCGGGGAAAGCCGCCAGGATGCGTCCAGCCAGCGATATATCGGTGAGTTTAACGTCGATGCCGGCGGCGCTGGCGAAGGTCTTGACAATCGGGAGCAGAGAGTAGGTTGCCAGCGAGGGTGCTTCGTCGGTGAGGGTGTAGTAAATGGTGTTAACTGTTTTAGTCATGATGTCCCCTATGGTTCCCGGCGGGTAGCCAAGGACTTGCGGCCTGAAGCAGCTTTTGGCTGCTTCGGGCGGGCCTGAGCACAAGGATTAGCAATGCCGTGCGAATTGTACGGTATTTTACATGCCTTGGGTTCTTGCGTTGCAACATGAAAGCGGAGTCAGGGCCGAATAAGCACTGTTTCTCGCGTAATCCGGCAGCTAGCGTTAGGCGACATCGCTGGCTTCAAATCCCGATGGCTTGGCCGCAACTCTTAATTACAGTGACGGCGCGTTTCGTCACCGCGACCACTAGGCTAACGGTGGGTATTCAGTTGAATCAGCTCGGAGCAGTGATCAATGCCTCGGCTGGGAGTCTTGCGAGGGTCGAGTCGGCTGCTAGGGAGAGTTTGCAGGCGGAGTTGTGCTCTGTAGTGCGGCCGGAGTGGGTGCGCTGGGTGAGTGGGGCTGATGCGGAGAAGGAAGCTAAGCAGCTGATCGAAAAGGGAGCGCAAGGCCTTGTCGTAGGCGGCGGCGACGGTACGATTAGTGCGGTTGCGGGCGTGGCTGCGGCAGCCGGTGTGTGTCTCGGTGTGCTGCCTTTAGGCACTCGTAACCACTTTGCCCGCGATCTCGGCGTTCCGGCAGACGTCGGCGATGCTATCCGGACGCTACAAGACTTTCGCCTCCGCAGGATCGATCTTGGGGAGGTGAATGGGACGACTTTCATCAATAACGTTTCGCTCGGTCTGTATCCGAAACTGGTTGCCCGCCGGGAGAAGTTTCAGCGCTCTCGGGGGTGGCGGAAACTGACGGCACACGCGGCTGCTGCCGGGTACGTATTGCGGCGCTTTCCGTTGAGTCGCGTCAGCGTCGAGGTGGAAGGAAGGCTGATGATGGCGAAAACGCCAATCGTATTTGTCTCTAATAACGTTTGCCGAGACGGGCTTCTTGCAGACGCACGCCGCCCGGCGCTAGATCTTGGCAAGCTTTGGGTTTGCGTGGCTCGCACGGATAGCCGCCTGGCCTTGATGCGGATGTGCCGCGACTTTCTGCTTGGCAGACGAGACGAGATCCCTGGTCTGGATGCCGAGGAGGTCGATGCGGTCACAGTGACTATGAGGCGTCGCCGGATGTTGGTAGCGGTCGATGGCGAAGTGCGGCACCTAGCCTCGCCGCTAAGGCTGCGCAGTCTGCCAGGGGCGCTACAGGTGATTGCCCCGTGAGGACGATCGCTCATATTTCCGACCTCCATTTCGGCCGCGAGGATCCCGTTGTTGCGGAGGGGCTCGTGAGCGAGCTGGCAGCGCTCCGGCCAGACCTCGTCGTCAATAGCGGCGATTTGACCCAACGTGCGCGTCGGAGTCAATTCCGAGCGGCTGCGGCATATTTGCGCCGTATTCCAAGCCCGCAGCTTACCGTGCCCGGGAATCACGACGTTCCTCTCTTTGATGTCGCGCGCCGTTTTCTGACGCCGTTGACGCGTTACCGTCGCTTCATCTGCGACGACCTCGCACCGCTATTTTGCGATGACGAGATTGCCGTCCTGGGATTGAATACCGCCCGCTCGTCGACCTGGAAAGAAGGGCGCGTATCGCTTGCGCAGATCGGCGCGATGTCGCATGCCCTGGGCTCGGTACCGTCGGGCTTGATTAAAGCGGTGGTGACGCATCATCCGTTTATCCCTCCGCCGGGAGATGAAGGGGCCGGCGTTGCCTTGGTGGGAAGAGCCAAGCAAGCGCTGACGGTCATCGAGCGTCAGGGTGTAGATCTCTTGCTGGCCGGGCATGTGCACCACGGTTATACCGGCGACGTGCGGACCTATTACCCATCGGTGACGCGCTCCGTCGTGGTGGCGCAGGCGGGCACCGCGATTTCCCACCGGATACGCCGCGAACCCAACGGTTACAACCTGATCGAGATAACGGCGGACTGCATTCGGATTACCGTGCGCCGCTGGGCCGGCCGGCAGTTTGCGGACTATGACCGCGTGCGTTATCGCCGCAATGGCGGCGCTTGGGAGCGAGACGGCTGATTCGCGGCGTGTAAGCAGGAATAGGCTTGTCCGACTCGTCCATGACCTGGCCAAGTGAGAACAAGTCACGGACGTACTTCTCCATCTTGTCTATGGTTAAACAAGGACGCCCATCTGGGCTTTAGTGTCCTAATTAAAAGCCAGGCTCATCGTGACGCCATGTGAAGGGGAGGCGTCCATCCCGTCATCCACTTAAGCCACGCTCGGATGCGATCGGATGGGTGTCTCGGTGTTGCCTTTAACTTGAGACGATCGCTAGGCAGGAGTTACTCATGCTGCGCAACCTGAAAATCAAGGCAATATTCATCGCTTTGGCGGCAATCAACGCAAGCCTTGCTCTGGTAACGATTCTCGCGGTACTCAGTTTCAGGACTGCTGCTGACGACTTACGAAACGCGGAGATTCTAAAGCGCGAGTCAATCGCGATGGCCAATGAAATGCGCGAAAGCTCGGTTAACTTAACGCGTTTCGCGCGTGCTTTCGTCATTACCGCAGAGCCACGCTTTGAGCGCATGTACAACGACATCATCGCCATTCGCAATGGCGAGAAGCCGCGACCGCAGGACTATCACCGAATCTATTGGGAGTTCGTTGCCGCTGGAGAAAGGCCGCGCCCCGACTCCGATCAGCGGATTCCGCTGCTGACGATGTATGAGGAGGCCGGCTTCACCAGCGATGAGTTTGCGCGCTTGAACGAGGCCCTGGCCGAGTCCAACGACCTCGCTAACGTAGAGGCGGAGGCCATGGGATTGGTCCGTCGGGCGATGAACAACCTGGAGCATCCGGATGCGGAAGTCCAAGCGCAAGCTCGGGCGGATCAGGTGGAAGCGCAGGGGATGCTCTATAACGAGTGGTACTATGGACGAACCGCCGCCGTGATGCAGCCGTTGGACGAATTCCACCAGCTTGTCGAGCAGCGTACCCAGGCCGCTATCGACCAGGCCGAAGCTGCTCAGGGCCGAGCACTAGCAGGTGCTCTGGCGGCGCTTTTCATTATGGTTCTTGTCGTGGCGCTGTCGCTGTTGCTGGTATATCGGCGGCTTGGCGGATCGTTGCAACAGGCGCGAGATATTGCTCGCAAGCTTGCCGATGGCGACCTGACCACAAAAATCGAAGCCACGACCGGCGACGAAGGCGGCGAGCTTTTACTGGCTATGCGCGAGATGCGCGATAACCTCAGCCGAATCATTACCAGGGTTAGGTCCGGAGCCGACAGCGTCGCCTCGGCCTCGGAGGAGTTGGCTACTGCTGCTCGAGCGAGTTCGGAAAACGTAGAACGTCAACGTAAGGAAACCGATCAGGTCGCCACCTCTATGAATGAGATGACAGCGACCGTGCAGGAGGTCGCGCGTAACGCCGCCGGCGCGGCGGAAGCCACCAACCATAGCGATACCGAATCCAAACGAGGTTTGCAGGTAACGCAAGAAGCATCTCAGACGATCGGGCAGCTGGCCGAGGAAATCGAGAACGCCGTTAAGGTGATCCGCCAAGTCTCGACCGATAGCGACAATATCAGCACAGTATTGGATGTGATCAATGGCATCGCCGAGCAGACTAACCTGCTGGCACTCAATGCGGCTATTGAAGCAGCGCGCGCAGGCGATGCAGGACGCGGTTTTACCATTGTCGCCGGCGAAGTCCGGGCGCTCGCGGAGCGGACCCGCGAATCGACGGAGGAGATTCAAAAAACGATCGAACAGCTCCAAACCAGCGCGGCGGAATCGGCGCGCGTTATGGAAAGAAGCCAGACGCAAGCGCAAGCAGGTGTGGATCAAGCCAACCAGGCCGCCCATGCATTGGATGCCATTACGCGGTCCGTAGCCGAAGTCGATGGGATGAACACCCAGATAGCCTCGGCGGCAGAGCAGCAGAGCGCGGCTACCGAGGAAATGAATCGGAGCGTTATCCGCATCCGAGAGCTGGCGGAGGATGCGGCTAGCGGCTCGGAACAGGTCACCGGTGCTAGCAACGAGCTGGCTCGGCTGGCGGCGGAACTCCAGAGCCATGCAGGGCGATTCAAGACCTAACCGAACCAAGGCTGCTCGTAAGATAGCCCAGTACTGCACGTGGTCCCCCCCAGCCTTTGTTGGCGGGCGGCGTGCAGTGTCTCGGGCGTCATTGATTACCCTCCCGCCTCCCATGCGGCCTGACGGCGCTGGGAGGCGCACCTCAATTTTGTTCAATACGGCAACCAAGCGCCCTTGCAGAATCCGGCCATTGTCACTCAGGAGACTGACGATGAGCCTTGCCATGATTCTGCCAATGTCGGCGTTTGCCCTCGCATCGTCTATTTCGCCAGGTCCTGTGAACTTGGTATGCCTGGCCAGCGGTACCCGCTATCCGATCTCTCAAGGCCTTATTTTTGCTACTGGCGCTACGCTCGGGTTTATCGTCTTATTCGTCGCTGTGGGCCTGGGGCTTTATTCGGTGCTGGCCGTTGTCCCGGGTTTTACGCAAGCGCTGCGGTGGGCGGGTGTCGCGTTTCTGCTTTACCTGAGCTTCCGGTTAGTCCAAGACGACGGCCGTCTGGCTGAAGGCGAGGCTCGCAAAGCGCCGGGCTTCGTGGCCGGCGCTCTAATGCAGTGGGCCAACCCGAAAGCCTGGCTGGCGTCGGCCTCGGGCATCGGCGCCTACACCCGTGGCGCGGACCTAGAGGAGGTTGTCATCTTCGCTGCGCTCTATCTCCCCATCTGCTGGTTGTCTCTGGGGAGCTGGGTTTACGCAGGCGCTTTCCTGCGCCAGTACATCCGCCGGCCGGCGGTTCTAAGGACGATCAACCGGATATTGGCGGCGATGCTCGCCGCAAGTTGTATCTACCTACTTGTTGAGTAAGGATTGCCGGTACTGGTCAGGCGTCGCGGCCACGAGTCGCTTAAAGGTACGCTGGAAGTGCGCTTGGTCGGTGAAGCCGGCAGTCAACGCCGCTTCCGCGATGGGTTTGCCGCGCTTGAGTTCCTGCTGGCCGAGCTGAATCCGGCGGTTGATTAGATACTTATGCGGGGTAAAGCCAAAATGCTGCCTAAAAGCGCGGATGAGGTGGCCGGCACTGTAACCGGAGCGGCTGCATAAGTCGTCCAGCGAGATCTCCTCTGCGGCATGCCGGTCCAAGTAAGCGGCTAAGTCCTGTAGAACGCCCGGTGCCCTCGGAGGCGGCTGCGTAGACTGGCCGGCCAGTTCCTGCATCAAGGCCGTCAAGAACTCGACCGCTTCCGTCTGTTTCTCAAGCAAGTCTCGCCCCGACTCTGTTAGGCAAACCGCTAGGCGGCAATACCTGGCAAACCAGGCAGCGTCCGATAGCACAGCGGTGGGGATGTCCTGCCAGCGCGGTTCTTGTATTAGCCCAGCCTCATATCGCAGGGTAGTCAACCAGGCAGTATCGACGTACAGCATCGAGTAAGCCCAAGGCTGATTATCGACGGGGTTGCAGGCATGGACCCAGTCCGGGTTGATCAGCACTAACGTACCGGCGCGAATAGCGTATTCGTCGTCGCGATAGCGAAAGGTGCTTTCGCCCTCGGTTATAGCGCCCAAGGACCACTGCGTATGGCTGTGCGGCGCATAGCAGACGTTCCGGCCATCCTCGACCTGACGTAGCTCCATATGGGGCATGCGGGGGTCACGCCAAAACTTCGGTTGGCTGTTATTCATCATGGGCTTGTCATCATCGGGCCGTTTCCGTGCCATTTTGCAGCTCCGGCCTATACTATAGCCAATATTGTTACTCCCGATCCTGACAATTGCTACTAAGCCTTGCGAGCGGCAGCTCCTGGAAAATCAGCTCCCGACCAAGCAGCTTCATGCCCGCCTGGGCGCTTGCAAGAATCCGCTGCTCATCGTGCGCGATAAAGGCTTTAACTCGGTATCCCTCGTTTGTCGGCAGCCGCTTCAGCATATCCCGTATCGCTTCGCGTGCCCATGGTACCTCCGTTTCGAACTGTCCCAGCAGGCGGTCGTTGCGCCAGATGACAAGGCGATAAGCTGTCATGTCTTTACCTCCTGGGCGGCAAGTCTTGGCTGTAACGCCAATTCTTCCCAGCCAAGGTCGTGCGTTCGCTGTAAGGCCGATACGACAGTCCAACATGCCCGCTTCACCGCCGCCGGCAGCGCGACGCCGGCAAGCAGGTTGCCGGTGAGAGCAGCGGCGAAAAGGTCGCCCGTTCCTTTGGCGCCGCAAGGGATTACGGTATGAGAGAAGAGGTGATCGCCGCCGTCGCGGCTCTCAAGTAGCACTTGCATTTGGGGTTGGTCGTCGCGGCGACAGGCGCTTGTGACCACCACCCATTGGGTTGGCCCCTGTAGCAGTGTGCGTGCGGCACGCCGGCAATCCGCAATGGTAGAGAGTTCCTCCCCGACGAGTTGTTCCAGCTCGAAATGGTTGGGCGTCAGACCGTGCGCCTGAGGTACGAGGCATGCGCGGACGGCCTCGGCAACGCCGGCATGCGTATACACGCCGCTGTCGACATCGCCGATAACGGGGTCCAGGTGCAACCGTATGTTCGGATAGCGGGGATGGATGCGCGACCACCACGCCGCCAGAGCTTCCGCCTGCTCGGGCTCCCCAAGATACCCGACCTGTACGGCGCGGGTCTGGGCCAGAGCGCCCCTGGCCTCAAGATCGTTCAGCCATCCTGTTAACCAAGCGAGAGGAACGGGGCCGCCATGCATTGTTTCGTAATGAGGCGTGTTGCTCAGCAAGACAGTAGGTACCGCGGCGACTCGCAGCCCCCAGCTTTCTAGCGTCGGAATTGCCGCGTTGCCTCCCACGTGACCATAGACCACCTGCGACTGAACGCTGACTACATCGACAGGAACAGGTACGCTCCCGGGAGTAGCTGCTGCGGCGGTAGGCCCGAGTGTCCAGCCGGTATTCATGAGGCGTTCTCCCTTGGGGATGCTTCAGGCCAGTAGTGGCTATCAGGTACGGTGCGCGCACCGAAATGGCTTGGCCGACGCGCACAGTTGTGGCACCTTCCTCGACGGCCAGCTCAAAATCGCCGGACATACCCATGGACAGCTCGTTCATTTCCAGCCCTATACTTGTTTCCTGGCGCAGGCGCTCGCGCAGCCTGCGGAGGCGCTCAAAGCAGGGACGCACGCGTGCGGGATCGCCAGAGAGCAGCGCCAGCGTCATCAAGCCGCGGACACGCAGCGCCGGATAGGCCGACAGTTTGCCCACAAAGCCGACTACGTCCTCAGGAGGAAGGCCGAATTTGCTCGCCTCGCCGGAGGTGTTGACCTGCACGAAAACATCGAGCGCACGTCCTTCCACCTGAAGGCGACGCTCCAAAGCCTCGGCTAGGCGTAGGCTGTCCAGCGCCTGAAACTCGCTGGCAAACCGTGCCACATATTTGGCCTTGTTGGTTTGCAGGTGGCCAATGACCGCCCAGCGCACCTCCTCCAGGTCCGCCGTTGCTTCCGCCTTGTGGTGGGCTTCCTGCACCTTGTTTTCCCCGAATTCCCGGCAACCGACGGCGTAGGCAAGACGAAGGCGGTCGATCGGCACCGTCTTGCTCACGGGGAGCAAGCGGACCTCCGCCGGATCGCGCCCAACACGCGCACAAGCCGCGGCGATACGGGAGCGGATCGCCTCAACGTTGTGCTTTAACTCGTCCAGCCTGCTGGCGGTAGGGTAGGAGGAAAAAGCCGGCACGACGATCGTCTCTCCAAGCTGTTATGATTGTCCTAGGACGAACTATACATTGTCATAGGACAAATGAACATCGCTGGAAAAACTGTTGCCGACATATTCGAGGGTATCCGCCGTGAGGTGCACGCCGGGCGCCTCACGGCGGGCCAAGTATTGCCGCCGGTGCGGGAGCTGGCATCCCAATTGGGCGTTAACCGCAATACGGTGGCTGCCGCTTACAGGAGGTTGGTGGCGGCGAAAATTGCGGAAACTCAGGGGCGTAACGGGACCGTTATTCGGTCGCTGGCGGGAGCTGGCGAGCAGGAAGGCGTTTCCCCTGGCTCGCCGCTTGCAGATCTGGCCGGAGGTAATCCCGATCCCGCGTTGTTGCCTGATCCGTTAGAGGCGCTCGAAAGGCGTGGCTATCGACCGAGACTGTATGGCGAGCCGACCATCGACCCCGAGCTGGAGGCCTTGGCGCGTCGCTGTCTCGGGCCGAATTGCCGGCCGGATTACGCGTTCACGCTTGCGCACGGCGCCGTCGACGCTATCGAGAGATTGCTGGCTGCCTACCTCGTCGCGACCGACAAGGTGGCCGTCGAGGACCCTTGCTTTCTAGGCAGTATCAATACGCTGCGAGCCGCGGGGCTAGAGGCCATAGGTGTGGCGGTGGACGCAGAGGGCATGCAGCCGGACTCTCTGGAAGCGGCGCTTGCGCAGGGTGTTCAGGCCGTTATCTGTACGCCTCGTGCCCACAATCCTACCGGGTGTAGCACGAGCGAGGCCCGCGCCGGCGAGCTGCGCCGCATCCTTGCGCGTTACCCTCATGTGCTGGTGATCGAGGACGATCACTTCGCCCTGTTGGCGCAGACGCCTTTTCATTCCATCGTACCGCCGGAAACTGTGCACTGGGCGCTTGTACGTTCGGTGTCGAAGGTGTTCGGCCCGGATCTGAGGCTGGCCTTTGTCGCCAGCGACGAAGAAACCGCCCGTCGCCTTGGAATGCGGCTTGCGCCTGGAACGACGTGGGTGAGCCACTTGCTGCAGACGGCTGTCAGAGCCTTGCTCGAATCTCAGACGGCGATGGATCGCATACGTGCGGCCGGGCGTACCTACGCGCGCCGGCGCGGGCTACTCGTCACCGCGCTGGCCGACGAGGGTATACAGGCGATGGCGCCCTGCGACGGTTTAAACGTCTGGATACCTATAACAGCCAATCCGGATTCGGTGGTAGAAAACCTGGCGCACCAGGGCTGGCTTGTTCGGCGCGGCGATGTCTTCGCGATCGGCAGCCCCGTGCGGGCGCTGCGGGTCACGGCGTCCGGTCTGGATGCTGCGGTCTCCAAACGCTTCGTCCGCGAATTGCGCGGCTGCCTGCAGGAGTGAACGGTGCCTGCCTTGGTCCCGAGCCTGTCCCTTCCGCTCCTCTAGCGAGTTTAGCTCAAGACTCATACGGCGATGCGCCTTTACCGTGAAGAACTTCGCGGTTTTCTCACGTATCATCGGTGGTGTGTGACGCACTTCGAGTTAGCTATTGGAGCATTTCCATTGAGTTTACAGGCCAGTGGTCCGCGGGAAAGGGAAGTAGTTTTCCATGCTGAGCGGCTTGCCAAGGTCTACCAAGTAGGCGAGGTGGCGGTACACGCGCTGCGTAGTGTTGATCTAGAGCTGTACGCGGGCGAGTTCGTGGTGTTGCTGGGTGCATCCGGAAGCGGCAAGTCGACGTTGCTGAATATCTTAGGCGGGCTCGATGTGCCCAGTGCCGGCAAGGTGGTCTACCGCGGCCAAGAACTGACCCGAGCTTCCGAACGCCAGTTGACGGCGTATCGCCGCTACCACGTCGGTTTTGTGTTCCAATTCTATAATCTCATTCCCAGCCTTACGGCGCGTGAGAACGTACAAGTCGTAACAGAAATCGCCCGTGCCCCGATGCAACCGGAGGCGGCGCTCGAACTGGTCGGGCTGGCGGAACGTCTGGATCACTTCCCTTCTCAACTCTCGGGCGGCGAGCAACAACGGGTCGCGATAGCACGGGCTATCGCGAAAAATCCCACCGTATTGCTTTGCGACGAGCCCACCGGAGCGCTCGACTCCAAGACCGGTGTCGTAGTCTTAGAGGCGCTGGATCGGGTCAACCGCGAGCTGGGTACGACGACGGTGGTTATCACCCATAATGCGAGCATTGCTGACATGGCGCACCGCGTTATCGACATGAGTAACGGCGGTATTCGCGCCATACACGAGAACGCCGAACGGCGACCGCCTTCGGAGTTGAGCTGGTAGCGCCGGTGCGTACGCTAAACCGTAAACTGCTACGGGACTTGTGGGGGCTGAAAGGTCAGATTGCCGCGATCGCTCTAGTATTGGCGGCCGGGGTCGGCGCTTTCATCGGCTTGGCGAGTACGCTCGATTCGCTGCAATCGACCAAGACACGCTTTTACGCCGAAGCCCGGTTCGCCGATATCTTCGCTCGCCTGAACCGAGCACCTGAGACGGTAGCCGAGCGTATCGCAACCCTCCCGGGCGTTACCGCCGTGCAGACGCGCGTAGTGGAACAAGCGAGAATCAGCCTCGCCGGTTATTCCGAGCCGATCACCGCCGAACTCGTTTCGATACCGGACGAGGGTGTATCACGCCTTAATGAAGTCTATGTGACGGCCGGGCGCTTGCCGCTGCCGGGGCGGGCTGACGAAGTGGTGTTGGGCGAGGCCTTTGCTGCCGAACACGGCATTGAGCCGGGCATTACGCTTAACGCCATTCTCAACGGTCGCGAACAGCCGCTTAGCGTGGTAGGCATCGGGCTGTCCCCCGAGTATATCTACCAGGTTCGGCCCGGCGACCTGTTCCCCGACTTTCGCCACTTCACCGTCATATGGATGAATCGCACGCCGATGGCGACCGCCTTCGACATGGAGGGGGCGTTCAACAGTGTGGTGCTGACGCATGCGCCCGAGGTGTCGGCACGGGAAGTCATCGAGCGACTCGATCTTGTCCTCGCGCCCTACGGCGGACTCGGCGCTCATGACCGAGATTTGCAGCTCTCGCACCGTTTTCTGCGCGACGAGATCGAGCAGATCGAAAACATGACTGGCGCCGTCCCATTGATTTTTCTCGCTGTTGCGGCGTTTCTTCTTAATGTGGTCGTCGGCCGACTGATCCGCAACCAGCGCGACCAAATAGCCATCCTCAAAGCCTTTGGCTACAGTAATCTCGCCGTCGGTCTGCACTATATGGCGATGGTGGCGGTGATCGTCGTGCTTGGCGGTGCGCTCGGCATCGTGTTCGGTATCTGGTTAGGTCGGGGAATGAGCCAGATGCTAGGCGATTTTTTACCTTCCCTTATCTTGACTACGCTTTGCGGCCGAATACGGTACTGATTGGGATCATGGTGACGGCGGCTGCGGTGTTTCTTGGCACCCTAAGCGCCGTCTGGCGTGCCGTGCGTATGCCGCCGGCCGAAGCCATGCGGCCGGAGCCGCCCGCGAATTACCGGGAAACGCTACTCGAACGGCTTGGTGTCAGGCGTTATCTCGACCAACCGACCCGAATGATCGTCCGCCACCTTGAGCGGCAACCGGTAAAGTCGGCGTTGTCGGTAATGGGTATCGCGTTTGCCGTGGGCATCGTCATGATCGGCCGCTTCAGCCAGGACTCGATTACCTATGTGATCGATTTTCACTTCGGCGTTGCGGCGCGGGAAGACATGACCGTGACTTTCGTCCAACCGACCTCGCACGAAGCCTTGTTCAGCCTGCACAGTTTGCCTGGCGTGCTCTACGCAGAGCCGTTTCGCACGGTCCCGGTCGAGCTGCGTACCGGGCACCGTAGCTTCCGCACCGCGATCCAGGGATTCACGGCTGAGCCGCGGCTACACCGTGCGCTCGACGCTGACGGCGAATCGATCAGAATGCCGGATGAGGGCATCGTATTGACTGATTTTCTGGGTCGCATGCTGGGTGTAGAAAGCGGTGACCTGGTCGAGATTCAGGTGTTGGAGGGCACCCGTCCTCAGCTTTGGGTGCCCGTCGCCGGGCTGGTGCACGAGTACTTCGGCGCGAATGGGTATATGAGCCTGAATGGGCTGAACCGACTGCTTGGTGAAGGGAGTGCCATTTCGGGGGCCTATCTAGCGGTTGATCCAGCTGAGCGGGATGCGCTGTTCCGAGCCCTGGAGGACATGCCGCGGATCGCCTCAGTGAGTCGGCGCGAATTGGCGATCCAGAACTTCGAGCAGACCATGGGCGATGTGGCCGGGGTGCTCGACCTGGTGATCACTCTGCTGGCCGGTATTATCGCTTTCGGGGTGGTCTACAACAGCGCACGTATTGCCTTGGCGGAGCGGGCTTGGGAATTGGCCAGCATGCGTGTGCTTGGATATAGCAAAGGCGAAGTAGCCTACATCTTGTTGGGGGAGTTGATGTTGTTGACCGTGCTCGCGATTCTGCCGGGTTTTTGATCGGTATAGGCTTGACGCATTGGATGCTAGCGGGCTTTGAATCCGATCTTTACCGGATACCTGTGATCATTGAACCGTCGACTTACGGAATTGCCGCGGCAACAGTGTTGGCAGCGGCCCTCTTGTCGGCTCTGTTGGTAGGTCGCCAGCTCGACCGGCTGGACATCGTGTCCGCCCTTAAGGCTCGGGAGTAATAACGTGTCTTCGCGCAAGCGCATTGTGATTTTTCTTATTGGCGCCTTCGTCGTGCTGCTATTGGCATTAGCGTTTCGTCCGCGCCCGATTTTGGTCGATACGGCGGTGGTTGAACGTGCGCCTTTAGTCGTCACCGTTGATCGGCAAGGCGTGAGCCGAGTGCAGGACCGCTATGTGGTGTCAGCGCCGGTCACCGGACACTTGCAGCGAATCGGCCTGCGCGTTGGCGACAGCGTGGAGCAGGGCGAGGTAGTGGCCCGCATTGCGCCCGCGCAGCCAGCGCCGCTTGATGCGCGAGCGCGTGCGGAGGCCGAAGCGAGTCTGGACCGCGCCGAATCGCGGGTCGAACAAGCCGGTGCCCAGCGCGAGGCGGCGGCTGCTGTGGCAGAGCTCGCCGAGCGCCGCTACGATCGCGTTCGTCGGCAGCTCGCCGCCGACGATGTTGCCGAAATCGAGTTCGAACAAGCGCGCGCGGCGGTATTGGAAGCCCGTGCCAACCTACGTTCGGCGGAATTCAACCGCGATATTGCCCGCCATGAACTTGCCGCTGCGCAAGCACTCCTGCGCGAATGGCCGGCGGAGGCGAGCGGCCCCCGCAAAACGGTAACGATCACCGCCCCGGTAGGGGGAAGGCTGCTCGCCTTGCGGCGACAGAGCGAAGGTGTGGTGAGTGCAGGGGAGCCGCTACTGGATATTGGCGATCCGGCTGTGTTGGAGATCGCCGTTGACGTACTGTCTGCGGATGCCGTTCGGCTGCGTCCGGGCATGGCGGTACGGATACTGCGATGGGGTGGGGAGGACCTGCAAGCAGCGGTGCGCACCATTGAGCCGGCTGGCTTCACCGAAGTCTCTGCCTTGGGCGTCGAGGAGCAGCGCGTCACGGTTATCGCCGACTTGCTTTCGCCAGGCGAGCAGTGGGAGCGGTTAGGCGATGATTATCACGTAGATGCCAGTTTCATTCTTTGGCAAGACGATGAGACGCTACAAGTGCCGGAAGGGGCTGTGTTTCGGCGGGCCGAGGGTTGGGCAAGCTTCGTCGTTATCGACGGGCGGGCCGAGTTAAGACCGGTGCGTATCGGTCGGCGCGCCGACTTGCGGGCGCAAATCGTCGATGGGCTGGAGCCAGGCGAAGTCGTTATCGTTCACCCGGCTCCAGCAATAGAGGCTGGCAGTCGGGTCGCCCCACGTTAGGAGCCCGCATAGCCGGGAGTGCATGGCGCGGATGGCGGACTGCCTGTGCGGACGGCCCAACGATCCTTGCTTGTGTATCCCGGACTTTAGCGTCGTACGAACGTGTCGGCGAAGACGGTGTTTAACAGCGAGAAGAGATTGTCCGGGTTGTTCTCGGCACTCGGTCGCCGGTCAGTCTGATCGGCAATTCGCATTTGCAGATCGGCTTTGTAATTCGCTGGTAGTTGCGCCTGCTCGATAGGCGGCAGGGATTCATAATGCGCGAGGACTTCTGTATAGAAGTTGGTCATCTTGCCGGTGCGATTATATTCGTCCATAGCCTTATCGACGACGGCTCGCTTCCAGGCCTGTTCTTGCCGATAGGCTTCGTGATGAGCCGCCCGGCGTTCGTTAACGGTAAACGTACCGCTGTCGTCATAGATGATCAGCGATAGCTGTTCGCGCGATAAGCCTGCAAACGGGTTGGGCGTTTCGGCGTCGGTATTGGCGCTATTGACGAACTCCGTGGCCTGTCGAGCACGTTCCAGCAGCGCTGGGCCGTCGGTATTCGGCACCTCGCTGTCGTGCCGAGCCTTGTTGGTATGGTAATGATTGCCGTGGATCTGGTTTAACAGCGACTCGCCCTGCTCTCCTAACGCGCGATGGCTTAAGGTGCTGTCGCGTTCCGCCGAGCGTTGGGCGGCTTCGCTTAATTGTTGCGCTAAGGGGGAGAGTTGGACCGGTTGCCCCGAGGCAGGAAGTGAGGCACGAGAATTCGTGGCCTGATTCATTTTATTGTCAGTGCGCTCGGCTTGGGGGGGCGTTTAGATGGGGCTGTTTAATGCCCCCATCTAAACCGCATGGAACTAAAACGGGACGTCCGAGCGCTTGCTATACGCCGGACTTCGCCTTGCGAAGCAAAGCGGCTAAATCCGGGGTAATGGGCATTTTCCTGAACGGGCTGACATTCGCGCCACCGGTATTACCTTGTGGCACTAGCCCGAGCGCCGTTTTAGTGGCCGCGCCAACGACTCGCACTATCTGGCCGAGCATTTCTCTAATTGAACGGTTGCGTATGGCCCACGTCAGCATCAGCAGATGAACCTTGACGTGCCAGTAGGTGGATTCTTGCCCAAGCACATGGGCTCGCTCCAAATGCGCAAACTCCCGTGCCGTATCGTCGGTTAGCCTGGCCTGGCGGGCATTAGCCAACTCCGCTTCGACGTAGGGAGCAATGTTTCGCGAAAAACGACGATGCATCTTGATCTCCTCGGTAGGCAACAACGCGAAATTCAATGGTGGCGAAATTGTCCGCCGTAGCCGCGGTCTAGTGCTTTGTGTTCATTAGGATGCGTAATCTGTAGTGAAAACAGGTGCCGGTTTTCTTAGTCTGCCGCCGCGAAATGCGCCATCTGGTCCGCATACGCCTTCTGGAAGGAAGGGCGGTCCGTGGCGCGTGCGATATAGGCGCGACAAGCAGGGTGTCTCGCCAACCCGTCGAATCGGTCGACCAGGCGCAGTACATCCGCCATCAGTATATCGGCGACGGAAAAAGTAGCGGCTAGCCATTCGCGCTCTGCCAATACCTTTTCCATATGTTGCAGCCGGGCCTTGAGGAACTCATCCAGATGCGTTCGCCCCGGCGTTTCGGTGGTGTCGCCGGAGAACTTGAATAGGGACCAGGGCAGGCTTGCCGCCTCGACCGAGTTGAGCGCAGCGAAGAGCCACTCTATAACCTCGCTGCGACTGCGCGGATCGGTAGGCATCAACGCGTCGCTACGCTCGCCCAGATGGAGCAGGATCGCACCGCTTTCGAAGATTGAGATGTCGCCATCGGTTAGCCATGGTACCTGCCCGAAAGGTTGCTTTGAGAAATGCGCGGCAGCGCGAGCGCGAAAAGGCACGCTCTCGACGCTGTAGGGCAACCGGGCCTCTTCCAATGCCCAACGTACACGTATATCGCGCACATAGCCCCGCGGCATCTCGGGAACCCAATCGAAAGTGGTGAGGACCAGCTCGGTCATAGAGTGTCTTCTCTCGTTAAGGCGATTAGTTAGCGTGCTCCGCCAGAGCGGTAAACGGGGCGAGCACAATTTGGGCCGAAGCCCGCCGATTAAGATCGGGCTCTGGTTTCACGCCTTAGGTGCCGATCGAGTTGGTGAAGGTAAGCTTGTTCCCGAACGGATCGGTTACCGACATGTCTTTGCTCCCCCAGGGCATCTCCTTAAGTACTGGCTTGGCGTAGGCATAACCCGCAGCGACAAGCTGCTGGTGGAAACGCTCGACCTCGCCGGTTTCGATGCGGAGAGCCGCGCCCGGACAGCTATCGCCATGATGTTCCGACAAGTGCAGAATGCAGCCATCCTTCGAGATCTGCATGTACAGCGGCATTCCCTCGGCAAACCGGTGCTCCCAATCCACTTTAAAGCCCAGGAATCCAACATAGAATTCCTTCGCCTTCGTTTCATCGAAGATACGAAGGATCGGCGTCGTTTTTCCGAAGTTCATTCCACCGAGTCTCCTCGCCTCTGTGGCGCGCGCAGGAGTCCGGCCGCGAGCGGCCGAACGCCTTGCGCTTACCGATAACCAGCTATGCCTCAGCCTGCGTTAAAAGTTTTGAATCCGCTCCCGGCAAGACTGCTCCGCCAATGCTTGCAGCTTTTCCACACGTTCGCCGAGCCAATCTAGATCCTCGCGGGTAACCGCGTACTTTTTGTCATAACGAGAATCGATATAGGCTTTCTTCAAAAGCTTGAAGCGCCGCTTATCGTCGTCGGTAACCTGTGGGAAAAGCGGTAAAAACGCGGATCGCAACGAGAGACGTGCGAAATAAGTTTTTCTAAGTTGTGCTCTTTCGCCTTATAGCCGGTATAGACCAGGATAACCGCGTTATAGAAACGCTCAGTAGCCTGATGAAGCAGAAAAGCCGCTATGGCCAGCTCTCCGCTATCGAGGGCAAGCCGAAACTGATTAAAGAACCCTTGGGCGCTGCCAAACCAGAACTCGAAGTCCTCCTCGGCTTGCGCTCGGCGCCCTTCGGCATCCAGCTTGCCCGGTGGCTCTAGCTCAATTCGCCCGCTCTCATAGAGCAAGATACCTTCCCGGTAAATGTCCGAGTAGAAATAATGCCCTTCCCGCAAGCGTTTTTGCAGCGGTCGGTAGTCTTCCACCATCAGATTCGGCCAGGTCTTTAAGGCCGGATGTTTATGCAGTCGTTGCTCGACCTTGCTCCATAGCGGTTTGGATTTCTTCGTCCGTACCAGATCGGTGACCACCAGCAAATCGTAGTCGCTGCGGTACTCGTAGGTGATGTGCCCTTCGACGTAGCTATCCTCTACCCAATTACCGCGGGCGTGGCTACCGAACAGGATGATCAGTTCCACGTCCACCAAGGCAGTGATGGTTTCTACGACCAAGCGCAGCTCGCGCTGCTTATTATCCGGCAGGTGGGAAATATCCGTTTTCATGATGTCCAGCGGGTCTCTCGATAAGAACAAGCCTCGATTCTTACAGATTGAAGATCTTAAGGAAATAATAGTGGGTTAAGCATTGGCCGATACGGCTATTCGTTGACAAACAAGAATTAGGGAGCTCAAGAGCATCGTTGCGCTCGCCTTCTCGCGGAGGCGCAAATCGGATAGAAGACCGCTGAGTAAATCCATCGCTCGGACGATTGGGTCAGAAATTCGCACGTTTAGATATGGTTCGGCCGCGAAAAACTGTCCAGGCTTATGACGCCAAGCGTCACGACGTTGAAGCGTCGATTTTACTGGAGGCCTTATGTCCATACTCATCACGGGAGCGGGTGGCACGATCGGGAGCATCTTGACCGAACTCCTGCGGGCGGACGGGTGTACCTTTCGCGCCGCTTATCATTCGCCGGAGAAAGCCGAAGCGGCCCATCGTGCCGGCATCGACAGCGTGGCGATAGACTTCGCTGTACCCGACACGTTGCCGCCGGCGCTCGACGGCATCCACACGGTCTTTTTGCTCGGCACCGGCGTTCGCGGACAGGGCGAACGGGAGCTGAACCTGCTGCATGCCGCTCGCGCCGCCAACGTCAGGCGAGTCGTCAAGCTGTCGGCGTGGGGCGCGCCGCTCGAGCAGTATCAGATCGCATCCATGCATCGCGCGGTGGAACGCGCGATCGAAGAGTCCGGCCTCGGGTGGACGTTTCTCCGTCCTAACGGCTACATGCAAAACTTCATTCACGATGCGGCCACCATTAAGGAGCACGGCGTCATCTATCAACCTGCCGCGGACGCACGCATCAGTCATGTCGACGCCAGAGACGTCGCGCGGGTTGCCGCACGGGTTCTGACGACCCCCGGCCACGATGGAATGGCCTATGAACTCTCCGGACCCGCGGCGATAAGCTATGCTGAGGCGGCCGCGATCCTTTCTCATGCCCTCGGGAAACCCGTCAGCTACGTTCCTGTTCCTGATGCAGCCGCTTTCAAGGCGATGACCTCGGCAGGAGTGCCGGACTTTTATGCAAGTGCCCTGATTGATCTATTCCAAGCATACCGGGAGGGGAGCGGACGTGGCTTAGCCTTGGGCGTCGAGACGGTGACCGGGCATCCTCCGATCCCGTTCGAGAGGTTTGTGGCGGATCACCTTGAGCGATTCCAATAAACGGCTATCGCTTCGGCTTCCTCGCTTGCCGTGATGCATGGCCGTCCGCACTGAGAACCTGTCCGTGGCCAACCGGCGCGGGCGTACATGCAGACACGGAGGCCGAACATGTCCACCACAGACGTCGTGCGCCAGGAAGTCGAGGCGCTCAAACGGCATAGCCTTGCCGATATGACAGATCGCTATACCGAGGATGCCGTCGTCCATGATCCCATGTACTCCGAACCCCTCCGGGGCCGCGAAGCTATCCGCGACGACTTAGCCGCTTGGCTCCGCACCTTCCCGGATCTGGAGGTGGAAATGCGAGCGATACTGGAGGAGGGCGACCGCTACGCCTGCGAGATCGCTATGACCGGCACGCACAAGGGGCCGCTCATCACGCCTGACGGCGAACTTGCCCCTAGCGGCAAGCGGGTGGCTATGAGCATCGGTTTGTTCGGCCGGCTCGACGGCGACAGGATTGCCGAGGAGCGTCGCTACTATGACCTGAGCAGCATTGCCGCACAGCTCGCCACTACGCACTGACCAGAGCCGGAGGGCGGACAGCAAACGATTCCGTCGCTCTTCGCCTTCAGGATTAGCTTTGCTTGTAGTTCGGCATCGACAAGCCGAAGGCGATGGCGCAAGCGCGCACGCCGAAGGCGGCGGCAAAGCCGGCCAGCGCAGCGACAATCTCATCCAGGCCTGCATGGCGTAGCCCCAGATAGGTCGCCGCGCCGGCGATAGCGGCGGTAGCGTAAATCTCGCGGTGGAACAGTAGCGGCTTACTGCCCGCCATGATGTCGCGCAGCAAGCCGCCGACGGTGGCTGTCATCACTCCCATTAACACACAGACAACGGCCGGCGCGCCCAGGAGCGCGGCCTTTTGCGTGCCGCCCACGGCAAACATAGCAAGCCCGACGGCATCCAACCACAGCAGGGCGCGTAGGCGGCTGGCCAGTAGCCGCGCCGCCCAGAAGGTTACTAGCGACGCGCCGATGCAGGTCCACAGATAGGCCGTTTCTTGGGTCCAGAACACCGGGGCGCCGAGCACCAAATCGCGGAAAGTGCCGCCGCCAATGCCCGTGACGGTGCCCAGAAAAACGAAGCCGATCGGGTCCATCTCCTTGCGCGCGGCCACTAGGGAGACGCTGATTAATTTCCTGGGGCGCCGGTGATTGCGAAGATCGCTACTGCCAGCCGCTCGGTAACCACCTGCACATACTCAGGCACAAGCGAGAGAATGCCGTCTAGGGTCATGCCGTCAGCTCCTTACAACGAGGGCGGACGACCCCGGTCTTTGGCCGCGAAGGCGGCGCAAGCAGGAAGGGATACCCATTCGCTAGTCTAACCTCGGCTCGCTTGAAGGGGGCACGGGTGCACATGCATAGCGAATTAGCATATCGCTACAGGCTCAGGAAATCATGCGTTCGAGTCCGTGCCCAGTGCCTTCAGCAGCAATTCGGCGACTAGGTGCGAAGACTGTGGGTTTTGCCCGGTGATCAACGGGCCGTCATGAATGGCAAACGCCTGCCAGTTGGCAGCTCCCTCGAACTGGCCGCCGAGCTCGCGCAGGCGAGTTTCCAGCATGAAGGGCACCACGTTCTCCAGGCCCACTGCTACTTCTTCGGCATTGGTGAACGCATTCACGCGCAGGTCTTGGACGATAGGCCGACCGTCGGGGCGTTTTGCCGTGACCAGACCGGCGGCACCATGGCAGACCGAGGCGATCAGCTTGTTGGCGGCGAAGGCGCGCTCGACGGCGGCCGTTACCCCCGCGTCGACGGGTAGATCCCACATCGTGCCGTGGCCACCCGGGAAGAACACAGCATCGAATTGAGCACCATCGAAGTCCGAAGCTTTAGAGGTGTCGGCAACCAGGGCCTGTAATACGGTGTCCTCCAGAAAACGTTCGACGACCGGGTCGTTTTCCCCTTTCGGTTTGATGCTCCCCGGATCGACCGGCGCGGGTCCGCCGGCGGTGGAGGCCAAGGTGACTTTCGCACCGGCATCGACCAGCGCGTAATAGGGCGCGGCCAGCTCTTCGGCCCACAGGCCAGTCGGGTTGCCGGTTTCGCCCATGCGGGAGTTGGAGGTTACGATCATCAGAATATTCGGAGTCATGTCGAGTTCTCCCGGTAATGTTGCGCTTTTGAGCGCGTAGATTGGCAGCCAACGAGTTGGTTGTTGGGTAACAAGGCCTCCTCGCGCAAGTTAATCGTTAACTCAGACGAATAAATGGCGAGGTATCCGCTTTAGTTGTAGCAGCCCTTTCCACTTCAGTCAGGGCCGGGAATCGGGAAGCCTGCCCGTCTTTTAGAGGCAGGGCCGTCTCGCCGGAGAGCAGGACGAGGACTTCAGCCTTGGGAGTCGCACCAGCCGCAGTTGAAGTCGCCAATATAAATGAAACCAAAAGACCCCGGATCAGCTTTCTCATCTTCTTTTTTCCTGGTGGATTGCAAGCGATTGTTTAGGCGGCAATGTACTGTGCCGCGTCGCAAGAGTAATTTATTGATTCATCGGGAGCGGGTAAACTGACATAAGTGAACTTCTTTGATTACACGAGGGAATAAGTGGCGCGTGCGTTCGACACCGTTCAGCTCGGCAGTATCGAGCTCTTTTGCAAAGCAGCCGAGCTAGGCAGCTTCACGGCGGCTGCCGAGGCGCTTGGCGTGACACCTGCCTCGGTCAGCCGCTCCATCGGCAGACTTGAATCTCGATTGGGCGTGAGGCTTTTTAATCGTACAACGCGCAGTGTTCGGCTCACGAGCGACGGCGAACTCTACCGCGCGCAGTGTCAGCAGGCGCTTGACCAGATCGCCGAAGCCGAGCGCGCTATCACCGGGCAGCAGAGTCAGCCGAAAGGTCTACTGCGAGTAAGCGTGGGCACCGTTTACGGGCATCACCGCTTAGTACCGCTGCTGCCTGGGTTCAGGTCGGCATACCCTGGCGTTGAGATCGAGCTCAACGTCTCCAATCGTAATATCGATTTTGTAGAAGACGGTTACGATCTAGCTATACGCCTGGGCGAGCCACGCGATTCGCGGCTTGTCGCACGCAAACTCGAAGATGCAAGCGTAGGCGTTTTTGGCGCGCCCGCCTATCTGAAGAGCAAAGGCCGGCCGCAGACACTGGAAGATCTACGCCAGCACGATTTGATCCAGTTCGTCATGCCCAGCACAGGCCGCCCCATGCCATGGATCTTTCGTGGTGCCAATGGCGATGACATCGACTTTAGCTTCCAGAGCAGGCAACGCGTGCACGAAGACGTCCTGGCCGGTGTCGGATGGGCGATTGCCGGCGGAGGGCTGTTCCAGATTTACCATTTCGTGACCGCAGAAGCGACCCGGCAGGGGCGGTTGATTGAAGTCATGCAGCGAGCAGGAGGGCGGTCGCGCCCATTCTACGTGCTCTACCCGCAGAACCGACATCTGTCGGCGCGGGTTCGAGCGTTTGTCGACTATCTAATCGCAGCGGTTCGAACCGAGGCGGTGCCGAAGCCGAAGCCATCAGGGCAGCGAAGAGCTGAGCGCGCACTATTGCTACCCGGGAGATACCGTAAAGCTATGCGGCCGGTGTCCATATGTGGAACCCATGCTAGCCGGCACATTTGGACACGCGACCCTATAATGCTGTCACCGCTATTATTCGAACACTTCTCCAAATTGCTTCGCGCTAATCCCGCGGCCAAAATGGTGAAGCACCTCATTTTCAAAATAGATTTGCTGCGCCGCGGTGAAGGCGGCAGTGGCGTCAGTGACCACGAAGGTCCGATAACCTCTATCGTGGGCTTCCCTCAGCGTCGATTCCACACACACGTGAGTCGCAAACCCAGCCAAAAACAAAGTATCGATCCCGTTATTCCGGAGAAAGCTATCCAGGTTGCTGCCAGCGAATCCTGAAGCCCCCGTCCTCTCCGTTATAACATGCTCATTTGGAAGCGGCGCGAAATCGGCATGGATAGCCTGCATATCATCTTGCCAGGTATTGGCGGCAGGTATTGCGGCTCTGAGGCCAAAGGCCGCATCGCCAAAAATACGGTAATGGGTATCAGGTTTTAGCGTCACGTGAATGGTTGCTATTCCCTGTTTTCGAGCGGCCGCCAATAAAGATTTCGAGCTATGGATGGCTGACTTGAAACGCTCCTCGTCCTCAACGAGAAGGTTTCGCAGGTTGCCTTCTTCCGAAACCCATTCGTTCTGATACTCAATCATCACTAAAGCTGACTTGGATTGTTCAACAGGTTCGGCGTACAAAGCGGAAGTTGAGAGCGCCACCCCCGCCATAAGTACTTGGACAATACGTTGAAATGCCATTGGTAAAGCTCCTGATTCATGAGGTTGGCAGGAGCATTCTCCATAGAGACATATGGTTGGCACCTTAACATTTGATAAGTCAGCCTTTCGCGTGCCGGATTCGAGACAGGGTTACATCCGTCATGCCAAGGTAAGAGGCCAAGTGGCGGAGCGGTACTCGCTCGTGAAGATCGGGAAAATCGGCTACGAACCGCTCATATCGGCCCTTCGCATCTAACTGAAGAAACATGACTTCGCGTCGAATTTTGTCTTCTAGCAGGCCTTCGGCCAGACGGTGGAAAAAGTCGTTGCCGTCAGGATGCTGATTCAGAAGCGCAGCCAGTTGGTCATAACAGCATCTATAGACTTCAACATCGGTCAGCGCTTCAACGAAGAAGAGCGAGGGTTCCTCAATGGCCGATCGAGTCATTGGAGCAAGAATTTGTCCTTCGCTGAAAAACCCCTTATTGGATTCCTTGCCTGCGGAGTTCAAGTAGTACAGCCTGAAAATGCCTTGACGGATCACCATCAGTTCGTGCCAGCGCTCGCCTGGAGATAACGTTACCGAACCCGAGGTAATGCGAGCTTGGCGAAAGAGCGGAACTACGTCAGGGAGCAACGCAGCGATTACGCCATTGGCAAGCAGGATGCTGGAAAGGTCTTCAGCCATAGCTTGCGTTAACGCTTCCATCCTTCTCATGCGGAGTAGCTCTCAGTACTTGGCATAACCTTCAGCTGTCATCCAGCCCTAATCCAAAGGGAAGCCATCTGCTGTTTCGAGACCGCGTACGAAAGCTTCGAAGCTTGCGGCGACATGAGTAACAGCATAATCCCATTCTTGATCGACATGTACGACGCGGGGTTCGCCCTCTGGGCCGCAAGAGCTGTAATCCAGACAGAGCATGTCGTGTCCCGCCGACGGGCAGTCCGCGAAGTAAATGCCAATGGGTGGGTACCCCAATTCCTCGATGATGGACGGGTTGCCAAACGAACCGCAGAGCGAGTACCTTTTGGCGGCGCCTATCGATAGGAATCCAGTAACGGCGACATGATCGGAGGCCCAGGAGGTGCGGTGGGCCGTGCGATGGCAGTTCTTTACCGGCGCTCCGCCATTGCGGTTGCTCATCAGTTCGATATAAGCCGCCGGAAGTTTGTAGCCAAGCGCTGCTTCGACCAAACTGATCTTCTCGGGAGTGAGCGGATCGTCGGTGTACTCGCGAGCGTAGTACTCGCTTTCATTCCAGAAAGCGGTCAGGTCAACGTCGCCAAAAATTCGCCTCATGAACTCCCCGTAGAGATTGAGTAGACGTTTAACTAGCAGGGCCTAAGTATATAGGCCGTTCGTGCTCTCTGGTCGTATGAGTCTCGTTCTAATCGCTCGAATATACGCTCAGCGCTGTAACCGTCACCAAAATCAGTCCCATACCGCAAATCTGTACTGCGGTCAGGCTTTCGTTTAAAACCACCACGCCGAAGAGCGAAGCGCTTACCGGTTCGACCATCGCCACAATTGACGCTACGGCGGGTGCGGTACGGTTGAGGCCGACGATGTAGAAAATAAAGGATAATCCGGCGCCAAGTACTCCCAACACCACGAACAGCGGCCAACTCGGCGTGCCCAACGCCGCCACCGTCTGCTCGGCATCGCCCAACCAGACAAGTATGCCAACGAGTACCGCGAACGCTATCGCGAGAATCGCCTGGGGGCTGCCGTGCGGTGCTGCATACTTGAAGCCGAAAATGAATACCGCATAGGACAGTCCGGAAAGCAGCCCGGCTCCGGCAGCGATGGGCGTGACGTCGCCCGCTCCAATCTCGTAAATACCCGTCAGCAATACGACGCCAAGCATCACCGTTGCGATCGCGGCCCATTTGAATAGCGTGGGTTTTTCGAGCCTGAACGCGAAGGAGACGAGATAGACGAACACCGGCGCGGAGTACATCAGGGTCGCCGCAACCGCGACACTGCCCTCCGCGATGCTCAAGAAATAGAAGGAGAAGTTGCCAGCTACGCCCACCCCGGCGATCACTGACCAGAACCATAACCGGCTACTTGCCAATCCGCTGCCGCCTGGGCGCAACGCTAGCCAGAGGAGAACGAACAACAGCCCGATCGCGCCCCGGTAGAACGAGACCACAACCGGGCTCCAACCCTCGGCCGTAAGAATCCCGCCGATCCCGCCCGATAGCCCCCAGCAGAGTGCCGCCAGCACCACGAACACCGTACCCAAGCCCGCCGTGCTTCCTGCTGAACGTAACCCCCTCGGGGGCGACGAGTGCTGTACCATTTCGCAAGTCCTATGCCTTCGAATTCAATCGGTTGCCGAACCGTAGAACCTTCTGGTGGACAACATCTGCTTTGGGTCGCCAACTTGACTGTTCAGACCCCGTTCCTCCCGCCGGAAATCAGCTGGAGCGGAGTGTTATCTGCTTTCAGTGCTTAAGTGCTCAATTTATCCGTCATGATGCGCGGTCTCTTCAACTAATGGCCACTAAGGCGTCGAACGGAAGCAAAGCCTTACAGTTTGCTTCCTTCCGCTTGCGGTCTGTGCCTCTCCCCTTGCCTATGGCACTATTACATAATGCTTCCCCCATACCACGAAAAAGGAAGAGGGCGAGGGTATGCCGCCGCTGGAATATAACCGCTTGGGCCATAAGGATATGCGCACGTCGCTAAGCCACTTGCCGGCCGAGAAACAGCAGGAACTAGAGCAGATCGCCGGCCTAATTGACAAGGCCGTGCAGCCGGAACTAGTGATTCTCTACGGCAGCTATGCCCGAGGGGACTACAAGGAAGAGAAAGACCTAGCCCCGCAGCGGTGGTCGGGACACGCCTCGGATTACGATATTTTGGTCGTGGTACCGGATAGCACCACGGAATCGGATGCAGAACTGGGGCGGCAACTCTATGAGTTTTGCAACGCGCACAACTTCTCAGCGTCCGTCCGGCCCATTGTTCATCGCCTCAGTCACGTGAACCAAAGCTTGCGGGAAGGCCGGTATTTCTTCCTCGACATCAAGCGCGAGGGGCGCGTGCTGTTGGGCAGCAACATCGGCCCGCTGACCGAACCGAAAGACTTACCCGTTAAGGATCGACTGCGGATCGCGCGGGAGTATTTCGATAACTGGTATGGGTCCGGCAAGAAGTTTTTCCGTGGCTATGAGTTCTACGTAACCGAAGGTGATTTCCGCCACGCGTCCTTTTTACTTAACCAAGCTACCGAGTCCGCTTACAAGTGCATTCACCTGGTCCATACCTTGTACTGCCCCAACGAGCACTTGCTGGACTACCTTGCCCTCAGCGCACGTAAATACGGCCCGGTGTTTGAAGAGATCTTCCCGCGCACCACGCAGCTAGAGCGGGATATGTTCCAGCTACTCGACAATGCTTACATTGCCGCCCGCTACCACCTGGATTTCAACGTTACTCAAGAAGACCTCGATTACCTAGCCCCCAAAGTGCAGCGTCTGCTGGACGTAACGAAAGCGCTGTGCGAGCAGGAGCTGGAGCGCTTGCGAAAGGAAGCTCAGGAATAAGCGTGGGCCAGCCTCGCTGGAGGCGTGAAGAGAACTGAAGCGACTGGCTGCCCACTCGCTCTGGAACGCTTTGGAGTGCCTCCTGTTACGAAAGCGTATGAAGTAACGAATCCCACCAGTCCGTCTTTTCTGTGCGAATGCGATAGCGATGGACGCGCATCACAGCGCGAACTTGATCTTGCAGACGCGGCTGTGCCTTCCTTGCCATTTCTATGCTTCCTGTTTTAGTGGCTATCTGAATGTACAGTATTATTATTGGCGCGAATCATAGCCGTCAGCCGAACACATGGTGCTGAGCGCGGAAGTTCGCTAAAGTGTTGGTAATCAAAAAATATAAGTAGGGCGTTGTGGCAACAAAAGCGCGGAATCATGAAGCGCGCGGTTTTTGCAATGATAAAGCGCACTGCCTAATCACTGTTAACGAGCTATATCGAGCTGAGGGTAAGGACAATGCCAGATATTGAATTGACGACTGAAGAGAGCGTTTACTTAGCATATCGAGACGGAGGCGGTGAATCCATTTTGCCTGGTCACTGTGCAGAACTCGGGATATCGCTAGAAGAAGGCAAAGAGATGATCCGCCGTCAGTACAAGATCCGAGAGGAAAGCGGCAACCTTAAGCCCTATGATAAAAGGATTTAATGCCGCCGAGGTCTGCCATATAGATGGTAGTGTTCTGATTACAAACTGGGCTGAAGCATGTGGCAGTTAAATTTGACCAGGAGAAGTTTGACCAATGGCAGGAGCTTCGAAAAAACCTAAAAGAAGCGAAGCGTTCAAAGGCCTATGAGCAAGTTATAGGTCTATGCAAGGAAATCATAGGCTTAGATAGATCGGCCAAATTTATTCAGATCATGACGCCGTTGTTCTTTAAAGAGATGGGGGCAGCTTACGAGAAAGTAGGTGAGGAAGATAGTGCACTGGAAGCATACAAGGCTGCCAGAGATGGGTTTCTAAAGTACAGAGAGCACAACAATCTACACTCTCCAGACGACTGGTTAAAAGATATTCAGGCACTGGAGAAGAAGATTGGCAAACTTGAGCTGTGAATATGGGCTGCGCTAACCAAGCCAAGCACGGCGACAGCTTTTCCGTTGCGGCTTCGCCTCCACTCCAAAGCTGCGCGTGTTGGCAGCGTTAGGCCCTTCGATGACATCGCCTCACGGAGTGCTTTCATTGCCAGAGAACAAAGAAATACGCTTCATAAAGCCTTGCCGTCATCCTGAAGAGGTCCATCGGACACTTACGCCGGAGTACGCGGCCAGCCTACTGACGACCGGGCGTGTGGCTCAAATCAACCTCGATAATTGCTCGCTCCAAAGGATGGAGCAGCTGCCGCCTGAGCCGACATTGCGAGACGCCGAAGAGGTTGGGCTTCTTCCTCTCGTTCAGATCCTGCAAAGCGCGCCGGTCGCTCTCTCTGCCATTGGCGTTAATGAGATGCCAGATTGCCGAGTTGGGGGCGCCAAACTGGCGTACGAGCGGTTCTGCGCTGTCTTCTGGCCGGGCCACAAGGACGACATAGAGGCTACCCACAGGGCGTATGACGGGTCGTCGACCGAAAGAAAGGTCGAGTTTTCCGAGCTTAATGAAGGAGCCAGATGCACCTACGGCGGGGCGTATGTCGCTCTCTTACAAATGCAGAGCATAAATCGAACTTATTCGTCCTTGAGCCCCGAGGCGAAGTTCGAAGCTTACCTCCACAGCATCATCGGAATGCTTGGCATCGTCAGCGCGTTTGAGCTTGAGATAGCGAAGTACGCCTTCTGGGACCTGACGGATGGCGAAATTAATCGACTTCCCGAGCGCGTACGCGTGGGGAGAAAGGACATAAAGGAAAACTTCACGAGAAGCTGCAGGGCAGCTTAAGCAAGTGCAAACAGTTCGCTTTCAACGGCGCTATGGACTTGCATTGGCTCAGCGGCGCTAACCTCTCGGAAGACCTTGGTACGACTCTAAAAGTCGGCAACCTCGAACTCGCGGTAGACAACTGGGTGGGGACCAATGACATCAAGCTCTACCGGATTTCGAGGGACATTCATTCTGTCCCGAGGGAAGGCTCAACGATGAAGGTCCTAGCATTCTCTCGCGAGCCCGAGCTTGAGGCCTCAGCTTACTGGCGTAGCATAGATCGTATGGCCTTGGACGTGCTTCTGCATAGAAAGCAGGTGGGCTACGGTGAAGTCGATCAGTTGTTAGAGAGAATCGACGGAGCCGTTGCCCATCTTGAGGAGCAACTTCTGAAGGTTTTGCCAGAGTGACCTCGGGTTATGAAGAACAGCAGAACCAAGAGGCCTAACAAAGCCCTGGAGTGCGACGGCTGCTTCGCAGCCACGGCTCGTGGCTGGCGTTGGGTAGGAAGGATATAATGACGGTTTCAGCAAAATTTGAAGAAAAACATGCTTTTGTTCTTTGTCCCAAGTACGCGGGCCGGCTGTGGGATATTCTTGAGCAGGCCTGTGGGCCGACTACGGCAGAAGCATCGTGTGCAGATGGTATTCAGCGGACCTTTACTTCTCGTGATCAGCTGACTAGTTATGAAAATCCTCGCGCACGCTCGGTTAATTCGCTGACGTTTAGCGCTCGCGACGAGGAGTTTGAGCGTCGCGCGTCTATAACCCTCGGCGCGCGGTATTCATCGTCCATTGTGGTCTCCATAGACGGCCCTGAAGATGTTGTCGTTTCGGCGAAGAACACCCTAGGTGAGGTTTTCGATGGCATCAAACCGTGGTACTCCCCGATTTCCCGCATCGACTTTTTTTATTTAGTCTTGGCCGTCGTGTTCTTCGCGTTCACAGTCCTAAACCTCACGGTAAGCGGCGGCTCCGGCGAATCACAGCCAGTGGAAGTCGGGCGCGCTATTCTTGTTACAGCCGCCGTCATAGCAGTGTTTGCGGGCCTTGCGGCTCTTGTGTGGATACTCAACATGTTGCGTACGCGGTTCTTCCCGATAGCAGTCTTCGCGTTAGGTCAAGGCCAAGGTCGCTATGAGTTAGATGAGAAGGTCCGCTGGGTCGTGATTGTTGGTATAGCAGTGTCAGTAGTTGCTTCGCTGGTCGTGTCGGTGTTGTTGAGGTGAGCCCAACAAGCCGCTTGAGCCGACACCAGCAAGCTGGCGCGGCTCAGCTTTGACGTGTGTGCCGAGCATGGCACGGAACTAGAGATGTGGAAGTCCTCTTGCCAGGTAATCGCAGAGCCGAAGGCTAGGAGAAGGGCAAGGGCGTTGTCGTGAGGCGGGGTCTGGAGGAGGCCCGTAACTCGGGGTCAGTTCTCACAATCCAACACTCCTGATGTGTGATGTGGCAATGTGAGAACTGACCCTGTTCGGCTCCAGTTTGTCCTGCGTTATGTTCCCACTTCGCTTCTGTCGAGCTATTGTAGGATTAACTAGGAGGCGCGTATGAATCCTACCCTACGAGATCTGAGTATCGAGCAACGTATACGGCTTGTCGAAGAGCTGTGGGACAGCATCGCGGCTGACCAAGCGGCACTGCCGCTTACCGATGAGCAGCGCGCCGAGCTGGACCGGCGCCTTGATACCTTCGAAGCGGATGGTGACCTTGGTCGGCCCGCCGCGGACGTGCTTGCAGGGATCCGCAAGCGGCTATGAGCTTTGACGTCCGGTTGCGTCGCGAGGCGGAGCGCGACGTCGAAGAGGCTGCACGGTGGTATGAACGTCAACGCGAGGGGCTTGGCCAGCAGTTTCTCGACGAAGTGCTTCGCACGCTGTAGGGCATTGGCGAGCAGCCGGATCTTTATCCCGTCATCCACCGCAACACCCGGCGAGCGCTGATCCATAAGTTCCCCTTCGGCATCTACTACCGAATACACGAAACAATGGTCATCGTGCTAGCCGTCATGCATGGCAGTCGTCACCCAGAGCGGTGGCAGCGAAGAGCATAACCAGGCGTTCGAGCCGACCGGCCCACCTGCGGCGGGCCGTCGGCTCAACACCGCGTTATGCATGAAGAATGAATGTCTGCGGTGGCCACTGAAGGAAGAATAATGAGTCGGCTGTTCGGGGAGATACGCCAGATCGCTTTCGTCGTCCGCGATATTGATCAGGCGATGCCGTACTGGGCACGAACGCGCAGAACTTCTCGGCGTCGGTCCGGCCGATTGTTCATCGCCTTAGCCACGTGAATCAAAGCCTGTGGGAAGGCCGGTATTTCTTCCTCGACATCAAGCGTGAGGGGCGCGTGTTGATAGGCAGCAACATCGGCCCGCTGATCGAACCGAAAGACTTACCCGTTAAGGACCGATTGCCGCCCGCTACCACCTGGACTTCAACGTTACCCAAAAAGGCCTCGATTATTTAGCTTCCAAAGTGCAGCGTTTGTTGGACGTGACCAAAGCGCTTGCCCGGCTGCCGGCGAGCTGGATGTGACCGAGGCGGACGATACGCACCACCTTGCGCTCCACCGGCCCTTTCGCAGTACTTGGATCACCGATCTGCTCACAGATGGCCACCGACTCGCCACTTCTGGGTCAGGGTGATGTCGAGCAAGTCTGCCGCACGCCGCGTGTCCCCGTAGAACAACTCGTAGAAATCGCCCATGCCGAAGGCGCTCATGGCCCCGGACGGATTTCGGCTGAGGAGAGCATGGTAATTCGGTTTCTTCTCGCCCGGCGGGATAGGGAGCGGGCTTGGCTTTTGGGAAAAGTTATTATTATCGTGTCTTAGCTACGACATTTGTGTCTAAGTTAAATAGACTTGATTTTGGAAAAGGTGTATTAATCGTGGTATGACTACGATTAACAGAAGTAAACTAAATGCGCTCTATACCCGGTCGACACCAGGGGCGCCGTTGATGTCAGAAGACCTGGCTGCATTGGGCATTTCCGCGGACTTGGCGGTCTACTATGTCCGGTCGGGCTGGCTCATGCGGCTCGCACGCGGCGTGTATTGCCGTCCTAACGACACGTTGGCGTTGCATCCCAGCCTTCTGCTGCTGCAACGCAAGCTTGTTGGCTTGCATGTCGGCGGCAAGACAGCCCTCGACTGGTATGGCGTACGCCAGTACGTATCGCAACAGCCCGTGTTGCAACTGTATGGCTGGGCTCCTGGGCATCTGCCAGGTTGGTTCACCGAGCGCTTTCCGGCCGAGTACCACCGCAAGCGCCTCTTTGACGAACATCCTGACGCTTTGCTGCACGTCAGTCCATTCGAGAAGCGCAGCGGGGCGCCGCAGGTCTCGTCGCCGGAAAGGGCGCTCCTGGAGCTGTTGAGCGAAGTTGGGGTACGCCAGTCGTTGCAGGAGGCCGGGGAGCTCATCGAGAGCGCCTACAGCCTGCGCGCCGATGTGCTTCGTGAGCTGCTGCAACACTGCAAGAGTGTCAAGACTGTCCGGCTGTGTCTCCAGCTTGGTCGCGAAAGTTCTTTGCCTTGGGCCGCCAAACTTGACCCTGACGAACTGCCGACGGGCAGTAACCGCCCCTGGGTGTCCCGGTCCGGCGACGGCCTGCTGGTGCTCAAGCCATGAACCCGGTCTATCTCGACACCGCGCGTCTGCTGACGCAAGTTGCGCCGCTGGTATTTGTGGATGGTACCTTTGCACTCAAAGGCGGCACGGCGATCAACCTGTTCGTGCGCGACATGCCGCGCCTGTCAGTGGATATCGATCTGGTCTTCACCGACCATACTCTGCCGCGTGACCAGGCGCTGACACGTATTAACGACGCCATCCGGCAGGCCGCCGAACGCTTGAATAAGCGCGGATTCCAGACGTACGCACCGATCGCCGAAGCGGGAGAAACCAAGCTCCTCGTGCGCCGAGACCGCATTGAGGTCAAGATCGAGGCGAACTTCGTGCTGCGCGGTACTGTGCAACCTGTGCGTCAAGCTTCTCTGGCGCCCATTGCTCGCGATGTCTTGATGGCCGATCTGGATATTCCGGTGGTGTCGCTGGAGGATCTCTATGGCGGCAAGCTGGTCGCCGCATTGGACCGACAGCATCCGCGCGATTTGTTTGACGTGATGCAGCTCTTCGAGCACGAGGGCATCACGCCCGGTATCCGGCGTGCCTTCGTCGTTTACCTGGTCAGTCACAACCGGCCCGTGCACGAGGTGCTGTTTCCGCAACTGCGGGATATCCGGCATGACTACCGGCGCAACTTCGAGGGCATGACCGCCGAACCAGTACCGCTCGATGCCTTGCTTGCCACACGCGAGCGCTTGATGCGCGAACTTCCGGAAGGGCTGGATGAGAACGAAAGGCAATTCCTGCTTTCGCTGGTTTCCGGCGAGCCGGATTGGCCGTTGATGGGCGTTACGCACCTTGAGCAACTGCCGGGCATCCGTTGGAAGCTGCACAATCTGGCGCAGTTGCGGAAGTCCAATGCGAAGAAATTCGCTGAGCAGGCCGATAGGTTGGCCTCCCGGCTAGCCATTGTCGCCTAATTGGGCACCATGCGAGCAGACAACATATCTGCTTGATTCTGTGACGTTCCAATATTGCCTGGAAACCGTCACCGCGCAACCAAACTTAGGACGTCGAGATTTTTTGCCGCAAGCTGTGTGAACGCACGATTTGTCCAAATTTGAAGCCAGCCACAGAACCAGAGGGCGGCGGAAATAGCTAAGCCGATACCGAAATTATTCCGCAGTGCTGTGCGAGCAGGAGCTTGAGCGCTGGCGGAAGGAAGCGGATCGATAAACGGCGTATCTCGCGCCGGTTTCAGTTGCCCGGCAGGGCAAAGCCGTGTTCTGCGATCCAGCTCAGGGAGCTTTCCGTGTCGCCTAGCGGGTTGTATTCCAGCGATACAGAGCCTCGGTAGCCCATCCGGTCCAGTTCCGTTAGCAAGAACCGAAAGTTGATTTCTCCGGTGCCGGGTTGGTGGCGACCGGGGTTGTCGGCGAGCTGGATGTGGCCGAGCCGGGGGAGGGCGCGGCGTAGGGTTTCGGCGAGTTCTCCTTCACTGCGCTGCATGTGGTAGATGTCGTATTGCAGGCGGAGGTTGTCGACCTCGGCTTCGGCGATGAGTTGCAGTGCTTCTTGGCTGGTGCCGAGGAAGAAGTCGGGGATGTCGCGGCGGTTAATGGGTTCGACAAGTAAGGTGGCGTCTATGGTGGCCAGCTCGGTGGCGGCATGGCGTAGGTTGGCGAGCAGGGTTTGCCATTGCACCTTGCGGCTGGGAGTGGTTACCTGCCGGCCTGCTAAGCAGTTGAGGTGGCGGACGCCGAGTGCTTCGGCGTAGAGCAGGGCGAGCGCGACGCCTTGGTGGAATGCTTCGATGCGGTTGGGGTCGGCGGCAATACCGCGATCGCCCGCTGCCCAGTCGCCCGCGGGGAGGTTGATCAAGTGCAGTCGAAGGCCGCTGTCGGCGAGGGCGTGGCGCACGTCGTCGAGGGGGAATTCGTAGGGGAATTGCACCTCGACGGTATCGAACCCGGCGCGGCGGGCGGCCGCGAAGCGCTCCAGAAAAGGATGTTCGGTAAACAGCAGGCTGAGGTTGGCGATGAGGTGCGGCATGGGGGTCTCTATAGGTCTTAAGTTTTCTTCGGTTCCAGTAAGCGCACGAGGGCGGCTGCGTCCAGGCCGCCGAGGCCCGCTTGCTGGCCGGAGCGGTAGAGGCGGTAGGCCGTTTCGCCAAAGGGGAGCGGGGTGCCGGTGGTTTTGCCGAGTCGTTCGATCAAGCCTAAGTCTTTACTCAGTACGTCGACGGTAAAGGCAGATTGGAATTGCCCCTTTTGTAATTCCGGTACGGTGCGCTCAAGCATGCGGCTGGCGCCGAAGGAGCGGCTGAGAATGTCCTGCAAGGCGTCGAGCTCCAGCCCGAGTTGGCGACCGAGGTTCAGGGCTTCGACCGCGGCGGCGGAGTGGACGGCGGTTAGGAGTTGATTGACGAGTTTGGTGGCTTGGCCGCTGCCGCTTGGACCCATGCGTTGGTAGCGGGCGCCGATGGCGTTAAGGACGGCGTCGCAACGTTCGACGATGGCGGCGGCACCGCCGAGCATGATGCTGAGCGTGCCCGCTTCGGCGCCGGCGGTGCCGCCGCTGACGGGTGCATCCAAATAGTGAACGCCGACTTCGGCGGCTTGCGCGGCGAGGCGGCGGGCGGTATCGACGCCGATGGTGCTGTGGTCGAGTACGATCGTGTCGGCCTGCAGGTGGGGCAGGGCTTGAGAGAGCACGGTTTCGGAGGCGGCGTCGTCGAGCACGCACATAAGTACGAACTCGGCCCCGGCAACGGCTGCGGCCAGTTCGGCGGTGACGGCGACGCCGTTTGCTTCGAGGTGTTCGACAGGCTTTGGCGTTCGGTTCCAGGCCCTTGTGGCGAAGCCGGCATTGGCGAGGTTTCTGGCCATGGGCGCACCCATGGCGCCTAAGCCGAGGAAAGCCACTTGGCTAGTCATGCTTGCTGTTCCTTACGATTGGCAGAATACCCGTAAGGCGGTTATCTTGCCCCTTCGCTTATGGAGCCTCAAGTATAGAAAAGTAGCTGCGGCCGGATTACATAAAAAAGGCCAGGGTGTAAAACACCCTGGCCTGAAAGAACGGCGGCAGTACCCCACCGCTTCTTATTGTTGATCGATTCCCTGTGGGCTTCCTGTCCCTAAGCCAGCCTTGGCGGTGCGCTTCCTTTCCCGGTCCTTCGGGTCACCATTCATGTTGGCAAGTGTGGCACCGGCCCGAGAATTAGTCTGTAAGCAATGGATGATCTTCTTGTAGGTAATTCGCCTACGTTGAATCGGGTATTTAATCTTTCGAAACGCAGAATGCGGTAAGGTACTGCCTCTACTGCGAAAGGGCGGGAGTCTCTATGCCAACCATGGATCGCCACGTTAAGGCCGACGTGTTGCTGCTTGTCGTCACGCTATTGGCGGCGGCCGGTTGGGTGTTTTCGAAGGAGGCGTTGCTTGGCATGCCGCCTTTGTTGTTTCTCGGCTTACGCTTTCTTCTGGCCGGTGTGGTGTTGGTGGCATTTGGTTGGGCGGCGTTGCGGGCGTTGCCGCGACGAACGTTGTTGGAAGCCTTCGCCGTTGGGGTCTTGTTCTCCGGGGCGATGATGTGCTGGATTATGGGCTTGTTCTTCGCCACGCATGTGGGGGAGGGTGCCTTTATCACCAGCTTGGGGATCGTGCTGGTGCCGGTGATTGCTCGTTGGGTGTATGGCGATACGCCGCCGACGAGTACCTGGGTCGCGCTGCCGGTGGCGGTGGCAGGGTTCGGGTTGTTGTCACTGAATCAGGGGTTTCGGATTGAGCTGGGGCAGGCGTTTTTCCTTGCCGCGGCGGTGATGTTCGCCTTTCTTTTCAATATCAACTCACGGGTAGCTGCGCGGGTGCCGGCTGTGCCGCTGACGGCGATTCAGTTGTTGGTGGTGGGTGTGGTGGCCTTGCTGGTGTCGGCGTTTGTGGAAACCTGGCCGGCGGAGGTGCCGTTGGCGGTGGTTGGTTGGTTGTTGGCCAGCGCGTTGTTGGCGACGACGCTGCGTTTTTTCATTCAGGTGTACGCGCAAGGCTTGACGACGCCTAGCCACGCGGCGGTGATTATGATGCTGGAGCCGATTTGGACGGCGCTGCTGGCGGCCGTTTGGTTCAGCGAGGTGATGAGCTGGGCGCAATTCGGAGGCTGTTTGCTGATTTTTCTGGCATTGGTGATTAACCGCTGGAGTTGGGTCCGTAAGCTGATTAAAAGCCGTTTGTTGCGGCGCGCCTGACAGGCCTGAGGGGAGGCTGTTCTAGCCGCCCCTCGGTGTCCCCTTAATGGCGGGTGAATTTGCCGGCTATCGACCCCGCCGCATCGGAGCTGGCCGCCCGCTTCACGATGTCCGGTATGTTTTGGTAAACGTCGGGCGGCAATTGCTTGAGCATGTTGATTAGCTCGTTGTCGGCATGATTCGACTCGGCCTGTTTGACGACGTCGTCTTTGTTCGCCGGAAAGCTCATTCCTTGCAGGGCCTTGGTTAAATCTGTGCCCAGATCGGTGTCTTTGCCGAACATGGCGTCCTTACTCCTCTACCTGTTGGCTTGCTCAGAGGTTTCTTACAGTTAGGTGTCGGTCGGCATTTCTCAACGCCTTTGTTCAAACTGTGATTGCTGCCGCACCGTTTGTATCGTTGGTCTGAGGTATGCTGAGTAGTTGTGGCGTTAAATCTACGGTGGGGTCACCATGAAAAAAGGCCTGTTCTCCGTCGTTGTAGTTGTATTGTTGGTCAGTGTCGGCTGGTGGTTGTTTCCTTCCGACTCGGACGAGGATCTTATTGACTATGTGCCCACACGCGGGGCAGTGATAGTGCCGGCCGAAGAGCCGGTGCCGCAGATTCGTCATCCGGTCCCGGAGCTTGCCCAGGCGCCGGGCGAAGAGGAGGAGGCGTTACCGGAGCTCGATGAGAGCGACCCGGAGATGGAGCGTGCGCTGGCGAAGCTAGTGGGCGACGGCTCCTTGGAGTTGGTGTTGCGCGGTTTCGTCCGTCGAGTGGTGGTGACGGTCGATAACCTGCCGAACGATCAGCTGCCGCAGCGGTTTCTGCCCGCGCGTCCGGTGGAAGGCGAATTTGCCACCGCGGGCGAGGATGAAACCCTCCGTATCGCTTCCGCTAACTTCGAGCGTTACCGGCCGGTGGTGGAAAATCTAGAAGCCCTGGATACCGAGCAACTGGTGGCGGCTTATGTGCGGTACTACCCGCTGTTTCAAAAAGCGTATGAGGAAATCGGCTTCCCCGAGGCGTATTTCAACAACCGGCTGATCGAGGTTATCGATCATTTGCTGGAAACGCCGCTGCCGGAAGGCGAGTTGAGGTTGGTGCAGCCGAGTGTGCGCTTTCGTTTTGCGGACCGGGAGCTGGAATCGCTCTCGGCGGGGCAGAAGGTGTTGTTGCGCATGGGGCCGGAGAACGCCGAGCGGATTAAGGCCAAGCTCCGCGAGGTGCGGGCTGAGCTTGTTCGGCAGCCGGCGCCGGAGGCGGCTTATTAATAGTAGCGAAGCCTACGGCGGCGGATTGGCTTTGCCGCCGTAGGTGTCGGCTTATTTCCGATTCAGGAGCTGATCCAGGGTCAGCTGATAGCTTGGCAGGAAGGTGTCGAGGAAGACGTGTACCTCTGGCATGTCCAGCGCGCTCAGGCGTTGCCGAAGGTCTTCGGCGGCGTCGGCAAATTCCGGGTTGCCGGCACGCAATTCGGCTTGGCATTTGATATAGGCGGCTAAGGTATCGGCGGCCTTTATGAGCTTGTGGTGCAAAGCCGGAAGCTCATCCTCCAGTAGCAGTTCGCGGTAGTCCTGCCGCAACCTTTCGGGTAGTAAGTTCAATAAATCGCGCTCGGCGGCGCGCTCCAGTGCTTTGTAGGCTTGGGTGATGTCGCGGTTGTGGTATTTGACGGGGCTTGGCAGGTCGCCGGTGATGACTTCCGAGGCATCGTGGTAGAGCGCGGCGGTGGCGACTGCATTGGGATCGACCTGACCACCGAAGTCGCGTTTGTGGATCAGCGCCAAAGCGTGGGCAAGGGTGGCGACTTCCCAGGAGTGCTCCATGACATTCTCGTCAATGGCATTGCGTTTGAGACCCCAACGGCGAATCCAGCGCAGTTTACTTAAATAAGCGAAAAAGTGGCTGCTCATGCGATGTCTCTCGGTTATGGCATTAAGCGGATAATGAGTTCGGTTAATAGGCCGGCTAGCGGCGCCAGTAAGACGCTGGCCAGCAGGCGTTGCTTGACGAAGGCGCCGCCCATGAGCGGTAGTTCGAAGACGAGCACCCGATGTAGCGCCAGGACGGACCAGGCGGTAATCAGTGTCACCATTTGCGGCATACCGGCCCCGGCGCTAAACAGGGCGACTGCGAGCGGAAAAGAGATCATCGGGCCGCCGGGTAGCGCCGCGCCGATAATCGTCGCCACGACGATACCGAGCAGCCCGCTGCTCTCGCCCAATACCGCGCCGACATATTCCTCGGGCAATAAAGCGCCGAGGAACATGCCGGCGAGTATCGCCGGCGGCAGCTTCGGCAAGATCGGTAGCATTTGCCGCCAGCCGTCGTGGACGGCAGCGCGGTGATCCGGCGCGGGGCGGCGTTGTTCGGCAACGATTAACAGGCCGAGGACGATAAAAACAGTCACATAAGCCGTGATCATGGGCGTGGCCCTCGGACGATGCGGCGGGCAAGCAAGCCGGCAACCAGCGGTAAGGGCAGCGAGACGATAACGCGCACGGCAACGAAGTCGAAGCCCAGCAAGGGGATTTCCCAAATCAGAATGCGGTGGATGCCGAGCAAGGCCCAGGCGGTAAGGTAGACGATGCAGATCTCGAAGGCCGCGCCGGCGCGATACAACGCCACTACCAAGGGGAAGGCCGCGAACGGGCCGCCGGGCGTGACGACGCCGGCCAGGGTGGCGACGAGGTAACCGCGCAGGCCGCTGCGGCTGCCAAGCCAGCGTTCGATGATCGCTTGCGGAATCAACCGTTGCACGTAACTGCCGATCAGCATTGCAGCAGCGATTACCGGCAGGATTAAGGCGAGTAGAATAAGCCCTTCGTTAAGCGTGGCTTGAAAGGTCGATGGGCCGTGTACCCACCATACCCCGGCCCCGGAGGCCAGTGCGATCAGGGTGAAGAAGACCGTTGTCTTGTCGATCAGTCGCGGCCGCGACGGCGAGTCGCTGCGCTCCGAGGTGTCTGCCATCGCGTTGCTTACTGCCTAGAGAAAGAAACGATGGTGTTAGGCCGGGGCGGTGGAGTCAAGCCGATCACGAACACGGAAGTCCGCGCAGCGAGAAACTGCAGTATTCGTTAACATTAGATATTCTTCTGTTCCCACACAGTTATAAGTAGTCGTTAATGGCAGTTCGCAATCCCCAGTCGTTCTTTCGGTTTGTGGCCGAGCATTACCGCTTGTTGGAGGATCTCCTGGCGGCGGATGATTTGCATGAGCCGGAACTGGTGAACTTGATCGAGCGGCACCGCACCGAGCATACGCCGCAGACCGAGTACTTGGCCGGCCAGTTGCTGGAGTACGGTTTGCTGGAGCGTCTACCGGACGGCTCCGGCTTGGAAGTGCCGCTGCCGGTCGCCGATTTTCTGCGTTGGGTGCGGCGCGAGCATCACCTGACGTCGGTGCAGCAGATTCAGGGTTACGTGACGGAGCTGGAAGGCCTGCGGCAGGAGATCGATGGCTTGATCGAAGCCGGCCGCTTGAGCGGCAGTTTGCCGTTGCTCGACGAAACTGCGCGCAAGATCGAGCAGATCCGTCAGGACGTTGCCGGTAACCAGCAAGCGATTGTTAACGAAGTCATGCGGCATCGGGCCAATCACGGACAAACGCCGTTAAAAGAGCGCTATGACACGATTCTGCGCTTGTGGGAGCGCTTTTTGGTGCCGATGCGCGTACTCATCGATACCACGCAGCCGATTCAGCATCAGTTCGATGCGCTCAACGCGGTGTTGTTGCGCGGCGAGGCGGCCGCGCAGGGGCATGCCTTGGTGGAACAGCGGTTTATGCAGACGCGCAAGCGCCTTAACCGCATGCGCGGTATGATCGCGCAGCACTTTTTTGAGGCGATGAACGAGCTGCAACCGCTGCATCAGCATTACCAGCGGCAAAGCCGGCTAGCGCGAGGCGCGAGCCTGTTGTTAGAGCAGGTCGGCCGCCAGGGCGTGACGGCGTTGGCGCTGGTCGAGCAGTTCGCGATTCCGGTGTTTCGGCGTGAGGCCGAGTTTAACCAAGTTCAGCTGGAAGCCTACTTATGGGAAGTGTCGCAGCACGATGCGGCCGAGGAAATCAAGCTCGGCGAGGCGGACACGGCGGCCCGGCGGGAGCGGATCAGCCCGGCGGCGATCCGCAAGGAATTGGCGGCCGAAGCGCCGGTGGAGGACGCGCTCGACTGGCTGCTACAGCGTTTGGAAGATGCCAGTACCGCCGAGGTGCTGCGCTGCTTTGGCGATGTGGTGCGGTATTTGAATAGCGAGCCGAAAACCGCGCCGCGCGAATACCGACACGGCCAAACCGTCTTCAAGGCGGTGCCCTGGAAGATCAACCTAGAAAAGGAGGCTGCACATGGATAGCCCCTTCGCCTTGCCCCATCTCGAGCAGATTTTTCCGCGCCTGGCGCGGGGCGGGCATATTACCGCCGATAGCGGCAATCTTTATCAGGCGCTGCGCGAGCATGAGCGCGCCTTTGTCGACTTGTTTCGACACCTGGGTTTTCGGCTGGTGTCCGATTCCCGCGGGTTTTACTACTTCGAGGGGCAGACCGATCAGCCGCTGACTCCGCAGGTGCGCAAGCTGGCGGTATTTACCTTCATTATTGTCGAAGCGCTGGCGGAAGAAGTGGATAACGTCGAGAGCGAATTTTTCGAGCGCAGCTGGGTGCTGGATCAATTGCCGCATTTGCAGCGCGAGCGCTATATCGGCTACCTCAAACAGCTCGACATCGAGCTGACGCGGGAGGGTTTGGCGAGTATCGTCAACAGCCTGGAGCGTTTTGGGTTCGTGCGAAAGCTCGAAGGGGAGCGGTTTCAGTACCTCGCGCCGGCCTATCGCTTCCTCGACCATTGCCTGAAAGTCGCCGAAGCGGCCGACCAGGCGGATCGGGAAGCCGATGTGGAAGCGATCGAGGCGCAGTTGGCCGAGGAGGATGAAGCATGACGATCAACGGGCCGCTGCGTTTGATTCTGATCCATAGCGGGGTGTACGACTACGCCGAGATCGATCTCTGGCGTTCGGGGCACTTAGTGGCGCATAACAACGCAGGGAAAACCAGCCTGATCGCGACCCTGCAATTTCTCTACATCGACCGCCAAACCAAGTGGAGTTTTTCTAAAAGCCGCGAGGAGACGCGACGCTTTTACTTCACGACGGATCGCTCGTTCGTCATCTTCGAGTGCATGACCTCGGAAGGTATCAAGACGGTAGCTATCCGCGGTTTGGGCAAGATGCAGGGCTACGACTTCGAGCGCTGGGTGTTCGACGGCGAATACCGCCCGGAGGACTTTCTCGACGGCAAGCAGATTCGCGATCCGAAGCTTATTAAGGCGGCGCTGGCCGAGCGTAATGTCCGTAAGCTGGAGCCGAACGAATACCGCCAGGTGCTCACCGGCGTCGGTAATCGGCGCGAACTGCCCAAGCTCGGTATCGTGCCGGTGCGCGAGGCGAAGCAGTACGAGCACTTTATTCAGTTATTCGGCTATTTGATCAATCTGGAGCGAATGACCCAGGCCGAGTTCAAGGACCTCTTGATTGAGGTGAACCGGGACGAAATCCCGGTGCCGCGCATCGACCTGTATCGCGACTATGCCGGCGTTTACGACAAACTGCGCAAACGCAGCGAGAGTCTGCGCCAATTTGAGGCCGCCCGGCCGCAGGTGCTCACGGTGCTGGAAGACGAGCGGCGGCGGCAGGCGGTGCGCGGGCGGGTGCCGCTGTTGTGGGAGCGCTACGTCGATAAGTACAAAGAAGCGCGCGGCTTGTTATATGAGCGTATCGCCGAGCGTGAGGCCGAGCTGGCTGCCGTGGGCGAACGTATCGAGAGCTTGGGCGGGGAGATTACCGCTCAGCAGGGTCGGCTGACCGAAATCGGCCGGCAACTCGGGCCGGTGGAGAAAGATCTGGCCGGGCTTGCCGAGCGGCGGGAGCGCTTTAAGCACTTTGTCGTCGAGCTGGTCAAGCAAGAGCTTGCCAATATGAAGTCGCGAGCCTTGCAGTTGCGGGAACAAATTGCCGTGGGCAAGCGCGAAGGCGCGGCCAGTGTCGGCCGCCGCTTGACGCAGAACGAGCGGCGTTTGGCCGAGTCGGAGAAACGTTTAAACCAGGTCAGCTCGACGCTCGCGAGCCGCTTGCGGCAGCGTTTCGACGATGCAACGCTCGCTCGCGTGTTTACCCTCGCCAACCCCGATCTGCTGGGGCAAAGCGTTACCGACGGAGCGCTGGAGCTGCACGATGAGGCGGCGCTGACTGCTCGTGTCGAGGCGCTGGCAGCGCGCATCGAAGCGGAGCGTTACAGCGACGAGGTGTTGAGTGTTTCGCTCACCGATCTGGAAGCGCCCGATCTTGCCCGCTATAGCGATCCGGCGATTATCCGTGAGGAAATCGCCGAGCTGGAGCAGGCCGTGCAGCGGGATCGCGAAGCGCTGGAAGCGGCGGAGCGGCGAGAAGCGCTGGAGCAGGAAGTGGCTGAGTTGGAAGCGGGCATCGACGTCGAGGCGGAACAGTTACGCCAGTACGAAGCCTTGCAGGCCGATTTAGCGCAGGCGCCGCAGTGGCAGGAGCAGTTAGAGGGCTTGCGCGAGCAGGAAGCCGCGATTAAGGCGGCCATTGAGGCACTGGAGGCGCAACGCAATCAAGCCTTTGCACACCGCGCCGAGCTGGGTGCGGCGGTGAAAGAGCATGAGGGCCGCCTGACGGCTTTAAATCGCCGTAACCAGGAAATCGATCAACTGTGTCAGCGGCGGCGGGAAATGTTCGACTGGCAGCCGAACGGCGAGGGCGATCTGCCGGAGACGTTGGAGTCGGCCGAAGCGGCTTTGAAGCAGGCGCTGCTCGACGAGATGCAGTTGACGCAGAACATTCACAACGGCCTGCGCTTGCTGCGGGAAAGCCCGTACCACGAGCAGTTCATGGGCGATTTCGACGACGAGGCGGCCACTCTTGCCGCCCTTGCCGAGCGTTTGGAAGCGGCGGAAGCCTGGCGCCAGTCGGTGCAGGAAGATTGGCAGGGCTTGGTTAAGCATATCAGCCATGAAATCAAGCGCTTGATTGACGGGCTTGAGGCCTTGAAGCGGCGCGTCGCGCAGTTGAACCAGCAAATCGGCAGCACGCCGATTTCCAACTTGCGCGAGCTGCGGGTGGAGATTAATGCCGAGCGAGATCGCCTGGTGCCCTTGGAGGTGTTGGCGGAGCAGACGGCGGAGCAGGGCATGTTAAGCTTCGGCGAGGGCAACACGCTGTCCTTGCTAGAGGCGCAGGAGCGGATCGGCGAGATTTTACGCCAACAGGCCGCCTTGTCGCTGACCGATTTGTTTACCGTTTCCTTCTGGGTGGTACGGCAGGACGGGCGGGAAGATCTGTACCACCAGCTTGAGGGCGTCGAGAGTAACGGGACGACCATCACCATCAAAGTCGTACTGTTTGTGTTGCTACTGCGCGGTTTATTCCAGAGTCGGCAGGAGGTATCGCTGCCGTTTTACCTGGACGAGGTTTCCGCGCTGGACGAGCGCAATGCAAGGCGGATCGTGGATTTGGCCCGTTCGTTGAATTTCGTGCCGATTCTCGCCAGCCCCACGGAGATGGATGCGGCGGAAGTCATTTACGAGCTGCGCCCAGGCAGTAACGGGCGACTCGTGGTCGGTCCGGAGCACCGCATCGAAATCAGCCGCGAGGAAGTCGCCGAGGCTTAACGCGCCGCGAAGGGTTGCCGGTGAAGCGGGTACGGCAGGCGCATCTCGATCTGTTGCGCGGGTTATTGGAGCGGGTCGACCGCGAAGCGCGTTATTCCACCTGCATGATCGATATGCTGCTGATGAATGCGGGTAAGCCGCGTCTTAAACCCTCCGAGCTTGAGCGCTGAGCAGGGCGCGGGTGTCGGTTTGTCGTTCTCGAAGATGGTGATGCAGACTCTGGGTGGTAACATCGCTTGCCGATCGGTTTATGGCGAATACACCGAGTTTACTTTGACTTTGCCGAGGGTCGCCGATGTCGAGCAAAACGGATGATGTGCTGCCGTATCATTTTCCTACCACGGTTGCCTTGGTGGACGACGATGCGGATTTTCTTGCCAAGATCAGCCTGGAGCTGGACGACGACCTTGCTTACCGCCTGTTCAGCTCGCCTAGCCTGGCGCTGGATTTCCTGGCCGAGTCGGAGCAGCGCGAACCGCTGTACCGGCGGTGCTTCTCGCTGTCTTACGAGGGTAAGGATGCGGCGAGGTGCGAGCATCTGATTCGCTGCGACGTATCCCGTCTAGAGCGGGAGGTTTCCAACCCGGATCGTTTTCGCGAAGTGTCGGTGGTGCTGGTGGACTACGATATGCCGGGAATGGACGGCTTGGAGTTCTGCCGGCGCTTGCGCGCGTCGAAAGTGAAAAAGGTACTGTTCACCGGGGTGGTCGACGAGAAAGTTGCCGTGCAGGCGTTTAACGAAGGTCTGATCGACCGCTTTATCCGCAAGAATGCCGACAATGCGCCTGCGCTTATCAACGCCACCGTCCGCGAGCTACAGCACGAGTATCTGCGTGCCACCTCTCGATTTATGGCGCGTACCCTGCAAGCGGAGCCGGCCGGCTTTTGCTTGACCCTGCCTTTCAGGCGTACTTTCAGGATTTACTCCGGCGCCAGGCGCTGGTCGAGTATTATCTAACCACGGAGCCGACCGGTTTTGTTTGCTTGACGGCGGAGGGCGAGATACGACGGCTGGTGGTGGCCACCGAAGAGGATATGCAAGCGCAGTGGGAGATTGCCACCGATCAAAACTGCCCGTCGGAGTTGGCCGAGCAGTTGCAGCAGCGTAAGGTCGTGCCGGCCTTTCCCTCGGAGGACGGGTTCTACCGGCCTGAGTTCGGCCAGTGGCAGCGTTACCTGCATCCGGCGGAAGCGATTGCAGGCCATCGTCGCTACTATCTCGGTTTAAGCGCCCCGATCAGGAATAGTATGGTGCGGCTTGCCAGTTATGCGGAGTATCTAGACTGGCTCGACGCGGCAGCTCACGCGGATTAAGGCGGCGGTGGCTGCCATATCGTCGGTTTCGCGAGCTAGTACTCCCGCAGGCAAAGTGAAAGGCGATCGGCCACCATCGCTTGCTAGCCGGTGATCAGGTGGATAAAGGGCATTAGGGTTAAATAGAGAATGGCGCCGATGATGGCGATATAGAGCACAAAGCGCAGTGGGTTTTGCCGAAAACGGTCGCCGATGGTTTCTACCGCACCGGCGCGTTTGCGCTCTTCGTAATCGGCGCGCGCTTTGCGCAAACGTTCGCGCTGGTACTCATCCAGTAAGCGCTTGGCTTCCGGTTTTTGGTTGGCATCGTGCAGCCAGATGGCGCCTTGGTTGAAGCCCCAGCGGTTGGGTGGGGTTTCATAGAAGTCGATGTTGTGTTGTTCGAGCAGCTCGCGAATCTCCGCGATCTCGTCCTCGGGGAGATGGGCCAAGTTCAGTAGTCGGGCAGCCATGGGCGTTGTTTCGTCATTGAGCAATTGATGGGCCTAACTATAGTGTAGGGGCCCGCCGGGCAAAAGACCTTTATCCGCCGGCGACGATCTCGATGCCGTTCGCTTGGCAAAAGCCGTCAGTTCGGATGCGGCGGTTTCCGGTAGCGTCAGCCAAAGGCCGACGCGCTGGCCGTAGTCGACAGCACCGACGCTGGCTTCGTGAGCGCTTGCCCAGTGACGCACCGCCTGTTCCTGGGCAAAGTCGAGCGCCAGCTGCATACTGATGCGCGGTTGGTGCTCGACCAGCGGGAGGTCGGCCAAAACGGCTTCCGTGGCACCGGCGTAGGCGCGCACCAACCCTCCGGCACCGAGTTTGATGCCGCCGAAGTAACGAATCACGACCACGATAACGTCCCCGATTCGTTTGTGCTGAATAACGTTCAGTATCGGTTTGCCGGCCGTACCGCTTGGCTCGCCGTCGTCGCTCATGGCGGCACTGGCCGATTCCGGCTTCCCGAGTAGGTATGCCCAGCAGTGGTGGCGAGCGGTCGGGTGGTCGCGGCGCGCTTGCGCCACCGCCGCCATCGCTTGCTCGCGGTCGGCGACGGGAACCGCACGTGCGATAAAGCGGCTCTTTTTGATCTCGATTTCCCTTTCCAGGTTGTGTGCCGGAACCAGGCTCATAAACGTGTCTCTTGGTTCGCTGAAAAAACTCGGTTCACAGCGTATCATCGGTACAAGAAGTAGAAGACCTCGCCTTCGGCGGGCGCGTCCTAGGCATTCTTGAGTCACGACATCGACCGTAAACCGTTTTTTTGCTGTATGCAGCAGGTTTGAGTAGTCCGCATATGCTCCAGCTCTACCATAGCAACCGTCTGGAAAGTCTGGCTGACGGGTTGGCCCTGCTGACGCAAATGCCGGCCGGCTCGCCGCTAGCACCGGAAACCGTGTTGGTACAAAGCAACGGAATGGCGCGCTGGCTGGCCCTGCGTCTGGCCGAGCGCAACGGCGTCTGTGCGAACTTACGTTTTCCTTACCCGGCGGCTTATACCTGGGAGCTCTTCTGTACGCTGCTAGCGGAAGTGCCGGAGCGCTCCGTCTACAACCCGGATATTCTAACCTGGCGGCTGATGAGTGTGTTGCCGCAGCTAAAGGAAGAGCCCGGCTTCGAGCCATTAGCGCATTATCTCCACGGTGGCGACGAGCTGGCCCGCTATGAATTGGCACGCCGCTTAGCCGACGTTTTCGACCAATATCTGGTTTACCGGCCGGATTGGATCTTGGCCTGGGAGCAGGGTGAAGAAGACCACTGGCAGGCCCGCTTGTGGCGGCGCTTGACCGAAGCGGGCGGTGCGCATCGCGCCGCCTTGCTGGAGCGGTGTTTGACGGCATTACGCAGCGGCGAGGTGGCGGCGGATAAACTACCCGCGCGGCTTTCCGTGTTCGGCCTGAGCAATTTGCCGCCGCCGCTCCTGACCTTGTTGACCGAGCTTGGTCGCCACATTCCGATTCATCTCTTTTTACTCAGCCCGACCGAGGACTACTGGGGCGATTTGCGCTCGGAACGGGAGATCTACCGTCAAGCCGCCGATGCCGACCCTGAGGCGCTTTATCTGGCGACGGGGAATAAATTGCTGGCTTCCCTAGGGAGGCAGGGGCGCGATTTTCACGAGTTGCTGCTCGACCAGGGGCCGGAAGAAGAGGCTTTGTACGAGCCACCGGCCGGCGATAGCCTGCTCGGCGGTTTACAGCTGGATATACTTGAGCTGCGCAACCGGGGCGAGGATGGCGAGCGGACGATGCTGGCAGCTGCCGACAACTCGGTGCAAGTACATAATTGCCATAGCCGGATGCGGGAGTTGGAAGTCCTGCACGACCAGCTTTTGGCGTTGTTTGACGGTTATCCCGATTTGACCCCGGCCGATGTCGTGGTGATGACGCCCGACATCGAAGCTTACGTGCCTTACATCGAAGCGGTGTTCGGGACAGCCGAACCGCATCGGATTCCGTATACGATCGCCGACCGTAGTCTACGGGCCGAAGAGCCGGTCGCGGAGGCGTTTCTGCAACTGCTCGAACTGGTGGAAAGCCGCTTCGATGCCGATCAGGTCACCAGCCTCCTGGCGCTGCCCGCCGTGCAGCGGCGCTTCGATATAGACGAGCATGAGCTGCCGCGCTTGCATGACTGGATCCGGCGTAATGGTATCCGTTGGGGCGTCGATGCCGCGCACCGGGCGGAGCTGGAGTTGCCGGCGGAGGAAGCGAATAGCTGGCGTGCGGGCTTGCGGCGGATGTTGCTCGGCTATGCGTTGCCGGGCGATGAACGGCGCTTGTTTGCGGGGACATTACCCTTCGATGAAGTCGAAGGCGGCGTTGCCGAGTTGGCCGGCCGCCTGGCCGAGTTTCTGGAGAACTTGTTTCGTTTGCCGGCCAGCCTGGCCGGCAAACGCAGCGCCGCCGACTGGCAGTTGGCATTAAATCAGGTGCTGGAGCGCTTTTTCCTCGGCGATGAGGGGGAGGAAACCGCGCTACAGGCTATTCGCGAAGCATTAGCGGACCTGCGGGCCGAGGTCGAGGCGGGCGGTTGCGACGAAGCGTTGTCGCTGGCGGTCGTGTTGAGTCATCTGCGGGGAGCGTTGTCGGCCGCCGGGCGGGCGGGAAGTTTTCTTGGCGGCGGAGTGACCTTCTGCGCGATGGTGCCGATGCGCAGCATTCCCTTCGAAGTGGTTTGCTTGATCGGCGTGAACGACGGCGAGTATCCGCGTCAGCACCGGCCGGCCGGTTCGATCTGGTGGCTCAGAAGCCTCGCCGAGGGGATCGCTCGCCGCGCGGCGAAGACCGCTATCTGTTCCTAGAAGCGCTGCTGTCGGCCCGCCGGTGTTTTTATCTGAGCTATATCGGGCAAAGCGTTCGCGACAATAGCCCCTTACCGCCATCGGTACTGGTCGATGAACTGCTGGATATGATCGAACTCGGCTGGACGGCCGAGGATGGCGGGGCTTTGCGTTCCCGCTTGGTGACACAGCACCGTCTGCAGCCGTTTAGTCAAGCCTACTTCCAGCAAGCCGCGCAGGAAGAATCGGTGCGCTTGTTCAGTTACGCCGAGCATCTTTGCGGTGCCAGCGCGGTCAGCGGGCGCGGTACGCAGGAGCCGCAAAGCTTCGTGCCGGAGCCTCTGCCCGAGCCGAGCGCGGAATGGCGCGATGTGAGCCTGGAGCAATTGAGCCGTTTCTGGGCCCATCCCTGCGAATATCTATTGAAGCAACGGCTGGGGGTGAGCTTCGATCACAAAGACGGGCTCTTGGATACCCGCGAGCCTTTCGCGCTCGACGGTTTAAGTCGTTGGGCGCTAGGGCAGGATTTATTGGCGGCGGCGCGCCACGGCGAAACGGATTTGCTAGAGCTCGGCCGCGCCACCGGCTATTTGCCGCATGGCGAAGCGGGAGAGGTTTTATTGCGCCGCGAGGCGGGCAAGGCTCAGCGTTTTGCTAGTAGCCTGGCGCGTTTTCTGCCGAGCGAGCTGTTAGCGCCGCAACCGTTTCGGTTGGCACTTGGCGAGTTCCGGCTCAGCGGAGCGCTTAATCATCTCAGCCCGCAAGGTCGGTACTCCTATCGCTACGGGGCCTTGCGAACGAAATTCCTGCTGGACTGGTGGCTTAACCATTTGGCCTTGTGCGTCGTGCAGCCGCAAGGCGTGGCGCCTGTCAGCTACTGGTGGAGCGAGGAAGGCGGTTTAAAACTGCGGCCGGTGGCGAAGGCGGAGGCACTGCTGGTTGACTTGCTGACCGGATACTGGGAAGGGTTGCAGCGGCCGCTGCCGTTTTTCCCGCGTTCCAGTTTCGAGCTGTTCTTAGCGCTGCGCGCCGAGAAAACCGATTTACTGAAAGCGGCGGCCAAACCTTGGTTCGGCAATCACAATCAAGCGGGCGAGTGCGAGGAAGCCTACTGCCGGCTCGCCTTCCTGGATCGCGATCCTATCGATGAAGCGTTCGAACAGTGGGGGCGACGGGTGTTCGCGCCGCTGGTGGCCGCGTTGGAGGAGGTGAACGATGTCTGAAGCCGTTCATCCGCTGCATGATCCGGATATTCTTCGAGCCGGCATCAAGTTAATCGAAGCCAGTGCCGGTACCGGTAAGACGTATACCATCGCCGGTTTGTATCTGCGCCTGGTGGTAGAAACCGGCTTGCCGGTCGAACAGATTCTGGTGGTGACGTTCACCAAAGCGGCCACCGCCGAATTGCGCGAGCGGATACGCCAACGATTAGTAGCTGCACGGAATGACTTTCTGGCCGGCGACAGCAAAGAAGAATTCCTCGCCGAGCTGATCGAACGCTGCCCCGACCCGGAGCAGGCTGTCCGGCGTTTGGAGCGCGCGGTGGTCGAATTCGATCAGGCGGCGGTTTTTACCATTCACAGCTTTGCCAGCAGGCCTTGTCCGAGCATGCATTCGAGAGCGGTATGCCGTTCGAAGCCGAACTGGAGGCCGATCAAAGCGATTTGGTGCAACAAGTCGTCGACGATTATTGGCGACGACAGCTAGCGCAGGCCGAGCCGCCTTTTATCGCCTATCTGCTAAAGAAACAGTGGACGCCGGAGAAACTGGCCGACAAGCTCGCGCCGCACTTAAGCCGTAGCTATGCCGAACTGGACGGGCCGGTAGGCCCCGTCGATCCGGTGGTGGCCGGCGAGCAACTGCGGGTTGCCTGGGAAAATGTGCGGGAAGCCTGGCAGACGATGCGCGCCGAAGTCGAGGAACTGCTGCTGACCGACCCTGGCTTGAATCGGCGCCGCTATGCTTTGGAGCGAATACCGAGCTGGCTTGAGTCGATGGCGGCCTATCTTACCGAGGCGCCGGAAGATCACAGCTGTTTCGACGAGTTCGAGCGGTTTACGACTAGCTATCTTGCGGATTCGGTGAAAAAAGGTCATCAGCCGCCGCAGCATCCGTTTTTCGCCCTCTGCGAGCGCCTGCACGAGGCGCAGCGGGATTTTGAGCAGATCAACGACAAGCGCCTGGCCGCTTTCGTTATGGAAGGCTTGGCGTATTTGCGCCACGAGCTGCCGGTGCGTAAACGCCGTCAACGGGTGCAGGCTTTCGACGATTTGCTGGCAAACCTATACGGCGCGTTGCGAGGGCCGGCGGCGGCAACGCTAACCGAGAGCTTAAGGCGCCGCTACCGCGCAGCGTTGATCGACGAGTTTCAGGATACCGACCCCGTTCAATATGAGATTTTCCGTACGGTTTTTCGCGAAGCCGGGGCGCCGGTGTTTCTTGTCGGCGACCCCAAACAGGCGATCTATAGCTTTCGTGGCGCCGATGTTTTCGCCTATCTGGCGGCTAAGCACGATGCGCCCGAACGCTATACCTTGAGCACTAACCGCCGCTCGGACGCGCCGTTGATCGCCGCGGTGAATGCGGTGTTTCAACGGCCCGCCCAGCCGTTTTTGCTGGATGCGATTGACTACGAGGCGGTCGACAGCCCGCCGGGCGCACGGCCTACGTTGACCGAAAACGGGAACGTTAAACCGCCGCTACAGTTTTGGTTTCTGCCCGGAGAGCCTGCCAAGAAAGGGGAGAAAGCGCGGGCCAAAGGGCGCGCCGAAGCCGAGATCGTCGAGGCGGTAGCCGGTGAGATAGCTCGCTTGTTACAGCTTGCGCAGCAAGGCAAGGCCTGTATCGGCGAGCGAGCGCTGGAAGGTGGGGACATCGCCGTCTTGGTGCGGAAGCATTATCAGGCGGAAGCGGTGCGGTTAGCGCTGCAGCGGCGCGGCGTTGCCAGCGTACAGCAGTCGAAAGCGACGGTTTATCTTTCCTTGGAAGCCGACGAGCTGGAGCGGTTGTTACTCGCGGTTGCCGAGCCTGGGCGGGAGTCGCTGCTACGCGCGGCGATGACGACCGACATGCTTGGGATAAACGGCCCGCAGCTGCTCGCGTTAGGCGAGGACGAAACGGCTTGGAACGCCTGGGTAGAGCGGTTTCACGACTACCACCAGTTGTGGCGCGATCAGGGCTTTATGCGCTTCTTCCGCTTGTTTCTGCGGCGGGAAGGCGTTGCCGAGCGCTTATTGAGCTATCGCGACGGCGAACGGCGCCTGACCAATGTTCAGCATCTGGCCGAATTGCTGCAAAGCCGCGCAACGGCTACCGGCGACGGTATCGAAGGCTTGTTGAATTGGTTTGCCGAGCGCCGGCGCGGCCGGCGGCCGACGAAGCGGCCGAGCTGCGCCTGGAAAGCGACGATAAGCTGGTGAAGATCGTTACGATTCATGCCTCGAAGGGCCTGGAGTATCCGGTCGTCTTCTGCCCGTTTCTCTGGAGCGGCGGCAAGGCTCAGGAAGAGCTGGTCGTGAGTTACCACGAGCCGGAGCGGGATCGGCAGACGGTGCTCGATTTCGGTTCGCCGCGTCGAGAGCGGGCGCTTGAGCTTGCCGCCGAGGAAGGCCTGGCGGAGGATTTGCGTTTGGCTTATGTGGCTCTGACCCGCGCCAAGCACCGCTGTTATATCGCCTGGGGCAAGTGCAACGGGGTTGGTGAGTCGGGCATGGCGTGGCTACTGCATTCGCCGCCCGCCGGCGAGGGCGGGCCGCTGGCACGCTTGCGTGCCCACGTTAATGCCCGTTCCAGCGACGAGTTGCGTGCCGACTTGGCGGCCTTGGAGGCGGTGGCCGAGGGAGCGGTTGCTGTCGATCCGTTGCCGGAGCATACGGGGCAGTTGCTCGCTGCGGCCGAGGTAGGGGAGGTTTTGGTGGCGCGGCGTTTTACCGGCTCGCTGCGACGCAGTTGGGAGATTACCAGCTTCTCCGCGCTGGCACGCCATAGCAGTCAAGCCGAATTGCCGGACTACGATCCGGCCCCGAGCGAGAAGCCGCCGATCGAGTTCGCCGACGCGGAAGGGGTTTTCGGTTTTCCCCGCGGGGGCGAGCCGGTACGTGTCTGCACGACATTTTGGAGCATTGCTCGTTCACGGAGTCCGAGCATGCCGAGTTGATTCGCGAGACCTTGCTGCGCCACGGCTTTGAGGCGGAGCGCGAGCCGGTTGTCGCGACGATGCTGGCGGGTGTGCGGAATACGGCTCTGGACGACGAAGGACGCATCCGCTTGCGGCAGATCGAGCGGCACCAGCGCCTGGACGAGTTGGAGTTCTACTATCCGCTGGCGGGATTACGCGCTGAGATGTTGCGCCGTTTGCTCGATGAGTTCGGCTTCGGGACGGAATGGGGTCTGCCAGAGCGAATCGGGCGTTTGGAGTTCGCCGTCCGGCGCGGCTACATGAAGGGATTTATCGATCTTATTTTCGAGCAGGAGGGGCGTTACTACCTGGTCGATTATAAATCCAACTGGTTAGGCGCTCGGTTGGAGGATTACGCGCGCGAACGGCTCGGCATCGCCATGGCTGAGCACGGTTATCACCTCCAATACTTGGTGTACCTCGTTGCCTTGCACCGCTACCTGCGTACGCGCTTGCCGGACTATCGCTACGAAACGCATATCGGCGGCGTGTTTTATTTGTTCTTACGGGGCTTATCGCCCGAGCACGGTCCGGCTTACGGCGTGTTTGCCGACCGGCCGCCGCAAGCGCTTATAGAAGCGCTGGATCAGTATCTCGCGACGGGCGAGTGGGAGGGCGCGTTCGATGTCGCTTGAGTTGCCAATAGCCGAAGCCGACGATGGCCTGCTGCCTTTGGATCGTCACTTTGGCGAACTCCTCGACCAATTCGCCGGCGCATCGTCGGAGTGGGTGAAATGGGCGGCGATGCTTGTCAGCCGCTGGACGCGCGACGGCCATACCTGCCTCGACCTAAACGCAGTTGCCGGCACAACGTTGTCTGAACTGGGCATCGAAACCCCGCCGTTAGCAACGTGGCGGGAGGCTCTGCTGGCGTCTCCTGTGGTTGCCGAGCCAGGCCAGTGGGCGCCGTTGATTCTCGATGGTAACCGGCTTTATTTGTATCGCTACTGGGCGTACGAATGCCGCTTGGCGGAGGCCTTGAACGCGCGCGTACAGGCGCGAATGCCGGTCGACCAAGAGCGGTTAAAGGCCGATGTCGCTACCTTGTTTCCGCCGCCGGGGGCGGAGGTCGATTGGCAAAAACTGGCCGCCGCCGCGGCGGTGCTGCGTCAGTTTTGCGTGGTCTCCGGCGGCCCCGGTACCGGTAAAACGCACACGGTGGTGCGGATTCTTGCCTTGTTGGTGGGGCAAATCCGGCCAAACCGTTAGCCATCGGCCTAGCGGCCCCGACCGGCAAGGCTGCGGTACGGCTTGAGGAGTCGATTCGGGCGGCGAAAGCTCACCTGCCGCTCCCGGAAGCTAGCTTGGCGGCGATTCCGGAGCAGGCAGCCACCGTCCACCGTTTGCTTGGCGTGCGTCCGGGCTCGGTGCACTTTCGGCATGGGCCGGATAATCCGCTGCCTTTAGACGTGCTGGTGGTCGATGAGGCCTCCATGGTCGACCTGGCGCTCATGGCAAAGCTGGTTAGTGCCCTGCCGCAAGGGGCGCGCCTTATTCTGCTGGGCGATAAGGACCAGTTGGCCTCGGTGGGAGCGGGTTCGGTGCTGGGCGATATTTGCGCTGCCGAGCCGGGTTTTCCGCACCGGCGGCGGAGACGCTGGCGGCATTAACCGGCGAAGCGGTACCGGCTTTGGCCGACAAGCGTCCGCCGATTGCCGATGCCATTGTTTTGCTGCGCCACAGCCGGCGTTTTCAGGGCGATGGCGGTATCGGGCGGTTGGCGCGCCTGATCAACGACGGCGAGGCCGAAGCCGCACTGGCGTTGTTGGAGGGCGATGGCGATCCGGAGCTAGGTTGGCATCGAGTGCCGGATTACAAAGCCCTGGCGGCTGCGTTGCCTGCGCGCGCAGTGACCGAATACCGCCCTTACCTACAAGCGGTGCGGGAGGGGCGAGAGCCGGCCGAAGTGTTTGCAGCCTTTGCCGGGTTTCGCGTGCTATGCGCCCACCGTAGCGGGCGTAGTGGCGTAGAAGGGCTGAATACCTTGATCGAAACCGCGTTGGCCGAGTGCGGCTTTATTCAACGTGAAGGGCCTTGGTACGCGGGCCGGCCGTTGATGATCGCGGAGAACGACTACAGCCTGCGGCTATTCAACGGCGATATCGGTTTGGTCTTGCCGGACCCGGAAGCGGGCGGCGCGAAGCGAGTATTTTTCAGGGCGCCGACGGCTCGCTCCGGCGCTTTCACCCAGGGCGGCTGCCGGCTCATGAAACCGTGTACGCGATGACGGTGCACAAAACGCAGGGTTCGGAATTTACCCGCGTGCTAATGGTGCTGCCGGAAGAGGCCTCGCGTGTGCTTAATCGTAATCTGATTTACACCGGGATCACCCGCGCGCGTAGCTATGTAGAGCTGTGGGGTGGGGCGAGTGTTTTGCGGCAAGGCATCGAAGCCGCGGCCGAGCGCGGCTCCGGGCTTGCCGAGCGTTTATGGCGATGAGCTTATTCCTGATCGCGAATCCAGATAACGACGCTCTCTTCGCGGCGTAATGCCGGGTCTTCCAATGCCAGCACGCCGCCGTTGATATGCTGCACCTTGGCGCTGTCGTTGGGGTTGCCTGGTTCGGGAGGTCCGAAGCGTTCTTCCAGGTGATCCAGCAGGGTCGGATAGCTTTCGCCCGGTACGGTGAGTTTCCAGGCGGTGAGGTCTTGCACGGCATCGAAGTAGAACGCCACATGACGGGCGGGGATGCCGTTGAAAGACTCGATGAATGCGCCGCAAACCTGCGCGCCGAGTGCCGTTTGCTGGACATCGCAGCGTAATTCCAATGCCCGATACCGCTCCAGAACGGCCTCGCCGGTGTTGGTTTCATTCAACTCGGCGAGATCCATCTCCAACGGCGCCCGCGTTTGGAACCACGTGTGATTGCCGAAGATGATGTAGAACGTCAGGGCTAAGCTGACGAGCGAACCGGCGGTAATCCATTTTCTATTCAGTGTTATCCGGGCCATGGTTAATCGTACCTGCGGTCTGTCATACGCTGTGTCGAAGAAAACAATACGCTTATTTTGCTTGGCTTAACACCTTGTTGATGGGGGTGGGGGAGGTTCTGTGTTGTGGTTCACGGAATGGGGGTGGATTTATACGGTGGTGGTTAGTGGTCGCGCGCAGCGCACCACCCTTAACCACCGACCTGTACCTCGGAAGATCGTAAAAAAATCACAAAATCCCCGCATCTAACCCCGCCGCCAAATACATCCCAAGCTCTTCACACTGCTCGATAAAGCTATTCTCAAACTTACCGCGTAAAATGAGCGGGTCTTGTGCGGCGCGCCAGCGCAGGCCGGTGACGATGGTGTCTACCGCGCGTCGTGTGCCGGTGCCGTCGTGTCCCGCACGTACGTAAAGAGCGTAAGGCAGGCCCTCGGTGTGCTCCAAACAGGGATAATAGATGCGATCGAAAAAGTCTTTCAGCGCGCCGCTCATGTAACCGAGGTTCTCGGTCGTGCCGAGTATAATGCCGTCGGCGTTTAAGACATCGTCGGCATTGGCTTCCAGTGGGGGAATGTGAAGGGCTTCAACGTTGTCTATATCAGGGTGGCGAGCACCGCGCAGCACGGCATTTACGAGCTGCTCGGTGTTTGGCGAGGGCGCATGAGCAACGATAAGCAGACGTTTTCTTTGACTCATGCTCTTCATATTGGACCGCCTTGGCCGAAGGTACAAGGACCGAAAAAAGATTGGGGATGTGCTGATGGAGATCGCAAAAGATTGCGTTGTTCAGTTCCACTATAGCTTGAAGAACAGCAACGGGGTTGAGCTGGAAACTTCGCACGGCGGCTCGCCGATGGCTTATTTGCACGGCCACAACAATGTTATTCCGGGTTTGGAAGAGGCAATGGCCGGTCGTAACGCTGGCGATACTTTCTCGGTTACCGTACCGCCGGAGAAAGGCTATGGCGAGTTCCGCGAGGGGATGCTGCAACGGGTGCCGGTGAAACATTTGCAGGGCGCAAAGCGATGGCGGCCGGGAATGGTGGCGCAAGTTAGTACCGATAAGGGGCCGCGTGCCGTTCGCGTGGTGAAAGTAGGACGTTTCATGGCCGAGGTGGATTTTAATCATCCATTAGCCGGCCAGGAGCTTACCTTCGATGTCGAGGTGGTGGCGGTGCGCGCAGCGCGTAGCGATGAAATCGCTCACGGCCACGCGCATGGAGAAGGTGGTCATCAGCATTGATCGGCCGCAAGCGGTGCTTGTAGCGGCGGCGGTGCCAGCCCGATATCTCTCCATACAGGTAAGGGCGGTTCGGGCTGGGAGGCACAATGGGGTTACGCGAGTACGCCTTGGCGACCTTGGTCGCTTTGCTTTGGGGCGGCAATTTTGTGGCGGTCAAGCTCGGTACGGAGACGTTTCCGCCGATCTTTTTGCTGGCGTTGCGCTTTACGATTGTAGCGGCGGTGATGGTGCCGTTCGTGCGGCGCCCGCCTCGGCATTGTTGGAAAGCGGTAGTGCTCGTCTCGGTGGCGCTGGGTGTCTTCCACTTCGGCTTAATGTTTATGGGCATTGCCAGAGTGGATGCGTCTACGGCGGCGATCGCGACCCAGCTCGGTGTGCCTTTTAGTACCGTATTGGCCGTGATTTTCTTTCGGGACGTGTTGGGGTGGCGGCGTATTCTCGGCATTCTGGTGGCGTTTAGCGGTGTCGCAATTCTTGCTGGCTCGCCGCAGGTGTCGGGAGCCTGGGGCGGCTTGCTAATTATTGTCGCGGCGGCATTCGCCTGGGCCGTTGCGAATACGCTTATTAAATATCTCGGGCCGCTGGACCCCTTCATGTTGACCGGTTGGATGGCCTTGCTGGCTGTGCCGCAGCTGTTATTGCTTTCTTTTGCGGTGGAGCAGGGGCAGTTACAGAGTCTGTTGACGGCCACGAGCGTAGGCTGGGCGGCAGTTATCTACACGGCGATTGGTTCTAGCGTCGTTGCTTACACCCTGTGGTATTCGTTGATTAACAAGAATCCGGTGAGTCAGGTGGTGCCGTTTACGCTATTGGCGCCCGTGTTCGGGATTTTGGCAGCGGCGGTGATTCTGGGCGAACCGTTGACCCTGCCGTTGGTTTTGGGTGGACTGGTGACCATCAGCGGTGTGGCTCTATGCGAGGCAACTTTCCGCCGCACTCGATTTTGGGGGCGGCGACGGCCGGATGTGGCCGTTGCGCCGGATTGAACGGGTGCAACCTTTTGCAACCTAGGGTTGCAAAAGGTGTGCGCAGCGGTTAGGTAGGTTATACTGATAGTAGGTTTGTGAAGTCCTCGTAGGAGGCTGCCATGTCCAATGCTGTAAAACTCCAAGGTCCGTTCTACGGGTTTATTCGGCGCGAAGCGCAGACGATGCGACGCTCCATGCCTTCTCAGTTGGAGTATTTGGCGTTGCTCGGTTACCAAGTCGAGCGTAAGGGGCTGTTATCGAAAGAGAAGATCGGCGAGCTTCTGGCCGAGTTGCCGTACGACCTGTTGCCGCCGGAAGTACAGAGAGCACGGCTTGATGCTGCTTTTGAGGAGTTGGAAGATCTGCCGCAGAACGAAACCCTGTTGGCCGATTTGAAAGCTCGCGGCGAGCCGGTCAGCGGTGTCGATAGCAGTGGCGAGTTGATCGATAAGAGCCTGTGAGCGCAGGCGCGAAGCCGGTCATGTGGCTTTTGGCGGGCCCTAACGGGGCCGGCAAGTCGACTTTTTACACCTACCAAATTCAACCTCGTTTTCCCGACCTCTCATTTATCAATGCCGATTTGATCGCACAGCAACTCTGGCCTGGCGAGGAGTTGCAGCATGGCTATCAGGCCTCGGAAAAGGCTATGGAGCAACGCGAGGAGTGCCTGCAACGACGCACCTCGTTCGTTACCGAAACGGTATTCTCCCACCCCTCGAAGCTGGAATTGATCGAGCGGGCGCGGGGGCATGGGTTCGTTGTACTATTGGTTTGCGTCTACGTCCCGGTCGAGGTGGCCGTGCGTAGGGTTAACTATCGTGTGCGTTGCGGCGGTCATGCGGTGCCGGAGGAAAAAATCCGCGCCCGTCATGCGCGCGCATTGCGACACTTGGCCGAAGCGGTTAAACAAGCCGACCGGGTATTGGTCTACGACAACGGCCACCACGGCCGCACGCATGTGAGCATCGCTGCGGTGCAGGACGGTGTGGTGCGTTGGAAGATTGAGCCGCGCCCGGCTTGGGCGGTGGAATTACTGAGTTTACTGCCCCAAACGCAATAGCGTCGTCAACGCCAACAGGCTCCATAAACTGACGAAGCCGACGGGGATCAGCCGCAGCACCCAGACGGTCGGCGAGACTCGCTGAAACTTCGAGTGCACGACTCCGGGCAGCGCGTTAACCACGCGAACCCCGCCCATGGCCATCAGCTGCTTTTCCACCGCTCGGACCGCTAGCTTGCGGTTGTTTAGGTAGTGGGTGCCGAACCATACGGCAATGGCGAATCCGGTTGAGACGGCCAAGCCCACAAGCGAGACGATAAGGATTGCTTGCGAGGCGGTAAAGGCGAGCAGTTCGCCGCTTTGACGGTCGACTACAAAACCCAAAATGGCGCCGAGCGCGGCGTTGATGTAGAGCAGGTGGTTGACCTTTTGCCAGTTCAGGCTGTCTTCGTGCTTATAAAGGTCGACCGCAGCGAAATATTGGTTTACTAGAATATGTGCTTTGACGCTAGGCTCGGCCGGATACTCCGGCGGTAGCTGCGGGGCGAGTTCGGTTGGGTGCATCGCTAATTACTCCCCCTTTGCGGCCGGGCGTGCCCATACGCCACGCGGCATGCCGTCGGCCGCGACTACTTCCAGCACTTTATGAAAGCCAAGCTTTTCGTGAAAGCGAATCGACGGTGCGTTATACGGCTCCAACACAATCGCGGCGTATTGGGCGCGCCCGCCGCTTTGCTCGCGAACCCAATCGTAAAGTGTCCGACCGTAGCCCTTGCCGCCCGCACTCGGCGAAACGCAGATCTGTTTGATCAGGATAAACCCGGTGGGGTGGTGCGCTTTGGCAGCCATGTCGACTTTGGCATCCGTTTTGATGCACTCGCTGCTGTAGGCGAGGATGAACGCTTCCACGCCTTTGTCGCCGTCGATTACATAGAAGTGGTCGGCGCGATCGATAAACTCGCGGTACGCCGTTTCGCTGAAGTTGGACACCAGAAAACCGTGCCGATCGATAGCTTCTTGACTCAGGTTGGCCAGCACGAACTGCTCCGCGAGCATGCGTAAAGTGGGTACGTCATTGTGTGCGGCTTTGCGAATGGTGACCTCGGCAGGAGCCATAGTTGTCCTTTTTCGTGACGCTAGAACAGAATATTAGAGTTTAGTTGAATATAGAGGTGAGAGACAGCGGCCTGCTTGTCGAACAGCTAATGTCAGCGTGGCCGGGCGAGGGAAAAGATTTTGCCGAGTTCGGCGTATTCGGTGCCGCCTAGACGACACAAGGGGTCGATAGCCTTCGGGTCCAACCGCAAACGGTCTTTGGCATCGCGTTCGGCAAGGGCGTCGGCGACATAGAGTTGCTGAATGCGAGCCAGCACGAGGGTTTGCGTACCGCCGACAATGCGGTGGACTTCGAACCGCTCGCAGGCGAAGGCTATATGCGCGTCGCTAACCCGCGGCAACCCAAAATCGGCAAACGGACGGGTTGCTAAGCCGATGCGTTCGACCTCGCTCTCGCCGGCCTCCAGCACGCGCGCACTTTCGTTAACGGCTTCCGCCAATGCGCGCTGCGCGATGTGAATGACCAGGCGCCCGTCCCGTTCGATATTGGCCAAGGTGTCTTTCGGCATTCCCTCGGCTTTCGGGCCGATGGCGATCGACAGCAGCGGTGGGCGGCTGGAGACGACGTTGAAAAAGGAGAACGGGGCCAGGTTATGGCTGCCGTTTTCGTTCTCCGTCAGCACCCAGGCAATAGGGCGGGGGATGACGGTCTGCACCAAGGCGTGGTAGGCCTCGGACTGGTTGAGGGTAGCGAAATCTATATACATAAGCGGTGCTCTGCTCTTTGACCCATCGGCGCGATGCGAACGTACCGATGCGGCGGCCAGTTGGCCTCGACACGGCTAGCGGGTGGTGGTGAAACTGGCGTTTCACCACCACCGACCGCGGACTAGCTCTTATTAAAGAAGCTTGCCAGGATGGCCTGGCACTCGTCCGACTGAAGCAGTTCGCCAAAGCGCGTGCCTTCGATATCAATGGCGTGCGCAACTTGCTGATTCCAGGCCTGCTTGATGAGGTTTTGCTGATTCGGAGCGCCTTGGCCGGCTTGGCGGCGAGCGTTTTGGCATGTTCCTGTGCCTGTTGTTCAAGCACGTTGTCGGCATAAACGCGCGTTGCCAGCCCGCAGTCGCCGGCTTCTTTACTGTCGAGCGTGGCGCCGAGTAACAGCATCTCGTTTGCCCGGCGCGAGCCGATCAGCAACGGCAGCAGTAAGCTGGAACCGGCTTCCGGGCATAAGCCAAGATCGACGAACGGGGTTTTGAACCGCGCCGATTCGCCGGCGTAAACGAAGTCGCAATGCAGCAGCATGGTAACCCCAATGCCGATTGCCAGTCCTTGGACGGCGGCGATGATGGGTTTGTCCAGGCCCGCAAGCGCACGGATGAAGGTCAGTCCGGGGCTGGCGCCGACGTTGCCGCTCAAAGCCCGGCTTTGGAAATCGGCCAGGTCGTTGCCTGCGGTAAAGCAGCCTTCGGCTCCGGCGATGACGACCACCTTAACGTCGCTGTCTTTGCCGGCGGCATGGATGGCGTCGGTCATGGCCCCGTACATGGCGCCGGTGAGGGCGTTTTTCTTGTCCGGTCGGTTGATGCGGATAGTCATCACGCCTTTTTCGGTGCTGACCTGAATGTGTTCGTTCTGGCTCATACTCTCTCCTTAGCGATAGGTGATCAGTTTCTTGTCGTATTCTTTTTCCAGATGCGCAATGCCGTTGAAGCCCGCCAGCATATAACCCGAGCGGCGGCCGTAGCGAATGCGGCTGACTGCGCTATTGATGACTTGCCAGTTCAGCGCGACCTTTTGCTCGTCGCTCACCCCAAGGGCGTGGCCGACTGCGACGGCGATGACGCCGCCGGAGGTATGCACGGCGATTTTATCGTTCTTTCCGTGTTGGCTGACGAGCTGGTGCAGCGCTTCGGTGATACGGCCGACGAATTCCGACCAGCGTTCGATTTTTTCGGTGCACGGGCGGTCTTCGATCCAGGCTGCCATAACGGCCATCAAGGCACGCTGGAACAGGTTGCGATCCTTGTAGAGGCCCTCTCCCGCCGCGCGGAGTTCGGCGTTGTCTTCTAAGACGCCGGGTAAGTAGGCATTGAAGATGTCCTTCGCGTCGTACTCTTTGAATGCCGACATGACGGTAACGGTGTCGCTATCGACGCCGTGCTGCTCGCAGCAGATGCGGGCCGATTCCTGCTGTCGCTGTAGCGGGCCGCAGTAGATGGCATCGAAGCTCAAGCGCTGATTCGCTAAATGCTTGCCGAGCAGTGCGCATTGATGCTCTCCCATTGGAGAGAGCTTGTCATAGTTCTCTGCGCCGAACGAGGCTTGTCCGTGGCGAAACAGATAGATGTCGGTCATGTATCCTCCAAATTTCGCGCATACCGCGCCGACAGCTTTAAGCTGTTGATAACATTCAAAATTTTCGTTGAAATCCGGATTCTTTTGCTACATTTTACGTGGTTCTTCGTTTATTTGCCGGGAAGTCTTCGACCCGCGTTTCACGAAGGCGTCGCCGAATGGCTGTTTTGTGTCTCCGGTGCCGTAAGGCGGCGGAAACGCAAGACAATGATTCGGCATATCCCAAAAACCTATGGAGGAGCCATGAAAGCTGTTCTGTGCAAACAATACGGGCCCCCTGAGAGCTTGGTGCTGGAAGAGGTCGAGCCGAAACCCTTGCAACCCGGCGAGGTGCGGGTTGGTGTGCGCGCCTGCGGGGTGAACTTTCCCGATACCTTGATCATCGAGGGCAAATACCAATTCAAGCCCGACATGCCTTTTTCGCCCGGTGGCGAGGTGGCCGGTACGGTGCTTGAGCTGGGCGAGGGTGTGAGTGGCGTCGAGGTCGGCCAGCCGGTGATCGCGATGACGGGCTGGGGCGGTTACGCCGAGCAGGTGGTGACGCCCCCCGATCGGGTTTTGCCGATGTCGCCATCGATGGATTTTACGACGGCGGCAGGGTTCGCCATGACGTATGGTACTTCCATGCATGCGCTGAAGCAGCGTGCGAACTTGAAGCCGGGGGAAACCTTGCTGGTGCTTGGCGCCAGCGGCGGTGTCGGGTTGGCCGCGGTAGAGCTGGGTCGCCTGCTGGGCGCGCGGGTCATCGCTGCCGGCGGTTCCGACGAGAAGCTTAAGATCGCGAAGGAATACGGCGCCGAAGCGCTGATCAACTACAACCGCGAGGATTTGAAAGAGCGGGTCAAAGAACTCACCGGCGGCAAGGGCGCGGATGTGATTTATGACCCGGTCGGCGGCGATGCCTTCGATGCCTGCATGCGAGCGATCAACTGGAACGGTCGTTTGCTGGTGGTCGGTTTTGCTAGTGGCCGTATTCCGAAAGTGCCGGTTAATCTGGCATTGCTGAAAGGCTGTCAGATCGTCGGCGTCTTTTGGGGCGCTTTCCGTAACAAAGAACCGGAGGCGAACCGGGAGAACTTCCGGCAGATGTTCGATTGGGTCGAGCAGGGTAAGCTCAAACCGTATATCGGTAAGACGATGCCGTTGGAGCAGGCAAGCGATGCTTTGTATGCTCTGCTCAATCGGGAAGCGGTCGGTAAGATCGTTCTCACCGTTGGTGACTAGCGCAAACTTGACAGCGTCCGGCCGCATTGGCCGGACGCTGGGCTGACGGATAAAAACCTGCCGTGCCGACATGGTTAGACCTTACTGGTTCGATCCTTCCAGTACGGCTCCCGCAGCTCGCGTTTAAGGACTTTGCCGATCGAGCTGCGCGGTAGGTTGTCGCGGAATTCGACCCCGCTTAGCCGTTGCCCTTTGCCGAGTTGTTCGTTAGCCCAATCCAGTAGTGCTTGCTCGGTTAGCTCGCTGCCGCTCGCGGGGACGACCAAGGCGAGCGGCGTTTCGCCCCAGCGCTCGCTGGGAACGCCGATTACGGCAACGTCGGCAATCGCATCGTGCCGCAAGAGCACTTGCTCCAGATCGGAGGCGTAGACATTGAACCCACCGGAGATGATCATGTCTTTCTTGCGGTCGAGGATGTAGAGGAAGCCGTCCTCGTCGAGCCGACCCATATCGCCGGTACGGAAGAAAATGTCGCCTTCCGGGCTTTCCCAGAACATGGCTTCGGTCAGGTCCTGCCGCTTGTAGTAACCAGTCATCATGGTGCCGGCGCGGCCGACGATCTCTCCGGTACTGCCGTTCGGAAGCTCTTTGCCGTCTTCATCGATGATGCGGACGTCGGCGTTAGTCGCCGGGCGGCCGACGGAGTCCAGCTTGTCGGGAAAGCTCGCGGCATCGAGGACCGTGCTGACGCCGCCTTCGGTAAGTCCGTAGATTTCGAAGACTTTACCGGGCCAGCGGTCCAGCGCCTCGCGAATGACTTTGCCGCGTAGCGGGGCGCTGGTCGAGAGTTTGGCCTGGAAACTGGATAAGTCGTAACGGTCGAAGTCCCGGTGAGCCAGGATCCGTTGGTACTGCACCGGCACCAGCATGGCGTGGGTTACGCGGTATTGTTCGGCGAGCTGCAAGAATTGCTCGACGTCGAACTTGCGCATCAGCACTTGAGTACCACCTTTGGCGAGCACGGTCAGGGCCGTGACCAGGGTGGTGTTGGAGTAGAAGGGCGTCGATACCAGTGCGATACAGTCGGGGCCTAACCCGTAGTTCACCATCCGCTGGACTTGCCGAAACCGCATGCGATGATCGTGCAGAATTCCCTTCGGCGTTCCGGTGGTGCCGGAGCTATAGATGATATTGAACGGATAGTCTGGTTCGATCTCGACGCCGGGGGCGGTATCGCCGGCGCCTTCCAACCAGTCGTCGAACCGGCTCCAGCCGGCGGCGTCGAAATCTACCGCGATACGACCTGCGGGCAAGATATTGTGCAAGCGTTCGCTAAAGTCTGCGATAGCCGGGCGCATGCCTTCCGACAGCATCAGTACCCGGGCATCGGAGTCGTTAATCATCATTCCAAGGCTTCGCCGCTGGCCATACTCGAGAGCGGCACGACGCATGCCCCGGCGCGAAGAGTTCCGAGGTAGAGCGCCACATACTCCGGGCAGGTGTGCGACAAAATAGCGATCTTCTCGGTGGGGCGGATGCCGAGCTCTATCAGCTTTTGTGCAACCTGGTTGGCGCGTTTGTCCAGCTCTCCCCAAGTGACGACCTGGCCTTCGAATATCAACGCTGGATGTTGCGGACGGGCATTTGCCGCTGCGGCGGCCATACTTGAAAGGTCTTCGAATTGCTCCTCGGGGTAGACCGGGGCCACGGATTGCATTTGTGTGGTAGCAGTCACGACTCCTCCTCGCCTTTAATGCCGTAATCGTGGTGACTTAACGACGAATTTATTCTGCACAGCGAAACTGCATTTCGTTTTCTTGACGGTCAGAATACTCCGTGCCAGATTGGGATACAACACGGCGCAGCATGCGCGGAAAAAAGTCGGAGGAATTGCACAGCCATGGGCGTTTCGGGACGTTTGGAAAACAAGGTGGCGCTGATTACCGGTGCGGGCAGTGGTATCGGCCGGGCGACCGCGCAGCGGTTCGCGCGCGAAGGCGCGCGGCTGATGCTGGCCGATTTGTCGGAAGAGGGCTTGGCTACAACCAAAGCCGGTATTTCCGCTTCAGCCGAGGTGCTGACACGGATAGTCGATGTCTCTCGGGAAGATCAAGTCGAGTCCCTGGTCGAGGCTACGGTGCAGTACTACGGCCGTATCGACATACTCTGTAATAACGCCGGTATTGCTTGTAGCCGCAACATTGCCACCGAGCAGGATGCTGCGGAGTGGATGAAGGTGCTTAACGTCAATCTGATGGGCGCCGTTTATGCCACGAAATATGCCGCACGCCACATGCAAGCGCAGGGGGGCGGGGCGATCGTGAATACGGCATCGGTGGCCGGTATCCGCTCCGGGGCCGGTGGCAACGCTTACAGCGCTTCCAAAGCCGGGGTGATTAATTTTACCCAGACCTCAGCTTGCGATCTGGGTGAGTTTAATATCCGTGTCAATGCGGTTTGCCCCGGCTTAGTCGAAACGGGGATGACCAAACCCGTGTTCGATTACGCGCGCGAATTGAATAAAGAGTATAAGCTCGGCGCCCGTTGCGAGCTGCGTCGTTACGGTAAGCCGGAGGAGATTGCCGCCGCCATTTTATTCTTGGCTAGCGACGATGCCAGCTATGTCACCGGGCAAGCATTGCCGGTCGACGGCGGCAATACCGCTTCGCTGAATATGCCGGGGATGAAGGTTTAAGCGACCGCGATAAGAAAGCTTGGAACGAGTGGCTGTGGCAGCCTACGCCGAAGAAGGCTGCCAATAACGCGCTACCTGGTCGGAGAACCCGGGAAACAAACCAATGTTTCCTGTAGGAAAGCGTGCGGCGTTTCAATAAAAAGCGGGTTAGTAGAGGAGGAGAATTTAAAAATGTTCGACCGTCACTTCAAGGTCTGGCCAAAGAATATTGTCCGGAACCTGACCTTGCCCGAGACAAGCTTATATTACAACTTGCAGGTTACTGCCGAGCGTTATCCTCATAAGCCGGGCATTATCTATTACGGCGAGGCGCTGACCTATGGCCGATTTAAACAGGAAGTCGATGCGCTAGCCGGTTACTTGCAAGCCGAACTGGGCGTCGGCAAGGGCGATCGAGTGCTGCTGTATATGCAGAACAGCCCTCAATTCATGATCGGTTTTTACGCAATCTTGCGCGCCAACGCGGTAGTAATCCCAGTTAACCCCATGAATTTGGCCGGGGAGCTTGAGCATTACGCGGACGATACGGGCGCCTCGGTTATCTTAGTGGCGCAGGATCTTTACCCGCATGCCCAGGGTTTGCTGCGCTCCGGCACGTTGCGGCATGCAGTGGTCGCTACCTATTCCGACTATTTGCCGGCGCACACCGACCTGGCGATTCCGGAAGGCGTGGATGCGCCGCGTCGTACGTTGGAGGAGGCGGGGGCTGTCGCCTGGCACGTTGCGTTGGCGGCGAAGCATGCGCCCGGCTCCCTAGAGGTCGGGCCGGACGACTATTGCGTGTTTCCCTACACGTCGGGGACAACCGGTGCCCCAAAGGGTTGCGTACATACTCATCGCAGCGCCATGGCAACCCTGATCGGTAGCGTTATCTGGAACCCGTCAAGTGCCGATGCCGTGCAGTTGGTGACCTTGCCGCTTTTTCATGTCACGGGTATGCAAGCGTCGATGAATGGCCCGATTTTCTCGGGTGCGACAATGATCGTTATGACGCGCTGGGATCGGCGAACGGCTGCCGAGCTTATCCAGCGTTACCGCGTGACCCACTGGCGCAACATCGTTACCATGGCGATCGATTTCTTATCGGACCCTGCAATTGCCGAGTACGACCTGTCCAGTCTGATTGCCGTGGGCGGTGGCGGGGCTGCGATGCCGGAGGCTATTGCCGAGCGTCTGCATGATCTAACCGGGCTACATTATCTGGAAGGTTATGGCTTATCCGAGACTCTAGCGGCGACCCACGTGAACCCGCCGGATAGACCGAAAGCCCAGTGTCTGGGCATCCCGGTGTTCGATGTCGATTCGCGCGTGATCGATGTGGTCAGCCTGGAAGAGCTGCCGCCGGGCGAGGTGGGCGAGATTATCGTTAATGCGCCGCAGGTCTTCCAGGGTTACTGGAGCCGACCGGAAGAGACGGCGTCGGCGTTTATCGAGTTCGACGGTAAGCGGTTTTTCCGTACCGGCGATCTTGGTTACTACGACGAAGACGGGTATTTCTTCTTGGTCGACCGTGTCAAGCGGATGATCAACGCTTCCGGGTACAAGGTGTGGCCGTCGGAAGTCGAGTCGATTATGTACAAGCACCCTGCTATTCGGGAAGTTTGCGTTATTGCAGTACCGGACCCGCGGCGCGGCGAAACGGTGAAGGCCGTGATTGTGCCGACCGACGAGTATGCCGACACGTTGTCGGAGCGGGATATTATCGACTGGTGCCGCGAGAATATGGCGGCGTACAAGGCGCCGCGCCTTGTGTCGTTCGTAGATGCACTGCCTAAATCGGGGACAGGTAAGTTGCAATGGCGGCAATTGCAGGAAGAGGAGCGAGCGCGGATGGCGGAAGCGTGAGGCGTTCCCGTTATGTTGCGGCAAGGAAAATTTAGTCTTGCACCAAGACTAAGGTATTCTTCCGTGTCTGTGCCTTGCCCGGCGTCGTTAGGCTCCGGTGCCGAAGCGAGACCTAGGGCGAGGCGTACGCTCCGGTCGTTTGGGTAATGAACAGGGACAAGTTTATGAGTGGGGAGTGACTAAACAATGAGTGCGACGCCGAAGCTTCCAGGTGGCTCTGATCAGGGTCGGGATTTTAGTAAGGACCGTAATTTCGTAACGGCGCTCGCGCGTGGGTTGGAGCTATTACGTGCCTTTGGCCCTGGTGACGAATACCTGGGGAATGCCGAGTTGGCCAGGCGGACGGGGATTCCCAGGCCTACCGTATCCCGTCTGACATCGACGCTAACGACCTTGGGGTATCTAAAATATTCGGACCGCTTGGAGAAATACCAGTTGGGGGCCGGTGTCCTCGCTTTAGGGTTTCGATACTTAGCGAGTATGGGCGTTCGCAATCTGGCGCGGCCCTTGATGCAGGAGCTGGCCGATGCCACCGATTGCATGGTCGCTTTAGGAGCCGAAGACCGACAGGAAATGACCTACCTGGAAACCTGTCAAGGCAGCGGGCCGCTCGTCTTACGCTTAGAGGTAGGGGCGCGTATTCCCGTCGCTACCTCGGCAATGGGGCGTGCTTATTTGGCAGGCCTGAAACCGGATTTGCGGGCACCTTATCTGGAGCGCCTTAGGGCCATCTACGGGGTCGAGTGGCCGCGTATCGAAGAGGAATTGCAGCAGGCCTTCGAATCTTACCAGCAGCTCGGCTTTTGCTACTCGGTGGGCGAATGGGACCGAGAAGTGAGTGGGGTAGGCGTTCCGTTAGTGTTGGATGGCGGTGCCGAGGTTTTAGCGTTCAATTGCGGAGGCTCCTCGCTACGCTTATCGGAAGAAGTCCTGAAGCAAAATTTGGGGCCGCGATTAGTCGACTTGGTAGAGCGGGTAAGCGTCCAGATTGGTGCTCAGCCGGGTCATTAAGGGCAGAGCTGTCTCGCTCTGGTAGAAAGCTGAGCATTAGGCCTCAATCCCCTGCTAAAGCGAAGCTGCAACCTGTCGTTACAATAAGTGGCAGGCTTTCACGGCTAAAGCGCTTCCCGATGCATTAGCGCCTCGGGGTGCTTGCCGTATTTAAGCCGCTTTGCCCGTCTTTTTTGCCGGCATGCATTGGCATGCCGGCGACTCTTCCCAACCTACACATCTGTTTTGTGATTCCGCACTGCGAAACCGTGTTTCGCAGGTGTTGACGCCGTCCTTCGAGTATGCAAAGTTGCTAAGTAGGCATGACGGCTTTGTCATGTTGCGTATAAGGAGGAATGCGCAGGCCGTCTTATTTAGTTGTCTTACGGCTAAAAGGACGGGCTTACCATAAAGGTCGTGACGATACCGTGGACTGACGTCACAGAAATACTGTGGAAGCAGGGTATCGTAACGGTGTGGCCGCTCGCGTTTACTTGCGACGTAAGTGCGACGAGTAGCTCGGAAGGTTAGAAAAACGGTTAAGCAGCCGAATCCCAGAACGAAAAGTTTGGAGGAGTGTCACGACGATGGCGAAAACTTTAGCAAAAAAGCGAGCATTTTGGCGGGTGCGATGGCTGCCCTAGGCCTTGCCGGACAGGTCCAAGCCGGCGATATTGAGCTGCCAGGCACGATTATTTGGTCGGCTTACCCGACGGGTACCAGTGGCTATAGCCAAGCGGTTGCCGTGGGTAACGTGCTGCAGAATAACTACAACGTGAATCTTCGGGTTGTTCCTGGCCGTAATGACGTTTCGCGCCTTTCTCCGCTGCGTAGCAACCGGTCGCATTTCTCGGCAGGCGGTTCCGAAGCGGTTTATGCCCAAGAAGCGATGCTGAACTTCGGCAGCCGCGAATGGGGGCCGTTGCCTATTCGTACCGCCATGTACAACATCTCCGATGGCTGCTCGTTTACCTTCGTGACCGCGAAGGACGCCAACATCCGCACGCCGGAAGACATTGCCGGTAAACGGGTGACCTATGTACAAGGCGCGCCTTCCTTGAATAACGCTATGGCAGCGCTGCTTTCGTATGCGGAGCTGACTTGGGACGATGTGCGCAAAGTGGAAGTCGGCGGTTACGGTGCTTCCATCGACGCCGTTATCGACGGCCGCGCCGATGTGGTCGGCGGATCCTGCAACTCGGCACCCTTCCTGCGGCTGGAGTCTTCGCCACGCGGATTGCACTTTCCCGAATTCGCGCACGCTAACGAAGAAGCGATCGAGCGTGTTCGTGCCCATCTGCCGTGGTATGTCCCGCACGTAGCGATCGACGGCCCGACCATCGACGAGAACGAGGGCATCGAAGTCTTCACCTCGCCGTATCCGATGCTGGTCACCATGCACGACCAGGACGAGGACGTGGTTTACAACATGGTTAAGGCGTTGCATCAGCACTACGACGATTATAAGGACAACGCGCCGGGTGCCGTGGGTTGGGCGATGGATCGTCAGCAATTCGAGAATGCTTTCGTGCCCTACCACGATGGCGCGGTTCGCTACTTTAAGGAAATCGGCGTTTGGAGCGATGCAGCCGAAGAGCGTCAGCAACTGAACTTGAAACGGCAGGAGCTCTTGATGGCGACTTGGGAAGCTTATGTCGCCAATGCGCCGCGTGATGCCGATGCTTTCGCCGAAGGGTGGATGAAGGCTCGTGCCGAAGCGCTTAAGGCGCACGATATGGTGCTCATCGCCGACCGTTGGTAAAGCAAATGCCGCGCCGGGAGTTTTTCCGGCGCCGGTTATGTTGCACTTTGGCCATCGTCTCGCAATGGCTTTCACATGACGTGTCTTAAGAATATGGCGCAGGAGTGACGGCTGTAAGCCGGGATGGTTAACTGCCTGATACCGAAGCTGTTACGCGGCTACTCGGTAATAAATCGCTTGGTTAAATTACAGGGTTCCGCAAGACGGAACAGCGTTTCAAAAAACTTGACGGCGTCGCAGGTGCATGTAAGAGTGCACTTGTACTCAAGACAGCGGAATGTTGCGCTGCGGAAAGCAGAGTGCAGCAGCGTCGGAGACAATCGGATATGGATTATCCGACGCCGCTTTTCCCGCTATAGTGTTTTTATCACGTAAGTCTAATGATGAGCGTGATGAACACTGAGTCCAAAAGACCGGGTGGTGCTAGCTAACTAACGAACCCGGCGATTAGGAAAACGATAATGCTGAACCGACAGCAACGGAGGAGAGTCAGCAGTATGACCAATAAGATGGGTAAAGGTATCGGCTTGGTAGCGGGTGCGGTCGCCGCACTGGGTTTGGCTTCGTCCGTGCAAGCGGACGAGATTAATCTGCCCAGCACGTTGATTTGGAGTGCCTATCCCACGGGCACCACCGGTTATGGCCAAGCGGTCGGTATCGGTAACGTGTTGCAGAATCGTTATGGCGTTAACTTACGCGTTGTTCCGGGCCGGAACGACGTTTCCCGTATGGAGCCGTTGCGCCGGGGCCGCGCCAACTTTGTGTTCGGCGGTTCCGAGGCGATGAGCGTGCAGGAAGGTCTGCGCGACTTCGGCGTTCGTGGTTGGGGGCCGCAACCGATTCGGGTTGGCCTTTGGAACTTGTCCGATGCGTGCTCTTTTGCGCTACAGGTTCACGCTGACAGCGATATGCATACGATCGAGGACATCAAAGGTAAACGGGTGCCGTTCGTACAGGGCGCCGCCGCCCCGAACGCCGGCTTCGAATATTTGATGCGTTACGGCAATCTCACCTGGGACGATGTCCAGGTCGTCGAGATCGGCGGCTACATGGGTATGGTTGAGGCCTTTATCGATAATCGCCTCGACGTGAAATGGAACTCTTGCGACGCCGCGGTTCTGCACCGCGTTGCTAACGCGCCGCGCGGTTTCCGTTTCATCGAGTTCCCGCACGACAACGAAGAAGCGGTAGCTCGTGTATCCGAAGAAGCGCCGTGGTTCGTACCGCACGTGGCTACGAAGGCGGTCGGCGTCGATGTCGGCGACGGTATCGAAGTGTTCAGCTCCCCGTATCCGTTGATGACCACCTTGGTCACCGAGCCGGAAGACACCGTGTACGGTCTCGTCCGTGCCATGCACCAACATCACGACGAGTATATCGACAGTGCTCCGGGGCAAGAAGGTTGGGCGATGGAGCGTCAGGCCATCGAAACCTCCTTCGTGCCGTTTCATGACGGTGCCATCCGGTACTTTAAAGAAATCGGCGTGTGGACCGAAGAAGCCCAGCGCAATCACGAGCAGCAAGTTCGCCGTCAGCAACTCCTGATGGAAGCCTGGGAAAACTACGTTGCCGATGCCCCGCGCGACGAGCAAGCGTTCGCGGAAGGCTGGATGGAAGTACGTTATAACACTTTGGTTGAAAACGACATGATTCCGCTGTCTCGTCGGTGGTAATCCCTTCCAGGGGCGGGGTCAAATCGACCCCGCCCCTGCTAGTTCCTTAAACTCCCTTGAAGCGTTTCCGAGGATTCCTCGGCGGTCCGACCACGGATCGAAAAGAGTGACAGCAGGTTCGCGCAGCCATGACCGATAAACAGGACAGCACTTTGAATATCCGCCCGGACGACGACGCCGAAAGGTTGGCGGAGGAACAGTTCGCACTACGCTACCGTGTGCTTCCACTGCATTGGCGCGTTGTGCTGATGGCGATCACCGTTGGGATGATCGTTCTTGCCACCAACCAGATTTTTAACCTGGGTTTCTTCGTCGGCAAGATCATTCTCGACGAACGCTATCTATACATCTACACGGGCGCCATTTTGACGATGGTGTTCATTACTTTTCCGGCATGGAAAGGCGCGCCCAAAGACAGAGTGGTTTGGTACGACCTCCTAATTATATTGGCCATTATCGGCGTGTTCGGCTATTTCGCGTATAACGCTGAGCGCATCGTATTGCAGGCCTGGGAGTACGCCGCGCCCGATATCGGGATTTATCTTGCCGTCGTCGGCTGGGCCTTAGTGCTGGAAGCGGGCCGTCGTGCCGGCGGGATGCCGATCTTTGTTGTTACCTTTATTCTTTCGCTGTATCCGCTGTACGCGGATAAGATGCCGCAGGTGATTGCCGGCGTCGGCATGAGCTTTACCGATGCCGCGACGTTCCACTTGCTGAGTGCGGAAAGTGTGTTCGGCATTCCGATGCAGGTGGCCGCGGTTCTCTTGTTCGGCTTCTTGTTGTTCGGCGTCTCCTTGCAGCATACCGGTGCCGGCCGGTTCTTTATTCAGCTGGCGTTCGCGTTGCTCGGCCGCTTCCGTGGCGGCCCGGCTAAAGTGGCTATTTTCTCCTCCGGCCTGATGGGCTCGATGAGCGGGGGCCCGGTTAGTAACGTCTTGACCACTGGCCCGCTTTCCATTCCGGCCATGCGGCGCGTGGGTTTCTCGCGCGGTTATGCTGCGGGTGTGGAGGCTTGCGCCTCGACCGGCGGGGTTCTTATGCCGCCGATTATGGGTGCGACCGCCTTCGTAATGGCGAACTTCCTCGGCGTTAGCTACACGGACATTATCATTGCGGCGATTATTCCGTCCCTGCTGTATTTCTTCGGTCTGTTCATGCAGATCGACGCCTATGCCGCACGCCATAATCTAAAGGGCCTACCGCGCGAAGAATTGCCGGCAGTCGGCAAGGTGTTCAAAGAAGGTTGGTATTTCATCGCCGTCTTCGTTCTCCTCATCTGGATGCTGATCTACTTGCAACGCGAGGCGACCGCGCCTTTCTATGCCACCGTGGCGCTGCTCGTCATCAACCAGCTGACCCAGCACAGACTGAGCGTGAAAGGCTTCCTGGAGCTGTTGAAGAGTGTCGGGCAGGTACTGGCGGAGCTGGGTGGGATTCTTGCAGCTATCGGCTTAATCGTCGGTTCGCTGCAGGTCACCGGTATGGCGGGTACCTTGACCAACGACCTGGTCTTCCTAGCCGGCGATAAGGTGCTCTTGTTGCTGATCATGGGCGCGGTAACCAGCTTCGTTCTGGGTATCGGTATGACCGTTACGGCCGCCTATATCTTCCTGGCGATCATCTTGGCGCCGGCTTTGATTAGAGCGGGCCTCGACCCGGTTGCCTCGCACATGTTCATTATGTACTGGGGTATGCTGAGCTTCATCACTCCCCCGGTTGCGTTGGCCGCCTTCGTTGCTGCCTCGGTTGCCCGGGTTTCGGCGATGCGCGCCGGTTTCGAAGCGATGCGGTTGGGTACGATTATCTACTTCATTCCGTTCTTCTTCGTATTCAACCCGGCCTTGGTGATGCAGGGCGAGCCGCTGGAAACGGTGCTGTTGCTGATGACCGCGCTTATCGGCATTGTGCTGCTGTCGGCCGGTTTGCAAGGCTATCTGCTGGGAATCGGTAACCCGGGTAGCGGCCCCCTGGCTTGGATTGCCCGCGGTGCTTGGGCGGTCAGCGGACTGTTGCTGGCAGCGCCGCTGGGGCTGATGGCTCTCGTTCTGTCGGTGATCATCGCCATACTCGGCAGTGTCGCGGCCATCGTCAATCGACGGCAGGCGGTAGGGCCGCCTCTGGTGAGCCAAAGTTAGGCTCGATCAAGCTAGCAGGCTTTGGGTTTCCGAAAGCCTGCTAGCCGGTTTTCCCGCTCATCGCCATACAGCAAGAATCTTGGGTGTTCGGCTGTTTCTTGCCGGACGCAGTTCCATCCTTGGATTGAGTCCAAGTCTTTTAGGGAGCCCTCAGACCATGTTCGAGTACACCGAGCGGACCAAACAGTTGCAGGAAAAACTGCTGCGCTTCATGGACGACTATATTTATCCGAACGAGAAAGTCTTTAAGGAGCAGCATGCGGCGCTCGACGATCCTTGGGATAATCCGCCCATCCTCGAAGAGTTGAAGACGAAGGCGAAAGAGCAGGGCTTGTGGAACTTGTTCTTGCCCGATAGCGAATACGGGGCGGGGTTGAGCAACTTTGAGTATGCGCCTCTGTGCGAAATCATGGGGCGCTCGTCGATTGCGCCGGAAGTCTTCAACTGTGCCGCGCCGGATACGGGCAATATGGAAATTCTGGCCCGCTATGGCACCGAAGAGCAAAAAGAGCGTTGGTTAAAGCCGCTGTTGGCCGGCGAGATTCGCTCCTGCTTCGGGATGACCGAGCCGGAAGTCGCCTCCAGCGACGCAACAAACATCCAAACCTCGATCCGTCGCGAAGGCGACGAATATGTGATTAACGGTCGCAAGTGGTGGTCGTCCGGTGCGATGGACAAACGCTGCAAGCTGGCGATTGTGATGGGTAAAACCGATCCGAACGCCGAACTGCATAAGCAACAGAGCCAGATTCTGGTGCCGTTGGACACGCCGGGCGTGACGATCGAGCGTCATCTAAAGGTATTCGGTTACGATCATGCGCCGCACGGCCATGCCGAAGTTACTTACGACAACGTACGCGTGCCGGTGACGAACGTATTGCTGGGCGAGGGTCGCGGCTTTGAAATCGCTCAAGGTCGTCTTGGCCCGGGGCGTATCCACCACTGCATGCGTTTAATCGGCGTTGCCGAGCGTGCGCTGGAAGCTGCCTGCGAGCGTGTCAGCGAGCGCGTCGCTTTCGGTAAGCCGCTTGCCGCGCAAGGGGCTGTTCGTCAGGATCTGGCACGTTCTCGGATCGAGATCGAGCAGGCTCGCCTGCTGACCCTGAAGGCGGCTTATATGATGGATACCGTGGGTAACAAGGTGGCCCGGCGGGAGATCGCAATGATCAAGGTCGTCGCTCCGAACATGGCCTGCAATGTTATCGATCGGGCTATTCAAGTTCACGGTGCCTTGGGCGTTTGCCAGGATAGCTTCCTTGCCGCTGCCTACGCTAAAGCGCGTACGCTTCGTTTGGCCGACGGCCCGGACGAGGTTCACCGCGAAACCATCGCGAAGTTGGAACTCAAGCCTTACCGCCGGGACAAATAAGCTCCCAGCGCCGGCGCCCCCGCATAGTCGGGGGTGCTTTGTTTTTGCCGCACCATGGTGGGCTGCCCCGCTTTATCTCCCTTAGCGTATAGCCAGGGCGTAGTGCTGTCGCTATCGGTACCGTTGGTGCTGGGGAAGGCCGTGCAGTGCGGTGCAGGTCGTTGGAGAATGTACTCATGTTCGATTTGACGGGAAAAGTAGCATTGATTACCGGGTCTACCCGGGGAATTGGGTTGGCCATTGCTGAGGAAATGGCGAAGGCCGGTGCCAAGGTCGTTATTTCCAGTCGGAAGCCGGCGGCATGCGAGAAGGTTGCCGACGAGCTGGCCGCGAAGGGCTACGAGACCCTGGCAATCCCTTGCCATGTCGCCGAGAAGGAAGAACTTTACAAGCTAGTGGACACGGCGCTGGAGAAATGGGGTAGGATCGATATTCTGGTTGCCAATGCGGCGACGAACCCCGTCTACGGTCCGCTTAGCGAGCTGACCGACGAGGCGTACGATAAGATTATGAACACCAACGTGCGCGGTACTTTTTGGCTGTGCAATAAGGTGTTGCCGCAGATGGAGAAGCTCGGCGGCGGGTCGGTGATCCTGCTCTCCAGTATCGCTGCCTTGCGCGGCAATGGGGTGATCGGTTGTTACGGGATGTCCAAGGCCGCCGAAGCCTCGCTGGCGCGTAACCTCGCGATCGAGTGGGGGCCGAAGAATATCCGCGTTAATGCGATCGCTCCTGGCCTGATCCGAACGGATTTTGCAAAAGCGTTGCTGGACGATCCGGTACGGCGGCAGCGGGCCGAGGAGCGTACGCCGCTACGCCGCGTGGGCGAGCCGAAAGATATCGCCGGCGTCGCGATGTTCTTGGCGTCCGAGGCAAGCGCCTACGTGACGGGGCAGGTATTGGTTGCTGACGGCGGGGAAATGATTTCGTAAGCTGCTTAAAGCGCCCACGACGGGTCGACGTACGCGCGGCCCCGTCATCGGTTGGAGAACAGCATGAGTGTAAACGACAGTCTGGTGCCGCCGCTTGAGGCTCACCGTTTCGACGAGAACGCACTGCAGGAATATCTCGGTCCCAAGCTGGAAGGCTTTTCTGCGGGCATGCGGGTCATGCAGTTCCAGGGTGGGCAATCTAACCCCACCTTTCTGCTTGAGGCCGGCAGTAAACGCTACGTATTGCGAAAAAAGCCGCCGGGTAAGCTATTGCCGTCGGCGCATATGATCGAGCGCGAGTATAAGGTAATCGCGGCGCTTAACGGGACCGATGTGCCGGTTCCCACTGCCCACTTGTTGTGCGAAGACGCGGATATCATTGGTACGCCGTTCTACGTTATGGACTTCGTTGATGGGCGGGTTTATGCCGAACCGCACCTGCGGAGTGCGCCGCGAGAAGAACGGCCGGCAATTTTCGAGTCCATGGTCGATACCTTGGCCCGCTTACACAATGTGGACTGGCAGGCGGTCGGCCTTGCCGATTTCGGGAAGCCGGAAAACTACGTCGCCCGTCAGATTAAACGCTGGAGTCAGCAGTACGAGGCGTCGAAGACCGAAGAAATGCCGGCTATGGAAAGCCTGATGCGTTGGTTGCCGGATAATATTCCCGACCAAGACGAGACCGGCATCGCCCACGGTGACTTCCGCCATGGCAATCTCATGCTGCATCCCGAGCGCACGGAGGTGGTGGCTGTCCTCGATTGGGAGTTATCCACCTTAGGTCATCCGCTCGCCGACCTGGCTTACTTCTGCCTGCCTTATCATCTGCCGGCCAGCGAGAAGGGTGCTAAAGGCTTGGTCGGGCTCGATTTTGCCGCGGAAAACATTCCTAGCGAGGAAGATGTGTTGGCCGCTTACTGCAAACGCAGCGGGCGTGACGGCATCCCTAACTGGAACTTTTTCCTCGCCTTCTCCCTGTTCCGCCTTGCGGCTATTTTGCAAGGCGTATACGCACGCGCCTTGGCGGGCAATGCCAGCAATGCCGATGCCCTACAGGTAGGCAAGCGTGCGGGCTTGCTTGCACAGGTCGGCTGGGATTTGGCGCAGCGTAACTAAGAGTCGGGCCCGTAAGGGCCAGATCGGTCCTTGCGGGCGGCCTTCGGGTTCCGGCCGTGGTAGAGGAGAGCCTAATCGTGAGCAGCAAGCCGGTCGAGCGGATTCTGATCACTAACGACGACGGTTATCGTGCTGAAGGCCTGAAGGTCATGGAGCAGATTGCGAACGAGTTGTCGGACGATGTGTGGGTTATTGCTCCGGAGCACGATCAGAGCGGAACGTCGCACAGCATTAGCCTACATCAGCCGCTCAGGGTTTACTCTTGGAGCGAGCGCCACCACAGCGTAGCGGGTACGCCCAGCGATTGCGTTTTACTCGGTGTCGAGCAGCTGATGAAAGATCGGCCGCCGTCGCTGATTCTATCCGGCGTGAATTGTGGCGGTAACGTTGCCGACGCAGTTCCGTACTCGGGTACCGTCGGTGCGGCTATGACGGCGCTGTTGTTGGGTCTGCCGGCAATCGCTTTGAGTCAAACATTTCGGAATCGCGACCAAGTACGCTGGGATACTGCTGCTCGGCTGGGGCCGCCGTTGGTGCGCGATCTGGTGACCAACGGTTGGCCGACGGAAGTGTGCTTGAACATCAATTTTCCGGACGAACCTGCCGATGCGATCGAAGGGTTGCAGATTACGCGTCAGGGTAGAGGCTCCATCAGCGGCGTACAGGTTGAGGAGCGTTTCGATACGCGCGGCCTTCCATACTATTGGCTGGGCTTTTCTCGGAGCCCTGAGCAAGTAACCGGCGAGGACACCGATGTCGCGGCTTTGCGCAGCCGCTGCGTATCGGTTAATCCGTTGCGCTTCGAACGTGCGCCTGAGGGCGAATGGCAGGCACTGGCCGATCGCCTGAGCGCCTGTCTCAAAGGTGCGTGAGGCGCTATCGCTCGAAAGCGGGGCTCAATGCAGCTGACTGAGCACGCATTCGGCTACCCACTCGCCGGGGGAGGCTTCAACGATGCGAGCTTGGGTGGCTTTGCCTGCCGGATAGTGCGCGTGGCCATGCCGTTCGGGGTTTAAGCGCTCGCCGCGCGCTTTCGCGTGCAAATGGTCCGCGTCCACCTTGATGTGAAAGTCGCCAAGCACAAGTTGGTGGTCTCGCATGCTCTCCAAAATGGCGTCGACCCAGTGTTCCAGTAACTCGGGCCCGGTCCCCGCATCGATCTCGATCTCTAGCGTTTCTCCGAGTTGAATATTCTCAGGGTCGGTGACGAGGGCGCCCAGGGCCAGCCCGGCCTGCTCGATGGCCGCTTCCGGGTCTGCCGCGATGCCGCGTATGCCCACACCGGCTGTGGCCTCGAAATGCTCCCAATGCGGTCGTTGCGCCATCCTTGCCTCCTACGCGTGAACTGCATCACTAAATCGCTGTTTATCTGTCAGGTCTTATGGGCGTATGGTTCAGAACAGAATGCGCTGCGTAATGCGTGCGGGAACTTTTTCTTACTGGCAACGTGTAAAACAGCTATGAGCCGGTTGATCCGATTATGGCAGCGACTATCGCCTGCCGCAGCCTTCGATGCCTGTGTTCAGCCTCATATCGAGCGATTATGGCGACTCGCGGTGCGTTTTCAGGGCAATCCTAGCGATGCCGAAGATCTGATGCAGGATCTGCTGGAGCGGGCTTGGCAGCGTAGAGAAGAGATCCAGCAGTTAGATGCACCGGGGCCGTGGTTGGCGAAAGTGCTTTACCGGTTGCACATCGACCGTTGGCGTCGTCAGGGCGTTCATAGCCAGCTGGTCAATTGGGAGGAGCTTGAGGAGACTTCAGACCTTATGCCTGCGGTGAGCGAGGAGCAGGCAGTGCTGACAGCCATCGCGGCAAGCGAGGTTTTGGCGGCCGTGGACCGTTTGCCCGAAGCTCAGCGTGCCGCGTTGTTGCTCCACGACGGCGAAGGTTACACGGTAGAGGAGGTTGCCACGATTGTCGACGTGCCGGTCGGTACGGTTAAATCGCGCTTGCATCGGGCTCGTGCCGGGGTGCGGCATCATGTTGCCGAGGGAACCAAATCGCCACCGGCTGCGTGTATAGAGATGGAAGGCCCAGGAGAGAAACAATGACGGACTGTCACACCGTACAACAAAGTTTCGACGACCTGCGGGCCGGTACCATCCGGCCCGGGCAGGCGGCACATGTGCGCCGCCACCTCCAGCGCTGTGCCGCCTGCCGCGCCTTCTACCAAGACGTTAGCCACCTGCGTAGCGCGCTTGCGGAGCCGGTGCCACCGCTGCCGCGCCGGTTATCGGAGCGCGTAAAGCGCCGTTATCGCCTGCCGCAGCGAGTCGCTGTCGCGGCGATGCTCCTCTTGCTGGTTGGCGGTTTTGTGCTGCGTACCGACCTGGTGGGCGTAGCGCAGAGCCCCTCCTTCGTCGAGGATTGGACGCGGAAGACCATCGACTTGGCTTTGGATAGCGAGAAGGCACTGCCGGGCGTACATATTCGTTTGGAGTTGCCGCTGGGTGTGGAAGTCGAAGGGCGCCCCGGCGAAAGGGTATTGGCTTGGCAGGATGACCTGGATGCCGGTGCCAACCGTTTGAGTATCCCTTTAATGTTGGAGCAGGGGGCCAAGGGCGAGTTGGTGGCCTCGGTCGAGCACGACGGTCGTCGCCGCGAATTTCGGATCGGGCTCGGCGAAGAAGCTCGCTGAATAGGGGGCGGTACGTAATGACAAGAATAACGCGTGTTATCGGTTTGTCGGCCTTACTGGCGGTGTTTCCGGCTTGGGCGGACGGTTTAGGTGTCACTATTCGGGTGTTGGACGATCACGCTGGCGAGGCGGAGGTCATGCGAGAGCTACGGTTGCCCGCTGCTTCCGAAAACCCTGGTCGCGAGCGAGCAGGGCAAAGGCACCCGAACGATGGCGGCAGCGGGTACGGGCGGAAATCCGAGCAGCGTGGCGTTGGCGTTCATAGCGCTTCCGGCAGCGCACGGGACAGTGCGCGCGAGCGGCGTGACGAGGCGCGCGAACGTCAGGGGCGTCCGCCTGGCCAGCCGGGGACAAGCGATAGCAAGCCGGATCACTCCGGCGCCGGGCGGCCGGACCACCCTGGCGGTCAGCGGCCGCATTAGCTCATTGAGCCACCTTAACCGCGAAGGGGTATTTAGCCCTGCTTGAGTATTCCCTTATACTTGTTCGGCCGCACGGGTGCGGTTGCAGGCCTTATGAGGGGATTTGTGAGCCGGGGGAGTTTCTGGCGTGCTGCTACGGGCGGATTGCTGCTCGCTCTGGCCGGGGCCGCTTCTGGGCAGACGAGCGAGCAGGTGTATCGCTCCGCTCTGGACGCTGCCCGAGCGGGTGACTACCCGGTAGCGATAGCCGGTTTTGAGCAAGCGAAGGCTGCCGGCCTGACGCATTCTCGCCTTTTCTACAATCTCGCTGTTAGCCATTACCAATTGGGCAATCTGCATGCGGCTCGACAGGCTTTTCTGCGTGCTAGTCGAGACCCGGATCTCGCCGCACTGAGTCATTACAATCTTGGTTTGCTGGCAAGGGCGCGGGGCGAGCGGTCGAGAACCTTATATCATTTTTCGCTGGCTCGCGATTATGCGCAAACCGAAGAGCTGCGCCGGCTGGCGGCCGAGGCGTTGGCAGCGGTGCCCGCGCGTCAGCCATTGCTCGAATGGGAGCTAGCGGGCGCTACGACCGTAGCTTTGAGGTTTATGACGCCGTCGAGTCTGTGCGACAGCGCCGCGGAGCCGGTTTCTATAGTCTCTGGGGGTACGCCGATCATACGATGCCGTTAGGCGATGCCCACGAATATACGGTATATCTCACGGCAACTGCGCTTGATTATCCGGCGGCCGCCGAAGCCGATTTTACCTATGTCGATATGGGTGCCGAGCTCGTTTTGCCTCACGCCGCCTGGGATCACGTCTTATCGCTGGCGGCGTATCACAGTGCGTTCGGCGGCGATACGCTGGAGCGGGCGCTTGTTCTTTCTGCGGCGACTTCTCGGGATCTCGATTCGCGCCGCCGTCTGCGCGCTGAGTACAGCTTGAGCGCGATCGATGGCGGTTCCCGCTATCGGTACTTCGACGGCCTGTCGCATCGTCTGCGTCTCGGCCTGGATAGCCTATCGACCCCGGCGCTTAGCTGGGGGGGCAACTACGATTTACTGTATAACGACCGGCGCGATCTTGCCGATGAGTATGGGGTTGCGAGTGTCTCGCCCGTTCGCCATGGGGTGGGGGCCTATATTCGCTATCGGATTCGCGAACGCATCGTGCTGGACTTTGGAAGTGAGGCCCGGTTCAGTCGCTATCGAGATCGCCACCGGATGGTGGACGGCTTTAGTCGGCGTCGCGAAGATGTTTTCTGGCGTGTTAACGCCGAAATCGATTACCGGCTATTGCCTGGCGGCTGGCGGAGTTTTCTGCGTCTCGAGTGGGTGGAAAACGATTCAAGCCTTGAGCAGTATCGCTACGGAGGCCCGCAGGTCAGTGCCGGTATCGGCTGGCGTTTCCCCTAATCGATGCGCCGCGCGCGCCAGAAACTGGACTGCCAATAGGGGTTGTCGAGCTGCGACAGGGTGACGCCTTGACTGGTGGAGGCATGCAGAAGGTGCGGTTTTCGACGTAGATCCCGACGTGCTGAGTCCGCTTGCCGGTTCGAAAGAACACGAGGTCGCCGGCTTGCAGGTCGTTCTGTCGAACCGGCTTGCCGAGCGATGCCTGGACTTGGGTGGTGCGAGGCAAGTCGATGCCGAATTGCTGCCGAAACGTGGTTAGGACGAAGCCGGAGCAGTCGATGCCGTTCTGGCTGAGGCCGCCGAGTAAGTAGGGCGTTCCTTGCCATTGGGCGTGTTGATCGTAGAGGGCTGCTCGGGTTTCGTGCGTGTTGGGAAGTGCCGTGCTGGCGCCGGATGTGGAATGCCCGTTTGAGTCGTGGCGCAGCCGCTGAGGACTGCGAGGACGCAGAGCGTTAGCAAAATGCGCATGTCGAGGATCTTCCTCCTTTTCCCACGGCGCTATGCGGCGGAGTCAGAACGGGCGTTATAGCAGCTCTCGGTCTTGCTGTCGGCGCTGTTCCATGCTCTCCAGGCTCTTATATTCAATGTAGTGGGTGATCTTGTTGAAATCACCGCCTTGTAAAACCATTTCGACCTGCGTGGCGGGTGGGGCCCAAGTGGCTCTTAGCTCCAAGTCCCGCGAGGCGATGCGGTGACCCCAATAGGGCTTGTTGATCCGCAATGCCGGTAAGCGCCAGATCACTTCGTTTCGGGTCGCTTCGCCGTGGCGCTCGCTGAGCATGGGTAGCAGCTGCTCGTAGTCTTCGACATGCTTGTTGTAAGGCATAGGGTGTGTGTCCTGAAAGACATACGCCCCTCGGTAAAGCGCGTTGCCGTCGTCCAGGCAGTAGAGTACGCGTACTTGTCGTTCGATGATGCGGTCTTGGTAGATCAAACAGTCGCCGCGCCGCTGGAGCGGTTCTCCCATCTCTTCCAGAATCTCGTCTTCTGTCGTGCCCCATTCGAATCCACGAAATCCGGTTGCTGCCGCGCCGGCCGTGAAAAAGAGACCGAGTAGAAAGGTGAGGAAGCGGATCTGCCCCATCGATAAAGCCTCGAACAGTCGATACTAGATTCAGAAAGCGTCGCCTGACTAGAATAGGCGGGTCTATCTTATTGATATCGACCGGAGAAACCGTTTCATGAGTCGGGGTGGCCTTGCTTGCTCCGCATCTCGGCTAGTTTGTCGGAGCCGCCGTAATAGGCTTGTTCCCAGGCCTGCTCGGCTTCGGTTTCGGTAAAACCATATTGCATTAACGCGGGCACATACAACTGTCGGGATTGCTTTCGGTGATGCCAGCGAGCCACCCATTTGCCGATGGTGGCGAGAATGAAGGCTCCAAGCGCCCAGCCCCAACTGATGCCAAGAAAAAGTGCGGCCAGTAAAAGGGCCACCGTGGCGGCGGAGCCCATGACCCAGACCAAAATGAACAAGCGCTTGCTGTCGGGATGCTGTGCGGGTTGACTGTTCGATTCCATGGTCGTCGCTCATTAGCAGTTAAAGAGGGCGCAGCTCAGGAGGCGCCCTCTTTCGGAGGTTCTGAATAAGCGGACTATTCTACATACGGACAGTTGCCGTCTTCCATAGACCGGAAGGCGACATCGCCGGGAATCGTTTGCAAGATTGTGAAGTAGTCGCCGGTCGCGGTGGATTCCGCAGGGCGTTTGATCTCCGCTAGATACATATCGTGTACCATCCGACCGTCTTCCCTGAGACGACCGTTACGGGCAAAGACATCTTCAACCGGCAATTCCCGCATCTTTGCGATAACCGCACTTGGGTCGTCGGTGCCCGCTGCCTCGATGGCTTTTAGATAGTGGCCAACGACTGAGTAAATGCCTGCGCTGAACATGGTGCCGGTTGCGCCGGTGCGCGCCCGAAAACGCTCGGTCCAATCGCGGGTTTTGTCGTCGTAGTTCCAGTAGAAGGCTGTAGTTAACTTAACGCCGCTGGATACGTAAAGCCCGAGCTGTTGCGGTAAGGTCTCCGGTATCAGGAGGCCAACCACGGTTTGGTCGCCCTGCATCAGGCCAAGCTCATAGGCTTGCCGGATGGCATTAGTGGCGTCGTCGCCCGCAGTTGCCAGAGCTACGATCTTGGCGCCCGAGGTTTGTGCTTCGGCAAGTTGGCGGCTGAAGTCGTTGGCCCGCGGCGGGTGCACGGCGCGCCCGAGCACCTCTCCCCCCATACGTTTGACCACCGCACTGGCGTCTGCTTCCAAACTACGGCCGAAGTTGGAGTCGGCGGTGACGAAGAACCAGCTATCGCCGCCGCTTTCGGTGACAGCGGCGGCCGTACCGGCCGCGAGGGCATGCGTATCGTAGACCCAGTGAACGCCTAAGGGAGAACAGGCTTCGCCGGTTAAAATCGAGCCGCCGGCGCCGGTGTGTAAGGCAAGAATGTCGTTGTCTTTCGCGTACTGTTGAACCGCTAGGGCAACTTCCGTGCTGACCATTTCCAGGAAAGCGTCGACGTTATGCTCTTCGTGCAGTTCTCGTGCAGCTTCTAGGGCAACTTGCGGGTCGGATTTGTGATCGCGGATGAAAATCCGTACCGGTTTGCCGAGCACCCGACCGCCATGATCGTTAACCGCCATCTCTGCAGCAATGTCGGCGACGCGGCCGACTTCGCGATAAATGCTGGACATGTCGGTAATAATCCCTATCCGCACTTCGCCGTCAGAGATTTGTGCCTGTGCAGGTAATAGCGGAAGCAGTAACGCGGTGAGCCCCAGGCAAATCTTTCGCAGCATATCCTATCCCCTTACATAGCAGCGAGTTGTCTCGCGGTTCCTTGTTGTTTCGGTGTGACCTCGGAGCTGCTATCGGTCCTGTAGACGGGCGCACCTCTTGGGGATGCCATTCTTATCGTTGCCCGGCTTTGCGGAGCCCGTCGCGTTAGCTGAGGCACACCTTGTACGGAAGTTACAGAAAAAACTGGGCCATTATCCGTCAGCCGTGCCTTGGTCTCAGTCGATAGCTAGGCACGGTTCCCTAATTTTCTGGCGAAGTTACGTGCGTTTTCGCGCGAGTCCCAGTCTGACCGGCCGCTCGTCTGGCCGCTTGAGCCGTTGTTCTCTCAGTGGAGGGGGCAACTATGGCGCAAAATCGTGGATAGGTCCATGTTTGCGCTTCGTTTTGCAAAGCGCATTGGGTTTTTGCCTGAGTAAGGCAGAGGGGCATAGCCCCTCCTTGCAGCGTCGACTAGATAATGTACATGCCGAGGGACTCGGCAATGCAGGCGGGTCGGTCATTACCTTCGATTTCGACAGTGCATTCGACACAGGCGAGATAACGCCCGCTGCCTAAGTCTTCGACCGCTTTCAAATGCAGTCGGGAGCGCACTCTAGCCCCAGCCGGGACGGGCGCAGGAAAGCGGACCCGGTTTAGGCCGTAGTTGATGCGCGCTTTCACGCCGTCGACTCGGAAAACGTTGGAATTCAACATCGGTAGCAGCGATAGCGTTAGAAAACCATGCGCGATGGGGCCGCCCATCGGAGATTCCCGCTTCGCCCGCTCGACGTCGACATGAATCCATTGGTGATCGTCGGTGGCATCGGCAAATTTATCGATCCGCTCTTGGTCCACCGTTACCCAATCGCTAACGCCGAGTTCACGACCTACCAACGCTTGTAGCTCTGTAACGCTTGCGACCTCGCGCATGAGACTCTCCTCAACTATTTGTATTTTATAATTCCGCTATGCGGAAGTGTGTTCCAAAAAACATTGCTTCACGGTCGTTTTATCTTATACTTGAAGCCAAACGCAAGCGTAGTGCTCGCTTTGTTTCGTATTGCAGAAGGTCTGTTTAACCCAGTGAGGGGCGCGCAAAACCCGCCTGTTTGCTGGACGCGCGACCCGCATTAAGGAGGAGCTAATGAGTCAAGTCGTTGGGTATGAGCTGCGAGGCAATATCGGCGTTATTACGGTCGATAACCCGCCGGTGAACGCACTAGGCAAGGACGTGCGGGCCGGTTTGGTCGCTGCTTTAGAACAAGGTCTGGCCGACGACGGTGCAAAAGCACTTGTGTTGGTCGGAGCCGGACGAACCTTTATTGCGGGTGCGGACATCCGGGAATTCGGTAAGCCGCCTGCCGAGCCTTCTCTCCCGGACGTGATTACGCGTTACGATGAGGCTGATAAGCCTGTTGTCGCTGCATTGCATGGCACGGCCCTCGGCGGCGGCTTGGAAGTCGCGCTCGGCTGTCATTACCGGGTCGCGGTACCTGGCACTAAAGTGGGCCTGCCGGAAGTGAAGCTCGGCTTGCTGCCCGGCGCCGGCGGCACCCAGCGTTTGCCGCGTCTGGTCGGCGCGCAGAAAGCCCTGGAACTGATTGTTAGCGGCGAGTTTGTTGCGGCACCGAAGGCTGCGGAGCTCGGGATTGTCGATGAGGTGATCGAAGCCGAGTCGCCGTTGGAAGCCGGCTTGCAGTTTGCGGAGAAAGTTACTTCCGAGAAGCGCCCGCTCAAGCGCGTGCGCGATCAAGAAGAGAAGGTCGCCGCCGATCGCGGCAACGAGGCACTGTTCGACGAGTTCCGCAAAGGGCTTGAGAAAAAGGCCCGCAATCTCTTCTCGCCGTTTAAAATCGTCGATGCCGTCAAGGCCGCTGTCGACCTGCCTTTCGACGAAGGCATGCAGCGCGAACGCGAGCTGTTCCGCGAGTGCCTGGAGTCGCCGCAGCGCGCCGGTCTGGTGCACGCGTTTTTTGCCGAGCGCCAGATCGGCAAGATTCCGGGCCTGGCGGCCGACGCGAAATCGCGCGAAATCAAACACGTCGGCATTATCGGCGCCGGTACCATGGGCGGCGGCATTGCGATGAACTTCGTCAACGTCGGTATTCCGGTCACCCTGCTAGAAGTGAAGCAGGAAGCGCTGGACCGTGGTTTGGCGGTTATTCGTCGTAACTACGAGAACTCCGCCAAGAAAGGTCGCCTGACCCAGGCGCAGGTCGAGCAGCGGATGGAGTTGATTCGCCCGAGTCTGGACTACGGCGACTTCGCTGACGTCGACCTGGTGATCGAGGCCGTGTTCGAGAACATGGACGTCAAAAGCAGATCTTCGGCAAGCTGGACGAAGTCTGCAAACCGGGCGCCGTGCTGGCGAGCAACACTTCCACCTTGAGCATCGACGAAATCGCTAGTGCTACTAAGCGGCCGGAAGACGTGGTCGGCATGCACTTCTTCAGCCCGGCGAACGTTATGAAGCTGCTGGAGAACGTGCGTGGCGAGAAGACCTCCGACGAGGTTATCGCCACGGTGATGAGCGTTGGCAAGAAGATCAAGAAAGTGCCGGTGTTGGTCGGCAACTGCTACGGCTTTGTCGGCAATCGGATGCTGCACAAGCGCGGCGCCGAAGCAATGACGCTGGTCAACGAAGGCGCCAGCCCGGCCGAAGCCGATAGCGTACTTACCGGCCTGGGCTTTCCGATGGGGCAGTTCGCCATGTCGGATCTGGCTGGCATCGACGTCGGTTATCTAATTCGCCAGGAGCGCCGTAAAGCGGGCGAGGATGTACCGGCGAGTTGGATGGACAAGCTCTACGAAGCGGGCCGTCTGGGGCAGAAGACGCAGGCCGGTGTCTATCGCTACGAGGAAGGCAGCCGCAAGCCGATTCCGGATCCGGAAGTCGATAAGCTGATCGAGGAGTTCCGTAAAGAGCAGGGTATTACCCCGCGCGAGATCTCCAAAGACGAGCTGCTCGAGCGGCAGATGTACATCATGATCAACGAAGGCGCCAAGATTCTGGAAGAAGGGATCGCGATCCGTGCCTCCGACATCGATGTGGTGTGGATCTACGGTTACGGCTTCCCGGCTTACCGCGGTGGCCCGATGTTCTGGGCCGATCAAGTTGGCTTGGACAAAATCCTCGACCGCGTCAAGGAGTTCCACGCGCGCTTCGGCGATGCTTGGAAACCGGCTCCGTTGCTCGAACGCCTTGTTCGCGAAGGCAAGAAGTTCGGCGACCTGTAAGGCGCCCATCTCACGACATTACGAAGGCGCGGCCTAAGTCGTCGCGCCCGACTTTATGGAGAAGTTTATGTCTGAAGCAGTCATCGTATCCACCGCCCGTACCGGCCTTGGCAAGTCCTACCGGGGCGCGTTGAACAACACCCACAGCGTCGATCTGGCCGGCCATGTGATTGAGCACGCTGTGCAGCGCGCCGGCATCGACCCCAGCGAAGTCGAGGACGTTATCCTCGGCGCTACCTTCCATGAAGGCGCCCAAGGCAAGAACATGGCGCGTCTGGCTGCGATCCGCGCCGGTCTACCCGTGACCACTGCCGGTTTGTCGATCAACCGTTTCTGCTCCTCGGGCCTGCAAGCCATTGCTATCGCCGCACAGCGGGTATTGGTGGAAAAAGCTCCGGCCATCGTCGCCGGCGGCGTCGAGTCGATCAGCCTGGTGCAGAACGACAAGCTCAACCAGTTCCGTGCTAGCAACGAATGGCTGATGAAGAACAAGCCGGAACTGTATCTATCCATGATCGAAACGGCCGACATCGTCGCTAAGCGCTACGGCATTAGCCGCGAAGCGCAGGACGAGTATGCGCTGATTAGCCAGCAGCGTACCGCCGCGGCGCAGGAAGCGGGCTTGTTCGACGACGAGATTGTGCCGTTCTCCACCGTCAAGCTGGTGAAGAACAAAGAAACCGGCGAGGTTTCCGAGGAAGCAGTAACCCTCACCAAAGACGAGTGCAATCGTCCCAACACCACCCTGGAAGGTCTTTCCGGGCTGGAGCCGGTGCGGGGTCCGGACCAGTTCGTTACTGCCGGTAACGCCAGTCAGCTCTCCGACGGCGCGTCGGTCTGCCTGGTGATGGATTCCAAGCTGGCCGAACAACGCGGGCTTGAGCCGCTGGGTATCTTCCGCGGATTTGCCATTGCCGGTTGCGAGCCGGACGAAATGGGTATCGGCCCGGTGTATGCGATTCCGCGTCTGCTGGAGCGCACCGGCCTAAAGATGGAAGACATCGACCTGTGGGAACTAAACGAAGCGTTCGCTTCCCAGGTGCTCTACTGCCGCGACAAGTTGGGCATCCCGATGGATCGCCTGAACGTCAATGGCGGCTCCATTAGTGTGGGCCACCCCTACGGCGTCACCGGCTCGCGCCTGACCGGTCACGCGCTGATCGAAGGTAAGCGGCGCGGTGCCAAGTACGTAGTGGTGACCATGTGCATTGGCGGCGGCCAGGGTGCTGCCGGCCTGTTCGAAATCGCTTAAGGCGAGGTAACGACCATGAATCTTAGCTATACCCCTGAAGAGCAGGCGTTTCGCGAAGAAGTCCGCGCGTTTATGCGGGAAAAACTGCCGGCCGATATTCAAGCCAAGGTCCGGGGCGGCAAACGCCTGCAGAAGGACGATTTCGTCCGTTGGCACAAGGCGCTGAACGAGAAGGGCTGGTTAGCGGTGCATTGGCCGAAAGAATACGGCGGCACTGGCTGGGGCCCGATTCAGCGGCATATCTTCGAAGAAGAAATGACCGCCGCCGGCGCCCCGAGCATCGTACCCTTCGGTCTGAGCATGGTGGCCCCGGTTATCATCAAGTTCGGCACCGAAGCGCAGAAGCAGTACTACCTGCCGCGCATCCTTAACCAGGACGACTGGTGGTGCCAAGGTTATTCCGAGCCGGGCGCCGGTTCCGACCTGGCGGCGGTCAAAACCCGGGCGGTGCGCGAGGGCGACCACTACATCGTCAATGGCCAGAAGACCTGGACCACCCTCGGTCAGTACGCCAACATGATTTTCTGCCTGGTGCGCACCAACCCGGACGTGAAGAAGCAGGAGGGTATCTCCTTCCTGTTGATCGACATGGACACGCCGGGTGTCACCGTGCGGCCGATCATTACCCTGGACGGCGAGCACGAGGTCAACGAAGTCTTCTTCGAAGACGTGAAGGTTCCGGTGGAGAATCTGGTCGGCGAAGAGAACAAAGGCTGGACCTGCGCCAAGTACCTGCTCACCTATGAGCGGACCGGTATCGCCGGGGTCGGCTATGCGAAAGCGGCGCTGCGGCATCTGAAAAACGTTGCCAGCCGTCAATTGAAGGACGGCAAACCGTTGCTTGACGATCCGCGCTTCCGCGCTCAGGTGGCACAGGTCGAGATCGAGGTCATGTCGCTTGAGATGACCAACCTGCGGGTGGTCGCTTCGGTTGCCGGCGGCGGTGTGCCGGGCGCGGAAAGCTCCATCCTCAAGATTCGCGGCACCCAGGTACGCCAGGCAATTACCGACCTGCTGCGCCGCGCGGTAGGCCCGTATGCCATGCCGTTTATCAGCGATGTTTTCGAGGCCGGCAGCGATGTCGAGCCGGTGGGTCCGGAGTACGCCGCTCCGTTGGCTTCGCAGTATTTCAACCGTCGCAAGCTGTCTATCTACGGCGGTTCCAACGAGATTCAGAAGAACATCATCTCCAAGATGATTCTGGGCCTGTAAGAGGAGGCGTGCCATGGATTTTAATCTGACTGACGAACAGCGGATGCTCCAGGAGACCGTCTCCCGGCTCGTGAGCTCCGAATACGATATCGAGACCCGGCATCGGTACGCCGCCAGCGAGGAAGGTTTCTCGCGCGATGTATGGAGCCAGCTGGCAGACCTAGGCCTGTTCGGCGTGCCGTTTAGCGAAGAAGCCGGCGGCTTCGGCGGCGGTGGCGTCGAGCTGATGGTGGTGATGCAGGAATTCGGCCGCGGGCTGGTGGTCGAGCCCTTCCTGTCCACCGTGGTGCTCGGCGGCGGCCTGATCGAGGCTCTCGGGAACAACGGCCAGCGCGAGGAATACCTGGGGCAGGTGATCGAAGGCAGCCTGCTGCTGGCCTTTGCTCACGGCGAACCGGACTCTCGTTACAACCTGCAGCAGGTCGAAACGCGTGCCGAGAAAAACGGCGGCGGCTATCGCCTGAACGGCCGTAAAGCCGTCGTCTTCAACGGCGACAGCGCCGACAAGTTGTTGGTCTCGGCCCGTACCTCCGGGGCAGCGCGCGATGCCGAAGGCATCAGCGTCTTCCTCGTGGATCGCACCGCGCCGGGTGTTACCGTACGGGCTTATCCGAACATCGACGGCACCCATGCCGCCGAGGTTTATCTGGATAACGTCGACGTCGGTGCCGATGCACTGCTTGGCGAGGAAGGTAATGCCTTCCCGGCGATTGCTAAGGTTGCCCGTCGCGGCATCGCAGCGCTGTGCGCCGAGGCGGTGGGTGCGATGGAGCAAGCGGTCGAGCAGACGCTCGAGTACCTCAAGCAGCGTAAGCAGTTCGGGGTGCCGATCGGTATCTTCCAGGCCTTGCAGCACCAGATGGTGGATATGCGGATCGCGCTGGAAGAAGCGCGTTCCATGGCCATCATGGCAGCGAATGCCGACCAGGCCGAGTCGCCGGAGGAGGCAGAGCGCATCGTTCATGCCGCTAAGGTCATTATCGGCCAAGCCGGCCGCAAGGTGGCCGAAAGCGCCATCCAGCTGCACGGCGGTATCGGTATGACGTGGGAGCTGCCGCTGCCCCATTTCGCGAAGCGCCTGGTCATGATCGACCATGTGCTGGGCGACACGGACTATCATCTGGAGCGTTTCTCCGAGCTAATGGAAACGCCCGCCGCGTAAGCGGTTGCCTCTTCCGTTTGGGGCCGGGTTTCTACCCGGCCCCTTTATCATCCGGATATTTGGCGGAGCATTACTCGTGGGAACCCTATAACGGAGCGGCAGAGTACGCTCTGCGTCCGTTCCGTGCAGTGGACCACCGGGTCCCCCCGTAATGGGGGCTTCGCAGGAGTCTACTATGACGGAAACGATCATCAATCGGCGGGATCTGAGCTTCCTGCTGTACGAGCTACTGAATGTCGAGCGTTTTACCAGCCATCCCCGCTACGCCGACCATTCGCGCGAAACCTTCGATGCCGCGCTGGAAACCGCCTATAAAGTGGCTTACGACCACTTCCTGCCCCACTGCCGTAAGAACGATCTCGAAGAACCGCAGTTCGACGGCGAACGCGTTCATATCATTCCCGAAGTTAAAGAGGCATTGCGGCAGTATATCGATACCGGTTTGATGGTTGCCGGTAAGGACTACGAGCTAGGCGGCATGCAACTGCCCGCGACGGTAGCTCAAAGCTGCACGGCGGTAGTCAAAGGCGCTAATACCTCGACGTTCTCCTATGCCGGCTTAACGGTCGCGGCGAGCAATTTATTGCTGGCGTACGGTACGGAAGCGCAAAAGGAACGTTACGCTTACCCGATGCTGGAAGGGCGTTTTTTCGGCACCATGGCTTTAACCGAGCCGCAAGCTGGCTCCTCTTTGTCCGATATCAAGACGACGGCGGTGCCGGAAGACGATGGTACTTATCGTCTTACCGGCAACAAGATCTTCATCTCCGGCGGCGACCACGAGCTGTCGGAGAACATCGTGCACCTGGTGCTTGGGCGTGTGAAAGGCGCGCGGCCGGCGTTAAGGGGATTTCGCTGTTCATCGTGCCGAAGTATCTGGTCAACGACGACGGCTCCCTGGGCGAGCGTAACGATGTCGCTTTGGCCGGCTTGATTCATAAAATGGGCTGGCGCGGCACGACTTCCACTATGCTCAATTTCGGCGAGAAAGACGGTGCCAAGGCCTACTTGATCGGCGAGCCGGGCAAGGGCCTCAAATACATGTTCCACATGATGAACGAGGCACGTATCGGTGTCGGCATGGGGGCGGTGGTGCTCGGTTATGCCGGCTACCTGCAAGCGTTGGAGTATGCCAAAGGCCGCCGCCAAGGCCGCCCGGTCGATAGCAAAGACCCGGCGCAGAAACCCGTGCCGTTGATCGAACATGCCGATATCAAGCGCATGCTTCTAGCGCAAAAGGCTTATGTCGAAGGGGGCCTGAGTCTATGCATGTTTGCGGCCAGCCTGGTCGACGAAAAGCGTACGACGAGCGACGAGGCCGCCGCTAGCGAGGCCGATTTGCTGCTTGATGTCATGACGCCGATGGTCAAGGCGTGGCCTTCGCAGTACTGCTTGGAAGCGAATAATCTGGCGATTCAGGTCCACGGCGGCTACGGCTATACCCGAGAATACCAGGTTGAGCAGTTGTACCGAGACAACCGCTTGAACCCTATCCACGAAGGTACCAACGGTATTCAAGGCCTCGATCTGCTCGGCCGTAAGGTGATGATGCAGAACGGCGCCGGTTTCGATCTTCTGGTTGCGCGTATTAAGGCGAGCATCGAGGAAGGGCAGGCCAACAGCACCGTCCAACCTTATGCGGCCCAGCTCGCCGCTGCGCTGGCGAAAGCTATCGATACCACACAGGTGCTGCGCCAAACCTTGCACGGTGGGCAAGCAGCAAAGGCGCTGGCGAATGCGACGATCTACCTCGATCTGATGGGGCAACTCGTTGTCGCCTGGTTGTGGTTGCAGCAGGCGTTGGCCGCAGAGCGCGGGCTGCGGAGCGGAGAAACTCAGGATGAAGCGTTCTACCGTGGCAAGTTAGCAGCCTGCCAATACTTCTTCCACTACGAGTTGCCGAAGGTGTATCAGCATGCGGACTTGCTGACGAGCTTGGATACCACCTGCCTTGAAGCCGAGGAGGCGTGGTTCTAAAGCGCCGCACGGTGGGTCCTAAGCGTACTTAAGGCAGCTTAGGGCCCGTCGCCCGGAGGGGGTGGCCGGCAGCCCTTCGGGCGCTGCTTCGGTGAGGCTATAATGATTTATGTCTCATTTATAATCGGTTTGTACTTGCGAAACTCTGTTTTACAGAGCAGGCTAGGAGTCTTGTTCTTTCGGTCTCGTTGGAGGAGGCGAGATGGATGAGATCGTTCGCAAGGCGATGGCCAAGTGGCCGCAAGTACCGGCCTTGTACGGCTGGTTGGGGCTGGACCGGCGTGGCCGCTGGCTGTTGCAGGGTAAAGTCGTCGAGCGCGAGCCGCTGATCGATTTTATCGGGCGCAATTACGAACACGATGAGCTTGGAAGGTGGTTCTTTCAAAACGGTCCGCAACGAGCCTACATCGAGCTGGCTTACACGCCGTGGGTGCTGCGAGCGAACGGTCAAGGCGATTTGGAGACGCATACGCGGGAGCCGGTGACAGCGATTAATGCGTGCTGGCTCGATGACAACGGTAGTCTTTTGTTGGAGTGGAAGCGCGGCGTCGGCTTGCTTGACGATAGCGACTTGTCTTGGGCTTTCGAGCGTCTGACCGATGCCCGCGGCGAGCCGATGGCGGAAGCGGCGTTGCTTGCCGCGTTGGACAGCCTGCCGAATGCCGATGCAGACGCTGTGTTTTTGAATTATGGCGGGCAGCGTCTGACCTTGGCGGCCGTGCAGAGCGCGGACGTGCCGGCCCTTTTTGGTTTTCAGCGTAAACCGCAGGCGACGGCAAACGAAAGCTGATCGGCCACTTCTGCTGAACTGTGGTAAGGCGCGCGTTGGCTCGATGGCGTTAGTCGAGCGCACTGTTTATAAGAATTGAAAGCGGATAACCGCTCATAGGAGGGGAATGATGACCAAGGCACGAAATCGCCGCATTGTTTTGGCTAAGCGGCCGGCCGGGATGCCCACCGACGAACATCTGGTCATGGAAGAGGTAGTGCGTCCGACTCCGGGCGACGGCCAGATGCTGTTAAAAACCCTTTATCTCTCGCTCGACCCCTACATGCGGGGGCGGATGAGCGCAGCGCGCTCCTATGCCGCGTCCGTCGAATTGGGAGAGCCGATGGTAGGCGGAACCGTTAGCGAGGTGGTCGAGTCGAATGTGGATGGCTTCGCCCCAGGCGAAATCGTTTTGAGTTCCAACGGTTGGCAGGAGTACGCCTTGTCCGACGGGACGGCGGTGCGCAAGCTCGATCCTGCTGTCGCACCGGTAACGACTGCGCTGGGCGTATTGGGAATGCCCGGCTTTACCGCTTATGTCGGCCTGCTGGAGCACGGTCGACCGAAGCCGGGCGACACGGTTGCCGTGTCCGCCGCTAGCGGTGCGGTTGGGCAAGTTGTCGGCCAGATCGCCAAGTTAAAAGGCGCGCGTGCGGTCGGCATTGCCGGTTCCGACGATAAATGTCGTTACGTGGTCGACGAGTTAGGCTTCGACGCTGCCGTCAACTACAAGTCGGACGATTTTACCAAGCAGCTTGCCGAAGCTTGCCCCAACGGCATCGACGTCTACTTCGAGAACGTTGCCGGCCCGGTGCTGGAGGCCGTGCTGCCGCTGTTTAACGATTTCGCCAGAATGCCGGTGTGCGGCACCATCGCCTATTACAACCTCACGGAATTACCGGCCGGGCCGGACAAGATGCCTGCGTTGATGCGAGCCATCTTGACGCGCCGGCTGACCGTGCGCGGGTTTATTCAATTCGATCATTTGGACCGTCAGGCCGATTTTCTGCATGACATGAGCGAGTGGATTCGCGACGGTCGTATTAAGTACCGCGAAGACATCGTGCAGGGGTTGGAAAACACCGTGACTGCCTTCCAAGGCCTGTTGCAGGGCCGGAACCAAGGCAAGTTAATCATAAAGGTAGCGTAGCGTAAGCCCAAACCCCTTTCCGATTTTGACTTGGTATCGACAGGAGAATAGGAGTTCCCATGCAGACATACGATAAGGTTTTCATCGACGGCCGCTGGCAGGCTTGCGGGGATGAGCGCGCCGAGGTATTCGAAGCGGCCACCGGCGAGGTCATGGCAACGATTCCGCGCGCTGGCGAAGCAGAGCTGAACCAAGCCGTCGAAGCGGCCCGCCGAGCCTTCCCCACGTGGTCGCAAACCCCGCTTGACGAGCGGATGAAGTACATCCACAAGCTCTACGAGCAGCTCAAGGCGCGTTCCGACGAGATCGCCACCACGGTCGCCAAGGAAGTGGGCACCCCGATCAAGCTGGCGCGCAGCATCCAGGCCGGCTTACCGATCGGCATCACCGGCAGCTATCTGAAGATCCTGCCCGAGTTTCCCTTCGTCGAAACGGTGGGCAACTCCGAAATCCAACAAGTGCCGGTCGGCGTAGTCGGTGCCGTCACACCATGGAACTACCCACTGCACCAGATTATCCTGAAGGTCGTGCCGGCGCTCGGCGCAGGTTGCACCGTCGTGCTCAAACCCGCCGAGGTCGCCCCCTGCACGGCGTTTATCCTGGCGGAGATCTTCGAGGCCATCGACTTGCCGCCGGGCGTGTTCAATCTGGTTTCGGGGCCGGGCCGAGTCGTCGGCAATGCGCTGATTCAGCACCCGGATGTAGACATGCTCTCCTTCACCGGCTCCACCAACACCGGCCGTCAGTTCTTCCATGCCGCGGCGGAAGATTTCAAGCGCCTGGCTTTGGAGCTGGGCGGTAAGTCAGCCTCCATTATCCTGCCGGATGCGGACCTGGAGGCCGCGGTTAAGGGCACGGTGAACAACTGTTATCTCAACTCCGGCCAGACCTGCACCGCCCACACCCGGATGCTGGTTCCGGCACAGTTGCATGACCAGGCCTGCGAGATCGCCGCCGCGGTGGCCGAGCGCTTTACCCCGGGTAACCCGCTCGATGAGAAGACGCGGCTTGGGCCGCTGGCTTCGGCCTCGCAGCGCGACATCGTGCAAGAGTTTATCCGCGCCGGTATGCAAGAAGATGCCAAGCTTATTGCCGGTGGGCCGGAAGCGCCGGAAGGGCTCGATGGCGGTTATTTCGTTCGGGCGACGGTCTTTGGCAACGTCGATCCGCAAGCGCGTATCGCCCAGGAAGAAATCTTCGGCCCGGTGCTCTCGATTATTCCTTACCGCGACGAGCAGGAAGCCGTCGCGATCGCAAACAGCACCAAGTACGGCTTGTCGGGCGGCGTTTGGTCGGGCGATCAGGAGCGTGCCAAGCGCGTCGCCAGCCAAATGCGCACCGGCCAGGTGGCCGTCAACGGCGGTCAGTTCAACCCGTTCGCCCCGTTCGGTGGCTTCGGCCACTCCGGTCTTGGTCGTGAAATGGGTAAATGGGGGCTTGAAGAATTCCTCGAAGTTCGCTCCTTGCAGCTTTAAACAGCCCTGCCGCCGCCGGTATCCGCTGGATCTCGGCGGCGGGCCAACTGAGTTCCAGCCCTGACGGGAGGCGATGATGAGCAGAACAGCTAAAGCCGCGGTTTGCCGGGAGTGGAATAGCACCATTCAGGTCGAGCAAGTGCGCGTCGACCCGCCGAAACGCAATGAAATCACGATTAAACTGGCCGCTTGCGGCGTCTGCCACAGCGACTTATCGGCCACTAACGGCACGATTCAGTTACCGCCTCCGCTAATCGTCGGCCACGAAGGGGCGGCGTTGTTGTCGAGGTGGGCGAGGGGGTAACGGCCTTCGCAGAGGGCGATCACGTTGTCACCTCGTTTATTTCGATGTGCGGTAAGTGTCGCTATTGCAGCCGCGGCCGTCCTGTTCTCTGCGACAACGCCAACAAGGCTTTCTATCAACTGCCCGACGGTAGCGTGCGTACGCATGACGCGGCGGATAACCCGCTCAACGTGTTTATGGCCTGCGGAGTGATGGCCGAGTACGCGACCTTGCACGTCGATAACGTCGTGAAGATCGACAAGGATGTGCCGCTCGATAAAGCGGCATTAGTCAGTTGCGGGGTGATGACCGGTGTCGGTGCCGTGTTCAACACGGCGGAAGTCGAGCCGGGTTCGACCGCCGCGGTGTTCGGCGTCGGCGGCGTCGGTCTGAACACCGTGCAAGGTTGCGCGATTGCCGGAGCGGAAAAATCATCGCGGTCGACATGAATCCGGCGAAGCTGGAGATGGCGCGTGAGTTCGGCGCCACCCACACGATCAATGCGGCGGAAGAAGAGAACGTCGCCAAGACAATCAAAAAGCTTACCGGAGGCGGCGTGGATTACGCCTTCGAATGCATTGGCGTCGGCGACGTGGTTGCCCAGGCTTATAACTCGTTAGGCAAAGCCGGGGTCGCCGTCGTGCTAGGGGTGTCGAAGCCAAAAGACGAGACCACCATTCGCACCCTGACCTTGCCCTCCGACGAGCGCGAGCTGAAGGGGAGCTGGTTTGGTTCGGCGCGGCCGCAGCACGATTTCCCGCGCCTGCTCGCGCTGTATCGCGGCGGTAAACTCAAGCTTGACGAGTTGATTACCCGCACTTACAGCATCGACGAAGCGCCGCAGGCCTTCGAAGACCTGAAGGCGGGTAGTAACGCACGCGGTGTGATCGTTTTCGATTAAGCTCTTGCTGCCGGATTAGGCGGGAGGTTGCTCCCGCCATATCCGTTGCCAGAGCCAGCTCAGTTCGCCGCTCGGCAAAGGCTCGTGGAAGCGCCGGTCCGGAACCGGCTCGATCATATCCGCCTGCACTTGCCCCACCACGAAGCTGACCGGGTAGTAAGAGCCTTGCCCTAAACGCAAGTCGCGGATAACAATCTTCTCGCCCGCGACCTCGACATGGTAAAAGCCTTGCGCAAACCGTTTCAGCTGCTGAACCGGCAAATGATCCATTAACGGCTCTAGCAAATCCGGCTGATTGTCGTTCCGACTAAAGCTAACCTCGGCGCTGCCGTCGACTAACGAGTAGTAACCTTCGTAATAGGCTTGCTCGTCGACGGCTAAAGCCCGCCATAACAGCGTCGTAAACGGCATGGGCATGACAAGTACGGCATCGACCGGCTTATTTTGCCGCGCCAGCTCCGCTTCCACTACGCCTTGCACATGCCATTTTGCCGTCGCGGCAAAGGTCAGATACGTCATTGAGACCAGCAACCCCGCCGCCAACATGGTCTGTGCCCGTTTCGGCCGCCAGCGCCACGCAGCCCATAGCCCGAGCAATAAAGGAATCGTGAAGATCGGATCGACCACGTATAAGAGGTTAAAGCTGATGGCCTGATCGCTGAACGGTGCAAGCAACTGCGCTCCGTACGGATTCATCGCATCCATCAAGCTATGCGTGGCCATCGCAAGCCAGGCGAAAAGGCTCCACCGCAGCCAATGAGGCCGCTGGTCCCGATGTAGCGCCAGAATCAAGGCCACAATAATCGGAACCGCGAGGGCCTGAAAAAACAACGAGTGGGTGATTCCCCGATGAATCAGTAGGTAGCCTACCGTTTCGCCGTGCATAACGGCATCGATGTCGGGGAGATTCGCCAGCGCGGCGCCGTAAGCAAAAGCCTTCCACCCGGCCTGCCGCCTCAACATGAGACCGCCAAGCGTGGCGCCAAAAGCGATATGGGTAAGAGTATCCATGAAGCGACCGCCGTTCCTTGTGCGTATGCGGCGGGATTCTAGGCGGCGAGGCGGAAAGTACCGTGACGGGACTCACGAAACCGAATGACGCCGCAAGAGGGATGGAGAAACTGCCGACCTCGTCACGGCCAATACTTTTCCTTTTCCAGCAAGCGGAAGCTACACGGCCGAGACGGTGCATCGCTTTGAAAACGTGAGTAAGTCTCACGAAAAACCGGATAAAAAACCTGGAAAAGGCGCCGATCTTCGCTAACAATAACCGGCATCCATAATCACAGGAATAACAACAATGGCCCATCCGGAGAGGGAGCTTCGGCGACTGGATGCCGAGATCGCCGCCCTGGAGTCCGCGCTGGCGACGAGCGCCGATACGGACCCGCACTACCCCACGCTTGAAGCCCGCCACCGCGCACTGACCGTGCACCGCCGGCGATTACGACGACTCAACCCGCCCGCCGCCGAGCAGCGCATCGAGACCGTGCCCCGGGCGGTGTTGGCCCAACTCCCCGGCCACTGGAGCCAGTGGTATGTGCTCCGCCCCGACAGCGCTCGCTACCGTCACCGCGACCGCGATACCCGCTTTTTCATCCAACGCCACGGCCAATGGCAGGAAACCGACAGCGCCACCACCGGCCGCCTGCCCGGCGAGCGGGCGTACGCGCTGCGCCGCTACCGCTTAGCGCGCGTGGCGCAGGCGGCCGCCGCCGTCGGTGTCGCGGCCTTAGCCGCCGGGCGCCGCTCCCCCTCGGCCGCCACGCCGGACGACAACGTGGTGACGCTGCCCGTCGGCCGTGACACCGGCGAGGTGGCCAAGCACAGCCTCGATATCGAACTCGTGCCGGGCGTGAACACCGACGCACGCCGCCTGGTGCTCGACGGCCCCGGCTACCGCATCCAGCGCGACACCCAGGGTCCGGCGGCAGGCGCGCACGAGTCGGTGCGTTTCGGCAAGTTGGAAGCCGGCAATAGCTATACCTTAACGGCCGTCCACCGGGCCGAGCGGCGCGCGGTGTTCGAACACGTTCCCTTCGCCGTGCTGGCCGAGCCGGGCAAGCTGCACGAACACCTGGATACGCTGGATGACGACGCGCTGCTGCATCTCCTCGACCACCATAAGCGTGGTGACCGCCCGATCCTGCGCGCGAGCCTGGAGGCGCCGCAGTTCGGCGTGTTCTCCGACGGCACCGATAACAACCGCTTTCGCGACCGCGAGCACGAGACGAAACGGCCAACGAATGTGGCGAAGCTGTATGAGCTTTATCCTCAAGTCGATTCAGGTGCGATTTCCCGCTTCTACGTGCCGGGTGTTGGAACACGAGAGAGCGAGGACAGAACCTTTTTCGATATGCTCGATCTCGGTATTGCCCACAGTCTCGGCCGGCGTATTGCCACGATCTTGCAGCGCATGCAAACTTTCTATAAAGAATTCCCGCTTGCAAAATACGGCTACCTGGACCTCTTTGGTTTCAGCCGCGGGGCGGCCTTGATCCGGGCTTTGGTCAACGTCGTCCATCGCATCAACCGCACCCAGCCCGATTATTGGGGCGGGCTGACGGTGGTGATCCGCTTCGTGGGCCTGTTCGACACCGTCGGCTCGGTCGGCCGGCCCGGCAACAACCGCAACAACAACATCCTCTCGCGCATCGGCTTTCCGGGGCCGGTGATACTCGATCTGAACCCGCACGCCGCGCAAACCGTCTACCACCTCACGGCGCGGGACGAGGTGCGGGAGAACTTTCCGCTCTCCTCGATCAAGGCCGCCGACGGCAGCCTGC
>NZ_NFZV01000015.1 GCF_003399765.1 Alkalilimnicola ehrlichii | reverse complement strand
CACGCACAGCCGCTCCCGGCGCTGTGCGGCGTCGACCTCGAACCAATAAAACACCCCCGCCTCGGCGAGCTGGCGCTGGAGAAAGGCGAAATTACTCTCAAACGCTTGCAGCACGTAATCGCGCACCGGGTACTGCCCCGAGAGCCGCCAATCAATCGCCTGGCGCGGCACGCCGCACTCGCCCAAGATCAGCTCGGTAAGCTGCGGCAAGCTCAGCCCGCGCAACACCCGCGTGTGCACGGTCTTGGCGGTGAGTGCCAGTTGCGGCTCCAGATAGAGTCGGGTGATGACTTCGGGCTGTGCGGCACAGGTCAGATCGCGCCCGCCGGTGATCACCCCGATCCGCAGCCCCGCGCCGCGATCGGGCGTTTGCCAGCGCAGCCGGGCGCGCTGGCCCGCCAACTGCTGGACCGGATAGCCGCGGGGGATTTTGATGTCGATCTCGAAGCGGAAGGGCTGAGAGAAGCGTTCGGTACCCTGCAGGGCGATGGCATTGAGCGGCGGGAAGTCCGCCACCTCCAGCGACAGACGTGAGAAATCCGTACCCCCCGGGTTCATAGAGCCTTCCTTGGTTATGGTGTTGTTGAGCCAATATTTTTTGGAATGGCATTAACGCTGTCAAGTCACATGAGCTAGGAAACGCTGGATAATTCCCCTGCCCTTCTGGCGACGCGGGTTAACATGCGCCGCCTTGACCTCCCCGCACGACCAATAATATCTACAGGCCCATCACGCGGATTGACGAATTATGGCCATACGAAGTGCGCCCCCTCCAGCGGCTCCATATCCACGGGAGCCGGGGTTAGCACGATATCGGGGGCGTTTTCTTCATTGCCGGTCTGCCCCTGCTCGTTCGCCCCCCACGCCCACAAGCGGCCGGTGTCGTCTAGCGCAAGGCTATGGTTTTCACCCGTGGCGATAGCGACTACGCTGGCTCCAGCGAGGGGGCTCATAGCAACGGCAATCGGCGCTGCGCTAGGATCCAGCGTTCCGCTACCGAGCTGCCCCGCACTATTGTCGCCCCAAGCCCATACAGCGCCATTCGCATCCAACGCGAGCGCGTGCCGACTGCCGGCGGCCATGGCTACCACCGCTACTCCGCCCAAAGCGGAAAGGTCGAGCTCGGTCAGTCCATCGTAGGTTGGGATGACACTCGTGCCGGCATCGGGATAAAGCGCCCACTCCGCACCTGCGGCCCAGACCCGGCCATAATCGTCGCGTATGAGGTGGAACGAATCGCCAACCTGTAACTCGACAATCCGCGCTGCGCCCAAAGCGGCAATATCGACCGGTAGCGGCGTCCAGCGGTTATCGGTAATGCCGTCGCCAAACTGGTCGACGCCATTCGCGCCCCAGCCCCACAGACGCCCTTGGTCGTCGAGCGCGAGGTTGTGGGTTCCGGCGGCCAGCATCACAACCCGAGCCGAGCCCAAAGCTGTCATATCCACTGCCACCGGGTTAGGCTCATGCCACCCTCGCCCGGTACCCAAAACGCCGTTGCCGCCACTGCCCCAAGCCCACATACGGCCCAGGTCATCTAAAAGTAGTCTGTGCTCGCCACCCGCTGCCAATGCGACCACCCCAGCATTCTCAAGCGCCTCCAAATCGACGGGTTCCGGCAGGCCGTATGAATCGTCGTTGCTCGCGATGTCGATGGCTGGAGGATAAAGACAGTCATGGGACGGCAATGACCACAGGCGCCCCAGGCTATCAAGCGCAAGCCTGACGTCCCCCCTGCCGCCAGGGTCGCAACCTGAGCATCGCCCCAGCCGTCTCTACTCATTTCGCTCGGCACGCTATGGATATGTTGTTCGGCCACTCCTTGGGAGGCGTATGCGAAGACATCGCCGCCCCCTCGCAGGCGTCCGTGCCGCCCCAGACCCAGACCCGGTCGCGATCGTCTAAAGCCAGGTTATGGTGCCCATTGGCCGCCAGCGTCTGCCGCTCTATGCAGGCCAACTCGCGCGACTCTACGACATCGCCGGCCCCATTAAGTATTTCCAACGTGCCCAAGTGACGATTAGCCAGGGAGGCACACGCAACGTCAGTGGCGATCGTAAGGTCACAACCAACGCATAGGTCCTGCTCCCAAACGCCCCCGCCGTCAACCGTGACGCCGTCGGCCCCGACAAAGCGCAAGCCGTAGTGGCTATTCGCCGGATTCGAAACGTTTACTTGTACTTTGCCGTCCGCCTGCGCATAACCGTGCCGCACGGCAGACAGGCATTGCACGGGCAGCGCGTGCGAGGCAATCAGCGTACCGTCGGTCTCCAACACGTCAAAGGGCACGACGAGTTCACCCGCTTCGGAGCAGGCCTGCGCGCCCGCAGCAAAAAGCGTGATGCGATGCGCGTCGACAGAAGCCGGCAGATAAACCTCGCCGCCTCCCCCGCCAAGCGAAACGGCGGCGGTGTCGGAAACGATGTAAACGCCTTCGTTGCGCGGATTAAAGAAGGTGGCGGTTCCGATCTGGACTTGGCGCTCGCTACCTTCCACAATGCGGAATGCGTCGTCGCGCTCCAACTCGATCTGGGCCGTCACCGCCGAAGTGCGGGGATTAACCCGAACCGGACGCTGCCGATTCTCCATCGTGCCGTCACCAAGGGCACCTTCCGTGTTAAACCCCCAAGCCCAGAGCCTACCTTCTTCATCGGCGGCTAAGCTATGGCTACCCGCCGCCACCGAAACCGCGGGGACACCTCCCAGCGCGGCGAGATCCGTCTCAGTCGGGACGATGCGTTCGTCAGTAGTGCCATCGCCGACGCTACCACCGGCATTTCGGCCCCAAGCCCACACGCGGCCACGCGAATCAAGCGCGACGACATGATTATGCATCGCGGACATGGCCACAAAGTGCTCCCCACCTAACGGCGTCAGATCCACCGCTATCGGCGTCGAGCTGTCGACGGTGGTGCCATTTCCGGACGTGCCGTAATAGTTCGAACCCCATGACCACAGCCTACCCTGGTCATCCAGGGCCAGATTAAAGCGTGCCGCGGCGGCAATGGACACGACTTGCGCCTCGCCCATGGGCAGCAGATCAACCGGCGTCGGGGCTAAGCGAATATCGTCGTGATCGGCACTGCCGTCCCCAGCCACGCCATGCCAGTTCCAACCCCAAACCCATACGCGGCCATGATCATCCAGCGCCATACTGTAAGACTCGCCCGCCGCCATCGTGACCACGCGCGCAGCGCCTAAGGGCGAGAGATCCACCGCAACGGGGATACTTCTATCCTCCTGGGTGCCGTCGCCAAGCTGGCCGCGACTGTTGTACCCCCAAGCCCATAGACGCCCCTGATCGTCGAGGGCGAGACTGTGCATGTAACCACCCGTTGTCGATACCACGCGGGCTTCGCCTAATGGCGAAAGATCCACCGCAACCGGTGCATGCCGGTGGGTCGTCGTACCATCTCCCAACTGGCCATGGGTATTCCGCCCCCAGGCCCATAGGCGGTTTTCCTCGTCAAGCGCGATGGCGTGCGCCTGCCCTACACCGATCCGGGTCATCCGGGCCTCGCCGAGCGCCGTCAGGTCGACCAAGGCCGGGGAACTACGATGCTGGCTGGAACCGTTGCCAAGCTGACCGTCCCGACTGCTTCCCCAAGTCCAGAGTTCTCCGGCATCGGTCAACTGGTAAGACCAGCTCGACCCTGCCCCGTACGACTGGAAAGCACCGCACTGGCTGGCATGAACGGCGACGTTGCGCGTTTGGATCAGCGTGCCGTCGGCGCCAATAATCTCCAACTGGCCGAGGTTTAACGTACCCGCTTGCGGGCAGGCCGCGCCGCTCAAGTCTAAAGCTTCGGTACATCCCCCACACACAGTGGTTTCCCACGGCGATTCGCCGTCGAGGCCGGCGTCATCCGCACTCAGGAAACGCACGGTATAGGCCTCGTCGACCGCGTTACGCAACGTGAGCTGAAGCGTACCGTCGACCGACCCAGCCACGTGGGTGATGTCCGGGAAGCAGTGGATCGGTGTTTCGTCGGAAAAAACGAAACGCCCCGAATCGTCTAGCACCGTGAACTCAACCATGTAATCGCCAACGACGGTACACACGGCAGGCCCGTTGGCAGCCAGCTTTGCCTCGGTCAACGAGTTGCCTTCCACCAGGAGCCCATCCTCAGCACCGAGAAAGTGGAAGCTCGAATCCCGCGAGTCGACCGTAATTGGCCGCAATAAGGGGTTGTCGAAACGAATGTTAGCACCCGCCAAAGAACCGGAGCGCCCCAGCGGTAACCGCAACGGCTCTGCACTGGGTTCTATCTCGGCGCTGACTTCACCCGATAGCTGCCCCATCAGGAACAGCTCCTGACGGCTCGCCGAACCACTCCCAGACCCAGCCACTCTGCCCCAGGCCCAAAGGCGATCATTGCCATCAAGTAGGAAGTTATGGCTAGAACCAGCCGCTATATCGACTACCGGGCTATCGCCGAGGGCTTCCAGATCGACAAGCACAGGAACCCCGCTATCGTCGCCGGTACCATTACCAAGCTGCCAGTAATAATTCGATCCCCAGGCCCATACACGGCCTTGGTTATCCAGAAGAATAGCGTGGTAAGCGCCGGCTTCGACCGCTTCTACGGTAGCGCCATTCAAAGGACTAAGATCAACTTGGACAGGGCGAGGACTAGGAACGGTGGTGCCGTCGCCAAGCGAGCCGTGCCAATTCTCCCCCCAGGTCCAGACGCGGCCTTCGCTATCCAACACGAGGGTAAAGCTTCCCTCGCTGTCTAGCGAAAGCGCGATGACATCGGCACCGCCAAGCGGCTGTAGATCGACCGCAACCGGCGTTGTACTGGACGTTGTCGTGCCGTTGCCGAGGCGGCCGGTTTCGTTGTTACCCCAAGCCCACACGCGGCCGATTTCATCCAACAATACGCTATGCTCTTCGCCTGCGGCGAAACTCACTACCTTAGCGCCGCTCAGTCTCGACAAGTCAACGACAACCGGCGTATGCCGCGCCGTTGTGCTGCCATCGCCGAGCTGGCCGAACGTATTGTCGCCCCAAGCCCATAAGCGCCCACTCTGATCGAGCGCCAGCGCATGCTCGCCGCCGGCGCTTACATCCGTCCACACTCTGTCGCCGACCTGCTCGGGCCGGCGCCGCTCAATGTCATCGCCAACCCCAAGCTGGCCGCTATAGTTGTATCCCCAAGCCCAAAGCCGACCGCTATCGTCAATGGCATAACTGCTGCCAATACCGGCAGCCAAAGTCACTATGCCGGTATCTCCCAATTCGGTCAGATCGGTAAGGGCAGGAGTCTCCCGGCGCCAGCTCGTCTCGCCGATCCCCAGCTCCCCGCCCCCGTTCGAGCCCCAGGCCGACAAATATCCGTGCCGGTCGTAGACAAGGCTATGATGCGTTCCGGGCGCCATTAAACGGCGCGAGACGCAGCTAACGCTGCGGCTATCGATCAACTGTCCTGTCAGATCGTATATATCCAAATGGCCCAAGTGCCGCCCCACCGTCTCGGTACAAACGGCATCTGTTTCGATGCTAATTTGGCAGCCGGGGCAAACGCTGCCTTCCCAAGTAGGCTCTCCCCCAATCGTGACGTCGGGGCCTCCGGTAAACCGTAGGCGGTACGCATCGTCCGCAGCGCTGCTGATATGCACTTGCGACGAGTCTTCGCCGACATCGACAGAATAACGAATGTCCGGTACGCAGCTGACGGTTGCATACCCAGAACCAAAGAGGTTTCCTGCCTCACCTCGAACCGCGAGATTGACGGGAAGCTCGCCAACCGACGAGCAAACAGCAGCCCCGGTAACGAGAACTTCGGTCTCTATCCTGGAATCTGCGGGAACCGAAATGTAAGAAGCACCATCCGCAAAACTAAGCCCTTGCCCCGAGAGTCCGAAGCGCAGCGGACGGATCAAGGGGTTGCTCAAGCTTGCCGCAGCAATGGCAACACCTCGCTCCTGACCTTGCACCACGCGAATCGGCTCCGGGCTTATCGTGAAAGTAACCGCACCTCGCCCTTCCAAGGCACCGATCAGAACCGGCACGGAACGCGTGGCATTACTGCCGTCGCCGACCTGACCGTAGCCGTTCAGCCCCCAGCTCCAAAGGCGATCTTGACTGTCGAGGACAAGATTGTGGTTTCTGCCACTGACAAAAGCGACCGGTTGCGACTCTTCCAGTACGGCGAGATCGACTGCAACCAGCCCCCCGACCTCCGCTGTATGTCCAACACCTAACTGGCCAGTGCTATTGGCTCCCCAGGCCCAAAGACGCCCCGTCACGTCAAGCGCCAGATTGTGCTGAGAGCCCGCACTGAGGGCGATAATCTGTGCCCCGGCAAGGGGATCGGAGTTTACTTGCACCGGCGTGGTACGGTCTGTCGTCGTGCCGTCTCCCAACTGTCGAGAGTTGTTACTACCCCAGCTCCACAGTCGCCCGCTATCGTCAAGCGCTAAGCTATGGAGTTGTCCGGCGGCGATAGCGATAATTCGGCCGTCTTCTAAACCGGAGAAACTTACCGGAGTGGGCTCGAAACGGGGGGTAGTCGTACCGTCACCCAACTGACCGCGACCATTATCGCCCCAGGCCCAAACCCGACCCGAACTATCCAACGCCAGGCTGTGTCCGTCTCCCGCCGCAACAGCGGTGATTTGCAAGCCTTCCGCCTCGTCAAACTCGACAGCAACCGGCGCTAGGCGGGCCGTGGACGAGCCGTCTCCAAGCTGCCCTGAGCCGTTCTCCCCCCACGACCAAAGTCGGCCCGCTAGATCGAGCGCAAGGCTATGACTAGCTCCAGCTGCCGCCGTTATAAATCCGAACTCCTCGGTTTCGTCAAATAGCACCCTGGCCGGCGTTGAGCGTCGGGTCGTTGAGCCGTCTCCCAGTTGTCCGGAGCCATTGCGACCCCAGGCCCATAGCTGGCCATGCTCGTCTATCGCAATGCTATGCGCCCCGCCGTTGGCCACCAACATGACGGAGATCGCTTCGGAGGCGCCAACGTCCACTGAAACCGGCCGTGATCGGTCGGCGTTCCAACCAACCTGGCCGTCGCCAACCTGGCCTTCCTGGTTACTTCCCCAACCAAAGAGCACTCCTCGCCCGTCAATCGCGTGCGAGTGCTCGCTGCCTGCGGCCAAGACCCGATTGGAATCGGCCGTTACGCAGGTAAGTGAGATTTCTCCTAGCAAATCGCGGGCGCCACCGGTGAGAACATCGACCGACCACAACTGCAGGGCGCCGGCGCTAGGCATCTGGAGTTCTTCGAAGCGATGCCATTCCGGGTCGGGCTCGCCGCAAAGCACCTCGACCTCGCTGGCCATATCGTCGGTATAGATGTCATCGGCAGCCTCATCGGCTAATCGTGCGCTCGCACCGGCAGGCGGTCGCACCCGCAACAAGTAGCTGCCCTCTCCTGTCACCCGCCGCACGTTGAACTGTTGCACATAGGCAAGACCCGACGCCTGCGGCTCGGCCAACTGCTCTCGCGGCCCGCGATCGAGGGCGAATACGGCAACGTCGACCCCTGGGTAAACGATGCGGTCCGCCATGAAATTGAGATCGTCAGTATTGGCATAATAGGCCTGCACCAGCTCCGGCGAGCCGGTTAACCCAACATCGATGATGCAGGCCTCGCGGTAGTATCCGGTCAACTCACGGCAAGCGGCCTCGCCCAGTAATCGCTGTTCCGGGCTAAGGATCGTCGCGCTAGTAGGAAAGCTCGCGCTTTGACAGCCATTACGGAATAAGCACTCGTGGGAACGCGCCAGCCAGTCGCCACCGAACAACGCGTACAACGTAGTCCAATTCAGCGGTGTATCTTGCCCCAGCACTTGGCCGTTACGGCGGATGAAATCGTTGGTCGGGTCGCCGTCGTTATTGCCTAGAAGCCCTCGTTCTTGACCGGCGTGTGTCTCGGGTCGAATGATTTCTATCTCGGCGATGGGCATATCGGCTGCGGTCACATCCGGAGCGGACATCCGAACGCCATAGCCTTGACCCGGCCCATCCTCCGGCCATACCACCAGCACCGAAATCGGGTCGACGCGCCAGAACGCACTGCCGCCGTAGGCGGCAAACTGCTCTACAAGCAATGCTCCGCCACCCGGCAACGGCACGTAGCCACGCTCGCGAACGGTTTCCCAGCCCCGGGGCGGATACAGCTCCTGCCCATTGACCAACACCCGCAGCGCATAATGATAAGGCGTGTACGCTTCCGACTGGTCAAGCTCCATCACGTGGATCTCGACCACATCGGCTCCAACTTGTGCCGCCACCGCCTGCGGCCATGAGCCGTCGTAACCGGCAAGAAAGCGCCCTTGCACTTCTAGCCCGTCGACACCCGGCACGCGAAGCAAGATGTAGTCGCCGGTCGCGTTGAAGTCGTACCCCAGGCCATCGGCGGTCACCAAATGAGGGTGCCCCCAAATTCGGTCGCAGTCCGGCTCGCTCGGGCGGCAGCGGCAGGTGACCGTATTATTGGCACTGTCCTCGTTGCCGTTGCCGGCACTCGCGCGAATAGTGCCCTGCTGAATGCCGCGGGCGCTGCACTGAGCCCGCGCCGTGAAAGATTCGGACCCGCCCGGCGCCACGCTAAAACTGCCCTGGCTCGGTCTGAGCGGATTACCGCTAACACTGATGTTAATCGGGCTCGCTTCTCCGCTGCTGGAGCCACGCGTACCGACCCGGCCGGTAGCCTGCACCTGATCGCCGACGAAACCGCTGGCGCTCACCGGATCGATCCAGACTTGACCGCCACAGAACTCGACAGGCTCCGTCAAGCCGCAAAAGAGACCGCCACAGGCAACGACGGGCGCCGTGATATTGCCGCCATTAGCCTCACACTCGGCAAAGTCATACGTCACGGCGTTGGCGGGATTTTCAAAGATGGAGCTGGACTGATTGTCCGGCCCCATAACCCCGTTAATGCTGCCCATCGGGAAAAACGAGCGGAATACCGCATTGTTCACATGCAGTCCGTGAACATGAGCGCGACCTAAGCCGTCATCGATAACACCCATCGTCCCGAAGCCGGCATCGAACTTAAACTGAGCCAGCGTGCCTTCGGCTTCCAAACTCAGCTCGGCCCCCGACACCAGCATTCGAACCAGACTCTCAAAGTCTTGGCTGGCACCGATCGCGACAGACGTCTTCACCGAGACCGCACCGCCCGACTGGCCCACATTCTGGTAAACAGCGGCGCTATTAGCCGCACTCAGTTCGGCGCCACCGGCAATCCCGGCCTTCGCATCCAGGCCAATGTTAGGAGTGCTCACACCCAATTTAGAAATGAGCCAGCCAACCGCACCGCTTTCTGCGTCGGTCAGCGTCAGCGTAGCCTCAAGCCCACCGGAAAGCCCGCCCGAGCCTTTATAAACGAGAGGCGTTCCGCTCAACCCACTGCCACCGGTCGCACCAAGCAAATCAAACTGGAACGTGCTGCCGTCACGGACGCTGTAACCCGCTTTCAAGCTGTAAGTGGCGGGCATGTCGGCCGCAACGCCAAGTTTGAACTCGCCGTAGGGCGCCATTTGCACGTCGCTCCCGAGCAGCGCGCGCAAGACAACGCCCGCCGGCCCACCGGCGAGGAACATACCGGCCCCACCGGAGGACTTGCGCCCGGTCGATTTCCACGAGCATTCGACCCCGGCTCCTTCGATACCGCCTTCAAGATAGACACCGGCATCGAGCGGCATCAGCGAAAACTGAGGCGAAAAGGTCAAACTAGCGCTGTTCGCATTACAATTATCGGGAACGAAGAAGCGGTTCTGATTCCGAGCGGAACGCGCTAACGCCTCAGCTTGTAGTTCTGGCGGCAGCGCGAAGGTGGACATCGGGGCGATATCGGCCCTATCGGAAGGACCGATATGCGTTAAATCGCCTCGATAGTGCGCATCGTATCCCGCAACCGGCGCACCTTCGCGGTAGACAACAAACTCTGGATAAACCCCCTCCTTCACCAGGAAGTCGTCCTCGGCATCGGCGATGTCATAGACATCGAACCACTCCGGTGCCAACAGAACGAGCTGCTGTTCGCCGCGTCGAATGATCTTGTTGACGCGGCCGCCGTAGGCTCGGTCGCCGAACCGATAATCGACCAGCTGCCCCTCGACCAGGTCGGCATCGCGGATAAGCAGAGGCAGAACAAATTCGCCCTGGGTCAACGCATTATCGAACTCGGCGCTGATATCGGCGAGAGAAAACGCCGCCTCGCTCGCTAACGGCTGGTCGTCAGAAACCGGGAATAGCACCCGCTCCGGGTTGATGGCGGTCACCCCCGCCTTGGCAGGCCATACTTCCGCCAACACGACGGTAGACCAACGCTCGGCAATCGCGACCTGACCGGCATCTTCCAAATCCGGCCGTAAGCCGATCATCAAGCGCCCGCGGGTCAAATCGGCGGGAACCGTTAGCGTCAAAACACCCGGTTCAGTGCCCCAACCGACATAGCCGGCGCTAAACTCCTCCGGAATGTACTCAAAGTCGTTATCGGCGCGTTGAATACGAGTAACGAGCCGCAACCGCTCGGGATCGACTGGGCCAATGTCGTTGCCATCGACATCCACTTTCCGGACGCGAACGGTATAGGTTTCACCCGGCCGGCGACAATGACATCGCGATCAACCGTCGTGGCAAACCAATCCGGTTCTGGATCTTCCGCCGCCATGACCAGCGCATGTGCGCGGTCAAGCCGCGCGCGCCGCCGGGGCTCCATTTGGCTCTGCGCAAACTCGGTATCGGCGAACGCTGCTTCCGAGGTAGGCGGGACATCGCTGGCCAATAGCTCGGCAGCCGCGCTCAGATGCTCGTCCACCTCACCGAGCGTATCTTCCGGCGCGGGAGTCCCTCTATTGGAGCTGCTGTCGCTACAGGCGCTTATTGCCGCCGCCAAGCCGACGATAAAGATCAACTTCCGCCACGAAGCAAAGCCACCTATTACGCGGCGCCGTAGCTCCGCACCCAACGTCCGACTCCGGCTACACATGAGTTTCGCCCCCATCCTTTTCCGCCCGCTAGGGCGGCTTCATTGTCCGTTAATTTTTTTGTTAGCAGCACGCAGCAAGCGTTTCGCTTACCGGCAAAGGATTCATTGCTGCTGCCTGATTAACCTTTTTGGAAACGTCTTTCTAATACGTGTTATTAATCGGCTCGCCGAGCCTGGGCCAAGGCGTTTCGGTCGTGAACGCCGCATGACAAGCAGCGCATGAGTCGGCGATTCTACGGTAAGCCGTAGGCTCCCAATTCGCCCGCGAACCACGAACCGTCTCCATAAACTCCTGGCGCTGTTGCCTAAACTCGCCCCCACCGTTACTCCAGATCTGCTCGGAGGCCCGAGATTCCTCAAACTCGCCCCGCAGGGAATAGCCGTTAAGCATGCCTCCGGCAAGTTGGGCAATGGCTTGCAAAGCCGGCAAAGCCTCCGACTCGTCCGCCGCATCGGAAAGTACGACGAGGTGATGCGCCATCGTTCTACAGACGCCTTGGCGCATATTAATTGCCATGCGCTGGTTGACGCTCAGTTGGCTTGAAGAGGAGAAAGAAGCTTTCGTTGGAGAAGCCTGGGAAGGATTAGCGGTGGGCTCGGCCCCCGTAACGGGTGCAACGCAAAGCAGTAGAGCCGCCACTACGACAGCGGCCATTTTCGGCTCCCTGCCAAGAAGAAAATTCAATCCGTTGATCACGCGAATGCCCGAAAAAGTTGTCGTTATTCGGCAACAATAGCACTAGATTAGGCGTTTAAAAAGGCACCTAAGCTTTAGTTAGTAAAAACAGAAAATTTTGACGGGAAAGTGTTACGAAACGTAGCAAAAGAAAAAGCCCCGCAGAAACGCGGGGCTTTTCTACTTGGCAAGCGGCTAGTAACCGCCCAACAAGGCAAATCGATTAGCGTGATAACCGTAATCGCCGAATAATTGCTGCGCCGGCCGGGCGCGTTTCAGGAAAAGCCCGATATCGAACTCGTCGGTCATTCCGATGCCACCGTGCATTTGCACACCTTCGTTGGTCGAAAGCTCGGCCACTTCACTGGCTTTCGCCTTGGCGAGGCTGACCAGTTGGGCAGCGTTGGCGGCGCCTTCGTCGAGCGCCATCAAAGCACGCAGCACCACCGATTTGACCAGCTCGATTTCGCTAAACCAGTGCGCGGCACGATGCTGCAAGGCCTGGAACGAGCCGATCAGCACCCCGAACTGCTTGCGCTCTTTTAGATACTGTACGGTGCGCTCGAACACCTCCTGACTAATCCCCAATAACTCCGCGGCCAATTGGGCATTGCCGATATCGAGCACCTGCTGCAGTAAGTCATAGCCGGCACCGGGGTCGCCCAGCACCGCCTCGGCCCCGACCTGAACATTGTCCAAGCGAACCACGGCGGCGTTGCGACTGTCGACCATGACGGTGCGCTCGATGCTGACGCCGGCGGCGTCGGCATCGAGCAGGAACAGGGTGATCCCTTGTGTGTCTCCCGGCTCGCCGGCACTACGGGCCGAGACGATCAGCTTGTTGGCGATGTGGCCATCGATGACGAAGCGCTTTTCGCCGCTCAGCCGATAGCCGTCGCCGCTTTGCGTTGCCTGAGTACGCACCTGCGTGGGCGCGTGGCGCGCCGTTTCGTCTACCGCCAGCGCGGTGAGCAGCGAGCCGTCGACAAGCGCCGGCAACAGCGCCTCGCATTGCGACTCGCTACCGCCAAGCGCGATGGCCGAAGCGCCGACGATGGCGGTAGCGAACAGCGGCGAGGCCGAAAGATTACGGCCAGCCTGTTCGGAAATCTGCCCCATGCCGACGTGGCCAAAGGCGGAGCCGCCGAACGCCTCGGGTACCAAGGTGCCGGTGAAACCCAGTTCAGCCATGCCTTGCCACAGCTCAGGCACATAGCCGAGCGGGTCGCGCTCGTCGCGCAGCTTGCGCAGTTGGCCGACCGGGGCGTGATCCTGCAGGAAGCCTTGGGCGGCATCCTTGAGCATTTGTTGTTCTTCGCTAAGTACCAAACCTGCCATTGTGCTACTACCTTTTGCTCGGAAGGGTTCGGACTCAGCCGAGGCCCAAGATGTTCTTCGCGATGACGTTGAGCTGAATCTCCGAGGTACCGCCCTCTATGGAGTTGCCTTTGGTGCGCAGCCACTGTCGGGGCAAGTCGCCGTCGTTCCAGGCCTCGCCCTCCCAGACCATGGCGTCGCTGCCGTTGAGCGCCATCAGTAACTCGTAGCGGCGTTTGTTGAGCTCGGTGCCGTAGTACTTGAGCATGGCGGAGGCAGCACCCACGCCTTGGCCGGCCTTGGCCTCATCGACCACCCGCTCGGCGGTCAGCTCAAAGGCCTTGGCATCGAGATCCCAGCGGGCGACTTGGCTACGCAGCATGCTATCGGCCAGCCGGCCGTGCTCCAGCCCCACGGCGTCCACCGCCAACTGCGCCAGGGTCTTCTGGCCGGCGGCGGTGCGGCCCATGCCGCCGATCATTTCGCGCTCGTGAGTGAGCAGGTACTTGGCAATCGTCCAGCCTTGATCGACCTCCCCCACCACTTGATCCTTCTCGACGCGCACGTCGTCGAGGAAGGTTTCGCAAACGGCGAGCTGCCGGAGATCAGCTTGATCGGTCGCGTGCTGACACCGGGCGTTGTCATGTCGAACAACACCAGACTGATGCCGAGTTGTTTCTTAACCTGGGAGTTGGTGCGCACCAGGCAGAACATCCAATCGGCCTTGTTGGCGTAGGAGGTCCAGACTTTCTGGCCGTTGACGATGAAGTGATCGCCCTTGTCCTCCGCCCGCGTCTGCAAGCCGGCCAGGTCGGAGCCGGCGCCCGGCTCGCTGTAGCCCTGGCACCAGCGAATCTCGCCGCGCACGATCGGCGGAATGTGCTGACGTTTCAGCGCTTCGGAGCCGAACTTGAGAATTGCCGGGCCGATCATCCAAATGCCGAAGCTGTGTAACGGCGGGCGGGCTTTGATGCGGGCCATTTCCTCGCGCAGGATTTTGGCTTCTGCTTTGCTCAGCCCGCCGCCGCCGTATTCCTTCGGCCAGTCCGGCGCGGTCCAGCCGCGCGCGGCCATGCGCTCCAGCCACAGACGCTGATCCTCGCTTTTAAAGGCAGGGTTGCGGCCGCCCCAGCAGGCGTCGTCGTCGCTGGTGATGGGCTGGCGCATGCTCTGCGGGCAGTTCTCCTCCAGCCAGGCGCGCGTTTCTTTACGAAAGGTTTCCAAATCGGCCATAGCTTCCTCGTTATCGTTATGGTCAGCAGCGCCCGCCGCCGTGCCGGCAGCGGGCGTTATCCGTGCCTTAAGCGCCTGCGCGCTCGGCGTCGTAGTTCGGGTAGGAATGCTTCAACACGGCATGGTTAAGCAGCATTTCGGCTTTGAGCTTATCGCCGGCGGCGTCGAAAATACGTGTGCGCACCCAATACGACTCGGTGCGTTTGCTCTCCGACAATGCCACGATCTCGCGGCGGATGAGGTAGTCCTCACCGACCAGTAGCGGGCCGTCGATCATGCGGATTTCCTGATCGGCAAACAGACCGATAGCGGGCTGTTTGACCGGAAAGCCGGCCTGCGGGCTGGTGTACTCGGCGAGCACGCTGACCATCTCCAACGGAATCGCTGGCCGCCCCCAGGGCGAGGCGGAAGCATCGGCGTACCAGGGCGAGTATTCGGTGATTCGCTCCAGCTTTTGTTTGAGAGAAAACGGATACAGATGGCCCATGTGCTGCTCCGGGTCCATGCGCACCGGCTCGTCCTCAGCACCTTTCATACCCACTTTAAGGTCAGCCAGAATCACCAACTGCTCTGGCGGGCGCAGCCGCGCCATGCGTTGCTCCAACAAGCTCGGGCCGTGGTCGGGGCCGAGGCTGGCGCTTGCCTCCAACACCGGCGTGCCGTCGGCCTTTTCGGCCCAGGCGCGGGCACGGGTGGCACCGGGCGCGGGCAGCTCGACGAAGGCACGCACCGACTCGCCCTCCACCACCATGTTCTGGAAGTGGGAGGAGAAGCAGCCGCGCTCGAACCAATCCTTGCCCCACAGGTGAGCAAGCAGCGGCACGAACTGGCTAAAATGCGTCGGCCCTTCGATCGGACCGGCGCGAAAGCCGAGCTTTTCGGCCATGTCGTCGTCGTGAATAGAGGTATGCCCGCTGTATTCCTGCTCGGCCAGCATTTGCCGCGGTTCCCGCAAGGGGCCGCAGAGCGCAAGAGGGGTGTCGAAACTCATGATCGCGCGACTCCTTATTTAAAGGTCGGCTCGTCCCACCAGGGGAAGAAGTCCGGCATATCGGTGGAGACTTTGTTGGGGAACTCGGCCGGGCGTTTTTCCAGAAAGGAGGTTACGCCTTCGCGGGCGTCGGCCGATTCGCCGCGGGCTTGAATGGAGCGGCTGTCGATACGATGCGCGTCCATCGGATGCGGCGCCGCCGTCATCCGCCACATGAGCTGGCGGGTCAGAGCGATGGAGACCGGCGCGGTGTTGTCCGCGATTTCGCGCGCCAGGGCGTAGACGGCCGGCAGCAGTTCGTCCGGCTCGTGCAAGGAGCGCACCAGGCCGCGCTCGTGCGCCTCCTCGGCACCGAATACCCGGCCTGTCATGCACCACTCCAGCGCCGTTTGCATGCCCACCAGCCGAGGCAGGAACCAAGACGAAGCCGCCTCCGGCGTGATCCCGCGGCGGGCGAACACGAAGCCGAAACGGGCTTGGGTGGAGGCCATGCGGATGTCCATCGGCAATTGCATGGTGGCGCCGATGCCGACCGCCGGACCGTTGATAGCGCCAATGACGGGCTTGAGGCTTTGGTAGATGCGCAGCGTGTTGGTGCCGCCGCCGTCGCGGTAGACGTCGCCGACTTTCAGCGCTTCGCGCGAGAGGTTGCCGGCGTCAGCCTTACGGTCGAAGGTCGAGCCGCCGGAGGACAAATCCGCCCCGGCACAGAAGGCGCGGCCGGCGCCGGTGACAACAACCACACGGACGTTATCGTCGGCGTCGGTTTCGTCGAACAGAGCAATCAACTCCTCGCGCATCTTGGCGTTATAGGCGTTGAGTTTTTCTGGCCGGTTCAGGGTAATCGTGGCGATACCGTCTTCCACGCTGTACTGCGTCGTCTCTAACGGTGGCAAAGCCATAACTGCGCTCCCAAAAGTTGGAATCGCCCGCCGTGCCGAGCCGACACGGCGGGCATGAGGATCGGCCGAACGGACCTAGCCGTTGAGCATGCCGGCCAACCGCTGGCGAATCAGCGTCTCGGCCTCATTCATGATGCGATCGAGGAGTTCCTGAGCGGTGGGCACATCGCGAATCAGCCCGGCCACCATGCCGCAGGACCAGGCGCCGGCATCGAGTTCGCCCTCTTTCATCACGCGCGGATAAACGCCGGCGACTTCGGGGGCGATGTCTTCGAACTTCAACGCTTTGCCTAGCTGGCGCTCTTTCTCCAGCAATCGCTCCACCGCCGGATTAGCCAGCACCCGCTCGGTGTTGCGCAGCGGGCGCATGACCAGCCGGGTGTCCAGTTCGCTGGCGGCGACGATGGCTTGCTTGACCTTCTCATGCACCGGCGCTTCTTGGGTGGCAACGAACCGCGTGCCCATGTTCATACCGTCGGCGCCGAACGAGAGCGCCGCCACCAGCGAGCGGCCGTCGGCCATGCCGCCGGAGGCGACAAAGGGAATCTTCAACTCCTCGGCCGCGCGCGGCAGGAGAATGAAGTTCGGCACGTCGTCTTCGCCCGGATGGCCGCCGCACTCGAAACCATCGACGCTGACGGCGTCGCAGCCGATAGCCTCGGCTTTGAGCGCGTGACGCACGGAGGTGCATTTGTGGATGACTTTAATCCCAGCTTCCTTGAGGGTCGGCAACCACTTTTGCGGGTTATTGCCGGCCGTCTCGACGATCTTCACACCACTGTCGACGATAACCTGCACAAACCCCGGGTAGTCCGGCGGCGTGACGGAGGGCAGAAAGGTGAGGTTGACCGCGAAGGGTTTGTCGGTCAGCTCCTGACAGCGGCGGATTTCCGCCGCTAGGTTCTCGGGCGTGCCCTGAGTCAACGCGGTGATGGTGCCCAGCCCGCCGGCGTTGGAAACCGCCGCGGCCAGCTCGGCGAAGCCGACGTAGTGCATACCGCCCTGAATGATGGGCCGCTCGATACCGAATAGTTCCGTGATGCGTGTTTTCATAAATTCCCTACCGATCAGTCGTTGCCGGTGGACGGGTTATAGATGCGGTTGAGCTTGCGCATGCCGCCGATCCAGCGATCGTAGTTCTCCGTTTTGCGGCGCATGTAATCGAGCACTTCGGGGTGCGGCAGGACGAGGAAGGTTTCCTCCTCGATCGCCTGCAGGCAGGCCTCGGCTACCGGCTCGGGTTCCAGCATGCCGTTGACGCTGGCCACACCTTCTTCGTGGCCTTCGGTCATCGCGGTGCGCACCGCCTGCGGGCAGAGCACCGAGACTTTGATGCCGTCGTCGCCGTAGGTAAGCGCCAGCCATTCGGCAAAACCGACCGCGGCATGTTTGGTCACTGCATAGGGTGCGGAGCCGACTTGCGAGAGCAAACCGGCCGCCGAGGCGGTGTTGAGCAGATAGCCGCCGCCGCGCGCCTGCATGCGCGGCACCAGGTGGCGGGCGGCGTAGATGTGCGCCATGACGTTGATGTCCCAGATTCGCTGCCAGTCTTCGTCCGGCACTTCCGGGCCGCCGCGCATCAAGATCCCGGCGTTGGAGCAGAACAGATCGATCGGCCCTTCCTGGGCTTCAACCTCTTCGATGAGCGCCTTGATATCCTCCTCGGCGGCAACGTTCACCCGCCGGGCGATGCCTCCGACTTGTTCCGCCGTCGCCTGCGCACCGGCCTCGTCGAGGTCGGCACAGACGACACGTTTGGCGCCGGCCTTGGCAAAACGCAGCGCCAACGCGCGGCCGATACCACCCGCCGCCCCGGTGACGACGACAATGCGATCTTTGATATCCATAGGCTCGCTCTTCTTGATATGTGGAAAGCTCGGATCAGCCGTCGGACCTTAGGCTGACACTTGTCAGGAAACGCTACGGCGGATAGCGAAGCGCTGTCAAGCCCCTTCGACAACAACACGCGAAAGCTTTTAAATTTCAGAACATTAAAGACAAGCACACGAGTGCACCCGCGAACAAGGCGCACAAGGGAAAGAAGAGGATGCTTCGATTAAGGCGGCAAGACAGCGTTATGGCCGCCGCTTTATTCGGCAGGCTTGTCGGCGGAGCCTGCCTCGGCAAGCCGGTCCAGCATCGCTGCCACGCCGGCGGCCACCGTGCTCAACACCAGTTCGTCGTCGATGCCTTCATGCAGCCAATCGCGCATGGGAGCGAACGCGGTGAGATAAATAATCAGGTTCGCCAACACTTCGGCCCGAGGATCGTCATCCGGCAGATTGGCTCGCTGCCGCAACCGCGGCGCCAGCGCTTCGATCATGGCGCTGTCCCGCGCGCGCATGGTTCTGCGATCGTCGTCCTGGAGGTAGGGAACGCAGCGATAGATCAACACGGTACCATCGCGTTTCTTGCTCCAGGCATCGCGCAAGAAATCGGCAACGCTGTCTTGAAAAGGCACGTTCTCCCGATCAAGCCGCTCTGCCAGCGTCGGCATGTCGGCGCTGAACCACAAGCGGTTCAAAAGCCGCCGCAGGATGTCGTTTTTGTTCGCGATATAGTCGTAAATGCTGGCTTGATTGACGCCGGACTTGGCGCAGATATCGCGAATGGTCGTCGAGGCGAAACCTTTTTTCAGGAATAGCTCCAGCGCGGCATCGAGGATTTGCTCGCGCCGCTTCTCAACCAGTGCCGTATCCTGCACCCCATCGACGCTAGCCTCCGCCAACTGCTGATTATCGCGCGGCTGGTCCTCGCCCCGCTTGCCTCCAGTCGCCAATCGCTTACTCCGTGATAAACCTGCCCGTTCGACTCGACGCTAATCTACCTGTTTTGACGACGCAACGCAGCAGCGTAAGTACGCACAACACTTATATTGAGGTTACTCCACTGTCCGCGCCTGCAAACCCCAGAGGCGGGCGTACAAGCCGGCCTTGTCGATCAAAGCGTCGTGCGGGCCGTCCTCGACGATGCGGCCTTGATCCATGACGACGATGCGCTCGAAACGTGCCAGGGTGGATAGCCGATGCGCAATCGCGATCACCGTGCGACCGGCAAACAGGCTATCCAGGCTGTCCTGCACCAACCGCTCGGTGGCCGAATCCAACGCGCTGGTGGCTTCGTCCAGAATCACGATGGGCGCATCGCGCAGCACGGCGCGGGCGATGGCGATCCGCTGCCGCTGCCCGCCTGAGAGCATTACGCCCCGCTCGCCCGCAACCGTCTCATAGCCTTGCGGATAGGCATCGATGAACTCGTGCGCATGGGCTGCACGGGCGGCGGCCTCGACTTCTGCGTCGCTGGCTTCCGGTCGGGCAAAGCGAATGTTATCGCGCAGGGACATATTAAAGATTGCCGGCTCTTGCGGAATCACGGCGAACCCTTGACGGAAGGCGCGCAAATCCAGATCGGCGACCGATCGGCCATCCACTTCCAAACGCCCGCCGTCAGGCTTGTAAAGCGCCAGCAGGAGTTTCAACAGCGTCGATTTACCTGCCCCCGAGGGGCCCACCAGCCCTACTTTCTGGCCTGCCGGAATAGACAGCGTTAGCCCCGTCACCACCGGCTCCGCCGAATTTTTGTAGGCGAAACTGACCTCGGAGAGCGCGATCTCGCCCCGGCGAGGCGTGAAGATCTCGCCGGTTTGGGTGTCCGGCGCCTCGACGGCATCGCGCGCGTCGGCCAGCACCTCCGTTAAGCGACTGAAACCGGCATAGGCCTCGACCATGGCATTCAGCTCGTAGGCCAACCACTCAAAGCGCATCCAGGCGTTGACCGTGAACATCAGGATCAAGGTGAAGGCCTCAAGCGGCATGGTGCCCGTGGTGGCGGAGTAAAGCGCAAAGATGAAGATGACGACAATCCACAGGCCGGCCAGTAGATTCAATAAAACCCAGCGCAAACCCTGAAAGCGAAACAGATGCTGCGCCGTCCGATGCCCCGACAGCTCGACATTGCGCGCCCGCCGCAGGATCGGCCGCTCCAGCGTAAAAATTTTGATGGTCGTGACCGAGGATAGAAAGTCGTAGACATTCCCGAATAGCTCCTCGAACGCCGCGTAGAAGCGGTCGAAGCGCCGGCGCAAGGCCGGTAGGGTCAGGACCGCGAGCGCGAAATAACTCAGCCCGAACAGCAAATAGAGCAGATAGAACAGCGGCGGCACGTCGAGCATCGCGACCGCGGCGCCCAGCGAGACGAACAGACCAACCTGAGCCAGGATCGACCAGAAGAAACTGTCGAGCAGGATCTTGAAGGACTCGCGCCCCTTGTTGATCTTCTGCCCCTTCGCGCCGCTCGCCTTATCCTCGTGCCAAGCGGTATCCATGGCGATCATGCGATCCAGCGCGTACATGCCCAGGCCGCGCATCGCCAGATCGACCATGGTCAGTTGCGGATACAGCACCACGATCCCGGCCAGGAAGAGGGCGAAGACCACCAGATAGGGAGCGGCGAGACTCATGGCTTCGCCGAACCCCAAACCGCCCGCCGCCACCAGTGCGATGAAATAGGAAAAGAACATAGGGATGGCGGCAGCCACCGTATGGCGCGAGGCCATGACGAGCGTCACCAGGTAGAACGTCGAGCGGTATGGCCCGATGGCGAACCACATCCAAGCCAGAAATCCCCGCCCGCGCGGTGCCTGCGTTGGGTCCAGCGGCCGCAGCCGCCGCTCGTCGCGCGCCGTATCGGCCGCGCTGATGGTCTTATCCATGCATATCCTCTCCTCTTGCTGCGGCAATACTACGATCTGCAGCAGAAAGATGCACAGGCAAAAGGAGAGGGCTAATAATGCTTGACGGCAACAAGCCGGCGTTAAGCACGACAGCCACGCCCCGTCTCCGACTTGGCGTGGCTTAACGTAGCATGCAGGAAACGCCGACCGCTCCCGCTATTGCTCGTCCGGCCGCAGAAACTCCCAGTAGGCGTGGTCGTTATCGAGCCCCGGCCCCGACAAGCGTACGATGCCATGCTCCCCCTCGCTGATGAACTGATCCAGGGAGCCACCGGGGAGGTGGCGGAAAAAAGCGCTCATCTGATGGGAAACCAATAGCGCGGTATCGTCCTCGGAATGGAGCATAGCGGCCAGCTCGGGAATCGTCGGCGGACCGGCCTCGACTCGCTGCTGGGCAAAGTTGATATCGCTGTTCACCTGCGCGTCGGCAATTACATCCGGCAACATAAAGGCGAAGACGACCGAAACGAAACCCACCGCCGCCAGCACTACCCCGGCTGCCATGCCGCTGGCGGCCACCAGCACCACGGCGCCCGACCGAGCAGCAAACGGGAAAATCACCGATCCCAGCGTCACGAACAAAGTGCTGCCAAGACCGCTGCCGAGCAGCGCAGCCACCGTGGGAACCGTGATCAAAGCAACCGCGAGCATACCTTCCGACATGAGCGAATCGACGTAGGCCGGTTGCTGGCCAAAGCCTTGCCTGGCATCGGCGGCAGCTATCTGGACATACTCTGGCGGCGCCCCGCCGGGGGGAGCAAACAATATGGCTAGCGATGCGCTGTCATGCCACGCCGGCCGGGGCTCGGTCTCCTCCGCAAATTGCCGGGCAACCAGGGCATGCTCTAGCGTACGCTTCCACTCCGAATGCATGGCTCGCGCGATGTGGCTGGCATACGCATGTTCGGCGGCGTTATGACGCGGGTTTTCTAGAATCTGCACCAGCTCGACGACCAAGAACGGCAGGACGCGGACGGCCAGCTCGCGGTCCCCCTCGTCTAGGCGGGCTATGACCTGATCGCGCGTCAGATCCAATGGATCGGTGCCGTCCTCCAACAATCCGTGCGTGTAGTCTTCCAGCCAGAACGTGAGCGCCGTCTCGTACTCCTCGGGGCCCACATCGGTTTCGCCGAACAACAGCTCGATGAACTCGTCGTCGGAGCCCAGCTCCTCGAATAAATTAACTTGCTCCGGCCCCCCGTTGCGCAGCATTTGCATAGCTAGCCGCCACTCGTTCACCGCACTCCGCAACACGGGCAACGCCGCGTCAGGCACGCCGGCCGTAAAGCCTTCGCGATAGTCTTTTAGCGCATCGAGAAACGGCGTTTTGCTCGCTCTGACGTCGCAATCACGCTCGATGTCGATGTTCAACACGTAATCGCCGGCGCGGCGCAGCTCACGAATGTGCTCGTGGAAAGTGTCGCCGCTCATGCATTCCTCAAGAAACTGCTGCGGCGAACTCTCCACGACCCCATCCGGGGTCACCAGAACCGGGGGTACTTGACTGCTATTGGGTATCGCCACGATCCCGTGGCTCCGAATAACCACCGAAGCGCTTAAGTCGATGACTTCCACAATAAACGTCTCGGGCCAGTGGTCGGTGGGCACTTCGGTAGCCGGGATAAGGCTGTTCGCCCGCTCCCCCTGTAGCGACGCCGCAAACCCGGTCCCCACATCGCACGCACCTTCGCACAAGGGAATACGCCAAGGCTGTACTTCTAGATTACGGCCCACCACCAATTCCGTTTTCACCCGGGCCGACGCCGCACCGCTGCCACCCTCGGCAAACCGCGGTCTGGCTCGTTGCTGTCGATGGGCATAGAAGTACAGAGTGTCCTCGAATACCGTCAGAAAGCCTGCTTCCGCCGAGCGCTCGGCGGCCCGCACGCGATCATGCCGATGCACGTCATCGCGCTGCGAAGCGCTCCATAATTCATAGCCACGTTCTTCATGCCGGGTAGTAAAGAACACTCTGTCGCGGTGCACGACCATGGCGTCGACACGCGCAATCGGCCCGGTGGCCGGCCGGTTCTTGTCGTATACCGGCCCCGTCCCGTCATCCGTGCCGTCGCTGAACCAGACGCTGCCATCGGCGTTGCGCGGCGCAAAGAACAGCCCGGCGTCGTTGCTAGCCGCCAGGAACTCGCCATCCGAGTACCAGCCGCTACCCATATCCGAGATATCCGCCACTAGATGCGCCTCGGTGCCGTCATAGCGATAGAGTCTGCGGCTATTGCGGTACACGCTAGCCACGTCGAAATACAGCTCGCCGGCGAACACCGCCAACAGATTGCCCCCGAGCCGGCCAGCCTCGTGCACACGCTCCACCTCGCCATCGCGCACACGGAACAGCGCCAAATGCGCCGAGCCAGCAAAACCGGGATCGCCCGGGCTGTAATATTCGCCACTAGCGCCGATGAAGTAGACAAAGCCGTCGTGCACGACGAGATGTCGCATGACCAACTCATCGGGCTCTTCGACGAGCTCGCGCACCACCCGAGTGCCCTCAGGCGTACCGTCCGTCATCCATAGCGTGTTTTGCTTATCGGAAGTGTTAGCGATGAAATAGAGGGTATTGTCGAGAACAGCGCTTACCGGGTGAACCTGGACGACACCCCCCTCGCCCGTCGGTGTCAGCCGAACCGTCTCCTCCTCGTTGGTTCGCCACAAGTGGCGGGCGCCGGCGCTGTCCTCGGCGGTGAACACCAGTGTGTTGCCGAAGTTGGCTAGCGGCCGGGGGTCCGCAGCGGCAGTTTCGGCGGCGCTCTCGACTCGCCGGGTGTTGTCTCGCGTCCCGTCGCTCAGCCATAAGGCCCGCTCTCCGTTGTCGCCGCGCGCGCTGAAGAACGTCCAACCGTTGACTCGGACAAAATGCCTCGGCTCGCTGCCGTAACCGCCCCCAATGTGCCGCACCAGATAAGTTCCGCTGGCGCTGCCATCCGTTGCGATTAACTCGGTTGCCGGCAGCGGGCCGGAATGTGCCCCGGCGCTGGGCTCGATGCGGCCCTCGTTCGGATACAGCGGCCCGGCAAACATGAACAGCGGTTCGGCCTCGCTGGCAACGATGGGCGCCATCGTTGCCCCCCTCCCTCTTGGTTGGAGCCATCGCCACCACAACCCGACACGATGGCGATCACGGTCACCAGCGCCGCCAAGCACAACCATCTTCCCCGGTTCATACCCACACCCCCAGATGAAATCGCAATTCCGGGAATTACAGCATCCGCTTTTGTATTGGCGTTAGGCTTGATGTCTCAGGCAAGTTTGAGCAGCGTCTCAAGGACGGCATTCGCGCGGTGGCATGCCGAATCGTTGGCGAAACTGGCGGCTGAAACTAGCGCTATCGAGAAAACCGCAGCGTCTGGCTATTTCGGCAATCGTGGCGTGTTCCGGGGCTTGTCGCAGCAGGCGGTGCACACGCTGCAAGCGCTGCTCTCGTATAAAGCCGGAAACCGTTTCGCCTTGGCGGGCAAAGGCACGATAGAGGGTGGCACGCGAACAGCCTAGCTTTTCGAGCAAAAAAGCAGGCCCCAACTCCGGATTGGATAAATACCGATTAATTAGTTGTCTGGCGGCAAGAAAAACGCCGTTATCAGCTTCCGGGCGCCGATACTCGCGCAACTCATGCTGTAGTATCGTCAGCGCAATATCGCGGGCGTTGGCCAAGGCCAATTCGCGCGCCGAGGCAGGCAGGCCAAAGCCGCGCTGCGCCAGGGCCAGCAGCTGCGTTTGCAAAAACGGCGCCAGCGGCGAAGTCGCGAACGCCCTGTCCACAAAACCGGCCGACAGCGTTTCGTCACGCTCCAGCGAGGCGGCAAGATCCGCCTGCCGAACCACCAGATGCAGGCCTTGGTAGGCATGGGAGTCGAACGCGATGGGCCGGTCGGTCGCGTAGGCGAATAAGCCGCCCGGCTTTCCCTGCCGCGACGTACCCTCATAGAACCACTGGCTACGACCGCCCAACAAAAGGCTGATATCCAGATCCCGGCTCTCAGCGTTGGCACAGTGGCGGCGGCTGCGGCGCGCGGAAAGCGCATCCCAATAGGTACGGTAGAACTCGCCCGAGGGCGAGACGATTGCGTCCAGGCCCGCCTCGAAGCCGCGCCGCTGGATGGCGTCCGGCGCAGCCACATCGAGCCCGGGTAGCGCTGTTTCACACCAAAACTCATACGCGGATCGTGCCGGCAAAGCGGCGGTAGACACGCTCAGGTACACATTACCCCGAGGCAAACCCTGAGCGGCCGACCATACCTCCCGATCCGGCCTCCACCCCCAAACCTCCTGTGCCCAATCCCAGCGCACGCCCTGCCCTACTTGTGCGACTTCGGTCATTTTTTTCTCCAACCATAGAGAAACAGCGCGCCCCCTCGCTTTGCCTCTCCGACGGCCCGTAAGGAGCACTCGGGCTAGCTGATGCCGCGAATAAAGCAGCCGCGTCAGGCCCTAAACCTGGCGGTCAAAACCCCGGATGATAGGGCTCCGTCAAACATGCAGTGCCATCGTCAAACGGATTGACACCTCCATAGCAAGGCAACAGCGCAGGAGCCACCCCCCGAACTAATCGAAGATGACTCTCGGCTCCTGTCGGCGCCCTGTCAATCCAGGAGTACTCTCGTCCCCAAACGCCATTCCACCGAGCAGGCCTTCCCCCCTCCGGACGAACGGACATAGCGGCTATGGGCGCGACCCAGAATGGCCCCGTCATATCATCCGGGCCATACGGGTCGTTACCAAATGCCCCCTTCCGCAGACGATTCGGGAAAAACACCTGGTTCGGCCCTTCTGGCAGAACGATACTGGCCATTTCCTGTTGGACCGGCACTCGCCAATCGTCAAAGCCACATAACTGCATGTCGTTGACTAGGTCCACGTACGCGGCTGCGTCGCATAGGCTTTGCTCGCAAACGCCCTGTGGCTCGCTCCCGTACCCCCAGTATCGTCCACGCGCTGAATCTTCCTCAACATGCCAACGATATACTTTACGATAAGCACGCGGTCCTTCCTCAGCCTTCGCCTCCCAGACTAACCCTGTAGAGCGATCCAGAACGCAGTCCCACGCCTGTGCATCGACCGGAAGAGGCTCGCCTTGGGCATTAAGTTTCACGAACTCCCGCTCAAAAGGGACATGATAGGGAAAGCCATCCCTGAAGTAAGACCATAAATATCGCTCGACATGCTTCTTCTCGATCAGCTCGTACCGCTGCTGCCCCCCAGGCAGCCCTAGCAATTCCTGGTCGGAAATATCGCCACGAACAAACCGAAAATACGGATCCTGAATCAGTTCGGAAAACTTGGCACTCTCTTCCCGTCGACGCGGAAAGGACTCATGCACGGTGCGATAAAGTCTTACCCGTCCACCAATCGGAGAAGGCCGCAACCGGCTGGGGCTTCCCGCTTCCGCGATGGTAAGAAACAGTGCTTCAAGCAAGGGGTCGGCCACATAGATATTCCCTAACCTCGAGTCGTAAGTCTCTTCCAGTTTGAAAATTGGCACGCCCCAGTACCGTCCTCGCGGCTCCCCGGCGATTTCGTAGTACAAGATGCCTTCCCGCACCTCTGGACGGAGCATATCCTCGTCCAGCCGCAAGAAAAGCAACAACTGATCGGGATGGTGCCACTCCAACCATGTCTGCTTAGCGGCACTCAGAGACAAACTTTCATCAAACGCTCGCGACGCCCTCTGCCCCCGAATAACCAGATCTGGTCGAGCCCGCGCTCTTCGACCAGTAAAGCCGCCACCTCAGGAAATTCCCGCGGAACCACCCGGTGAATAATCCCATCGGGGCTATCTAGCTGGCGAGATAGATTTGCCCCAACGCTAACGATGGTCAAATGCCGGCTGATCGCCCAACCGCTACGCGCTTTTGAAACGATTGCGTAACCAGGCCCGGCAGCCACAAACCGATAATCATCGCCAAGACGAACTCGGTAGACGGCGCTTCCTAGCGTCGCGGCGATGGTCGGCTCCTCGACTACTTTATCAAATGCGTCGCGCACCGCTTGCAGATCGTGATCTTGCCATCGCTGGATCGGCGTCGAATCAATCTTCCCGATCAGTCCGGCCATTACTACCATGTACACCGCCCCGATAAGGAAAGGGCTGGTTACGAGGATCGCACCAAACTCTTTTTTGCGGCGAGAAAGCCATACAGCGATAGCAGAGCAACACTAAAACCGACAAAGCCGAACGCGCCCGGCCAAACGTTCTGTTGCGCAAACCCCATATCGGCAGCATTCACCCAACAAAGCAAAAGAACGATGACCGCGAGAGAATAAAAAAATAAAGTTTTTCTTATTTTCACCCCAAACCCCAAGAATAATGTTCAAGAGCTCGCCTAGCAGGCTACGAGTACGTCTTCACGCTTAGATTTGCCTGCTCAGCGAATCGGCAAGCGGTCAAAACGCGACTCCGGCCTGCTCTCCGAACTCTGACCAACTTGTCCAAGTCGTGATCTTCGGTACGGCGAAAGCATAAGGGGATCGAATCCGGGGCACCAGGGTGCGCGAAGCGGCTTGGATCTCAGTGGTGCGATAGCGACGGGCGCGTGCGATGGCCGGGCCGGCTCGGTACCTCGAAAGGAATACTCCAGCCACTCATGTGTGGCTAAGCATTATCGCAATAACGCGGCTGCAGTGGGTATATGGCTTTGCGATCACTTGATCGACATCGGCGCCCTGTCTTTGCGCTAGCAAAGCAAACCCCCATACATCAAGCGGCAACGGAATACGATGGGGTCGAACCCGCTTTGTAAGCGGCTTCGGTGATGACGGCTTCCATATAGGAGGCGCCGCTCTTGGGAAAGATCATCCAGTATCAAACTTCGGTGCTGAATACGGCGCTTGCTCTACGTGAGAGATTGCGCAGGATACCGCTTTGTGTCCCGGACGAGTTCATTACGCCGCTCGGCCCCTCTGTCGTGTCCGGAATCAGCTTCGGCTATGCCTTTGCACGCTTGGTCGATGAGACGCAGACAGTCTTTGTCCGCGACTCTTTTCCTCCGCCGGGGCCTGTTCAGCCGCGCATCGAATACATTACCGGCGCGAAGCGCGTGCAATTGGTGCAGCCGGCGACGGTATCCGTGGCGACACTCGATGATCTGGCGCAGGGCGGCACGGATGGACCGAGCAACCCTCAGGCTCTCGACGTGCATATTGTCTTTTCCTTGCAAGTTCGTAACGTCGATAATGAGGTTTACTTCACCATAAGCTTTACCGGGATCGAGGGTGGCCCGACCGGTCTCGATCTGGCCGCGATAGAAGGCCGCCTGCGTGCACGCCTGTCCCCAAGTAATTTGCAAATCAATGTCGGTGCTCTCACCGAACTTGGCGACACACCTACAATCGCGAACTGCGGTCTGTCTGCTACATTGCGGGAGCACCAGACGATGGAAATCGCCGATCCCGGCAACGCGCTGCGTGTTCTAGATGCCGAATCCGTGCTCGTATTGCGCCTGGAGATCGGCAACTATCCGGTAAGCTCCGATGCATGGGAGACGTTCTACACCGATACCGAGTCAGTCATCGATCTTGGTCCGTCCGGGATCGAGACGCGCCGGTGGGCCATTATTGCCGACCCCTACTTCGTGACGGAAGCGGCCAAGAGAACGGTTGGAGCGCGCATGCGGCGCCGTCGCAACGTAAGGGTCCTCGATGAGATAGGCGCGGCGTGGAAAGCGTCCGGCCCCGAGCAAGGGCAGGTCATGCTGAGCTTTCGGGCCGACGCGATCGACGCCTGCAACCTGGGAGCATTGGGCTCTTTTGATATCGGTTTGGACGTGCAGGTGCGCGTCGAGTTGACGGCGATACCTTCGACTAATCGTGATCCTTACGACCCAGGGGCGTTGCAGCAGTTTATCAAGGTAAACACCTGGAAGAACGATCTCGACACCGCAGCTTGCACCTTGCTCATAACGACCTTCTGGCCGTATGTCGGCGCGCACTTGATTGACCAGGAAAGGAGCTCGTGGGGCGGCTACGTCGGCGGTTTTCTCTTGCCCATCTTGATCCCGATCGTTGCTCTGATTGAAATGAATCGCGGCGGTCGAATAGATCCGCCGCTGGATACGTGCATGCGTCCTCATAGCGACCGCGACGAATTCTTATGCACACGGGCATTTACGTCCACTGCGCTACCCGGAGGCGGTTTTCCGGAGCTCAGCCGCTTAGTCGCACGCCCCGATGCGATCATCCTGTCGGGTACCACCTTCTGGCAACGGCGGCTCGCTCGCGACTACGACCTTCGCTCGTTGGACGTCGAGCCGTTTCGGTTGGAAACGCCACACCTGCCCTGCGGCGCAGCCAGTAGCGCGGGGCTTGCCCTTGCAGGCGAACACTCTGAGGCATTCGCGCGCCTGAAGGCGACGATTACACTCTTCTTTGAGCCGCACTCGTCCACCGGTGAGCGCTTCAATTTCATCAGCACCAGCCGCACGGCGTTGATTACACCGACGATGTGCATGCCGCGCGTGCGACCGGAGGACGATCCGCTCAACGTTTTCGCACCCTACATTCAGTTGGAACCGCCGAGTCCGTTCGTTGCCACTGTCACGGTCGAGGTGCCCCTCGATAGGATCCCCCAAGAGTACTTCGACAATCCCTACCCGTGCCGCGTGCTGATTCAAACCTCGCGCGGCACGCGCCTGATCACCTTACCCGCGATCGCGCGGCCTGCCTCTGATACGGTTAGGTCTGCCGCGCTAGGTGCTTGGGCCGAAGCCGTCAATCGCTGTTACGCCAAACAAGCGCAGTTTTCGCCAAAGTGGATTATCGATCCGGCGGATCGCATCCGTGAGCGTCATTTGTGGGAGTTCGTCGTAACCGGCCTTGCGCCGCGGGAACCGATAGCGGTGGAAACGTTAGCCGGGCGAACCTTGATAAGGAGTTTCGCCCGTAGCTCGGGTTTGGCACGCGGGCACATACTACTGGGTCGGGAAGAATACGAAGGGCAGTTGCGCTGGCGCAACGAGCGTCCCGCAGAGGGCGAAGATACGGTTTCCACTACTGACGCCGTTGCGGCGCTGGAGGAGCGGCGACGCTTGGCCATCGACGTTCGGCAAACGCAATGGCTGGAACTGGCGCGCCTCGACGCACCCGATTATCTCGCTCACGCAGCGTTTCGCGTTGGTACCGAGCCACGCTTGGCGGTACTGACGACAGCGGGTGTAGCCATTTTCGCCCCCTCGGCGTCGTCCAACCCTCTGCAGATTGCACGCGCGTCCTTATTCGGTGGACGGGGGCTTCTTGCCCGAGAGGGCGAAATTCGCGTGTGGGGAGACGACGGGATCCACGACTTGTCCGTCAACACCGAGACGGGGGACTTGATCGTACGAGACCACCTGCCGGGCGCGACGGACGCGCTGGTTGAGATCGGAGAACAGGTTTTCGCGTTGCGTGAGGGACGAGTAGAGCAGCTCGGTTACGGCTTCGTTGAATCCGAGGAGACGCTACCGCCAGAGTTCCTTGCCGCGAACAATGAGCGCTTGTTTGTGGGCGGAAGTAACGAGATGCGGGTATACGCTGTCGACGGCGCCGATGTCTCACCCATCGGCGCTTACCGAATGCCTGGCCTGCGCGGCTTCGAGGGGTTCGCGTTAGACGGTGCCGGGGCTCCCCTGCTCATTCGTCGCGATCAAGGGTATGCGTTGGTTGAGCTTGGCGAACTTGAGGAGCCGACCCTTGTGACCGAGTATACCGATCGGCCGTACTCTGCCGACGCCGCGGCGCTCGGAGATCTGTTGATCGTCCCGGAACCCGATAATGAATCGCTAGTGGTGCTAAGGCGAGGGAGCACGGCGTGGCAGTGACAGTGCCTGGGCACAGGAACTGGTGGGGATCGCGCCCGGCTTCAGCGAGATGCCGATGATGACCCGCACGCGGCCGGACGTGCTAGCGGGCATTCCGCCGGGCCGATTCGACACCGTGAGGAGATCACCCACTTGCTGCGCCATGTGCTAGGGAACGACTACTACCACGGGCGGATACTTGCAGTGGATGGCGGATTGAAGTCGCCATTTCGCGATCAGCAGGTCGCGCCAACACACGGCCTTCGAATGTTTCCGGAGGAACAATTGGCATCTACATGCGACCGTTTTTTGTTCTCATTACCATTAACCCTTTGTTTTTACAACGTTTAGACTTGCTCTCAACCCTCCAAAGTCTTATCTTTCAGGTCTAGCGGACGAGTTATTCCTAAGCAGGAGCGTACCGATGCGGGGCGACACTACCATCATTGCCGAACTCAATGGTCTCTTGGCTTATGAGATGACGGCGGCGGACCAGTACTTCGTCCACGCTCACGTCTACGAGGACATGGGCCTATACCGGCTCTATGAGCGGATCAAGCACGAGCAGGAGGAGGAGCTGGAACACGCCCAGAAGCTGATCCGCCGCATCCTGTTTCTGCAAGGCAAACCCGATCTCGGCGCCCGCCAGACGCCCACCATTGCCGGCGACGTGCCGGGCATGCTCCAAGCCGACCTAGACATGGAGCTGAAGGTGGTCTCCGAGCTGCGCCGCGTCATCGCCTTGGTCGAGCAGAAGGGGGACTACGTCACTCGCGACCTGCTCCTCGGTCTGCTCTACGACACTGAGGAGGATCATACTCACTGGCTTGAGCAGCAGCTTCGCCTGATCGACGCTATAGGCATTCAGAACTACCTGCAAAGCCAAGCGGATGGGAGAGTTTCCAAATGAAGGGCCATCAGACCATCATCAAGCACCTGAACGGAGTGCTCAAGGTTCAGCTGACCAACATCAACCAGTATTTCCTGCATGCCCGCATGCTCAAGAACTGGGGTTACCGCGAGCTGAACGAGCGCGATTACAAGGCGTCCATCAAGGCCATGAAGCACGCCGACAAACTCATCCAGCGCGTACTCTTCCTGGAGGGCCTGCCCAACCTCCAGGATTTGAACAAGCTACTGCTCGGCGAGGAGGTGCCCGAGATCATCGACTGCGACCTGCGCGCCGAGCACGGCTACCGCGATGTGCTGGTGGACGGGATCAAACTGTGCGAGGCGGAAGGAGACTACGTCAGCCGCGCCATGCTGGTGGAGTTCCTGGACGATGCGGAAGAGTTCATCGACTTCCTCGAGACCAACCAGGACTTGATCCAACAGCTAGGACTGCAAAACTACCTGCAATCCGCCATGGGCGAGATCGACGATTGACCCTCCGCCAAGGCTACCACGATTGACTGATCAGCCACGGTGCGCGGAGTCCACCAATCGTACTAACTGTGCCAGCGTCCGCGGTTGCCATGCCAGCGTCACGGCAACCGCCGCAGCGGCGGCACTCAGTACCATCACCCAGAGCACGCTGCCAAACACCGGGCCATCGCGGAGCAGTGCGACGACTAGACTGGCTGCCAACAACAGCACCGCGATCCGTCGTGGACGGCGGGGGCACCCAGGCGGTGCCCCGGGCTCGCCCGCGACTCGCCGCCAGTGGGGAGGTTGGGAAAGCGCCAGCATCGCCATCCCCAGGTAGGCGCAGACAACGATCACCGCCAGAAGCATACCGTCAACCATTCCCATCCACTCCTAGGGTGTGCGGCGTCCCACGGCGACCTAGCCGGATAGCGACAGCCAGCGCAGCGGCGCCAGTCATGAGCAGCACGGCATCCACCCCCGCCACTGCCCACAGCTGCGCCTGCAGTGCAGCCAGCGGGTGATGCCCGGTAGTCAGCCCGTTGAGCAGCACAGCAGTAAAGGCTAGCCCACCGATCGCCCAGGTTTGATCGCGCCAGGCGCGGGTACCGCGCAAGCTAGCGTGGGCGAAAGCGACGAGCCAGACGGCCCAGAACACCCACACTTCAAGTTCCGAGCGGCCGGTGCTGCCCATGCTCGCATCAGCCGGCAACAGGCGGTTGGCCACCAGCAGAGCCAACGTGGCAGCGATGATGCCGGTCACGGAGGCTACGGTCAGTGCCTCCACCAAGCGCCGGCCTCCCATAGCGGTGCCCGCATGCCGGCGCCGTCGCGCCTCCAGCCAGAACACAAAGCCGGTGGCGATCATCGCGCAGCCGGCTAGACCGGCGAGGAAATAGAGCCAGCGCAGCGCCCAGTGGTCGAAAGCAATGAAGTGCAGGCCGGAGAGAAAGCGCTGCGTGCTCATCACCGGTGCGGTGTCGAATTGATGCAGGATCCGGCCGCTCCCCGCGTCGAAGAAGATCTGCCCCCGGGTGAGCGATGCCTGATCGGCGTACGTACGCCGCACCTCCACGTAGGCATTGGCATCGCCCGGATGCCAGACCCGAACGAAGCGCGGCGGACTGCCCGACCAGCGGGCCGACGCCTCCACTACCATGGCATCCAGCGAGACGAGTTCGCCCGACTCGTTCAGGAGCGGACGACGGAAACCGCCGAAGGCATCGGCGAAGAAACTCCCCCGCGGGTTGTCAGCGCTGCGGTAGGCCAGATCCGCTGCACTTGGAAAGTACACCTCCATGAAGAGGATCACCCCTGTGAGGGTGATCAGAAAGTGGAACGGCAGGGCCACCATCCCCGTAAGATTGTGCAAGTCGAGGGTGGCGCGCGGCAGGCGCTTGTCGGGGCGAAAGGTGAAGAACTCTTTGAAACGCCGTCGATGGACCACCACCCCCGAGACGAGCAGCACGAGCATACCCATGGAGGCGGCACCGACCAGCCAATAGCCAAGCCGGCGCCACTCGATATGCAAGCCATAGTGAAACGGCACGATAAAGCCGGTAGCACCCGCACTGCCCGGCTCGGGTAGAAGCGCACCGGTGTGCGGGTCGATCGCGTGGACGACGAAGCCGCCATCGGGAGCGCGGTAGAAAAACTGCGCCATCGGCTCCCGCGCGGTCGGCAGCATCAGCCCCCATTGCGACGCCCCCACCGCTTCCGTGGCCGCCAGCGGCACCACGAGACGATCGAGCGAGATTACCGCGGGCGGCGGCGGCAGCCGCGTGGCCGGCTGCATCCAGCGATCCAACTCCTCGTGGAACACGCTGAGCGTACCCATCCAGAACACGGCAAACAGCACCGCGCCCAGAACTAAACCGGCCCAGGTATGCAGCCAAGTCATCGCGCGTCCGAAACTCTCGCCCACTTCAGCCTCCGCTCCACGCCAGCGCCTGCACCACCACCTGCCCGAGTACGGCGCCACCGCCAAGCAGCCACCACAGCCGCCCGAGGCTACGCTCGGCAAAGCCCCAGAGCAGCAACACGAGATAGAGGATGAAACCGAGCATCGCGCTCAGCGCCACCGCCTCGCTCGGTGCCAGCACGCCGGTAAGCAGCAACCCGCCCAGAGCAACCGCCGCCGCGCTCAACAAGTACCCCCCGACCACCACGAGCAACAGCCGCTGAGTCACCGCGAGCGGATGCCGGCCCGCACTTACGCCTTTCATGCTAGAACTCCATCCGGGCGTTGAGGGCGAACGAGCGGCCGGGCTCGGCGAGCGGCCGGATGTCTTCGAAGTCCTGGCCGTAGGTGGCGCGCTGGGCGTAAGTCTCGTCGAAGAGATTGCTCACCTCCAGGCGCAGGCTCAACCCATCCACCCCGCGCGGCCGGTATTCGGCGTAGACGTTGACCACCTCGTAGGCCTCCAGCGGCCGCGCCGGCGTCCACGGTATCTTTATTTTGAGCGCCGCCTCCAGGGTACCGCCGAGCATGACGTCTATCGGCGCCAGCCAGTACGCCAGCTCTAGATTGAAGATCCGGCCCAGCGGGGCGCCGTGCGCACGGATCGTGTAGGAGCTAGTCGAGTCGCCGTCAACGCTGATCTCGCTGTCGGTATAGCTGAGCCGAGCGAAGCCCTGCGCCCAGCGGTAACCGGCGCCTAACGAGTAGCCTTCACTGCGGAAGTCGATGGTTTCCGAAGGACCGCCGCGCCAGGACGCCTCGCGCGCGTTGTCGAAGTCGGTGCGGAATACCCGGCCGTCAAGGCTGAACGGGCCGGTCTCGTAGACAAAACCGACCGTCTGGCTACGGGCGCGGACGGGGTCGATGGGGTCGTACTCCCAGGCCGGGTTCAGGATGAAATTCTCCGCCAGGGTGATACCGCCCCAGACGTTCGAAGCCGCCGCTGTCAACGTGAGGGCATCGGTGATGTCGTAGGCGATGCTGACGTTGCCGCTCAGCCCGCTATCATCGAACTCGGTGCCGTCCAAGCCCTCGAACTCCTGGCGGTCCGCCCGCAGGCCCGCCGAGAGGCGCAGCGGATCAAGCGGCTGCAGCCGCGCCTGCGCAAATGCGCCGACGTTGGTAATCTGCTCGCGCACCTCCGAGGTGTCCGGCTCGGCATAACTGGCGCGGTCGCGGTAGACGTCGGTGCCGACGGCGATCACGCTGCGCGGCGATAGATGCAGGTTGTTGGCGAACTTCAGCGACAGGCTGCTGGTTTCGCCGTCGCTGCCGAAAGGCTCGGGCACCGCCAGCTCGGTCACCCCGTAACCGAGCACGATCTCGGGATCCCACAGACCGCTCGCACCGGGAGTGGTATAACTCAGCACATAGTTGCGCCGGGTCATCTCGTAGCGGCGCATTTCCGGGTCCGGCCGGCCGATCACGCGCCGATGTTGGCACGGAACGGCCGCTTCGCATGGTCGCGGAGCTGTTCGGCCGAAAACTCGACGCGGTGGCCGTCCTGCTCGTAGGCGAGCTTCCCAAGCAGGCTCAGCAGATCGGTACGGGTGCCGGGAACGGTATCGCCGGCACCGTCCTTGTAGTCGTCGCCCTGCGCGCGCTGGACATAGCCCAGGGCCTCAAAGCTGCCCGCGCGGCCGTAGGTAGCGGCGCCGGTCCGCCAGGTCTCGCCATTGCTGGCGAAGCCGCCGGTCACGAAACCGCCAAGGCTGCGCCCAGGTGCGAGCAAGTCATCGACGTCCACCGTCTCATAGACGATAGCGCCGCCAAGGGCGCCAGGGCCGGCGTCGGCCGGCGCAACGCCCGCATCGACACGGGCGAGCTTGAGCAGTGCCGGATCGATGATATTAGTCCCGGCGTGGTGAAAGACGCGATTGTTCTGGCGCGCACCGTCGATGCTGACCGCAAGGTTGTTCTCGTCGATGCCGTTAACGAACACCTTCTGCGACAGCGACGGACCGCCACTGACGGCTACGCTGCTCTCGGCGGCGAACAATTCCTTGACGCTGGCGGGATTGCGCCGCTCTATATCGCCGCGGGAGAGCCCGACGCCGTGCATCCCCTCCGCGCCATCGCCGCGGCCGGCGCCAGCGGCTACACGCAAGGGGGAAAGTACCGCGCCTTGCGGCGCAGCGGCGGTCTGCTCGACGATGACCGTGCGGGGGCCTGCGAAGCGGTAGTGCAGCCCAGTCCCGGCGAGGAGCTGGTCAAGTGCGTCGGCGACCGCGAATTCGCCTTGCATGCCGGCGACGCGCTGGCCGGCCACCGCCGCGGGATCAACCGACAGCGTCAACCCGCCTTGGCGCGCCAGCGTGTTAAGCGCCTGCGCCAGCGGGCCGGCCGGGATGTCGAAGTGCTGTGTCGCCCGCACGCTTTGCTCGCCAGCGGCTGCCTCCACCGTAGGCGGTGCGGCCGCCAGCAGAGCAAGACCCAAGGAAAGGGAAAACGCCGGTAGCGCGCGCCGGGAACAAAGATGGTGAGACATATTGTTAGGGCTCTTTCCGTTCGAGATGAGGTTGTTCTACCTTCCTTGCCGAACGAACCGGCCCGACCCCGTAAAAGAAATTTAGGCTATTTGTGCCGGACGCTTACCCACCACGGCGTGCGGCGCTCAACACGGACCGGCAGCGTACCCTCAAGCACCACCAAGGCGCCGTCGGCATCGTCCAGACGGAATACACCGCTCACGCGCAGCGCGGCGGCCTCGGCGTCGTAGTGCAACCAGCCGCGGCGGTGCCGCGCAAGCGCCTCCAACACCTCGCCGAGCGGGGCATCGTCCGCCTCGATGATGCCTTCGCGCCAAGCGCCGGGACGCAGCCCGTTGTTAGCCACCGCTACCGCGACGCCGTCGGCAAGGCGCCAACGCTCGCCGACACGGGCGGTAGCGAGGCTCTCACCGGTAGCCGTTGCAAGCAGCACGTCGCCCTCGGTCACGGCGATCTCAGTACCGGCGGCGCGTTTGGTCACCGTGAACCGGGTGCCTAGCGGGGTCGCCACACCGTCCGCCGTCCAGACGCGCGGTTTATCGGCCGCCTGCGCCAAGCCCGAGTCGACGAACAGCTCGCCGCGGCGAAGCCGCAGAGTCGGCGCCTCGCCAAGCTCGACGGTGAGTACGGTGCCACCGTCGAGGTAGACCCGGGCACCGCCCGGCAAGTCGAGGGTACGCCGCTCGCCGGCGGCGGTAACGTATTCCTGCTGCAGCTGGGGCATGGGCAGCAGGAACAGCGTAAAAAACAGGAGCACGAACGAGCACAAGCCACCGGCCAGCACGCCGCGCCGGCGCCGCCGCGTGGACCCGCGCAGTGTTCGATGAGCCGACTCGCCGAGCGGGCGTATGCCGGCGAACTCCTGCTCCACCGCCTGAATCCGCTGCCAAGCACAACGGTGTACGGCCGCGAGCGCCAGCCACTCGGCGAATGCGGCACGATCGGCGGCCGAGGCCGTCCCCGAATTGAGCGTCACCGCCCACGCGATAGCACGCTCGAGCACCGGCTCGGGAATATCGGCCTGAGTATTCGGTGCGCCCGCCGTGCTCGCCATCAGCCGAGCATCACTCGGTAGCAGTGCCGTAGCGCGAGTGCCATATCCTTTTCCACCGTGCTCAAGGAGACCTGCAACTGGCGGGCAATAGCCGGATGACTCAACCCTTCCAGGCGAGATAAGAGAAACACCTCGCGCACGCGTGGCTTGAGCCCGTCCAGCAACGCGTCGACCCGCGCCAACGCATCGATGATCAGCACGCTATCCTCGGCCGACGGCGCCTGCGCCTCGGGCAGGGCCGCCAGCGTCTCCAACCAGGCACGCTCTACCGCCTGCCGGCGCCGATGATCGATCGCCAAGCCGTTGGCGATACGGGCCAGGTACGCCCGCGGTTCATCCATAGCCGGCAGCGCCGGTCGACCCAGCAGTCGAACGAAGACGTCCTGCACGAGGTCCGCGGCCGTCTCCGCGCATGGTAGGCGGCGCTGCAGCAGACGGTGCAACCAAGTGTGATGATCGCGATAGAGCGTCGCAACGAAAGGCTCGACGAGGGGCATGGCGGCCGGCAACCTCATTACAAGATGAACGCCGAAACATTAATACAAATAGGAACGCTTCTCAACTCACCATTAAAGATCCGGCTCACCAACATCAACCGGCACTTCCCGTAGGCAGTTCCAGCCGCTAATGCCGATGCAGCCCCCAAGCCATACCCTCCGATCGCAGTCGCCGAGACGAGGCTTCCCCCCATCTGGTATTGAGGGACGCCACGCCTCCTTGAGGAGCGCGCCGATGAGTGACTCGCAGGGCGAACCAAACGCAGCAGCCAGCGAAGGGGTGGAAACACGCCTGCTGACGCTTATCGCACGGCTCAGCGCCGAAGTCCGCTCGGGACCGCCAGGGCAGGCTCTACCTCCGATCACCCTGGACTCGCACCTTGAGCGGGATCTGGGGCTAGACAGTTTGGCGCGGGCGGAACTCCTCACTCGCATCGATACAGCGTTTAACGTCACCTTACCGGAAGATGCATTCCATGCGGACAGTGCGCGTGCCCTGATGCCCCTGATAGGCATGGCAGACATGTACGGCGACGCGGTTGACCGCCCTCCGAGGCCCCTTCTTCGCGCCTCTGATCGAAGTTGTGAAGCCGATCAAAGGTAATCGCGTGACGGCCGCCACAGTTGGCCGGATAATCGACGCCTCGTCAGGGTTGCGAAGCATTGAGGTTCCCGTGGAGCTATTCGCCAATTTTTCGGCAGGTCCACTTCTGAGTAAGCTCATCAGCAGTGTACTGCTCATTGCAGGCTTGACTTTCGCCTATCGGTTCGCTGCGGCAAGCATCCGCCGCCTGGAGTGGTCCACGCTGGAGGCGCGGCGGCGCTGGCTCGTTATGGTGCGCAACGTGGCGGTGCTGCTCTGTCTGTTCCTACTCGTAGTGGTCTGGGCCGAGCAACTCCGTACGCTGGCTTTGTCCGTTGTTGCGTTTGCCGCGGCGATCATCCTCTCGACCAAGGAGCTGCTGATGTGCTTGACGGGCGGCATGCTACGCTCGAGCACAAACATGTTCAGCATCGGCGACCGGGTCGAGGTCAAGAAGCTGCGGGGCGATGTAATCGACCTGAACATGCTAACCACCACTGTTCTCGAGATCGGCCCCGACCAGCTATCCCATCAACACACAGGGCGTGCGGTGGTTATACCTAATTCGGTATTTCTTGCCGAACCGGTCGTCAACGAGAGCTACACCGAAGACTACGTCCTCCACACAAGCGTCATGCCCGCCTCGCGCAAAGAGGACTGGGTGCGCATCGAGAGACATCTGCTGCAAGCCGCCACAGAGGTGTGCGAGGAGTTCATCGACGCCGCGCAGCGACACATCTCGCGCGTTGGGCGGCGCCAGGGAATCGAGGTGCCCTCCGTACAGCCGCGGGTCACGCTGCTCTTTCCAAAGCCTGAAGAGATCCATCTGATCGCTCGCTTTCCCGTTCCTGCGCGGAGGAAGGGACGTACGGAGCAAGCTATCCTGCGGCGCTTCCTGGAGCTGGAAAGCCTTACGCAGGTGTCGCCGCCCGATGCTGAGCTGCCGCCAGTACAGTTTTAGCGCGGACAGCCTCAGCCGAGCCAACACAAGGCTATTGTGTTGCGGCGCATCGCCCAAGCTAAACATGCCAAGGGCCGCGAGCATCCGTTCCGCTCAGCAGATTACATAGGGGTTAGCTGCCGCCCAAGGCGCGCCCGACCGGCCTAGGCCTGCACCATGATAAAGGCAGCCTGCGTCAACTGTTTCTGGTTATCGCCAGCGTCTGGACGCCTGAAAATCATGACGTGGTACTTGCGGTGCTTGCCCTGGTCGATACCACTCTGATCGCCAGCCTTTTGCTGATCCTGCTGTTCAGCGGCTATCGGAACTTCGTGGCACGGCCACTCACCTGCCCGCTGGCTCGAGAGCGCTAGCTTTCTCGATCTCAAGATAAAGCTCATCGGCACCAAGGAATTGATCAGCGTCTCCCTAGGCCTCACTCAAGGTTAAAGTACAGCTCGTCTTCCTGAGCAAAGTGCAATCTGAGAACGGCATCCAGCTCGAACAGCAGGCGTCTTAGCTCCTGCAACTGCCGCTCGTCCGGCGGTGCCTGCCCCAGCGCTGCGATCCGTTGATCCAGACGGCGCGCCAGGCAGAAGATCTCGCGATGCCCCCGACTCATGCTTCCAAGCGGATCGAACCCTCCCACGATCGGCGCAAGCTTAGGATAAAGCTGCGCCTCGTCCTCGCGCTCATGTGGAAGAAGACGCTGCGCGATAACCTCTGCGACCGCATCGAGCTCAGGCAGCACATCGGTCGTCTCGCGGTCGTTGAGGGCCTTCGCCGCCCGCTCGATACGCTCCAACACAGGATGCAGTCGCTCATGCTGCGCCCGCAGCTCTTGAGCAAGCTCCGGCGGCAGTCGCGGCGCTCGCCGTTGCTCGGGGTCGGAGCGCAGCGCCCGCAACGCGTTGAGAATAACCGCCACATCGATCCCTTCCTGCAGCACCGCTCCGGCAACCGGGGCCAGCAGGCCTACCGCCGCAAACCCCATCGCCACCCCGGAAAGCCCCATTCCCACCACGACACTCTGCAAGGCGATGCGCCGTCCGCGCTGCGCGATCCGGAGACCTTCGGGAAGACGGTCGAAGCGATCGACCAACAACACCACGTCCCCCGCCTCCGAGGACGCCGCCGAGCCGCGCGCGCCCATGGCGATTCCCACGTGCGCCGCCGCCAGCGCCGGGGCGTCGTTGATGCCGTCGCCGGCCATCGCCGTAACGCCATTGGCGCGTTCGGCCGTGACCGCCTCGACCTTGCCGGCCGCGAGCGCTCGCCCAGCACCGCATCGACACCCAAGGCCGTGGCAACCGCCTCCGCTATCTCCTGGCGATCGCCGCTGAGCATCACGGTGCGCCGCACACCTGCGCGACGCAGCTCACGCAGGGCACGCGGGGTATCCAGGCGGATTTGATCGGACAGCAACAGCACGCCGGCCAGCCGCCCATCCACACCGACGAAGGCACCGGATAGGCCCTCGAGCTCCATCCGCTCGAGCACGCTTGCGGTCCAGGCGTCGGCTTCGCCACCGAAGCTTGCCAGCGCGAGCGAGCCGACCGCCACCTCGCGCCCGTCGACCCGGCCGCGCAGCCCCTCCCCTGCATGCTCCTGCGCCCCTTGGGGCAGGCTCAGTGCCAACGTCCGCCGACGCGCCTCGGTCACCAGCGACTGCGCCGTGACGTGCTGTGAAACCTGATCCAGCGAGGCGGCCAAGCGCAGCAGCTCATCGGCATCGACACCGGCCCGTACCTCAATTGCCACCAGCCGCGCCAGGCCGGTGGTCAGGGTCCCGGTCTTGTCGAACAGCATGACGTTGACCCGCGCCAGCTGCTCCAGCGCCGCCCCGTTCTTGATCAGGATGCCGCGCCGGGCCGCGCGCGAGATCGCCGCCACGATGGCCACCGGCGCGGCCAGGATCAGCGGGCATGGCGTCGCCACCACCAGCACCGCGAGCGCCCGCACCGGCTCGCCGGAATAGGCCCACGCCAGGGCGGCAATGAGCAGCACCAGTGGGGTAAACAGCAACGCGTAGCGGTCGGCCATGCGGGTAAACGGCGCCTCGCCGGCCTGCGCCTGCTCGACCATCCGCACCACCCCGGCGTAGGTGCTGTCGGCCGCGGTGGCCAGGGCCTGCATCTCCAGCGGCCCGCCGGCGTTGACGACGCCGCTCGCCAGGCGCTCGCCGCGCGCGCGCAGGCGTGGCACCGACTCGCCGGTCAGGGCCGCCTCGTCGAGCTGCGCCGAACTCGACGAGAGCAGGCCGTCGACGGGGACGATCTCGCCCGGTTTGACCAGCAGGTGATCGCCGACCGCCACCGCATCCACCGGCACCGCCTCGGCTCCGGCGGCCGTGAGCCGGTGGGCCAGCCGCGGCGCCCGCTCCAGCAAGGCGGTGAGCGCCTTGCGGGCCCGGCGGCCGGCGTATTCCTCAAGCATCCGACCGCTGGCGAACATGAACGCGATGACGGCGCCGGCAAGATACTCCGCAAGCACCAGGGTGCCGGCCATGGTCAGCAGCGCCAACAGGTCGATGCCGGCCTGGCGCCGCCACAGCGCGCGCAGGGTCTCCACCGTTGCAACGATCAGCATCATTACGATCGCCGCGATCCACGGCGGCGCGGGCGAGGCACCAAGCAGCCATGCCACGCCGCCCGCGACGAGCAGGCCGGCGACCAGCGCGGTCAGCATCAGGTTGCGGTTCGAGATCCAGGAGCCCATGGCCGTCCGCCCTCCGTCCTTGCGGTGAACATACGGGCTACGGCCGCCTTCGAATAGGTGCCCGCGAGACGCGGCACGCGGCCTCTTTCCTGGCCCGGCGACTTGGCACTACATGATGAAGTTGCTACGATGCCCGCCGTCTTAGGGGAGTAGCCGCCTTCGCTCCGGCGGAGGGCGCCTGTCAACATAGTTGGCCCGCATGGGCCATGGCATGCGCGACTTCGGTTTGGCGAGACCTTTGACACGATTCCCTCGTCCGGGGTGGGCGGGGTTTCGTGTCATCGGTCAACAGCCCGCCCCTGAGGAACCCACCGTGGAAGCGCTTCTCGTCTCTACCCTGCTGGTCGCCCTGGCCGAGATCGGCGACAAGACTCAAGTCGCTACCGTGGTCCTGGCGGCGCGGTTCGAGGAAACCCTGTTGGTCATCGTCGGAACCACCGTCGGCATGCTGGCGGCGAACGTACCGGTGGTACTCGCTGGCGGTTTTGCAGCTGAGAAACTGCCACTGAAGCTGATCCGCGGCATCGCGGCCCTGCTGTTCATCGGGCTTGGCATCTATGCCTTGCTGGCTTGAGACCGCACCCGGGTCCGTAGACCGCTAACCGCCCGAGCTTGAGCCCGCGGCGCGGCGGCCGCAAGTTCGGGCGGAGTTGGAGGATTGGCGCAGGGGCGTCCCGATCGAGGCCGCCTTGCCGCGGCGGCCCGGTTACGGCAGGGAGCGGATATCGAAGCGCCACCCCCGTTTCGCCGGAAGCCGCCTATGTCTCGGCAGAGGAGGTAAGGGGCGATTCTGGGAGTGGAACAATGGCCGGTCTGGCTGAACCTGGCTCTGTTCGTACTCGCCGCCGCAGCCGTTTACCAGGCCGGCGTTCGTCTGGCCGTGGCCGCAGACCTGCTTGCCGAGCGCACCGGCATCGGTCGCGCCTTGCTGGGAGCCGTGCTACTCGGTGGAGTCACCTCGCTGCCCGAAGGCAGCACTACAGTCGCAGCGGCGGCGATCGGCAGCCCGGCCCTGGCGGTCAACAACATCCTCGGCGGCGTGGCCATGCAGGTCGTCGTGCTGGCGCTCGCGGACAGCGTGCTGCGCCGTCATCCGCTGTCGTTCGAGGTTGCGCAGCCCTCGGTTCTGCTGCAGGCGGCGCTCTGCACGCTGCTGCTAGGCATCACCGCGGCCGGCCTGTTGCTCGGCGACGTCAACCTGTTCGGGCTGGGCGCGTGGACGATCGCGATCTTCGTCTGCGCCCTGCTCGCCTTCGCATTGCTGCACCAGGGGCGTGCCCGCGAGCCCTGGAAGCCGAGGCGGTTTCCGCACGTCGATAGCGTGGCGGGACGGGACGCGGCCTCGCTCAGAACGACCCGGGGCCTGATACTCGGCATCGGCGGCCTCGGTCTGGTCATTCTGGTCGCGGGGATCGTACTGGCTCAGATGGCCGACGCACTCGCAGTGCAAACCGGCCTCGGGACAGGCCTGATCGGCGCCCTGCTGCTCGCGCTGGCCACCTCGCTCCCGGAACTGAGCACGACGATCTCCGCGATTCGGCTCGGCCAACACACCATGGCCTACTCGAACATCTTCGGCGCCAATATCCTCGACCTGTCGCTACTGCTGCTCGCGGATGCCGCCTACCGCGGAGGGCCAGTGCTGAACCACACCGGCACCTTCGCACTCGGCATGACCCTGCTCGCCATCTTGCTCACGACGGTCGCGTTGATCGGCCTGCTGGAACGCCGCAGGCTCATAATCTGGCGCTTCGGGGTCGACTCGCTGGTCATGCTGCTCCTCTATGTCGGCGGGTTCGCGCTGCTGTATCGCGTCGCGGGGTAAGGCCTGCGCGGTGGCAAGAGCCGGCCCTCCGCGCTCAGCGCGGCATCGGCGGTCGAGACCGGAGACCGCCTTTCCGTTTACCCGGTCAGCCGCCGAACATGAAGGCCGACTGCAGGCTGCCGAGCACCCGATCCTGAAACGCCTGCCGACCGGTGTCTTCACCGGCGCCGCCGGCCATCGCATGCAGCGGCAGCAGGTGTTCCTCGCGCGGGTGGGAGGCGCGCCCACGGCGCTCGCCGAGCATCACCTGGTGGGGTCGCGTGAGTTCGCGGGTGCCGGCCGGCCATTCGCACCAGCGACTACGCCGGCGTGCTGCGCCTGACGATCGCGGGCGGCGGGATCGGCCCCGTCCCGGACCTGATTGCCGCCGCGGGTGCGGGTCTTCCGCGAGTTCGTGCGGGCGGAGCTCGGCGCCCTGCAAGCGCAACTCCTCGCCCGCGCTTGAGCCGTCTTGCCCCCTTCTCGCGCGCGCTGAGCCGCGGGTGGTTTGGAGTCGGCCACGAAAGCACAGCCGGCACTGCTGCCGGAGGGGCTTACGGCCCTCATGCGGACTCGCCAGAGCCCGATGCCTCGCCTGTGCACGCGGGCACTCCCACAGGGGGCGGTCGTGGTCTCAGCTGATACCGGACCAGGCATTGGCTAGCGCGGCAGTGGCCCCCAATGCACGGCGGAGGCAGAGCAGCCGAAGTTGACCTTATGGACGACGGCAATCGGCACCCTCGGCATCACCACGACCCGGCGGCGGACAAGCCCGGCTATCCCGAGCACCCGAAACATGGCCGGAAAGCGCAGGCGCTCGAAGGCGAAGCGGAACCTGCGCAACGCGGCCACGACAAGCATGCCGGCCACAGCGTCGCGATGTTTCGCAACAAGTTCTGGCTCTCGCTCGCGCTGACCGTTCCCATCGTGCTCTGGGGCCACATGCTGCCCCGCCTGACCGGCTTTCACGCACCGACCTTCCCCGGCTCGGAGTGGATCGCGCCCGCCTTCGGGACCGTCGTGTTTTTCTACGGCGGCTGGGTCTTCCTGCAGGGCGCTGCGCGCGAGCTGAGAGACCGCGTGCCGGGCATGATGACGCTCATCGCCCTGGCGATCACGGTCGCCTTTGGCTTCAGCGTCATCGTCACCCTCGGCTACCCCGGCATGCCGCTGTGGGACGAGCTGGCGACCCTGGTGACCGTGATGCTGCTCGGCCACTGGATCGAGATGCGCTCCATCTTTCAGGCCCAGGGCGCGCTCAAGGCGCTGGCCAGGCTGTTGCCCAGCCAAGCGGTACGCGTCCGCGGCGATAGGCTGGAGGAAGTCGCCGTCGACGAGCTGCGCCCCAGCGACACGGTGCTGATCCGGCCCGGCGCCAAGGTGCCCGCCGACGGCACGGTGATCAGCGGCCATAGCGACGTCAACGAGGCGATGATCACCGGCGAGTCGCGTCCGGTGGCCAAGGACGCGGGCGATAAGGTGATCGCCGGCACCGTCAACGGCGGCGGCTCGCTGCGGGTCGACGTCACCGAATCGGGCGAGCAGACCGCGCTGGCCGGAATCATGCGCACGGTCGAGCAGGCGCAGGCGTCGCGCTCGCGCGCCCAGGCGCTGGCGGACCGCGCCGCGTTCTTTCTGACGTTCGTGGCGGTGAGCGCGGCCGTGCTCACCGCCCTTGTCTGGATTGCCCTGGACGCCGAGGGGGCCTTCGTGGTCGAGCGGGTGGTGACCGTGCTGGTCATCGCCTGCCCACACGCACTAGGACTGGCGGTGCCCCTGGTGATCGCCATCTCGACCAGCCTGGGCGCAAGCAGTGGCCTGCTCGTGCGGCAACGGCGCGGACTCGAACAGGCGCGCGAGCTGGATGTAGTGGTCTTCGACAAGACCGGAACGCTGACCTTGGGCGAGCATCGAGTGGTCGACATGGCGGTCGCCGGCGGGCTTACGCGAGACGAGGCACTGCGACTCGCCGCCGGGGTCGAACGCGACTCGGAACACCCGCTGGCGCGCGCCATCGTGCACAGCGCCGAAGACCAGCAGCTGCAGGTTCCCGAGGCCCTCGAGTTCGCCTCCGCCGCCGGCGAAGGCGTGAGCGCGCGGGTGGAAGACAGGTGGCTGCGCATGGGCGGTCCGAACCTGCTGCGCGCGCTGGAGCTCAGCCCGCCGCAGACGCTGCGGGACGCCGCCCGCCGCTACGCCGACCAGGGACGCTCGGCGATCTGGCTGATCGAGGGGCAGGCGGCGCTGGCCGTATTCGCGATCGCGGACGCCGTTCGGCCGGAGTCGCGGGAAGCCGTTCGGCGCCTGCATGAGGCGGGGATCGAGGTCGCCATGCTCACCGGCGATTCCCAGGCCGTCGCCCAGGCGGTGGCGACCGAGCTCGGCATCGACACGGTGTTCGCCGAGGTGTTGCCACAGGACAAGGCCGAGAAGATCAAGCAGCTGCAGCGCCGCGGCAAGCGGGTGGCGATGGTGGGCGACGGCGTCAACGATGCCCCCGCACTGGTCACTGCGGACGTCGGCGTCGCCATCGGCGCCGGCACCAGTGTTGCCGTCGAGGCCGGCGATGTGGTGCTGGTGCGCAGCGATCCGCGCGACGTGCCGCGCATTGTCACGCTAAGCCGCGCCACCTACCGCAAGATGCTGCAGAACCTGTGGTGGGCGGCTGGCTACAACATCGTCGCGATTCCGCTGGCGGCGGGGCTGTTCGCCGCCTGGGGCCTGCTGCTGGTTCCCGCCGTGGGCGCGGTGCTGATGTCGGCCAGCACCGTCATCGTCGCGCTCAACGCCCAGCTGCTGAGGCGGGCACCCCTCTAAATAGCCACACTGCCCGCACGCTGCGACGAGCGAGCGCCCTGCTACGGGCTCGCAGGGTGCGAGCCGGACCAGACGGTCCTAGCAGAGCGCTTGACCGGGACCGACTTCTTTCAGCATCGGCGCAACCAGTGTCGCCACGGCAGCACGCGGGAGGAGAACTCGTGAAGTACATAAGCAAAACCCGAAACCCACCGGGAAGCCCACCGGGCCAATGGCAGGACAGTGCCGGCAGCGAATGCCGCATCACCCTGATCAGGTATACCGCCGAGGCTTATCAGGCCGTCGAGGCATTCGACATCGCCCGCTGCCGGGAGTGGCTTGGGCGCGGCGAAACGCTATGGCTGGATATCGAAGGCACACCGGGCCCAGAACTGTTACGTGACGTCGCCGAGCTCTTCTCGGTGCACCATTTGGTTCTGGAGGACATCTGCCACCCCGGGCAACGCGCCAAGGTCGAGGATTACGAGCGCTACCTGTTCCTCGTCCTGCGGCGACCGCGCTGGAGCGACCACGGGCTGTCCTTGCGCCAAGTCAGCCTGCTGCTGGGCGAGCACTTTGTCATCAGCATCGATGACGACGCCGGTGACGATCAGTTCGCCCCGGTGCGCCGCCGGCTCGAGGCGGCCCCCGAAGGCCGCCTGCGCACGAGCGGCACAGACTATCTCTTCTATGCCCTGACCGATCTGCTGGTGGATCAGGGCTTCCCCGTCCTTGAGCGGTATGCCGATGAACTGGAGGCGCTGGAAGCGGCCATCCTCGAAGACCCGCGACAACCCGGTCTCATGGACCGGATTCACCGCGCGCGGCGGGAGCTGGTGTTTCTGCACCGGGCGCTGTGGTCACAGCAAGAGGTAACCGAAATGCTGCTGCGCCATGACTCCCCCTGATCACCCCGGCGAGCGAGGTCTTCCTGCGCGATTGCGCCGACCACGCGCGCCACCTGTTGGAGCAGGCCGACAGTTACCGGGAGATGAGTCGCGCGATGCTGGACCTGCTGATGAGCGCGGTCAATCAGCAGATGAACGACATCATGCGGGTACTGACCATCATCGCCACCACCTTCATCCCGCTGTCGGTCATCGTCGGCATCTACGGGATGAACTTCGATACCGGCGCCAGCCCGTGGAACATGCCAGAACTTGGCTGGCGCTACGGCTATCCCGCCGTGCTGGCGCTGCTGGCAGTGGTCGGCGGCGCCATGCTCATCTACTTCAGACGCAAGCGCTGGCTCTAGGAGTCAGGGCGGCCCACTCCCCGCTCGGCGGCGGCTGGGCATACACCGCGCGCCGGCGCCAGAGCGGCCAAACCAGCGAGGGTGTTATCAGGATCGATCCGGGGGGATTCGCGCCAAACAAAAAGCCCCGCTCGGTGGCGGGGCTTTAAGCACCTGACAGGCCAGGATTTATTTGGTAGGCGCGATTGGACTCGAACCAACGACCCCCACCATGTCAAGAAGGAATGCATTTGGCGGTAAGTTGCTGACAGTGCGAGTCTTCCGGGGCTCTCGCGCTAGCCTCAGAAGGCTTCAAAAGAGGACCTCCGGGCGCAAGATAAGCAAGCACTTGCACGCTGATTTTGAACCAGAGCCAGCGGGCATCGGCTTCCTCTGGCGCGCCCTTTTGAAGGTGTAGCCAACCAGTGGCAGGTCCGATCCCTACAACGCAACTCACCGGCGGTAGGCGCCAAACTAATCGGCGTGGCCCCACCCGTTTCGCACCCAGTAAGTACTAAACTGTTGCTAGGTTTCCGAAGGCGAGCTACGAAAAAGACGGCGCGTCCTGAGCACACGGCGGGCGAAGCACCCCGCCAAAGCGTCTGTTCGCCATAAAAAGTTCTGCGAAATCAATCACGCGTCGGCGCCCCGATGAAGTAGTGCGCCTCACCACTGTTCAGGACCACAGGCGTGAACCGCGTGAAGTCGCGGGTGAACGCCCTGGCGTAGTAGATGTACACCCACGCCGGAAGATTGGCGCTCAGCTGAAGGATGCCTTCATCGCCTAGCTCGGCAAGCTCCCCAACGCCGCGAGTTCGGATACCGAACAAAACAGGGCCGTGCGCACGCTCGCCGCCGCCCCCAAGAAACTGGGGAGCCGGGCGAGGTTCCGGGAACGGAAAGCTTGACGCCCTCAGGTAGGATCGCTCTTCAGGATCCAGCCAGTAGGTGGCGAACGTCATGCCCAAGCTGCAGTCCGCCTCGAACACGTCCATACGGGCCCAACGCACCCGCGCACAGTCGGGGGTGTGGTAGTAAGGCCGCGGGTCGCTGCTGTCGGCATCGAGCACCGTGCGCTCGTGCGGCTGCTCCGAAAGCGGGCTGATCCTAAACAGCGCGTCGAGGAACTCGGCCTCCAAGTCCTGCAACGTCTTCCCCTCTGGAAGCCATGCGATGAACCAAGTCTCCCGCGCCGGGACCATTTCCCCCGCCGACAGCCAGCTTATTGCACTTAAGACGCTGCCAGCACCGGGGCTCAAGCCAGTAGGCGGAGAGACGTAGCTGATCCTCGCTGCGGCCGCAGCGACCGGCAGGTTCGCCCGCGAGACGTCACGCACTTCGCCGCTTACTGCGCTAGACAGTTCAGGGTTTGCCTCCACCAGGGCCGCGTACTCCTCGTAAGGCAGGTCGGAAATGCCTGCAATCCCTGCCGCCCGAGCAACGTTCAATGCGAGGGAAGCATCTGGATCATAAGAATAAGCGAGCACAGCAGGAGAGTGGCTAGGATTGGACGTGGCGCAGCCCGCGAGTAACACCAGGATTAAGGCTAGGAAGTACGGCATGCGGATACTCAAGCGGCTAAAGGTTTAAGCAAAGCCTCCCCGAGCCCAGGATAGGCACACACTGAAGTAGCGGCCGCTCGGTCGGAACCTTGAGGGCAGCAAGAGCAGCTTAGCGACCCTCCCGATACCGCCAAGCGCGTCCTGTGCCAGCGCGACGGCCCAGACATGGCCGTTGAGTATGGCGAGCAGGGTCTCGGCCATCACACCGACCCTTCCGACTCATCGTCCAGATCGGGGTAATCCAGATCGAACGGTCGACGGGTTAGGGGCCGAACGTCCGGCTCGTTTGGCAGCGGGGCGAGTACGCGCGCGGCGAGGCCCCAATGTCCTTGGCACGTCCGAGCGTCAAGCCCGCAGGGTGCTGAGCCCGCTGCTCGCGGAGGGACTACTGGCCTCGAAATCGGAGAGAGCCCCGGTACGATTGGGCTTTCCGGCGCATGCCGCCGGCTACCTCGTTCCGGACCTCTACCCGCCTCGATAGCACGCCGGGCAATCCTGTTAAAGAGCGATACTGCTGTCGCCACTTTTTCCTGCCACGGGTTGTCATTGCCGTGGCAGCGCTTTGCCGCCGGGTAGGCAGCAGAGTCGAAGAGTTGAGGCATTGTGTCCAATCCCTGGCGGCGCATGGACGCGCTCGCTAGCGTAGACATGCGACGGACCATGAGTGATAAGCAGAGCCTGCACTTGAATACACTGACGGGAGACGCTGCACACGCTGTGCGCGAACAGTGGTTCGGCCATCCCGACGTACTGCAGTTGGAGTGCCAGACGCTGATGGCCAGACCCAAACGCCGCCGCGGCGGCCCGAGATTGTGACCGGACGAACGGCGTCTCGTACGGAGGTAATCGCCACAGGCGGTTGCCACCGATCCGGCGTAAAACCCTCAGCCACCCAGCCGGTAGAACCCCGATTCGTCCATCGTCACGCGCCCGTCCGCCAGCAGTTCGCTCAGGTGCTGCGAGATCGTGCGGGTTTCGGCGTCCGTCACCCAGCCGGCATTGAAGCCGGGAGGATAAAGTAGCCGCTGCTCCACCAGTTGTTCCAACGTCTTCGGTGATTCGCCCAGCAAGGCCAGCAACCGTTGTTCGCGTTCGTCGATCTTGGCGGCGAAGGCGGCAAGGTCCTTGAGGAAATGCTCGCGGTCGGTGTAGACACCCCGGTGGTGGGAGGTTACCCAGACCTTCGCCGGGATATCGGGCAAGCGAGCCAGGCTGCGTCGAAAGTCCGCCAGGCTCGAACAGGCGTCCCCGTAGTACGGCCCGAATCCGCTCAGGTCGATATCGCCGATGAAGGCGATCCCCTCTGGCTCGACCAGCAGCACGGTATGCCCCGCGGTATGGCCGGGCATGTGAATAGCGCGAACCGTGACCTGGCCGAAATCCCAGGTCATGCCGTCCTGGTAGCCCTTGGCATCCGGCCGGGGCACGTAGAAGAAATCCCGCCGGAATGCCTCCAGTGCCTGCGCGATGCGCTCCTCGGACTCCCAACCGAAATGCGCCGCCAGGCCTTCCCAGCTGCGGGCCGCCGACACGTCGGCCTCGGGCGCGTAAACCTCGGCGTTGGGCAGACGGTGCAGGCCGGCCATGTGGTCCTCGTGCACGTGCCCCAGCACGACCAGCTCCGTGGCGTCGAACTCTGCACCGATGTAGTTCGAGACGATGGGTGTATCGAAAGCGGCCAGGGTGTCCGAACCGCGAATGAGCACCTGATTGCCGTCCGGATACTTGCCGCTCTTCTCGCCGAAGAAGACGGAAACGCGGCCGAAAGCAGCGCGCTGGATGCGTGTTTGCGAACGTTGGTTTACTCCGTCGGAGTTCATAGTGGCTACCTTGCTTCAGGAAAAGATCTGTGGAATCCGCTCTGAGAGCTCACGCGATACTGCATCTTCCATACTTGGCAAAGAGAATGGAGCAGGGCTTCGGTACACCACCCCCAACCTTCGGTATGTCTTCAGGTCTTCTGCCATTTTACCCGTTCTCACTCCATTGGCGTCAGATGCTGAGCTTCACTGGCGTGTGCAAGCCACCGGGCAGGGGTTGCACCCCGCGAATGGCGTGAACGAAGCGCGCCGCCGTACCCGGATAGGGATCCAGAGGATTCGTGACATCGATGACGATCTCGGTGCCATCGCCGCCGATGGCCGTGACCAACAGGGCCCGTTCAAAGCCTTCGAACGAGCCACCCGGCAGGCCTGTCCAACCGAGGCGCACCCGCTCCTTGCCATCATGAAGGACCACCGCGGACTCATCGAAGCCAACGCGATCACCCGGACTAACCTGTATGCCGGCCACTTCGGTGGCGGCCTCGGCAATCACGAAGCCGCCACGCCGCTCCGACTTCACGCCGCCCAAGCCAAGCACCTCGGCAATCATCTCCGCCGATTCCTGCAAAATGCCGCCGATCGGCCCGACTCCATCCTCGGGCGGACGCCCCAGGCCAAGCTCGTCCGCCAGTACGCCGGCTCCCCACGAGGTGATGTCGGAGCAGGCTTGGCCGACGATGGAAACCGGCGCAGGCAATGCACTGGTCAACAGCGAGGGCAACACGTCGAGCCAAAACCCCGGCAGCATGCCCGTGCCCACGATGCGCGAACCCGTCGCTGCCGCGCGTTCCTGCAAGCGCTCGTGCATCTCCGGCGGCAGCCGCAGGCGAGGATGCGCGAAACAGGCGTGCACCATGTCGACACCAGCATCGGCGCACAGGGCCATGGTCTTGTAGAGAACGTCGCCCGAGAGGCCCGCGTAAAGGAGCACCTCGAAATCGCCGGAGCGCACGACGCCTTCCAAGTCCGTCGTCGCCAAGACCCCGACCGGTGCGCCGCCGGTCAGCACCCCAATGTCCTGGCCCGCCTGTTCATCAAAGAACGCAATCGCCGTCGTCAGCGTGTGCGGACTCGACGCCACGGCGCGGACGATCTCACCCGCAGCCTTGCCGGTACCGTAAATGCCTACTCGTCGTGTCTCGGTCATCACAGCTTTCCTCTTGAGTTTCGGTTGGCCATTGCATGACGGTGTTGGCCGGGCCATTTCGGACACCAAACTGACCCATGCGCGGTTGCGTCGCAGCGTCAGTCCGCGCCGCATCCAGCAACAGCGATGGCGCGGATCTCGATCTTGAATTCAGGCCGAGCGAGCTGAGTGACGCCCACGCCCGTCCATGACGGGTAGTCGCTCGGCAAGTACTCGTCCTTGACCTTGACGAACTCCTGAATGTCGCTGCCCTCCATGTCGAGGTGGAATGTCATGATCTCGACGATGTCAGCCATGGTGGCGCCCGCGGCTTCAAGGACGGTCTTCAGGTTTTCAAACGCTAGCCTGGCCTGTGCCTCCATGCCCTGCCCAACGGTGTTGGTGGCGCGGTCCATGCCCACCTGGCCGGACACCCAGATCATGTCGCCGACACGAGTTGCCGATGAAAGGTGCAGGCGGTCGTACAGTTCCCGAGCCTCGCTCGGGTTGATCATTTGTCGCTTCATCTTTGTTCTCCCGGGCGCTTCAGGCGAGCTGTCGGAATACGGGCGAGCGGAACAGGTCGCCCTCATTGAGCTTGGCCATTTCTTCCTTGAACAGAGGGCCAGTACGCGCGTATCGCGGGTTCGATTCCGGGAGGCAGCGAAACCTGGCGTCGTCGCCGAAGAACCGCAGCACCAGCGTGTGACGCGTTGGGCACTCGGCATCGACGGCTGCCCCGCCATGCAGCGAACGCGGGTGAAGGAAGAGCACGTCGCCGGGGGTGACAGGCCAGGACATCACGTCCCAGGAGTTGGGATCTTCCGCGAGATCCTTGTCGATGTGTGGCAGGCGGGGATAGGTCCCGTCCCTATGCAGTGGCTCGGTCGGATCGTCGGGATTCGCGAAAGTGGAGCCGTCGTACTGGATGCCGCGATGGGAGCCGCGAATGATCTCAAGTGAATTCTTCTTGGGGATGGATTGAAAGGTGATCCAGGCGTTACCCCAATGCGGGCCAGCCCAGGGTAAGTTCGCGGTGTCCTGGTGCCACGGCCCGCGACCACTGCTGCCGCCCTCCTTGGCGAAGATCTCCTCGGCGAAATACCAAACATGCTCCGAGCCCCACAGTTCCTGGAAGATCCTGGCGAGCGGAAGCGTCGTCACGAGATCGTCGTACCTGCCCTTGACGGCGGGGTTGGCGTTGTCGATGTGGGTCTGCAGCTTAGTGCCGTCCAGCTTCCGGAAGACGTACGGCCCCGGGTTGGCGACATTCCACTTGAACGCCTCATAGCACTGTGCCAGCTGAGTCTCGTCGAGGCAGTTCCTGATGAGGACGGCTCCATCGTTGCTAAAAGCGTCTCGTTGTTCCTGGGTTGTGAGCATGGGAAATCTCCTTCTGTCCACGGAGATGGATTTCTGGCTGCACGATCAAGCCAACGGTGACTCACCACCAGACTAGCGCGATACGATATTTTACACAACAAATGTTATTTTAATTATAGGAGCCCCGCCGTCGACTAACGGGCTGAGACGCTCAGCGCCTCGCGGACCCGCTTCGTCAGCGCCGTGTCTCGGTCCCGTTGAACACCTGAGTTGCGTTCGGGCCGGACTTCTCGACGGCTCACCTGAACGCCTCATGACTATGCCAACAGTGCTTCGTCAAGGAGGTCCGCAATGAGGGCGCCGTCATGCGTCAATGCCTCCCGCACTGACATAGGGTGGGCGGCCTCCCGCCCGTTGATGCCGGTCATGGCGACCACAACCCCGACTTTACACAACGATCGTTACGCAACCGGTGTTACGAAAAGCTTGTGATACAGTCAAGGGATTCTGAAGAAGGAGGCTAAGGGGTGCCGAGAAGTAACGGCAGACATCTGACCAGTAGGAGCGGCGATGAGGAAGTTGCGCAGCGGGGTCGCCCGACTGGCAACCATGAGGCGAAGCGCGCAGAGCTGCTGAAGGCGGCGACGTCGGTGATCGCACAGGAGGGGTACGCCAACGCATCGCTGCGCAAGGTAGCCAAACGCGCGGGGTACACGACGGGGGCCGTGACGTATTACTTCGCAAACAAGGAAGAGATGGTCATCGCATTGGCTGAAAGTCGGTTTGACAACTACGATGCGATGCTTGAGGCCATCCAAGGCGAAGGTGATATCAAAACTCTTGTCAACAGCTGGCTAAAGACGACCGTCGGCGATCCCGAGTTCTGGCCGGTGATGTCCGAGCTGCTCGCTCATGGGCGGCACGACCCAGCGCTCGCAAGGGTTATCGCAGAGCGCTATGCGCGCTACCGCGACATCTATGCTTCGATTCTCGCGGCTGCACAGGCACAGGGCACCATCCGCGACGACATCCCCGCCGACTTGCTCGCAGATCAGCTCAGTGCTATGGGCGACGGCTGGACAATGATGTCCCCCATTGAGCCAGAGAGGTTCACGCCGCAGCGGGTTCGGGAGCTTGTCGACGCTGTAATCGCCTTAATTGCTCCAGTCTCAGGCGGCCGCAGAGAGGCTGGATCATGATCCGCGACATCACCGCCTTTGGCGCTTGGGCACGAAATCGGTGCCAGAGAACACAGCCTACTTTGCACGCCGCCGTGTGAGGGCGCCAGTTGGCGCTTCCATCCGCACGCTCCGGTTTCGCTCGGCCGACCCAACTCCCTGTTGCAGAGCAGCCGCAGCGCGGCTGCGCCGTTAATGTGACGGTGCTCGCTTGCCCGCCCGCCTAGGGCACCTTGGCACCGAACACCTTTCTACTCCAACGGGACAGCTTGGCATTGAACAACATTTCATATAGCACTGGCACCAGCCCAAGCGTGATCAGTGTGCCAAGCAGCAATCCGCCCATGATAGTCACGGCCATGCCGGCCCACAGCGTGCCACCGAACAGCAGCAGCGGTACAAGGCCGACAATACAGGTGAGCTGTGTCATGACGATCGGACGCAGACGTGCAACCGCTGCCGACACCACCGCCTCGCGCTGCGCTTTTTCAGCACCCAATTCGACGTCAATACGCTCGAGCAGTAGCACAGCATTGCTGGTTATGATGCCCGCCAATGAGAGCACACCGAATGTTGCCATGAAACCAAACGGCTCCCCGGCAAGGGCCAGTGCCGGACCGACGCCGACCAGGGCAAAGGGGATACTGGCAAAGATCACGACCAGCTTGCGGAAAGAGCCGAACTGCCAGAGGAAGAGTACCACTATGGCTACTAGCGCATGTGGGAGATACTGAACCAGAGGCTCATTTGACTCAGCCGCCTCCTCGATCTCCCCACCCAGTTCGATGCGATAGCCGGGTGGAATTTTGATACGATCGATGGCTGACGCCGCCCGGTTGACGACTTGATGCGCGGTCTCCTGCGAGCTACGCCCCTCGACGCTGAGGGTGCGCTCCAGGTTGCGGCGATGTATCGCCGAAGGTTCTGAATCAAGTGCGACAGTCGCGACCGCGGACAGTGGCACAGCGGCACCGCCGTCCAGCGGATACAGCAGGGTGTTGGCCAGATCTTCGGGCCGGCCACGCTCACCATCGCTGCCGCGTATGATCAGGGGCACCAGCGTGTCGCCGTCGCGCAGCACAGAGACATCTAAGCCACTGTAGCGCTTGGCCAGTGCAGTGCTGATATCTTCGTTACTGATGCCCTGCGCCCGGGCCTTCTCCTGGTTGACCTGGACGTCGATGCGCGGCACGCGCGGCCCCCAGTTGTCACGTACGTGCCCCATGGCGGGTAAAGAGCGCAGCGTCTCCTTGATCTGGTCGCCAATATCGCGCAGCACCGCTTCCTCCGGACCCGAGACACGATAGACCACCGTGCCGGCATCATTCTCGCCTCGCGAGAAGCGCTTGATGTCCGCCCGCACCTCCGGATAGTGCTGCGCCATCCACTTTCGGGTCCGGGCCATGACCGTCTCGACGTCCTTCGGCCGTGCGACCGAAACCGTAAAGTAGCCGACATGTGTGGCCGGTAGTGGTGGCGTGATCACCAGCACGACGCGCGGGCCGCCTTCGGCAACATAGCCGATGCTGGTGGTCACCTCTGGGTTAACCTCCGGGTCGCTAAGCCATCGACTCAAGTCGCGCACAACGTGCTGCGTAAGGCGCGAATCGCTACCAGGCTGGAGTTCCAGCTCAATCTGGAACTGCGGCCGATCCGATGGTGGCAGAAAGCCGGCTGGTTGGTTCGCCAGTATTACCAACGATCCACTCAGAAGAAGCGTCATTGCAGCCAGATACCATTTCTTGTGGTCCAGCACGAAATGCATCAGGCGAGCGTAAGTTTCATAGAACGCGCTCCGCCGCGGTGCGCCATCTGTATCGCCATGGCGCGTTGGCAAGAAGCGGTGGCACAAGAGCGGAATCACCGTCAGACACAAGATCCACGACCCGATTAGCGCCACCGTCAGCACCACGACGAGGGGGCGCATGTACTCGTTGGTCACTGTGTAGCCGAAGAAGAACGGCGAAAAGGCGAGGATAATGACGAGTAACGATGTCAACAGCGGGATCGCCAGCGAGCGACAGGCTTCGATACAGGCATGTAAGCGATCCTCGCCGGCGGTTAGGCGGCGCTCGATGTCTTCCACGATCACAATGCTGCTGTCTACCAAAAGACCCAGCGCGATGATAATGGCCGCCATCGAGACAATGTGCAGCTCGATGCCGAGCATGCGCATGACCAGCAGCGTTGCACAGATGGTCAGAGGCACGATGCTCCCCGCCACAATACCGGCTCGCCAGCCAATAAAGAGCACGACGACGATCATCACGATCAGGATCGTCTGGAGCATCGTCACGCTCATGTTGTCAATCTCGTGCTTGACGGCATCGGCCTGAAAAGTAACGTAGTCGAGCGAGAAGCCCGCAGGCAGCAGTTGCTCCAGCTCGGTCACGTGCTCCCGAAGCGCCTTTCCCACCGCCTGAATATTCTCACCCGGGTGCATCGACACGCCCAGCACGACCGCGTCTTCACCACGATAAATGGCGGCGCTCTCAGGCGGATCGGGCGTGAGCACCCTGATCTGGGCAACGTCACCCAGCCTCACCCTGGCAGGCGCCGCATCATCCCGGTCGCCCGTTGCGGGCACGCTCAGGGTGAATTCCCGCAGGTCCTGCACCGAGCGAAGCTCACCCGACGCGGCGATGGCGCTGTTCAGGCCGGAGACAACGACCCGACCACCGGGCTGGAGGATGTTCCGCTCCTGTAACTGCTGCTGGATGTGTGCGGCCGAAAGACCCAACCCTGCCATGCGAGCTCGGTCGAACTCGATGTAGATGCGCTCACCCTGCAACCCATGGAAGCTCACCTTCTGCACACCGGGCACGCGGTACAGCCCCTCACGCAACTGCCGGAGTGGGGCACGCATCTCACTCATTGAAAATTCGGGTGCCGTGACTGCAATCGACGCAATCGCTACGCTACCGAAATCGTCGTCGACCTGCGGTGGCAGCGTGCCTTCCGGAAACAGCGGCACCACCTCCTCTACCTTTGTCCGCACGCGCTGCCAAGCGGGTAACATCTCCTGCACCTCGTCTCGCAGACTGACCTTCATGATCACGCTGCCAGTACGTACCGTGCTGACGACGTTCTTGAGCTCGGACAGCTGGCGCAACCGTTCCTCTAGAGGCTTCGCCACGAGCTGTTCCATGCGCTCCGCCGGCATGCCAGGATTAGAGACGTATACCATCGCATCGCGGATGGTGACGGTAGGCTCCTCCTGGGCAGGAAAGCTCAGGAAGGTGAAGGCCCCGGTCACGAGGATGAGCAGCGCGGCGAAGAACGTGAGCCGACTGGAATTCAGTGCCGCGGCGGTGAGTTTCACGGGCGCGCTCCCGTTAGGAGTGTCTGGGCTTCGTGTGCGACAACGGGCTGCCCCTCGTGCAGGAACGCCGTGCCCGCTACGACGACTTGTTCGCCGTCGCTTAACCCTTCGGCGACGACCACTCGCCCACCGGGCTGCAGAGAGTTTTCGACCTGCACAACGCGACGCTCCAGCGTCCCGCTGTGGCTTTCAATGACGAACACGCTCGCTTCGCCGGCATTGCGGCCGGGCATGACAGCCGTGGCAGGCAGCGTCATCGCCTGACCGGCCCCGCGTGCGATCTCGACCGACACGACTCCACCGCTTCGGACATGCTCAGGCGTTTGGTGGACCCGGAAGATCGCCTGTACCAGCGAGCCGTTGTTACGGCGACTCGAAACCCGCTCCAGCGTAAGCTGAAGGCTGTGCCCATTCGTGATCGCCTGCGCTCGCGCGCCCGGGGCCAGCGTCTCTACCACGCTGTCCGGCAACATCACGACCACCTCCAGCGCGCCCCCCGACTCCATCTGCAAGATCGGCTGCCCCGCCGCCACGTCGACGAATGGCTCGGAATGGCGTGCACCGACTACACCGTCGAAGGGGGCGGTAATGCGCGTCAGATCCAGCTCGCGCTTGGCCGCAGCCACGGCGGCCTCGGCGGCTTCTAACCGACTCACTGCCTGCCGGTAAGCGGATTGCGCCGCCTGCACTGCCGCCGCAGACACGAACTCCTCGCGGGCCAGCGCCTCCTGCCGACGCAACTGATCCCTGTGCTCGGCCAAGCTGCCGGCAGCGGCACTACGATCAGCCTGCGCCCTCTCAAGCCGCCAGCGTGCGGGAGAGTCGTCCAATCGAGCCAGCACTTGTCCCGCCCGCACACGGTCCCCCACGTCCGCAAGAACAGCTACTACGCGACCGGGAGACTCGAAGCTCAGATCAGCACGCTGGCGTGCGCGCACGGTGCCGACGAAACTGTCAATCTGATACGTCGTGCCGAGACTGACCGCTTCGACTTTTACCGGTTTCGGAAGAACGGGCTGAGAAACTTCGGGTTCGGCGCACGCCGACAAAAGGATGGCCGCGACGACAGCGCAGAGCACCTGCTTGCCACGGACGAACATGGAGCGTGAGTTCATATAAGAACCTTCTCTAATCACAGAGATGGGAAGCGATGTAACAGATTCACGGAAGCTCGCGAATCTCGCGCTCCAAGGCCGCGCGCATGGCCTGACGCTGCTGAGAAGTGAACTTGTGCAAGTGGAGCAGCTCGATCAGCGCAATACCATCCATCGCCGCTGCCAGGAGCATGGCCCGTCCGCCATCGTCCCCTCCACTGAGCGCCTCATAGTCGCGCGCGTACAAGGCTTGTACAGGGCCAGCCAGACTGGGTTGCAGGCACACAGCCACCAGCAGATTGGCCAGCAGTTGGCGCTGGTCCTGCGGCATGTCGAGGGTGTCGTTCAATAGCCGGCTCAGCGCGGCTTTCGGGGAAGTCGTCGAGGACCCTTCTTGCGCGGCAGATTTGAGCACGTCGAACGCCTCGACCATGCGCTCCACCAGTGCGCTGAGCAGCTCGTCGCGCGTCTTGAAATGGTAGATAAGGCCGGCCTTGGTCACACCCGCCGCCGCGGCGACGGAATCAATGGTCAGGTTTTGTACGCCGTGCTTGACCACGAGGTCGGCGGCGGCATCAAGAAGCTTGTCGCGCGAGCTGGCGCGACCGGGGCGTCGATCGGATTGGGGCATAAGAAATCCTTCGATGTCGAAACTTTACTGTACTTATAGTAAAGTTTCGAAGAATCGCGGTCAAACTCATAACGCCACTCATGACAACACTCTTTGACTCTTACATCTCCGATTAAGTCGTGTCATCGCGCCTAGCACGGTCCTGATGATAAGCGGCCACACCACAGTGGCGCCTGGTGCACTTTCTCGCGAGCCCGCCATTGCCTACCTCAAGCTGGACACCGACACGGCTCATCGCAGCTCGGCGACTCATTCACCACATCTGGTCCGCCGGAAGCCAAAGAGGATAAAGAAGACTGAGGGGCGCAACGAAGCTCTGCGAGTAGCTGCAACAGCCACGCGGACACACCAAGAAGAGCACGACAAAGACCTATCAGGCGAGATACGCCTTAACGACAGCAGAAGCGCCTCAACGGACCGTACAAGGGGCGGGCTTTAACCTGGATAAACAAAAAGCCCCGCACAGGGGCGGGGCTTTAAGTACCTGACGGATCAGGATTTGTGTGGTAGGCGCGATTGGACTCGAACCAACGACCCCCACCATGTCAAGGTGGTGCTCTAACCAGCTGAGCTACGCGCCTGTAAGTGGGGCGTACTATACCGCCAGTTCTTCCGCCTCGCAAGTCTTTTACCGTTTCGTGAACGAGCGCCCTGCTCGGCTTTGCTTAGTGCAACTGGCGGCAACGCTGACTGTTTACGGCCAAGATATACGCTGGCGCTTTTCGACTCACGCCGACTGCGCATCCGGCCGCCCCAATGCGTGCTTTTCTAACCGCTGGATCTCATCGCGCAGCTTGGCGGCTTCTTCGAACTCTAGATCGCGCGCATGTTTGTGCATTTGCTGTTCCAGTTTCTTGATCTTCTGTACCGCCTGCGCAGGTGATAACGCCGCATAGGCTTTCGCCTCTTCCGCCACCTTGGCGGCACGCCGCGGACTACCCGGCCCGCCGACAGTATCGCGCTCCATGATATCGGCGATGGCTTTACGTACGCCTTGCGGCGTAATGCCGTGGGCTTCGTTATGCGCCAATTGTTTCTCGCGCCGCCGCGCGGTTTCATCCAACGCACGCTCCATAGAGCCCGTTATGCGATCGGCATACAGAATCGCTTTACCGTTTAAGTTACGTGCGGCACGACCTATGGTCTGGATCAGCGAGCGGTCGGAGCGCAGGAAGCCTTCTTTGTCGGCGTCCAGAATGGCGACCAGGGACACTTCGGGAATGTCCAACCCCTCACGCAGTAGGTTGATCCCCACCAGTACGTCGAATTCCCCCAACCTTAAATCGCGAATAATCTCGGTACGTTCGACGGTGTCGATGTCCGAGTGCAGGTAACGGACGCGGATACCGTTCTCGTACAGGTATTCGGTAAGATCTTCTGCCATCCGTTTGGTGAGCACGGTCACCAACACGCGCTCGCCGGCCTCCACCCGCAAGCGAATCTCCCCATATAAGTCGTCGACTTGGCTGCTCGCCGGTCGCACCTCGACCTCCGGGTCAACCAAGCCGGTGGGACGCACAACCTGCTCGACGACTTGTTGAGTATTCTGCTCTTCATACGGCCCAGGCGTTGCCGAGACGTGGATCATCTGCGGCGCCAAACGCAGGAACTCGTCGAAGCGCAGGGGGCGATTATCGAGCGCGGAAGGCAGGCGAAAACCATACTCGACCAAGGTTTCCTTCCGCGAGCGGTCGCCTTTGTACATGCCTCCCAACTGCGGCACGGTGACATGAGATTCGTCGATGAACAGCATGGCATCCGGCGGTAGATAGTCAAACAAGGTCGGCGGCGCTTCGCCGGGCTTGCGGCCGGAGAGATAACGCGAGTAGTTCTCGATACCGCTGCAGTAACCGAGCTCGACCATCATCTCGATGTCGAACTGGGTCCGCTGCTCTAACCGTTGCGCTTCCAGCAGACGCCCGGAATCGCGTAGGGTCTTGAGCCGCCCGCGCAACTCCTCTTTGATGCTTTCGATCGCATCGAGAATCGTATTGCGGGGCGTGACGTAGTGGGTTTTAGGGTAAATGGTCAGGCGCGGTACGCGCCGCAGTACTTCTCCGGTCAGCGGGTCGAAGTAACTGAGCTCTTCGATTTCGTCGTCGAACAGCTCTACCCGCACCGCTTCGGTTTCCGATTCGGCCGGGAAGATGTCGATCACTTCGCCGCGCGCCCGATACGTGCCGCGGGCCAGCTCCATGTCGTTCCGGGTGTATTGAAGCTCCGCCAAGCGACGCAGAATTTGACGCTGATCGACCCGTTCGCCCCGCACTAAGTGCAGGATCATCTTCATGTATTGCTGCGGGTCGCCCAAACCGTAAATGGACGACACCGAGGCGACGATGATGGTGTCGCGCCGTTCGAGAATCGCTTTGGTCGCCGAAAGGCGCATCTGTTCGATGTGTTGGTTAACCGATGCGTCCTTTTCGATGAACGTGTCGGAGGACGGCACGTAGGCTTCCGGCTGATAGTAGTCGTAGTAGGAAACGAAGTATTCCACCGCGTTGTGCGGGAAAAACTCTTTCATTTCGCCGTACAATTGGGCCGCCAGCGTTTTGTTCGGCGCCAAAAGAATAGCCGGCCGCTGTAGGCGCTGGACCACATTGGCGACGGTGAAGGTTTTACCGGAACCGGTCACACCTAATAGGATCTGATGCCTGTAGCCCTGCTCCAAACCTTCCACCAGTGAATCGATAGCCTTGGGCTGATCGCCCGCAGGCTGGTATTTCGATTCTAGAATGAATTCTCGTGTCATATACTAACCTTCTCGTAACGGTTGGCAGGCCGCAGCACATAAGGGCCGCAGAGGCTTGCCCGCTGCAAGCGAGCGCGACGTCGCGGGCGAGCCGCTCAAACGTGCCGCCGTTGGCATCGGTGCTGCCGTGCTCGCGTTATTCGCAAGCTATGTAGCTTGGCTACAAAATCCTTCTCGCGCCTGGCCGCAGCGGCGCCGAAAACCACTGCGGCCCGCGAATCGTTACGAGAAGGTTAGTAACCTTTTGGCGTTTGTAACAATTCCCCGTATGATGTTGACCCGGCTTTCTAAGAGCACAGGAGAATTAGCTTGGACATTCAACTCGCAAATCGAGTTCAGCGGATCAAGCCATCCCCAACCCTAGCCGTCACGGCCCGCGCCGCTGAAATGCGCGCTGCCGGTCATGACATTATCGGCTTGGGCGCAGGGGAACCGGATTTCGATACGCCGGAGCATATTAAGGCTGCGGCGATTAAAGCGATCGAGAACGGACAAACTAAGTATACCCCCGTTGACGGCACGCCCGCGCTGAAAAAGCCATTCAGGCCAAACTAAAGCGCGACAACGGCTTAGATTACGAGGCCAACGAAATCCTCGTCTCCAGCGGCGCTAAGCAGTGCTTGGTAAATCTGCTGGCCGCCGTTCTCAACGAAGGCGACGAAGTCATTATTCCGGCACCCTACTGGGTATCTTACCCGGATATGACCCTGCTGAACGACGGCACGCCGGTCGTCATTCAAGCCGGCCAGGAGCAGCGCTTCAAAATCACGCCGGAACAGCTGGAAGCGGCGATTACCGATAAAACGCGCGTCGTGTTCCTCAACAGCCCCTCCAACCCGACCGGTAGCGCCTACACTAAAGCCGAGCTTGCCGCATTAGGCGAAGTGCTACTGAAATACCCGCAGATTCTCGTCGCGAGCGACGACATCTACGAGCACATTTTGTGGACCGAGGAGCCTTTCGCCAACATTGCGATGGCCTGCCCGCAGCTAAAAGACCGGACGGTCGTCGTCAACGGCGTTTCCAAAGCCTACTCGATGACGGGCTGGCGGATTGGCTATGCAGCTGGGCCGCAGCGGGTGATCGCGGCGATGAAGAAAATTCAGTCGCAAACCACCTCCAACCCCTGCTCCATTTCGCAGGCGGCATCGGTGGCAGCGCTGGATGGCGACCAAAGCGTGATGGGGCCCATGCTCAAAGCGTTCAAAGAGCGGCACGATTTCGTGGTTAACGCGCTGAACGACATGCAAGGCGTGGACTGCGTTACCGCCGACGGTACCTTCTATTGCTTCCCGAACGTTGCAGGCGCGATCAAGGCACTGGGTTTGAAGGACGACGTCGCCTTCTCCGAGCACATGATCAACGAAGCCGGGGTTGCGCTGGTTCCGGGCTCCGCCTTCGGCCTTGAGGGCCATGCACGTATTTCCTATGCCACCAGCATGGAGAACCTGCAGAAGGCCATGGAGCGCATGAAGAAGGTATTAGGCTAAAACAATACCTTACGGCTGCCGCCCCAAAAGTGGCGGCAGCCGGTGTTGACGGCGGCAAAAATTCGCTAGAATAGGCCACCTCGCTTGAGGCGAGACAGACTATTCCCCGGTAGCTCAGTCGGTAGAGCAAGTGACTGTTAATCACTGGGTCGGCGGTTCGAGCCCGTCCCGGGGAGCCAAATTAAGAAAAGGGCTTGGAGAAATCCAAGCCCTTTTCTTTTCCCCCTTCTTAAATTACGTCTCGGCCACCGGCTTACAACAAGCCAAATACGCCTAAGGCGATAAATCCGACGATAAAGGCAAAAGCCATCAAGGCGAGCAAGCCGTCGTCCGCTATCAAGGCTAAGCCGAAGATAGTGAAGGCGGCTCCTGCGCCGTTCGCCGTAAACGGAATCACTTCCATCATCGGCATCAGCAATCCGATTAAAAAACACGTGACGGCGATCGCGTAGGTACCCATTGTGCGAACCATAAACTCCAGACGCGGTCGCAGTAGACGGTCAATATAAACGGGCCGGCGGCAACACCATTGCGAGACTTTAACGACCTTCTCGCTCGCGATCGAGCGATCCAGCATCCAGCGAGGAAGCCAAATATGCTGCTTACGGAAGAGCAATTGCGCCACCGTTAACACCACGAACGCCCCCATAATGGTCGGCACGCCCGGAATATCCCCTAACACCGGTGCCACGGTAATCAAACCGGCAAAAATGAGTATCGGTGCGAAGGAGCGCTGGCCAAGGATAGGCAGAACCATCCGTAGCGAAATCCGGTCGCTACCACGAGCTACCCGTTCGATCTGAACAAGCAATTGCTGAATATTATTAATGTCCGCTTGGGTCTCGTTGCCGGCCATAGAGACAACCCCGCAGTGGCACCTCGGTAAGACAATGTTGGTACTCGATGGAAACCCACAACACCGGGTTGCCGAAAATACCTGCGAATCGCCGCTGCTGTCTTCCTTCGGTCTGTAAGAAGGCCTTATACGGATAAACGTTAACGCGCCACATAAAGGGGTGATAGCTCTGAAAAAAGGCGAAGAACACATCACGGAGAGGTTAGGAAAATGAATGCTGGACCGCGCAACGGCCACGATAGCGCCGCGGGCGTTGCATAGGCCGCCGCAGCGTTTGCCGACAGCCTGTGGAACTTACTTGTCGGTATTGGACGCCACAGGCTCAGGTTTGCTGCCCGCCCGACCTGCAAGCCAACGGTACATGAGATCGACAATGCCGGGAAACGCACTCATAAGCCGACTAGCCGGCCCTAAGCGCGCCGGCAGCACCACCTCTGCCTTGCGCCGCGTAACAGCCCGAATAATCGCGTCAGCAACGACCTCGACCCTGACGACCGGCACACCGGGCGGCAGAGGATAGTATTCGTTGCCGAGGTGACCTTCTATGAGGGTGGTATCGACCGGGCCGGGCGAGATCAAACCGACATGAAAGCCCTCGGCACGCAGCTCCTGCCTCAATGCTCTCGTATAACCGGTAACGGCGAACTTACTCGCGGCATACGCCGTCATATAGGGAGGCGCCATGCAGCCGGCCAAGGAGGAAACATTGACGATGGAACGGCGCACGCTCTGGCGCAGCATCGGTAAAGCCGCGTCAATCACGCGCACCGTCCCAAGATAGTTAATCTGAATGAGGCGTTCGGCCGCATCCGGCCCAAGCGCTTCAACCGGCCCTATATCGAACTGGCCGGCACAGTTGACCAGCAAATCCAAGCGCTCTTCTCGCTGTGCGAGTTCGGCAAGCAATGCTTTAGCACCTTCCGTTCGCGACAAATCGGCGGGTAAGGCGCTGACCTCGCCAGGCATGGCTGCGGCCGCTGCCGCCAGTTGTTCGCGATCGCGTGCGGCGAGATAAACCCGCACGCCCTGCTCTGCCAGGCGTTGCGCGAGCGCCTGCCCGATTCCTTTGGAGCCTCCGGTTATTAAAGCTACTTGCCCCGTCAAACGCGTCATGTCATTGGTACCTGCGGTAGGATTTTGCCGTCGATTCGCGCGAATATGTCGTCCAAGCTACGGCCGGTAATCGTTAAGCCGTGATTTTTTAAACCGATAATGGCCCGGCTCGGGTCCGGCGCGGCACGTACGACGTCGGCGACTTCTTGCGCCAGCTCATAGGTACCGCAGGGGTAGTTGACCGTTGTGCTGGCCACGCCGTCGATCCAGGCGTGGATATGAATTATGGCGCCGATGTCCGGATGCTCGGAATACAAGGCCCAGTGCTCAATGGCATCCACCGAGGCGCCCCGCGGCTCTACGTTCGGCGGCACTCTCACGACAATGGCGTCCTCTTCTGCCTCATAGCCCGCGATTAACAGAATATCTCGTCCGACGTCACGCAGCTGTGCTTTATTCACCCCGCGGGCACTCATCCAGAAGCTGTCGGCATCGTGGCGCGCGCTCACATTGCCGTAGGACAAACCGCCGATACCGAACAAGCGCTTGACATGAGCCATGTCGCGCTCGTTAAGCAGTTCCGTAATCGGAAAAGGAGCCGGAAGCAGGTTCATCGCCTCCAACCGCTGGCCGGCGTCGTAAATGGCTTGAGTGACTTCGGTGCCCTGCCATAGGGACTCCGGCAGGTCTTTCCGAAAGAGGTTGTTGATAACCAAACGTGTGGAAGCAAGAGGAGCAATATGCTTATAAACCTCTTCGAACAGCGCGTCGCCTTCCCGCGCAGCCGCAGTGTAGTACCCCTGCTCCAAGGTAACGAAATGTGTTTCCGGCCCCTGCTCCGTTGGGGTGATATAGATCAGCAGATTGGATAGCGATTTTACTAGGTATGGGTAAGCGGCGGGCAGTAAATCGGCGGGCTTTTCCGCGACTTCGACAACGCCGACAACGAAAGTCCCTTGGGAATTACGCCGAAACGGTCGCGGCCGATCCGGGTTGATGAAGTTTAAGACGAAACCGGGATTAGCTTCGGGTTCGACTTCCGTATGCCCAGCGCGCTTCATACGTCGCTTGAGATTTTGGGCAAACCAGCGGAGGTAAGGGGAGTCCGGATTACCGTGAAAGGCGATATCCGAAAGACGCCGCGGAGCGGCGCTGCTAAGCATGGCGGATTCCATTACATACCTCCTTGTAGGAAAAACAGTCTTCCAGGCTGTTTTACGATAGCGATATCCATCGGCGCGGCGCTGCACAAGTCACACAAACGCAATACACCTCTTCATCTTGTATAGCAAAGGCAGGGGGGTATTCGCAAACTTCGCCGCATCTTGCGCCAAGGAAACACCGGACAATTATTATTACGTTGCTTTTCCACCAAACGGAGAACACACCGAGAGCGCAGAGACGAGCCGCTCTGACGCCCCCGGTCAGCACCTCGGTTCTAAATAACGATCTAACGTATGCCTGCAATGGCTTGCTGCGGCCTACTCTGCTGCATACGGCTCAAGTAAGCGGCAAAATCAGGGCCCAACTCGGGATGCTTGAGGGCATACTCTACCGTAGCCTGTAAATAGCCAAGCTTATCGCCGCAGTCGTATCGGCGTCCTTCGAACTCATAGGCAAACACCGACTCTTGGGCCAGCAATTCCGCAATAGCGTCCGTCAGCTGCACTTCCCCACCCGCACCCGGCTTAGTCCGCCGGAGAATTTGGAAAATCGACGGGCTGAGAATGTAACGCCCCACGACGCCCAGATTGCTTGGCGCATTCTCCGGCTTCGGTTTCTCGACGATCGCATTCACCCGCCCTAGACGCGGCCTGAAATCACTCGTCGATACGATCCCATAACGCTCGGTATGCTCTTGGGGTACCCGTTCGACGCCAATTAAACTACCTCCATGACGTTCATAACGTTCCACCATGCGCTTCATGCAGGGCACGCCATTCGTATCGATTAAATCGTCCGCCAACATGACAGCAAAGGGCTCGTTACCCACCACCGCTTCGGCGCAGCCAACGGCATGACCTAAGCCGTGCGCCTCGGCTTGACGAATATAGATACAGGTAACGCCTTTCGGAATAATCCCGCGAACTTCGTCGAGCCGTTTCATTTTGCCGCGGCTTTCAAGCTCGGTTTCAAGCTCGTAGGCTTTATCGAAGTGATCGGGGATCGAGCGTTTGTTACGCCCGGTAATAAAGATCAGCACCTCAATGCCTGCGGCGATAGCTTCTTCCGCCGCGTATTGAACTAAGGGCTTATCTACCACCGGCAGCATCTCTTTCGGGTTGGCCTTAGTCGCCGGGAGAAATCGCGTGCCTAGGCCGGCGACCGGTAGCACTGCCTTGCGAATCTTCTGCTGCATAAACCGTTCCTTAGTAACCGCCAGCATCTTGATTGATACGGCACGGAACGTGCCGCATGTCGACCAAGCTCGCCAGCACTTGATCCGTTGAAGCGCCCCTCGGGCTTAACCGCGCGAAGCTGCGAACTGTAAACCGCCTAGGAGGGGCTATTGCAGTACCCAGCTAGGGGTAAACGATAGCTTCCACCTATCTGCGGTAGCGGCAGGCATTTCTCAAGGTATTCGGTAAACAGGTAGGTAGGAGAAGCAGACGGCTACCGAGAAGGCCGCATAGACGCGGCCTTTTTTCAAAGCCTGACAAAACGGCTACTCAAGGGTAATACGATCTCGGTTGGCGTCCAAGGTTGCCGAACCGATTCCCTTCACTTCAAGTAGCTCCTCAACCGTCCGAAACGGACCGTGCTCGTTTCGATAGGCCACAATGGCTTCCGCCCGTTGCTCTCCTACCCCTTGCAGAACCGCAGCCAAAGCTTCGGCATCGGCGGAATTGAGATTAACGACATCGGCCACCGCTACGGCGGTAGTAAAGAAAAGCGCAAACGCCAATAACAGAAGGCGTGTAAACTTCATTTTATTATTCTCCTATTCCATGGAGTAGATCTCGCCACATCAGATGGCGAGAAAGCGACTCCCCCGAGCCGCTCAAAGAGAAAATTATCAAGCTTTTCCGCGTTTGCCAATTTCCTTTTCGATCTTAGCCAATGCGGCCAGGGGATCTGTCGCACGGGTGATGGGACGCCCTATCACCATATAATCAACCCCCAAATCGATCGCATCGGCAGGCGTTGTGATGCGGGACTGATCGTCCTGAACTGCGCCGCTGGGCCTATACCCGGGCATACTAATTTAAAGTCGGGGCCACGCTGCTCGCGCAGCAACGCAGCCTCGCGTGCGGAGCACACGACGCCATCCAAGCCCGATGCGTCAACCAGGCGCGCTAAGCGAGCGACCGCCGCTGCCGGTGCCTCCTGCAAGCCGATCTCGGCTAAGCTTTCGGCATCGTGACTGGTGAGCACCGTGACAGCAATCAGCAACGGCCGGTTAGGAAATTCCGCCAAGGCCTCTCGGGCAGCACGCATCATCTTAGAACCGCCCAAGGCATGGACGTTTACCATCCATACCCCCAGTTCGGCCGCTGCTCGGCAGGCGGAGGCCACCGTATTGGGGATGTCGTGAAATTTCAGATCGAGAAAGACGTCATAGCCTTGGTCGATCAACTGGCGCACAAACACAGGGCCCGCAGCGACAAACAACTCTTTACCGACCTTTAAGCGGCAACGAGCGGGGTCGAGCTGCTCGACAAGAGCCAAAGCCGCTTGCGCATCCGGAAAGTCGAGAGCGACCAGAATGCGAGGACCGTCGACGGCTATAGGCTGGGACATGAGCAGCTAATCTCCTTTCAAAGCGTGGGTCGGTTTTACCGTTGACCAAGACTTACAGCTGGGGCATTGCCAGTACAGGGACTTGGCCGTGAATCCGCATTGCTTACATTCGTAGCCTGGGCGATCGCGCAGCACTTCGGCAAACGCATCTTCCAGGATTTGGCGGCCGGCACTCTCTTTCGTATCCGCCCCAGCCGCCGTCAGTTCAATCAGACGATGCAAACCAAGCACCGTCGGCCGCCGCCGAACTTCGGTCGCAACAAACTCAATAGCTTCCCGCTCGCCTTGCTGCTCCTGGAGAAGGTCTGCCAGCATAAGCATCGGAGCCGGTCCCGGATACTCGTCTAACAAGTCCTTTAGGTAGCGCACCATGTTAGGCGTTTGGCCTAGCTGATGGTAACAATCCCGAATCGGCGCCAGCACCTCCGGTAGGTAATCGATATCCTGGTGCTTTACGCGTTGATAGGCTTTAAGCGCACCCCGATAATTCTGCTGTCCGGCCTCTAAGCGCCCGGTAAGGATACTTGCGCGAACGCAGTTGGGGTCATTCGATAGCGCGCGGCGCAATAATTGCTTGGTCCGGGAGCGATCGCCTTGCGCAATCGCTTTGTCGGCCAGCTCGCAATGAAAGTGTGCGACGACGCTTTGCATAGCCGCCCCCGAGCGGGACTCTAACCGCGTTGCGGCGTCGATGGCCTTCTGCCACTCTTTTTCCTGCTGGTAAATAACAAGCAGCTGACGCAGAGCCGCCTCGACGTGCACCCCAAACTCAACTACTTGTTCGAATAGGCTCTCGGCACGATCGAGCAGGCCCGCACGCATATAATCCACGCCAAGCTCTAGGAGCGCTTGCGCTCGCAGGTCGCTGCTTAACGAAGGGCGCGCGATAAGATTCTGGTGGATACGAATAGCCCGATCGACTTCGCCGCGCCGACGAAATAAGTTACCCAGAGCCAAATGCGTTTCGACCGTTTCGCTGTCGACTTCCACCATCCGGGTGAACACTTCGATTGCCTTGTCGGGCTGTTCACTGATGATGTAGTTCAGTCCGCGAAAGTAGTCCCTGGATAAATGCGCCTGCTGGCGGTTTCGTCGCCCCGAGTCGCGGCGCCCGATATACCAGCCTGACCAGGCAGCTACCGGCAACAATAGCCAGAAGAGTTCCAGCATGCTAAGGCACCCTGTCCGCTAGCCCCGGGTCAGCGGGCACGATGGCGGCATTAAGATAAAGTACATGGTCGGACGCGTTATACAATCAGGTGGAAGCGTCTTTCAGAGGAAGTTTACGCAATTCGTTCAACTCCTTCCGGGTATAGCCCATTTTTTCCGCAAACGAGCTAACTCCCGACGCTGCCTCACCCACATCGTTAGGGAAGCCAACACGCCTAACAGGGCTCCGACTATAAGCGCTAATACTAAAGCCAAAGACAAGGGCATAGTGGTCATGCCAAGGTAATAGTCCAATTCCACGGGCTGAGCATTAAGCAACGCAAAGCTTAAGCCGAACAATACGACGACCAGCAACAGAATAATGCCGATGATCTTCCCCATTGTGGACTCCCTTGTGAGGTAATATCTGGCGAGAGCTTAACCGCCCCCAACTCTGGCACGCAGATCGCAAGCAACGCAACGCGGTCGAACGATCCCTGCGCTGCACCCAGCCTCGGCCACCAACACCTCGCAACGCCGTTACCGCCCTGCACTGCCGAAAGGGTCGAGGGGCTCGGCGCTACACTAACGCTTACAACGCCCTCCATTATGAACTATGCCGGCACAAAGTAAAAACGGGCCCGAAGGCCCGTTTCTTTAAGTCAGCGCACAGAAAAGCAACACCGCTAGCAATCAAACGATAGGGGTAACGATAGGCCCCCTCGTGTTACTCAGTCAGCGCGCCCGTCGTTAACGCGCTCGCGGAGTAGCTTACCTGGTTTGAAATGCGGTACGTACTTGCCGGGCAAGGCAACCGGCTCGCCGGTCTTCGGATTGCGGCCAATACGCGGCGGGCGATGATGTAGAGAGAAACTCCCAAAGCCGCGGATCTCTATCCGCTCCCCCGTCGCCAAGGCCTCGCTCATCCGCTCGAGGACCGTTTTCACCGCCAGTTCTACATCACGGTAAGCAAGATGTTGCTGTTTAGAGGCGATGAGTTCGATAAGCTCGGATTTGGTCATCGTGGTTTCTCAGTGGATAGGCGTTATCGTACTTCCACCCGGGTGGACCTCACCTAGTGCCGAAACGGCATGTGCCGCTCGGTAGGTTTTGATCTGCGAAGGTGATGCTTAGGAGATTGTCTTCGGGTAACACCGGCGTTAAAAGCCTGCCTTTGACAATCTCAAAAGCGGGGCCGTTACGGCCCCGCTTTAGACGAGACTTAAAGGCGCGAATTACTCGCCCTTGTTGTCCATCTGCTCCTTGAGGAGATCGCCCAGCGTGGTGGTACCCGCGCTGCCCGGACGCACATAGTCCTGCATGACCTGCGCTTCCTCTTGGATGTCCTTGGCTTTGATGGAAAGGCTGATCGCACGGTTCTTGCGGTCCACCGCAACGAACTTGGCTTCGACTTCTTCGCCTTCCTTCAAGATGGCACGAGCGTCTTCCACCCGATCGCGGGAGATATCGGACGCACGTAGGTAGCCTTCCATGCCGTCGCCCAGATCGATCACAGCGCCTTTGGCATCGACTTCCTTAACGGTACCGGTAACGATGCTGCCCTTCGGATGCTCGGCAACCCAGGAGCCGAACGGATCCTGCTCAAGCTGCTTGATGCCGAGGGAGATACGCTCCCGCTCCGGATCCACAGAGAGAACGACGGCCTCGACTTCTTCGCCCTTCTTGAAGTTGCGAACGACTTCTTCGCCGGCTTCCGCCCAGGAAAGGTCGGACAAGTGAACCAGACCGTCGATACCGCCGTCCAGACCAACGAAGATACCGAAATCGGTAATCGACTTGATGGCACCGGAAACGCGGTCGCCTTTCTTGTGCTTGGCAGCGAAGTCGTCCCACGGGTTGGACTGGCACTGCTTCATACCCAAGGAAATGCGACGACGCTCTTCGTCGATATCGAGCACCATAACCTCGGTTTCGTCGCCCACTTGGACAACTTTGGCCGGGTTGATGTTCTTGTTGGTCCAGTCCATTTCGGAAACATGCACCAGACCTTCGACACCGGGCTCGATCTCCACGAAGCAACCGTAATCGGTGATGTTCGTGACTTTACCGAATACGCGGGTGCCTTCGGTGTAGCGACGCGCGATGTTGCTCCACGGATCTTCGCCCAGCTGTTTCAAGCCTAGCGACACGCGATTACGCTCGCGGTCGAACTTGAGAACCTTGACTTCGATCTCCTGACCGACTTCGACCACCTCGGACGGATGCTTAACGCGCTTCCAAGCCATATCGGTGATATGCAGCAAGCCGTCGATACCGCCAAGGTCGACGAATGCACCGTAATCGGTGAGATTCTTGACGATGCCCTGCAGAACTTGGCCTTCCTGCAGTTTTTCAAGCAGCGCTTCGCGCTCGGCGCTGTACTCTTCCTCGACCACGGCGCGGCGGGAAACGACCACGTTGTTCCGCTTCGGATCGAGTTTGATAACTTTGAATTCGAGATCCTTACCTTCGAGGTAAGTGGTATCGCGCACCGGACGTACATCGACCAAGGAGCCCGGCAAGAAGGCGCGGATGTGCTTGAGGTCGACGGTGAAACCGCCCTTGACCTTGCCGCTGATCATACCGGTGACGGTATCGCCCTTCTCGTAGGCTTCTTCCAGGAACTTCCACGCGTGAGCGCGCTTAGCCTTTTCGCGGGATAAACGAGTTTCGCCAAAGCCGTCTTCGACAGCATCCAGCGCAACTTCGACCTCGTCTCCGACCGCGACTTCAAGGTTACCCTCTTCGTCGTAGAATTGGTCGAGCGGAATAACCGCTTCGGACTTCAGGCCCGCGTTGACAACCACCGTTTCGCTATCGATGGCCACCACCTTACCGTTAACGATGGCGCCAGGGCGCATCGCGGTATTGGCAAGGCTTTCCTCAAACAGTTCTGCAAAGCTTTCGCTCATGTGGTTAGTGATCCCGGCCGAAATGGCACGTTAAAAGTTAAGGTTAGTAAAACAAAAGAACGATTCAGGATTAGACCGTAACGGGCTAGAATCGTTCTTCCCCTATTAGCGAAATGCCTAAACGGCGTTCCGCAATATTCAGCACACGTTCAACCACCGATGCAATGGAAACCTCTGTCGTGTCGACGATTTCCGCGTCGTCGGCGGGCTTTAAGGGGGCGACTGCGCGCGAGGCATCGCGCTCGTCGCGCTCCGCAATCTCCCTTAAAAGGGCAGAGAGGTTAACACTTACCCCCTGTTCATTCAACTGCTTATGACGCCTGCGGGCACGCTCCTCGGCGGTGGCGGTGAGAAAGATTTTGACCGGAGCGCCGGGAAAAACGACCGTTCCCATGTCGCGGCCGTCGGCGATCAGGCCCGGCGCCTGCCGAAAAGCCCGCTGCCGCTCCAATAAGGCCGCCCGAACGTGAGGCAAGGCAGCAACTTTCGATGCTAGCCCCCCACAATACTCGGTCCGGATTTCACTCGTCACATCGTCATCCGCCAACCAAACCCGCGCACCGTCCGCGCCACCTTCGAAACGGACCGGCAGCGCATGCGCTAAGACGGTCAAGCCTGCCTCGTCGTCCAGTGCAACACCGCTTCGTTCGGCGTACAAGCCCAGCACACGGTACAAGGCGCCGCTATCGAGAAAATGCCATCCCAAACGCTCTCCGAGCAGGCGGGCGATGGTGCCTTTACCGGAACCGCCAGGGCCGTCGATGGTAATGACCGGTATCTGCTCCGCCATCGACCGCTACTCCTCTGCCGCTTCGGCAGCGACCTGCAATCCGGCCGTCTGCGCCAACTCGACAAAGCCGGGGAAGGAGGTGTTGACGTTGGCGCAATCGTCGATGGTTATCGCCCCGTTAGCCCTGAGCGCCGCCATAGCAAAAGCCATAGCGATACGATGGTCGCCATGGCTGTTAATCCGGCCGCCGGTCAGTTGCCCGCCGCGAATGCGGATGCCGTCGGGTTGCGGGCGCGCATCGATGCCGAGCGCTACCAGACCGTCGGCCATAGTAGAAATACGGTCGCTTTCCTTAACCCGCAACTCCTCGGCACCGGTCACCACGGTTTCGCCTTCGGCACACGCCGCGGCTATGAAGATGGCCGGGAATTCGTCGATGGCAAGCGGAACCAACTCCGGCGGCACCTCGATACCCTGCAACGGCTGGGACACGACCCGGATGTCGGCCACCGGCTCGCCGCCGACCTCGCGCTGGTTCGAAAGCTCGATGGAAGCTCCCATCAATCGAAGAATATCGATGATACCGGTGCGGGTAGGATTGATGCCGACGTGCTCCAGCACGATGTCGGAACCCTCCGCAATACTCGCGCCGACTAAGAAGAAGGCCGCGGAGGAAATATCCGCCGGCACTTCGACATGCGTCGGCTGCAAGCATCCGCCGCCCTCTAAACACGCGGTTTCTCCCGACACGTCGATAGGGTAACCAAAACCACGCAGCATGCGCTCGGTATGGTCCCGCGTAGGCGCCGGCTCGGTCACGCAGGTCTGTCCTCTGGCATAAAGGCCGGCCAGCAAAATAGCGGATTTAACTTGCGCGCTGGCAACGGGCATCCGGTAGGCCAGGCTCTGCAAGTTGGGGTTACCATGAATTCGCAAAGGCGCGGTACCGGCATCGGTCGCTTCGATCCGTGCACCCATACTGGCGAGCGGGCCGGTGACGCGTTGCATGGGTCGCCGCGATAGCGACTGATCGCCAACCAACTCGACGTCGAACGTCTGGCCGGCCAATAGGCCGCAGAGGAGTCGCATCGAGGTACCGGAGTTACCTAGATCCAACGGCGCCGCAGGCGCTTGCAAGCCGTGTAGCCCAACACCGTGGATACGCAAGCGCCCTTGTTCCGGCCCCTCGATTTCAACGCCCATGGCGCGAAACGCCGCCAGCGTCGCCAGTGCATCGGCGCCTTCCAGGAAACCGCTTACCTCGCTGACGCCAGCGGCCAAGGAGCCCAACATAATCGAGCGATGAGAAATCGATTTATCGCCCGGTACGCGCAACTTGCCCTGCAAGGCGCCACCGGGCGAGACGTGAAACTTTACCGTATTGGGGCTACCATGTGCGGACAAGTCGCTCTCCTTACTGCTCCAATAAGCTGATGAAATGATCCCGCGCCTGTTTGGCATTGTCGAACACCGCTTCCAAACGCTCTCCGTCGGCTTGCTCGACGCTCTCCAACAAACTGTTCAAATCCGTGATGTAACGCTTCATCGCTGTCAATAGCGCTTCTCTATTCGCTAAACAAATGTCGCGCCACATGCGCGGATCGCTAGAAGCGATGCGGGTGAAATCGCGAAAGCCGCCTGCGGCGTACTGGAAGATCTCTCGGTTATCGTCCCAATGGGCGAGCGTATCGACCAAGCCGTATGCCAGCACATGCGGAAGGTGCGACGTCGCAGCAAGCACCTCGTCGTGATGCTCGACATCCATTGCCACCACTTCGGCACCCGCCACTTCCCACAACGCGCGCACGGTTGCAACGGCGTCCGGGTCCGTATCGGCAACGGGGGTAAGGATAACTCGGCGGTGCCGGAATAGTTCTTTGAACGAGGCTTCGACACCACTTTTTTCGGTTCCGGCGATCGGGTGCCCAGGCACGAAACGCGGTGGCACTCGGCCGAAAACGGCTTCCGCATCGGCGACCACACTCCCTTTGGCGCTACCGACGTCGGTTATAATGGCGTGCGGCGCCAGGGTTTCGCGAATGGCGGCCAATACGCCGCGCATTCCGCCTAAAGGTACCCCGAGCACAACCATATCGGCACCAAGCACTGCTTGTGCAGGATCGCATTCGTAGCGATCGATCACTCCAAGCTCGACAGCGCGTTGCAACGATGCCTCGGTACGTCCGCATCCGATAATTTCGCCGACAGCGCCGGCGTCGCGGAGTGCACGCGCCCAGGAGCCGCCGATCAAACCGACGCCAATGAGGCATAGCCGCTCGATATGCATCATAGCTATCGCTCCCGAACCGTCAGCAAGCCGTGCTCGCCAAGCTCGCGCAAAACATGCAAGCAACGGTCGTTCTCGTGCGGCAAGCCGATGCTAATACGCAGGTACTCCGGCATGCGATAACCGCCTATCGGCCGCACGATCACGCCTCGGCGCAACAAACCCTCGTTCACCTCCATGGCCTTAGCGCCGACCTGAACGCATAGAAAATTGCCCGCCGAGGGCAAAGTAGGCAACCCGAGCCCGGCACACGCATCGGCGACCCGGGCTTTTTCTTCGCGGTTCAACTCGACGGCGGCGGCAATATGCGCCTCGTCGCCTAAGGCGGCACACGCCGCCACCTGAGCCAGGCTATTGGCGTTGAACGGGTGGCGAACACGGTTCAGCAAATCCGCCACGGCCGCGCTGGACACGCTATATCCGATGCGTAGACCCGCGAGTCCATAGGCCTTGGAAAAGGTACGCGTCACGATGAGATTAGGCATTTGCGCCAACCATTGCGTAGCATCCGGATAGCCTTCGGCTTCCAGGGCGTACTCGATATAGGCCTCGTCGAGCACGACGATGACCTTCGGCGGTACCGCCGCGAGGAATCTCTCTAACTCGTCCTTTTGCAACCACGTCCCGGTGGGGTTGTTGGGGTTAGCCACAAACACCACCGCGGTGTTCGGCCCGATACGCTCGACCAAGGCGTCCAGGTCGTGCCCGTAAGGCATCGAACTGTCGATAGCTAATGCCGGCGCCGCGACCGGCTTCGCACCGGCCGACATAGCGGCAATGGCGTAGATGGCGAAAGCATGCTGAGCAAATAAAGCTTCCCGTCCCGGCCCCAGAAAGGTGCGAGCGATCAAGTCCAGGCAGTCGTTGGAGCCGTTACCCAGGGTAATACAGGCCGGATCGACACGGTGGTGCGCGGCAAGCGCGGTTTTCAGCTCGAAACCGTTGCCGTCCGGATACCAATGTAAATCTTTCAGTGCCGCTTCGGCAGCAGCCAGCGCCTTTGGGCTCGGCCCGAGCGGATTTTCGTTGGAAGCTAGTTTAATAACGTCGCGCAAACCGTATTCGCGCTCCAGTTCCGCCATCGGCTTGCCGGGTTGATAAGGCTGTAAACCGCGCACACCGGGCGCAGCCAGGTCGCAGTAATCGGGCATCGACTGCTTCATGCAAACACCACGTCGAAGAACTATAACGAACGCGGCCGCTTAACGAGCGGCGCGCGGATAGGAGCCAAGCACTTTCAGCAAGCTCGCCTGTTGCTGGATTTCCTCCAACGCTCGCTTAACCGGCTCGTCGTCGACATGGCCGAGCAAGTCGACAAAAAAGACATATTCCCACATCCCCTGTCGGGACGGCCGCGATTCAATACGGCTCATGTTAACGCCTTGCCGAGATAGCGGCTCCAACAACCGATATAAGCCACCCGGCTGGTTGGAGCGGGAGATAACCAGCGAGGTCTTATCCTCCCCGGTCGAACTCGGCGACTGATTGCCGATCACCAGAAACCGGGTGGTGTTCACGGCGCCGTCCTCGATGTTGGCATCGAGCACGTTCAAGCCGTAACGCTCGGCAGCCACATCGCTTGCGATGGCCGCCGTAGCGGGCGTCTCGCTCGCCATCCGCGCGGCCTCTGCGGTGCTGCTTACGACAATCCGTTCGGCATGCGGTAGATGGGCATCCAACCATGCCCGGCATTGGCCAAACGGCTGTTGATGAGAAAACACCCGCTTAATCGCGTCACGCTCTTGTTCGTTGCTTAACAAGTTCTGGTGAATCACCAGCTCCACTTCGCCGATAATTTGCAACGGCGAACTCATGAAGCGGTCCAGCGTGTGGGTGACAACACCCTCCGTAGAGTTCTCCACCGGCACGACACCGTAATGGGCCGTTCCTGCTTCCACGTCGCGAAACACATGGTCAATCGTTGCCAACGGCTGCCCTACCATACCGTGGCCGAACTGTTTTATCGCGGCCGCTTCCGTAAAGGTACCTTCCGGCCCGAGGTAGGCGACCTTTAACGGCTGCTGTAGCGCCAGACAGGCGGACATAATCTCCCGAAACAGGAGCGCCACGGTGTCGTTGCTCAAAGGTCCGGGGTTTGCGTCGCACAAGCGGCGCAGCACCTCCGCCTCTCGATCGGGGCGATAGAAATCGCCGCTCTCGCCGGCGGCCCGTTTCACTCGGGCAACTTCCAGAGCCTGTCTGGCCCGTTCGCTCATTAACGACAAAATTTGGTCGTCGAGCGCGTCGATACGCTCGCGGACCTGCTTCAACATTTGCTGCTCGCTCACCACACCCCCGGCCTGGCTGGGTCACTCGATCACACGGACGTGGAGCACGCCTTCTACATCCGCGATTCGTTGGGTTACCGCGTCGGGAATTTTGCCTTCCACATCGACTAACGTGTAGGCCAAGTCCCCGCGGGACTTGTTGTACATATCGTCAATATTCAAACCGGCATCGGCCAACGCGGTCGAGATCTGCCCGAGCATGTTCGGGACATTGGCGTTTACCACCGCTAAGCGATCCCCTTTGCCGCCACGCGGCATATTCATGTCGGGGAAGTTCACCGAGTTGCGAACATTACCGTTTTCCAGGTAGTCGCGAACTTGGTCGGCGACCATGATCGCGCAGTTTTCTTCCGCCTCGCGGGTGGATGCCCCCAAATGCGGCAAGGTAACGACTTTGGGATGATCCTTCAGACGGTTGCTCGGGAAATCGCACATGTACCCATGCAAACGACCGCCGTCTAAGGCAGCGATGACGGCCTCGTCGTCGACAATCCCGGCCCGCGAGAAATTCAGCACAACCGCCTGCTCAGGCATCAAACTCAAGCGCTCGGCGTTGATCAGCCCTTTCGTATGCTCGTTTAAGGGCACATGAAGCGTGACAAAATCGCTGTTGGCCACCACTTCGTCGACCGTATGCGCCTGTCGAACATCGGAAGCCAGCTGCCAAGCTCGGCGGACGGTGATTTGCGGATCGAAACCGATCACTTCCATACCTAATAACCGTGCGGCATTCGCCACCTTAACGCCTATCGCCCCTAAACCGACGACGCCCAAGGTACGGCCCGGCAACTCGAAACCGACAAAGTTCTTCTTACCCGCCTCGGTTTGCTGGTTGATGCTAGCGTCGTCGCCTTCGAGCCGCCGAGCGAAATCCCAGGCTTGGCAGATATTCCTTGCCGCCAGCAGCATAGCAGCCAGCACCAATTCCTTAACGGCATTGGCGTTGGCGCCGGGCGCGTTGAATACGGCCACTCCACGCCGACTCATGACCTCGACCGGGATGTTGTTGACACCCGCCCCGGCCCTGCCAATCGCTTTTACCGTGGTCGGGATTTCCATATCGTGCATCTTCGCCGAACGCACCAGGATCGCGTCCGGATGACCGATTTCGGAAGCAACTTCGTACTGTTCCCGCGGCAAACGCTCCAGGCCCTTCACGGAAATGTTGTTCAACGTCTGGACTTTGTACATCACGCCCTCCTGCGGATGCTGGCAAGCAGCCAGAAACGGCCGTCAATCATGGCCTACGCGCGGGGCCACTCGCCCCGCGCAACCCAAATCAGCCGTTGCGGCGCTCGAATTCCTGCATGAACGCAAGCAAACGATCGACACCGGCTTCCGGCATCGCGTTATAAATACTCGCGCGCATACCGCCAACCGAGCGGTGCCCCGCGAGCGTAGTCAGCCCTACCTCTTGGGCTTCGGCAAGAAATGTCTTATTCAGCGCGTCGTCCGCCAACAGGAAGGGCACGTTCATCCAGGAACGGCAAGCAGGATCGACCGGATTGCTATAGAACGACGATTCGTCGATAGCACGGTACAGCTTCTCGGCTTTGCGCTTGTTAAGCTCCGCCATTGCCGACAAGCCGCCCTGCTCTTTCAACCACTTAAAGACTAGACCCGCGAGATACCAGCTGTAGGTTGGGGGCGTATTGGACATAGAGTCGGCATCCGCCTGCACTTTATAATCCAGCACGCTTGGGGTAAGCGGCGAAGCATGCCCGAGCAAATCTTCCCGCACGATGACTATCGTCAAACCGGCCGGACCAATATTCTTCTGTGCCCCAGCGTAAATCATTCCGAACCGACTGACATCGATCGGACGCGAGAGGATAGTGGAGGACATATCGGCCACCAGCGGCACATCGCCGGTTTCCGGAACCCAATGAAACTCGACACCGCTGATCGTCTCGTTGGGAGTGTAGTGGAGATAAGCGGCATTCGGGTCGAGCTGCCATTCGGACTGTGCCGGAATCGACATGAAGTTACTCGCCTCGCCGCTAGCCGCGACATTGACGCCGGCGTGCTTCTTGGCTTCGGAGATCGCCTTCTTCGACCAGGAACCGGTGTTAACGTAATCGGCCGACGTTTTCCCCCGCAGCAGATTAAACGGCACCGCCGCAAACTGCGCAGACGCACCGCCTTGCAAGAACAAGACCTTGTAGTTTTCGGGGATAGCCAGCAAGTCACGGAGGTCAGCTTCCGCTTCGGCGGCAATGGACACGAACTCCTTACCGCGGTGACTCATCTCCATGACAGACATTCCGGAGCCGCGCCAGTCCAGCATTTCTTCCCTAGCCTGCTGCAACACCGCTTCCGGCAATATGGCCGGTCCCGCACTGAAGTTATACACTCGCGTCATGAACCAACGCTCCTTAGGTGATTAAAAACGTCTGGCCTCTAGCGGTCGACCTGCGAGCAGCGTTCAGGCCCCCGCAACATTCAAGCAGATCGACCACTCGTTTACGCTTCGGCGCCTTCCAGTTCGCCGTCGTCTTCCCCGTTTAAGCCTTCAATCCGTTCGACGCCGCCCAACTCCTCGTCGTCGCCAAGGCTGATGAGCTTCACACCTTGCGTATTGCGGCTCAAGCAAGAAATCTCGTCCACTCGGGTACGTACCAGTGTGCCGGCCTTCGTGATCAGCATGATCTCGTCGCCATCGACGACTTGGCAAGCACCTACCACCGGTCCGTTGCGCTCGCTGGTCTGAATGGAGATAACCCCCATCCCGCCGCGCCCTTTGGCCGGATAGTCGTCCACCGCCGTACGCTTGCCATAACCTTTGGCCGTAGCCGTGAGGATATCGCCCTCGCCGAGGATCAGTAGTTCAATGACGCTATGGCCTTCGGCAAGCCGAATACCGCGCACGCCCGTGGCGGTGCGCCCCATAGCACGCACATCCGCTTCGTTGAAGCGCATCGCCTTACCGCCATCGGTCAGCAGCATGACATCGCGCTTGCCGTCGGTAATGGCGACGTTCACTAGGTAATCGTCGGCACGCAGATCCACCGCGATAATGCCGCTAGAGCGCGGCCGCGAGAAGTGCGACAGCGGGGTTTTCTTCACCGTGCCGTCGCGGGTCGCCATGAAGACGAAGTGATCGTCGTCGAACTCCCGGATCGGCAGTACCGCGTTAATCCGCTCCTCCGGCTCTAAAGGCAACAGGTTAACAATCGGCTTACCGCGAGAGGCGCGACTTCCCTGCGGCAACTCATAGACTTTAAGCCAATAACACTTGCCGCGGCTGGAGAAACACAGCAGGGTGTCGTGGGTGTTGGCGATGAAGAGCTTGTCGATAAAATCTTCTTCTTTGATCGCCGTAGCGCTCTTGCCTTTACCGCCACGCCGCTGGGCACGATAGCTATCGAGCGGCTGCGACTTGGCATATCCCCCGTGCGACAAGGTTACCACCACATCTTCCGGGCTGATCAAATCTTCCAGCGTCAGGTCGACCTGCTGCTCGATGATCTCGCTCCGGCGCGCATCGCCATACTGCTCGCGGATACTTACCAGCTCTTCGCGAATAACTTCCATCAGGCGTTCGCTGGAACCGAGAATTTGCAACAACTCGTCGATACGATCGAGCAGGTTCCGATATTCCTCAAGGATCTTATCCTGCTCAAGCCCGGTCAGGCGATGCAAACGAAGGTCCAGAATGGCTTGCGCCTGAGCGGCACTCAAGCGATAACCGTCTTCGTTGAGCCCGAATTCCGCCGGCAGCCCTTCCGGACGCGAAGCCGCCGCACCCGCACGCTCCAGCATGTTATTGACCATGCCGGGCTGCCAGCGCCGCTCCATCAAGCGCTCTTTCGCCTCGGCCGGACCGGAAGAGGCTTTGATCAAGGCAATGATTTCGTCGATATTGGCCAGCGCTATCGCCAAGCCTTCCAACACATGTGCCCGTTCCCGCGCCTTACGCAGTTCAAAGACGGTACGGCGGGTCACGACCTCACGTCGGTGGCGCAGGAACGCTTCCAACACATCCTTAAGGTTCAGCAACTTAGGTTGGCCTTCGACCAACGCCACCATATTGATACCGAAAACGGTCTGCAACTGCGTATGCTGGAAAAGATTATTCAGCACCACCTCGGCTACTTCGCCCCGCCGCAGCTCGATGACCATGCGGATACCGTCTTTATCCGACTCGTCACGCAGCTCGGTAATGCCTTCGAGGCGTTTTTCCTTGACCAGCTCCGCAATTTTCTCTAGCAAACGCGCCTTATTTACCTGATAAGGAAGCTCAGTGACGATAATGCTTTGCTTGCCGCTCTTTTCGTCTTCCTCGATATGCGTCCGCGCCCGCATAACCATTCGGCCGCGGCCGGTACGATACGCTTCGCGAATCCCCGACACCCCGTTGATGATAGCGGCCGTCGGCAAATCCGGCCCCGGCAGGTACTCCATCAACGCCTCGATAGCGAGCGTTTCGTCGTCGATTAGTGCGATGCAGGCATTGACCACTTCGGATAGATTATGCGGCGGGATATTGGTCGCCATGCCTACCGCGATACCGGAACCGCCGTTTACCAGCATGTTCGGCACCCGCGTCGGCAACACCGTCGGCTCGCTTTCGGAGCCGTCGTAGTTCTCGGCGAAGTCGACCGTATCCTTCTCGATATCGGCAAGCAGCTCATGCGCAATCTTCGACATGCGCACTTCGGTGTACCGCATAGCCGCCGCAGCGTCGCCATCGACCGAGCCGAAGTTACCCTGCCCATCGACCAGCATATAGCGCAACGAAAAGGGCTGCGCCATACGCACAATGGTGTCGTAGACCGCAGAATCGCCGTGAGGGTGATATTTACCGATCACGTCACCGACGACACGCGCCGATTTCTTGTACGGCTTATTGAAATCGTTGCCCAGCTCCCGCATTGCGTAGAGCACACGGCGGTGTACGGGCTTAAGCCCGTCGCGCACGTCCGGCAGCGCCCGTCCCACGATTACGCTCATCGCGTAGTCGAGGTAGGACTGCCTCATCTCGTCCTCGAGGTTGACCGGAAGAATCTCTTTCGCGACGCTCGCCATTAGTGGTTGCGACCTCGTTTTATAACAACTACGGCAACCGCTGCGAACCGAAAGGGCAGCGGTCGTAGGAAACAGAGAATATTAGCATAGGGGGCGCCATAAGCGCATGCCCACCGGGTGCAAGTATTTGCGAAGGCGGGCTTTGGCCGACCGGCCAGAGCGAAGCGGGGCGAAATCAAGCGCGGCCGCCCCATAGAGGCGACCGCACTCGACAAGGTTGCTTAGTCTTCGACGCGATGTGCGCGCTCTACGACAACCGGCTCGCGGGGCACATCGCTATGCATACCGTGGTTGCCGGTTTCGACTTTGGCGATCTGATCGACCACATCCATACCTTCGACAACCCGCGCAAAACCGCGTAGCCGAAATCGCGCGTACCGTGATCGAGAAACGCATTGTCCGTCAGGTTGATAAAGAACTGCGACGTAGCGCTATCGACTGCTTGTGTACGCGCCATCGACAGCGTTCCGCGCTCGTTCTTCAGACCATTATCGGCTTCGTTCTTAATCGGATCTTCGGTGGGCTTTTGATTCATATCGGTGTCGAAGCCACCGCCCTGAATGACGAAGCCGGGGATAACCCGATGAAAGATCGTGCCGTTATAAAACCCGGCATCGACGTACGACAGGAAGTTTTCGACGGTAATCGGCGCTTCCTCAGGGAAAAGTTCCAGTTTGATGTCACCGTAATTGGTGGAAAATACGACCATCGTTTGCTCCTCAACGGGTTGACCACCCGACTCTTCACTAAGCGCCGGTGCCGAAAAGGACAAGCCCAACGCAAAAGCGGCAACAATACCGAAAAACCGTCCAAACTTCATCGTTCTCTCCATACAACCAGAAAATACCGCTTGCCCCTCCGCACCCTCAAGCGGAAAAGCCGGGCTAGCTACCATTAAGGAAACGCTGAACAATCTCCTTAAGGAACGGCTAACTGCCGATACCGAAACGAAACGGGTAGAGTGTCAAAATGGCGGGTCTTCTATCTGGCAGCGACGCAAACCACCACACAGCGATCGGCATTTAAGAATAGGCCAGTATAAAACATCATACTAAGAAACACTGAACGACTCCCTCCCCCAATGCAAGGAAAACGAGGCAACCGCCAAACTGCCGCCCGCTGCATACCTTCGCCCCGCAGCTCAAGCTACAGACGAGAGAATTGTTCAGTATTTCCTTAACACCGCATGGCAGCCATCGCGCTAAAGCTACGACGGTATAATCATGCGATCCGAGGCGGACCTAAATACGGACTTCCGCCCGCTCAATCACTTCGTATTCTTCCCGCCCGGCCTCGATCCACTCCTGGATTTCCGGCATCGCTAGAATTTGGTCTCGATAAGCTGCTTCGAACTCGCCAAGGGCGACCCCATAACTCATGAAGCGCAAGGCAACCGGAGCAAACATAGCATCGGCAACCGAGAATTCGCCGAACAGCCAGGGGCCACCGCCTCCGAAACGGGCACGGCAATCGCGCCAAATCTCGCAAATCCGATCGATATCGCGCTGCACGTCCTCCGACAAGGGGTAGTCTTTCAACTGCACCCGGCAATTCATCGGCAGCTCCTGGCGCAGCGCCGCGAACTCCGAATGCATCTCTGCACTCACCGAACGCGCAACGGCGCGCGCCGTGGCATCCTCCGGCCAACCCTTAAGCTGCGGAAACTGCTCGGCGAGGTACTCCGCTATCGCCAACGAATCCCAGATCGTTAAGTCGCCGTGCTGCAATACCGGTACTTTCCCGGTCGGCGAGTAACGCCGCACCTGCTGCTCGGAGTCTTCCGCATGCAAAGGGACTCGCACTTCGCGGAAATCGACCTTGCCGACCTTCAGTAACAACCAAGGCCGCAACGACCAGGACGAGTAGTTTTTATTGCCGATAACCAGTGTTAGCTCCGCCATGATTAGTCGCATTCCTCTATTGCTGTTTAACGCAATGCCGCCATGTGCTCCCGACTCGGGCGGTGCACCACACCGCGCTCGGTCACTAAGACGTCAACGTACTCCGCTGGGGTCACATCGAACACCGGGTTCCAGGCATCCACACCCTCAACGGCCACCCGCTGCCCCTGCACGGCAAGCAGCTCGTCTCCCATTCGGCTTTCGATCGGGATGTCCGCCCCGGTTGCCATCTCCCAATCGATGGTCGAGCTGGGCGCCACCACCATAAATTTAACCCCATGCGCCCGCGCCGCCAACGCCAGTCCGTAGGTACCGATTTTATTAGCCACATCGCCATTGGCAGTAATGCGGTCGGCACCGACGACAACCCATTGCACATTAGCCTGTTTCATAAGGAAAGCAGCGGCGGCATCCGCGATCAGCTTTACCGGAATACCGTCTTGCTTGAGCTCCCAGGCAGTCAACCGCGCGCCCTGCAACCACGGCCGGGTTTCATCGGCAAAGACCTCGGTGATTTTCCCCTGCGCGTAGGCACTCCTGATGACTCCCAGCGCCGTTCCATAACCCGCTGTCGCCAACGAACCGGTGTTACAGTGCGTAAGCACCGCGCCTTGCTCGTGCATCAAGGCCGCTCCCTGCTCCCCCATATATAGATTCGCCGCAAGATCCTCTTCCTGAATCTTGCGCGCTTCGTCAAGCAGGGTAAGGTAAGGGTCGTCGCCAATCGGTAAGGTAGCCATCCGGCGCTCCATCCGTGCCAAGGCCCAATGCAGATTAACCGCGGTCGGACGCGCATTGGCCAGTTGACGCAGCGCATCGGCAATCGCTTCCCGCCAGCCCTGGCCAGCCCGGGCATAGGCATCTTTTGCCGCTAATACAACGCCATACGCGGCCGCTATACCGATTGCCGGCGCACCCCGCACCACCATTTCTTTGATCGATTCCGCCACTTCCAGCGCCGAGTAACAATCCACATATTCGGCCTGTAACGGTAATCGGCGCTGATCCAGCAGCTGTAGACGCGAATCGACCCAGCGTAGCGGCCGTACGCTATCGTATGCATTCATAACGATTTCCGAGCTCCTCTATCCCTATTCAGGCTACACTACTTGCTCTATTGCAGGGTATTCGCCAAATGCCTTTCCTTTGCAAAAGCCCCTCTTCCAAGCCTACATCGACACCCTACCGAATTTCTCCGGCTCCGGCGCAATAGTATACTGGCGACTTACTTGCGAGAGGGGGAGCCCATGGAGTCAATCGACGCGATCATTCATGCCCGCTGGATCGTACCGGTGGAACCGGCGGATACCGTACTGGAAAACCACAGTTTGCTGATTCGCGACGGCCGCATTCTGGCCTTACTGCCACGAAATGAGGCCGAGTCCGCCTATGAGGCAAAAGTCGTTCACGAACTAAGTCACCATGTGTTGATTCCGGGGCTGGTGAACGCGCACAGCCACGCGGCGATGAGCCTACTGCGCGGCTTGGCCGACGACCTACCGTTGATGACATGGCTTAACGAACACATCTGGCCTGCCGAACAACGTCACGTCAGCGCCGAGTTTGTGCACGACGGCGCGGAACTGGCGATTGCAGAAATGCTGCTGGGCGGCATCACCTGCTTCAACGACATGTACTTTTTCCCCGAGATGACGGCAAAGGCGGCAACACAGGCCGGCATTCGGGTCAGCCTTGGTATGATTCTCATCGACTTTCCGAGCAGTTACGCACAATCGCCCGCAGAATATTTCGACAAAGGCCTATCGCTGCACGACCACTACCGCCACCACCCGCTCGTCTCGACCGTGTTCGCGCCTCACTCCCCCTACACGGTCAGCGAAAAAACCTAGAACGGGTCGGTGCCCTGGCAGCCGAGCTGGAAGCGCCTATTCATATCCACCTCCACGAAACCGCCGAGGAAGTCGCCCAGGCCGTTGCCTCGGAAGGCGAGCGTCCCTTCGCTAAGCTAGACCGGCTGGGGCTGATTTCGCCGGAACTTATCGCCGTTCATCTTACTCAATTAGAAACAGCGGAAATCGAGCGGATGGCCGATGTCGGCGCTCACGCCGTGCACTGCCCTGAGTCGAACTTAAAGCTCGCCAGCGGCTTTTGCCCGGTACATGAGCTTATGCAAGCCGGGATAAACGTCGCTTTAGGGACCGACGGCGCTGCCAGCAATAACGACCTCGACCTCTTCGGCGAGATGCGAACGGCCGCCTTGTTAGCCAAAGCCGTCGCTGGCGACGCCGCGGCCTTACCCGCTCACGCAGCACTCAGGATGGCAACGTTGAACGGGGCGCGAGCCCTAGGGCTGAGTGACGTCATCGGCTCTCTAGAAGCAGGGAAATTCGCCGATATTACGGCTATAAGCCTCGATGACCTGCACAGCGAGCCGATGTACAACCCACTGTCGCAGCTGGTATATGCAAGTAATCGCAACCAAATTAGTGACGTATGGGTGGCCGGCCGCCACCTGGTGCGCGAGCGGGAATTGACCACCATCAGTCGCGGCGAGGTCATCGCGAAAGCGCGCCGCTGGCGTGATAAGATCGCAGCATCTTGACAAAGGAGCGAAGCAGAGCAAATGAGCTCACCGAACGTCAACCTGGCCGAGGTCGAAAAATTCGACTCTGCTGCATCCCGCTGGTGGGATCCGGAAGGGGAGTTTCGGCCGTTACACGATATCAACCCATTGCGGCTGGATTACATCGAACGTCGCGGCGGCCTCAAAGGCAGACGCATTCTCGACGTGGGATGTGGCGGCGGCTTACTCGCCGAAGGCATGGCCTGTCGCGGTGCTGACGTGCTCGGCATCGACATGGCGCCGGCCGCCTTGGAAGTGGCCAGTCTGCACGCGTTGGAAACCGGGGTCGACGTAGAGTACCGACAACAAACCGTTGAGACCCTAGCCGAGGAAATGCCCGGCAGTTTCGATAGCGTCACCTGCCTGGAGATGCTCGAACACGTGCCCGACCCTGCCTCGGTTATCGCAGCCTGTGCCCGCTTAGTCAAACCCGGCGGCGAAGTATTCTTCTCCACGCTCAACCGCAATCCGAAAGCTTACCTGCTTGCGATTGTCGGCGCCGAATACCTGCTCCGATTGCTGCCTAAAGGCACTCACGATTACGCGCATTTCATCCGGCCTTCGGAGTTGGATGCCTGGGCGCGTTCGGCCGGATTACGGTTGGAAGACCTCACCGGTATCAGCTACAACCCGCTGACCCGCCATTACTCGTTAGGGCGGGATATTGACGTTAACTATCTGGCGCAGTTCCGTCGCCTCGGCGAAGAGGTCTAACCATGCCACTCCCCCCGCAAGCGCGCGCTGTATTGCTCGATCTCGATGGCACTTTGCTCGATACCGCTCCCGACCTCATCGGCGCGCTTAATACGCTCCGCGGCGAGCACGGCAAGACGCCCTTACCGGAAGGCCACCTGCAACCGGTGGTTTCCCACGGCAGTGCGGCAATGGTGCAGCGCGGCTTCGATCTGGCACCGGACACTGCCGGTTTCGAGGCTTTGCGGCAGCGCTTTCTCGCCCTGTACCGAGCGCGCGTGAGTCAGGCGACCCGGGCTTTTCCGGGCATGGACGAACTGATTGACCTGCTCGACGAGCGCGGCATCCCCTGGGGCGTAGTCACCAACAAGCCCGGCTGGCTTACCGAGCCGCTATTAGCCGATCTCGGCTACGCGCCCCGCGCGGCTTGTATTGTCTCCGGCGATACGCTCGCCGCGCGTAAACCCGACCCCGGCCCGATCCTGCTTGCCTGCAAACGTTTGGCGCTAGCGCCCTGCGATTGCGTTTTGGTCGGCGATGCCGAGCGCGATATCGAAGCAGGCCGCCGGGCCGGTGCGTTGACGCTGGCCGCACTCTTTGGCTACATCTGCGGCGAAGACCACGTGCGACGCTGGGGCGCGGACGGCATCATAAGCCATCCTGAAGAGATCCTGCGCTGGTTAGACCCCGAGTTGCTGGGGCAAATACCGCGGCAGCCGGAGTGGGCCGCCACCGGCTCTTAAGGAAACGCTGAACGAACCCCTTGTCCCTGTTCACGGCCTACCCGAAGGAACCAGTGGATGATGCAACCCTTCCTGAAAGCCGGAACCGAGGCATGAGCATCGACCTCGCAACGTTAATATTACTTCTCGTTGTGGCGACGCTAGCCGCTGTTGCCGGGGGGCTGGCGGCTTATCTACGAGCACAGCAACGGCACACCGCGCTACGCGCCGAGAATCACCAGCTGCGCGCGCAACTGCTCGCCGAGCAACGACTGGCAACGGAACGAAAACAAGCCTTCCAAGAAGCGCGCGATCAATTAAGTGCAACATTCAGCGCGCTCTCCAGCGAAGCGTTGCGAGACAACAACGAACATTTTCTACGCTTAGCGCAGGAGAAACTGCAACAGTTTCAATTGCAGGCCAAAGCGGATCTTGGCGAGCGGGAAAAAGCGATCGAGGGCCTCGTCTCCCCCATTCGCGACGCCTTGCAGAAAACCGAGCAACAGATTCGCTTGATGGAGCACGAACGCAAGGAGGCCTACGGTTCGCTTAGCCAACACCTACACAGCATGGCGCTAGCCCAACAGCATCTGCAAAACGAAACACGTAATCTCGTACAAGCCTTACGGCGCCCGGAAGTTCGCGGCCGCTGGGGCGAGTTGACGCTACGACGTCTTGCCGAACTCGCCGGCATGGTCGAGCATTGCGATTTCTACGAGCAAGAAAGCATCAACAGCGAAGAAGGCCTATTGCGCCCGGACATGATTGTTCGCCTACCGAACGGGCGGGAAATCGTGGTAGACGCCAAAACCCCCTTAGATGCGTATTTAAATGCAGTCGAAGCCGGCGACGACGAAACCCGCCGACAGGAATTGCTACGGCACGCCAACAAAGTGAAAGATCGCGTGACCGAGTTGGCGCGCAAAGGCTACTGGCAACAGTTTAAGAATGCGCCGGACTTTGTCGTCCTGTTTATTCCCGGCGAACAATTCTTATCCGCCGCACAGGAAATCCACCGTAATCTGCTGGAAGACGCGCTTCGGGATAAAGTCGTGCTCGCAACCCCCACCAGCTTCGTCGCGCTGCTGCGAGCCGTTGCCTTCGGCTGGCGGCAAGAGGTCGTCGCCGAACACGCCGAACGAATCCGCGAGCTTGGCGAAACCTTGTATCGCAGAACCGCCACCTTCAGCGAACACCTAGCCCGGCTGGGCAAGAGTCTTAGCGGCAGTGTGGAACACTATAATAAAGCGGTCGGCTCGCTAGAACGGCAGCTCCTACCTTCTGCTCGCCGGTTCACCGAGCTGGGAATTGAAAGTCGAAAAGCCGTCGAATCGCCTCTCCCCATCGAATCAGCCCCACGCGAGCCGAGTATTTCCGAAGAACACTAACGGGAAAGCCCTTATCGCTGCCTGACAGAACGACCCCGGAATGGGCCGCTGAACCGGCAAAGCGAAAGGCGATAGGCCACTAGCCGTAGCGGCCCATTTACGGCATCATGTGACCGCCCTTAGCCTGGGACTTAGTAGCAGCGCTTATGACACCATTAGAATATTGCCGGTCTAAGGCGGCACCGCCCGCTTCCAGCAACTACTACGCGGTGTATTTCGCCGACCGTCAACGCCAACCCGCCTTACTAGCCGTATTGGCGTATCAAGCGGAGCTGGCGGACATCGCGCGGGAAGTCAAAGAGCGCAGCGTAGCCGAGGTAAAGCTCAACTGGTGGCGGCAGGAACTCGGCTTCGCTTTCGACAGCAAAGGCCGCCATCCGATAAGCCAGGCTTTGCAGCAGCCAATCAAAGAGTTCGGGCTGGAGAAAGAACCGTTTGCAGAGATCATCGAAGCGGTTGCCATGGACTTGGAATACGGGAGTTATCCAAGCTTTCGGGAACTTAGCGTCTACACGCACCGGATGGGAACATCGCTAACTCAGCTCATGGCCGAGGTCTGCGGTTACCGCGACAAGGCGACATTGCGCCATGCTCACCACCTGGGCGTCGCGCTATTATTAACGCGGCAGCTGCGCAATCTCCGGCGCGATGCCGATGCAGGACACTTTTATATCCCCGAAGACGAAATGGCGGCTGCCAACGTCAGCCAAGCGGATTTACGCCAGCCCCGCATGAGCGAACGCGTCAGCGAACTGTTGGCGGAGCAGGCAAAACGCATCGACGATTTTTCCTACAAGCCGAGGCGGACCTACCGGACGTAGACCGCTGGAGGCAACGCCCGATCATTATACTTGGGGAGCTGTATCGGACGTTGCTGCTTGAGATGCAGGTCGACAGCTTTCCGGTACTCGAACGCGAGTATCACCTGACACCGATCCGCAAGCTTTGGATCGCCTGGCGCAGTATGCGCCGGCAAAAGCCATACAAGAGGGCACGGGCATGACAGACTCTCAAGACGTAAAAACCATTCCGGCCAATTACGCGGCACCCGACGCCCTGCTCGATCAACGCGTCATGTTGATCACCGGAGCTGGCGACGGCATCGGCAAAGCGCTATCGCTGGCGGCAGCGCGTGCCGGAGCGACCGTTGTGCTTTTGGATCGCAATGTCCGCAAGTTGGAGTTGGTCTACGACCAGATCGAAGCGGACGGCGGGCCGCAGCCGGCCATTTATCCGCTTAACCTGGAAACCGCAACGCCGGAGCACTACCACGAACTCGCCGCCACCCTGGATAACAACTTCGGCGGCCTGGATATTCTAGTCCATAACGCAGCAACGCTCGGTCGGCTCGCTCCGCTGGAGCTCTCCGACGTCGGTTTGTGGTTCAGCACCATGCAAGTCAATTTAACCGCGCCCTTCTTGCTCACCCAGGCGCTGTTACCGTTAATGCGGAAAGGCGAACACGGTTCGATTCTGTTCCTTGGCGATAGCGTCGGGCGCCGCGGCAAAGCCTACTGGGGCTCTTATGGCGTGGCCAAATTCGGTTTGGAAGGCTTGATGCAAATTCTTGCCGAAGAAGTCGCCTCTAGCACCTCGTTGCGCGTCAATAGTATCGACCCTGGCCCCGTCCGCACCAACCTGCGCAACACGGCCTATCCGGCCGAAAACAAAGATCGTCTGCCAGAGCCGGAGGACATTGTCGGCGCAATGTTGTATTTATTCAGTCCGGAGGGTCGCAACCTGCACGGAGAAATGCTACGAATAGAGCGCTAAGCTAACTGCGTTTACAGGTGGAGATCTCCATAGAGCACATGGAGAGATGTCTGCATTAGCCACTCTTAACGTACCGATTTCTGACCCGGCTCACAGCAGGCACGATAACGACAACATATAGTGACGGAAAGTCATACGAGAAAAATCATGGAAGAAAACAAGAACATCAGCCTTGATAAGCTCATCGACTCACCGTACCGGCTTGCGGTCCTCGACACGGCGGAACCTGAGCGCCTGCTTAGTCTATTTAAACGCCAGGCATTGACAAGCGGCCGTGCTATCTACGACTGGAGCCCCGAAAACGGCCTTTACCGCCTCGGCATCGAGCATATTTTTATTCCGCGTACGCGCGCGCCGGCAGACGCCTTGGCTTACGTGATCAGCAGCCGTCACTACGGCATTTATCTCCTGCGCGAGTTCGACATTGCCCTTGGTAAGCCCTCCATTCACCGGCAGCTAACGCAACTGTTGGAGAAAGAGGACAAGATAAGGCGGCTGGTAGTTTTCCTGGGTAAGGATATTGAGATTCCAGCCGTTTTCGATAGCTACGTGGCACGCTTACGCCACCAAATACGCCCCTCGCAGCGCGCCAGCAACACCTAGAGCAGCCTGCCAGCAGCCGGAGGGGGATGCCCCCTCCGCAAACAACTCCTCAGCGACGGCGCCGGACGGGCTTCTTTGTCTTGCTCGTCGTTCGCGTCCTCGCCGGCGACTGCGGGACCGGCAAATCAACCCGTTCGCACAGATTGCGAATCGGCCCTGTCGGCAGCTCTCGTACATCGCCACGGCGCATATTGCGGGGCAATTCGATAGGGCCGAAACGAACGCGTATCAAACGACTTACTTTCAAACCCTGCGACTCCCAAAGACGCCGTACTTCGCGCTTACGGCCTTCCCGCAAGACGACATGAAACCAATCATTGGCCGCGCCTTCGCTCACCGGGTCGATGCGCTCGAACCGGGCAAAACCATCTTCCAGCTCCACTCCCCGTATCAACTCATTCAAGATCTCGGGCGTGACTTCGCCGAAGACACGCACCGCATACTCACGCACAATCCGATACGAAGGGTGCATGAGGCGGTTAGCCAGCTCGCCGTCGGTCGTAAACAGCAATAGCCCGGAGGTGTTCACATCGAGACGACCGACCGCAATCCAACGCCCCCGCTCAAGCTTCGGTAAGCGGTCGAAAACGACCGGCCGCTGTTCGGGGTCGTCCCGAGTGGTCACTTCGCCGACGGGTTTGTAGTACATCAAGACGCGCCGTTCCGGCACCTCTAAGCGCTCGGCTTTCACCGCTCGACCGTCGACTTCGATGCGGTCCTTAGCCTCTACTCGATCGCCAAGGGTCGCTATACGGCCATTGACTTTGATCCGGCCTTCGTTGATCCAACCCTCTATCTCGCGCCGCGATCCCATACCGGCACGGGCGAGCACCTTCTGTAATTTTTCGCTCATACCGGATCGTCCTCCTGCGCAGGCACATCGGCTTCGGTTTCGGAGCCCTCGGCGGCCGGCACTTCTTCCGGCAGCTTCAGATCCAATTCCATATGTATTTCCTCAAGATCCCGCAGCTCGATCAGACTCGGTAGATCGTCGAGATTCTTAAGGTTGAAATAATCGAGAAATTTACGGGTAGTGCCAAACATCGCCGGCCGGCCGGGCACATCCCGGTGGCCGATAACGCGCACCCATTCGCGCTCTTGTAAGGTGCGCATAATATTCGAACTCACGCTAACCCCGCGAATATCTTCAATTTCGGCCCGCGTCACCGGCTGGCGGTAGGCAATAATGGCTAACGTCTCCAATAAGGCACGGGAGTAACGGCTCGGACGCTCTTCCCATAAGCGGGATACCCAGGGCGATAACTCGTCGCGCACCTGGATGCGAAAACCGCTGGCAACCTCTTTCAACTCGATTCCCCGCCGCCGGTAGTCGTATTCCAACTCGGCCAACGCAGCCTTCACGGCTTCGCGCTCGGGCATCTCGGAATCGGGGAAAAGATTACGCAACCGATCGATGCTTAACGGTTCGCCGACCGCCAGCAAAGCACCTTCAATGATATTTTTCAGACTCGGTTTAGCCACGGTGCGACCTTAGGCTCTTGCTTTGAGATAAATCGGCGCAAAGGGCTCCGCCTGGACAAGCTCCACCAGGGATTCCTTAATCAACTCCAACACCGCCAGAAACGTCACGACCACACCAAGCCGACCTTCCTTAATCGGAAACAAATCGGTAAATACAGTGAAACGATCCGCGTTTAACCGGCTTAGCGTCTCCGTCATCCGCTCTCGCACCGATAAGGCTTCACGTTGCACCTGGTGGTGGGTGAATAGCTCTGCCCGTTTCAATACGTCGCTAAAAGCCGAAAGCAGCTCTTTGAGGCTAACTTCCGGCTGCAATTTGACCACCCTGCGCTCGGGCGCCTCGGCATGTGCCGGGAAGATATCGCGGGCAACCCGCGGCAGCTCGTCCAGATTTTCGGCCGCCGTCTTAAAGCGCTCGTACTCTTGTAGGCGCCGGACCAACTCCGCCCGCGGATCGGCTTCCTCGTCGTCCGCTTGCGCCGGACGCGGCAGCAACATGCGCGATTTAATCTCCGCCAGCATTGCCGCCATGACTAAATACTCCGCCGCCAACTCAAGCCGTAGATCCTTCATCAAATCCACGTAGCTTATGTACTGTCGCGTGATCTCTGCTATAGGAATATCGAGAATATCCAGATTCTGGCGTTTGATCAGGTATAACAACAGATCCAACGGGCCCTCGAAGGTTTCCAGAAACACTTCGAGAGCATCCGGCGGGATGTAAAGATCCTGCGGCAGCGCGGTAAAAGGCTCTCCGGCGACAACCGCGATCTGTTCGACGAGCGCCTCATCGGCGTCCGGCTGGCCGGCTTCCATCAGCGATATTCCAGCCCCATCGAACTACGGACCTCGATCATGGTCTCGCGGGCAACGGTACGTGCCGCTTCGGTGCCCTCGGCAACGATGCTACGCACCACTTCCGGACTTTCTTCAAACTCCCGAATACGCTGCTGGATGGGCCGCAGCTCCTCCTGAACGGCCTCGATAACTGGCCCCTTGCACTCAATGCAACCGATACCGGCAGTGCGACACCCTTTCAGCACCCACTCCTGCGTATCGTCCTCGGAATAGATTTTATGGAATTCCCACACCGGGCACTTCGTCGGCTCTCCCGGATCGCTCCGCCGCACCCGCGCCGGGTCGGTCGGCATGGTGCGAATTTTCTTCTCGACCAAATCCAGCGGTTCTCGTAGGGAAATCGTGTTGTGATACGACTTCGACATCTTTTGCCCGTCAAGTCCGGGCATACGCGCCGCCGGCGTTAACAAGGCATGCGGCTCCGGCAGAATACTGCGCCCGCTACCTTCTAGATACCCAAACAAACGCTCGCGATCGGCCAGCGTGATGTTTTGCTGATCTTCCAGCAAGGCTTGTGCGACGTTTAACGCTTCGTGATCGCCTTGCTCCTGATACCGCTTGCGCAGATTGAAATAGAGCTTAGCGTTTTTCTTACCCATCTTCCGGACAGCCGCATCCGCCCGTTCCTCAAAATCCGGCTCGCGTCCGTACATATGATTAAAGCGACGGGCAATCTCTCGCGTGATCTCAACATGCGCTACCTGGTCCTCTCCTACCGGCACCGCGTCGGCCTTGTAGATGAGAATATCGGCGCTTTGCAACAGCGGATAACCCAAGAAACCGTAGGTTGCCAAGTCCTTCTCTTTGAGCTTTTCCTGCTGATCCTTATAGGTCGGAACCCGTTCTAACCACCCTAAAGGCGTGATCATCGAGAGCAATAGATGCAGCTCGGCGTGCTCCGGTACCCGCGACTGGATAAAGATCCTTGCCAGGTTAGGGTTGACCCCGCAGGCCAGCCAATCGATGACAAGATCCCAGACGTGTTTACCCAACACCTCGCGTTCGTCGTAATGCGTGGTCAGGGCGTGCCAGTCGGCAACGAAGAAGTAACACTCATACTCCTGCTGGAGTTTGATCCAATTCTTCAATACGCCGTGGTAGTGGCCAAGGTGCAGACTTCCGGTCGGGCGCATGCCAGATAGCACACGACTTTGCGAGGTAAGCGTACTCAACGTCCCTCCTTCAAATTCCTAGTAGGCTAGCAATGCCCGTTATGATAGCGGATACCGGCGGCATCAGCAGAAAACCGAGAATCCCAGTAATTAGCAGACCGAGAATAATAAGAAAGCCATACGGCTCCAAACGCATTAACGCAGCTTCAGCCCGGTCGGAGATGAAACCGCCCAACACTCGACTACCGTCGAGCGGTGGAATCGGCAGCAGATTCAGTACCATTAAAATGACGTTGATCTGGATACCGGCGATACCCATCAGGATAAGCCCCTGGCTTAAACCCGGCGCCAACCCAAGGCTATAGACCAGTTTAATAAATAGCCCCCACAAAACCGCCATTAACAGGTTTGCACCCGGCCCGCCGCGGCCACAATGGCCATTCCGCGTTTCGAATCGCGCAGGTTTTCATAGGTTACCGGCACCGGTTTGGCCCACCCGAAAATAAAACCGCCGGCAAACAGCAGCAGTCCGGGCACGATTAAGGTACCAAGAGGATCGATATGCTTGATTGGGTTTAACGTGATCCGACCCAAGCGTCGGGCCGTAGGGTCGCCTAAGCGTTCCGCCATCCAGCCATGCGCAACTTCATGGACCGTAATGGCGAAAATCACTGGCAAAGCCCACACCGCTAAACGCTCCAATAAGGAGAGTTCTGCCATCATAGATGCTTACCCTTCGAATAGACTCGCATCTCCCAGACCACGGCGAACCACAATAGGTTCATCGCCGCTCAAATCGATGACGGTACTGGGCTCCAAACCACAGGTGCCGGAAGCCACAATGGCATCGACCTGTTTGTCCAAACGCTCCCGAATATCGTCCGGATCGGTCAACGGGAGATCGTCTTCCGGCAGCAATAAGCTGGTCGTCATCAGCGGCTCGCCCAACTCGTTCAATAGCGCGCGCGCCACCGCATGCTCCGGCACCCGAATACCGATCGTTTTCCGTTTCGGATGCTGCAATATACGCGGCACTTCGCGGGTAGCCATTAAAATGAAGGTGTAAGGCCCGGGCGTGTGCGCCTTGAGCGTGCGGTAGGCGCGGTTATCGACTTTGGCGTAGCGGGAAATATCCGATAAATCGAGACAAGCCAAGGTAAAGTTGTGGCGATCGTCCAAACGACGGATAGCGCGAATCCTCTCCAAAGCCGGTTTGTCGCCGATACGGCAAGCGAGCGCGTAGGTCGAGTCGGTCGGATAGACGATAACCCCGCCATTACGCAAAATCTCAACGGCCTGCTTGAGCAAGCGTGGCTGTGGAGTGACGGGATGGATTTCGAAGTATTGACTCATCGTATCTCTCAAAGGCCCTGGAGTCGTCGGAAAACGGCCATTGTACCGAAGTCAAAGCACTCTGTTGTGAAAAAACACCGTTCGGGCAACTCAAACGGTTTATCCCTCCTACTCGATCGGGCTAGCCCCAGTGTGCTCCAGCGCTGGTCTGTTGCATAATTCTGGTTTCAAGGAGGCCAGAACCCGTATGTATTACGCTATTATCAGTACCGACGTCGAGAACAGCCTACCCTTACGCGCCCAAGCCCGGCCGGCACACTTGCAGCGTTTGGAAGTGCTGCGCGACGAAGGTCGCCTGCTGTTGGCCGGCCCTCTCCCCGCCATCGACAGTCCGGACCCCGGCCCGGCGGGCTTTAGCGGCAGCCTCGTGGTTGCCGAGTTCGCCTCGCTGGAGGAGGCGCGCGCCTGGGCCGATGCCGACCCTTATGTCGCCGCCGGCGTTTACCGAGATGTCACCGTCAAACCCTTCAAACGAGTATTGCCATGACCGCCGAACGTGTCGCCATGATTAAGGAGCGTTTAAACGCAGCGCTGAGCATCGAGGAACTCGACGTCATCGACGATAGTCATAAACACGCAGGACATGCCGGCGCCGCGGCAGGCGGCGGTCACTTCCGCGCCCGTGTGGTCAGCCCCGATTTCGCGGGCAAGAGCACGATGGAACGGCACCGGATGATCTATGCTGCCATGGGCGATGCCATGCGTAACGACGTTATTCACGCGTTAAGCATCAAAGCGTATACGCCGGAGGAATTTCGGGCGCTTTAGCCTCTGGGCAAGCGCTCGTTCGATAGGATAGGCAGCCGGCACGGTTCTATCGGTTCGCGCTCGGTAGGGCAACACCGGGAGGTAAACGAATAGCCTGGTACCCACGGCGTCAGGCCGACGCTTCTACGCAAGTTGATCACGGATGTAATAAGGACTTTCTATGAAAAATACTACTCCCTAGCGATGGGTGTCGCGCTAGCCCTGGGGCTCACCGCGTGCGGCAATGGTAACGACCAAACGGAACCGGCTGCGTCCGAGCCACTCGCGACGGTCAACGGCCACACAATCACGCAAGAGCAGTATGAAGCCTACTTGGAGCAACGCACGCAAGGCCAGCCCGAGCGATTAACGCCGGAGGAGCGGGAAGCGTTGCTACAGGTATTGGTCGACCTCACGCTGTTGGCGGGCGAAGCGGAAAACCAAGGTTTGTTGGAAGACCCTAAGCTGATCGGACAGCTTCAAAATATCCGTAACGAAGTGCTGACCCGGCGGCTGGTCGAATGGATGGAAGCCGAAGGCGTTAGCGACGAAGAAGTCCGTGCCGCTTACGAAGAGCGTTTCGTCGAGGAGGGAGCGCTCGAATATAAGGCAAGCCACATTTTGGTCGAAGACGAAGAAACCGCTCGCGAACTGCTCGCACAGATCGAAGAAGGCGCCAATTTCGCGGCTGTAGCGGAAGAGCATTCGCTGGACCCAGGCTCGGCCCGCAACGGGGGCGATTTAGGCTGGTTCCCGTCGGGGGCGATGGTCGATAGCTTCTCCGCTGCCGTACGCGCCATGGAACCCGGCCAGATGACCGAGGAACCCATTGAGACACAGTTCGGCTGGCACATTATCTTGTTAGAGGATACGCGAGAAGCAAGGCCACCGGAATTTGCCGACGTGCAGGATGGCATCCGGCAAATGCTGGCTCAAGAGCGGCTTGAGCAACGCTTGGAAGAACTCCGGGAACAGGTTGATATCGATATCCAGGCTCAACCGTAAGCGGACTTTGCGAGGCGCTGGACTTTGGTCCAGCGCCTCGTGACGCTCGGCCTTAGCCGGCGTTGTCGGCTAGCAACGCCAACAAGCTTTCCTCGTCTAGCAAACTCACCCCTAAGCGCTCGGCTTTCTCCCGCTTGGAACCCGCCTTTTCGCCGGCGACCACGTAGTCCGTCTTACTCGAAACGCTGCCTACGACGCGCCCACCGGCAGCTTCAATTTTCGCCTTCGCTTCGTCGCGCGTCATGCTCGGTAAAGTGCCGGTTAGCACAAAGGTTTTTCCGCTCAGCGTACCCTCGTGCGTTACGGCCACCGACTCCCACTCGACGCCGGCACGCCGTAAAGCCTCAATCACGTCGCGGTTATGCGGCTGGGCAAAGAAATGGGCAATGCTTTTGCCACTACCGGGCCGATATCGGGCACCGTTTGCAGGGCTTCCTCGTCAGCCTGCATTACGGCGTCGAGATCGCCAAAATGCTGGGCCAGTTGATTCGCCGTCACCTCGCCGACCTGATCGATACCTAAGGCGTAGATCAAGCGCGGCAAGGTGGTCTTGCGGGCGCGATCGATGGCCTTGAGCAGGTTGTCGGCGGATTTATCGCCCATGCGCTCCTGCCCGGCCACCTGTTCGTGGCTCAGTGCGAAGAGATCGGCCACCGTCCGCACTAACCCTTTATTGACCAGTTGCTCGATCAGTTTATCGCCGAGGCCGTCGATATCCATTGCCTTGCGAGAAGCAAAGTGAATGACCGCCCCTACCTGTTGCGCCGGGCAGTACAACCCGCCGATACAGCGGTGCGCTGCCTGCCCCTCCAAACGTTGTACCTCGGAACCGCATACCGGGCAGCTCGCGGGCATTTCCCACGGCTCGGCGGCCGCAGGCCGCTTGTCGACAACGACCGCGGTAATCTCCGGAATCACGTCGCCGGCCCGGCGCACCATCACCGTATCGCCCTCCCGTACGTCCTTACGCCGCACCTCGTCCAGGTTATGCAAGGTCGCCCGGCTGACGGTAACGCCGCCAACGGCAACCGGCTCCAGATTCGCCACCGGCGTGATGACGCCGGTACGGCCTACCGAGGGCTCGATAGAGGCAACGCGCGTACTGGCCTCGACAGCGGGCAACTTGTGCGCGGCGGCCCACCGCGGCGCCCGGGCGGTAAACCCCAGCTCTTCCCGCGCGGCCAGGTCGTCGACCTTATAGACGATGCCGTCGATCTCGAAAGGCAACTCGTCGCGGCGTGCCAACAAGTCGCGGTAATAGGTCTCGCAACCTTCGGCACCCACGACTTTTTTGACTTGGTCGTTGACCAAAAACCCCCATTGCCGCAAACGCTCCAACACAGCGGAGTGGCTGCCGTCGATGGGCTCGGAACTTGCGCCCGTGCCAAAGGTGAAAAAGCTCAAAGGACGCGCCGCCGTGATACGGGGGTCAAGCTGACGCAAGCTACCGGCAGCCGCATTGCGCGGGTTAGCAAACGGCTTCTCTCCTTGATCGAGCCGCAGCTCGTTCAAACGTTGGAAATCTGCTCGGCGAATGACCACCTCGCCGCGCACCTCCAGCAACTCGGGCCAGCCGTCGCCTTGCAGACGCAACGGCACGGTGCGGACGGTACGAATATTGGCCGTGATATCTTCGCCGACCCGGCCATCGCCGCGAGTACCCGCCTGTACCAGCAGGCCGTCCTGATAACGCAAATTAACCGACAAACCGTCCAATTTCGGCTCGGCGACGTAGTCCACGTGCTCCCAGCCTAAGCCTTCGCGAACCCGCCGGTCGAAATCCTCCAGCTCTGCTTCAGAGAAGATATTATCCAAAGAAAGCATCGGCACCCCGTGGCGCGCTTCGCCGAAAGCGGCGATCGGCTCGGCACCGACCCGCTGGGTCGGCGAATCCGGCGTCACCAGCTCGGGGTGTTGCGTTTCTAACTCTTGGAGTTCGCGCAACAAGCGGTCGTACTCGATATCGGCAATCTGCGGATCGTCGAGCACGTAGTAGCGGTAGTTGTGATAGTCGATAGTTTGCCGTAATTCGGCGATGCGTTGCGCAACGCCGGGTTGGCGCGAATCTACGCTAGACATTCAGCGGTACCCTTTCTAACAGGCTGTTGGCGGTAGAATCAGCGCTTTTGCTGACTCGCCAATAAATGCGCCCGACGACGATACTCGCGTAGCTCTTCGCGGATATGCTCGATAGCTTGTTGAGTTAAATTGCAGCGGCGGCCATCGAGCAGCGTCGCATTCAAATGCTCGGCCAACGCCCGCGCGGTTGCCAGCATCTCGTCGAAGGCCTCCTGCCCCTCAAACGGCGCCGGCAGTTGCAGGAACAAGGCCAACCCCGGCGAACGAATCTCATCGATCAGTTCGCGGTCGAACCAGCCTGGCTCCAACATATTGGCGACGCTGAACATCGAACACGGTTTACCATTGAGGTCGATGTAGTGATGGAAAATATCGTATTCGCCATGCTCCAGCCCTACGGCCTCCATCGCTGCCCATAATTCATCGCCTCGATACATTTCGCCGTTCGGCGAAGCGACGTGAATCACGATGAACTTCTGCTCCAGGCCTTCCGGCATGGGAGCCGCCGTCGGCTCGCTGCGTTTTTCCCGTACCGGCTCTTTTGGAACCGGCGACTCGACCGTGGCGACCGGCTTAGCCGGCTCGTCGGGCTCGACCGGTAAGGGACGCGACACGGGATCGACCGGATCGGCCGCCCCAATGACAGCATCTAAATCGCGCAACGCTGCGTCGACCTCGCCATCGTCGCTAAAGGCCTCTCGTCGGCTTTTACCCGGCCCGCGACCGCCCTGCCGGCGATGTTCTTGCCAGCGGCCAAAACCGTAGATCCCGCCGATCACCAGCAAGCCGACTATGAGTAGAAACCAGCGAAGTTCATCCATGGGCGTCCCCAAACATGCCTATGTGTTACACCGCCGCCAACTGCACCGCTTCATCGACATCCACCATAACCAGGCGCGAGACGCCCGGTTCGTGCATGGTGACGCCGGTCAGGTGCTCTGCAATTTCCATCGTCGCTTTGTTATGGGTAATGAAAATGAATTGTACCCGTTGCGACATTTCGACGAGTAGATTACAGAATCGGCCAACATTGGCCTCGTCCAAAGGCGCATCTACTTCGTCAAGCATACAGAATGGCGACGGATTGAGCTCGAATATTGCAAACACCAACGCCACCGCAGTGAGCGCCTTTTCGCCGCCCGAGAGCAGATGGATGTTGGTAATCCGCTTGCCCGGAGGGCGTGCCATAATCGCCACTCCGGTTTCCAGTAAATCGTCTCCGGTCAGTTCCAGATAGCCCTGACCGCCGCCGAATAAGCGCGGGAAAATCCGCTGCATACCGGCATTAACCTTGTCGTAGGTTTCTTTAAAGCGCGTGCGTGTCTCGCGGTCGATACGGCGAATGGCGCTTTCCAAGGTTTCCATCGCCTCGGTTAGATCTTCGTGCTGACGGTCGAGGTAGGTTTTACGCTCCTCTAAGGCCTTGTACTCGTCGATCGCCGCCAAGTTGATCGCGCCGAGCCGGGCGATACGGCTTTCCAAACGCTCTAGCTGTTGTTGCCATTCGCTTTCGGCAGCATCGGCCGGTAAGGCGTCCAGCAGCGTATCCAACTCCAGATCCAGGTCGCTAAGCTTTTCGACTTCGTTCTGACGCCGCACTTTGAATTCTTGCGCCTTCAAGCGCAAGCTCTCTAGCGCTTGCCGCAGGCTCTGGACCTCTCGATCGGCCTCGGTCCGCCGGTCGGCCAACTCTCTCAGCTGCGCCTCCAGGTCGCCTAGCTGCGCACGCGCTTCGCTCAACTCTTCCTCGACCCGCAAGCGCTGTTCCAGTAACGCCTCGCGCTGGTGGCTCAAATCCTCGGTCGGATCGCCCTGCTCCTGCAGCACCTCTCGCAAGCTCTCGCGCTGTTCGCAAAGCCGTTCCAATTGCCCTTGGGAGCGCTCTAAGGCCTCTTCCAAAGAGCGACCGGCGGTTTTCGCATGCTCGACTTTCAAGGAAAGATCGTGCCGTAACTCGCGCTGTTCGCGCGCCCGCTCTCGATAGTCCTGCAAGCGCTCCTGCAATTCGTCGCGCTCGCCCTGCAACTGCTCCCGTTGCGCTTCCAACTCCTCCGAGCGCGACAATGCTTCCTGTAAGTGCCGCCGCGCCGCCCGCAGCTCCTCTTCGCCGGTTTCAACCTCACGATCGATTTCGGCTATTTCTTCGGCCAGACGCTGGCGCCGTTGTTGCAACTCGCCAACACGGCCACGACGGCTCTCAAGCTGCGCGCTGACGGCGGATAAACGGCGCTCCAACTCGTGCAGGGCAGAGGCCAGCTCGTCGCGCCGCTCTTCCGTCTCTTGCAAATGCGCTTTGGCCTGCTCCAGCTGCGCTTCGATCTCGCTTAAGCGATCCTTTTCGCCCACCAGCGATTCGCGCAGCTGCTGAATGTCTCGCTCGCGCTCGAGAACGCCGCCACCAGCCTCTTCGCCGCCTTCCACGCGCAGCCAGTGCTTACCTAGCCACACGCCGTTGCGGGTAATGACCGACTCGCCAGGCGCTAACGTCGCCTGGATTTGGCGCGCAGCGGCCATATCCTCCGCCCACCTTACGCCCAATAGAAAATCGCGCACCGGCCAATCGGCCGCGACCTTACTAGCCAGGAAAGCATCCGGCGCCGCTTCGGTAGGCGCTTGCTCCATGATCGTGACGCGGCCCTGCTCCGGGCCTTGCAGCAAGGCTCCGTCTAAACCTAAACGGGAGGTACAAACGGCTTGCAGCACATCGCCAAGCACAATTTCTACCGCGCGCTCCCAGCCTGGCTCGACATCCAATTGCTGCGCCAGGCGCTCGTCGCTATTCCACCCCTGTTCCGCTAGCCAACGCTGTAAGCCGTCGACACCGCCGAGCGCAGCCTGTTGCAAGGTCTCCAACGAGGTCAAACGCGCCTGCGTTTGCTGCACGGTCCCCCGCCATTCGGCAAGCGCTTCGCCTAAGTCGTTATGTTGCTCGCGCAACGCCTCGAACCGCTGCTGCACCTCTTCGCGTTGTTCCTGGAGCGTAAGCTGTTGCTCGCCGAGTTGCCGCTCTTCTTCCGCCAGCTGTTCTATCTCGTCTTCGAAACCGGCCAGGTCAATCGTGCCATGTTCTTCTTGCAAGCGCTCCCGTCGCCGCACCAAATCCTGATTGCGGCGTTCGAACTGCTCGATACGCGCCCGCTCTACCTGCGCCGTTTGTACCGGCTCGGCAGCATCCCGGTTGAACTGCTCCCAGCGCGCCTGCCATTCGTCCAAGCGCTCCTGAATCTCGCCGGCACGCTCCGCCGCTTCCTCTTCGGCCGCGACGCCTTCCTCCAGCATAGGCTCCAGCTCTTCCAGGCGCTCGCGCAACTCGGCCAGCTTATCGCGGTCTTCTTCCAGGGCAAGCTGTGCCGCATCGATGGCTTCCTGGTTACGGTCGAGGTCTTCCTGATGCTTACCGCGTAGCTCTTTCTGGTGCGTGATTTGCTGCTCGATCCGGGCGATTTCGCTACCCAGGGAGTAGTAACGCGCCTGAACCTCGCCCAATAGCTCGCTACGCTCCGCATGCGCCTCGCGGGCCGTTTCGATGCCGCGCTCGGATTCGCGCTGTTTGGCCAGCTCGGCCTCGGTCGCCGTTTCCTTTTCCTGTAGCACCTGCCCCAGCTCTTCGAGTTGGCGATCAAGATCTCTTAGCCGCAGCGCCATTAGCTGGCCCCGATACTGGCGCTCCTCGGCCTTTAATGCCTTGTAGCGCTCGGCGGTCTCGGCCTGCCGCTTGAGCTTTTCCAGTTGTCGGCCGACCTCTTCGCGAACGTCGTTCAACCGCTCCAGGTTCTCGCGCGTATCCCGCATCCGGCGCTCGGTTTCCCGGCGCCTTTCCTTGTACAGGGAAATGCCTGCGGCCTCTTCAAGATATACTCGCAGCTCCTCGGGCTTAGCCTCTACCACCCGAGAGATCATGCCCTGCTCGATAATCGCGTAACTGCGCGGCCCTAGACCCGTACCGAGAAAAACGTCGGTGATATCGCGCTTTCGGCACCGGGTGCCGTTCAAGTAATAATGCGATTGGCTCTCGCGATTGACTTGCCGCTTAACGGAGATTTCGTTGTAACTCGCATACTGCCCGCCCAAGGTGCCGTCGCGATTGTCGAAAACCAGCTCGACCGATGCTTGACCGACCGGCTTACGCGACGACGAGCCGTTGAAGATAACGTCGGTCATGGATTCGCCGCGTAGGTACTTGGCGGAACTCTCGCCCATCACCCACCGCACGCAGTCGATGATATTGGACTTGCCACAGCCGTTCGGCCCCACCACGCCAATCAGCGCACTGGGGAGCACGACCGTGGTCGGATCCACAAAGGATTTGAACCCCGCCAATTTTATTTTGGTCAGACGCATGCGAGCGTATTTCCTTTCAGCCGCCCTTTGGCAGGATGCCGGCAATCGCTGGTCCGCATCCCATTAACGTGCTGTCGTCTCAAACCGTACTTTGTGGCGCGGATTGTACGGCAAGCGCCACAACCGTGCCCAACACCGCTGCACAAAATCGGAACTAGGCCGGCCCGTGGTCGATCTACTGCCCATACCCGGATGCAGAGCGCCGCTAGCATCTCAAGCCGTTCTTGCCCAGACGCACAAGCGTCAACGCGGCGCCGCCGCCGAGATAGGGCAATACTTCCTGAAAGGTTAGTATGCATAGCATTTCCGTGGCGACATCACTAAAATCGGCCGCTCATTATCCCGACACGTTAGATCCTTGGAAAGCCACCATGTCCACACAACCGAGTACAGAGCTGGAGACTTTTGCCAACCCGACGCCGGAGCGCGACTACACTATTCGCATCCGCATTCCCGAATTCACGTGCTTGTGCCCCAAAACCGGCCAACCGGATTTCGCAACGCTTTATCTTGACTATATTCCCGAAGCACGCTGCGTCGAGTTAAAGGCCCTGAAGCTTTATATCTGGTCGTTCCGCGATCGGGGCGCGTTCCACGAAGCCATTACAAACGAAATTCTCAGCGACTTGGTGCGCGCCCTGGAACCACGCTACATGCGACTACGGGCCGAATTTAACGTGCGCGGCGGCATCTACACCGACGTGGTCGCCGAACACCGAGCCGAGGGCTGGACGCCGCCGATTCCGGTGCAACTGCCCTTTTGATTCGCTAGACAAGGGCGGAGAGTTCCGTTCATGCTCTCCGGCCGGCATTTCGGCCGGAGGGGCGACGCGCTTACTCGGTATTCCATTAGGTGTCTAAAAAGTGTATCGCCCATCCCCATTTTTCATATTAGTCACGGTCGTGCCTTAAAAACTGTGCGTCTCTTCGCACTCTTTCCGGGATACACTTACCGCTAAAGCTTGACCCCCGCAACGGTAGCCACAGCCTATGCAAGCACCCGAATATCGCGGTCGTTTCGCACCCAGCCCAACCGGTCCGTTACACTTCGGTTCATTAATCGCCGCGACAGGCAGCTACCTGCAAGCACGAAGCCAGAACGGTCGCTGGCTCCTCCGCATCGAAGACATCGATCCGCCGCGGGAAGTTCCTGGTGCTGCCGACGACATTCTGCGCACCTTAACGGCATTCGGTTTCGAATGGGACGCAAAGGAGGTCTATCAAAGCGAGCGTCATGAGGCCTATCAAGCAGCACTCGACAGGCTCTCCGAGCATGGCTTGGCCTACCCTTGCGCTTGTACGCGGAAGCAGATTCAAGCCGTCGCCCGCCTGGGGCCGGCAGGGGCCATTTATCCCGGCACCTGCCGGGAGGGCTTAAACGGCCGCCAAGCCCGGGCCTGGCGCGTTCGCACGGAGGGGGAGCAGGTAGCTTTCAGCGATGGATTGCAGGGCGAGGTGTACTGGAACTTGGACGACATGATCGGCGATTTTGTCGTCCGCCGCGCCGACGGCTACTACGCGTATCATTTAGCGTCGGTCGTCGACGATGCAGCCGCCGGTATCACCGAGGTTGTCCGCGGGCAAGATTTACTGGCCTGCACCCCGCCGCAAATACACCTACAGCGTTTATTGGACGCCCCTACGCCTTCCTATCTCCATTTACCGATTGCGGTCAACCGGGCCGGACAGAAGCTCAGCAAACAGACTTTCGCTACGGCGCTCGACCACAGCCGGGCCAACGAGCTACTGGCAGCGGCGTTACAGTTTCTCGGCCAACCAGTGCCTAAAGAATTAACCGCCGCCCCGCTGCCCGAGATTTGGGATTGGGCGATAGCCGCTTGGGATATCGCCAGCCTTCCCCGTCGCGAGGCATTACCCACCCCGAGCCTGATGAGTTAGTTCCGCCGCAGCGCGCGCTAGGCATTCAGCCGTCCGCCGCACGCTTGAGGCGCCGAAGCGTTAAATCCGCTCGTTTCCGTAATTTTCGCAATCGGGACTTTGCATCGACAACTAATGTGCTACCTTAAGTAACACGATAGACCGACGATCAACGTCGGCACAGGAGGAGAGACATGCAGCGGGACAACAGCCCCGGCGCGGAAAGCCTCGTGCTTTTCCTATGCGCCCTGTTTTTGTTTGCGTCGCCCTTTACGTTCTGGTGGTTTCAGCTTAATCCGCCGTGGTTCGTGCCCTATGTATTCTGGCTCGGGCTAACAGCGGTAACGGGATTGCTAGCGCGTAGGTGGCGGCGCTATGACCTATGAGCTAAGCAGCTTATTCCTAAGCGCTACCGCTTACCTGCTGCTGTTATTTCTTATCGCTACGGCGGCCGAACGGCGCTGGCTACCGGCAGCCATCGTGAAACACCCTTTGGTGTATGTACTCTCGCTCGGGGTGTATGCGACCACCTGGAGCTACTACGGTAGCGTCGGTCTGGCACAGCAACACGGCGCGATTTTTCTCACCATTTATGTTGGCGTGTCGCTAGCCTTTGTCTTAACGCCGGTCCTTCTCTTCCCGTTATTGCAGCTGTGTCGCCGCCATCAGCTAACGTCCGTTGCCGATTTGTTTGCTTTTCGTTTTCAAAGCCAATGGGCCGGCGTATTGGTCACGCTGATGATGCTGACGGCAGCCTGCCCTACATCGCACTGCAGATTCGTGCCGTCGCGGAAAGCACCGACGTCCTCTCCGGACAGGAGCAATCCGGGGTTATCGCCCTGGGGTTTTGTATCCTGGTGACGGTGTTCGCCATTATTTTCGGCGTTCGCCATGTCACCACCCGCGAGAAGCACTCCGGCCTGGTCCTGGCTATCGCCTTCGAATCGCTCATTAAATTGCTGGCATTACTGATTCTGGTTTGGGTGGCGGTCAATATGGCCTTCGGCGGCTTCGCCGGTATGCAAACCTGGCTTGATGCTAACCCCGACCGCTTAGAAAGCTTTTACTCACCGACCGGCGAAGGTCCTTGGCTGAGTCTACTGACCCTTGCCTTCGCGGCCGGCTTTCTCCTGCCGCGGCAGTTTCACATGATCTTCACCGAAAACTCGCGGCCGCGCAGCTTATATACGGCAGCCTGGGGATTCCCCCTGTTTCTGTTGCTATTAGCCGCATGCGTCCCTCCTATCCTCTGGGCCGGACAGGTTCTCGGGCCGGAAACCCAAGCCGATTACTATGTCCTCGGGCTCGCCATGCTCAGCGAGTCGCCTACCTTAGCGGTATTTACCTATTTGGGCGGCATATCGGCGGCAAGCGCGATGATTATCGTGGTGACGCTTGCCTTGTCGGCGACTTCGTTGAACCACCTTTTACTGCCTTTGCTAAAACCCAAGCCAACGGTCGACATTTACGCCTCGCTACGCTGGGCCAGGCGCGCCTTAATTGCAGCGATCATCGCCGCCGGCTACGGGTTCTATTTGATATTGGAGCATAGCGAAGGCCTGGTTGCCTGGGGGCTCATATCCTTTCTCGCCATGGCGCAGTTCTTGCCAGGCGTGTTCGGCGTGCTGTTCTGGTCCGGCGCTACGCGAGCCGGCTTTATAGCCGGTCTTAGCGCCGGCGGACTCATTTGGTTATTTGCCGCACTGCTACCGGCAGTCAGTCCGATTAATTTACCGCTATACCTGTTCGGCGCCGATTTAAGCAACCTCGGCGCGTACACGACGACAACCTTCTGGTCGCTGGCCATTAATACATTGCTATTCGCCGTCGTATCGCTTTGGAAAGCGCCTGACGAGCGCGAACGCGATGCCGCCGCTGCTTGCCGAAACATTAATGTGCGCTTATCTTCGCCGGCGGTAAAAGCCGGCTCACCGAAGCAATTTATCGACCGTTTAGCGCCCGTTACCGGCTCGATTGCGGCTCACAAGGAGGTCGCGACCGCCTTGCAGGATCTGGGCTTAAGCTGGGATGAGAAAAGACCCTCCCGGCTGCATCGACTCCGGCAACAAATCGAACGCAACCTCTCCGGTATGCTTGGCCCGGTGCTGGCCCGCATGATTGTCGACGAACACCTGCAACTCGATCCGGTTACCCGCACCGCTCTTGCCCGTAACGTGCAAATGATCGAGGAGCAACTGGAGAACTCGCATCGCCGCTTCCGCGGGGTCGCCGCGGAACTAGACGCATTGCGCCGCTACCATCGGCAAATTCTAGAAGACCTACCGATTGGCGTTGTTGCCATCACGGTCAATCGAACCGTAGTCCGCTGGAACCCGGCGATGACGCGCCTTACCGGCATTACCAGCCACGAAGCGTTAGGCCGTGCGCTCGAACAACTATCCGAGCCTTGGGGAGACTTCTTGCGCGATTTTCTCGAAAGCTCGCCCGAGCATGTTCACAAGCGCGCCCTCCAGGTCAGAGAAGACACCCGCTGGCTGAGCCTACATCGTGCCGACATCGCCGAGCCTGGAACGGGGCTAACCGGCGATAGGCTACTGCTGGTCGTCGACCGCACCGAGATGCAATTGTTGGAAGACGAGCTCGCTCATAGCGAACGTTTGGCCTCCATTGGCCGCTTAGCCGCCGGCGTCGCCCACGAGATCGGCAACCCTGTTACCGGTATTGCCTGCCTGGCACAGGATCTGAAACAAGAGACGCAAGAGGCGATTATCCACGAACAACTGGACGACATCCTCGAGCAGACCCGCCGCATTAGCAATATCGTGCAAACCTTGGTCAGCTACGCCCACGCCGGCGCGCGCAATGAGAATCAGCCGGCACCGATACGGCTGCGCGACACGGTCGAGGAAGCCCGGCGCGTCGTAGAGCTGAGCAAACGCGCGCGTAGTTTGCGCTTTCGCAATCGAGTACCGGCGGACCTCTGGGTGCTGGGCGATGGTCAGCGCTTAGTACAAGTATTCGTCAATCTATTCTCCAACGCCGCGGATGTGTGTGGCGACGGCGGCGAAGTCGACATTGCCGCACGCAACTATCGGCGGATGGTTCACATCCATGTGCGGGATAACGGCCCCGGCATTCCGCCCGCGATTCGGGACAAAGTGCTCGAACCTTTTTTCACTACCAAACCGGCCGGCCAAGGCACCGGCTTAGGCCTACCTCTGGTTTACAACATCGTGAAGGAACATGGCGGCGAACTCCGCCTCGACTCCGACCAGCGAGGGACACGGGTTCTGCTAGCCCTGCCTCGTCCGGAAGCCGTGCTGACCGATAGCAGCGCCAGTATCTAAAGGGGAGCTTATGGGACGTATATTGATCATAGAAGACGAGAGCATTATTCGACGCTCGCTAAAACGCTTGCTGGAACGCAACGGCTACGAAGTCGCCGATACGGCGTCAGTCGAAGATGCCGAGGCCGCTCATGACCTGAACGACTTCGACCTTATTCTCTCGGACCTACGCCTACCTGGAGCGGAAGGTACGGATGTCATGCAGCGCGCGCCGGAGGTCCCAGTCATCATCATGACCAGCTACGCAAGCGTCCGCTCGGCCGTCGATGCGATGAAACAGGGTGCGGTGGACTATGTGGCGAAGCCTTTCGACCACGACGAAATGCTGCTGACCATTAAACGAGCATTAGCCGAAGACCGACTACAACGCCGCAGCGCTGCACTCAAGGCCGACGTAGAGCGCGATTATCCCGTCGCCGGCATGATCGGCCACTGCGAGGCCATGCGACGAGTATTCGACTGGGTGCACAAAGTCGCCCCCACGGACACGACGGTGCTTATCCTCGGCGAATCCGGCACCGGCAAAGAATTGGTTGCTCGTGCGGTACACGAGCATAGCCGACGTAGCGAAGCGCCTTTGGTCGCAGTCAATTGCGCCGCCATTCCCGACACGCTGATCGAAGCCGAGCTATTCGGTCACGAGAAAGGAGCGTTTACCGGGGCCGTCGGCACGCGCCAGGGTTTGGTCGAAGCCGCCGACGGCGGGACGTTATTCCTCGACGAGATCGGCGAACTGCCGTTAACCGCTCAGGCTCGCTTGCTGCGGGTGTTACAGGAAGGCGAAATTCGCCGGGTCGGCTCGGCCAATGCCCGTAAGGTAGATATCCGTCTCGTAGCCGCGACTCACCGCGATCTGGAAAAAATGGTCGAACAGCAACAATTCCGCGAAGACCTCTACTTCCGCATCCACGTCATGGAAATTCGCCTTCCGCCCTTACGCGAGCGGGGCGAAGATATCGAATCGCTCGCTCAGTTCCTGCTCGATAAAGCCTGTAGACGGCAACACCGCCCTCCCATGCAATTTCATACCGATACGCTAGCCGTGCTCAGGCAATACGAGTGGCCGGGCAATGTGCGGGAATTAGGCAATGTCATCGAGCGCGCCGTCATTCTGGCAGAGAGTCAACTTGTCACGACGGAACTATTAGGCTTACCGCAAACGACACACTCTGAGGCCGACAGCCATCTCGACTTATCGTTAGAAGACTACTTTCGGGAATTCGTCCTGACCAATCAAGATCAAATGACGGAAACGGAACTGGCCAAAAAGCTGGGCATCAGCCGCAAAGCATTGTGGGAAAAACGGCAGCGGTTGAATATTCCCCGCGCTCGTCATGCCTAACGGATTGAGCGAGCGCATTTCCTGGCGGCGCATCACAACCAGGCTGCTACCGGCGTAGCATACAGCAAAGCAGGGTGTACCGTTAGTGTTACATTACGCCCCAAATCTGCGTTACGAGAGGTAACGCAGATACGCGCCAGCGTCGCCGAACAAAAACAGCTCTCCTAGAAAAACAGCCACTTAGAGAGGACTCCATCGTTGGCACGGTTTTCGCTATACGATGCATTAGAAACGCACGCATAAGTGCGACAAGACAAGGACGGTAAGTCCTGGAGGAGTACGTATGAACACGACATTTAAAGAGCTCATCCGCCTTAATCCGTACCCAGTTCCTACGGCAAAGGGGTTTTATCCTGCTCTTTTCTCCTTAAGCGCTCAGTTTTGCTCAGCGGTCCACAAAAATAGTTTCTTTGGGCGTCGCTCCCCGGCACGGTAGCGGTTTGTCTCGCAGTCGGACAACTGCTGACGATTAACTACGACGCCCTTTTTTATTCATGCCCCTGGGCCAACAATTACAACTGGGTAGAGACGGCCTGGCAGCCTGCTAGGCTTGATGAGGAAGACCTGCACAAAGCAGAGACACTTGGTTGAAGCGCGCTCAGGGGCAATTTACCAGCGGAACACGCGATCGCGACTCTACAACCGACCGAGGTCAAGCGCAGGACTCGACTACTCTCGGCCCAGTACCGAACACCTCGGCAAAATAATCTGACGCGAATTGATCGGAGGAGAAGCCCATGTCCGAAACCGTTCCGAATGTCCTCTCGGCCGAGGGCAAACATGCCCTACTCACCGCCGATGACTATCAGGCTATGTATCGGCGCTCCCTGGACGAGCCGGATGCCTTTTGGGCCGAACAGGCCGAGAAGTTTCTGACCTGGTTTAAACGTTGGGATCGGGTCGAGAACAACGATCTTGCCAAAGGTCAGGTACGCTGGTTCGAAGGCGGCAAGCTTAACGTCAGCTACAACTGCCTGGACCGCCACCTGGAAACGCGCGGCGAGCAAACGGCTTTAATTTGGGAAGGCGACGAACCCGATCAGGACAAACGAATTACTTACCGCGAACTCCACGAGCAAGTGTGTCGGTTTGCGAATGCGCTGAAAGCACGCGGTGTTAAGAAAGGCGATCGCGTCTGTATCTACATGCCGATGATTCCGGAAGCGGCCGTCGCCATGCTCGCCTGCACGCGCATCGGGGCCGTTCATTCGGTGGTATTCGGCGGTTTCTCGCCCGAAGCGCTGAAGGATCGCATCCAAGACGCCGAATGCCGCACCCTGATCACGGCGGACGAGAGCGTACGCGGCGGC
>NZ_NFZV01000014.1 GCF_003399765.1 Alkalilimnicola ehrlichii | reverse complement strand
ATAGCGCAGCGACAAAGGCCTGTCGGGCGAACCCCGAAAGCACCGAGAAGCGCAGGGAACCCCGCGTTAGCGGGGCAGCGCCTCCGGGTCGCCTTTCTTTTGGTTCCTTTTCTTTGGCGACGCAAAGACTCATTCGCCGGGAGCGAATGAGGTGCGCTAAGCGAGCCGAAGGCCGAAGACCAGGGAGGGTCTGAGCCAAAAGGGACTCGCCCAGGAGGGCGAAACAGGCCGTTAGGCATCACCACAGGCAATAGCGACTAAGCGCAGACCCCAGACGCCCCGCAGGGGCGGGACCCCGCCTTCCAAACCAATCGCGCGAAGCGCACCAAACTAAACCACCAACACCAGAACCTAACCACCCCCCCTTAATCCCCCCGAACCAACACCCCCGCCATACGATTATGCCGCTCCACCAACACCGGCAACTCCAGCGTCGTCAACTGCCCCTCCGCCACCACTACACGGCCATTAATAACGCTGTAAGCCACCCGCGGCGGCGTACAGAACACCAAAGCAGCCAGCGGATCGACAAGCGCACCGGCCAAGGCAATATCGTCTAGCCGGAACGCCACCACGTCGGCACAGTACCCCGCTTGAATACGCCCAAGACTCTCGCCACGACCAAGCACAGCAGCACTCCCCCGAGTCGCTAACGCCAATGCCTCCCGGGCTGTCATCGCTGCCGGTTCCTGATCCTTGACCCGCGCCGATAACAAAGCTTGCCGGGCTTCGCTGAGCAGGCTGCCGCTATCGTTGGAGGCGCTGCCATCGACCCCTAAGCCGACATTCACTCCCGCGTCGAGCATTTTTCGCACCGGTGCGATGCCTGAGGCCAATCGCATGTTGGAGCAGGGGCAGTGCGCCACGCCCGTGCCGGTGCGGGCGAATAAGGCAATACCCGGATCGTCGAGATGCACGCAGTGCGCATGCCACACATCCTCCCCCACCCAACCGACTTCCTCGGTAAACTGGGTCGACGTCATGCCGTAACGCTCTTGGCTAAACGCTACATCCTTCCAGTTCTCCGCCGTATGCGTGTGCATCGCCACGCCATAGCTGCGCGCCAAGGCTGCGCCCTCGCGCATTAAATCCGTCGTTACCGTAAACGGCGAGCACGGCGCTACGGCAATCTGCACCATCGCGTCGGAAGCCGCGTCGTGGTACGTCTCGATAAGCCGTTGCATATCTTTCAGAATGGCATCTTCATCCGCTTCAACCAGCGCATCCGGCGGTAATCCTCCCGCATTGCGACCTAAACTCATGGCACCACGCGCAGCGTGGAAACGCATACCGATCTCGGCCGCAGCGGCGATGTTGTCGTCCAGCCGGATACCGTTCACGTATAAATAGGCGTGGTCGGCGGCAGTCGTACAACCGGAGAGCATCAACTCCGCCATCGCCGTTTGGGTGGCGGTACTCGACATGGCCGGGGTTATCCGCTCCCAAACCGGAAACAAGGCGCTCAACCAGTCGAATAATTCTGCATCCTGTGCTGCCGGCAGCACTCGGGTAAGGCTTTGGAACATGTGATGGTGCGTATTGATCAGACCGGGAATGACCACGTGCCCGCTCAGATCGATCACCGTATCCGCCGTTTGCGGCAGCTCATCGCTCGGCCCAACCGCTTCGATCAGATTATCGCGGATAAATACCGCTCCATTCTCGATTTCCCGCTCCTCGGCATCGAGCGTGGCAAGTAGCGTGGCGTTTTTTAGCAGTAAACTACGACTCATCGAGCATTCCTTATTTAGGCCGTCTGGCGAGTGGGCGCGGTCGTTAACTCGTGGGCAAAATTAAAGGCGTCGGCGTAAATACGCTCTATGGGCAAACCATTCGCGGCAAACGCGCCTTTGGCGGCGCTGATCATCGCCGGTGGGCCGCAGAGGTAGGCGTCAAAGCCTGATAGGTCGGCCAAGTCCGCCGCTGCCGCCTGGTGCACGAAGCCAACGCGACCGCTCCAGCCGTCGTTGCCCACCGGCTCCGACAGCACAGGAACATAACGAAACTGCGCAAGCTTTGCCGCCCAGCCCAAGGCCTCGATATCCAGATAGAGATCCCGCCGCGAGCGCACACCCCAATACAAATAAACCGGACGTTGCACGCCTGAGTAAATCACACGCTCAATCAGGCTCTTAATCGGCGCAAGCCCGGTGCCGCCGGCAACCATCAACAGCGGCCGCTCGCTCTCCTCGCGCAAGTAAAACCCGCCCTGCGGCGCCTCTATCTGCAGGATGTCCCCAGGCTTCGCCTGCTCGAACAGATACTGGCTAAAGCGTCCACCCGGCACGCGTCGAACGTGTAGGTCGATAACGCCCCTTTCCGGTGCCGAGGCGAAAGAGAAACTACGCCGCTCCGATCCATCCAGCAATACGTCGAGATACTGGCCGGCACGGTACGCTAAGGCTTCGCCGCTCTCGACTTCCAACACGAGCCGCATGACATCGTGGCATAAGGGCGCCAACTCTCGGAGCCTCAGAGAGTGATTTCCGCAAGCTTCAGCGGGAGACGCTGCAAGAGCATCATCCAAACGAATAACGAGATCGGACGCAGCGCAGGCTTGGCAGGTTAACGCAAAGCCTGCGGCCTCCTCTTCCGCAGTAAGTGCCATGGGCGGTAAATCGTAAGTAATGTCACCACGACGAACCTGTACCCGGCAGGTACCGCACCCTCCACACTGACAGTCGAAGGGCAGCTCAACGCCGCAACGCAGCGCCGCGTCTAATAACGGCTCGCCTTGCTCCGCCTCGAACTCAACGGAAGAATTCTCGATACGGACCCGATAGGCCATAACTTGCCTCCACATTCGGTACACAACACTGTACACAAGCAAGTTATGTGCCTGCCGCATTCGGCCGCTTTTCTGGCAATAGTGTATACGTTACGCACCAACATCGTGCGGGTAGCGGCGGCGCTGCTTCCGAACGCCGCAGCGCCGAACTATGCTTGCTGGCTCAACGTCGTCATGCCTGCGGTAGACAAAGGCGCGGCCTCCCCGCTCACCGAGTCGGCGGCGACCGCCGACCCCGGACGAACCGTCCGTGGCGGCGTCGCGCCCCGACAGGTTGCCGTGACGGTACCCAGCGGCCAAGCGACGCCGGTCAATCCAAGACCTTTATGAACCCGGCGATAGAAATTACCGTTCGCCAATACGGTCGTGACCAGATAACGCCGGAAGGCTTTGTAGAGCTGCGAATCGACTGTGCCGGGTTCCGTCCAGAACTGGTCGAGGTCCACCTTGGCGACTAAGCCCGGAATGTCGTAAACCGCTTTGCCGAGTACTTTTACGGGAGTTTTGTGGTGCAACGACGATAAACCGACCGTGCTATTGATGGTCACCGTCCCCTGCGCGTGTCGCAACAAGCTGGGCAAATCGGCTTCCCGCAAGTAAACGACACGCGCTTTTACCCGATATTGCGCCGCGAGCTTAGCGATCTCGGCCCCGTGATCGCAATAGGGGCGATCCATCGGATGCTGCTTGAAGACCAAAATCGTCCCCGCCGGCGCATGGCCGGCAAAGGAGGCAATGACTTCTTCGATAAATGCCTTAATAGACTCGAAGCGGGAGTAATGGAGAACCTGCGCATCGCAATGGACTTGCAAAGGAACAAAAAATAACGTTTTCTCAAGGGCTTGAATAATCGCCGCGCACGGCGCTTGTCCGCGCAATGATAATAAGCCTTTTTACACGCCGACATTCCCCAGCGGGCGCCTTCGATATAAGGATTCAGGGGCCGATGATGACGATAGAGCGGGTAGCGTTTACGCCCTAGCCAGTAGTACACCGCATAGCGGGTGGAGAACCAGGCATGAGCCCAAAAGGCGAGCTTGCCGGGATTCACTTCCGGCCGGGCGATGGTGTCCGCAGTTGCGGCACCTGCTTTGGCTCGATCAAGGTAATCGTTGGGGTCTCGGGGCAGGCTGGAGCGCCCGTTGACGCCGCCGGCCTCGACTGTCACGAACGCGGGGCGGACATAACCCTCCTCGAATACATAGACTGGAATACGAAACGACGCCGCGACATCCAGCGCTACTACGTGATAAGGCCGACGATCGCCGTACAGGAAGACACGATCGATCTCCTGCTCGGCGATGAACGCCGCTAAATAATCGCGCCACTCAGCGAAACTGCCCGTATAGGCTAACGCGCCAGGGTGCCTGTAATCGGCTTCGTCGCCGCCATGAAAGTTGATCTTGAACACCGCACAGCCTTCCGCCGTAAGCTCGCTCGCCAAACGCGAAAAGAACGGTCCCATCGGCCCTTGCAATAGCAGTACCTTTCCAGCCATAGCCTCTCCCCTTGCTGTGGCACACGATGACACTGCCGCCCCGCCAAGGCGGGCGGCTATTACTCAATACCGTCCCACGACTGCTACGCTGTCATTCTGCGGCGCGCATAGCGCCCGCAAAGCCTTATTCGAGGTTCGCCGTTTTCTTCACCTGTTTATCGCCGCTTTGCCATCGCTCAAGCCCACGCTGGCAGCGGTATAGCCAGCGGAAGAGATAACGCCAGAGCGATGCATCGGGCGCCGTTTGGCGCCACGCTTCCAATTCGCGAAGTACGCATTCGGGAGTAGAAAAACGTCCGCTGGCGCGACTGACATAGGTGGGATACAGGATCAGGCTTGCCGCCACCAGTTGGTCCAAATTCAACTGCCTACTGCGCCGCGCTATCGGCGCGCGGTCTTGGGTTAACCCCCAGCCGGCATAGAACGGCCGACCATGGGTAACAACCTGGCGGCCCCTTAACAACGCTTCGAACCCGGCTAGCGAGGTCATGACGTGAACCTCGTCCACACTTTCCAGCAACGCCCCCATGGGCACATCGGCCACGACCTCATCGCACCAGTAAACGCAATCGGCTTCGCCGCTTCCCACTGCTCGTAGTCCTGCCAAAACGTCCGGGTGCGGTTTATAGACAAGATACGCGTGCGGTACGGCTTGCCGGACAGCGCGCAGTAAGCCGAGGTTGCTCGTCACGGCGCCGGCGCCAAAGCGCATCGCCGCATCGCCCTCCACCTGCCCAACCGCTAGCACTACCGTGTTTACCCCCGCCGGACGACGCCACTCGCCCTGGCCGACGTTGTACTTGGTCAGCCCCAATTCGACGATACGCTCGCGCAAACGCCGGGCACGCGCGAGTAACGCCGGCTCAAAGCGCGCTGACTGCAATAACTGTTCGAGGCCGGATGGTGTGCCGGCGTCGTAATACAGTCCCTGCTCGTCGAGCACCCAAGACAACGGACGCGTCAACTCGGCTCCCAACCCGACCGAGCGTAGAAAGCCATCCTCCAACCGTATAACAGGCCGCCCCCGCGCCACCGGCCGCTGTCCCCATACCGCGACGGTAGCCCGTTTCGGCAATTGCTGCTCACGGCGCACGAACCGCACCTGGCTGCCTTGAAAAACGCCCGGACAATGGGCCGCTTCCAAAGCGAGAAGCCAAGCGCATATACTTGCTCGGGGAAGCGCTCCCGCAGCGTCCGTTGCAACCCCATCCATTCGACCGCACGCTCTACTTCGCAACGGCGGCCGGTTTCCGGATCGAGGTAACGCGGATACGCCACTAACGCGGAGTGGGCTAACTGCTCGACTGTCGCCGCACCGCGCCGCTCAGGCGCGGCGAGCTCATCTTGCGTCAAACCCCAGCCGGCATAGAAAGGCATGCCGAAAGTCCGTACCGGCTTGTCCCACAACAGGCCCTCGAACCCCAACTGCGAGGTAACGACATACACGCGTTCGGCGCGCTCGAGCAAGGCAACCGGGTGCACATCTTGGCCAAGCACTCGGACCCTGGCCGCCTGAGCGGTTGTTAGCTTGTCGAAATAGCCGCGTTTACGGCCGGCGAAAACATCGGGATGCACTTTGAGCAAGATTGGCGCGCCCGGGTTTTCATCCAGCGCTGCCTCTAACATCCGCTGAAAACTTGCCGGTCCGGCACAGCCGTAACGCACCGACACGTCGCCGACCGTCTGGTCCGCCAGCAACACAAAGGAAGATGGCAAGCCGGCGCTAGCCTCTCGCGCGTGGTTATATTTGGAGACCCTTGCCTCCCGCCATTGCCGTAGCAAGGCCCGAGCACGGGCGGCCTGGGCTGCACCGATGGGCGCTCGTATTAAACGCTCCAGCCGAGATGGGCAAGTTGCGTCGTAGTAAATCCCCAGCTCGTCGGTAACCAGCGACAGCGCCGCGTCGCGGTCGCCTAAATCGACCGAGCGGAGAAACCCGTCCTCCAAATGCGTCACCGCCAGCCCCTTACGACGAGCAAACTCGACCGCACGGCGGGCACTGGGCTTACGTCCCCAAGCCAAAACCTTTACGTGCTTGGGGAGCCTGCTGCCAACAGCCCGATAAAGCACCTCCCCCCCCAGTAATTCAGACAAGCCTTTATTGGCAACCAAGCCGCGGGAAAACGCCAGATAACAAGGTCGCTCAGCCATGCTCCGTCTCCTTGGCAGCATCCGACACGAGGTTCAGGCCATCGGCCTGCCAGCGCCGCAATAAGGCCTGCTCCTGCGCCCAATGGTGGCGCGTTGCACGCGGCACCGGGCAGTTACTATCGCCGAGACTAAAGCCGACAGCGCTCACACCCTGCCAGCTTCCGAGCAACTGACGGAGCCAAGCCAAACTAAGTAAGCCGGCGCTTGGAGGCGCCATGAGTTTCTTCACTAAGGCTCGCCATACCTCCAGCGGGACCGTTAGCACAGGAACGCCTTGCTCCACAATGTCAGCCAATGCCCCCCAGTTCCGGAGGCGGAATATCACATCGGGCCCGCTGACGACGACCCAGCGGACAGCGGCGGGCGGCGCCCTATCAAGGCTTGGCGAGCGCACCCAGACATCGTGCTTCTTGCCGCTGTCGACTGCCGACGATGGGTCGTAATAGAAACGGTTAAAACGCATAACCAAACCTTGACCGTCGATGAAGCTTCCCAAGCGACTCCCCCGCATTACCGGCGCGTTTCCCACCACGCATATTCCCTGGTCGCGACACTGGGCGACATGGGCGGCAAACTGTGAGCGCCATGTCTGCTGACACCGGCAAACCTCCCTTAACACCTCGCCCCACTGGGTTGGCGGATCGCCGCCGGACTCGGCCAGTAAGCCCTGTGCCAAGTAGAAACGGCGCCCATGCAAAGCCGGCAAGGCATCGCTAAGCTCGGCCCGACGCGCTAGCGGCAGCGGGCGACCGAGGTCGCGACAATACGCCAAATAATCGAGCAAGCAGGAAGCCCGTCGGCTGCGCTGCCAAGCTCGCCGGAACAGCATTAAGGTAAACGCGTCATAAAAGCCCTTCTGCCGCCGCCGGTGCGCCAACCGGCGGAGCAAGACCCAGGGTATGTCATCGCACCGGCGCCGGCGCAGCGCGCTAAACGTTCATCGTGTTGTGCCATACGGAGGTACTGATTAAGCCCTATCAGCATGATTACGCCGCTCGCTCGCGATGAACTTCTGCCAGCAGACGTGCAGCAATCGTCTGCACATCGGCCAACGCCAGTACCCGCTCCCGTAAGCTAGTCGTCAACTGACGGTAGTAATGAAAATCCAGTAAAGCTTCGAGGTGCGCCAACCACTGCTTACCGCTTTGAGCGAGTAGTGCGCCGGCGGCAGCGAAACGCTCGGCATCGGGGGTAGGCGAGCAAACCGTCGGAATCCCCCAAAAGGCGGCCTCCATCACCTTCAAGGCGGACTTACAACGGGTAAACGGCGTCGCTTCTAACGGCGCGAGATTGACCCACCCTTCCTGCACCCGAGGATGAAAATCGGCGAAAGCGACCTTATCTCGGTGTATTACCTGCCCCGGCCGCGCGGCGAGAGAAAAATCAATCGGACCGGTAACGTGCAAGCTAACGTCGGGGTGCCTGTCGAGGAATATCCGTATCGGTTCCGCCATTACCGCGAAGTCGCGATCGTGGCTGGCGGTGCCGGGCAGGTAAGTCATGACTTTGCGTGCACTAGGCCCGCTCCGGGACGGCGGCGCGGATAGCGTCCGCCACCGATAATGCACCGCGTTCGGTAACAGCCGAATCCGAGTTCCGGGAAACGAACGCGCCACCGCCTCGACCAGCGGTTGGGTGGACACGGCGATGACATCGAACAACTGCAAAGCACGGTAATGCGCAAGGTACTGCCGCCTGACGGTTTGCAGCGGCAACTGGCGGTTCAAGACAGCGGGACTGAACGCCGCCTGACGTTCGTCGAAGACAAGGTCGTCGACATCCGCCAGCACCAAGGCTCCGGCTCGCCGCGCCGCATGGACGGCCAGCCGTAGGCGCAGGGAATAGCGCGGGCGGTGGAACAGCAGAACATCGAATTGGGGACGTAACGGTAAGTCGCGCAAATGGCCAAGAAACACGTGGTGTCCTGCCGCCTGCATTGCCGCCGCCAGGTTCTCGCAGCGGTAAATATACGAAGGGTCTTGCCGGAACCGGCTCGGATTACGGTTGCAAGCTACGAACGCACAGCGTAACGACATCCTTCGCCTCTCATAGTTAGCAGTGACGAACGACCTAGACGATCGCCGACCGTTCAGCCTCTCCAGCTTAGGTGCGCTCATGACACAGCATGTAACGCGTTTCAAAACAACAACTTGGAAAGGCCCTATCGACGACGCCCGGCACCTCGACTTGAGTGGCCTTAGCGCCCGCCCCGGCTGGTACCACATTCGGGTTTCCGTTTACCCCACAGCGGGAATGCAGCCGCCGCAGGAAGCGACACTCAGGCGCGATACCGGTGGCCCAGGGCTGCGCTTGTTGCGCGGGAGCGCCGCCGGCGAATTTGAGCTGCGGCTCTGTTCCGGCCGACCGTTGCAACAACTGCGGCTCGAATTTGATGCTCCTGCCGCATTGAAGGCGGTTCGCGTCACCTTGCGGCGGCATACCGCCCTTGGGTCGTACGCTCACATCATGCGGCGGATAAGCCGCAACGACAGTCGCCGAAACGGCAGCCGCACTCGGATCTACCGTAAGTCCTGGGCTCGCTGGCGTCGTCATGGTCGAGAAGGCTTTTTGCTCCGCCTGATTCGCGAATATCATCCTTACCTCGTGCAGTGGTTGCTTAGCGAAGACCCCTACCGTATTTGGATAAGAACAACTGAAATCCCGCGGCGTTCGGACCTCGCCCAAATCGCGACAACACTCGATAAACTGACGAACCCGCCGCACATTGTCTTGCTGCTCACGGCCGGCGACACGCCCCCGACGCAGTTACGGGCAACCCTGGAATCCGTTTGCCGGCAAGCCTATCCGCACTGGACGCTGTACCTGGACTTGCAGCCAGCGGAGGTAGACAGCCTGAGCGCCGACTACGGCAACGACCGGATCGCGGCGCACCCGAGCTCCGACCTACCTGCTCTACCGCCGCAGCAAGCCGCCGACTCCTGCTACTTCGCCCATCTAAAAGCGGGCGATCGCCTCGCCAAGGACGCGCTTTACTACGTTGCCGATGCTCTACGACAACGCCCCGGCATCAAAATCCTATACAGCGACGAAGACACCATAACGCCGGAAGGTCGCCGCCTGGACCCGCATTTCAAGCCGGACTGGAGCCCGGATCTGGTGCTGTCGTACAACTACGTCGGCCAATTGTGCCTGTACCGCTACGACCTGATTCGGTCGCTGCCCTCCAGCAAGCCGAACGACACCCTGCTCTATCGCTGCCTACCGCTACTGGCAGACACAGAGATCGCCCATATTCCGAAAGTGCTCTTCCATCGCTCCTCGCTCTCCCCCAGACGCCCGCCTTTGAGTACGGATGAAGAACAAGCAGCGTTATCGGTACGCCGGGCTTACCTAACCGCGCTAGGACACGGCAATGCGGTTGTAGAACCTGCTCGGCCTGTCGGCACCTACCGAGTTCGCTACCCGGTGCCGCGGCCGCAGCCTTTGGTCAGCTTACTCATACCTACGCGGGACCGGCGCGACCTGCTAGAAACCTGTATTCGCAGCGTTCTGGGGAAAACCAGCTACAGCAACTTCGAGATCCTCGTGCTCGACAATCAAAGCAAAGACCCCGCCACACTGAGCTTTTTGAGTCCATTCGGCGAGAGGATCAGCGCATTCACATACTGCGCTACGATCACCCCTTCAACTATTCAGCAATTAATAACGTTGGTGCGGAAGCAGCAAAAGGCAACATCATCTGCTTGATGAACAACGACATCGAAGTCATCGGCTCCGATTGGTTGACGGAGATGGTGGCGCACACTTGTCGGCCAGAGATCGGCTGCGTCGGCGCTAAGCTTTTGTATCCCAACGATACTATTCAACATGCGGGGGTTATTACCGGACTATGGGGCGTTGCAGGACACGCGCATAAGCACTTCGGCCGCCACGATAGCGGTTATTACTACCGTGCTGCCTGTACGCAGAACTACTCTGCCGTCACCGCAGCCTGCCTCTTGGTACGCAAGGAGGTTTACCGGCAGGTCGGGGGCCTTAACGAAGCGGCGTTGCCGATCGCCTTTAACGATGTGGATTTCTGCCTGAAGGTACGGCAAGCCGGTTACCGCAATCTATGGACGCCGCATGCCGAGCTTTATCATCATGAATCGGTATCGCGGGGGCGGACGACACGCCGGAGAAGAAAGCACGCGAGCAAAGCGAAATCGCTTACATGATAAGAACCTGGGGGCACCTGCTAAGCCCGGACCCTTACTACAACCCTAACCTAACCCATCGCATGGAGAACTTCGCCATTAACATCGACTCGCTGTTGTTTCCGGAGGGGAGCGACACAAGCGAGATGTTGCAACAGCTGCTGGTCCGTCGATTAGGCAAATCGCTGTCGGAACCGACGCCTTAAGTCAGCCATTATTCGCTGCACGATTGAAACCTCGGGCCGAGACTCCGGCACGGTTAGCGTTACCACTGGTAATAGCTTGTCTTCCACCACAAAGCCCACTTCCACGCCTGCATCAAGCCAAGCTGCATCCAACACGAAACTAAAGCCGCACTGTTCGCTACTCCGAGCGGCCGCTTCCGGGAAGGCTTGAACGACATCGCGTCGGCGCCGATCGATCGCAAACCGCAGACGCTCCAAACCCGAGCGGGCATAAACGGCGGCCGGTCTTACAGCCGTGTTGGGCAAGACCCAGCCGGACACCGTAAAGTGCGTGCCGTTGGGACGCAGTTCGCCTTTCGCCGGCTGATCCAGATGCCATTTGTAAATCAGGCTATGGCCGGCCGTGCTCGGGGTCTTACGCACATCTATCGTCCCCAACCGCCGTTCGCCGTGCTGGCTCGCCAAACTTTCCGTATAGGCTTGCGCGCGCTCCTCGGCTTCCGCCGGCGTCGCCATGCTTTTGTTCATTTCCCAGTTCAGGGAAACGGGAATATAACCTTTATCGAGCAAGAGGTTACTGACCTGTTGCCGATAGTCGGCGGGGACATAAGAGTCCAGCGCGAAATCCCTATAGCCTGCTTGGGCACACCAAATGTCTACCAAGTCGTCCAGTAAACCGTGCTGAAACACCTGTGTCGTAACGCGATCGATGGAAGCAGTAGAAAACTCGTGACTCACCACCGCCGTCAACGCCGCCGGAGCAGCAATCTGCCCGCGGGCAATTTGCATATAGATGCGGTCGCCCGAAATCACCGGAATCTCCGCGCGCGAGAACAAGACTCGGCCCAGCGTCGACTTGCCGGTGGCGGGCGTCTCCAGCAGTAGAAAAACATACGGCTTTAAAGGGCGGATATGCACCACATAACGCGGCACCGGATCGCCGGTCTGGGGGGCGCTATGGCCGATCACCTTCCAGGCGTAATCGGCCAGTAGTTCATTAAGCTTGCGGCGGGTAGGAAACAAGCGCTCGTCGATACTACGGGTAACGGAAATCCATGTGTTGTCGCCCGATTGGGCAATGCCCAGCTCCAAGACCAAGGTCCCGCTCTCGCTCAAGGCGCTCATAAGGCGCTTTAGCAGAGCGGCCTGGTCGTCCGCATAATGCAAGGCGGAAGCGAGCAGGATCACATCGAACGGCCCCTCGGGCAGCGTATCCCAAGACTGCTGGTAAAACTCGGCATCGGGGAATCGCGCTTGCGCCCGTTCAATGGCCGTTTTCGAATAATCGATACCGACCACCCGACTTGCGCCTTCAAATAGGGCGTAACCGGCAAAATAACCTTCGTTGCAACCGACATCTAAAAAACGCTTTCCTGCCAGCGAGGGCAAGCGGAGGGCCTTGAGTTTTTGCAGCGAATTCGAGCCGCCGGTAACGTCTGGAAAAGTCTGATATTGCATCCACTGCCTACCTTATTTTTCAACACCCTGACCTTCGGCGAATGCGGGCTCGCATCTCTGCGGCGGTAAGATACGGCGGTAAGCGGCGGCCAAAGCCTTGCAATGCGCCTGGAAACCGTACGTTTCGGCCGCCATTTTTCGGCCTGCCTCCCCCATTCTTTGTCGTAGCCGAGCGTCGTTGCACAAGGCTTGAACGCTCTCTACAAGGCGCCTCATATCGCCAAAGGGCACGAGAAAACCGTTAACGCCGGATCGCACTAACTCTGGCAACGCGCCCTGTTCGTAGGCCACCACCGGGCGACCGGCTGCCATCGCCTCCAACACGGTCCGACCAAACGATTCGGGCACATGACTTAAATTGAGTACGATGTGCGTCTGAGCAACAGCGGCTTCCGGGGTCTGGGCATAACCGGCAAACACGACGTTAGGCGCCAGTTGCCCACAGGACTGCCTCTGCTTGAGTTGCTCGGTGACGGCATTATCCGGGCCAATTAATAAGAACCGTGCTCCCGGACAGGCGCGTTTTAACTGCTGAGCCACAGCAATGAAGTCGTGCACCCCCTTCCTCGCCGTATTACTACTGATCAACCCGACCTTAATTCGCCCGCACCACGAGCGCTGTTCTAACATGGCGGAGAAATCCGGCGCCCGCCCCGGCACGACATCCACCTGCGCGAGCGAGTTTAAGCGGCTAGCGGTAAACCGAGAGTTGGCAATGAGATGCGTAGCCCGAGCGGCCAAGCTCGCGACGATCGTCTCCGAATCCGCTCCGATGGCATCGCACAAGGCAGGATCGTGCGACGGCAGTTCGCGCACGTGGACGACGCCGGGAATGTGCATCCGCTGCGCGGCAAGCAACGGTTCGCGCAGCATGATCGTATTGACATGGACGGCCCCGACACGAAAACGCTCGATAACGCCGACGAAGCGCTCGACAACCGCCTCCGCCGGCGGCACGCGTTCGTCCCACCAAGGGCACGGAATATACTCCACCGCCATCGATCGGGCCGTTAGTGCCTGCAAGTAATCTGGGTTACGCAGTTGGGGCACGCTGACAACCGGCTCGAAACCGATGGCTATCAGCCCGTCAAGCACGTCGAGTAGACTCCTCTCGCCGCCGAAAAGGGTTGTGCCCGCGGCGTGGCCGCAGACCAATATCCGTCGTTTGCCGGGAAGCGCGCGCCGCTTACCCGGTAAGCCTTGCGGCGCGCCGGAACGGCCTAAGCGGCGGCCAACCAGTAAGTAATGGAGTAACGGCTCAAGGCCGGTCTGGACTACATCGGGGTAACGCCAAGCATAAACGCTCGCACTGAACCAGGGGCCGGGGTCGCGTCCTTCGGCAGCGCCGTGACTAAGATAGTGCTGTAACGGGTCGATCCCCGCGCGCCGAACGTCCGGATAGATCGTCTGGTACCAAGCCGGCGAGAAAAGCTCCGACTGGGCAATCAGCTGCTCTGCCCTCCAGCGGCGAGCCGACATCATACGGACACCTCGGATAAAAGCCGCTCGTCTGCGAACGACTCGCACCACTCCCCTTGCGAGCCAAAGCAGGCGAATAGATTGCCTCGTATAAGGCTGGACGCTACGGCCGTCGCCGGTTTACCAACCACGTCGACCAACAAACGCTGGTAACGAATACTCGGCACTCGGTCTAGCCGATAACGCAGCAGATGCGCCTCTTTTATGAGCAAAACGTTTGTCTCCAGCTCATCGTCCGGCGCCAGGATAGCGAGCGACGATTTGGCGGCGAGGCCACGATAAGCGTCGGCAACGAAAGTCAGAGGCGTTCTGTCAAAATCCGGCCAATGCAACAAGGCGACGGTTTGCTGCCGCTCGACTAAGGATTCCACGAAGTCGTACAGCTCGCCCGAGCCTTCGCCGAAATCGGCGACAACCGTCGTATCCACCTGCCGCCAGACAGGTCGCTGATCGAGCAGTCGGTCGGGAGCCGGAAACCGGCGTTCGCTTGCCTGCGGCGGGATGTACAGCTCTGCAGGCCGGCTGTGGCTATGCCACCAAGCCGCAGCCTCATCGTATTCCCGCCGCGTACCGAAAAACTGAGTGCGTAGATGCGTATCCTGCCGGTGAGTTAGCGAACCTTCGCTCAGGCGACCGAATGCTAACGGAATAGTAGGCTGAATGTCGCTGAGGGCGGTGGCGCCAAACACCCGCTCCAGGCGCCGGTAGAACTCGGCGTCGGCTCCCGCTCGCACACCGTCCCACGCGCCGACTCGCTCGATCGCGTCGCGGCGAAACATGAAGGACGAGAGGTTGCGATGCACTAAGCCAGACTCGGCTCGCCAGCGCCCGAAATGCAAAGACGGCTCAACCCGTGCCCAGGAAGTTAACACGCCGACGATATCCGACCGCGCCTCCAGAGCCTGCACTTGCAACTCAAGCTTTTGCGGGTGCGACCAATCGTCGCTGTCATGGGTCGTGATATATTTTCCCGTCGCCTGCTGTAAACCCGTGTTACGGGCTGCGTAGGCGCCCCGGTTTTCGTCATGCCGTAACGCAACGACGCGTCGATCCCGACGCGCGAAATCGGCGATAAGCTCGGCCGTACCGTCCTTGCTAGCATCGTTAACGACTAGCACCTCCAGATTGCGCCAGCTTTGCTCAAGTACGCTGCTCAACGCTGTTGCCAAGGTGGCGGCGGCATTGTAAGCCGGCACGATCACGCTGACTTTAGGGCCGAAAAAGCCCGCCAAACGCCAGCGTCGAGATGCCCACACATTATCGATCGCAAGCGGCTTATTAGGCTGACGCTTGCGCAACGGCGCGAGCCCGGCCGTCCGGTATACCCGGTTGATCCAGTCCAGCCGTAGGCGCTCGGCCTCTTCCGAACCGTCGCAGGTATTGGCGAGAGCGAGTAACAGATCGGGCGATCGCGCGCGCGTATGCAAAGCGCGCTTCAGCAGCGCCTGCGCGGCGGCGGCTTGCCCCAACCGTCGTAAGCAATCGCTTTCCAGCAGGATAGGACCGAGATGCCCGGGAAACGCAGGCCGCAGGGCTCGCCTTGCCCGCAGCGCGGCTGCCGAACGTCGCCACTCCTGTCGGCTTGCATACCAACGCGCTAACGCCCAATAGGCATAACTACGCCAATCCCGCGGCGCAGACTCATCCGCACTGATTCGCGCCAACTCGCCGACCGCCGATTGGGAAAACCCCATCCATAGCTTGTCTTCCAGGTCCGCGGCGGGATTGGCTCGCGGCAACCGGCCCTCGCTGCGACCGTGGCGCAGGAAATGAACTAAGGGATTAAGCCCGGCTGCCCGCACATCGGGGTAGGTGGCAGCATACCAAGCGCTGTCGAAATCGGGCCCAGGCGCTCGCCCAAGAAAGCCGCCGTATTGCAAGTAGTGTTGCGCCGGGTCCAAGCCGCTCGCCGCCACGTCCGGATAAAGCGACACATACCAGCGGCCTGGTCGAAATAGGCGGAACGTTTAATAAGGTCTAACTCGTTAGCGCTCATGACAACATCCTTGTTTTGTCATGTACCCTAGAAAGAAGCGGCCGGCTACGCTACACCTTCTCTCCCACGTGCTTCTCCCACAGCTCGCCGAAGTAGCGGTCGCCAAACGGGGTAAAGGTCTGCCCATCCCACGGAAACGGGCAAAATTCGCCGAAGATGACTTCCGAGGGGGTAATGTAGAAATCAATACGCACGAAGGTATCGTAAGCGGCGCCTAGCGTTCTGGAATAAGCAAGGAGTTTGTTCAACTGCTGCGGGCGTTCTATATCCCCCCGATGCGGCGCATAATCGCTGATCGGCTCCTCGATGAACTCCCAAGCCTCGGTAAAAAACCTTGGTACAGCGTCGTGATATCGTGCTTGTCCGGATCGAACTTGTCGTGGTTAACGCGGACGATGCAGCGCTCGCCGAAAACAAACACCTTGTAACACTCGACGTAGTCATAAGCACCCGTTTTAGTGGGTGCATACTCCTCGATTAATACCGGCTCGCCTTTTGCGCGATACCGTTGCCGCAACCACTCCCAGTCAACTTCGGTTCCGGCAACCTGATTCCATCCGTCGGCGATCGGGTAGACACCCTCTCCCGAGTGGCCGCGAAAAGGTTTGATAACGAAACGGGCCGGCAAGCCTTCCGGCGGCAAGGCGTCGAACTGATCCCCAAACCAATATAAAGCCGGAACGGGCACTCCATGCTGGGCGGCGAATAGCTTCGCCTCAAGTTTGTTGGCGAGCCTCGCTTGCCACATCTTTTTCGCCGCCCAACGCCGACGACGTCGGGCTATTCGGCTGGTGAACGTGCGCGTGCCCACATAACCTCCTGGATAGCAGAACTTTCCTCGCGATTCGGTCGGTACCTTTGGATATCCCCGGATTTCGCGCTACCGGCGGCCCCTCCAAGCAGGGTCCGTATCCGGCTATCTACGAGAACGGCTGGGGTATTAGCCGAATCCTTTTCCAAGACGGTTTGTTCTATGCCGTGGACGCGGGGCAGCGCGTCCACCGGAAACTCAAGTAGCCGACTATCTGCAACGACGATCAAGGGCGCTTTGAACGAATCGCCGGGACTAACGAGCGCCACGGCTTGCCGCTGACACAGCTCAAATACCGAGTCCGCCACCGGTGCGTTCCAACGACCTTCGTACACAGGCCAATGGAAGATGGCGACCTTTGCCCCCCGCGCCAGATGGGAAGCGACTATACGTTCACAGAAACGCTCCAAATCCGGGTTGTCGACCGAGCAATCGGCAAGCGCCAACACATCGTAGGTATCGGAACAGCCGCGGAGGTTGCCCGTTGGAGCCGGGAAACGCCGGCCATCATTAGCACCGACATGCAGCACTTCATTCGAGCGATGCCACCATTGCGCAGCCTCTCGGTAAAGTCGCCGCAAACCGAAGTGTATCGTTTTGACATGAGTCGCCTTGTGCCGAGTCAAGGAATCGGAGGCGGCGAGCGAGAACGATAGCGGAAGCCCAGGCAGAACGCTCCGTATCGCCGACCTGCCATAAACGGCTTCGATGCGCCACAAATACTCCGTGTCGCCGCCGACATTCACCTCGTCCCAACCGCCGAGCGCTTCGAATACCGACCGCCGCAGAAGGGTTGAGGAGTGGTTCTTCTCAACAAAGCGCCCACTTAGAAGCCAGGGACCAACGAAGACTAATTGCTTATCTACTCTCACCCAATCGCTATACGTAACCGCCAGATGAGGATCGCTGAGCAAAGCCGCCATTTGCCGCTCGATCTTCTGCGGATGGGACCAGTCGTCGCTATCGTGCACGGCGATAAAGTCGCCTGTTGCGGCACGAGCGCCGGTATTGCGGGCCGGGTAGGCACCTCGATTAGCGGTGTGACGAATCAACCGGACCCGCGGGTCGACAAACTGAAGGGCTTCGACAATTGCCGCCGTCGAGTCCTCGCTGGCATCGTCCACAACGATAACTTCCAAATTCTTCCAGGTTTGCTCCAGCAAGCCATTAAGGGCGATACGAATAGAGGACTCGGCGTTATAAGCGGGAACGATAACCGTAACCAACGGCCCCTTTATTGGGTGCCGCTCTTCCACGCTCCGACCCGTCGTTAGGTTTCCCAAGGCAAGCGGGCGTGTCGGCTCACGCGCCATCAGCGGCAACAGGTCATGCGCGTCGAACAACTCGTTAATTAACGCGAGCCATTCCCCCATCCGCTCCGGTTGCCCATTTAACCAATTGAGCAACACGTAACGTCGCTGATCTCCGAGCACATCGGCATAGGTGTGTTCGAGCAAGGGCGCCAACTCGTCGGTACGCGCCAGACAAGAAAGGCACTTAGCTTCCGCTACCAATTCGCTTTGCGTCGGGGCATCGCCGCGCCGCCGCAACAAATCTAAGGCCACAACGCTCTCGCCGTGGGCATGGAACCACTGCGCTAACGCCCACCGTGCGCTACGGGCTAGCGCAGGCTGCTCCGAGCGCTCGTACTCCATGAGGCCTTGCAAAGCCTGGCGCGAAAACCCTGCCCATAAACGGTGGCGATAGAATCCGACCGAGCGCTCGCCCTTACCTAGCTCCCGCCCTTCCGACCTGCCATACAGCACATAATGGTAAAGCGGGTTCATACCGGCTTCTGCCACATCCCGATTCGCCCGCAGGTAGGCATTGGTCGAAAAGCCTGGCCCCGGATCTCGGCCAAGCAAGGCCCCGACTCGCAGATAATGCTCGATAGGGGGCATACCTAGCATGACGACATCCGGGTACGTCGCCTGGTACCACGTCTCATCGAACAATGCCGAGGCCTTAATCAGCTCGATAGCGGCCGTCTCATACAGCATACCTAAACTGCCGTTCGAAGCCGTGCTTACCATGCCATTGCCCATAAGCACCGCCTACGCCGGCAGGGCTTCGGACGCCGGCTTGGACTTGCTGGATATGACGCCCTCTGGCTCTGTCACCTGCTTGGACTTACGCCTTCTAAATCCCGCGGCAACCTTGCCGGTGTAACTCGCCTCCGTTACCCCTTCGACACGTGCTTTCGCCGGACCGCGCCGGCACAGCTGTTGCATTTCCGCCAGTTTTTCTTCCGTTCCCGCGATCACCATCTCGACCTTGCGGTCGCTTCTGTTACGCACCCATCCGGAAAGTCCTAACTCTTCGGCGCGCGCCTTCGCCCAGCGCCTGTAGCCGACACCGATCACCTTCCCTTCGATAAGCAACGATAACGCTGCCGAATCGGTGTTGGGACTAGCTGCTTCGCTTGCGCCCGATTCGACCTTTTGCCGACCGCCCGAACGGAGTGCTCGCCGCTTTCTGTTGGGCGAACGTAGCGTCATAACACGGTCAATGGCTAATTCTGCCGCTTCGTACCCGGCCCCTCCCGGTTTCATGAGGGCGTAATCGATGCCCGTTGCTCCAACCAAACCATCTGGGAACGCAATTTTATCCACGCCTGGGAAGTAACTTCTTACGATCTCTCCCACGACATTACGGCCGATGCCCTGCATCGGAAAATGCGCATTGCTGACAGCGGGATCGCCTTCGCATTCGATGACCAAATATCCTTGCGAAGCCGGCTTTCGAATATCCTTTGTTAACAAGTCCAACCCAAACTGTTGCACCGGCCGTAAGGCGTTGGCTATTTCGGACGCTACGGAAAGGTAGGAAGGGTGAACATCGTCAGTCACATCGATAAAATCTCCGCCAGCAGAAACATTGGCACTTTTTCGCAACCTTAACCGAACACCTTCTGGCAAAACATCATTGAGCCGGAACCCTGCATCGCTAAGGTTCGCAAGGACTTCATTATCAACAACGATCTGCCGCCCCGCAGTATGGGGATTCAGTCGCCTTCTCGCGTTATTCTCATTGATGAGCTGTTCGACCGACGCTGTGCCATTGCCGACCACCGAGGCCGGTTCTCGTTTGAGTACGCCGACCACACTGCCGTCGACCACATACAATCGGTAGTCGGCTCCGACAAATCGACGTTCTACCAAGATGCCGCTACGGCTGGCGTATCTGCGAGTATAACGCCAGCCGTTTGCGAACGAAGCCTCGTCCTTGATCGAGCCGACAAAGCCCCGCCCCTTCGAGGAAGCAGCCGGCTTGAGCACAACCTGAAAATCGAGCGATTGGGCGAACGCTAGCGCTTCGCTATAATCTTGCTGCTCGAAACAAGCCCAATCCCCCAGGCAAACCTTAGTATTGAGCTTCAGAAACCGTCGGAAGGCGGCCTTATTCCACATTAACAACTCGCTAGCGCGCGTTACCGACGAACCGCAGGCGCGATAAAAATGCGCTCGCCGACCGCCCGCCGGATCTTCCGCGAAGAACATCCCTCGCGTAACGGGAATTATCTTTAGACCTAGACGCCGAGCTTCGATTTCCGTTACCACGGAGATGAGCTCCCCCTGACCTAGTTCGGCATCGGTAATGAGCTGTTGCACCGTACTGACTGACATTATCGAGTGACCTCCGACCGGTTAAGCGACCTGGTTGCTTTATCCTGCCCATGGCGATATAGAAAACCCTCGCTGTGATACGAGAGGGGGGTTGCTCCGTTTGCCAAATTACTAAGCGACTGTGCTAGAACGCTGACGGGATCGCAGATGCACAGTTCGGGATAAGCGTCTACCAGTTTGTCCCGCACAAACTGCAACTCCGTGCATCCGAGAATGACTGCATCCGCACCGCTCGCTGCAAGCTCGGCCACGGCCCCCACGATGGCCGTGTAAGCCGTTTCGCTTGGCGGCGTCACGCTTTTCAAACCTAACTGAGGGTTGTATATGGCGTCGTGGACGGCGGCACGGGTCGTCATTTCAGGCTCGAGCACGGCAAAGCCGGCGGCCGTTAGCGGCTCGCGCCAAACACCCGCGCTATATGCCCCCAACGTGGAAAGAACGCCGACTTGATACGGTTTCGCCGGGCTCTCATGAAGACAGCGAAGCGTTTCTTCTATGAGGTGGTAAAGCCCTAAGAAGCTAGGACTCCTGCTACAGGCTTCGATGAGCGGCGTTAGGATAGGCACAGCATGAAAAGTACCGCACGGCACAGCTAGCACCCAATAGCGGCCTGCCCGATAAAGTATTTCCCCAACCTGAACCAAATTTCGCGCCATAACATGAGAGGGGTTATCGCTATGGCTGCCGAGTAGAAAAGCGGTACGATCCGGCATCGTCGATACATCCGCTACGTGCCAGATATCAAGATGATCGCTGTCCCGTTGCACCCCCTTGGTGTGCCGCAGAATCTGTTCATGGAGGAAGACACCCGCCAGGGGGCCAACGCCTCCGCCTATAACAACGGTGGGTCTGCTGGGTCGATCGCATCCTACCTGCATGCTGCCTCCAAGCATGTTGCATTCAGTAAGTCATGCCCCCTTCGCATTCGACGGATTTACCGGACCTTCCTCACGGCCGTTTCGAACGGGAAACGGTTTGCTAGACGGGCGAGTAGCGCCAGTCCCTAAACCGGTCCCATACTTCTTGCTTCTTGAGCGCATGTCGCCATATAGCCGTCGCCGCATTCCTCGGCTTTCCGATCAGCGGGTAATGGTGGCTGCCTATCGCGGGATTCGTATTAACCTCAAGCACAACCACACGCGGAACCCCGTCAGGCTCTGTCGCTGGCGAGACGATCACATCTACGCCGGCCCACTCCAGGCCCGGAATACTGGCAACCGCCTGCACGGCGACATTACGGGTATATTCGGAAATATCGTCGGTGCAATCGATCGAATCGCCACCGGCGGAAAAATTTGCCTCTCCCTTCAAGCGTATTTTCTGACCCGCCGCCGGTACATGGTCGACGCTTAGTCCTTGGTTGCTCAAATAGGAAAGCAGGCTATCGTCTTCGGTAATCAAGCGGGTCGAAAGGTGGGGGTTTTGCGACCGTATAACGTTCTTTCGCCGTACCAGTTCCGATATCGTTGAGATACCGTCCCCTATGACATTGGCCGCCTCTCGTCCCAAGGCGGAAATCACCCGGCCGCCGACAACGAGAATCCGATACTCCTCGCCCTCTACCATCTCCTCCACCAATAAGCCCGACAAGCTGCGAGATCGCGAAAAAACAGCGACAATGCCCGCCTCGTCGGAAATGCCGATCGAGACGCCTCTGCCTTTCTGTCCCTTCTTAGGTTTAATGACAACGCGTCCCTCCCCGAGCTTTTTCCAATGCTCGACAGCTTTCTCAGGCGTGCGCGCAAACCGTCCCGTAGGGACGGGAACGCCCGCCTTTAACATGAACTTTTTCGCGACCGCTTTATCCGAGGCAATCATCGCGGCAATCGACGAATCCGCCGACCGGCAATCCCAAAACGTAACGGAGGTTCCCGCCAGGGATGCGGTAAAGATAAACTTAGTCATCCACGAGATTCGGGCGCCGTCGGATTCCGCAGCCTCTGCCAACAGCAACGGACCTAACGGGTAATTGGTCATTTTAGCGAATAGCGCTTGCGACGCTTCATCGTCGTATTTGTTATATTGAGGCTGCATAAGACCTCCCGAACATGAAATCGCTATAACTGCTGCTGGAATGCCTTGATTAACTGCAATGCATAACCCGTCTATCCTCGCTGTTCGTACGCTGTAACGTCGCCACTTCTTCCAGCTCGGTAAGCCGCCTTAGCTCAGCCTGCTCATAGAGAACGCCGAGGTAGAGATCTACCAGCGGATCGAATTTATGGTACAAACCCGGCTCAGGCGTTAACTCACCGACGACCACCCCATGCTGGGTGTCGTAAAGATCGATACGGCAAAAAGCTGTCGGTAAAATGCGCGATATTTCCCGCGCGGATTCCAAGATCGCTTCGGCGTTAACAGGCGGCACTGTCTCGGGGTCGAGCCGGTCTTCGTGTTTCCCCGTTTTCACCGCCTGCCACGTGGAGTCATACCACCTGTAACGCGGTTCCCCCGCCTCGCGCCTTACCTGTAAAATCAATGGCGCTTCGCCCTGAAAGGCGTAGACTTTGTAATCCGGCAAAGGTGACGGTTCACCGTCTGGCGGCAGTAACAGCTCTTCAAGCTGCCATAGGTTCGGAAACATATAACGTTGCATGGGCGCATCGAGCGCTGCCAATAGATCGACAAGCCGATATTCCCTATCGTCGAACAGGTTACGAAAGCTGAACTCGCCGCTACGCACCAGCGGCATCACGCCCCAGGCATTGGTCGCATGGATCGGCTTAACGACAAATCGATGCAAGTCGCCGATCGCGCGTCGTAGCTCAGGCAGCGCGAACCCTTCCGCGTAAACCTGCGCCGTCAACCAGCCCTGCTCGGCCAGAAAGCGGCGAACCCAATGACGCCGCCGCGCCAAACGCGCAAAGGGAGTACGCTGTAGAACGCGCTCCTGGTACTCGGCCTTGCGCACCGCTTCGTCCAACTTGCGGGCGAACGAAGGAGCCGTCGGTTGACTCTCTTTGCGCGCCATATGCCGTGTCACCGCGTAGTCAGGTACCTGAGCAGACGCTAGAAACTCGCTCAACGGGGGTAACTCCTGCATAAACGGCGCCTCCTTGCGCTACCCTATGCCCGCTCAGTAAACCGAGGATTCCAGAACCTGTGCCTTGTTCCGCGACTTGCTAAAGCCTTCTCCGCTGGCCTGCACATCATCCCGCCAGCGATCGTCAAAGGCGCGCGTCAGCACGTTTTGCCAGGTGCGTTTCCGTTCGCTTTCGGTTAACGCGTGACGACGGACGAAATGCATCTTTTCAGCCGTTTCTCCAACCCTGAGCGGCACAGCACCACCCCCCAGCCCTGCCCAGTCGGCAAACGCAGCTCAGCGTCATCCAAGGAAAGCCAGGCGTCCCCCGAGTGAATCAAACGGACCCGTTTCTCCTCCTTCCTGCTCGCCGAGAAGTAACCGCAGCGCGGCCCCAACATTTGGCCTAGAGCCGTCAGTGCAAGCGTGTTGAGATCGGTGTTCAAAGCCGCGTTGCCGAGGTAAATCTTGCCGCCGACATTGCGCTCGCGAAGGTAATCGCCGACCTGCAATACTTCCTCGAAGCTGCCAGCCTTTTGCGGCGTAACGTTCAAATCGACGAACGGGAGCAGCTCATCCAGCTCTGCTAACGAGCGACGGTCCCAAACCGGCTCGTCCAACATGATGCGCAACTCAACGCCAAAGCGATCCCGCAAGCGCTGCGAGAGCGCTAGCAATTCTGCGTAATGAGCCGTTGCGTAACTAGGAAAGGGCTGTTCAAGGATTAAGTTAACGGGAGCCCCTTGAGTCTCTGCGCCGCTGTTAAACGTCTCCTCAAAGGCCTTGAGATCGTCGACGTGCCAACGGCCGCCCAGGTCGAGCCACAGTCCTTCGAACCCTGCCGCCGACCAGATATTTGCTCTTGTTAACGTGTTCATCAACTCGCCGGCTCTGACACCCGAGTAGGAACACCGCGATCGCCACCACCCCGACGGGGCTCTCCCGTCAATGAGTTGATTCAGTAAGCGGCTTGCATTGGAGAGTGGCCGACTAAAAACATTTCGGCTGACACTCGCGGCTGGTGCGAGCGCCAATAACTCGCTCATGCTACGAGAACTGGCTCGCGCCATCGCATCGAGCACAGCACACTCAAAAGCAAACCGGACGGCGCTATTCAAACCCGTCGGTAACTGCGTCGTCGGCGCCACGCCGAAAGCTTTTTCGGCGGCCGAGCGAACGGCCTGAGCCGCCTGGGCCGTAGCCTCCCTACCGGACTGGCCACAGTCGAGTTCGACACCGACCAATACCTCCCCCAGGCGTACGGCTGCACTAAAGGCGCCCGCCGGCGTCTCTCCGCTAACTGACGTTACTGCGCGTATTTCGCCCAACCCGCTATGCTGCACGCCGTTATGCTCGACCTGAAGGTGGAGGATCACAGAATAGCCGGCGTCGGGAACCGGTAGCCGCTCCTTGCCTTTTTTGGGCACCGGCATATTACGCATATGAAGCACGTCAATGGCCATCACTTCCATGTGGTCACCACCTCATTGGTCCGATTACAACTTGGTTAGCGGAATGCGAAACTCGCGCCCCTAGCGGTCTACCAAGAGACATAAAAACTATTCGCCGAGATAAACACCGTAATGCTTCAAAAATTTTCGGTATACGGAATCTTTCAACAGCGGCTCGTGCATTTGAAAAAGTCGAACCTGGCTAAAGCTATTACCCTCGATAACAACGAAATCTTTATCTCGAATAATAATGTCGAATCCGCAATAAGCAATATAGGGAATGCGCAAAATAGATAACGAACACGCTCCGTTATCTCCCGCCAGTTAGGGATTGCCAAACCCTGCAAACGCTCCCCGGTATCGGGGTGCTGCTCAATATTCCGCCCCGCATAAGGGCCGGCCGCCGCTACCGCCTTACCCAATACTCCCGACGCCAAATCGATAGCGACGCTAAGCCCACCGTACGAGAAGTTATCGATGGGGTAGGAAGCGCTAGTCCCGACTCGTAAAACCGCGCGGACGATATGCGGCTCAAGCGTCTCCGGGTCTCGCACCACCAGTATTCGCAAGGTATTGACAGTGAGCGGAAAGAGCGCCTTAGAAAAGCTTCCCTGCTCGATATATTCGGTCACCATGAAAGGCACGCGTTTGCCTTCGAAAAGGCTATCGATTTCCGCCGGCGGATAGCGTCGCCTTCGCGCCGCTTCCGGGTCGTTGGATTCCACCACCACGGATTGTCGTCCCGCACGGATAAAATAAATGTTGCCGCCGCCTCCCCCTCCCAAGGGCTTTGCCACCAGCCGAACGGGCTCTTCTAATTGCCCCGATTTGATTTGATTCCAAACGGGACTATAAGGAATAACCCGTTCGCTGCGCCAAATCGCAACAATCTCGGGAATGCGACAAAAGTTACGAAAAACTTGTGTGAACAGAACTTTGTTATTAAAAACAACCGCAAACTTGCCGTTAATCAACTGCGTCATCCAACGCTGAAGATCGCTTAAGAAGCACTCGGGGTCGTCGCGGTCAAACGTGTACAAGTCGATTTTTCCGGGGTGAATCCACGACGGTACAGGAACATCGACCGTTCATCGCCGACATTCGTTTCATCGGCAGCGAAATCCCGCGTAAAGCGCTTATAGCGCAGCAGCTCCTCTTCGCCGGCAAGCCCGCTGCAATACAAAGCGTGATGACTGTCATCGTTCGGCTTCATTGCGCACCACCACAGTTTATCGACCGGTCAAACCCCAAACTCTTTTAAGAACCTGCGCTGCACGTCGCCCCCCATGATGGGCCCATGAACCTGGAACGCCGCAGCACTCACGCGAGCGCCGGCGTCGACCACCATGGGACCGCTCTCGGCCAAGGCCACGTCAAGTTGGATGACGCCAAATAACGGCAGCCTGCGTAAGCCGGCTTGCAGCTGCATTACAAGCTCCAACCATCCGGGAATAGCATCGCCGACAGCCAAGACGCCTTTATCGCCAAAAGCAGCGGCAACCTCCTGACGCCGGCTTACTTGTTCGACGCGGACGATGGACGCGATGCAGCCGGTATCGTTATCGATGCGTGCGCTCACATACTCGTTACCGTCGCCCCCTGCCGGCGTCGTGCCGATGCCGTCGAGCAAGTAGATCGCCGAGATCAGATACGGAAGATTGTCTTTAGGGTTCAGTAGAAAAAGCAGCTTAAGGCGGCTATCGACTCCCATCGCTAGCTTTGCATACCCAGGCGCCGACCAAGCCCGTAAGCACAAGAGCAAATCCACGGGTTGCGCCGCGAGAAAACCCCGCAGATCGCTAGCGGCTTCCTCGCCGCCCCCGGCAATCACCCGACCGCCTTTGACTTCTAATTGAAAACTCCGCTGAGCCTGGCAGTCGTCTAACGGCAGCGCGACGAGGATAAAGCGTGTGTTCTCCTGGCCACCCTCCACTACTTTCTCCCATAGCCTGTCGACAACCCGCACTTGCCGGCGTGTGACTAGCGCGATGGGGCGAGCCAGGGGCAGAACGCCGCTAAATACCTGCCAAAACAAATTTCGGTTCTCTAACACCAGCCGGTTACGCCCGTTGACGTAGGGCAGCAACTCCACCTGCAAATCGCTTAAGTAGTCGTCGGCCAAAGCATTAGGCAAGCCGTATAAGTCGAGCTTGTCGGGATAGAAACCGCGCTCCACTAGGTAGGCCGTCAGTTGTCGCGGCGGTCGCGGCCTAACGGCGAAGAACCGATCGGCAAAACGACGCCAATGGGTGAGGTTCGTTATGCCGTTTAGGCGTTCGATCCGCCCCTCGTGAGACATGTTCTTTCGTTTCGTACGGAATATGACGCGCGGCGACGGAACCAAACCGGGCGGCCGTAACCTCGCCGGGGTAAATACGGTTCTGCCGATTGGCGCCGAAAGGGCCTCCGCCACAGGAGGATCGCTTACTCTCGGCTCCGCGACCGTCGTATCGTCAACCGCCACTAAACGCCCTCCCCTCATAGTTTCAACCGTCGCAACTGATCCGCGAACACGGCGTCGGCAAGCAGCGGTCGATGCACCTGGATGGCAACCACGTCCGGCAACGCCGCCCCGAGAAGGCCAAGTTCCCCGTCCATCAACACGAAGTCAAAGGCACACACGCGCAGATAGGACGACTCGTCGAATATTCGAAGCAAGCTTGCGCGTATCGAATCCCATTGCGGGACTCGGCTGCCGACAATAGGTGTGCCGGTATCGGGGTGGACATCGTGACGACCAAGCTTTGGCCCTTCCAACAAGCCGACACAGGCGGTTAACTCGCCCGTATGAGTATCGACTCTAGCGCTAAGCCCACCCGCTTCTAGACTGGTACGAGAAGCCGAGGACAAGGTACCGATACAAAGCACGGCAGCGACGATATGCGGCTCCCAGCTGTCGTGATGCCGCCCCATAAGCACATGCAGGCGGTTTACCGCACCGGGAAACATCTGGCGGGCAAAGCGCCCTTGCACGAGCGCTTCCGAGAACAAATAGGCGCTATTCGCCGCTAGCGACCAGTCCTTAACGATATGCCGCAACTGTTTTAGCGGACCGTGCTTCCCAAAGCCGGAAAACTCTCCCTTAGCAAGGCTTACCGTTTCGGTACGCCCCTGCACGCTAACCGGCAACGGTTGAATGACAACCTGCATGTCCGGCGCATCGTTACTACCCGCCCGATGCGCTTCCCATTCCTCCGAAAAACTGACTTCGGCGGCGCCTAGCCCCCGTAGGGCGTGAATAACGGGCACCCGGCAATAGGCGGAAAGCGCGTGATTCAGCAGCAGACGGTCATTCGCCACATTGGCATAAACGCCGTTAACGGCCGGTAACAGACACACTTGGATATCGCTGAGATAGTTCGCGGCGTCTTCTCGCCCTAAGCCATAGAGCCACCATCTGTTACGGTAAAAGCCTCTCCGAAAAAGAAATTCGTTTTTCTCGCCCGGAGTACCACCGGATTTCGTTTTCCAGTAATTTTCCGAAAACTCTTTCCACGCCGCTAAGCGCGCCTCGCCCTGTAACTGCTGCACATAGGCTTTATGATCCCACGTCACCGGCTTCGGCACGGCGGCCCCCGGTGGCGCAACGAAACTCGCTTGATTCATTATTGTTACCCTCGCTGTATCTACACACGGCGCCCAATCAATCGACAGCAAAAAGATAGGCTCCAACGTTTAGCGGCAAGCGCTTGATCGCTGGCGCGCCCTACGGGCAGGTAGCGCGGGGCACGCCCAGGATGGACTTTTAAGCCGAGCGGCCGCCAGGTAGGACCCGCTTTTTCTTTCCCCGCCGAATAAAATGAAGTAACGGGTTTTCCAAGGCGGCAATATCGGGATTATTGGCTAAGTAATAGCGCGTATCGAAAGAAGGCCCGGGAGACCTCCCTTCGGAGGCACCCCACTTGAGATAATGCTCGACTGGGTCCGCACCGACCGAAGCGACGTCGGGGTACTTCTGCAAATACCATTCGCGGTCGAAAAGACCGGAGTTGTTAATCGCCCGTATGTCGCGCTTTAACCGCCAGCTCTGGCGAAGACGGGCGATAGAAACACTTCCGAAACGGACGCGCGGAGCGTCTGCCTGTGCATGAGCGGCTTTAGCAACAGTCGGCGCATCATTCCCAACACTCACTTGCAAAGACGCCTCATTGAGCATCTTGGTTAGAATAGCCAGCTCCTTGAAGCGCTCGTTCAGCTGCTCGATCAGTTGGCACTTTTCCCGTTCGAGCTCCTGTACCTGCAATTTAGCTTCGTCTGCCGCTTGCTGGAGGTTTTCTATTCGGACCTCCTGCGTCTCTACCAGCGTCTTTAGCCTTTCAAGCTGTGTTGGACTCGACCTGAGCCTGCCGGAGTTAGCCCTGGTAGCGTTATCCTGACGAGTTGCTTCCATTCCACGACCTCTACATCGAAAAACACGCGTATCCCGTTAGACAACAGAGCCAAAAGACGAGAAAAACCAGTAAGGGACGCAATCAAGTCGGCAGCCTAGGTGCTGCCTGGGAACTGAGGCGGAAAGGCCAGAATCTTCTTACCTGAGCACAGCCCTTAGCGGGCCAGATAGTCAGGAGACTGCAAGAATATTCCTATATATCTTATGGCGACAGCCAGCTTCTTTATCAAGTCGGCTTTTCTGCCGTAAGCCCAACATTTTCAGTCCCTGTGATCCCTTACAATGGCGGCAATCAGATGGGCAATGAAGGAAAAAAGAAAAGCCATAATAATAAAAACGGTAATATTGTATATACGCCGGGGTTCGGTTGAGTATTCCGGCTGCGTCGGCGCCTGCAAAACCGAGACCTGCTTTAACGTTCTGGCAGCTTCGACCCGCGTATTTTCCAATGCTGCGAGGGCGCTGGCATACATCTCCCGGGAAAACTCATGCTGCAAGCGAAGCGATTCGTATTCGGCGGAAATACGATTCAGCGCCTCGCCCGAATGGGTCGCCATACGCGCATGCTCGATGTCGATTTGATTGCGTACCGCGTCGATCTCATGCCGCAGCCGCACCATCTCAGGCGAACGCTCGCTATGAGAAGCGGCTAACGCGTGCCGGCGCGCGTTAAGCTTGGCAAGCTCGCCCTCCAAGGTGGCAACGACCGTACTCAAACTCTCGACGGTACCGGTTGGCGACACCAGGCCATGTTCGTTCTGATATGCGATGAGCGCCTCACGCGATTCGTCGAGCCGGCCCATCAGATCTTCGACTTGCAGCTCGATGAAGCGCACTTGCTCTGCCGCCAAGCGTTGCCCCATCACGTTCATATGCTTCTCGCCCTCCTGCAACAGCAGCGAGGCGATAGCCCTTGCGGTATCCGGATCGTAGGCCTGGGCTCTGATCCTTAGGACCTGAGCGTACTCATCCATTTCTATCGACACTCGCTTGAGGTAGTAGCGGTGCAGATGCTCCAACGGCACGCTGGGAGAGCGCAGCCGGGATAATCTGTCTATGGCAGGATCGGCGTAGTGGTCCCGAAGGTTTAGCTGTCGGTCAAGCTTAATAAGCATATCGACCGAACGCAGGTGATCGCGCAGCATCAGCAGCTCGTTAGACGTTCCCCCCGTAAGAATCGACGTAAAGTCGAGGCTGGGAGGGGCTGGACTCGCGCTTTGCAGCACGATATTCGCTTCCGATACATAACGGTCGGTGGCCCACAGGCTCCAATAGAGCACCGCGCCGAAGATCGCCACGATACTTATCGCCCAGTAGGGTTGTTTGGGGAGCAGTACTTTCATGAGCGCTTAATACTCTCGTGATAGGCGGCGATAGCATCGTCTATGCTGTCGAACCAGTACGCATGACCATCCCGAAGGAAAAGCCCTGCCTGACAAAGCTCCTTCAGAATACCTTCGCTGTGCGAAACGATAACTAAACCGGCCTTGCCCACTTTGTCGCGAAACGCGGCTGTGGCTTTGGCTCGAAAAGCTTTGTCGCCCACCGCCGTTGCCTCGTCGGACAGGTATAAATCGAAATCGAACGCAAGCGATAGGCCAAATGCCAAACGACTGCGCATACCGCTCGAATACGTCTTTACCGGTTGATCGAACGCCTTGCCAATGTCGGCAAACGCCTCCACTCGATGAATAACGGCTTTCATAAAGCGATCGTTGCCATGAATGCGGGCAACACATTTAACATTCTGCCGCCCGGTCATCGAGCCCTGAAAACCGCCCGTCAATCCGATCGGCCAAGAAACCCGACAGCGGCGAACGATCTCACCTTTATCCGCAAAGTCCATTCCCGCAATTAAGCGCAGCAGCGTCGACTTCCCCGCACCGTTACGACCCACCAAGCCAACGTTGACACCTCGAGGAATCGCAAAATTAATGTCGCGCAAAACCCAATCGTCAGCGCGATGAGTACGATAGCGTTTATAAACGTTGCGCACTTCGATCATTTCGCTTTTACCCGCATGGTAAAACGTAGATGGAGTGCTAAACCCAGGGCAACCATGGCTAAAGCCCACCACCAAAGATAAAGCATATCGACTCCGGCCAACGATTTATAACCGGAGAAAAAACTAAGTCGTAACGCCTCTAGAGCATGTACGACCGGGTTATATAAAAGATAATGTTGAATTGAGTGAGGCAAGGCATGCAGGGGAATGATAACCCCGGATAAAAGAAACAACGGCAGTATCAGCATTCGCAAGACACGCCCGATTTCGGGCACCAGCGGTGCCACCACCGAAGCTACCAGCCCCGCGCCAAGGCCGAGCACCCAGATGGAAAACCATATAAACATCGCCGCAAGAGGGTCCGCCGGCAAGATTTCGTAACCAAGCAAACTAGCTCCAGCGATCAGCACCATAAAGACCACCGTTTTTAAGATGCCTTCAACGACGTTGCGAGCAATGACAGGGTCGACCGGTTTGACCTGCCTATAAGCAAATAAGCCTTTGTTGGCATCTACCGCGCCAATCGAACGCAGCAGACCTTCTCGGAACAAGAAAAAACCCAGGAGCCCGACAATAAGCCACGGTACGAAATCGGCACCGATAACGAAGCGCACACGCCCAAGCACTTCTCGAACGCCAATCATTATGACGACAAACGCAACCGGCTCGGCGATCATCCAGAACCACGCGAAACGGCCCGCCATGGTTCTGGCCAATGCTTCCCGCATGAACATCGCGTGCCATACGTCCAAGGTAACTTGCAAAGGCGGCCGCGGCGCCTGGCTCATGGGCTTGCCTTCGTCCCGGAATGCAGGCGCCAGCCGGTGCCGCTCACTGCCACCGGCGAACACGCCTTATAGCTGGATCGAAGCAAATACCGCATATCAAATATCCAATACCACAGCCGTCGTGACAGCGATCTGGAATAGGATCTGGGTCAGGGTCGCAGCGAGATGAAGGTTCTTAGTCGGGGCGGTCGGTAAGACTAATATTTCGTCGCCCGGACGCAGCGCCACACCTCGCCGGGCGGCCACCACTTCGCCGTTTTGCCGGACTAATAAAATCTCCCGCCGATTGGCCCGCTCGGTAAACCCGCCCGCACGCTCGACATAATCCCGCGCGCTCTCGTTGGAGCGATACACGATCGCCTGCGGAATCCGCACTTCGCCGCTTACTAAGACGGAATCGGAGCGTTCGGGGATTGTGATGACATCGCCGTCTTGCAGCCGGATATTGCTGATTTCCCCATCGTGAGCGACCACCATTCGCCCGGTGGGCTCTATTTGGCTTGCTCGGGCGACGAAATCTTGAATCAGCTCCGCCTCCCGCGCCCGCATCGTCGCCTCTTCGGGCGTCGACGCCGGCGCGCCGAGGTAAACGCTCTCCAAACGGCGCAGGCTGTCCTCCAAGGATTGCCGTTGGCGCTCGGCAACACTACGGCGCCGCAGCGACACGCTACGCGCATCGGTTAGGTCCGGATCGATTTCGATGCTGTCCAGAAGCTCGCGTAAGGTTGCGTCTTTCGGTACCGCGAAATGAGACGGGCCGTAATAGCTGCCTTCCAGATGGACCACAATACTGTCTGTCCGCTGGTCGGCGGCAAAGATGACTTCGTCGCCCGAACGGAGCACATCGCTTTCGAACTCGTGCAGGGGCAAATACGCCGACACCGGGCCCCGGTCGCGTACGCCGCGAATCAGCACATGCGATACACCCGCCTCTAACTGCACCAGCTGGATCAGCTCATGCCCTAGACGCGCATTGCCATCGAGTTCGTAACGGTAGGCTTGAGCGACATCGCCGGACACGGTCACCACCGGCCCGCGCCGCTCCACGACTATCGTGTCGCCGTCTTCAAACTGCGGTCGCGCTAAATCGCCCGCTAACAGAAAGTCGTACAAATCGACTTCTTCCAGCGTCTCCCGCTCCCGCAACACGCGAATTCGGCGGAAACTGCCGGAGTTTTTGTCAATGCCGCCAGCTTGATCGAGAAAGTAAAGCAAAGAATCGTTAGGATTCCCGGCATAGCGTCCCGGCTTGTTAACAAAGCCGGTGACGAACACGGCAACCGGCTGGACGCCCTGGAGATTGGTATAAACCGATACATTGTCGGTAAAGACTTCGCGGATAGCCGCCCGCACGCGACTATCCAATTCCGAATTACTCACCCCTTCGACGTGAATCGGCCCCACATTGGGGACAAAGATATTCCCCTGGGCATCGACCGGCAGCACCCTATCGATCTCCGCCGCGCCCCAAGCCCGAAGCGTGACTTGATCGCCCGGCAAGATCCGGTAGCTCGGGTTAAGCCCGGAAGCGCGCGTACCGCGGAAGCCACCGGTAAACAAATGCGCCCCGAACGGCGGAATCGTATCCCCCGCCTCTCTATCCCGATCCGGCCCCGGACCATAGGTACCGGTCCGGCGATCGACTGCGGAAGGCGACTCTAAGTCGTCGGGCACCGGTACCGCTTGCTCCCGCCGGTTTTGCTCGTTGTTATCGCTAATACCGAGCACGCCGTTAGCCGATTTGACAGGCAACAGTAATCCGGCGCAGCCAACCACCAGCAGCAACGCCCAAAGCATTGCCCGTAACCTAACAAGCCCAACCTGATCGTAACGACGGAAATTGTTCATGGCTGTGCACTCCTGCGCCCGTCGGATTCAGCGCTCGCCATCGGTACGGGCCGCCCGGTTTCGTGTAACACCCGCACGGCCGTCCATACGCCGTCTTGGGAACGACACGCCAAAGCGGGCCGGCGAACGCCGTCCGCTTCAACCGTTAGTCGACGACAAACCCGCCCGCTCGCCGCATCGTAAAGGCCGTGCAAGCGAACCGATACGTCCGGCCCCCAAGGGCTTTCCCGCAACTCGGCTCGGCTATTTACCGGCTCCTCGTCAAGCATTGTTTGAAAGGCCGCCGGCAGTGCATGCCTGGCCGAGGCGGTACTCACTTGGCTCGGCGTCGCAGCGCAGCCTGCGATAACCAAACCTGCAAACAAAGGTGCAACAGTCCTGATGCCATAGAGCCCGAATGTATTGCGGTTTATCCACATAAGCTATTGCTCACCAAGCAGCGCGTTGCCGAATTTAGACCCTCACGTAACGGCCCGATGCGGTTCTCGATTGTCCGTTTCCCCAACGCTTCTCGGACGAGATAAAAAGGCTGCATTTTCCAAGCACAAGAATCTCGGAATTAACAACAAACCCAGGAGACAGGCGACACCGCAGAAGCAAAAGAGTGATTAAGCCGACCGGCCCCTATGAGGAAGGACTAACGGTAGCCGGTTGCGTTGGATATCGGGACGAAATGCGACGGGAACAAGAGGAAGATGCTGCCGCCGTCTTATGGCACAAGAACCATCCCGGCACTAAGGCGTCGCCGCCACGGGAAAAACGTAAAACTTACCTGTGGCAGCGGCCGCCCTCGCGTTAGACGTGACGATAGGCGCTGGGCGTTAAGCCAGTCCAGCGCTTAAAGGAGCGACGAAAGTTGGCACAATCATGGAAACCCAAGTAATCGGCGACCTGTTCGTTGCTATACCCCCGCCCCTGGATCAAATAGACGGAGACATGTTTACGGGCCGAATCCAAGAGTTGCTGAAACGACGTGCCGTGTTTATGCAACTTACGTTTCAGCGTCGCCGGGCTCATATGAAAATCCGCCGAGCAACGCTCCAGCGTCGGTACTCGGCGAATACGCTGCATCAAATAAGCGTACACCGTCGCCTGAATACCGGCGCGGAAACCCAAGGCTAACGACTCTTCGTCGCAACGCCGCTGCGCCAACAGGCGGTTGGTGCCGGACCCATTAGGCCAGGGCGTATGCAGGTAACGGCTCGGCACCCGCATGGCGGTAACCGGCTGAGCGAAATCGACCTGCTCGCCGAGATGGACGTGATACTGCTCCGGGTAACCGGGGCAGGAATAATCCAACTGATAGGCCCAAGGTATTTCCGAACCGCTTAACCAGCGGCACAAGGAGGTAAACCCGGCCATCGCCGCTTCCACTAAAAACCGCCGGCTTGCGCCGGCGCCGCAACTATCGACCCAGTGCAGGTAGCACCACTGGGTATCGATAACCAAGCGCGGCATAAGCAGCGGCGTTAGCAACATCTGGTTCGCTACCAGCGTTTCCAAGGCATCGTAAAGGCAACGGCCATGCAGCAACGCCGTGCTGGCGGGCGGACAGCTCCCCGGAAACAGTCGGTGCCCGTAAAGAAACGCGACATCGTCGCCTCGGATCAGGCACTCGGCATTGGCAAACAGCCGATAGAGCTGGCGCGGGCTGAGTTTGACTTCCTCGCGAACAAGACGCTCGTAGAACAGCCCCGTCCCGCTTAGTAAGCGATTGACTTCGACTTCCCGGCTCAAGGCCAAGTCAATCAGCGAGGCGGCATGATAGTGGGCAGGAATACAACGGGTGTCGTTCTCGAACCAGAGGTTGCGAATCGTCATCGCGCCCCCCGCTACGCGGCCAGGTAGAGCGCGTTCGCCCTATCGTCTTTTGCCTGCCGTAGCGCCTTGCCGGCTCTTTTAAGCAATGCGCTTGCCGTCTCGTCGGCGGCGGTCGCCGCACCGATGCTTACTCGCTGGTAAAGCACTTGGCCGGTTTCGGTTCTATAAGCAAAATGGCGCACCGCGGCGGCCAGTTGTTGGCCGATTTCTTCGGCAACGGCGGCTGTCGTGTCGGGCAAAAGAATGCCGAACCGATCGCCGGCATAGCGACAAAGCAAATCCGAACGGCGCAAATTAAGTAGCAGAAACTCCGTCAGTGCCTGCAAAAACGATCGCCTTCGAGGTAGCCGTAGTTGCGGTTAACACGGTCGAAATCGTCGACATCGAGCATCAACAAAGCACAGGGGCGGCCGGTCTGCCTTGCGAACCGCAACTCTATGTCCAATTGCTGCCGCAAATACTGAGCATCGCACACCTGAGTAATACCGTCGATGCGATTATGCGCTCGAAACAAACGCTCGCGTTTACGCAATTGCTCGTTAATTGCCGTTTGCTCTTGCTGCCAAAAATAAATGGCAACGGTCAGCACCACCATGCCAATAGGCATCGGTACGTTTTCCAACCACGCATCCCACCACGTGGCGATATAAAAAACTCGTCCAGCAAATCCTGCCAGAGCGAGAGAAAAATACCGGCAAAACCGATAACCAGCAGATTCGTCACCCGCCCGCCGGGCCGACTCGCCAAAACGCAAACGATCCAAGCCAGCGTCAGCGCCGCCGCGCCGCCCTCGCCGACGATGTCTAACCAATCCCAGGTTCGCCAAGTTTTTCCTTCGCCCACCCAGGCGACGGCCCCTAGCGACAACAGGGCCGGCCCGAGAATCATAGCCAACTTAAAATAGCCTGAGCGATGCATGACCTTTCTCATTCCCATGACTGCGGCATCGATAGGTAACAAACCAAGATGACAGCTTTGTTAACGACCGCACTAGCTCGCGGGTCCATACAGCTCAGGCCATTCTTTTTTGCTGAAAAAAAATCTCTAACTGCACGTAACCAATGGCCGCCGAATGCGGGTCGTCGGCATAAGAATGCGGCATAAGCATGATCGCTTCCCTAGTTTAAAAGCTTCTAAAAGAGTCCTTTCAGCTCAATCCGAAGCCGATCGACATCGTTTTTGCATCCCGTTCGGTCTCCCCTAAAGCAGGCGTCATCGTTCTGACATATTGCTTGCCTACCGTTCGCAGCGCTGACAAGCAAAGCAACCTCATCTGGATCGTGTTTTTTGGGGGATTAGACGTGGACAAACGGCTAAATGCGCTGGGGCTAGCGGTTGCAACGGCGTTAACCGCAGCGCAAGGATCACATGCTGCCGACCTGGAAACGCAAGGCGTACTTCAGATCGCCCAAGCAAGCGCTCAGCAGCCTCAAATCGCCGGCAATACGCTCGGCAGCATCGAGGGGCGCGTTCAAGACGCCAACCGCGCTTTTCAACTCAATGGCGCGTTGATCACCGTCGAAGGCAGCAACCGGGAAGCCCGCACGGATCGTAGCGGCCGCTTCAGCCTTGTCGGCTTGCCGCCGGACAACTATCGGTTGCACATCGATTACCTTGGTTATCGCAGTCAGTCGGTCGAGGTTACCGTCGAGCCCGGCGGGAAAGCCCAGCTTGACATCGGCATGGAAGACGAAGCCGTTGCCATGGGCGTTATGAACGTGCAAGCGATCCGCGACATTCAATCGCGCTCGCTTAATCGCCAACGAGCCGCGGATAACATCATGACGGTGGTCTCGGCGGATTCCATCGGTCGCTTTCCCGACGGCAACGTCGCCGAATCGTTGAGCCGCACTTCCGGCGTCTCCGTCCAGCGCGATCAAGGCGAGGGGCGCTACATCAACGTTCGCGGCGCGCCTGCCGAGTTTAACCGGGTCGCCATCGACGGTATCGCCCTGCCCTCGCCCGACGGCGGCACGCGGGCCATCGACCTAGACACGATTCCAACCGATATCGTCGCCTCGCTGGAAGTCACCAAGGCGCTGACGCCCGACCTCGACGCCGACTCCATCGGCGGCCACGTTAATATCACCACGCGCAGCGCCTTCGACGAATCCGGCCCTTTCCTGCGGGCAAACGTTGGCTACGGCTACAACGAACTCGGCAGCGGCGATAATCACCGTCTCGGTCTCACCTTAGGTAACACGTTTGCCGACGACCGCATTGGTTTGGTGGTCTCGGCAAGCCATTCCCGCACCGAGCGACAAACGGATAATGTCGAACACGACTGGACCGAGATCGACGGCGAGTTCTTTCCCGAAGAAACAGTCTTTAAGGATTATGAACTCACTCGCGAGCGCTATGCGCTAAGCGGCCGCCTGGACTTCCGGGTCTCCGAGCGCAGTACGCTTTACCTTAGCGGCACCCATTCGAAGTTCGTCGACGACGAGATTCGACATGCAACCGAATTCGAATACGGCGGTTATGCGCCGGGCTCGACGCCGGACAGCGGCACCTTCGAAGACGTCGAGGTGACGAAGGAGCTACGCCACCGCCGCGTCGAGAACACCCTTAACCAACTGGCCTTCGGCGGCGAACACCGGTTCGACCGCTTCGACGTCGACTATCGCGTCTCCACCGCACGCGCCGAACAACGTTATCCGAAACGCGACTACCTGGAGTACACGCTCAACTATAACCCCGACATCGACTACGACTGGCGTAACGGCAACAGCCCTAAACTGTCCGTAGCCGGCATCGACGGTCTGAGCTTCGCACCGGAAGACTTCGAGTTCTCGCAATACGAGCGTCGGGAACGCAGCAGCAAAGACCGCGAACACACCGTCGCCTCCAACGTCACCGTACCGTTCCAGCTCGGCACGGCCGACGCCGAAGCGAAATTCGGCCTGAAAGTACGGCGTAAGGAAAAAAGCCAAGACGAAGACCGCTTCCGTAACCGAAGCCAACCGGCCGATGGCCCCGAATACAGCGATGTCATCCGCAACGAGCGCTCCAACAACTTCGGCTACCGGCTTGGCAACCGTTTCCGTAAAAACACCTTCGATCGCTACGCCGACATTTACCGCAACGACCCGAACTACCGGGCGCGCGCCGGCTACGCCTACTTCGGCGACTTCAAGGCCGAGGAAGACATCTACGCCCTCTACGGTATGAACACCTTCGACTGGGGTGCGACGCGACTGATCGTCGGTGCGCGGGTAGAGCAAACCCGTACCGACGCCGAGGCGTACTACTGGGACGACGACGCCGAAACGGCTTCGCTACAGGAAGCATCCCGCAACTACACCCATGTCTTCCCAAGCCTCCACTTACGGCACGAAATCAGCCGCAACCTGATCGTACGCGGTGCCTACACCACAGCGATCAACCGGCCCAACCTCAACCAGTTTTCCCCGTACGCGGAAGCCGAACCGGCGGATTTCGAAATCGAGCGCGGCAATCCGAAGCTGGACCCGACCTACGCGCACAACCTCGACCTTATGGCGGAGTATTACATTCGCCCGCTCGGTATCGTTTCCGCCGGTGCGTTCTACAAGCGCTTGAACGATCCGATCTTCGAGGTCACCAGCAATCGCGAGATCGACGGCGAGCTGTGGGAAGTCTCGCAGCCGGATAACGGCGATAGCGGTTATCTCTACGGCGTCGAATTGAACTGGCAGCAGGGCTTAAGCTTCCTGCCCGAGCCGTTAGACGGGTTCGGCGTTTTCGCCAATTACACCTACACCGAATCCGATGCCGACCTTCCCGCCGGCCAGGGCAGCGTCCGCCTGCCGGGGCAGTCGCGGCATAGCGGCAACCTCGCGCTGTACTACGAGCGGCATGGGTTCAATACCCGCATTTCCTACAACTATCGCAGCGCATTCATCGACTCGGTGCACGATACCAATCGGGCCCTCGATACCTGGTGGGATTCACGGGCACAAATCGACCTGAGCGCCAGCTATCAGGCCACCGACAACTTCCAGCTCTACGCCGAAGCCATGAACCTGACCGATAGCGCCCAAAACCGCTACCGCGGCGATTCCAACCGTGTTTACGAGCGGGAGAAATTCGGCCGGTTCTACCAAGCCGGTGCCCGCTTGAACTTCTAAAACCCGACGCCGCCGTCCCGCGCTCGCGGCGGGGCGGCGACTTTTTTACTGCAAGAGGACAGCAATGACTATGGGCCTTCGCGCATTCCTAAGCCCCCCTCGCACCGCCCTGTTAGCAAGCATCGGCTTCGCCCTTTGCGCGAGTGCCAACGTCTACGCGCATAGCGATCACGAGCGCAACACGCTGGTGCCGCCCGGTTATACGCATTATGCCCCGTCCCCGGTGCCCGACCGGGTCGTACTGACCTTCGCCGGCGACCCGGCCACCAGCGCCGCCGTGAGCTGGCGCACCGACACGGCGGTAGAAAATCCGCGTGCGCAAATCGCCCCGGCTTTGGATGGCCCGGCCCTTCATCAAGTAGAGCAGACCGTAGCCGCCGCTAGCGTGGGGTTGACCATGGAAAATGGCGCTGCCTTACATCATTCGGTTGTATTCGAAGGCTTGGAGCCGGATACCGTCTACGCTTATCGCGTCAGCGGCGGCAACACCTGGAGCGAGTGGTTTCAATTCCGCACCGCCAGCGACAGCGCCTCCGAGTTCGCCTTCATCTACTTCGGCGACGCGCAGAACGCCATCAAATCCCATTTCTCGCGCGTCATCCGGCAAGCCTACAGCGATATGCCGAAAGCTGCCCTGATGGTGCACGCAGGGGATCTCGTCAACTCGCGCGACAACCGCGACGACGACGAATGGGGCGAGTGGTTCGATGCCGGCGGCTGGTTGCTCGGCATGGTGCCCAGCGTGGTCGCCGCCGGCAATCATGAGTTCCACAAACACGAGTTACCCGACGGCACCGAGGAGCAGCGCCTCTCGCCGCATTGGGCGCCGCAATTCCGCCTGCCCGAAAACGGGCCGGAAGGACTGCGGGATACGGTTTACTACGTCGACTATCAAGGCACCCGCTTCGTGGTTCTGGACTCGACCTCCGCCCTGAACAACGACACCGTCGAACAGCAAGCGCGCTGGTTGGAAACCGTCCTACGGGATAACCCGAACCGCTGGACGGTCGTTACCTACCACCATCCCATGTTCTCTGTCTCCGCCGGACGGGACAATCCGCCGCTACGCGACCACTGGAAACCCTTGTTCGACCGTTACGGCGTCGACCTCGTATTGCAGGGGCACGACCACGTCTATGGCCGGGCCGGCGACAACCTGCCCGAAGGCAAGACCCGCTTCGACGACGAAATCGGCACGATGTATGTGGTCTCGGTCGGCGGCCCGAAAATGTACATGGTGTCCGACCAGGCGCGCACGAATATGACGCGGGTTGCGGAGGACACGCAGCTTTATCAACTCGTCCGCGTTCAACACGATCGCATTCTCTTCGAAGCCCGCACCCCGAGCGGCCGCCTCTACGACAGCTTCGAACTGGTCAAAGCGGCGGATGGCCGTAACCGCTTGTTCGAAGTCTTGCCGTCGGAACGGCGCTGCACTCGGCCCGACATCCCCGGCTATCGCGAAACCCGTTGCTGGGAAGGCAGCGATCTGATCGAACCGCCCGCAGCACTGCGCAACGCGCGCTAGGAGTTCAGGCCGATGGAGCACCTTAGCCCACGTAGCGTCCGGCCGCTTTATCTAGCGGCGTCTTCTCCTCTGGCTGATCGCGCCCAGCGCGCTCGCCAGTGGCCCACTCGATAGGCTGTCGATACGCAGCAACAGGCGACGCTCGCCGCTCGCGACTCGCAACAGCGCATCGACCGACTCGCCGAACAGCGAACGGACATGGCCCAGGAATATCGCCATATTCGCCGCCAGCTGGAGAGTTTGCGGACCTACAACGCCAATCTGGAAGCGATGATCGACGCCCAGGAGCAAGAGGCAGGGGCCTATCGCGAGCAGATTGCCGAGGTCGACGTGACCCAGCGCGAGATCGTCCCGCTGATGGTGCGGATGCTCGACACGCTGGAGCGCTTCGTGCAACTCGACCTGCCCTTCCTGCCCGGGGAGCGACAGGAACGGCTAGCGTCTCTGCACGCACTGATGACGCGGCCCGATGTCGATGCCTCCGAGAAATACCGCCGTGTATTGGAGGCCTATCAGGTGGAAGTGGACTACGGCCGTAACATCGAAGCCTACCGTGGCGAGCTCGAACTTGACGGCGAAACCTTGACGGTGGACTTCCTCCGCGTTGCTCGGCTGGCGCTGATTTACCAAAGCCTGGACGGCCGCCACACCGGTTTCTGGCACCCGTACGAGCGGCGCTGGGCGAGCCTGGACGACAGCTACCGCAAGCCGGTTGCGCAAGCGCTACGGGTCGCCCGTCGGCAAGCGCCGCCGGAGCTGATCCGTATTCCCGTCGTGCTGCCTAAGGAGCCGCGCTCATGAAGTCACCGATCAAAGCGCTCGCGATCGCGTTAATCCTGTGTTTCGGCGCAGCCGACGCCAACACAGGGCCCGATCTCGATCAATTACTGGAAGAAGTGCGGCGCGCTGCCTATAGCGCTCGGGACGAGCAGCAACAGCGCGAAGCGCAATTTGCCGCCGACCGCGCTACCCAGGCCGAACGCCTGGCACAGGCACGGCAAGCGCTAGCCGCCGAAGAAGCTCGCAGCGCAACGCTACAGGATCGTTTTCACGCCAACGAGCACCGGCTCGCCGAGCTTGAGCAGTCGTTGCATGAACGCCAGGGTGCGCTCGGCGAGCTGTTCGGCGTCGTCCGACAAGCGGCCGGCGATACCGCCTCTCAGCTGGAAAACTCGTTGAGCTCGGCGCAGTTCCCCGCCCGTCGGGCAACAATGGCCGCTCTGTCCGAACAACGGGCGCTACCCTCGACCGAGCAACTGGAGCAGCTCTGGCTGACGCTGCTGGAGGAAATGACCGAAGCGGGTAAAGTCAGCCGCTTCGAAACCACTGTCGTCACCCCGGCGGGCACGCGCCGCCCGGCTACCGTCACCCGCCTAGGCCTTTTCAACGCCATTGCCGACGGCCGTTACTTAAGCCACCTCCCCGATACCGGCGATTTGGTCGAACTCCCCCGGCAACCGGCCAAACGCTATCTGAATCAGGCCCAGGCGCTCAGCGCCGCGGCTAACGGCGAACAACTCGCGGTGTTTATCGACCCCTCCCGCGGTGCGTTACTCGGCCAGCTCGTGCAGACCCCAACGCTCGCCGAGCGCATCCAGCAAGGGCGCTGGGTCGGCTACGTCATCCTGCTGCTCGGCCTGATCGGTCTGGTGCTATTCGGCGAACGGCTGTTCGTCCTCAGCCGCACCGAACGCGCCATTAAGCGACAACTGACGCAAACCGAAGCGGACTCCGACAACCCCATCGGCCGCATTCTCACGCTCTACCGCGACAACCGGAATATCGACATCGAGACCCTGGAATTGCGTCTGGACGAAGCTGTCGTGCGCGAAGTCCCGCGTCTGGAACGCGGCCTGAGCACGCTCAAGCTACTAGCGGCAATAGCGCCCTTACTCGGTTTACTCGGCACCGTCGTCGGCATGATCGAAACCTTCCAATCCATTACCTTGTTCGGCACCGGCGACCCCAAGCTCATGGCCAGCGGCATATCCCAAGCGCTGGTGACCACGGCACTTGGTTTGCTCGTTGCTATTCCACTGCTCCTGCTGCTCAACATCGTCGCCGCCAAAGCAAAACGCTTGATCGGCATTCTCGAAGAGCAAAGCACCGGCATTCTCGCCGAGCATCTGGAGAAGGATCGTGCCGATGGTCTTGCTACCTGAGCAGTGGGACGCGATCAGCCGCTTTCTGGAAACCGGCGGTAGCATCCTCTGGCTGATTCTGGCGACCGCCGTTGTATTGTGGATGCTCATACTCGAACGGTATTGGTTCCATTATCGCGTCTATCCGCGGCTGCTGGCGGGGTTAAGCGATAGCTGGCAAGGGCGCTCGTGCAGCGGGCGGTGGAGCGAGCGGCACATCCTCGCCCGGCAGATCGCCGATCTTTCGGATCAGTTACACCGCTCGATATCTCTGATTCGTACGCTGATCGCGCTCTGCCCGCTGCTGGGGCTACTAGGCACCGTCACCGGCATGATCCAAGTCTTCGACGTGATTGCCGTCACCGGCACCGGCAACCCGCGCGCCATGGCAAGCGGTGTTTCCATGGCCACCATCCCGACCATGGCGGGCATGGTGGTCGCCCTGTCCGGCTTGTATTTCAGCACTCATCTTCAACGCAGCGCCCGCACCAAGGCCCGTTTGGCGGCAGACCGACTGGCCCGGCAGGCGCGTTCGGGAGTTTTATCATGAGACGTCGTCGGCTACGTCAGCAAAGCGAAGAAGACGGTCTCGGGGTCGATATGACCTCGATGCTGGATGTCGTTTTTATCATGCTGATTTTCTTCATCGTGACGACCTCGTTCGTAAAAGAATCCGGCATCGAGGTCAACCAACCCAGCGCGGCCACAGCCGAACGCCAAGACCACGCGAACATCCTCATTGCCGTCTCCGACGGTGGCGAGATCTGGATCGACCGCCGGCAGGTGGACCTTCGTGCCGTGCGGGCCAATATCGAGCGGCTGCGGATGGAAAACCCCGACGGGGCAGTGGTCATCCAGGCCGATGCCGACTCGCGTAGCGGCTTACTGGTACAAGTCATGGATCAGGCAAGACTGGCCGGTGTCGCGGACGTTTCCATCGCGGCTCGCGAGGAAGGCCGTTGATGCGTTACCTGATCGCCTTCGCCACGGCCATCGGCATCGCCCTAGGTTTGTTCTGGGGCATGCAGGCCATGATCGGTACCGACTCGCGCGAGCTTGCCCGCCGCGACCCGGCGCCGGCCGTCGACTTCGTTCGCGTCCAACCGGCACAAACGGCGCCCCGGGAACGACAGCGACAACGCCCCGAGCGCCCCACAGAAGCGCCGCCCCCACCCCCGCCGGTACCGCAAGCGGCAGCCTCCCCCGCCATCATCCCCGAACCGCTTAATTTGGCCGCACCGGCGTTCACCCCGCAGTTGGCACTCGGCGAGCTGCCGACGTTAGGCGCACCGACGGCCGGGACACCCTCTGGCGTAGAGCACTACGAAGGCGAGCTGATGCCGGTATCGCAAGTACCGCCACAGTATCCGCAGCGGGCTTTGAATCAAGGTTTGGAAGGCTGGGTTGGCTCAGTTTCATCATCGCCGAAGACGGCTCGGTGCGCGATGTCGAGGTCGTCGAAGCCTACCCTCGCGCGGGCGTTTTCGATAACGCCGCCCGACGCGCTTTAGCACGCTGGCGCTTTCAGCCCAAGCGAGTCGACGGCCGACCTGTCGCAAGCCGCGCGGAAATCACGCTCAACTTTTCGCTACAAGAGGGGTGACAGCCATGCGCCGACAGCTTGTTTACCGCTTCATCCTCGCCCTGACGCTTGCGCTCGCCGCCACCGCTCAGGCGGAGAGTCTCTCCAGCCGCGCTCATCAGGTATTAAGCCAGGTTTACCAAAGCCTGGATGACGGCGCGTGGGACACCGCGGTAGAACAGTTGGATCAAGCGATAACCGCGCTTGCCCGCGAACCCTATGCGCAAGCGCTCGCCTATCAACTCCGCGGCTACGCGCACAGCCAAGCGGAGCGCTATCCAGCCGCCCTGACCGACTTCCGCCAAGCCCTCGCCGCCGATGCGCTGCCGGCATCGACTCGCCAACAACTGCTCTACAACATGGCCCAACTTCATCTGTTATTGGAAGAATTCGCACAGGCCGTCGAGGTCGTCGAGCAGTGGCTTAGCAAGGCGCGCGATATCGCTCCGGCGGGCCGAGTTGTCGCCGCTTCCGCTTATCTCAATCACAAGGATTATCGGGCGGCCGCCGCCCAGCTCACGCAGGCAATCGAGCAACAGCCCGAGGCTCCCGAGGTTTGGTATCAAATGCTGCTTAGCGCCTGGTTCGCCTTGGACGACAGCGCCGAGCTAATGCGCTGGCTGCCAAGAGCGATCGAGCAGTTCCCGGAGCAACGTCAGTACTGGTTGCAGCTGGCCGCCTTATACCTTCAAGAGGAAAACGACACGGCGGCACTAGCCGTACTGGATACCGCGTACCGCAAGCGCCTGCTCGTCGAAGAGCGGGAGCTGCTGAATCTTATCCATTTACATCGGCAAGTCGGCACACCCTACCGCGCCGGCCAGATCTTGGCCGCCGGCCTAGACCGCGGCGAAATCGAAGCAACGCCGACCCATTACGAGCAGCTAGCCGATACCTGGACTCAAGCGCAGGAACCGGAACGCGCCGTTGGGGCTTTGGAAAACGCGCTACGGCTAGGCGCCGAGGATGGGCTACGGCTCAAACTAGCCCGTTTATTAATGCAAGAAGAACGCTGGTCGCAAGCGTACCGGACGCTGGACGAAGGCCTTACCGATTTCCGCGACGACCGTAAAGGCGAAGCCTATCTCCTAATGGGCATCGTCGCGTTTGAAGACGGCCGTGCGGACTTAGCGCGAGAAGCCTTCAGCCACGCCAAGGCGCATGAAGCGGTGCGGGAGGATGCACGCCATTGGCTCGCCTTTCTCGACGCTGCTAACCGGCCTTAAGAAGACGTTCGCTGTATTTGCCCCGCCCAATAGACGACAACCCAACTAGCAAGAGGTTTATTGTGAAAAGAGGTTTTGTGTTTGTACTGAGTACGTGTGCCTTTATTGGCGCATGCAGTCAGTCCCCGGTCGAGCCACCGTCGGTCGCCGCAGAGCGCGGCTTTTTCTCTAGCAAAACGCCTTATCAACCGCAACAAGACTGGAAAAGCTACGAGCCCGCACCCGCCGGTTTCCAAGCCATACACATACAACACGTCGCTCGCCACGGTTCGCGCGCCCTCTCAAGCCGCAAGTACGACGACCTCAGCTATCAAATCTGGCAGCAGGCAGAAAAAGAGCAGGCGCTAACCCCACTCGGGAAACAACTCGGGCCGATTGTCTCGGAGATCATGCAAACGCACGAAGCGCTCGGCTACGGAAACCTGACCGTGCTTGGCGAGCGAGAACACGAAGCCATGGCGGAGCGGTTACTCCAGCGCCACCCGGCGCTTTTCGACAATATCACCGCCGAGCGCCGAATTTTGGTACTCGACTCCGGCGAACCGCGTGCCCGCGACAGCGCCCAGAGCTTTCTTAACGGGTTGATACGGACGCAGCCGGCACTGGCTACTGCGGCCGAGCCGCCGCAAGCCGACACCGAACGTCTTTACTTCCACCGCTCCCCCGCCGCCGAAGCGTATCGAACGTACAAAGACAACGACCCACGCCTACTGGCCAAACTCGACGAAATCTTCTCGCTACCCAAAAATCGGCAGGTCGCCCGCGCCATGCTCGAACGGCTGTACCAACCGGAGTTCGTCGACCGCTTGGCAAACGGTGCCTACGAATTTCGCGATACCGGCAAGGGCAGCACGGTCGTGCGCGACGAAGTCGACGCCGCCTATATGCTCTACAACCTCTACATCATCGTGCCGGGCCTCAAGCCGGACAATGATTGGCAGTTTTCCCGCTTCATCGCCGACAAACACGCGGAATGGATGGCCTATCTCAGCGATGCCGAAGACTTCTACGAGCGCGGGCCGGCCTTCGTGGGCGAGGACATCACCTACCGCATGGCGAATGTCCTGCTCGACGATTTCTTCGCCAACATCGACGCCGTCCGTGCCGGGGAGTCGGACTTAATCGCCACCGTACGTTTTAGCCATGCCCAAGTACTCATCCCCTTCGCAAGCGTACTCGGCCTACCCGGCAGTACCGACGCCCTGCCGGAGCAAGTTACCTACCGCTACGACAATAACGCTTGGCGCGGAGAGGCGATCACCCCCATGGCCGCCAATGTGCAGTGGGAAGTTTTCGCCGACGACAACGGCACTTATTTAGTCCGCATGTTGCATCAGGAGCGCGAAGTGCCTTTCAAGAGCGACTGCGAGCCGTATGGCGAGACGCGCTTTTATGTCGAGTTCGACGAACTCAAGCGCTGCTACGGCTACCTATAGCTAAGTCGCTGCGTATCGCAGGGCTTGGCCTAGCGCTGCCGAGCCCTCACACGCCGTCGCTTGCAATGAACGAGATCCTGTTGTAGCGTTTTGCCCGCTGGCCATGGTGCTTAGCACAACTTCGCGGGAACGAAGAAGCACAAAAATGCAGGGACTTCCTCGGCAAATACATCGTCGCCAGACGCTGGCACGGCGTTTAATCGCCGTCTTGCTGATTTTGCCGTTCTTGTTACCCCCCGCCCTGTGTATTAGCGTTTCCCAAGCAAACCCATTATTCGCACTTAACGGCGCACTGTGCAGCGAGCTTGGCGGCCGGACCGCCGAAGTCAGTTACGAAGACCTGCTGGCCGAGCACACGCTGGAGTACGACGACAGCGGAAGCTGCCCCGCCTGTGCGGCTATGCCGGGCATCGCCGGCTCCAGTGCAGCGCTCGGTAATCCGCAGGTGGCACTGCCGTTAGCGCGCGCGCCGACGGCACACGGCTTCTCCGCCGCTAGTTTTCTCCTTCCCCGCCCTCGCGACCCGCCCTCTCCTCTCGCTATCGGCTGAGCTTTCGGAGCACCGCCACTTGCTTGCCGCCGCATGCTCGGTTGCATAGCCGTTGGCGGCACTCCGAATCCCGACAGTAGGCCGCAGGGCCTACCTGCCGCCGATGCCGGCGCGTGCGAAGCGCCCGCTGGCACCGGCCGCACCTTCCAGCGAGAGGATTCAGATCCATGTACGCACCTGCTGTTGCGTTCGCCAGTCTTATAACCGGCATCGCATTAACCGGGGTGGCGCAAGCCGCTCCTTCCAGCGAGTCGACGTCGGCTCATTTGCCCGCCGTGGTCGTCACCGCCGTCGGCAGAGAACATCCGATTCAGGACGTGATCGCACCTGTCGAAGTCATCGACCGCGCAACGATAGAGACTTTCTCCGGCAGTTCCGTTACGGAACTGCTGCGGTTCGCAACCGGCACCGCCACCTTTTCCTCCGGCAGCACGGAGTCCGTCCGCCTACGCGGCTTCGGTGCCAACCAGACCTTGGTACTCGTCGACGGCCAACGCAGAGCCAGCCGCTTCGGCGGCCAGAACCTGGCAACGCTCGCGGTCAGCGAGATCGAGCGGATCGAAGTCATTCGCGGGCCGATGTCAGCGCTTTACGGCGCCGACGCCCTCGGCGGCGTCGTCAATATCATTACCCGTCGAGCCCAAGCAAACGGCGAGGCCGATCTGCGCATTGTCGCAGGCAGCGCGGAGGGCGCCGGCCGCGATACCGTACAAACATCCATCGGCGTCGGCCTTGTCAGCGCCGGCACGTCGCATTGGCTCAACGGCGAATACCGTACCCGCGCTGCGGTAGCGGAACGGAATTCGCCTCAGGATCGCTTAAACGAGCACACATTAGCCGCCTTTAGCTATCGCGGCCACGCCGATCTGGCTAGCCAACATTGGCTGGAATGGTCGCTGGAATACCAGGATCAAGACGATAGCGGCACCCGCTATATAGCGCCGCGCGGACCGGCTCCCGGCTCGACCTATTCGGGCATCGAGCGCGAAGAAAGACACTTCGCAGGGCTGCGTCTTAACGGCACGCCCACCGAAACCCTCGACTATCACCTTGCACTGGGCCATTCGCATACCGACGGCGCCGCCCGTCGACAGCCTAACCTGATCGAAACCACCGACTTTCGGCTGACGCAACTCGACGCGCGCATGAATCGGCAATTGGGAGCACACCTGTTGAGTTTGAGCGCCGGCGGCCTGCGGGAAGTTATCGACATCAACACCAATAGCCGGAAAGCCGAGCGAGATAATCATTACCTGCTGGCACAAAACGAGTGGCGACTGCCGGCAAACGTCAACGCCATCTTCGGCGTTCGTTACGACGATTACTCCGATTTCGGCTCAACCGTTAATCCGCGAGCCGGTGCGACGTGGCAGTTAGGCAACGCTCAGCTGCGCGTCAACTACGGCACGGGCTTTCGTGCCCCGTCAAGCTTGGAACAGTACAGCAGCTTCGTGCGCGGCAACTCGCTGATCACCGGCAATCCGGAACTGGAGCCGGAAACAGCCCGCATGACCGACATCGGTTGGCGTTGGCTACGGCGCGACGGCTCGCTGGACATCGGCGTGTACGAAAGCCACGTAGACGATCTCATCGCCAGCGAGCGTACCGGCGAGGTCCGCGACGGCCTAAACGTGCTCCAGTATCGCAACGTCGAACGCGCCCGCCTGCGCGGCCTCGAAGCCGCCATAGCGCAACGCATCACCGATTGGCTGGACATCAGCCTGCGTTACGACTACCTCGATGCCCGCGACCGCGACTCCGACGCCAGGCTGACCGGACGCGCCCGCCATAGCGGGAAAGCGACCGTAGGCATGCAAGCAAGCAACTGGCGCACAGAGCTGCGCGCTCTACGCATCGTCGATTTCTATAACAACGAAGGGCCTGGGATCGAACCGGTCGACCGCAACTACGCCCGCCTGGACCTATACGCGGAACGGCTCCTGCGCAGGCAGTGGCGCGTATTCGCCGGCATCGACAACCTGCTCGACCGGGCCGACCCCGATACCGCCGCGCGCTCGATAACCACCGACCCCGGCACCCGTTACTACTGGGCGGGCATCCGCTGGCAAACCCGTTAAGAGAGCAAACCATGCTGTCCATGAACAACGTTTCCCGTCACAACCCCGAGGCGATTCTCGCCACCTGGCGGGCTCTAGCAGCCGCCACGCCCCATTTACACCAACCTCAAGCGGCGGCCGCCATGCGACTTCCCGAGGCCTGTTTAGCCGCCAGCCGCTGCGGCAAGGCCGCAACCCGGCTTGCCGGCGAGCGCGACGCCATCCTCGCCAGCATGACCGCACTGGGTAAAATTCTGATAGCGGTTCCCCATCATGCCGGTGTTGCCATTGCCATCGCCGCCGAGCTGAGCCACGACATAAAAGACGGCTGGCTGACCCTCACAGCAGAAAAAGTACAGTTACGGCTAGCTCTATCGGCCATCGATTCGCTGTATGCCGTTATCGATCCACAAGGGCCGCACGGCCGCGAGCGCCACCTGCAACTGTTCGATGCGGAAGGCAACGGGATTTGCAAATTACTGGTGCTTTATAAGCGCTACGAACGAGAACTGGTTGCGCTCGCCGAACGTTACCGCAGCCCGTACCAAAGCCGCGTTTGGCAACCGTCGACACCGGCTTATCGCCCGCCTGCCGTAAGCTACCCCGGCGACACTCCGGCCGCTCAAGGAGCGATCGAATGCTTAACCCGTTGGCATAAAGCGGCGCTGCCCGTACGGTTCCGTGCCCAACGCCCCAACGTGGGGCTCGACGTCGTATGCGCGCCAACGCGGGTAAACCACGACTCAAGCAGCGGCGTGCTGCATGCACACCATCCGACGTTCAAGTTACATACCCGGCTCGCCGCCTGGCGATCGCCCTTAGTCTGGGACAGCGGTATCTGCTCCCAGGCCGACAATAGCTGGTTCGGCTGCAAACCGGTCGCGAAGGAGCAGCAACGATGAGAGCGCTCATAGGGTTGATCGGTATGGCGCTCGCAACCGGCTGTCTCGCGGCCGAACAGCGGCTGGTCGTCATCGGCCATCAGCTTACCGAAATCGTCTTTGCGCTTGACGCTGGCGACACAGTGGTCGGCGTGCACGGTTATGTGGACCATATCCCAGGCGCCGCCGAGCTACCGCGCCTACGGGGGCCGCGCCAAACCTCCGCCGAAAGCGTGCTGGCGTTTCGTCCTACGGACGTCTGGATAATGGACGGCCGAGCAACGCCTGAGATGGCGCACCAGCTGCAGGCAGTCGGCATCAACGTACAGTTTTTTCCGGGCGAATGGAGCTTGCTGGAAATCCCCGCACGCATTACCGAAGTGGCCGAAGCGCTCGCACGCCAGGACGCCGCGCCGGCACTGATCGAGCGTTACCGCGCCGAGCTTGCCGAGGCCAGTACAGGCAGCGCTCAAGCTCAGGGGCGGAAAGCCCTGTTCGTGCTCGGCGGCGGCGGCCGCCCCCTGCTCGTAGCCGGCCGCGACACCACCGTCGCCGCCATGATCGAACTGGCTGGCGGCCGCAACGTTACCCGCCACACCGGCTATCAGCTACTCAGTCCGGAAGCGATTATGGGCAGCGCACCCGAGGTGCTGCTAATGCTCGGCGATGCCCTACAAGCGGATGGCACCCCCGTCATCCTCGGCCTACCCGGCGTTAACCGTACTCCGGCTGCACGCAACAGGCAGTGGCATGTCGTCGACGGGCACTGTATCAGCGGCGGCATGGGCCTCAGTACGCCGAGCTGCATCGACGCCATCCGGGCTAGCCTGGAGGCAGCAACACCGTGAGTCTGGACGCCCGTAACCCCGGCGCAGCGCGAGGCCCACTCATCCTGATGCTGATCGCCGCCACCATCGTTAGCCCGTTGTTTGCCCTTGCCCAGGGCGCCGTTCCATTAACGCTGAACGAGGTCGTCGCCGTTATCGCCCAGGCTGGCGGCCTAGAGCGGGCTGCCGACCCGTTTCAGTACGCCATCCTGATGGAAATCAGGCTACCCCGCGTGCTGATGGCGCTCATTGTCGGTGCCATACTCGGCATGGCGGGCGCGCTCATGCAGACCTTATTTCGCAACCCCTTAGCCGACCCCGGCCTGATCGGCACGTCGGCGGGCGCGGCGCTGGCCGCAGCCCTGGCCATGATCCTCGGCAATGTCCTGTTTTCGGGCATCGCGGCAGCGCTGGCAATATGGTTTGTCCCCGCGTTCGCCTTCCTTGGCGCCTTGTCGGCGATGCTGTTGGTACTCCGCCTCGCTAACTACCGCGGGCAAATGGATGCCAGTCACCTACTGTTGGCAGGAATCGCCGTAAACGCCCTCGCCGGAGCCGGCATAGGCCTTTTGGTGTATACGGCGACCGACGATCAGTTACGCAATTTCACTGTCTGGACGCTAGGCAGCCTGGCCTCCGCCAGCTGGACCAAAGTATTCGTCGCCGGCGGCGTACTTGCACTTCTGATCGCCATGACCCCGCGCCTAGTAAAGCCGCTCAACGCCTTATTGCTCAGCGAAGGCGATGCCGCCTGTCTGGGTTTCGAGGTGGCGCGCTTAAAGCTCCTGCTACTATTGCTTAGCGCCCTGGCGGTGGGCGTCGTCGTCGCCTTCTGCGGCGTAATCGGTTTCGTCGGCCTGGTCGTACCTAATCTGGCACGGCTCCTGGTTGGGCCGAATCATGCTTGGCAACTGCCTACCTGCATGCTCATGGGCGCCGTTCTCCTAAGCTTGGCCGATGTGTTGGCGCGCGTACTGGTTGCACCGACCGAGCTGCCCATCGGTGTGCTCACGGCGCTGCTGGGAGCGCCGTTTTTCATCGCGTTGCTGCGACAGCGTGTGAGGGCCTTAGCGTATGCTTGAGATTCAAGAACTCGTGGTACGCAAAAGCGGGCGCACACTACTTGAGATAGCCGACCTGGCCGTGGCCGGAGGCTGCCTCATGGCGCTGGTAGGCCCTAACGGCGCCGGCAAAACGACCCTACTATCGGCGCTGGTAAACCCGAAGCCACGCGGTCGAATCAGACTCTACGATAAGCCTCTTGAGCGGTGGAAAACCCGAGACCTGGCGCAAGTGCGGGGCTTTCTACCACAACAGTTTCAGCTCGCAGCGGCTTTTAGCGTCCGCGATGTCGTGGAGCTGGGTCGCAGCCCGCACCTAACGCCGCGCGCACTAAACCAAGCCGTGGCGCGCGAATGCCTGGAACACGTGGGGCTCGGCCACGCTGCCAGCCGTTCGTACCTAACCCTCTCCGGCGGCGAAGCACAGCGTGTTCACCTGGCCCGCGTTCTCGCCCAAATCGGCCCGCGCCCCGACCTCTGGGGTGCGTACCCGCCGCTGCTTCTGCTCGACGAACCGACCGCAAGCCTCGACCTTGGGCAACGAACCGCCGTACTCAAGATCGCCAAACGTATCGCTAAGGCCGGCGGCATTGTTATCGCCGTTCTGCACGACCTCAATATCGCAGCTCGCTATGCCGACGAAATCTGCTTGTTGAGCCAAGGACGCATCTACGCACACGGCAGCGTCGGCGCCACGCTCACGGCCGACAACCTTCGAGCCGTCTACCAAGCAAACCTAGAAGTCGTACCTCACCCCGCGCAGGCGGGCCTACTCGTATTGGAACAGGACTAGACAGGAGATAAACGCTCACCCCAAACAACCGCTTTCTTTTGACTTAACGTTTTATCTGCCACACAACCTGGAGAGCTACCCATGAAGCAAGCGTTGAGAGCATTTGCCGGGCCATTGGCCATTATGATGTGTGTTTTTTCGGCTCCCGCCGCAAGCGAAACACTAGAAGCATCCGGTGCCTACGCCCGTGCCACCCCGCCCGGCACAGAAAACAGCGCGGCCTATCTTGTGCTGCGTAACACAGGAGAGGGCGATCGGCGCTTAGTCGGTGCTGCCACTCCGGTGGCACAGACCGTCGAGCTACATACCCATCTACACGAGGATGGCGTCATGCGTATGCGTCAAGTCGAATACATCGAGCTTCCCGCAGACAGTCAGGTAGCGCTGGAGCCGGGCGGTCTGCACATCATGTTACTCGGGGTGCGGGAACCGCTTGAGGCAGGTCAAACCGTGCCGTTAACGCTACAGTTCGACGGCGAAGAACAGCTAACGGTGCAAGCCGAAGTGCGCCACCCCAGCCGCTCGCGCCACCACCATCGCCACCACTAGATTACGATCCCCGCGGGGCGCGCCATGCTGGCGCCCCGCCGTATGTTCTCGCCGGTTAAAGACAAACTAGCAGGACGCCAAATTGCCGAACGCAAACAAGACAGCTTTCTTCACTGTCTCAAACTCGCGCAACGGTTATAATCCGTCTTAGCCATCCCGCATCGCTCTCCCTTGCAAGGCCGAATACGGTTTCCTGACACCAAGGACGCGGGCAGCACGCTCATGCCAATTAATGCAGAATAAGGAACAACAACAATGAAACGTTTGCGCGCCGGTGTTGGCACACTTGCCCTGTTAATGATTGCCGGCGCTACGGCCGGCGCCCAACCGACAACGCCCGCAGCCCACGACGATCCTCTCCTGCGCTTGACCGAGCAAGGCTTTGTACGCGGAGAAATCGACGCTCGCGAAAACATGCTGGCTTTTCGGGGTATTCCTTACGCGGCGCCGCCCATCGGCACACATCGCTTCGCCCCACCAACCCCGCCGGCCGCATGGGACAACGTACGAGCAGCAACGGCATTCGGACCCGACTGCGCGCAACCGGGAGGCGCCCTCGGCACCGCCAGCACAGAAGAAGACTGCCTGTATCTCAATGTGTTCGCGCCTACGAAGGGCGATAACCACCCCGTTATGGTGTGGATTCACGGCGGTGCTTTCACCAGCGGCTCCGGCACACCCTATAGCCCGCCTCGTTTAGTGGCGGAAGACATGGTCGTCGTCACGCTAAACTATCGCTTGGGCGCCTTCGGCTTTTTAGCGCATCCCGCCCTTAGCGAAGAGCAGAACGGTCGCTCGGGCGGCTATGGTTTGCTGGATCAGAAACAGGCCTTGGCTTGGGTCCAAGAGAACATCGAGGCTTTCGGCGGCGATCCGACTAACGTCACCCTGTTTGGCGAGTCCGCCGGCGGCCAAAGCATACTCGCCTTGATGAGCTCGCCATTAACCGAAGGGCTATTTCATAAAGCCATTATCATGAGCGGCTCGGTCGCCCCCAATCAGCAATCTCTAGCCGACGCCGAAAGGCTTGGCAGAGAAGCCTTTAAGGACTGCGATATCGAGTGTTTACGCACGCTCGCCACCGAGGACGTACTGGAGCGGCAGGCAGGGCTGATCGAGGGGATCGGCATCCTTATCAATTACGGCACAAAACTACAGCCCGAGCGCTCAATCGCCGCCGCCTTGAAGGAAGGGCGCTTCCTGCCAGTCCCGACACTCATTGGCAGCAATCTTGACGAATTTACTTTATTTGTCGGCGTCAACGCGCTGGCAGGGGAAACGCCGCCGCCCGCCGCTGCCTACCGCGATGCTATCGGTAACTTAATCGACCGCCGCAGCTGGGGCCTTGCCGTCCGCGCCATCGCTCGCGCTTATCCGCTAGCAGAATACGACGACAACGTTTGGCAGGCCCTCAGCGCCATCGGCACCGATGCGGTTTTTGCCTGCAATGCCCTAATGCAAACTCAACAGCTCGCCGAACATGTACCGACCTACGCCTACCAATTCACCGACCGAGATGCCCCCTTGGCCGTTCTACCCGAACGACCCGCAGGACTGGCGCTGGGCGCAGCCCATGCCTTTGAGCTGCCTTACTTATTCGGACAGCGCGAAGCGTTCCGCGCACGTGGTGCCGACGATTCTCAGCTCGCCCTGTCGGAACGAATGATCCGCTATTGGACAAGTTTTGCCCGTAACGGCGACCCTAACTATGAGGATGGGCCTGTTTGGCCAAGTTTCGTTGACACGGAAAGATTACTGCATCTCGATCCGGCGATTGCGATAGCCATCCCTAGCGAAGACTTCTTTAATAACCACCACTGCCGCATTTGGAGCCGTTAAAGGCACGCCATCGAACACTGGGCGCCTAGCACGCGTTTCGCGACGGCGCCCTCCTCCCCAAGCATCGGCCTCGCCGACCGGCCCATCGCCGACACCCGACTGTCGCACGCAGCCGCTAGCGCTTGATACCGCAGCACGACAACACAATATTGACTATTGTATCAACAAATGAACAATTTTAAATTCGCATTTGATAAATAACGAAAAACCATTCCGACGAGTGCGGGCCAATAATAATGCTCAAGCCCCGTCAACAAAGAGCCTAAAAGCTCTCAATAAAACGATAAGGAGGAGACCTTCCATGCAATATTCACGCATTAAAGCGGGGGTAAGCGCGCTTGTGCTCGCTTCCGGCTTAATGGCCGGTTGTTCTTCGGGTTCAAGCTCCGACAACGACGCACCGGTGCGCGAAACGGCACAAGGCGCCATCGGCGGGTTCACCATGGACGGCGACATGGTAGGCTTTAGAGGCATCCCCTACGCGGCTGCGCCGGTTGGGGGCCTTCGTTTTGCCCCGCCGAAACCCGTCGCGCCCCATGAAGGCACCTTGCGGGCAACCCAGTTCGGCGCCGACTGTGCGCAGGAAGGCGGCATTATGGGGGCCGGCAGCACCGCCGAGGACTGCCTCTACCTCAACGTTTACGCGCCCGCCAATGCCGAGAATTTACCGGTCATGGTCTGGATTCACGGCGGCGCCTTCACCGGCGGCTCCGGCGGCGCGGCTTACGATCCTACTCGCTTGGTCAAGCAGGATATCGTTGTCGTCTCGATCAACTACCGCTTGGGGGCACTAGGTTTTCTAGCTCACCCGGCCCTGGTCGATGAACAAGGCGGAACGGCCGGCGCCTACGGGCTACTAGATCAGAAGCTGGCCCTGGAGTGGGTGCAGGAAAACATCGGTGCCTTCGGCGGCAATCCCGCTAACGTCACCATCTTTGGCGAATCGGCCGGCGGTCACAGCGTTCTCTCCCTGATGGCCTCGCCACTAACCGAAGGCCTGTTCCACAAGGCCATCGTCCAAAGCGGATCTCTACTGCCGCACCAACAATCGCTGGAAGACGCGCTCGAACAAGGCGTTGCCGCCTTTGGCAGCGACTGCGATACCACCTGCCTACGCGAGTTCTCGGTCGAGGAGATCCTTGAAAAACAAGCAGCGCTTAGCGACGGCATCGGCCTCGTGGTTAACTACGGCTCCGAGTTTCAGCCCCACGACTCCATTCATGCCGCCTTCGAAAGCGGCAACTTCCGACGAGTTCCGGTGCTAACCGGCACCAATCTGGACGAGTACACGCTCTTCATTGCAGCACAAGCCCTGGCGGGGGACGCTCCCCCACCGCCCGCGGCATACCGCGCGACGATTGCGGCAAGCATCGGCGTGCCGGAGGAGAGCGAAATAGTCGACGCTATCGAAGATGCTTATCCGCTCGGGTTGTACGACGACAACGTCTGGCAAGCGATGGCCGCCATCGGCACCGACATGGTCTTCGCCTGCAGTGGGCTTAACCAGGCAAATCAGTTGGCGGCACAGGTCGCAACCTATGCCTACGAGTTCGCCGATCGAGACGCGCCCTTGGCCCTGTTACCGTTCGATCCTGGCGTGATCGAGCTCGGCGCCTCACACGCGTTCGAGATTTCCTACGTTTTCGGCACGGACGCAGAGTTTTTAGCACGCGGTACTACACAGGAGCAGCTTGCGCTGTCCCACAAAATGATCCGCTACTGGACCAACTTCGCCAAGTACGGCGATCCGAACAATGGCAGCGACACCTATTGGCCTCCGTTCGTCGCCGCCCAAGAGATCATGCAGCTAAATGCCGGCGGCTCCGAAACCATCAGCGAGACAGCCTTCTCCAGCTTTCATCGCTGCCAGCTCTGGAATAATCTTCCATAGTCTTTGGCTTCGCGAATGACTCAAGCGGGCCATAACCATCCGCTATGGCCCGTATCCTTCTCCCTCTCCCCCTGTAAAGCCTGATTCTTTAAGCCTCGCCCGCAGGCGGTATGCGGCTTTCTCGTAGCACAACCGCTGCTGTATGTGCCGCCGTTAGCACTTTATACAAGCGAAGTAAGCACCCACTTGTAAATACGAATGATTATCGTTTATAAACTACAGAGGGAAGCAACAACATCCGGGAGCCGACATGCTGGCTGAAACCAACCTCTCGAACTGGCGCCAAGCAACTAAGGCGGCGCATCAGGCACTCGCGCACCAAGCGCACACCGAGGCGCTGCAACACTTTCTAACCGCCGTTCACGAGGCCGAGCAGCTTCTACTGCATCGCGCGGAAGACCTGCCGACGCCGCGCATTTACGGATTCACCTGTCAATGCCTCGTTAACTGTTATCGTCGCCTCGGGCAGATGGAACAGGCCTTCTCGACAGTACAACGAGCATACTGGCGACTGGTCGACATCATCGAAGACCCCTGCTTACCGGAAGTACTCAGACGCAACGGCCTTGCCGAGCTGCGGCATCATCTGGTTCCGGCGCTTAATTTTCTTCAGCAATGGCCTGAAGGCGTCGTTGAAAGCCAACGCCTGCTCAACCACGCCCACACCCTGACCGTGCGCCGATTCGGCGTCGCCCCGGCGCCAAACGTAACGCGACACTAAGCGGGGCAGCCAAAACAAGACTACCGGCAACGGTCGAACCGTCCCGAACGTTGTCCACGTCCGTCTCCACTGTTAACTGAAAACGGCAACCATCGACGGCATCGCGGGCGTGCTTGCATGTCTTTATAGTAATGATTATCATTCGCGAATAATAGCAATGTCTGCGTAAACAGACGTTCACATCCCAGCCAGCCAGCCTCGCTCGCGGCGTGCAGCCAGCCAGGAACCACCACCTCTATATATTACAGGGGGTTTCTCATGGCTCTTCCTCTGCGCCCGGCCGGTACGGCAACTATCGCCGCGATCATCACAGGTTTCTTAAGCATCTCGGCGGCGGCGGCCGACGAAGTGGCACAACTGGATACCTTGGTGGTTACCGCCACCGGTGGCGAGCATCGCCTCTGGGGCGTGCCAGCCGCCGTCACGGTGATCGAGGGCGAACGGCTGCGCGAGCGGCCGGCGCAGGATGCGCTCGAACTGGTACGCGACGCACCGGGAGTAAGCCTCGGCGGCGTTGGCCTAAGCGGCCGCAAGACGATCCAGCTGCGCGGCATGGAGAGTCACCAGTCGCTTATCCTGATCGATGGCAAACGGCTCAACCCTTCCGACGCCGTAATCGGTCACTCCGACTATCAGCACGGCTGGGTGGCGCCGGAAGCCATCGAACGTATCGAGATCGTACGCGGCCCGATGTCCTCGCTGTACGGCTCCGAAGCCCTGGGCGGCGTGATCAACATCATTACCAAGCCCATTCCGGAGCGCTGGAGCGGCTCGGCACGGCTACTTGGCGGTGCCCGCGAAGACGGCCGTGACGGCGAACGCAGCCAGCTGGCCGTGAACCTCGGCGGACCGCTGATTGCCGACACGCTGGCGTTGGGCGTCAACGCCAGTCTACTGCGCCAGGAAGACACCCCGCAGCGCGACAACCCCGACCTCACCGAACTCGAAGGCCGCGAAATGCGCTCCGGCGGCATCAGCCTGGCCTTCACGCCCAACGCAGCGCATACCCTGCGCCTCGAATACCAGCTAGGCGACGAAGAACGCTGGCGCGATACCGTGCCCGGCCGCGGCGCACCGATCCTGCACGAGAGCAGCTATCAACTTGATCGCGAACACGCAGCGATCACCCACCAGGGCCGCTTCGGCACGGTAGCCACACAACTGCGAGCCTATCGTTCGGTACTGGAACAGACCAACAGCACCGACAACGCAGACATTGCCCCGACCGCGCCGCAGAAACTCACCGACGAGGTAGTCGACGGTCACATCCGCCTTGATCTAAACGATCACCAGCTTACCGTGGGGGGCGAGTACCGCATCGAGAGCCTGGAACACGAGATGATGCGTGGCGGCGAGGGCGACGTCACTCACCAAGCCGTGTTCGTGCAAGACGAATGGCACCTGACCGAGACGATCAATCTGACCTTGGGCCTGCGCGCCGACCGTCACGAACTGTTCGGTACCGAGTTCAGCCCGCGCGGCTACCTTGTCTACCACCCCACCGACTGGGTGACCGTCAAGGGCGGTTATGGCCACGGTTTCCGGGCACCGACGCTCAAGCAGATCTCGCCCGAGTACTTCTTCCAGGGCGCCCACAGTTTCTCCGGCAACCCCGATCTCAAACCCGAGTATAGCGACAGTTACGAGTTCGGTATCGAAGTCTGGCAGGGCCCTCTGCACGCTAGCGTCACGTTGTTCCAGAACGACGTCGAAGACCTGATCGTCAACCAGTGCGTACAAAACTGCGAGGCGCTCATAGGCAAAGTCTACGAACACGCCAACGTCGCCGCAGCGCGCATTCGCGGAGTGGAGACGGAGCTTGATACCGAACTCCCGGCCGGCTTCACACTCGCGGCGAACTACACCTACTTGAATGCCGAGGATCGCGACAGCGGCACAACCCTGGCCAACCGACCGCGCCATACAGCCGGCCTGCGACTGGGTTGGGCACACCGGCCGCTGGGGCTCAGGACCAACCTGCGCACCCAGTACACCGGTAAACAGGTGGTCTATGTCGGCGGCAACGATGTCGAACTGCCGGCCTACACCCTCTGGCACGCCGGCGTCGCCAAGGATCTTGGCAGCCAGTTGACGCTGCGCGTGGGGGTAGAAAACCTCACCGACGAGCGGCTTACCGACAAGTCGCCCCATTACAGCTTTCCGGAACAAGGACGGTTCTACTTCGCCGCGTCGACGCCCGCTTCTAAGCGCCCAGCGTAATCCCAAGCCACGGCCGGCATCGGCACCACCGATCCGGCCACGGCCGCAGCGACCTTCAAGAGGCACAGCAAACGCCATGAAACCGATCACCGCCCTCCTGCTCGCCCTTCGCCCGAGCGGCCTTGCTATCGGTGCTCGCCGCGCCCGACCCGCACGCGGTCGAGAGATGCCGGCCTTCGCTACGGCTGTAGCTGGGCGCCATCGATTCTTCTCCTTATTGCCGGCACTGCTGCTACTTGCCTGCGCGCTCCTCCCGCTCCGGGCCGCAGCACAGGCAGCGGAAGCACCTCGTATGCTGGTCCTCAGTACGGAGTTCGTACTCGACGGCAAATACCGATACCTGCGCAAATTCGCCGCCGAACACGGCGTCGCACTGCAACAGTCCTATATCGAGCGGCTGACGCCGGACGCCTTGCAAGCGCAGCTTGCCAATGCCGACTTATTACTGCTGGACGGTCCGCGAGCAAGCGACGGAAACCGTCTTGAGGAGGCGCTCGCCGACCTTCCGGCACTCCCCCCACGGCTGCTGGTATCCGCGGCGGGCCCGCACGCAGCCGGGCTTGCCGAAGCCGATGTCGAGCGCCTGTACGCTTACTTCCGCAACGGTGGCGAGACCAACTACCGTAACCTTATTCGTTATGTCGCGGCGATGCACGGCGGCGACCGCGCCACGGTGCCGGCCCCCATCGTTTTCCCCAGCGCCGGCTTCTACCACCCGCGCCTACCCGAGCGGGTGGTCACCGACCTTGAAGGCTATCTCGACGGGCTGGACCGAGAACACGGCAACCTCCCGCTCATCGGTATTGTTCTGCACCAGTCCAACATCGCCAACGGGCTCACCGAGCCGGTCGACGACTTGATCGCCCGCATCGAAGCGCTCGGCGCTCAACCGCTGGCGCTCTACGTCTCTATGGTGGAACACGGCGAACTGGAACGGCTGCTGATGGCGGACGGCGAGCCGCTGGCGGACGTACTGATTAGCTTCCAGCCCATGTACCAAGCCACCCGTTTGGAAGAATACCGCGCTTTGGGAGCGCCGGTGCTACAGGCAATTACCTGGCGCAGCGGCGACGCCGCGCACTGGGAGAACGATCCAGTCGGCATCCCCACCGGTAATATTCCCTTCTATCTCGCCATGCCGGAGAGCGCCGGCGTTAGCGACCCGCTCGTCGTCGCCGCAGTCAAAGACGGCAGCACCGTAGCTATTCCCGCCCAGATGCAGAGCATGGCGCAAAAAGCGATCAACCTCGCCCGCCTGCGCCGACTGGACAATGCCGACAAGCGAGTAGCGATTTTCTTCTACAACTACCCGCCGGGCGAACGTAATCTCTCGGCCTCCTTCCTCAACGTACCGCGTAGCCTGGCACGGGTGACGGCGGGCCTGGCGGCGGCCGGCTACGACGTGTCGCCGCTCGCCGAGGAGACCGTGATCGAGCAAGGTACCGCCCTGCTCCGGCCCTTCTACCGCGACGACGCCCTCGACGACTTGCTGGAACGCGACCTCGCCGTCTTACTTCCGCTCGCCGACTACCAGCGTTGGTTCGACAACCTGCCAGCCAAGCTCAGCACCGAGGTAACCGCGCGCTGGGGCGAGCCGGAGCAGGACCCCATGGTGATCCAGCGCGACGGCGAGGCTTACTTTGTGGTACCGCGCATCGAGACCGGCAAGCTGGTGCTGTTGCCGCAACCGCCGCGCGGCCAACGCGGCGAGGACGCCGAAACGGCGATCTACCACGATACCGCGGTGCCCCTGAATCACTTTTACATGGCCGCCTACCTATATGTGCGCGAACAGTTCGGCGCCGATGCACTAATCCACTTCGGCACCCACGGCAGCCAGGAGTGGACACCGGGCAAGGAACGAGGGCTCGGCATCGCCGAGTACCCCTACCTGGTACTGGGCGACACCCCGGTGATCTATCCCTACATCGTCGACAACCTCGGCGAGTCCACCCAGGCCAAGCGGCGCGGTCGCGCCACCATTATCAGCCACCAGACGCCACCGTTTCGTCCGGCCGGCCTGCACCGGGAGCTAATGCCGGTGCACGATCTCATCCACGAATACGAGCTGCTGGACGAGGGCGAAGTCAAGGCGCAGACCCGGCAGGCGATTCTGGAAGCGGTTGCGGAAGACACCTTGTACAAGGACTTAGGCTGGGATCTTGCTGCCGCCGCGACCGATTTCACCGCCTTTGAACGCGACCTCCACGACTACCTACACGAGCTGGCACAACTGGCTCAGCCGCTGGGCCTACACAGTTTCGCCACCACCGCCAAGCCCACGCATCGGCTAAGCACGGTCATGCAAATGCTGGGCGAGCCGTTCTACGCCCTCCTCGACCTGGAAGACCTAGACGAGCTTTTCGTCGACGACTATCAGAACTTTATCGCCAGCAAACCGTATGCCTTTCTACAACGCCATCTCATCGACCAAGCAGCGCTGCCGGCGGACACCGATCCGGCGCTGGCGAACCAGCTGGAGCTGGCTCGCCGCCATCACGCCGCCCTGGCTGCAGACGGCGAGCTTGCCGGTCTGCTGGCTGCGCTTGCCGGCGACTTCGTCGAGCCAAGCTACGGCGGCGACCCCATTCGCAATCCCGACAGCCTACCCACCGGGCGCAATCTCTATGGGTTCGATCCCTCCAAAGTGCCGACCCGCCAGGCCTATACTGCCGGCGCCGCCGCCATCGACGAGCTGATTGCCAACCACCATGCTGCCCACGGCCACTACCCGCAGAAGCTCGCCTTCTCCATGTGGTCGGTCGAGACCATGCGCCACCTCGGCGTGCTGGAAGCGCAGGTATTCCATGCCCTCGGCGTACGCCCGCAGTGGGACCGCGCCGGACGGATCAGCGGCATCGAAGTGATTCCGACCGCCGAGCTGGGCCGACCGCGGGTGGATGTGGTCGTCTCGGCCACCGGCCTGTACCGCGATCAATTCCCCAACGTCATGGGCCACATTGCCGCCGCGGTGGCTGCGGTGGCCGAGCTCGACGAGCCGGACAATCCATTGCGGACGAACGCTCAGCGGCTCGCGGCCGATCTCCAAGCGCGCGGATACGACGCCGAGAGCGCCTGGGAACTTGCCGTCACCCGTATTTTCTCCAGCCCCACCGGCAGCTACGGCACCGGCTTGGACGATGCCACGCTCGCCAGCGACAGCTGGGAGGACGAAAGCAAGCTCGCCGAGTTGTACCTGGCCCGTATGCAGTACGCCTTCGGCCCCAATCCGAACCACTGGGGCCGCAAGCTAGACGATCTGAACCTCTATGCCGAACAGCTCAAGGGCGTCGAGGCAGCCGTGCTGTCGCGCTCGTCCAACCTCTACGGCATGCTCACCACCGACGATCCGTTCCAATACCTGGGCGGGATCTCGTTGGCGGCAAGGCACGTCAACGGCACCAGCCCCGAGCTTTACATCTCCAACCTGCGCGACCCCAGCCGCAGCCGCTACGAGAGCGCCGCCCGTTTTCTCGCCGGCGAGCTGCGCAGCCGCCAATTCCATCCCGGCTGGATTCAGGCTCTGCACGCCGAAGGCTACGCCGGCACGCTGGAGATCCTCGGCAGCGTCAACAACTTCTGGGGCTGGCAGGTTACCGACCCGGCCGTGGTACGCGACGACCAGTGGCAGGCCTTTCACGACATTTACGTCGAAGACAAATACGAGCTAGGCATGCGCGAGTGGTTCGAGCAACACAACCCGCACGCCTTGGCGCAGGTGATCGAGCGCCTGCTGGAGGCGGCGCGCAAGGACTACTGGGATGCCGACGCCGCCACGCTAGCCAGCCTCAGTGCCACCTACCAGGAACTCCAGCAGGACCACGATGTGCTGCCCGCCAGCAGCCTGCTTGAGCCTTACCTGCAAACGCTCGCCAGCACCGGCTTCGGCCTCGGCCCGGGGGCAGCGGCCGTCGACGCCGGTGCTTCCGCGGACGCGGGGGCGGCGGCGGAACCGCTCGTCAGCGGTCAGCAGCTCACCCAGGTGACGCCGTCGAGCGGCGAACAGTCCCCGCTGCTGCTGGCACTGTTAATCGCCCTGCTCAGCGTATTCGCCGCCGGCGGCCTGCGCCAGGCACTCGCCCAACGACGGCTAAGGAAGGCCTGACCATTGCAAGGTGCGGTGCCAGGACCCCGTCGCACTGGCGATCTTGTCATTACTAATAGGAGAAACTCATGTTCCTGATCGAAAGCACCATGTACGAGCTCACCAAGGTGTTTCTAGCGCCCGTGCTACTCATCATCCTCGGCCTGTTCGGCTACGCCTTCTATGCCCTTGGCGGTTTCGCCCTGGAGGCGCTACAGCGCCGGCGCGGCCGCCATACGCCGGCCCTGATAAGCCACTGGCGCCGTCACCCGGACACCGAACTGGCCGACCTGGAGCTGCTTATCCTGCGCTGGCTGGAGCCGCTGCGCATTGGCTCCCGCACCGCGCCGATGCTGGGGCTTATCGCGACCATGATCCCCATGGGCCCGGCTCTGCTGGCGCTGGCCGACGGCAACAGTCGCGGCATTAGCGAAAATCTAGTGATTGCCTTCGCGGCGGTGATCATCGCCCTGATCGCCGCTTCGCTGTGCTTCTTCATTCTCACCGTGCGCCGGCGCTGGCTGCTTAACGAGTTGCGCACCATTGAGCACGAACTGGCGCGCGCGCCGACGGCCGCCGCCGAGCCGCTGCCGGCGGTACGCACTGTGGCCAATAACTAGGAGAACCTCATGCGCTATCTGGACGCGGACGATCAGGACGACCCCATGCTGTCGGTGGTCAACGTCATCGACGTTTTCCTGGTAATCATCGGCATATTGCTAATCGTGATGCTGGAGAATCCACTAAATCCTTTTGCCGCCGCCGAAGAGGTCATGGTGGTCACCAACCCCGGCCGCGAGGACATGGAAATCATCATCAAACAGGGCGAGACGCTGGAACACTATCAAGCCACCGGCGAAATCGGCGAAGGCCAGGGCGTCAAGGCGGGGGTGGCTTACCGCTTGCCGGACGGCAGCATGATCTACGTGCCGGAATAGCGCCCGCAGCGGTAGTAGCAGCAAGCGGCGTGCTGGCGATCATGCGCCCGCACGCCGCCAGCCATACGGGCGGCCGCGGATTAAAGCTGCGACTGCTGATAATTTTCCAAACCCAACCGTTTGATCAACGCCAGCTGCTGCTCCAACCAATGGGCGTGATCTTCTTCGGTATCGTCCAGAAGCTCGACCAGCATGTCTCGGGTGACGTAATCGCCGATCTGCTCGGCGTAAGCGATAACGTCCTTCAACGCTTTTACTACGGCGTACTCGAGTTCAAGATCGCTGCGCAGCATCTCCGGCACATCCTTACCGATGTTTAGCGGCTCGCGCTGCGAAAGGTCCGGCGTCCCGCCGAGGAAGAGGATGCGCTTAATCAAACGATCGGCATGGCCGACCTCGTCCTCGCGTTCGTGCTCGATACGCTCGTAGAGCTTCTGCAGGCCCCAGTCTTCGTACATGCGCGAGTGCACGAAATACTGGTCGATGGCGGCAAGCTCACCAGCAAGCAGCCGGTTAAGCATCTCGATAAGTTTAGGGTCGCCTTGCATCTGGATTCTCCTTGGCGGCGGACACAGCAGCAGCCAAGAATAACAGCATGCTAAAGCGATAGAAAATTGCCCCTGCGAGTTCGCCTCGGTCGCACTCGCCTGCCGGCACCCTCCGGTGCGGGAATGGCCTTATCGCAGGAGGGAAGGCCTTACTTACCCGCCGATAAGCCGCCTTCCGCTCCTTTCCGGCAGCGGCACGTATTCAGGCGAGTTCTATTCGCCCGTGGTCGTCGCAGTGATCACCGTGCGGATAGTGCAGATGGCCGTCGACGAGGTAACAGACGTGATCGCCGTGCGGCACGGCTTCATGGCCACAGCCCGGGCCATGCACATGCCCTGTCTCGTAGGCGCCGCAGCTATGTCCGGGCGTGCAGTCGACCGGGTTTGTCGTACTCACTGCGATGACGTGTTCGTCCACATGATCGCCATGCGGATAGTGCAAATGGCCATCGTGCAGATAGCAAATGTGCCCGTCGTGCCGGATCGCGACGTGCCCGCAGTCGGCGCCATGCCGATGGCTATGGTTAGCGTGATGCTCCGCCGTACAAGTCGCCATGCAACCTCCTTCCAATGGCTTGTATCTATAAGACCCGCTCAGCGAGGCCATGTTCCGATCGACAAGCCTTGATCTTACTCAATGAATGCGAATCATTATCATTCCATAATCGATGCACCGTTACCGCTGCTCGCTATAACGCTTTTATATGAAGGTGCACGATGCAAAACGACAAGGCCTCGCCCCTCCTGATCGCTGCCGGTTGTCTACTGGGAGGGCTACCTCTGCTGTCGCACGCGGAAACGCCGCCGCAGCTGCTCGATCCGGTCACGATCACCGCCTCCGGCCATGCCGCTAAATCCCTCCACACGCCGCAGGCGGTCACGGTCATCGAGCGCGACGAAATCGTTGCCAGCGGTGCAACCAACGTTGGCGAACTGCTGCGCGGCCGTCCGGGGCTAGCGACCGCCGGCGACGGCGCTTGGGGTATGAACCCCGTGCTGCGCGGCTTGAAGAAAGAACACATCGTCATCCTAGTGGACGGTGTGCGCCTGAATTCGGCCCAACCTGCCGGCGCCATCGCCTCCATGATAGCGCTGGAGCAAGTCGAGCGGATCGAAGTGGTGAAAGGGCCCAGCTCGGTGCTTTACGGCAGCGGCGCCATGGGGGGGTCGTCAACATCATCACTAACCGGGCGGAGTTCAGTGCAGAACCCCAAGTAGGCGGCGACATCACCGTCGGCGCCTCTAGCGTTGACGACGGCCGCAACATTGGCGCCACGCTGCGCATAAGCAACCCCGACCACGCACTGACCCTGAACGCCTCTGCGTTGGAAGTCGACGACTACCGAACACCGGACGGCACCGAACCGCACACCGGCTTCAACCGCCAAGCGCTGGGGCTGAACTATCGCCTGCGCACCGGCAACCAGGGCATGCTCGAATTCACCGCCCAGCAGCAGATCGACGAAGATGTCTGGTATCCGGGCTCGCGACAAGCCCACAACCACCCCGCGGTAGGACATACCGTACTACGCTCCCCCGAACAGGAACGCACCCTCTATGAAGCGGCCTACGAACACCGTTTCGGCGGCACCGCCGAGCCGGTGCTGCGTGCCAGCATCTATCAGCAGGAGGTACATCGGCTGATCCGCGGTTATAGCGAAGGCCACAATCGCGATATCGTCCGCACCGACGTTACCTTCTCGACGCTCGGCAGCCGTCTCAACCTGAACTTTGCCCCGGGAGAACGCCATGTCGTCAGCCTCGGCTTAGATGCCTGGGAGATGCAAGGCGACCCCAAGCGTTATCAGGATCGCCCCACGCTGCAACCGCCAAACCCAAACGACCCCTTTGCCGACGCCCAACGCAACGACCCGTTCAGCGACGGCCGCATCCAAGCCATCGGCGTCTATCTTCAGGACGAGATCCTGTTCGATAGCTGGACCTTCAAGGCTGGCGCCCGCTTCGATCGCATCGCCGGCGACGCCGCTGAATCCGGTAACCCAAACCCGGAGGATCTGGAGCATACCGCCACGACCCTGTCCTGGTCGCTGGGCGGCGTCTACCATCTGGCCCCAGCGCTCAACCCGTACGCCAACCTCGGCCGTGCCTACCGCGCCGCCGACATGCGAGAACGCTTCGAATGGGCCCCGCGCGGCGACGGCCACTTCCACCAGGGCAACCCGCAGCTCGACCCCGAGGTCAGCACCACCCTGGAGCTGGGCATAAAAGGCGCCACCCCGAATACCCGCTACGCCGTCGCGGCGTTTCATTCACGGATCGACGACTACATTACCGGCCGCGTCACCGACCAGACACATCCGCAACTGGGTCTGCCCATCAAGCGCACCGAAAACCTCGCCGAAGTCACCCTCACCGGCCTAGAAGCCGAGTTCGAGCGGCGCCTGGTCGGTCACTACCTAGCCTTTGGCTACTTCACTTACCTGCGCGGGGAGAACAAGCACGATAGCGAGCCGCTGGCCGAGGTTCCGCCGCGGGAGGCCACCATGGGCCTACGCTACGCTCCGCCGCGCGGCTTCAACTGGGATGCGGCCGTGCGCACGGTGGCACGCCAAGACCGCATCGGCAGCCAGCTGACCAATAACACTGAGGACGAGACCCGAGGTTTCACTACCGTCGATGTCGGCATGGGTTACCGCTTCGGCCCCCTGCTCGGCCTGAGCCAGGGCCAGTTACGCTTCGCGGTCGCCAATCTGCTCGACGAAAGCTACCACGAGCACCTAACCGCCGGTCGCAGCGGCGAGGAGCCAAACGCTCCGGGCCGCAACCTGCAACTGACTCTGAACGCAGCGTTCTGACGAACCGAACGCACGACGGCCCTGCCGGGGCCGCTGCAATAGACCGGAATCAAGAGCAGGCCCACCGCGTTCGGGCACTATGCTTACCACCTCAACACGGAGGAATGCCATGAAACAACGTATCCGCCAATGCGGCCTTCTGCTTCTCGGCATCGCCCTGCTGCTAACCGGCACGACGGCCGCCGCCGAGCGCCAGGAACGGCTGGTACTGGCCGGGCCTCCGGCGGCGGTCTCCTTTCCCCTCATCCGCATGGTCGAGTCCGGCGCCCTGGACGACATCGCCGAGCAGGTCGAATACGTAGAATGGCGCGACCCCGACCAGGTGCGGGCACTGCTACTAAGAGGTAACGTCGACTTCGTTGCCCTCCCAAGTAATGTCGCCGCCAACCTACACAACCGCGGCATAGACTTACAGCTGCTGAACATTTCCAGTTGGGGATTGCTCTGGGTCGTATCCCGCGACGCCGAGCTGGATAGCCTGGCCGACCTCGCCGGCAAAGAAATCGCCGTGCCGTTTCGCGGCGACATGCCAGACGTCGTACTCCGCGAACTGCTAAGGGCTAACGGCCTAGACGAGCGCCGGGATCTGCGGCTGCGCTATGTGGCAAGCCCTATGGATGCCATGCAGCTACTCATCGTGCGGCGGGTCGATCACGCTTTGCTGAGCGAGCCGGCCGCCTCCATGGCCCTCTACCAGACACAGGGTGCCGCACTGAGCCAGATCGTTCCGGAACTCCACCGGGCGATAGATCTCCAACAAGCCTGGGGCGAGACATTCGAACGGGAGTCGCGGATACCGCAGGCCGGCTTGAGCGCCGTCGGCGAACTATCGCCGGCACTGCGCTCCCGGGTGCAGCACGAATACGCAGCAGCCCTGGAGTGGGTACTGGCCAACCCCGAAGCCGCTGGCGAGATGGTCGCCCGCCACAGCGGGATGCTGAAACCGCCGGCCGTGGTCGATGCAATTGCCCATAGCCAGCTACGGGCGGTACCGGCCGCCGTCGCCCGCGCCGAACTAGAGCACTTCTACAGTGTGCTCGAACGCACGACTCCGGCGCTGATCGGCGGCCAACTGCCCCCGGAACGGTTCTATTTCGATGAGTAACCGGCTGGGCAGGCGGCTGCGTGGCGGGGCAACCGCGACGCTGAGCTACCTCTGGAGCGGCTGGGGCGCAATCGCCAGCCTGTTGATGTTTCTTGCTGTCTGGGACCTCGGCAACCGAATCTGGGGCGACCTAGCCCTACCCTCGCCGGGAGCCACTTTCCAAGCGCTATGGGCGCTGGGGCTGGATGGCAGTCTGGGCGAAGCGGTGGCGGTAACGGCTTACCGGGCAATAAGCGGCTTCGGCATTGCTCTGGCACTGGGCTCGACCTTGGGCATTCTGGCTGGGTTGTCCCTGACCGCTTCGGTGATCGCTCGCCCGTTGGTCACCGTACTCATGGGCATCCCGCCGATTTCCTGGGTCGTGTTAGCGATGATCTGGTTCGGCGCTACCGACGCCTCGCCGATTTTCACTGTGGTCATTGCCTCCCTGCCGTTGATCTTCGTCGGCGCGCTGCAAGGCAGCCGTACCCTAGACGGCCAACTTAAAGAGATGGCATTGGCCTTTCGGCTCTCGCCCTGGCAGCGCTTTCGCGTAGTCTACCTGCCACACATCCTCTCCTACCTCTTTCCGGCCTGGATCAGCGCCCTGGGCATGTCCTGGAAAGTCGTGGTAATGGCGGAACTGCTGGCCACCCCGGACGGCGTCGGCGCTGGGCTGGCGGTGGCGCGCTCGCATCTGGACACGGCAGCGGCCATGGCTTGGATCGTCAGTATCGTCGGCCTGCTGTTAGTCACCGAATACTTGTTGCTGGAGCCGCTCAAGCGGCGCTTGGAGATGTGGCGTGACAACGAAAGCAAGTGAGCGGAAGCTGCACCTGGGAGGCATATCGCACCGGTTCGGCCCGACACCGGTACTCCAAACGATCGAGCTGACCCTGCGCCCCGGTCAAGCTATGGCCCTGGTCGGTGCTTCCGGCTGCGGCAAAACCACGCTACTGCGGCTGGCTGGCGGTCTCGCCGAACCCGATACCGGCACGGTCAGCAACACCTTCGCGCGCACCGCTTTTATGTTTCAGGAACCGCGACTGCTGCCCTGGTACCGGGCCGGCGAAAACCTGACCCTGGGCCTGAAAGCCGCCGGCATACGGCGAGCCGAACGCCACCACGCCGCCCTGATACTGGCCAAACGGGTCGGCCTGGAAGCAGCTGCCCTGGCTAAGTATCCGCACGAACTCAGCGGCGGCATGCGGCAACGGGTGGCTCTGGCGCGCGCCCTTGCTATCGAGCCCGACCTGTTACTGCTGGACGAACCGTTCAGCGCCCTGGACATCGGGCTGCGACAAGAGCTACAGAACCAGCTGCTTGCCGAAATCCGCGACCGCGGGCTCGCAGTGCTATTCGTCACCCACGATTTGATGGAGGCCGTCCGCCTCAGCCACGAAGTGCTGGTACTCGCCCCCGAACCCGGCCGGATCGTTCATCGGCGGCGGCTGGAGGCTTCCTGGAGTAGCCGCGACAACACCTGGCTGTACCGGCACGTGCAAGCTCTCCTGGACGAACCGGCGGTGGCCGCCGCGTTCGCCCTGCCCGGCGCTGCGCAGGAGTCGGCATCATGAGTACACCGCCGCGATTACTTGCCTATGGTTTTCGCTCTTTCTTCCTGCTCGCCGCCGGCTACGGGGCGGTTGCCGGCCTGTACTGGGCCGGAGCCCTGTCCGGCATCATGCCGCTGCCGGACAGGGCCATCGATTGGCATGCATTCGAAATGGTGTTCGGCTTTGCCGGCGCCGGACTGGCGGGATTTCTACTCACGGCAGCGCCGGACTTTACCGGTACCCGCCCCGTTACCGGCAAGGCGCTGCTGATACTGATCGTGTTGTGGTTAGCCGGCCGACTGGCATTGTGGGCAAGCGGCTGGCTCGGCCTGCTAACGGCGGCCGTAACCAACCTCACCTTTCTCGGCCTTCTGATCGCGTACGTAGGCCCCCCTTCTGGCAGGATGCGCGCCGCCGCCACCGCGTATTCTTGTATCTGCTGCTGGCGCTGTGGGGGGCCCAGCTACTGGTATTCTTGTCCTGGGCCGGCTGGGTCGAATTGGCGCCGTTGCGCGCCCTGAACCTCGCGGCAGGAATATTCCTGTTACTGATCGTCGCCGCCGTCAGCCGGATTTCCATGCAGATCGTCAACGGCGCGCTGAACGAGCTGGGCGAACACGAGCAACGTTACCTGGCCCGGCCGCCGCGGCGCAACTTGGCCATGGCCGCCATCATCGCCTTTCTGGCCCTCGATCTATGGCTGCCACAGGAGGCGATTACCGGCTGGATCGCTCTCGCGGCTGCCGCGGCCGTACTCAATTTGCTCAACGATTGGCACTTAGGGAAGGTATTGCGCCATAGCTACGTCGCCGCCCTTTATACCACCTACTGGCTGCTGGCGCTGGGGTTTGGTTTGATCGGGCTAGACTACCTGCTCGGTGTTTTCCCCGCCAACCACGCTCGCCATCTTCTCACAAGCGGCGCTATCGGCATGGCAATGCTCGCAGTGCTGGCCATTGCCGGCCAACGCCACACCGGGCGCTATGCGCTCTCTCACGCGCCGGCGATCCGGCTGGCTTTTATCTGCGTACTCCTGGGCGCTTTAGTACGCAGCTTCGCCCCGGTGCTTACGCCACAATGGCACTTTTTCGCTGGCTACGGACTCTCGTCACTCGTCTGGAGCTTGGGCTTTGTGCTGTATCTGGCAATCTTTTGGCGTTATCTGACGCAACCGCGAGTGGACGGTAAGCCGGGCTAAGGCACGCGAGAGGCAACCCTTGTGGCCAAAAGCCAAGACAGAGGCCATCGACAGTTCTACACAAGAGTCTTACACGTTGCGTAGCTAGAGGATGTTAGCGATATTGTCCAGCCAGCGGACGGCGACCGGGGCCCGCCTGCTAAGCTCGGGCGCATACGCTACCGCAAGGATATGGCGCGGCGTAACCGTTGCCTGAAAAACCGCCACCGCTCCGCCTCCGCTTCGTCGTCAGATGCCGGCAATAGTTGCGGGTTAGCCCCTAACTGCCCGAAGCTAAATCGATCCAGCGCCATACTCAGTCCAGCGCCTCGCGCTTTTACGTAAGCCTCCTTTAGCGTCCACAAGCGGAAAAACAGCTCCTTAGCCGCCTTGCCGGACGCGGAATCGACCTTGGCCGCTTCAGCCGGCGAGAACAAGCCGCCTGCAAGGGCTCGCACATCTGCACCGCGCGTGAAGTCCTCGACATCCACGCCAACCTCGCCTTCATGGGTAATCGCGAGCGCGACCAACCCGCGCGTATGGGATAAATTGAACTGAGGAGTATCGCGATTTTTCAGATAGGGGCGCCCAAACCGGTTTGTACGGAATTGCAGGGCCGATCCGCGGATACCCGTATAGCGGTACAACGTTGCTCGCAGCACGCCCGCGCCACAAGAAACTGATCGCGTGCCTCTGCCTGGATGAATCGGCCATACCGCTCGGCCTCGGCCGGGGCAAGCCAAGCCGAACACGCACTCCGTACACTATCGGTGAGTCCATCGAGCGGCACCAGCCAAACCTGCACCTGAGCATGACCAACGCAAATGGAACCCTCCTTTCCAGGCGACATCACAGCTCCCGAGCCAGAAGAGCTAGGCTTCCAGCGGTTCGATCAAGGGCGATGGCATCCATGGCGCGCACATTACGACATCCCCCAAAATCCAGGCGATGTTGTAATAAGAAGGCCAAGGTCGTCATATATAAACATCGCGCACACCCGCTGCCATCACCTCATACACCGCCTCGCTCCGCGACCGCACTCCTAGCTTACGGTAGATGTTCTTTATATGGCTGCATACCGTGTTTATGGAAAGCCCAAGCGTATTTGCCACCTCCCCATACGCCAGCCCCTTCACCAGCAGACAGAGCACTTCGCGCTCACGCCTTGTCAGGGGCGCGTCGAGCCGCTCTTTGCTCTCGGCCTTTGAGCCTAGTCTCCGCAGCTCCGCCAGTACGTAGCCGGCCACCAATGGGTCTAGCGGCGAATATCCCTGCGCCACCTGCACCGCCGCTTCGGCGACATTCACAAGTTCGGAATCCCTTAGTACGTAGCCGCGAGCACCCGCCGCGAATGCTGCAAGGGCTTTCCTTGCATCAAACTGGCCTGCAACCGCAACCACCCGCATATCGCTCCGACGGCGCTCAACAACCCTGATGAGTTCAAGCGCGTCCCCGTCTGCGAGCGCCAAATCAATCACCATCACACATGACGAGTTTTCTTCCAGAAGCTGCAACGCTTCATCGTATGAGCCAGCAACCCATAGCAGGTTCAGACCTGGATGCGTCGATATCATGCACCGGTAGGTTCGTTGCCTCCGACAGTCGCCATCAACCACTACAACAGCATGTTCCTTCTGCTCTCCACCCATCCTCGGTAGTCTCCCACAAGTCCATTCCGCCTCAGCCCCGAAAAAGCAGGGTTGCGGCCTTCCAGTGGCGCAAAGGCACCTTATTCTGTGTCACACCCCTCTATCGGCATGCCCACACCGAAGCAGGCCGACTCATTCAGCCTGCTAGAACCCACGTTAGTTCGTTGCAAATAAAAGCGTTGAGGAGGCACACGACGGCGTTGCGTCGAATCCGACTGACCGTGAAGACAGTGCGCCCTTAGGTAGAAACTTGCGCAGCAGCTCGTCGGTGTTCTCGCTGCTGCCACGCCGCCATGGCAGGCGTTGTGGCTGGCGCGGATTGGCTCCGATAACCATCGCCAATACAGCAGGCAGTCGCCCACCTGGCGGTGAAGCGGCGTCTCCGGCAAGAGCTTGCGTAGCCGTGCACTTCCCCGCATACCCATGCCCCAGTGGCGCTCAAGCGTCGCCACTGCTAGCTCTTCAAATGAAAGGTGCCGATACTTCTTCTCGTCCATCGGGCCACATTCACCCCACAGAAAGTGCTCCACTTACAAATTGACTCTGAGAGGGCGTGCACCAAAAGCTTGCGTGTACACATGCCGCTGGTAACGACTCAAGCCACCGGAGCGGAAACACTGCAACGAGCATGACTTGGCTCACCCTACCTTCAGCGCGGTCAACCGCATGGGCCGTCGACCGGCATATCGCTAAGATCAACCATGATCGTACCTGTCGCCGTGGGCAAGATAATTATGAATTTTTATCATATTGAATTGCTTCTAATTATGTAAACAGATAATTATGTAAACAGAGACAGCGCAGCTGGACACTTCTGGAAGCGAAACGCGATGGAGCGATCGCGCTCAGGCCAAGCTCTATACTTCTTCCTATTCTTAGTAGTGAGCGGAGGGGCAGCAGCCGTCAACAAACCTCTAACACAGCTGCCGACCAGGTCTGCCCGACACCGACGCCAAGCAACCCGATGAGGTCGCCGCTGGATGCGAGATTTTTCGTCATCATCTCCCGCAGCCCGACCATTTGATCTCCAGCTCCTAGATGACCTAACGTGCAGCCAAACTCCAACAGACTGTTCTCCGGACGAAAACCAAGCGGCTCGGAAAACTCTTTCAAGAACATGGTTCTTCCTGTGAAAGGCGCAATCACCCAACGAAGATCGTCCACACTCGCCTCGGCCTCGGCCAACGCTTCGGAAAACACCTTTTTGCGTTATCGGACGAACGCTCCACCACCTTTGGAAGCACGACTTCGTCTTTGGCAAAATAGTCGTTGTAGCGCTTGCTCTGATCTACCGGCCAACGGGTTTCCCCCATACTACATAGAACATCTTCCCCCCGATGCATCTCCTCCAGCTCTGGATCCGTCCACGACACCACGCACTTCAGTCGCGCCCAACCTCCCGCGCGACTCAGTACCAGGGCACCGCCGCCGTCGCCGAAGACCAAGCCCCTGTCGTGCTTCCAACGATCTACATCGGGGAGATGGAATCGATCGCCTGTCGTGAGAAGCGCTGCCTGGATATCCGGCCTTCCACACATCATACTCGCCCCGATCTCGATCGCCGCCAGCGAGCTAGCCGAGAAAGCATTATTCCAAAAGGACAAACCAGAGAACGGCGGAATCAGCCGACGCGCAACGAAATGAGATACCGGCCACGCATAAAGCCCCGGAAACGACATGCTTGAAAACACGTGGAGCCCAATGGCGCCCGGATCGATACTGGAACTCTGCAGCGCCTCCCTTCCTGCTATAACGGCCAACTCACCGGGAAACAGTTCGGATACCGAAACCGATGACATCCCCGCCCACATCGCCCACCCGCGTGGGTAGCGACCGTCGGCAACTGCATCCGCCGCTGATACTAAATTCCCTAAGGCCGCACCGGCTCCGGCAATCCATACGTCATCGAACTTCATAACTGCTGCTCTCAGTAGTCAAAATCATGGACTGCCTTACTCGGCCTGGCGGAGGACTCCCGGACACCCTCCTGCCCATTAGCGGCGAATACATCTGGGTACGCCGTCAGGGCCGCATTCATGATCTTGTCGTTATCCCAGTTCACCATGTGACAGCCGTCGTCCACGCGTCGTTGCCGCACATTGATTCCGCCAGGCCGACCGCCGAGCTGATAAGGTCCGAACACGGACTGCACGTAACTCTCTTGCAGGTTACCGGAAGCGGGATCGCAGCTAAGCATGGGGAATAGATCGCTTTCGACGAACCACTGGACGACGTGCCTCCCCTCCGTTGCGGCGGCCTCCACCACACGACGCCATTGCTCCGCCGTCACGTCGCGCCCGACGACCACACCGCGGCCCATGTTGGCGTCGATCGGTTTGATCACCAAACCCTCGCGGTTAGCGAGCACGAACGGCAAGAGGTCTACGGCATCCCCCAGCTGATTCGCCCTTCCCTCCCGCAGCACAGCCGTCCAAGGCACATGTTCGTAAACAAGCTGTCGCTCGGCGGCGTCAAGGCCTGGCGCCCGCGCGTGCAGTTCCGCGAGGATATACTTGCTACTGTAAAGCTGGCAGTGCTGCGTTGTGAGGAAGATCGTATGCCGCGCCTCTTGTTCCAGCGACCTCAAGTGGGCGAAATCCAGCTCATCGCGCACGGCGTCACCGAGCTGATACTGCCTGATCGCGATGTCCAAACGGTGGCCGCCCGCAACCAACCAGCCGTCAACGACGGCAACCTTTTCCGGAGGCACCAGAATGGCCAGCACGCCGTGGCTTCTCAGGTAGTGCTGCTCTCGCTCGAAGAAACTACGATATGTCTCGATATCCGACGGCAGGCCGATAACCGCGACAACCGGGCGCCCCTTAAGAGGGTTGCGACGGAGTAGAGACCATAGATAATGAGTGCGCGCCGAGAAAAAGTTAGCGGCGGTAAAACCCATACCTTCGCCATGCTCGGCTCGCAAACACCAATCTAGATAGGCACCGGTCAGAACCGGCGTTTCGCTGCTCCCGCCAAGTAGGCTGTTGAAGTTAACTTCAATGATGTACGGCTTGCCGCAATTGAGAATGACGTCGGCACGCAAGATATCGGCAGCATGCCTATCGGAAGCGCATGGAGCCATAAAATTCTCGTGCTGCGCATCCCCTATCCCTAACAAGCTCAAGCCATCGGGGCAAGCCATTATATCTTTCGCCACCCGGCGAATCAGGGTGCACAATTCATCCACCAGCTGGTGAATAGCAAATTCCTGCTTGGCGGTAAGCATCACGGGCAGTACCGGAAGCAACCCGGAGGCGCTATCGATATCCAACCCATCCATTCGAAGCGCTAGGAGCCGCGCAAGCGCGGCCGCAGCCGAGTCGTCCTTCTCGCCTTTCGCCAAAAGCTGGCTCCACGCCTTACGGAGCACTTCCATGGACGTCAGCTCGGAATTCCAATTCACAACAACTCCGGATTAAAGCGCTAACGGGTAGAAACATTCTTAACGGCTGCCGGCAGCCGCTCGCTGCGTTTCGCCACCCACCGACAAGCTGCCCAAGCCGCGCAAGCTACAAGCTACGCTGCACCGCCGCAATCACATAGACATGTCATTGGCGCTGCTAACACGCACTGTTAAAAAGCTAGCCCGAAGCCCGCACCGCCGCTCGACCAGGCAGCTCCCGGCTGCAGTCGCCTTCTGTCGGGGCTCGCGGAGAGGTGAGCTTCCGACATTAGCATCGGTCAGACGGCAGGATTACTATGAACACGTATGGATTGACGGACACGCGCGTCGCCGTAATCGGGCTTGGCTACGTAGGACTGCCGCTCGCTGTGGAGTTCGGGAAGCAGTACGACACGGTCGGCTTCGACATATCGCCCTTGCGCATCGAAGAGCTGCGGAATGCGCTCGACTCCACTCGCGAGGTCGAAGCAAAGGAGCTACGGCGGGCGACTCGGCTTAGGCTGACCGACGACCCCGACGCACTCGCCACGGCAAACGTATACGTCGTGACGGTGCCCACGCCAGTTGACGCGGCCAGGAAGCCGGTCCTCACCCTCCTGCAGAACGCAAGCGCGACCGTCGGCCGTCATTTGAAGCGTGGCGATATCGTCATCTACGAATCTACGGTCTATCCCGGTGCCACGGAGGAAGTATGCGCCCCGGTACTGGAGCGGACGTCGGGACTCCGACTCAACGACGGGTTCTACCTCGGTTACAGCCCCGAGCGCATCAACCCCGGGGATAAAAAGCACCGCCTGACCACGATCTGCAAGATTACCTCGGGCTCGACGCCCGAGGTCGCCGACTTCGTCGACGCTTTATACCGCACCATTATCCCTGCCGGCACTCACAAGGTGAGTAGCATCAAAGTGGCAGAGGCCGCAAAGATAATAGAGAACACTCAGCGCGACCTAAACATCGCCCTCGTCAACGAGCTCGCTCTCATCTGTAACAAGCTCGCCATCGACACCAATGAAGTCTTGGATGCCGCCTCGACGAAGTGGAACTTTCTACCCTTTCGGCCTGGACTTGTCGGTGGCCACTGCATCGGGGTCGACCCTTACTACCTGACTCACAAGGCACAAGAAGTCGGCCTCCACCCCGCCGTGATTCTGGCAGGAAGACGTATTAACGACTCGATGGGCGCATACGTAGCGGGGCAAGTTGCAAAACTCATGGCGAGGAACAGGCTTCATCTAGCGGGTGGCCGCGTTCTTATCCTGGGCATGACGTTCAAGGAGAACTGCCCGGACGTTCGCAATAGCCGTGTCATCGATGTCGTTCGCGAGCTAGAGACATACGGTGCCGACGTTGACGTATACGACCCGCATGGCGACCCGGAGCAAACGCAACGGGAGCACGGCGTAAGTCTCTTGAACCAGCCTGCATCAGGTGCTTACGATGCCGCTATTGTTGCGGTCGCGCATGAGCACTTCAGGGAAATGAGCCCTGCATCCGTACGCAGCCTCCTCAAGGAAGGCGGCATACTGTACGACATCAAGGGCATCTACCCAGCCCACGCGGTCGACGGACGCTTGTAACACACACACCTTATGCCACCGGGCGCCGAGAGCACTCCGGCCAGCGTCAAGTCGAAGGGGAGCACGCAGCTAGCCTTGGCGGCGGCGCTGGGATAACCTATCCGCCCAGTTCAATTGACGAGCCAGCTTCTGAAGATGCGAACCACTAAGCACCCCCTTTTTACCAGCAAAGAAACACCCGCCGATGCCGAGCTTGCGAGCCATAAACTCATGCTGCAAGCGGGCCTGATCCGTAGATTGGCGTCGGGCCTCTACACTTGGCTTCCCCTCGGTCTTAGGGTGCTGCGAAAAGTGGAAGCCGTGGTGCGGGAGGAGATGGATAACGCCGGCGCCCAAGAGCTTTTGATGCCGGCCGTACAACCCGCGGAGCTATGGCAGGAGTCGGGCCGATGGGGCCAGTACGGCAAGTTGCTTCTAAAGATAAAAGACCGGCACGAGCGGGAATTCTGCTTTGGCCCTACGCACGAAGAAGTCATCACCGACCTTGCGAGACGGGAGCTAAAAAGCTACAAGCAGCTCCCCATTTGCTTTTATCAGATACAAACAAAGTTTCGCGACGAAACCCGGCCGCGATTTGGCGTAATGCGCGCGCGGGAGTTCGTTATGAAGGATGCGTACTCGTTCCATTCCGATCAGGAATCGCTGGCCGAAAGATACGCCGCCATGTACGACGCGTACACACGCATTTTCACGCGGCTTGGCCTGACGTTTCGTGCGGTGCAGGCCGATACCGGCGATATTGGCGGTAGCGCCTCGCATGAATTTCACGTGCTTGCCGACGCCGGCGAAGACGCGCTTGCGGTTTCCGATACCAGCGATTATGCCGCCAATGTGGAACTCGCCGAAGCGGTGCAACCGGCGGCGCCGAGGCCTGTGCCCAGCGCTTCGCTTACGGCGGTCGATGTCCCAACGCAAGAAGACCCCGCCAGCCTGAGCCAAGCTCTGGACATTCCTTTGCAACAATGCTTGAAGACCATCCTCATCGAAGCTGAGGACGGCGGCCTGATCGCCTTGGTTCTGCGCGCCGATCATGAGCTTAACGAGGTAAAGGCCGCAAAGCTCGCTGGAGCCGCCGCGCCCTTACGGTTCCCCTCCGCCGACCGTATCCGCGAAGCTTTCGGCTGCTCTCCGGCCTCGGTCGGGCCGATAGGGCTATCGATTCCCGTTATCGCCGACCGTGCTGCAGCAGCGGTTGCCGATTTTGCTTGCGGTGCCAATCGTCCGGGTCAGTACTGGACCGGCGCCAACTGGCAGCGCGACCTTCCGGAGCCGGAAGTGCATGACCTACGCAATGTGGTCGCCGGCGACGCTAGCCCCGACGGACATGGCCGGTTACAGATCACCCGCGGCATTGAGGTGGGCCACATATTCCAGTTGGGCCAGAAGTACACGGAAGCCTTGGGGGCGTCGGTGCTCGACGAGCAGGGCCGCAGCCAAATTCCGACGATGGGCTGCTATGGGATCGGCGTCTCGCGGCTGGTCGCGGCGGCGATCGAGCAACACCACGACGAGCGCGGGATTATCTGGCCGTCGGCGATCTCGCCCTTTCAGGTCGCGCTGGTTTCCCTCAATATGGCTAAATCGCCACAAGTCGCCGCTGCATCGGAGCAACTTTACCAACAGCTAACGGCAGCGGGCATTGAGGTGCTTTGGGACGACCGCGAAGCTCGTCCGGGCGTGAAGTTCGCGGATATGGAGCTAATCGGCATTCCTCATAGGGTGGTGGTATCCGATAGAAACCTTGAGAACAACTGCGTAGAGTACCGCCACCGACGCGACTCAAACAGCCAGAACGTGCCGTTCGACGCGATAGTGGAGTTTCTCCGCGAGTACTAAATGCTGGCACAGCCTAAACGGCAGCGTAGCTGTCAGGCTCGTGCATCCGGCATCCACATCCACAGGGGGCGGGACGGTGTGGCTTTCCCGCCAAACCGCCTTCCACCCCCTATCCCTGCATCACGACACTTAATAATCCGGTGATTCGAGTAGCGAATTCCGGCTGCCCGAACTTGGATCTAAATCAATCCGCCATTGCAACCTGCTGCTGAGAGACGCCGGTGGCATCGATCGCGCCGCTTGCTTCCTTGCTGGCGAGGGATTCGGCGAGGGCTTCGATTGTAGCGTGCTGCCAAACCGCAGCCGGATCGACTGCGAAGCCCAACCAGGTCTGCAAATCGAACGCCAGCTCGACCGCGGTGACCGAGTCGACCCCGAGGTCAGAAAATGCCGCCTGGGCTTCCATGATCTCGTCGAGACCGCGGCAACGCTTGACCAACCAGGCCATGATCCAGGCTTCCAACTCATGCTTGCGAGCGCCGGGAGAAGGCGCGCAGCCTCAGCTACTGCGGCGCTAACGCCGTCTCCGCGATTGGTGACGTGCTGTCGCCCAACTGCTCCGTCATCCCCCGCCGACGCCGCCGAACCCGCAGGATTCCGCGCTAGGATAGCGTCCAGCGCAAGCTCTACTCCTGGCGCTTGTTGAACCACGTCGCCGATGTCGTTGGCCAGCCCCTCGGCGAAGTCCGTCAGCTGGGTAGCCGTCGGCCACGCGTGCGAATGGCCAAGCATGGCGACTACTTCGGCATGCTTCAGCTTGATCCTACGTTCGAGCCAGTCCCTCGCATGCTCCAACGATGCAGCCTTATCCCTCGTTGTCTGCATATCTAGGAAGGCACGCGCCACGTAAAGCGCGGCCACCTCTCCGACTGCGGCCTGAGCCAACTGTCTGCGCTGTCCGGCGCTAAGGCTACCGACTCCATCCGACGCCAAGGCGAGCAGCTCGACCGCCATCTCCGTTATGTCCTGGGCAACGCCGGGGGCCTGAAGCCTGAACTCCAGAAAGGCATTGAAATCCGAAGAACTTCCAAGGACACGGCTGCCAAAAAAGGACGCCAACGACTCGGTTGGCCCTTCCATGATGCGGAACAAACGAATATCCCGCATCATTCTGCTAGCCGGGTTATTCTCTACGTAGCCGCGGCCTCCAAGCATTTGTACGAGCTGATCCACGCCGGTCCAAACCCATTCGGGAGCGACGATCTTACAGGCAGCGTATACCTCAGGCGGAATCGGCACCTGCCGATCGACGCAGTCCGCCATGCCATCCACCATCGCTTGCACCACTGTGACGGCGGCACGCAGATCGTCAAGGCGCTGAATGCTGACGGGATTCTCGAGCAGCCGTCCGGTCGAAACCTCACGCCGATCGGCATAGCGCACCATAAGTTGCACGCACCGCTTGAGGACCCCGAGACTCATGGCGGCGATGAATAAACGACCCTGCATCATGGCATCTTGTGCAACAGCCATGCCCTGCCCGACGCGACCCAACAAGTCGGACTCGGTAACATGGAGATCTTTGAAGTGTAACCGGGTCTGAACCATGCCCCGCATGCCCATAGTGGGAGCCTCCTCCCCGATCCTGATGCCTGCGCGCCCCTGCTCTACCACGAAGGCCGCAAGCCCCCGGCTCCTTCCCTCGTCATCCTGTACTTGGGCGAAGATGTTTATTACCCCCGCCCAGGAGCCGTTGCCGATCCAACATTTGTCCCCATCGATCAGCCAGCCTCCTTGCCCTGAGGGCCGTGCGGTTGCAGTGATGGCGCGAGGATTCGAGCCCGCACCGGGCTCGCTCAAGGCGAACGCACCAAGCGTCCGCCCCTTGGCCATATCGGTAAGAAACCGCCGCTGCTGCGCCTCGGACCCGTACGCCATGACCGGGCGCGACCCGAGAACATGATGAAGCGAAACTAACGTGGCGAGGTTTGCATCTATCGCAGCCAGCTGCTCAATCACCCGCAAAGCGTCCCGGAGGCTCAAACCGAGTCCGCCCTGGCTCTCGTCCACACACATGCCGAACAGGCCTTGATTGGCGAAGTCCATGACAATGTAGGGCGGTACACACCGGCGCTCGTCGATCAGCGCGGAGTTGATCCGGTGCTCCGCGTACCCGCGCAGCCACCTAATGAGTTCGTTCGCTTTCACCGTCGACTGAGTGTGTTTCGGGGCGGGCGTGGCTTCGAGCCCGCCCCTATTCGACTCGCGCTGCTCCGCCCGTGCGGAGGAAGCGGGCCAGGCAGCAACTTCCGCGAGCCTTCCCTTGAGGAACAAGTCCCGCGTCCGCCGGCGTTGTACCTTGCCGCTCGACGTAAGCGGCAGCGTCATCGGCTTGATAAGGACGATCGCCGAAACCGCGATCTGAAACTCTTCGGAAACCGCCTGTCTGATCCGCCTTGTCACTTCGTCCGGCTCAAAGCGCCTCAAGTGCGTTCGTTCGACCTCCTGGACGACAACGACTTCCTCCCGCCCGTCGCCCTCGACACTGAAAACGGCCCCGCCTCCCGATCGTAACGCCGGGTGGCTTCTTTGCACTGCCGCTTCGATATCTTGCGGATAGAAGTTCGCACCGTTAATAATCAGAACATCCTTTAACCGTCCTGTGATGAACAGCCACCCATCCGTAATGAAGCCAAGGTCTCCGGTTCGAAGGTATGCCCCATCTTCTTCGCCGCGAATGGATGCACCGAACGCGCTACGGGACTCCTCCTCCTTACCCCAGTAGCCAACCGCCACACTACCTCCCCGGATCCAGATCTCGCCGACCTCATGCGACGCGCAGCGACCCAAATTATCCGGGTTAACGATGGCCACTTCCTGATCGGTGTCGGGCGGCCGGAGCTTACGAGGCACTGGGTACCTTCGACCGCTTCGCTGACAACCACTCGATGATTCTGCAACGCGGCTTTATCCACCCTTACGATGTAGGGCTCTTCCTCACTTCCCGTGCCGGATACGAACAAAGTCCCTTCGGCAAGACCGTATGCGGGAAAATGGGAACGCCACTTAAACCCGCAGGGAGCAAAGTACTCGGCAAAGCGCTCCAGCGTTTCCGCCCGCACGGGTTCGGCGCCGTTGAGAGCGAGACGCCAGTGGCTCAAGTCCAGCCGGTCGCGCTGTTCTTCGGTGATTCGACGCAGGCACAGCTCGTAGGCGAAATTCGGCGCAAAGCTCGTTGTAGCCTTGAGTTCCGATATCGCCTGCAACCACCGAAGGGGTTGTTGCAAAAAGGCGACCGGCGTCATCAGGTGGCACTGCCCCCCAACGTACAGACTCTGGAGCACGCTGCCGATCAACCCCATATCGTGAAACAAGGGCAGCCACGATACATAGACCGTGCGTTCGTCATGCAGATACGCGCGCCGCATCATTTGCTGGTTGTGTATCAGGTTCCCGTGGGTCACCATCACGCCTTTCGGCATACCCGTGGACCCGGACGTATACTGTAAAAAGGCTAAAGCGTCCGCCCTCTGATCCGAGGGAACCCATAAATCGGCGAGCGCCTCGCGAACATCGTCCGTTGCCAGAATGGCTAGGCTTTTATCGCGAAGATGTTCGAATAATTTCGCGGAAACGACATCATGCTGTTCGGCGACGGTCAAGACCACCGCAACCCGTGCATCGTCGGCAATTGCCGCCGTTTTCTCCCAGTCTCGCGACTTTCGGCCTGGAAGCGCTGTCGGGACCGCTACCACGCCGGCGTACAAACAGCCCATGAAGGCAACCACGAATTCCAGGCCGGGCGGAAAACCAGTAGGGCCGTTCGGCCGACTAGCCCGGACTGTTGCAGCTTTCCCGCCAAAGCGCGGGCGCGCGCATCGAGCTGCCTGTAGGTCATCTGATCGTCTACGCTCACCCCATATTTGAGCATGGAGTACGCGAGTTTATCGCCGTGTCGCTCAGCCCTGTAACGGCTCACATCCACTAAGTTACGAAACTCCGGGAACGGTTGTGACATGTCGACTCCTTTGATCATGGATAGGCTCGGTACCTTGGCATCTCGATTTTCCAGCTTGCCGGCAACTCATCCGCCTCGAACCAAAACCGTAAAACCGCCACGGCAGCGGGCACCGCCAGGCGCCCTAAGCCTTTAACGCCAGCAGATTAGTCGGCGAGGAAGGGATGCCTCCGGGAGGCCTGGATGCATGCGACTGAAGCAATCTGCTAGTCCGGCTGTCGCGTTGGACGAACCACGATCTCGCTTAGCTCCACGTTTCCCGGCGCCGCTAACGCGTACCGTACAATCTCTGCAACCTGGTCAGGAATCAGGGGTTCGAAGCTGTCTAGCAGCGGCTGAGAGTATTCGGTCGCGTGATTGAAAAAGTTACGCACGAACTCCGTATCGCCAACGTAGCCCGGAGTAACGAGCGTAATTTTCGTGAAGTCCCCCGCTTCCCGCAGCCTTTCTCGCAGGCGCGCCAAGATGTTCGCGCCGGCGGCCTTCGCGGCACCATACACCTCGTTGCCGGGAGTGCGGGACGGCCGGCTGCCGGCCAGCGATCCGATGTGGACGTAGTGCCCCGTCTTGTTCGACGGCGACGTCAGTGCGGCGACTATATTCAATAGGCCTTGCACGTTAGTGTCGAGAATCGCCTGCCACTGTTGTTCGAAGCCATGCCTAAAGGGCGCGTAGAAACCGACACCTGCGGCATTCACCACCCAGTCCACGCAAGCTCGCTCCATAGATGCGGCTTCGAAAGCCGCTGCCACGTCGTCCGCGCACCTGACATCGCAACGGATCGGAGCGATCCCTCGCGGCGCCGCGCCGCGGCGGCTGGCAACCACCACGGCGAAGCCTTCGCTAGCCATGCGTTGGGCGATTGCGCGGCCAATTCCGGAGGAGCCTCCGAAGACTAAACCAACCTTTTTCGGGGAGTCACTCACTGGGCAAGCGCCTCCCTTGCCATCGACTCCGCCGCCGCGAAGCTTTCAAGATGCGCTATATACGCGGCCACCCATTGTTCCACTTGTTGCCGGCAGAATTTTCCCTGCCGGTAGGAGAACTCCAGCATTAACTTTCCGTCTTGTCGGTCGTTAATCACTAACTCGAAATCGCGCATGAGTTTCGTTTCGGAGGAGTGCAGCCCAGACACTTGGTCTTCTATAGCCGTAATACTTTCGCTTTCTTCAACGCGGTAGATACGGCTCCCCTCGGTCGCGACCTTCGGGAAGTTTTGGTACAAAATATACGCGTGAAACGCTTCGTTTATATCCAGCCCGACGAACGGCTCTACATTCTCAATCAGGTCCTGTAACAAGTAGTTCTGATTGTTGTGAAAGCCTAGCAAGCTGTCATTGACGCTCCGGAAGGAGGCATCGATATCGGACGGATCGTCAAGCGTCACGCGCAGTGGAAGCGGGTTCACGAAGACGCCCAACATGCTGTCAGTGCCAGGGAGGTGCCTGCCTGCCGCCGTGGTACCAAAGACCAGATCGGTCTCGCCGGTAGCGTCGCGCAGCATGAGCGCGAAAGCAGCCGCGAGGACCGGAAACAGCGTCGAACGGCGCTTATGCGCAAAGCCGGCCAAGCGCGCGAGCTGCTCGGACTCGACCGTGACGCTAATCGATCGGGCCGCTTCGGGGTCGCCGCTGGCACAGAGGTCTGGACGCTCAGCGACCGGCAGTTTAGTCGGGCCTCCGACGCCGGCAAAGTGACGCTGCCAGTACTGGCGGACCGGAATTATTTCCGGGCTGTCTAAATAGCGACGCTGTGCGTTGGCAAAATGAGCGTACTGCGGCGCTGGGGGAATAAGGCTTGGATCGCCACCTTGTTCGAGGACTGCATATATTCTCTCGAAATCTTCCAGCATCAGCGTAAACGACCAGCCATCGACGGCAATATGGTGCATGCGCCCGAACATTCTGTGACGCTCGGGCTCGATGCGCATGAGCTCCACCTGGAAGGGCACCTCTTCGGTCAGGCTAAAACGAGACGCCGTGCGTTCCAGAGCGTCGCGTACCGCCGCGGCGCGAACGCGAGAAGGCTCCGTCGAAACGTCGCTCGCCTTGACCACGGGCGAGGTTTCCTCCATCAGCTCTTGCATGAGGACGTCGCCGGGCCGGTAGCGCGTTCGCAGCACGGCGTGACGCCGGCTAAGCACGCCTAGCGCGGTGCGTGCAAGATGCAGATCGAGCGGGCCGCCGATCTCAACGGCGAAAGCAAGGTGGCCGTACCCGCGCCGGTCCATGGCAAACCAGCGTTCCTGCAACATCGAGGCTACGGACTGCGCCGGTTGGCTCGACGGCCAGCTCGGCACCACCGTGGCCGAGGCGGCACTTACGGCTTCCGTCAAAGCGAGGACAAAGTCCTTGAAGGTGGCGGCTTGCAACATGTCTCGCGGCGAGAGCGCGGTGCCGAGCCGGCGGTTGACCTCCAGAACGACCTTGATCGCGCTGAGGGAGTCCCCACCCAGCTCGACGAAGCTTGCTTCGTCGGTAACCTGGGTGCGCAGTGCGCGCTGCCAGGTCCTACGCGCGAGCTCTACCAGGCTTTCCCCCGTCGCTTGCCGATCCGGCTCCGGGCCGGCTTTCGCTCCGCCATCGGCCTCATCCTGGGCCGGCTTTTGGCTCAAAAGCATTCGGATGACCTCGCTGCGTTTAACGAGATCGGTAACCGATACGAGGGTGCGCACGTCACCCGCTTCGAGCAATCGGTCGAGGCACTCCAGGGCCTCCGCTGTAGGCATCGGTGCAGCGACGGACGCCGTGCCCAACTGAACGGCTCCGTGTGCCGATTTACGCGCGGTAACTTCCCAAACGTCCCACTCGATAACCTGCCATAGACCGCCTTCGCCGCGTCGACGGTTAAGCTCGTCGGCAACCGCCCCTACGAGCGCATTCGCGGTTGCGTAGGCGGCATAACCGAGGCCGCCTAGGAGAACCGAGTTCGACGAGAAGATACACCGGAAGGCGAGCCTCCGGTTGCCCAGGAGGCGATCCAAGTGAACCAGCCCCGCAACCTTGGGAGCAAGCTGCGTATTGAGTGCTGCCGGCGTGAGTTCGTGTAGAAAACCTAGAAAACGGTCGCCGTCGATGGCGGCGGCGGCGTGGACGACGGAGGTGATCTCGCCGAGCGCGGCCTCCCCAGCACGAACCGCCTTCTCCAGCTGCTCGCCGCAGGCAACGTCGGCTCTCTCGTAATGGGCTTCGATACCGGCAGCGTGCAATGCCTGCAGTCGCTCGCGGGCATGGCAGGCAGCGCTATCCGTGCCGCTGATATCGGTACGCCCCACGATCAAGATGCGCGCACCGGCGCGTCCCACATGTTGGGCAACGACATGCCCAACCGTTCCAAGGCCGCCGGTAATTAGGCACACACCCGTATAAGGTCGCCGGCCGGCAGAAATATTCGGGCGCGACGCCGGCGCCAAGCAATACTGCAACTCGTAACGCTCGCCGCCACGATAAACAATGGCGGCAGTCGAATCGCTCTGCGCCTCGCGCAGCAAGCAGTCGAGATCGATGTTGCCCTCAGCGAAGTCGATATGCTTCGCCCGTAACCCCGGTTGCTCCTGCGCGGCGATGGTAACCGCAGTCGTCAACGCCTCCACACCTTCCGCCGGGTCACGGTAGACGCCCTCGGTCAGGACGGCAAGCGAGATGCGCTCCGCCGCAACGGCGCGCGTCAACCACTGGTAGGTAGACGCGAACTGCGTCAAGGCCGAGCCGTACGCTGTCAGAGGGAGCATTAGCTCGGGCTGGGATCGCCAACTGTCTGCGCCGTGCGCGACATAGACGACGAACAACCTGCTGCCCGCTGGGGACGCTTGCAGAACTGACTCCGCCGGCGCGCGGTCAGCCTCCGAGCGCACGACCGTGACGCTGCGATTCATTGCTCTCAGCTGCGTGGCGATCTTTCCGCATACGGGGCTATCGCCCACCACGAGCCAATCGCCGTCAGCGTCCGTCGCTTCCTGCGGAAGCGTAATACGCCATACGGGCCGGTAGAACCACAACCGGCTGGGCTGCGTGGTAGTGCGGCCTGCGGCGCAACCCCAAGCCGCGGCACCTGGTCAGGCCCTGGTGTTGGCAACAGGAAATGCTTGCCCTTGAAGGGAAAGCTGGGCAGCAAGATCCGCTTCGGCGCATCGTCGACATGCATGCGCTCAAAGTCCACAGGGACGTGTCGCCGCACCAGCTCGCCAACCGTCAGCAATAGCCTCCGCTGCTCCTCTTGGCCGCTCCTTGGGAGCGTCGCCAGCGCAACGACAGCGTCGTCCTCCGCAAAATGATGCCCCGCCAGCCCCGCCAGCCCGGCAGGGGGACCCACCTCCAGGAATACCTGACACCCCGCATCGCACCTAGCCGCATCCAAGGCGTCTGCGAATCGCACCGGCAGGATAGAGTGCGACACCCAATAACCGGGCTCTGCTAAGCGGTCGCGACCGAGCCTTGCACCGCCGACGGTGCTGTAGACCGGTAACACCGGCTCGCTCCATTCAATCAGCCTCGCCAGCCTCGCCAGCGGCTGCGCCGCTGCCTCCATCATAGGCGTGTGATTCGCCTTACGGTTAGGAAGCCGCTGATAACGAACGCCATCTTTCGCCAGCCTCTGTTCGAGCTGTGCAACGGCGCCGCGGCCGCCCGAGAAGAGCACGTGCCGCCGACTGTTATTTCCTGCCCGACTCACCCAGGCATCCGCACCGTTGCGATCATCGACGCATTCGTAAGCCTGCGCCTCTTCCCAAGTAAGCTCCGCCACTAGCATCGCACCGATAGGTGCCTTGTCATCCTCAAGCCGTCCCCGCTCCTGTACCAGAAGCAGTGCCTCCCTCAGTCGCACCGCCCCCGCAACGCAGACAGCGACATACTCGCCCAGCGAGTGACCGATCAGAGCGCGGGGTTGAACGCCCCAGTCCATCAGCTGAAGAGCCGTGGCGCGGCTTAAGAGAAAGATAAGCGGCTGCAGCAGCTCCGCGCGCTCGCAGACGGCGCGCCGATGCTCCTCGGGGTCAGCTAGCCAGGCCCGCAGTAGCCGCTCGTTTTCCGGATCGAGTTCGCTCAGCCCTTCGTCTACGTGCCTGCGGTATACCGAATAGCGGCTGTATAGTCGTGCGCCGACCGCGAGCTCGCGCCGGCCATGGCCCGGAAACAGGAATGCGACGCCGCCTGCCTCGCCTCGCCCCTCATCGTGCAGCTCAAAGACGGAGTCCTGCTGCAATTGCTGCACCAGCTCCTCGCAATCCTTAGCGACAAAGGGCAGCACATGTTGCCTCCGCACACGCCATAGGTTGCGCGTATAAGCCACGTCTGCCAAATCCGTCTCCGGATGCTCGGCAAGGTATTCGGCCAACTGCTGGGCCATAGTGTCGATCTGATCCCTCCGGTCCGCTGACAGCGTAACCAGCTGCACCTGATCCATACGCGGCCGCCGAGGCGGCTTTGGAAATTGCTCGACGATCACATGCGCATTCGTGCCCCCGAACCCGAACGAGCTGACGCCGGCTCGATGCGTTCTGGCCGCAGCCGGCAGCGGCGTCGGCTCGGTAGGCACATAGAGGACGCCTTGCTCCAAACCTAACTGCGCCGAGGGGCGGTCATGGTTAGCGGTCGAGGGGAGTACCTCGTTATGCATCGCCAAGACGGCCTTGATCAGCCCGACCGCTCCGGCGGCCCTATTGCAATGCCCGACATTGCCCTTGATCGAGCCAAGCGCGATTCGCTTGCCTTCCACCTTGCCAAAAACCTGGCGCAATGCCGCCACTTCAACGGCATCGCCCAAAGGAGTGGCCGTGCCGTGAGCTTCGATGAAATCGATATCCTCGGGCCGCACACCCGCAGAATGGAGCGCCCTCCGAATAACAAGCTCCTGCCCGCCCGCACTCGGCGCGGTGAATCCAACCTTATCCGCGCCATCGTTGTTAACGGCGGAGCCGGCAAGAACCGCGAGTACCGAATCCCCGTCGGCGATTGCATCCTCAAGCCTCTTGAGAACCAGCAATCCTACGGCGCTGGTTATATTGGTTCCGGCGGCATCGGCGTCGAAAGGACGTGTAGTCCCGTCGCGCGAGTAAATGAGGCCTTCTTCGTAAACGTTTCCGAACTCCTGCGGAAACTGCAAGGAGACGCCGCCTGCGAGGGCGATATCGCACTCGTCGAGGAGCAAGGATTGCCGAGCTTGATGGACTGCGACAAGCGAGGTCGAGCACGCAGTTTGGACGGTTATGGCAGGGCCGGTCAGGTTCAGCCGGTGGGCGACGCGCGTGGCGAGAAAGTCTTTGTCGTTGCCAATGAGCGCTTGTAGGTAATCCCCCATGGATTCCACGTAAGGACGGACATTCGCTATATAAGCCGGAAACTCGCCCCCCACGAAAACCCCCGCAGGGGTAGGCTTGGTCGCTGACGCAACCACCCCAGCGGACTCGAGTGCGGCAAAGGCACATTGAAGCAGTAGCCGCTGTTGCGGGTCGGTCCACTCGGCCTCGCGGTCGGAGTAATTGAAGAAGTCAGCCTCAAAACGATACGCATCGGCGACGACTCCGGAGAAGAATTCGCGCTCCGAATCCTGGCGAGCGTTCGGAATCCACCAACAGCCTTCGGCCGATTCCCGGCCTCGGGCGAGCCCTTGGCGTTTGTTGACCAGCAGACGCCACAGCTCGCCAATATTTTGCGCTCCCGGAAAAGAACCCGCCATACCTACGATGGCCACGGCACCGCCCGTGGCGCGATCCCCACGCCTGGGTGGCTCGGCCCGATCGCTGCCCCCTCCTCCGGCGCTTGGCGCCGCGCCAACTCCGCCGTTAGTCGCGCCAACGTGGGGAAACGAAAAAGGTCCACCGCCAGAACCCCGACGCCCAACCTTCTGCCCAAGGCTTGCGCCGCCTCGGCGAGGGTGAACGAGGTTGCGCCGGCGTCGAAGAATGAAGCGTCTGCGGGCAAATCGCTCACTTCCAGCGCCTGGGTAAGCACTTCTCGTACGACCGCTAGCAGCGGACCTGGCTTCTGTGAGTCCGCGGCCGTTTTGCGCTCTTCCGCCTTTACCGCACGATCTTTTTGCTTGAGCGCCGCCCGATCGACCTTACCGGTTGGCCCGATAGGCAGGGTTTCGCAGGGGTACAGCTTCGACGGGAGCATAAAGCTGGGCAGTTGGGATGCTAGGTAGCGCCGCAGCTCCTGCGGTTCGCAGGAGGCGGAGGCCGTGTACCATGCCGCCAGCTGCTTCTCATCGCTCGCTGTCGAGACCACATCCACCGCGCATTCCTGCACCGCAGGATGCCCTCTTAAGGCAGTCTCGACGTCGCCGAGCTCGACCAGGTGCCCACGCACCTTAACACGATCGTCGACTCGCCCGACGAACTCGAGCAACCCGGAGGGCAAGTATCTTGCGAGGTCGCCGGTACGGTAGACGCGCTCGCCGTTTACTTGCGCAAAGCGCTTACCCTCCTCTTCCGGGCGATTAAGATAACCCAACGCGAGGCAGCTTCCGGCAATAACTACCTCCCCTACTTCGCCTACGCGAACAGGCTGCCCCGAGGCACCTTCCAACCAGACCTTGGCGCCGGCGACCGCACCGCCGATAGGGGCCTTCACCGGCACGACCGGATCGGCGCCGCTTACTGTCCAGGCGGTAACAACGTGAGATTCGGAAACGCCATAATGGTTATGCAGCCTGACGCTAGGGTTGCCTTTGAGATACGCACGCAGCGCCTCGCCGATATAGAGCTGTTCCCCTGCCGTAACGATGTCGGTCAGGTTAGAAGGCAGGCCGGCAAGCCTTTCTTCCGTCCCAAACAGGCGGGTTAACACGGAGACGGAGAAAAAACCACATTGACACGCTCCTTTCGGAGCAGCTTTAGCATGAGATCCGGGTCGACCTTCTCTTCGTCGCTACTGACGACGCGACCCCGCCCTGAGTTAGCGGAGCGAACACTTCTTGCAAGCAAACGTCGAAACACAACGAAGCATTCTGGAGTACGCGCCCGCCGGCCTCGATCTGCGAGTCTCGATTCTGCCAAGCGATTAAATGCTCCAGCATCCCGAAGGTTTGAACGATGCCCTTGGGTTTCCCTGTCGTCCCCGATGTGTAAATGATATACATCGGATCATGGGCGGCGACCGTTGCAACCCCCGCAGTCTGCTGCCTTGCCTCAAGCACCTCAGGTAAAGGCAGCACCGCTCCTCGGTATTCGCGGATCAGCTCCCTGTGCTCCTCCTGAATCAACACCAAGGCAGGATCGCTATCGGAGAGCATTGCATTAAGGCGGGCCGCTGGAAAACTGGGATCGAGCGGGACGAAACAGGCCCCGAGCCGGTAGAGCGCGAGCATCGCCGTGACGGCTCCCCGCCCCCTACTCAATAGCAGCCCAACCCGTCCACCTCGACCGATGCCATGCTCGGCGAGCAGTGTAGCCAATGAGGCCACTTCGGCATCGAGCTCGGCGTAGCTCCGCGTGCCATCGGGCGCAATGATTGCCGTGCGCTCCGGATGCATTCTGACGCGCTCTTGGAAGCAGGCGTATAAGCTCGTCGTCGTCATCTTTGCCAGTCATCTCCAGCCATGCAGTCGCACCAGGCGCAGCCAGTCAGCTTCAGCTCATTGCAACGTCGAAGCTCGTCGGCATGGACAGGCCTGCCGAGGCAGAAGGCGCATAAGGGTTCAACGGGTCCTTCGGAAAGTGCTCCAGCTGAATACTCGTGCCGATACCAAGGTCATTAGCAATCTCCAGCAAGACGTCCAGCGCGATGTGATCCTCGAGCGCAAACCCGGTCGAATCGAACACGGTCAACCGCCCCTGACTCTTCGCCCCGAGCTCCGGGCGCCGACACAAGCTGGCGAGGTCTGGCCCTAAGCTCGCCCGATCGAGCTGCTGGCATTCGCCTTCCCGAAGAGCCTGCTCCGGATGGTCGGGACACACTAAGGCGCTCATAAGCACCTCGCGCGGTAGCTCGGTTTTCCCCGGCAAATCCGACCCAACTGCGTTGATGTGCGCGTGGCCCTGCAACTCCTCGCCTGCGAGGACCGGACCCTCGCCAACGCCGACGGAGGTTGCCGTGCATATGATGTCGGCATTCCGCTCGAGTTCGGGCAAGGCCGCAGCCTCTACGCTCAAGCCTAGGAACTCCACCCGCGACCGAAAGCTTTCTTGATGCGCACGACAGATATCGAAAACCAGCACACGCTCTATGGGAAAAACTCGGGTAAGAGCGTGCAGCTGCGTCACGGCCTGCGCCCCGGTGCCGATCAGTCCCACTACGCGGCTATCGGGTCGCGCAAGAAGACGGCTGGCAACTGCCGATGCCGCCCCCGTGCGCAGGGCGGTCAGAAAAATACCGTCGGTAAGAGCCTCCAACCGGCCGCTGATAACGTCGAACCGCCCCACCACTCCGGTGATCGTCGGCGCGCCCCGCACGCTTGGATTTGATGGCGTGTAGGCCACCGTCTTGATCGTAATGCCCTGCCCGACCTGATGGTGCGGCATCCACTCAAGCACCCCTGCTGCGTCCTCGCCCCGCACGAAGCCAGAGCGCGCGGGGGTTTCGCTCGTGGCATCGTCCGCCCGGCTTAAGCCCTCCGATAGACGAGCTATGATCAGATCCATTAGCCGATCACGACCGACAGCGGCAATGATTCGCGCAATGTCGTCCTGCGAAAGAAGAAGCGTCTTTGTCATCATGCCTCGGCCTCAATCTTTCTTTCAGTCAGAGATACTTCCGGACCAAACAGCGCTGCATACCTGCCGCGCGTATTTTCGTCGCCGGCTAGAGATGCCACCTCATCGAGAGCCACCTGCGCCCAGCGCGCATCGGCGGCATCCGCGAAGCGGGGGCTTCGTCCGCGCTCGGCAAGGGTATCCGCAACCTCCAACAGATACCGGTAGAGCTTGTTTATATGTCGAACCTGCGGATCCAGATCAGAACTGCGGTAACGTTTTTCGGCGACTTTTTGCCGCTCTCCGCCACACGGATTTATCTCGTAAACAACCATGCTGTCATCGTCCCAGCGCGGCGCGTCGAAATTCAGAACCACCTGCCAAGTGTTCCCCGACTCTTTCTGGCACGCATAAACAACAATGCGACGTTTTCTTTCATCCCATAAAAATGAGCTCTTGCCGGAAACCAAAACGCCGTCGATGGACCCGGTCACGGAAACATCGTCTGCGGCCGGCAAGCCCGTCACCGAGAAATCGCTGAAGGTTGAACTTGCAGCACTAAGCTCCAACAGCTCCGATGCCGGGGATGCCAAAAGTACTCGCGCCAGGTCTAGAGGGTGGCTCAACTCACTCAGCACGCCCATTGTTGGCCGCGGATCCCGAACGCGATACTTGCCCCAGAAAAACTCGATTCGGGAAACCTCCGCATCGTGCTCGCGCAGCCAATCTCTGTAGTCGTCCATTATGTAGCTGTAGCGCTCGCAGAAATTAACCGAAACTGGTTTTTCCCAGACAGCGGGGCCAAGAGCCTGGAGTTCGGCCATGTCTTTGGTCAATGGCTTCTCGCAAACGACGTGCCGAATGGAACGACAAGCCAAAACCTTGCGCAAAGCCTCCCAATGAAACTCCTCATTCACGCACACCACAGCCACGTCCGGGCGTTCAGCCTCCAGCGCCGTCGCCAAATCCGTGTATGCGTTGGCCTCGCCTTTCACCGACTCAAGGCGATCGACCATCGGATCCACGAGGCCCGTGACAAGGTAGCGCTCCGCACACGCTCCGTAACGAAGAGCGCGTAAAACCGCTGCCCGCCTTCCCGCAGCCAACCAGAACAACTCGAAAAGGAACCGCAGCGTCCTTCATAGCGCTCCCTCGCAATCATTTAGAACAAGGCTTAAGTCGCCATCGGAGGCCGCTCCAACCCAAAGCTCGTCGCCGACGAACTGGGAGCTTTCGTAGGTGCTCATGGCGCAGTGATAGTATTCTCTGAATGCATCGTGAAGTATCACAACCGCTCCTGGATTGATGAGGCTACGCGCTGCCAACAAGCATCTGCGCCTTTTCCGACCATCAACAATCACGACGTCGAACGACCGCGACAGCGTTCCTGGATAATCGACATAGTCATCGAGATCTGCGCTGCGATCAGCCACATGCGCGGCACCCAGAAATGGCCTGAGCGGCCCGTGGTCCCAGCACACCGCTTCGATCGCGGACGTCCCCGCCCCTTTTTCCCTTCGATAGTTTCTCCGGAAGCCGGGAACCGCATAATCGAATTCTCGCGCTCTCTCAGCTTGGCAATAAGCTCCCCTTCGAAATACCCCCGATCGTACTCCAACGACAACCAGCGATAGGCCGCCCCAACGTCATCAAGAATACGGGTATAGGACAGAGTGCTAAGGCCAGACCCCCATTCCAATATGCTCAATTGACGCCCTGCGCGCCGCGCATATCCACAGAGTATGTCCTTGATTATTTCCCCATCGCGCACGCTCATCCAGGCAAAGGGACTAAGCTCATCCGACAAAGTTTCGACCGACACCAACCCTCCTATCCATCCAACGAATGCCCAAAGGCACTCTAGATGGAGCGCATATCAGACAAGTAATACACAAGAACAGCAGCACCAAGAACGACCTGATCCACCTCGACAGATTCGCTATCGGTATGCGCCTGCTCAAGATCTCCACTTCCAAACACTACGGTTTCCGCTCCCGCCAGCCGCGCGTAATGCCTTGCATCGCAACTGACGCACCACGCTTGAGGCTGGGATTCGATGCCGCCAACCTCATAGGCTGCCCGCCGAAGTCTTGTCGCGGCACCGGCGTTCGCGTCGCCGATAAACGCTTCGTTGCGGATCCCAACCCAGCGCAGGTCTAGCCGATCCGCGTCCGACGCCCCCAGAACGGCAGCGGCAATCTCCGCTTGCGCTTCCTCGCGGGATTTGCTCGGCAGAAATCCCAAGCTCGCCCGCAGCTTGCATTCCGTGGGCGTGGAACCGTGCCAAGCATCGGCGTGTATACCGCTAAGATTCAGTTGTAACGGCCGCTCGAGGTCGGAGAAGCCGGGGACATCCCGAGCCTCGACAAGCCACCTGGCCTCAAGCTCCCGCAGACGTTGAACCACGCCTAAGCAATCGTCGATGGGCGAGGTTCCCTGCGCCGTTCCCATGTGACCCGCAGAACTTGTGGCCACCACCTCGAAACCCACGCAGCCACGGTGTCCGTGATAAACCCGCAGGCTCGTAGGCTCCAGCACCACGGCTTCCTGTGCTTCGACCCCGTGCAAGAGAGCCGATAGCGCACCGTTGCCGCCTGCTTCCTCATCGGTGACAAGATCGAGGAGAACGTTCGCGCGTGGCGTAATCCCCAGCTCCTGCATGGCGTGCATCGCCTCGAGAAGCATCACTATGTTGCATTTCGTGTCCGCACTGCCTCGCCCGTGAACCCTTGTTCCGTCGAAGCGCCCGGACCAGGGCTCCGGATGATTCGCAGGCGGGACGACATCGACATGGACGGAGAAAATGACGGCTGGCAACCCTGCCGCGTAGACAGCCTCAGCCCGAATATTGGGACGGGGCGCGGGCGCGCCCGGCAAAAAGGAGGGGTGTAGTCAGGATGAGAAGAAAGCCTCCCATGAGGCGGCTCGATCCTCGCCTGAAATCCGGCCTCTTGCAGATATTGCATGAGCAGAGGATATGCATCCTGCTCCCGAGGGGCTTGTGTATTAATGCTTACCAGCTGCGAAATACGTTCTGCAACAACAGCCCTTCGAGCCTTCAGCAGGCTAAGAACCTCTTCATTTAGCGCGGTTAAATCCGCTTCGCAAGGTTTCAAAGCACCCCTCCTCACATGGCAACGTCGGCAGCACTCCGCGCATTGGAAGGCTGGTCAGGACACACCACATCCTTTCGCGTCACACGTGTAGTGCGCCGCCGCGTTCTGTACCGGCCCAGACCTGATTGGTAAAAAATCCCTTTCCGTACAAGCGATAAGGTATCACCCTGTTTATTCTCGGAAGTTCTTAATAAACCCTATCAGGAGCCGCTAACCGGCGCCTATCACATGAACTGGTGGCACAAGGTGGTGGGCGTCGATGCAACCGGCCAAGTTAACGATCGGCTTCGGGCGCAACCAAGTGACGCCGCAAAGGACGCAGCGATCAAGGAACGAGGTGAACGCGAGCAAACAGCTGACGCGATACATCGAGGAAGGAAACTAGAGAGTCGACTTGGGAGGTAACGACGGGGCTCTTCGCTCTTGCTGCGGAGACGAAAATGCGCCGCCTGAAAGGTCATCAAGTGATATACGAAAAAGGCCGCAACCCTAAGGGTTGCGGCCTTTTCCTGAGTATGGCGTCCCCAAGGGGATTCGAACCCCTGTTACCGCCGTGAAAGGGCGGTGTCCTAACCACTAGACGATGGGGACGTACGCTCATCGACGTGAGGCGAAGCATAATACCTGGATCAGGGGCTGCTGTCACGTCTTTTGGTAAGAAATTGTCTTTTTAGGGCTACAACCATTGCCAAACCACGCGCCTGACCAGAGAAAGCAGGGCACTCTGCATCCCCGCAAAAGGATAAGGGGACCGATCATTATTCACGCGCCAACAAGGCATTAACCTGCGCCAGCGTCTCCTCGACGGGCCGGCGACCGCAGTGTACAACTCAATATAAGCCAATAAATACTCGTAGCGGGCCGCCGCTAAATCGCGCTCGACCTGAAACCTTTCCCGTTGCACGTTCAGTAGATCAAGCGTTGTCCGCTGACCTAGTTCCAACCCTCGCTCGGTAGAGTCTTCCGACAGGCGGGCGGCTTGCAGCGCTTCCACCAACGCGCCGATTTGCTCCAGACTCGACTCTAAGGCGATAAACGCCGATTCCGCCTGCAACGCAGCGTTGCGGCGAGCATCAAGCAGTTGATGGAAAGCCGTTTCTCGCTCGGCAAGCGCTTGCCGCGCACCCGCGCTAATACCGCCGCCGGTGTAAAGCGGCACCGATAATTGAATGCCGATACTGGCTCGGTCCGTCTCCATACTGCCACCGCCCGCCATAGGGTTCTCGCCCTGGTAATCGCGTTGTAGGTTTGCCACCAGATCAAGCCGGGGATAACGCTCTGACCGCGCGACGTCCACGCCGGCTTGCGCCACATCCAACGACAGCTCAGATAACCTCACCTCGACGCTCTGCCGCTCCGCAAGCTCCGCCCAGGCGCTCGGAGCATCGGGCTGCGGCCGCTCAGGCTCGAAGCCCTCGGGGAGGCGAAACACGGCGCTGACCGGGGCGTTAACCGTGCGCCTTAAGGTTTCGCCTGCTAAACGCACTTGACTGCGTGCCTGTAACAAACTTGCTCGGGTGGCCGCGTAACGCGCTCGGGCGTCGTTGACTTCAGTAATAGCGCCGACGCCCAGTTCGTAGCGGCGCTCGGCGCGCTGAAGCTCGTGCTCGACCGTCTCAAGCTCGGCCTCAAAGCTGCGCACGGCGTCCTCCGCTTCTAGCACGGCAAAATAGGCATCCGCCACTCGTAAGGCCAACTGCTGATTGACCGATAGAAATTCCGCATCGGCTAGATCATCCACAATCCGCGCCTGCCGTAACGCAATGAACGCCTCTTGCCGGAAAAGCACCTGATTGACGCTTATCCCGATATTGGCCGTGTTGTAGCTAGCATCGCCTTCCCCCATCATCGGCGCTGCTCCAGGCTCTTGCGGAGGCGGCGAATCGCCAAACTGGGTATCCTCCCAAACACGGTTGGCATTGGCGGAGGCGCTGATCTGCGGCAACAGGTTGGAACGCGCCAACGGAACCTGCTCCTGTTGCGCGCGGCGCTGTTCGCGGGCCGCAGCCAGTTGCGGATCACGCTCTTCTGCAAGCCGATACAGCGTCAACAGATCCGCGCGTTGCGCCTGCGCCGGCGAACCTACCAATAGCGCCAACGCCACGGCTAAACTGAAGCAGCATTTAATCGTTACGCCTATGATTGTCCCGCGCTTACTCACACCAGCATCTGCATTCATACCGGAGTCCCTTTCGGCTCTTGATCCTGCCCGTCCGGCATACCGCGGTCCAACCAGACCAGCATAGCCGGGGTAAATAAAAGCGTTAGCGGTGTCGTGACGACTAGCCCGCCGACGATGGCCGTGGCAAGCGAAACCCACCACTGGGTGGCGGGAGCACCGAAGTAGATGTCCCGCTCGACAAAGTCGATCGTTAAACCCAACACCATCGGCGACAAGCCAAGAATAGTGGTAATAGCCGTCAATAAAACGGGGCGCAGACGTTGGGCGCCCGCCCTCAAAGCCGCTTCGACCTTCTCAACGCCTTGTCTGCGAATCACATTGTAGGTATCGATCAGAACGATGTTGTTGTTAACCACGATGCCGGCAAGCGCCAAAATCCCGATACCGCTCATGACGACGTTAAACGGCTGACCACGCACCAAAAGCCCCAACAAAACCCCAGCCGTCGAGAACACGATTGCCGACATCACCAACGCAGCTTGCGAGAGGCTGTTGAACTGCGTCACCATGATCATGTACATCAGGAAAATCGAGACCAGAAATGCCGTCAGCAGAAATTGCCCCGCCTCTTCTTGATCCTCCGCTTGGCCTCGAAAAACAAACTCAACGCCCTCCGGCAGCTCGGCCGTCGCTAGCGCTTCTCGCAAGCGGTTGATTTGTTCGTTCGGCAGTCGCCCCTCCGCCGCATCCGCTTCAACCCGGTAAGCAGGTCGACCATCGACCCGATTAATAAGCCCTGTCGCCGGTGCGGCCTCCATCGTTACAAAGTTGGTAATCGGTACCATGCCACTCGGGGTCGGCACCCGAAGCCGGGCCAGATCCTCGACATTCCGACGCTCCAAAGGAAAACGCATACGAATATCGACTTCTTCGTCGCTGTACTCCGGCCGGTACACGCCTAAAACCGCACCGGCGGTCAGCATCTGCACCGCCTGACCGAGCATAGATACGTCGGCGCCGTAACGCGCGGCCTCCTCACGATCGACGGCCATCCGCAACTCCACCCCAGGCGTAGGCCGATCATCTTGGATATCGACAAAACCGCCTAGATCAGCCATCAAATCACGCACCTGCCGCACCGCCTCCAGCAGCAGCGGCCGCTGTTCGCCACTCAGCTCGACGACGATCGGACGCCCGGCATCCGGCCCCTGCTCTTCCTCGCGTACCTGAATTTGTAAACCGGCCATGCCTGCCGTGCGCTCTCGTGCCACGGCGGAGATCTCGGCCGCTGGTGGCCGCACCCGCCAATGCTCCAATTCAAGACGGATGACACCGATGGCATCGGCGGGCAGATCCTGTTCCAGGCGTATTTGCTGATCGGCGATTGTCTGTGTGTTAACAGCTTTAACGCCCTCTACCCCCATAAGGCGTTGCTCAACCTGCTGAACCAGTTCGTCGGCCTCCCATACGGAAAGATCGCCCCGCGCTTGAACCTGCACTTGCAACGCTTCCGGCTCGATGTTGGGAAAAAACTCAACGCCTCGCCCCAGCGCGGCATACATCAGATAAAGCCCCACCGCTAATGCGACCGTTCCCGCCAACGTCAGGGCTGGCCGCCGACAAAGGCGACGCAATAGGCCGACATACTTAACGACGACCTTACCCGCATCGTCAAAATTACCCGCCTCCGCCGCTTGCAACCGCCGCATCTTGGCATCTTCGACGACGTGCCGCGGGCCGAAGGTTTGCCCCAAAGCCGGCACAAACACCAACGCCATCAGCAACGAGGCAAGCAGCGTAACGATAACGGTCGCCGGCAGGTAAACAATGAATTCGCCGATCATTCCCGGCCAAAACAGCATGGGCACAAAAACGGCAATGGTCGTCGCCACCGAGCCGGTAATCGGCCACGCCATACGCTGCGCGGCGTGCAGAAAAGCCTCGCGCCGATCTTCCCCCTCGGTGATGTAGCGATCGGCTAGCTCGACGACCACAATAGCGCCGTCCACCAACATGCCGACGACCAAAATCAGGCCGAACAACACCACCATATTCAGCGTAAACCCCATGCTGTAGAGCGCGAGAACGCCCGTTAGAAAGGCGCCGGGAACGGCGATCGCAACCAGTAACGCGGCACGCAGGCCTAAAGCGGCGATGATGGTCAGCGCCACCAACAGCACCGCCACGATTACCGTGTTTTCAAGGTCGCCGAGCATGTCGTCGATCTGATCGGCCTGGTCTTGTAATAACGTGACCTGCAAGCTCTCGGGCCAATCGGCCCGCGCCTGATCGATCTCTTCCAGAACCTCTGCAACGGTAGCCAGCACGTTGGCGCCCGTGCGCGGTCTAACATCGAGCGTCATCGCCAACTGCCCGTTAATACGAGAAAAGCTCTCCGGGTCCGTGAACCCTTCCCGCACCTCGGCAACGTCGGCGACCGTAATCACCGTGCCATCCTCGACCCGAACCGCAACGTTGAGGACATCGCTCATATCTTCGATGGTGCCCGGCACGATGACGCCGATACGGCCGACACCGGCATGCACCGAACCGGCGGGCACGAGCTGATTGTTCTGCTCGATGGCGTTAGCGACTTCCTGAAAGGAGATCTCATAGGTTTCCATGACGGTCGGGTCGACCAAAACCTCCATGACCTCCTCGCGCTCCCCATGAATATCAATCTCCAAAACGCCCTCGATACCTTCCAATCGATCCCGTAAATTACGGGCGACCTGCTGCAAGCTTCGCTCCTCCAAGGGGCCGGATAAGACAATGCTGAGAATGGGGAACAAATCCATATTGACTTCATTGACGACCGGCGCATCCGCCCCCGCCGGTAGTTCCGGCTCGGCGACATCGACCGCCTGCTGCACATCGAGCATCGCGGTACGGCTATCGAAGCCTGGGATAAAATCCAAACGAACGACGCCGAACCCCTCCCCCGCGTTAGAAATCATCTCGTCCAAGCCTTCGAGCTGTTGTAGCTCCCGCTCCAAAGGCTCTAGCAAAAGGCGTTCGGCATCTTCGGCCGACACGCCCGGATAAGTCACAGTGACAAAGAAATAGGGATATCGATATCGGGCGCAGCCTCCTTCGGCGCCGCTAGATAGGCGCCGCCACCCGCGGTTACCAGCAGTAGAAGCAACAGCAACAGGGTTCGCCCGCGGCTGAGCAAGCCGGCAAGGATGGCCTTCATTCCTCACCCTCCTCGGCTTGTCCGACCTCCAGAACCTCCTCCGCGCGGGCAATAACGTCTTCTCCCGCCCGGACAAAACCTTGCCCTACAGTAATGATGCGGGCTTCTTCGGGAAGCCCTGCGACCCATAAACCTTGGCGCTCGGCGCGCACGACCTCGATGGGGTGGAAGACAACGCGGCCGCGGTCGTCAACCGTTTTCACCCCGACGCGGCCTTCGTCATCGAGACCGATGATGGCTGGCGAGACGAGGTGCGCCGGTACCGCTTGGGTGGGAATCTCTACTTCCGCGCTGGTACCCGCCGGCAAGATTTGGTCTTGGTTTGGGATTTCGACTTCGACAACGAAGGTGCGGGTCGCCGGATCGGCAAAGGTACTAACGAAGGTGACTTCTCCCTCTACCACGCCAAAGCGAAGAATATTGACCCGAGCGCTTTGCCCTACCTCAACCTGATCGATGCTGTGCTGAGGCACCTGCACAGTCGCCCGCAGGGGGTCGTTGTTAACGATTTGTGCGACTTCGCCGCCCGCAGCAACGAAATCGCCCCGTTCCGCGATCCGCTCGTTAACCCGCCCTGGGATCGGCGCTCGAATCCGCGTACGATCGATGTCCTCTTCGATAGCAGCCAGTTGGGCTTGGGCGGCCTCCAGCTCGGCAAGAGCGCTGTCTAACTGAATCTCCGGCTCGTAGCCATCCTCGACCAGCTGCCTCGTCGCTCGTAGCTGATGTTCCGCTACATTAACTTGCGCCTGTGCTTGTCGCAGCTGCGACTCTCGCTCGCCCAACTCAAGTTCTGCTAACAGATCGCCGCTGCTGACCGCGGCGCCTCGAGGCACCTGCCAAGCCAACACTTGGCCACCGGTTTCGGCTCGCACCAGAACGACTTGTTCCGGCCGCAGGTCGCCTTGCAAGACGAGTAGCCGTTCAACAGGCTCCGCCTGCGATACGCGAACGGCCACCGCAGTCCGCTGATCCTCGGGAGGGCCTGCCGCCGCCTCCGGCTCGCCGTCCCGCAACAACACTCCGCTTGCAATCCAGATAACCACAAGGGCAAGCACGCCGACAATAAGCCAAATTCTTGTACCGCCCGGCACGCGCATCACTGTACCTCTTACTTACTTCGCCTACGCCCGCTGTTAGCTCTGCCGATACGTCCTACCATCAAAAATGTCTGACCAAGCGGGCATACTCGCCGGTTTATTCGCTAACATCGCGCTTTTGCTTAGGTAGCCGTTCAAGAAGAAACTGGGGATTGCGCGCCAGAACTCACGCCCGGCTCGGTTATAAGCGGAAACCTTATTGGCGTTACCAGCCAGACAAGCGCAACAGTGCCAACAGCATCCGCTTCGCTTTACGCTCGCTTCGAGCGTCGTTATTTGATGCTCAATAGGAAGAAATAATTCGAAGGAGATCGATAACCTCAACCAAGAAAGGCGGGAGGCGCTATTAGGCAGGTGTTCTCTGGCCGGCTGGACTCAATCGCTAAAGTAATACCAATGCAATCGTAGCGACACGACAGGCAGAAGGATCTTGGCCATGGATATTGTCGGCACCGCCCTACTGCTATTCCTGATCATCGACCCCATCGGTAATATTCCGGTATTTCTGGCTGTGCTACGCGGTATGACACCATCCCGTCGTCGCTACGTCATCATCCGCGAACTGCTGTTCGCTCTGGCTGTGATGCTGCTGTTCCTCTTCGCCGGCAACGCTCTGCTTGGCGTACTGGAGCTGCGCCAGGAGGCGTTAAGCATCGCCGGCGGTATTATCCTCTTTCTCATCGCGCTACGTATGATTTTCCCTGCCCAGTACGGCGTAGTGGCGCAAGACGAAGACCCGTTTTTCGTACCGCTGGCGGTGCCGCTGGTGGCAGGCCCGTCGGTTATTGCGGTCTTGCTTCTGCTCGTTAGCCGTGAGCCGGGCCGAGTGTTGGAGTGGTTGGCGGCGCTGATTCTCGCCTGGGCGGCCAGCGCCGTCATTCTCCTAGCCTCCGGCAGCTTCTACCGTATCTTCTCCGAGCGCGGCCTACGCGCCATGGAACGCTTAATGGGTATGCTGCTGATCCTGCTCAGCGTGCAGATGCTATTAGACGGCATCAGCGAATTTGTCTACAGGCTTTTGGAATAAGTCCGCCAGACCCACTAAGTGCAGTGCGAGACAAAGCGATACGACAAGGAGAGCGCTATGGTTGTAGTTGAGGCCATGACGCGTGGCTATCAGCAGGTAAAGACCACGGACAGTATCCGGACTGCGGCACAGCTAATGCGGGAGCAAGACATCGGCATGCTGCCGGTGGTAGACGAACACGACGAAATAATCGGCACAGTCACCGACCGTGACATTACCACCCGCGCGTCGCCGCGGGCCGCTCCGCCAGCACCAGCATAGACTGCTGCATGACATCCAAGCCGGTCTTTTGCTATGCCGACGACGACATTTACACAGCGGCGGAGATAATGAAGCGGGAGAAAGTGCGCCGGTTGCTAGTACGCAATCATGACCAACAACCCATAGGCGTTCTGGCTCAGGCGGATCTGGTTGCCGCCATCGCTCCCTATGGGCTGGCAGCGGAGACGGTAGCAGAAATCTCGCAGCCGGGTGGCGCGCACTCTCAGCAGCGCAAGCAATAGCGAGAAGCCTGGTTTCGACAGGCGCTTGCGCTGCTCGTAATCGACGAGGACGCGCTGACACCGTTAACCGGCCCTAACATCCCATGTCGCTAGAGATTTGGCACCCGCAACCGCCAGTGGAAGGAGACCACGATGGCACACGACAAATACCGATCTTGTATTGATGCCTGCTACGCTTGCGCAGCCGCCTGCGACCATTGCGCCGCCGCCTGTCTGCAGGAGCAGGATGTCAACATGTTGGCCGAATGTATCAAGCTCGACATCGACTGTGCCGAAATATGCCGGCTTGCTGCGGGCTACATGGCGCGCGACAGCGCGAAAGTTAGTGCCATTTGCAAGCTGTGCGCAGAACTCTGCGATACTTGTGCAGCAGAGTGCGAGCAACACGAGCACGGGCACTGTAAGGAATGTGCGCAGGCCTGTCGGCGCTGTGCCGAGGAATGCCGCAAAATGGCCGCCTGAGCGAATAAAAGCGACGACTCCGCCCTTCGGTCTCGTGGTTACCTTCCGTCCGCGTGAACTCCACCCTCCGTAGGTTGTGGACCACGTTGCCGCTGGCTACAAATCAGCACGCCCCGGTACTCAATGTAGACACCGAGGTAGCCACGGACGCTAGGTGCCCAAACGGTCAGTTCAATGATGTCCCTCGTGAACAGGGCGCCGCTCGTCGGGCACCTCCTCGCGCGGCGAAACATCGATACCGTCGCGCCGCAGCTCTTCCTCGCGGGCGAGCCGCGCCTCGGTACCCTCCGGGTTCTCGTACCAGCCCGGATCTTCATCGTAGTTCTCCAGCTCGTCGCGGACCTTGAGGACGGTGACCATGCCGCCCATGGTGATATAACCGCGCGGCCCGGGCATGCCGACCATGGGGATGCTATTCTCCGGTACTCGCATGTGCCCCGCCTCGACGTGCTCGCCGTGATCGCCCATCCCCGTCTCGCCCATGGTCATGTAACCAGGCAGCATACTCTGCATCCGCTCGTCGAAATCGCCCGGATCGACCCCGATCATGTTCGGGATGCCGTGCCCCATCTGGTTCATTATGTGATGGGTCATATGGCAATGCAGCGCCCAGTCGCCAGGGTTGTCGGCGACGAACTCGATGGTGCGGGTAGAACCTACGGGCACGATCACGGTGGTCTCCGGCCAGCGACCTGCTTCGGGAATCACCCCCCGTCGGTTTCTACGACGGTGAACTTGTGACCGTGGATATGTATCGGGTGGTGGTTTTCTGCGCTGGGGTTGGCAATGCGAATACGTACCCGATCCCCTGTGCGCACCACCAGCGGCGCGGTGCCGGGGAAGGCCTTGGCATTGATGGTAAAGAGATTTAGTGCCTCCATCTCGTTCGGGTCCGGCCGCTCGGTACCGGCATGGATCGCCCACTCACTCAGCACCAGCGCGAAGTCTCGGTCGACAGGTCGGCGATCCTGCGCCCGGCGCGGATGCACGACCAGCGCCCCCATCATCCCCATAGCCATCTGCGTCATCTCATTGTGATGCGAGTGGTACATCAGCATCCCGTGCTGATGGAAGGTCCACTCGTACTTGAAAGTCTCGCCCGGACGAATCGGCGCCTGACTGAGGCCCGCCACGCCGTCCATACCGCTGGGCAGTAGGACGCCATGCCAGTGGATCGAAGTCTCGGCAGGAAGCCGGTTGGTTACGTAGATCCTGACTCGATCGCCTTCTACCGCCTCTATCGTGGGCCCATGAACCCGACCGTTGAACCCCCAGAGATTGGCCCGCAGGCCCGGCGCGAATTCATGGCGAACGGGCTCGACAATAAGGTGATAAACTTTAACCCCGTCAACCACCCGATATTCGAGGCTCGCCCCGTTAGGCGTCACCACCGGCTGGTAGTCCGCTCCGCGCCGCCCCGGCTCAAGCGGCGGTCGGGTCCAGACCGGCGTGCGCTCCACTGCCGCAGCCTCCTGGGCGCCGACCTTGCCGGCATAATGCAGCACACCGGTGCCGGCCACGAGCGCCGCCCCAGCCCCTTTCAACATGTTTCTACGCGTCACATCCATCGCCTTATCCTCTACAAGAGCTGAGGGAGCCCCTCAGTCGCGGCTGCCGGCGGGCAGCTGGCCGGAAAGAATTAGTTCGAGTTCGGCATCCGCCCGCCAGTAGCGGTAGAGCTCGTTGACGTATCGCTCGCCAAGCTCGATCAAGAGCTGAGGAACGCCGATCTGCATAGCGTTGTAATGAAGCTGGGATTCCCGGGTAATGCGCTCCCGAAGCGGCAACAGCAGCTCACGGATAAACGCCACCCGCTGCGCCGCGAGCTGCCGACGCAGATAGGCCTCGCGCGCTACCGCTCGAACCTCGACCGCGCGGGCAACGTACAAGTGCTGCTGGCGGCCGATCTCCTCGCGCGCCGCTGCGCGCCTGGCTTGCCCACGGTCGAACAACGGAAGGCCGATCGAGAGTTCCGGACCGGCGGACCACTCACCGTCGGCGCGCTCGGCCTCGACGCCGACCTCGAGTGCCGGAACCAACGTCGTCGCGTTGACGATCCCGAACTGCTGGCCCAGGGCTTCCAGCTGTCGGCGTGCGATCCGCAGATCCAGGCTTGCCTCGATCGCCCGAGCTTCGACCGCCTCAATGGGCGCGGGTTCTGCCGGCACCTCGGGCAGGCGGTCGGCAATCGTCCAAGTCGTCTGCGGACCCCACACGCCCATCAAGACATTCAGCCGCTCGCGGGCAGCGATCAGCTCCACCTCGGCCTCGGCTTGCGCCAGGCGCGCCTCTTCGTGCAGCACCCGTTCCTGTGCAAGCGCCAGCGCGGTGATGTTGCCCGCATCGCGCAGCCGCTCGGAAAACTCCAGCGCAAGCCCGGTGGCCAATACGACCTGCTCGCGCATCTCGAGCCGCTGCTGTGCAGCCTGCACGGCATAGAAGGCCACGCGCGTGCGATGGGCATGATCCAGCACGGCCCCCGTCACCCGTTTTTTGGCCGCATCGAACTGCGCCTCGGCCACCCGAATCCGTAGCGGGATGTAAAACACATCGAGAAAACCCTGACTGACGCCGAGCGTAAGTTCAGAAGAGCCGCCGTTGAGCGGGAAAAGCACGCCAGCGCTGAAGACCGGATTTTGCAGGAGGCCAGCCCCGACGAGCTCGGCCTGCGCGACCCCCAGATCGGCATAAACGGCTTGGAGGTTGCGGTTGTTGAGCAGTGCGATCTGCACCGCCTCGTCGACCTTGAGCGAGTCGCGCTCGAGGATCTCCCGAATGGCTTCGGTCACCGCTTGATCCTCTTCCGTGCCGCGGATCCATTGAACCTCAGGCAGGCCACGCTCCGACGCTTCGGTGCGGACTTCCGCAAAGCCCGCACGCGGCTCGATCGTGGCGCAACCAGCCAGCAGCGCCAGGGCGCCTGTGACGGAGGCTATCCAAACGACAGGGCGTACCATACTTAATGCCCTCCGTGGTCGCCGTGGTCGCCGTGGTCGCCGTGGTCGTGATGGTCGTGATGGTCGTGATCCATGTGCCTATGGTCGTCATGGTTCATATGATCGCGTTCCTGCATAACGCCGGGCTCGCCGGTATCCGCCGCCGGCTCGATCGGCGGGCGGCCGGTGAGCACGTTAGAGGGTTGGGGCATCGGTGCCTGGACAGCCTCCGCGCTCGCCGGATGGGCGGCGCTGAGCGGCTGCGGTTCGTACGCGGTCGCACAACCGGCGAGAGTCAGCGGCAAGGCGATCAAAAGCCCTTTGGAGCTGAGGTGTCGGTATTTCTTTATGCGCAGCATCGGAAAATCCTTGTAGCAAGTTCGGCCGCTAGCCGAACGGCGAGAAGTATGTGGTTAGGATCGCGGTGGTCAGCAGGATCAGCAGCGCGAGAACGATCTCGAGGGCGATCGCTCCCCTGAGCGCGCCGGCCGCCTGCCCGTCGCCCGCTATCAGCCCAGGCACCAGACGGAAACGGTTGAGCGCCGCCAGCAAAAGCAGCACAGCGACCAGGGCGAGCTTGATCATCAGCGTAATCCCGTACGCGGTCTGCCAAAGCGCCGCGAGGCTGCCCAGCAGCAGGACGGAGAGCACCACCCCGGCCAGCACCAGGGCGCCGACCAGGAACATCGCAATCACTCCGAAGCGTTCGAGAATCGCCCCGGCCCGCGCATGCTCCCCTGCCCGGACGATAAGCAGCAGCGGCCAAAGGGCCCCTAGCCAATACGCGGCGCCCACCAGATGTATCGCGATCAGACTCCGACCGATCAGTGCGTCGTATACCCCTGCATGTCCGGTCACGGTAAGCGAGGCAATTACGAGCAGCGCGCCGGTTCCGCTAACCCAGGCGCCCAGCGGGTGACGCCAGATCACCAGCACGATCAACGCAAAACCGAGCACCCGTAGCAGCACGCCCACCCCCACCGGAGAGAAGGCGAGCATCTCGAGTAGAAACGGATCGAACATGCCGTCGATACCGCCGGCATTGAGGTAGCCCACCCGCACGGGGATGACGAGCGCTGCCACCGCAAGCCCGATCACTGCGAGCACGAGCACTGCCCACGCGATGCGGGCGCGCTCGGCCGCTGTCACGCGAGAGAAGAGCAGTAGAAACAACACGCCACCGGAGGCGAACAGCCCGGTCGCGTAGGTCAGCAGCTGGAGCGCGAAGTTTGTCAGCTGCCATACGATGTCGGCGCCCATCACGTGGCCTTATCGCGCCGCGACGGTGAACTCGACACTACCCGACATCACGTGCCCATCGGCCGCTATGCCGCGCCACTGAACGACATAGTGGCCGGGCGCGAGTTCCGGTAGCGCGAGGCTGTGTTCGGAGGCGGGCCGGTTCGGGGTTTCGAGGCTCACCGCCTCGCCCTCGTGGCGACGCAGCACCGCAGAGGTCAGTCGGAGGGTATGCCCGAACTTAAGCTCGAACTGCTCGGGCACCTCCTCGGCGCTGAGGGTTGCACCGTCCTTCGGTACCGACCCTTCGAAAGGGGCGTGAGCCTGTACGGTGGAAACCGCAAGCAGCCAAACGGCCAGGGCGAGTGCGCCGAAGAGCTTCGTGTATTGCATGATCCTTACTCCTTGTCGATTCGGTAAGGCGCGGCAACGCCGCGCGGTTGGCGTAGTTGATCGGTTCTGCTCAATGTGGATGGTCGTCCTCCTCCTCTGGGGAATCGGCCTGCACCGGTGCACCGTGCTGGTGGTCGTCGACATCAGGCAGCCGCTCTACCCCGACACCGTGGCGAAAAACCACTTCCGCGCCCCGCTGGCCGGCCACCGTGAGCAGTACCGCACCGATTACTAGCGCCGCCGCGAACACCCCAGACTCGCGCCGGTTACGCAGCAAGCGCGTATACACTACCCACACGGACAGGATCACGAACCCAACGAAGGTGGTCAGCGCCCAGTTGCGGTGGGTCGCCATCGCCGCATGCGCCGGCCCGTCATGTGGCACTGTGTTGTAGGCCTGCAGGCCGGTGACCACGGTCAGCACCGTGAACGCGGTTCCCAGCCACAGGTTCCAACGCGCCACCAGCCGCGTACGCTCGGCCCACCGCTCGGGCAGCACGAGCGCAACGAGGTAGAGCATGACCGCCGTGGCCAGAAGTCCGACAGTGAAGTTGACGAAAATCGGATGCCAGTTCGGGATGATCTCCGGCATCGTGCGCCTCCCTGTTTGCACGTCGATGGACCGCATCGCTCGGGGCATTCAACCAACGCTGCGAGACTGCTGATAAAGACCCCAACGTCCGGCGCATACTGCTCTGATCGGCCGACAGCGCATAGACGACACGCAGCAGGACTACAGCATGCATGTAAAGAGCGAACATCTCGGCAGCAGGACACTACGAAAAGACATCGCCCAAATCATGGACAGTAAGGGATGATCTTTATGTAAACGCCCAGGAAAGCCAGCGTACGGGTGCAGCCGGCCTGCGGGCCTTAGGCAAGCGCCCGTGGAGGGCGTAGAAAACGTTCGCTACGCAGGGGGAGCACACTGAAGCCGGCGGTATCAATGACGTCGGAGAAGAGTTCGGGGGATACGAACACGCCCAGCGCCGCTACACTGGCGTGACACTGGATGCAGAACTCACAGTCCGCCGCCCCATGAGCGCCGGCCGAATGCGGGCTGTGCTCGAGCTCGGCATGATGAGCACCCTGCGCGTCGCATCCGGCGACGACATTCCCTGCGGAGTGATCAACTGAGTAGGCGGCGAGATAGCCGTGCGTTATCGTCACGGCAATAAGCGCCATGAGTACCGCCAAGCATATTGACCGTCGCAACGTCTTTGACATGCATCAAGCCTAGCAAGGGCAGGCACACCGAGCAAGCGACACTGTGCGATTCTCGGTGCCCTTAGCAGAAGCCAAGATCGACCATGCGGGCACGCGCTGCGGCAGCGGTCGATCGAGAAAGACGTACGAAGGCGGCGCCCGTATACTTTTTCTACGAGAAGACCGGCAGGCTATAGCCTGCCGGAGTATTATCTTTAGGCGCTGACCGAAGCGCACATGAGAATATCCTTAGCTATCACTATGCTCATCCACGCCCAGGCGGGTGCGCTTTAGCAGCAGCGAATTGCCGATAACGGACAGAGAGCTCGCCGTCATAGCGACCACGCCGATCATCGGATGCAGCAAACCTATCGCGGCAATGGGGATGGCCGCTGCGTTGTAGCCCCAGGCCCAGAACATGTTCTGGACAATCTTGCCGAAGGTCGCTCTGGACAAGCGGATCGCCTCCACCACCTTGGTCAGCTCACCGCTGACCAGCGTGATATCTGCCGCCTCGATGGCGACATCGGCGCCAGCGCCGATGGCGATGCCGACGTTGGCCTGCTTGAGCGCCGGGGCATCGTTGATACCGTCGCCCACCATAGCCACCGCGGCACCCTGCTCTTCCTGCAGATGCCGCACCGCATCCACCTTGCCCTCGGGCAGCACACCGGCGAACACCTCTTCGATACCGACCTGCTCGGCGACGTGGCGGGCGGTACGCTCGTTGTCGCCGGTGATCATCACCGGGCGGATGCCCATCTCGCGGAAAGCAGCGATGGCGGCTCGGGACTCATCCTTAACCGTGTCGGCGACGGCCACAATACCGGCAGCCCGCTCGCCGATGGCAACGAGCATGGCTGTCTTGCCCTCGTTCTCGAGCCGGGTCAAACCCTCGTCTAACTGTCCAAGGCCAATATCGGACTCGGCTAGCAAGCGGCGGCTGCCGACCCGTATCCGCACACCGGCCACCTTGCCCTCGACGCCGCGGGCGGTCAGAGAACGGAACTGCTCCACCTTGGGCAAGTCGATCCCACGGCCGCGGGCGCCGTCTACAATTGCTCGCGCCAGCGGGTGCTCGGAGCCCGCCTCGATGGTCGCGGCGGCGGCCAACACCTGCTGCTCATCGAAGCCAGGCTCGGCCAGCACGTCCACCAGCACCGGCTGCCCCTTGGTGATGGTGCCGGTCTTATCGAGCACCACGATGCGGATGTCCTTCATAGACTGGATGGCCTCGCCAGAGCGGATCAGCACCCCGCGCTCGGCGCCCAAACCCGAGCCGACCATAATAGCAGTTGGCGTTGCCAGCCCAAGCGCACAGGGGCAGGCGATCACCAGCACGGCAATACCGGCCAACAGGGCAAGCGGCAGCGCCCCCAGCTCAGGGTTGACCCAGGGCAGGAAGGTGGCCCCCCATTCGAGGATCGGTCGCAGAGCATCGGCGAACAGCAGCCATGCCAGGAAGCTTGCGAGCGAGATCAGCAACACCGCCGGCACAAATCTTGCCGTCAGCCGGTCGGCAAACTCCTGAATCGGCACTTTTGAACCTTGCGCCTCCTCGACCAGGCGAATCACCTGTGAGAGGAAGGTGTCGGCACCGACGCGGGTGACCCGCACCGTGAGCAACCCCTCCTTGTTGATGGTGGCACCGATCACCTCGGCGCCCGGCCCCTTCTCGACCGGCACCGACTCGCCGGTGGCGATGGACTCGTCGACATGGCTGACGCCCTCGACGATCTCCCCGTCGGTAGGAATCTTGCCACCCGGGCGGACAAGCATCAGGTCCCCGCGCATGAGCTGCGCCACCGGCACTTCCACCTCCTGGCCGTCACGCAGCACGCTGGCGGTCTTCGCACCCATCATCACCAGTTTGCGGATAGCCTGTGAGGCCCGGCCCTTGGCGCGAGCCTCCAGGTATCGACCGAGCAGGTGAAACGTCATGATGGTGGCCGCCATCTCGATAAACGAGGTCATCGGATAGATGAAACCGGCCAGGCCGATCAGGTACGGCGGCAGACTACCCATGCTGATCAGCACGTCCATGTTGGCGGTGCGATTGGTGAGCGCGCGCCAGGAAGAGCGGTGTGTCGCCCAGCCACCGGCCAGGAACACCACCGGGAAGGCCAGGATGGCGACGATAGCAAGATAGCCAGGGATCGGCGCGACGAACATGTGCACCATCATGATGACCATGATCAGCGTCGCCGGCACGGCGGCGATCCACAGCCGCCGCCAAGCGGTGCTCAGATACGCCTCCTCGATCGCCGCCTCGGCTTCCGGCGTCGCGGATGCACCCTCGTCGACCGCCGCAACGTCATAGCCCGCGCGCTCCACCGCGAGCCGGATGGTGGCCGGCTCGGTCTGCCGGGGGTCGAAGCGCACGATCACCCGATGCTCGGCGATGTTGGTGCGGACGGCCGCGATCCCGGGGAGCCGCTTGATCGAGCCGGCCACCAGGCCCGCGCAATGATCGCTCCCCATACCCGGCACCGTCAGCCGCACCTCGCCGGCCGTTTCGATGCCGTGCTCCTGCACACGGACCACATCGTAGCCGCCCCGCTCGACAGCTGTCTTGAGCTGCTCGGGTGTGAGTCGCTCGGGGTCGAAGCTAACCGTCACGCGGTGATTGGCAACGTTGGTGCGGATCTCGCCGACTCCGTCGAGACGGTTCAGCGACGCCTTTACCAGCCCGGCACAATGGTCACTGCCCATTCCCGGCACCGTCAGGACGGCTCGCCCTCGACCAGCTTCGGAGTTTGTCACGGGTTCAACGGTACTCATAGGCAACCCTTCATATTATGTGTCCCGCGGAGGTGGCAGCAGCCACCTCCGACAACTCAGCACCTAGTTCAAGCCGCCGACCTAACGGTCGCTGTGGCTGTGCCCCATACCACTGCCGTGCATGCCTCCTTCGCTGTCCATGTGCTGCATCATCTTTTGGCACATCTGCATGTGATTCTCCATCTCGCTCATGGCCTGCTGCATCGTCTGCTGATGCTGGCGCAGCAGCGTTCGCGCTCAGCCGGGTCGTCCGTCTCCCGAATCGCTTGCATCTGGTTCTGCATGGTCTGCATGTGCTGATGCATCTCTTGCATCCGCCCCTGCATATCCATCGTGCTCATCTCGCTAGGCACCTGCTGCGTCTGCGCGTTCGACTGCCCGGCATGATGCGCTTCGTCGGCATTGGCCAGCGGTATACTCAGCATCAGCGCCAACGCGCTCACAGTGATAATCTTGCGGGACATAAGTAAAACTCCTTGCCCAATCGGACAGCTGTTCAGTGGTACTTGCGACCTTCGTGCCTGCGGCGCATGAAAAGATGCAGCAGCGGGCACACAGGCCGCCAACCACAAGGCCGTGGACCGGCTATCGGGGGGATGACGCTCGGTCATGCTGCGCCTCGGCAAATGATCCATATCGACTCCCCAGAGGAGAGCGGCGGAATACCAATAGGCGTACAGCAGGTAGATCAGATACGCAGACGAGCGGTGACGAGATAAACCGGAGGTCCCGCCTCCGACACTAACTCATCGGGGCAAACCTCTAAACCTGCCAGGGTGGCGGTGGCGAGAAGCGGCGGCTCCGGCAAACCGGCCAGCGCCGCCAGCTTGAACTGGCGGTTGTCGTCGGCGGCCTTGCTGGCGCCGACCTTGTAGTCGCGCCCATGCTGATCGCAGGCATCGGTGGGTATGTTCTGGTCGAGCTGAGCGCTCTCCGAGGCGGCGGCGAACGTCTCCGGCAGGCAAGGCGTAGCGAACGCCACCGACCATACAGCCAGCAGCAGCACCGCCAGCGCGGCACGAGAGCGCAATAACTTTCGGCCCACCCCGTACATCGTTCGGTCCCTTAGGCATCCCAGAAGACGTCACGTCGATCCATACAAAATAAGGTAAGCGCCCGGCTATCTCCAGGGCTTGATATAGATCAATGCCCGTCGCGGATGACGCCTTTAGACCGGATTATTACCGCAGATCAATGGCACCGCTTCCACCGGGCCGAAGGCCATACAGCGGCACGTCCCGACCAGCACCGAGCGCCGTAGCGCGCCTCGTCGAACCCTACTTGTCTCTCACGAACGTCCACTTCGCCTATACCCAAGAATCGCTATGGGATCTCAGCGAGGACTCCTACCCGTTCCGCGACACCGTTCACCGACCCAGCAT
>NZ_NFZV01000013.1 GCF_003399765.1 Alkalilimnicola ehrlichii | reverse complement strand
ACCAACAAGCCCAGCCTGATCGATATGGCGCTAATGTTGTCTATGAGCGCTTTTTTTATCTCGGGGGTGATACTTCTTGTGGGAGATTGGGTGTCGGCGCTAGTAGGTGCTTGTATCGCGTTGGGCTTATTCGGCATCAGCCTGTTCATCCGCTTTGGCCTATCGCCGGCGACGGGAGAGGTGGCGATTTTCGATCGCAAGACGGGGTTGGTTTACCTGCCGCTGCCGCACCGCTGTGGGCCGATGGTGTGCCGGTTCGAGGACATAAAGGCCTATTATTCCGCCACCCCCACCTTAGCGTTGCGTTACTCCGGCGGGGTCGAACTGATTCCGGAGGTGTTGCCGCCGGGGGCGCCGGACCGAGGGTTCCGGCTGGGGATGCAGTCCTACGCGATCGGTTACAGCACAGAGATGGCCGATCCGTGGTGGAGTGTTGTGCAGCGGTTCATGACCAGCCCCGAGGCCGCGCCTTGGCACGAGAATCCGGACTGGGCACGGCGGGTGGGGGCGTACCGCCGGTTGGGGCTGACCATCCCCGAACTGTACCCGGCGGGTTTAACGCGCCCGTTTGCCTTTGGGGGAGCGTTTGGTGACGAGACCTGGAGCGAGCACGTGGAAGAGTACTTCGCGCGCCAGGGTCGAGCGCTGCCGTCGGATTGGCCGGCAGCCTATATCATTCCGGAAGCACTGGCCGAGCGAGCGCAGTATTCCGAGCCGTTGGAAGCGCGGTTGAAGTATTACCGTCGTGATGCGGTGGATGAAGCCTCCTAACGGCTACTGACTGCGTGCCGGCTGTTTGTGTGCAGACGCCCACCGTGCCTTTGCCAAGGCCGGTGGCTTTTCTGATTGTGCCGCCGTAAGCACGACGCGAGACCGAGCGTTGGCTACGCTTCCCGCCCTGGGGCAAAGCCTGGAACTGGACCTCGCCCCCGTATCAACCTCGTTCGGTCAGGTTGGTGAGCTCGGTATTTTCCTGATTTCTGTTCAGGCAATACATATGCAGCGCCGCTCGCCAAACGCGCGGATCGTCGTCGGCGAAGAGGATATACATGCTCTTATTGTGTACCAGCTGTAAATCCCGACCCTCGTCGTCCTTCCAGTGCTGCACGGTCAAGCCGCACACTTCTTCGGCCCCCGTGCTGCGGGTCGCCACATGGCCATGGAAGGCATCGCTAAGCTCTCGGTAACTACCGATCAACACCCGCCCGTTGGGGCCGCGCCGAAAGCGTGCGCCGGAGCGGACGGTGCTATCGAAAACATAGGTATTCGGCAGCGCAACGATGCTGCCAAAGACGCGAATATAGATCGCGGACGTTCCGTTGCCGCTTAAGGCCTCCTCGACCTCTTGCGTATCGGCCAGACCCTCAGCCTGCGCTACAGACGCAAATGCGAGTAATACAAGGAAAAAACGGTGGGATACCGCCTCCATGGCTTATACATAGACTTATCCATCCTTGGTTGGTCCAGCTTTCCCGATGCGGCGCCGACACATGACCGGGCACACGCCTATACGGGCATAAGCACTAAAACATGCTGGCCGGCACGCGCTAGTTGTTTCCGAAGGGCGGTGGCACGCTATCCTTGCGTTGTCCATCTGCGCCATTCTTTCTTTACGACCGACGAGACGAGCTCGACAGCAGGGCATACGAGCAGCATCGATACCGAATTCCGCTGGCCTCAATGTCCGAAAGCGCCCTGCTCCCTCCGTCTCGAAACCTGCCGAAGGGGGTTGCCATGAAACTATCCAGTGACACAGCCCCTAACCAGAATAGATCCACCACGCAGCACTCGCAAGCCGAGTCATCATCAGCTTAATTTCTAATGGCTTGCTACCGGCGCAATCGCCATTGCCACCGCGGGAGCCGGAAAAACGGGCTTCGATAGACCCTAAAGCGTGGCCTTGTCCCTTCCCGTACCTCTTCAGCAAGTTTTACAATGAGGGCACGACACGTCGAATAAACGACCGGTGGGTAGAGTTTCTGCCTTCCCGCCGAAGGAGCATTAGATGACTATCCAACTCGACCTATTGCCTTTGCTCGCACTTATCGCCGGAATTGCCGTTCTCGTCGCGCCGCGACTTCTCAATTACATTGTCGGCGCCTATCTGATAGCCATCGGTATTATCGGCCTCGTCCAGTAAGGAATCCGGCATGAGCAATCTCACTCATCTCAAGGAAGACGGTAGCGCTCACATAGTCGATGTAGGCGCCAAACCGGCTACTCATCGGGCGGCCATTGCCGAAGGCTACATAGACATGCAGCCGGAGACCTTGGCGAAGCTGCAAGCCGGCGACCTTAAGAAAGGCGACGCCTTGTCCGTTGCTCGGATAGCCGGTCTGATGGCGGCAAAACGCACCGCCGAGTTGATTCCGCTTTGCCATCCTGTGCCCTTAACGCATGTCGAACTCGAGCTGAGTCCGGAGCCGGAGCGCCCCGGCGTGCGCGTGCGCGCCTTAACCGAGACGGTAGAACGAACAGGTGTTGAGATGGAGGCGTTAACAGCCGTCCAGGTCGCGCTGTTAACGATCTACGACATGTGCAAAGCCTTGGAGAAAGGCATGCGCATTACCGATGTGCAACTGGTGCGCAAAAGCGGCGGCCGATCGGGAGACTGGCATCGCGAGGGGGAGGCGGACAAATAACGCCGACGCCTTTGTCAAGCCGCATAGAGCGGCCAGGGAGGGGCCGCTTACGGCCCCTCGCCTACCAGAGCGGCGTTGCCGCCCTTTGAGGTAAGCTCCCGGCTTGCTTACCGGCCCCGCTAGCGGTCGGCGGCGTTGATTTTGCGGCAAGAATAAAATCGTTCTCATGCAAGCCGCCGATCTTATGCGTCCAAATTTCGACGGTAGCGTAACCCCAACCGAACGTCACATCCGGGTGGTGCCCCTCCTCTTCCGCTAGTTCGCCAACCTTGTTAACGAAAGCCAGCGCCTTGGCAAAATTGCCAAATTTCCACGTTCGGGTAAGCCGGTTGCCGGCATCGGCCAACTGCCACCCCGGCACCTGATCCATCATCGCTTCCGCCTCGTCCTTGCTCATCGGCGCCACCCCGCCCTGGCACGGCGTGCACGTTTTGCACTTAAGCTCATAAAGTCCTCCTTCGCCATTCCCGGCAAACGAATGATCGCGTAGATGCCGTGCACCGCGGAATCAGAGCTTATACACTGTACTTAACTCAACAAGCGGGTACCGGCTGTCATGTCGAATAACGATACGCAGGAACCTCTCACCGTCGCCTTGTTTGCCACTTGCTTGGTCGACCTGCTTCGCCCGGAAGTCGGCTTCGCGACCGCCAAACTCATTCAAGCATGCGGTTTCCGCGTCGAGGTGCCGAAGGCACAAACATGCTGCGCGCAACCTGCCTACAATGCCGGCGACTGGAAAACGGCACGGGCGTTGGCGCAAAACAACATTGCTCTACTGGAAGACTACGATTACGTCGTTGTCCCTTCGGGTTCCTGCGTCGGCACCTTTCGCGACTACACCGAACTATTTGCTGAGGACGATGTTAGCCGCCAACAAGCCGAACAGCTCTCGGCCAAGACCTTCGAACTCACCGATTTCCTGCTCCGCCACAACTGGCAATGCGCGAACCCACGGGCTCCGGGGCACACCGTCAGTTATCACGATAGTTGCTCCAACTTTCGCCAATTAAACGTCAGAGAGCAACCGAGAACGCTATTGCGCCAAGCCGGCTATCGTCTAACGGAAGTCGCCGATCCGGAGGTATGCTGCGGTTTCGGCGGTGCATTCTGCATCAAGTACGCCGACTTATCCGCACGCTTAGGCCACGACAAAGCTGCCTCGATAACCGCCACCGGAAGCGACCTGTTACTCGGTGGCGATCTGGGTTGTCTCCTACATCTCGCCGGCACCCTCTCCCGCCAAAACTCGCCGATAAAGGTATTCCACGTGGCAGAGGCCTTAGTCGGCGAACTTGCTGGCACCGGCATCAGTGGAGAGGGAAGCAAGCCATGAAGGCCCAAAGTCACCGATTCAAGGCTAACAGCCAACAAGCGTTACGCGATGCGGATCTACAGGCGGCGCTCGGGCGAGCGAAAAGCGGCTTTGTCGATAAACGGGCAAAGGCGATCGATGCCCTCCCCGAATTCGAGGCTCTGCGGGAGCGTGGCCGCCAGGTCCGAGCCCATAGCCTCGCGTATCTCGACGTTTACCTGGAGCGTTTCAGCGCGCAGGTAGAGCACTCCGGCGGCCGCGTACACTGGGCGTCCGATGCCGACGAAGCGCGGCGGCACATCGTCGACATCTGCCAACGGCAACAGGCTCGTTTGGTCATCAAGTCGAAGACCATGGTCGGCGAAGAAATTGCCATTAACGAGGCACTGGAAGAAGCTGCGATCGAGGTCGTCGAGACCGACTTGGGCGAGTACATTATTCAATTAGCGAAAGAACCGCCTAGCCATATCATCGCGCCCGCCGTCCACAAAACGCGGGACCAGATTTCGTCGTTGTTCGACCGCGTGCATCACCAACGCCAGGGGCAACCGACACGCGCCGTTCCCGATTTGGTCGACGAAGCCCGGCAAGTGCTGCGGAAGAAGTTTCGCAGGGCCGATGTCGGTATCACCGGCGCTAATTTCCTCATTGCCGAGGAAGGCTCGGCACTCATCGTCACCAACGAGGGTAACGCGGACCTTTGTATGAGCTTGCCTCGCGTCCACATCGTGCTGACATCGATCGACAAACTTGTCCCGACCTTGGAAGACGCCAGTACGCTGGTGCGCCTGCTTGGGCGCAGCGCGACCGGCCAGCCGATGACAACCTATACCACGCTGGTAACCGGCGCCCGGCGCGCAAACGATACGGCCGGGCCGGAGGAATTCCACGTCGTTTTACTCGATAACGGCCGCAGCCAAATGCTGGATGGGCCATTTCGGGAAATGTTGCATTGTATTCGTTGCGGCGCCTGCCTCAATCATTGCCCGGTGTATAGCGCCATTGGCGGTCATGCCTACGGTTGGGTCTACCCAGGCCCTATGGGCTCAGTGCTTACCCCGCATTTTATCGGGCTTGATAAAAGCAAGGACTTACCGCACGCATGTACTTTGAATGGCCGCTGCGAGGCGGTCTGTCCGGTCAAGATCCCCTTGCCGAAACTATTACGCCGCCTGCGTGCGGCTTCCTTTGAACAAGGGCTAACCCAACCCGTCGAACGCTCGGCCGTCGGGCTTTGGGGAAAACTTGCGCAACGGCCCGTTGCTTATCGCGCGGCAACAGCCGGGGCTCATCGTATATTGCGCGTTATCCAACGGCTCGACTGGCAACGCCCCCCTTTTCTCGGGGCTTGGACCGCCCATCGAAGTCTACCGCACGCTAGCCGCGAAACCTTTGTCAGCACTTGGCACCGGCAACGGGAGAAAACGCATGAACGGTAGTAAGGAGGCCATCCTTGAGCGTATCCGCCGCAGCCAAGGCAACACAAAACGCGATTTAGAAACCGCGCGCCAAGCGCGTAAGGCCATTGCGCCCGTGCTGCCGAAGCAAGTCGATACGCAAGAGCAGGCACAGTTTCTCGGCCGGCTAGAGTTGGCCGGCGCGAGTTGGGAGCAACTTGCCGGGGCGAGCGAAATACCGCAAGCGGCGGCGCGCTTTTGCAGCGAGCACGGGTTACCGAAACGGATTGTGCTGGGCGATCATGCGTTCTTTCGCGACCTTCCTTGGGATTCGGAATGGGAATGTTTATCGCCACAACCCCAATACATCGACGGCGCCTTGGCCATTACTTTAGCGCTCGCCGGTATCGCGGAGACCGGAAGCTTGGCAACGACATCGACGCCCGAACAACCTACAACGCTGAATTTTTTGCCGGACCAGCAGCTTGTCGTATTACCCGCCGGTCGGATTGTCGACAGCTTGGAGACGCTATGGGGGCGGCTGCGAGCAAGCGGCCTACCCCGAACCGTTAACCTCGTCACCGGGCCGTCGCGCACGGCAGACATCGAGCAAACCATTCAGCTGGGGGCGCACGGACCGCGTCAACTGCATGTCATCCTGCTTCCGTCATAGGCAAGCAATTGGCGATATTAGCGAGGAGATCGCAACAGATGGCCATTAAACCCCGCCGTTCGGTGCTATACCTACCAGGTACCAATGCCCGTGCGCAGGAAAAGGCGAAGACGCTGTCGGCGGACGGGCTTATCTTCGATCTGGAGGATGCCGTCTCGCCTTTGGCAAAAGACGAAGCAAGGGCCTGCGTTAGCCATACCCTGACAAACAGCGGCTATGGACATCACGAGCTTATCGTGCGCGTTAACCCTTTATCTGGGCCTTGGGGGCACGCCGATGTTAAAGCGGTCGCCAAGCTTGATATAGATGCTTTGCTACTCCCGAAAGTGGAGTCGGCCGAAGAGGTCGAGCAAGCGAAAGAAGCTTATCTCGCCGCCGGCGGGCGGGAAGACCTGCCGCTGTGGATTATGGCGGAAACGCGCGCGGGATATTGAACCTGGACGCTGTGCTAGGCGCATCGACGAGCATAGATGTCGTCGTCATGGGTACCACCGATTTGGCGAAGGAACTGCGAGTCCCGCCGGACTCTGAGCGGTTAGGGCTTCTCAACGCGCTTAGTCATTGTATTACCGTGGCACGCGCTCATTGTCTCGATATCTTAGATGGCGTTCACCTGGATTTTCTTAACAGCACGGACTTCGACAGTATCTGCGCCCAAGGACGCCGCCTCGGCTTTGACGGGAAAACGTTAATTCACCCCTGCCAAATTGCAGAAGCCAACCGAGCTTTCTCGCCTAATGCGGCCGCCGTAAATCATGCCGAGAAGGTGCTCGCCGCTTGGCAGGAAGCGGAACGGGAAGGAAAAGGCATGGTGGTCGTTGACGGCCGGTTAGTGGAAAACTTGCATTTGGAAGAAGCGAAACGCTTACTGGAACTGCACACCGCCATTAGCGGCCGCTAGTTCCTCAGGCGGCGCGTGCCGCGTGCGGCTTAGCAACGACACACGCCGCCTCAGAGATATTCACTCTTCTCGCTTAGCTGCTTGCCACGCGCTCTCGAGCGTGTCCATATCGGCATCGGCCAATGCTTGGCCTCGCTCCGCCATCAACCTCTCCACGTGCCGAAACCGCCGTTCGAACTTGGCGTTGGCACCGCGCAAGGCCACCTCGGCATCGACCTTAAGGTGACGGGCCAGATTCGTACAGGCAAATAAGATATCGCCCAATTCGTCCTCTAAACGCGCCTGCGCTGCATCCTGCTCCACTTCGGCCTCCAACTCCGCAAGCTCTTCCCGTACCTTGTCGAACACGCCTTTGAGATCGTCCCAATCGAAACCGACTCGCGAGGCCCGTTTACTAAGCTTCTGCGCCCGCATCAAAGCCGGTAGTGCGAGGGCGACACCGTCGAGCACGCTTGGGGCTTGCGTGCCCGCCTTATACCGTCGTTCCTCGGCCTTTATCGCTTCCCAAGCCTTTGCTTGGTCGCCGCTCTCGGCCTCATACGTTGCATCGAAGATATGGGGGTGCCTGCGGATCATCTTGTCGCTAATTCCCGCCGCGACGGCCTCGAAATCAAACCAGCCTTTTTCTTCCGCCAGCTGCGAATGGAAAACGACTTGAAACAGGAGATCCCCTAATTCCTCTCGCAACTCTTCCCGGTCGTTGTTTTCGATGGCATCGGCAACCTCATATGCCTCTTCTATGGTGTAAGGGGCAATGGAGCGAAAGTCCTGTGCCCGATCCCACGGACAACCGCGCTTTGGATCGCGCAAACGCCGCATAATCTCAAGCAGTCGACTGATAGAGGTCATCGTCGATCCTTTTCATTGTCTAAAACAGCAAACCAGCCCGCCGTGCAGTCAGGGCCTTGCAGAGTTCCCTAATTCAGTACTTTTGCGACCGGTACAGTTGACTTTGCCGCCATGCTTGTCAACATAAGCGAAATAACGGCATCCACCCTGCCCTTCTCTACGCACAGGACGTATATCGTGACGAACTCCGTCAAACCGGTGACCCCTCGCGGGGAACAAACTCGCCAGAAGTTGCTCGAAGCAGCCGAATTGGAATTTGGCGAGAAGGGTTTTCATGCATCCTCGGTTAGCAGCATAACGCAGCAAGCCGGTGTCGCGCAGGGTACCTTTTATATTTATTACTCGTCGAAAGAAGACATTTTGCGTGCTCTAGTCGACGAGCTAAACCGGCGTCTGCGCCGTTCGCTGCGGGAAGCGACCGAGACCAGCGGCGATCGCCTGCGGATGGAAAACGCGGCATCGAGCATTTCCTTGAATTCGCCCGCGAACACAAAAACCTTTACCGCATCATGATGCAGTGTTTGTTCGTCGACGAAGCGGCCTACCGCCGCTACTATGAAACCCTCACTAACGTCTACGCAAAACGGCTAAAAGATGCGCAAGAAGCCGGAGAAATCAAACGCGGCGATCCGATGGCCCAGGCGTGGGCGCTGATTGGCCTGAACTATTTCCTGGGCCTGAACTATTCGGTCTGGAACGATGCCCCGCCGCCGCAAGAAGTCATGGAAACCGTTCTCGATTTTATCAATCACGGCTTAGCACCCGAACGGTAACGCTGCTGCGTTATGGCTCAGCGTCTGGATGGCAGGTGGGCGGATTCGGCCTCCCCATAAACGTTTCCATGACACACGCCAAGTATTGCATCGTGCTTTGCGCTTGCGTATCGACTCGCGGGAGGTCGGGGCGCGCCTTGAGCAGATTAGCAACGCCTAACTCGATGTACAGCAGCCCTAGGTTGTGCCGCGCTTTAGCATGCGTCGGGTCGAGTTCCAACAGCTGGCGGAATACATCGACCGCCTCCTCCAGGCGCCCGGTTTCTACGTACGCGTTAGCTAAGCGAAACCGGGCTTGGCTGTCCTCCGGCCTTGCCGCCACAATTTGGCTATAGGCAGCCGCAGCCCGCGCATACTGGCCGGCGGTATACGCTGCATCGGCGTCGGCGAGCAAGGCCTCTTGCGATTCGGCAACCGGCGCTACTGTCATACTCGCGCAACCGCCGAGTATGAAACCGAGCGCCAACAATGCGCCGAGGCGGCACAGCAGGTTTCGTCTGTTTTCTTTCGTCTGTATCATGCCGATTTCCAGAGAGTAAACCACCTTCATACGGCGGCTTGAAACTTATGACAACCGAACCTCTGATCAAGCGACGAACCTGTGTTCCGGTTCAAGTTGGCTCCGTCACCGTGGGCGGCGACGCCCCGGTCGTGGTTCAATCGATGACGAACACCGATACGGCGGACGAAGTTGCCACGGCTATTCAGGTCGCCCAACTCGCCCGAGCCGGCTCTGAGGTCGTTCGCATTACGGTCAATAACGAGGAAGCCGCCGCTGCCGTTCCAAGAATTCGCGATCGTTTGTTGCAAATGGACATGGACGTACCCCTCGTCGGCGATTTCCATTTTAACGGCCATAAGCTCCTGGAAAAGTATCCCGAATGCGGGGAAGCCCTGGCCAAATACCGGATCAACCCAGGCAACGTCGGCCGCGGCAAGCGGCGCGACCCGCAATTCGCCAGCATGATCGAAGCAGCCTGCCGCTACGATAAACCGGTGCGTATCGGTGTCAACTGGGGAAGCCTGGACCAAGCTGTGCTGGCGCGTTTAATGGACGAGAACGCAAAGGCCGCCAAGCCGCAGGAGCCGACAGCGGTGATGCGGGAGGCGGTCATCGTCTCGGCCTTGGAAAGTGCCGCACAGGCAGAAGCGCTCGGCCTGCCCCACAACCGTATCCTTCTCTCCTGCAAAATGAGTGTGGTACAGGACTTGATCGCGGTTTACCGCAGTCTTGCCGCGCGCTGCGACTACCCCCTACACCTGGGGCTGACCGAAGCCGGCATGGGATCGAAAGGTATTGTGGCCTCCACCGCCGCCCTCGCCATCTTACTGCAAGAAGGCATCGGCGATACCATCCGGATCTCGTTAACGCCGGAGCCGGGCCAAGAACGAACCCAAGAGGTGATCGTCGCCCAAGAGATCCTGCAAACCATGGGGTTACGTGCATTTACCCCCCTGGTCACGGCATGCCCCGGCTGCGGCAGAACGTCTAGCACATTCTTTCAAGAATTAGCCGAGCAAATCCAAGCGTACGTGCGGGCACAAATGCCCGAGTGGCGTAAGGAATATCTAGGCGTCGAGAATATGACCTTGGCGGTGATGGGCTGCGTCGTTAACGGCCCTGGCGAAAGCAAACACGCCAATATCGGTATCAGCCTGCCGGGCACCGGCGAAGTGCCGGTCGCCCCGGTGTATGAGGACGGCGAGAAAACCGTAACCCTCAAAGGCGAAACGATCGCACAGGATTTTCAGCGCATCGTCGACGAATACATAGCCCGTAAGTACGAACGCATCGAAACGCCCGCTAAAACCCAACAGGGTTAACGGGCCCTCTCTCGTTGCCGGGTTCGCAGGGCAAGCCCGGCAACGACGGTCAACGGCCTTTAAGGTTCCAGCAATGCCCGCTTCGCGTCGACATCGGCCCACTCGTCCGCGTCTGCCGGAGGCGGTTTACGCTGGGTAATCACCGGCCAGCGGCGTGCCAACTCCGCATTCAACGCCACAAATACTTCCTGGCCTTGCGGTAAACGATCGTCGGCATGAATCGCCTCTACCGGACACTCGGGCTCACAGACGGCGCAATCGATGCAAACCTCGGGGTCAATAGCAAGAAAGTTCGGCCCTTCATGGAAACAATCCACCGGACACACTTCCACGCAATCGGTATATTTACAGCGGATACACCGCTCTGTCACAACGTAGGCCATAAATGCTCAGTCATCATTAGGCGACGGCGGAGAAGGAGTAAGAAAATCGCTTAACGTATCCTTAACGGTATGCCCGTGATTAACCGGGCCGCAGCCGCGGCCCAAACCCGGTGCTGTCTCTAAAGCCTTCCGTACATAAGCTCGGGCTCTGGCCACCGCCACCTCTAATGGCAAGCCTTGCCCCACGCTCACGGCGATTGCCGAGGCCAAGGTACAACCTGTCCCATGGTTATGCTTGGTTGTTAGCCACTCGCCTTCGAATAATTGCTCGCCGTCAGGCGTTACCAACACATCGACCAGCTCGGGAGCAGGCAGATGGCCGCCCTTTAACAAGATCGAGCACCCGAACTCCCGTTGCAATCGACGCGCAGCGGCTTGCATATGACTAACCGTCGTAATGCGCCGATCCAGAAAAGTTTCCGCTTCCGGCACGTTGGGCGTCATTAATAACGCTTGCGGCAGCAGGCGCTCTCGCAACGCGGTTAACGCGCTTTGGCGAAGGAGCCTCGATCCGCTTTGCGATACCATGACCGGATCGACCACCAACGGAATATCAGCGGCATAGCGACGGATTTGCTCGCTAACGACTTCAATAACCGCCGCATCGTGCAACATCCCCGTTTTCAGGACGTCTGCCCCAATATCCTGGAGCACCGCTTCCATCTGTGACGCAACAAACTCCGGCGGCACAGGATGAATCCCCTGGACGCCTTCCGTATTCTGTGCGGTTAACGCGGTAATCGCCGTCGCCGCGTAGCCTCCCAAAGCGGTAATGGTCTTGATATCCGCTTGTATGCCGGCGCCGCCGCCGGAATCCGAGCCGGCAATCACTAGCACCCTAGCCTGCGCCATTTCACTTCTCCGCCCAATCTGCCGCTTAAGGAAGCGCCGACCGATTCCCTTAGACCCCTCTGTGCCAAAACGCGACGCATAAATCTGTTTTGCTCCTTCCGGGCCCACAGAGGAGCAAGGGAATGGTTCGGTGCTTCCTTAAGAGTAATGCTCCTGTAATCGATTGCGGTCGATCTTACCCGCGCCGGTCATCGGAATCTCGGTAACCACCTCGAAGCGTTTTGGCACCTTAAAGCCCGCCAGATTTTGCTTGCAATGCTTGGTGAGCGCGTCCGCATCGATCGTTGCCCCGGCTTTGGGCACCACGATCGCAACCGGAACCTGCCCCCATTTTGCATCCGGCACAGCAACAACCGCGACGTGCGCGACATCCTGATGCATGCCGACCACATCTTCGATTTCCTCGGGCGACACATTCTCGCCCCCGCTGACAAACATATTATCGGCTCTTCCGACAATATAGACATAGCCTTGCTCGTCTTCGCGCGCGAGGTCGCCGGAATAAACCCAGCCGTCGTCTAAGAAAACCTTATCGGTCCGATCCGGCTGTTTGAGATATTCCTCGAAGTTATGCGGGCTCCGCATACACAGCACGCCGACCTCGCCTTGCGGCAGCACCTCTTTACTCTGGGGGTCGATGATTTTGTAGTCGCAGTGAAAAAACGGCGTTCCGATACTACCGTTATGCTCCCAAATCTCATCCATGCTCTTGTCGATGCCGACATGGGTGAAATTGGAAGGCCCCGCCTCGGTCAAACCGTAAGCCTGAGTGACGGGAACGCCGCGCTCCCAAAACGGCCGCATAGCGACGGCCGAACAAGGCGCACCGGCACTGGTAATACCTTGTAGCGAACCCAGATCGGTATCCGCAAAGCGCGGATGCCGCACAATGAACTGGAGCATTGCCTCCACGGCTCCAAAGTGCGTTACCTGTTCGGTTTCAATCAGCTGCAACACCAACCCCGGATCGAACTGCCGCACTAAGACCGTAAAGCCGCCGCTGTGGTAAGCCGGGGTCAACGTGTTCCAACCGCCGATATGAAAGAGCGGGAACGTCAACAGTTCGCGCGCTTCCCCCAAGGCACCTCCGGAAGCGATCACCAAATCGAATGAGTTCCACAGCATTTGCCGATGCGGCACCACACACACTTTCGGCGTTGCCGTCGTCCCTCCCGTGTGGATATAGAGGAAGGTATCGTTCAAGGCTAACGGACGGTTAACATTTTCCGGCTCGGTTGCCAAAATCTCGTCCTGATAGCGCCCCGCGCCATCGCCAATGAGTACGCGCTCCCGCACGGAAACGGGATAATCCAGGGACTCCGCCAGCTCCGCGAAAACGTCCTCGTAAAACACCGCCTGCGGCTCGATCCGCGCCAACAGGTCGTCTAGCTCCCGCTTAGTGAGTCGATAACTCAACGGCGCCAGGATGAAACCGCACTTTCCTGCGGCCAAGTAAAGATCGACAGGTTCGACCCGGTTGCGGGCGATAAAGCAGATTTTATCGCCCTTCTCCAGCCCGATTTTGTCCCGCAGCCAAGTTCCGACACGATTGGCGCGCTCGTTCATCTCGGCATAGGTGAAGCGCTCGCCCGAGCCCGAGTCGAAGATCGCTACTCTCCGCGGTGTCATAGCGGCACGGCGGCCAGCCCAATCGCCGACCCAATGCATGGGTAAATCGTCGTAATGTACTGCATCCACCATAGGCCTAACCTCCTTGCCGAAATCGCTAGCTCATTGGGTTCGATTCTACACCTAAGGGGCACCTCCGCGACTACGCGGGCGCCTCCCTGTCTGTCTACGGTCGCCTTCCTTTTCGCGGGCGAGTGCAGGCGCACATAAGCCCATTAAACCGGCAAAGCGAAAGCCAATCGGCCACTACTCCCGATTTCCTTCGGTTACAATAACGCTCATGCAAACCGACGACGGATGGAATATGGAAACGGCAGCACTCGAACTCTTCGACATTGGCGTCAACCTCACCAATAAGGCTTTTCGCAAAGACCTCGACGAGGTGCTGGCACGTAGCTGGGCAGCCGGACTAACCGGCATGGCTATTACCGGCACCTCGGTCGCCGCGAGCGAAGCCGCGCTAGAACTCGCACAACGCGATCCACAACGCTTATATGCCACCGCCGGCGTCCATCCGCATGAGGCAAGCCAATACGACAGCGACGCCCATCAGCGTATTCGCACCCTGGCTGGGGAGGCGGGGGTCGTTGCCATCGGCGAAACCGGGCTAGACTTTAACCGCGATTTCTCGCCTCGCCCTGCTCAGGAGCAAGCCTTCGAACGCCAGCTCGAACTGGCCTGCGAGCTTTCCCTACCGGTATTCCTCCATCAGCGCGACGCGCACGAGCGCTTCATTGCGATCCTCAAAGCCTACCGCGACGCTTTACCGGCCGCGGTACTCCATTGCTTCACTGGCACGCGCGAAGAGCTTTGGGCATCGCTAGACCTGGATCTTTATATCGGGATCACCGGCTGGATATGCGACGAACGCCGCGGTTTATCTTTGCAAGACTGCGTCGGCGATATCCCGACCGCTAGGCTTGTCATCGAAACCGATGCTCCGTACTTAACACCGCGTACGCTAAAACCCAAACCCAAAGCGGGCAGAAACGAGCCGGCTTTTCTACCTGAAGTTTTACAAGCGGTCAGCCGCTGCCGGAACGCCGACCCGGCCCAGCTCGCGCATCAAACGACGGCTAACGCACGTCAACTGTTTCGAATTTGAGGCCTCTAACCAAGAGGCCCACTCTCAGGATAACGAAAACGCGGGCGGCGGTGCCTACCTCTCAGGCGGCTTCGCAGCGCGCCTCAGGCACGCAGGCAAGCGCAGCTTCTACGACTTCGATTCCCGCCCCACGCGCCAGGCATTTTCGCTCAAGTGACGGCGCCATGCCTTTGCTCCCGGAACGCCCTGGAACAGGCCCAGAATATGGCGAGTAATATTGGACAGCTTAGTGCCCGCTAACAATTCCTGCTCTATATACGGCATAAAGTCGCGGATAACCTGATGCCGGGTACGAGGCACCCGAACATTCCATAAGGCGGCATCCCATTGCGCCAGAGCCCACGGGTTGGCGTAGGCTTCGCGACCGATCATAACGCCGTCTACCGACTTGATATGCTCGCTTATCTCGGATAATTGCCGGATACCACCGTTGATAATGATTTCCAGCTCCGGAAAGTCCTGCTTTAGACGATAGACGCGCGGATAATCCAGCGGCGGGATTTCACGGTTTTGTTTTGGGCTCAGGCCTTGCAGCCATGCCTTGCGTGCATGCACGATAAAGGTTCGGCACCCCGCATCGCTCACTTGCTCGACGAATTGCAGCAAATGCTCGTAGCTGTCTCGGTCGTCGATTCCGATTCGCGATTTCACGGTTACCGGTAAACGGGTAGCCTCCCGCATCGCTGCTACGCAATCGGCAACCAGCCGTGGCTCGGCCATCAAACAAGCGCCGAAACGCCCGGCCTGTACCCGGTCGCTGGGACAACCGACGTTGAGATTAACCTCATCGTAACCGTACGCCTCGGCTGCGCGGGCGCACACCGCCAGTTGCTCCGGTTCGGAGCCGCCGAACTGCACGGCAACCGGATGCTCCTCGGCGTTAAAGCGCAGATGCCGCTCGATATCGCCATAGACGATCGCCCCGGCCGTTACCATTTCCGTGTACAGCAGCGTATGCGGCGCGCAGAGGCGTAAAAAGCGCCGATCGTGCCGGTCCGTCCAATCCATCATAGGAGCCACGGATAGACGACGATCCAACCGTTTGGGATGCTCGAACTGCCCACTAGATTCTGCCACATTCCTCTCCGTTACCCGCAACGAAAGCACTACCGCAACCCGCCCTCGGTGCCGATCAGGCGCCTGCTTGGCAGGCCCTGATCGCCTTACTTCGAACACGGAACGACGTATATGCCGTTGTTTCCAAATCGGGCTATTACCGTACTGGCGAGGTAGTTTACACACCCCCGCTACGACAATCAGCCTATCAACGCGCAGCAAAGAAACGACGCCCCCTCAGTTTCGGGTGTGCCGACAACCCACTCATTTTCCGTGTACGACAGTCGTTATAATAGGCAGAACTGTTTTCCTTGTATCAGGCCGAGCATATGACCAAACAATTAATCCTGTACGGCACCGACGGCTGTCACTTATGCGAGCAAGCTCGCGAACGTGTCTTTGAGGCCTTAGGTAACTCTATAGACCTGGTGGAAGTCGATATTCTCGATGACGAACAACTGGAAGCTCGTTATGCGACAAGCATCCCGGTATTGCGCTCGAGCATCGGCGAGGATGAACTGAGCTGGCCTTTCGACATAGAACAAATACAACAACTTCTATAAACGAATAATGCTATGACTCCGCCGACGCTGCGCCTGTTGTGTCTTCTGTTATCGTTCGCGCTCATCGGAATGGCGCCCATGAGTGTCATGGCCGAGCGCTGGGTACTGATCGATACCCAACAGCGTCAGGCGAAAGTCTATGACGGCGAACAAGAACTCGCCCGCTTTGCCCCGGTCGCGGTCGGAATGCGAGGCACGGCTCATGCGCGCCTGCTAGGCGACCGGACGACGCCGCTGGGCGAATTCCGTGTCGACCGCATCAATTCGACCAGCCGCTTTCACATATTTCTCGGCATTAACTATCCTACCCTGGGGCATGCTCGCGATGCTCTCGACAAAGGCCTGATCAGCTTCGACGACTACCTAGACTTTAGAGAACACTTGCACCGAACCGGATACCCGCCGCAGGATACGGTACTAGGCGGCAATATTGGCATACACGGCATCGGGCGCGGCGACCCTTCCATCCATGAGTTGTTCGACTGGACCCGAGGTTGTGTCGCCGTTACTAACGAACAAATCGAGCGCCTCGCCGAACTCGTCGGTATCGGTACGCGAGTGGTCATTCGCTAACTATCGAGTCGTCCCCCTCCGTTTTACTCGCAAGCTTGCGATCCGCAAACGGATTATTCAGTTTATTCTTCAGGTGTTATAGTAGTGGTGCTTACGCTTTCCGGGCGGGAGATGATACCGTTTCCCAAGCGGGGGTAGCGTTCGAGGTCATCACAAGGAATCTTGGGGGGGCGAACGCGACAAAGGCGGCGGCAACGCTTAACACAGTTCCGCTTCCTTATGTGAGCAGTTCATCCTAGAATGCAGCGAGCCCGCCGCATTTTAGGATCTTAGGTCTATACGAACGACGAAAAGGAGACTGTCGATGTCGCAAAGTTTCAATCGCACTGTCAAGCTTTCCGCACTGGCGATTGCCCTTGGCCTGGCAGCGGGTTGCGCCACCACCACCGATGCCGAACTGCAATCGATGGTCGAGCAAGCACGCGACGATGCCGCTGCTGCACACCAACTTGCCGAAGAAGCGAAAGCCGAGGCCGCAGCCGCCATGAATGCTGCTACCGAAGCGCAAGGCATGGCACAAAATGCCGAAGGCCTAGCCCAAGCGGCGCAAGAAACTGCCGAGCGCGCTATTGAGCGGCAGGAGCGCATGTTAGAGCGCGGCATGTATAAATAAGCGCAAAGACACGCGAAAAAAAGCCCCACCCTTTCGGTGGGGTTGTTTTTTGGGGGGGGATTTCATCGCGGTTTGGCGGGATAGTTGTTTTCTGGTGTTGGTGGTTTGGTGTGGTGCGCTTCGCGCGGTTGGTTTAGAAGGCGGGGGCCCGCTCCTGCACGGGGTCTGGGGCCTGCGCTTAGTCGCTATTGCCTATAGTGATGCATAACGACGGCCTATTTCGCCCTCCTGGGCGAGTTACTTTTGGCTCAGACCATCCCTGGTCTTCGGCCTTCGGCTCGCTTAGCGCACCTCATTCGCTCCCGGCGAATGAGTCTTTGCGTCGCCAAAGAAAAGGAACCAAAAGAAAGGCGACCCGGAGGCGCTGCCCCGCTACGCGGGGTTCCCTGCGCTTCTCGGTGCTTTCGGGGTTCGCCCGACAGGCCTTTGTCGCTGCGCTATCCTGCTTCGCGCCAAAGCCCAGGGCGCACATCCGTGTGCGCCCGCTCGGCGGGACAGGCGTCCACCGGACGCCTGTCGCTTTCCGCCTCGCCCCTGGCCTGACGGTCGAATGGCCGCCGTTCCTGGCGGCCACCCCTACGGGGCCTTTTCCGAAAGCCCCTGCGATGCTCGGCAGCGCCAACGGGCAAGAGTAAGCCCCTTCGATCAATGCTTTCCCAAGACACAAACGCCAAACCGGTTAACAACGTGCGGTTGTTTGAAGAGTCGAGAGTCTGTGAACGAAGCGCTCTTACTTCGCCCTTTGGCTCGCCGAGCATCGCAGGCTTCGAGCGAAAAGGCCCGAAGGGGCGCGGCAGGGACGCCGCGCGTCTGTCGTCGGGCCAAGGATGGCCCGTCGGCAGACCCCGCTCGAAGCCGAGAAGCGCAGGGGACCCCGCCGCAGGCGGGGCGAGACAACGGGCTGCCCTTCTTTTGGTTCCTTTTCTTGGGCAAGCAAGAAAAGGAACCCGCCGTGCGGGGGCGGAACCCCGCCTTCTAAATAAGCCGCGCGCAGCGCACCAAATTAAACCACCGACACGAGAACCCAACACCAGAAAACAACCACCCCACCAAACCGAGATGAACCATTTCCCTGTGTAGCAAACATCACATCGTGACCGTTACGCTGCCACGCTATTGCTGCGCAAGCTGAGCCCCCTCCCCCATCCCGGCACGAGAGATCGGCATCGGTATCCCCAACTTCTGCTCAAGCACATACCGAATGCGATAATAATCGACCCTATGATCGCCATTCCCTGTCAGGGCGTTCGCCACTACATCCAGCGCCGGCATATAAGCGTGGCGCGCATCGCGGGCGATTGCCTGCCTGTCTTCTTCCAGCGGCCGATGAGCTTGCAGGTACAGAGTTCCCTCTCGCCACGCAGCCTTGAAGGGCTCGTTCACGATTCGAACGGAAGTGCCGACCGGAACCCGGTAGAATAATTGCTCGATATCTTCCGGATACATCCGAATACAGCCGTGGGTCACTCGCATCCCAACCCGCCAAGGCTCGTTTGTCCCGTGAATAAAATATCCCGGAATATCCAAGCGCATGGCGTAGGCCCCGATAGGATTATTCGGGCCCGGCGGTACAACCCGCGGTAACTCCTCGCCGCGTTCGGCGGCAACTTGTCGTACGGAAGCCGGCGGATACCAAGCCGGGTTTTCCAATTTTAACGTGACCTGCGTCTCGCCTAGCGGCGTCGACCAGTCCATTTGGCCGACGCTAACCGGGTACGTTTCCACCACCGCTTCGTCGCCGTTCGACGGCTTAGGAAAGTAATACAAGCGCATTTCCGCTACGTTCAGCACCAACCCCTGCCTCGGCACATCGGGCAGAATATGCATGGTCGGCAACGTCACTATCGTGCCCGGCTCCGGTACCCACATATCGATACCGGGGTTAGCGCGGTGCATTTCCAAATAGCCTAGGCCGTTGCGCCTGCCGATATCGAGCAGCGTCTCGCCTTCTTGCACCTCAACATAACGAATTTCGCCTATCAGGCTCTCGCCTTCCGGCGGCAACGGGTAGGTAGCAGCAGACGCCAGTTGTGCAAACCAACCCAACACCAGCGAAACCATAAATTTCTGCATGCCAGTTCGGATCACCGCCGTACCTGCTTTGCTCTGTCGATCAGCCCACCGCTTAAGCGCTTACCTATCGCTATGCCCCAAATCGCGCCCCGGCTCGATTCGGTCCCGAATTAACTGCTTGAGTTCTTTCGATTCGGGAAAGCGCCCGGCCTCGGCTCGCGAAAATATCCGCTCCCCATCCAATAGCACCTCGAAGATGCCACCAGAACCAGGCGCTAGCGCCACCTCTCCTAGGCTGTCTGAGAACGTAAACAAAAGCTCCTGTGCAAGCCAGCTGGCGCGCAAGACAAAGCGACATTGGCTACAGTAGCGAATCTCAACTCTAGGCTTAGCCATAAGTATTTTTTCAAGTTCCTGTCTGCGCAGTATAACGCGATCGATTGCTAACGCGTACCCATGTAGCCAGATGCAAAGGGAGAGGAATTACACAGGAAGGGGAAGCAGCACACATGGCATGCGCTAGTTACTCGACATCCGGCAGTAGAGGCCGTAAGGAAGGCGGCGGTGCGGCGAAGCCAAGCGAGCATAATGGAGGTTCCGCCGACAGAACAAAACGGTATCGGATCGGCGAATGAAACGCTCGCGGTTAGCGGCCGCTCGCTTTTCGATTTGTCCGCTCAGCGGGCCGTTCGCCGGCCCGCCTATAGGCGTCAATGACTTCCGCCGGGCACCATTCTGGTCCTTAGAAGTTGCCCCACCAACGGCGGCGTAGCTTCGTTAGCCACGACTCGTTCTTGCTTAGATACTGAACGTACTCGCGAAGACTATCTACATCGGTCGGTTTCAACTCGGCGAAGCGAACCCCGACCCGTCGGCCTTCGATGTGCCTGACACGCCCCCTGGCGCGGATTGTTTTATTGATCGGAGCAGGCAACGACACCGACAACGGCAATTCTTGGTCGATGCACTGCTCGGGCATATCTTCCGCGAGCTCTAAGTCGATACCGCCTTCGCTAATATCGCGCACGTCCACCACTGCCGGCGTAATAGCGTCGTCCACTTCGGCCACCACGGGCCGATCCTTCTCCGGAATCACCCGCGGGTACTTCCGCCAGGAACTCCACTGGTATCCCATTACCTCAGCCATCTTAAATGCTCCCTGCATCGAATCGCGATCATCCAAATTGATTACGACTATGTAATTGCCTCAAGCAGCCATAAGCGAAGAGCGCCTTACTCGTCCCGGAAAGGCAACTCGCTTACGCTATTCAGTATAGGCGCTATGACCTGGAGTCGAGTAGCCTGCCAGGTTCAAACTTTGCGAAGTGTCTCGTAGAGTTCGCGCAGAATCGCCGCCGTGGCCCCCCAAATATAGTAATCCCGGTAGGGCATTGCATAGAACGAGAACGGCTCCCCCTCGTACACTAACTGGTGCAGTTCATGATTAGCAGGGTTGAGAAAAAAGCTCAACGGCACCTCGAAAATCTCCGCAACCTCATACGGGTCCGGCTGTAAGCTTGCGCATGCATCGACAAACCCCACGACAGGCTTAACCAGATACCCTGTCCGAAGCCGGTACGCGGGCAATCTTCCAACGATATCGACATAACTCGATTGCAAGCCCACCTCTTCTTCCGCTTCCCGCAAAGCGGCAGCTTCGGGCGAGGCATCCGAGGTTTCGATACGGCCGCCGGGAAAGCTGATCTGGCCGGCATGATCGCGCAGATGCTCGGTCCGTTTGGTGAGCAGCACATTATATTCTCCGCTGCGCTCGACCAACCCCACCAGCACGGCAGCGTGGGTAAGCCCGGGTAAACTGGAGAGTTTAGGATCCCAGACAGTCCCGCAGACACAATTTATGATGATATCTCGGCTCAACGCCGTCCGTTCCCGAACCGTCATAGGCCCTCGATCCACTGCTTCTCTCGCCATCATACCCTAACTGAGGAAACACTGAACAACTCACCGTTTTTTCAAGGCACCGTACGCTTTATCGACATCGATCCGATGTTGACAGTTACCATCGCGTCTTGGCGATACCGCTCTGCACTTCGAGGGCTAGTCGCGATCGCCAGTACTGCCTTCGGTGAATTTAGGCAGAGTGAACCAAAAGCATGAGCCTTGACCTGAGGTCGATTCGACCCAGATGCGGCCACCATGTCTGGCAACGATTTTTTGCATATCGCCAGACCGATTCCGGTCCCTTCCGCTTCTACCTTATGGTGGAGGCGGTGAAAGATGATGAAAACACGTTGCAGTTGTTCTTTTTCGATCCCGATGCCGTTGTCGCAAACGAAGAATCGCCACTCGGGACCATCGTCCACCACCCCTACATCTATTCGTGGCGGCCTCTCGCTACGGAACTTAATAGCATTAGCCAACAAGTTTTGAAAAAGCTGTACCAGTTCGCCGTAGTCGCCAATAATAGTCGGCAGCGGCGCAAAATGAATTTTAGCGCTGCTTTCCTCCGCAGCCTGGTGCAAATTCCCGCGGACATCTTCGACAACCTGATTAAGATCGACCGACGACGGCGGCGGCGGCCAGGCTCCTACCCGCGATAAAGCCAGCAAATCCAGAATCATCGCTCGCATCCGCGATGTGCCGGACACGATGTAGCCTAGGTACTCACCTGCTTGCGCATCTAGGCGATGCGCATAACGCCGTTCCAGCAATTGCGCGAAGCTAGAGACTGTACGCAAGGGCTCCTGCAAGTCGTGCGACGCGACATAGGCAAATTGCTCAAGCTCCGCATTCGAGCGTTCCAGCTCCGCCGTACGGTGCTGTAGTTCTTGCGTACGCTCGTGCACGCGGCGCTCAAGCTCTTGATAAGCGCGCCGAGCCCGCTCCTCGGCAGCTCTTAGCTCGCTGACATCGTCGGCCATCCACAGCACATACTTAGGCTTGCCGTCCGTGCCCCAGACCAATGAGGCCGTGAGGCTGACAACGATACGCTCGCCTTGTTTTCGCAGGTAATACTCCTGTCGCTTATAGACATTCACCGAACTGCTCTGCAATGCGTGCACAACCGAGTCCAGCGAAACCTGACTTTCCGGTGCGACGAACCCTCGCCATGGCAGCGCTCGCAGTTCCGTTTCCGTGTAGCCCAGCATCTGCTGGAATGCCGGGTTAACAGCAATGAGATCGCCCTGCGTACAGTCAGTGAGCATGATACCCACCGCCGCGTGCTCGAACATGGTCCGGAATCGTGCTTCGCTCTCCTTGACCTTACGTTCGGCCTGCTTTAACGAGGTGATATCAACCGCCGCCGCCGTTAACCCGACAATATCTCCATTATCGCGCAGCGGCTCCAGAGTAACCGCGAAAACGTACTTCTGCCCGAAGAGGCTAGCCTCCACCTCTTGATGCAAGCCGACGCCCTCTCGCAGCACGTTTTCCTTGAGTTCTACCAATTTAGGCGGAATCGCAAGTTGATAGTCTGTCTTCCCAATCACTCGGTTGGGATCGACCCCGTGTCCGGGATTGAAGATCCAGGTATATCGCAGTTCCGCATCCTGGCTAAACACGGCAATGTTCGAATCTTCCAACGCGACGCGGAAGCGCTCTTCGCTCTGTCTCAAGGCTGTCGTCATGCTAGCCGCCAGCGATACGGCGCGAGCACGTGTGGAGGCCATACTCCAGATCAGCGCAAAAACCGACAGTGTTAATATAAACCCGGCCGTCAGAACCAATCCGGGGCGCCACCACCCCGCCTGGGCGAATTCCGGCAACGCCGTTAGCTCAACCGTCCAACGGTGGCCGTCGATCAACAAGGCAGAGGTTCGGCTTAGCCCGGCTAAAGCCCGGTCATTACGCTCCGGATGGCTATCGAACATTAAGGTTTGCTCGCTACGCCCCAGCCCATCGTAAATCCGCAAGCGTACTTCGCTCCGGGTCGCCCCTAACAAGCCTTGCATCAGATCGTTCATACGAAATGGACTGTAAATCCAGCCAATTAGATCGCGCCGGCGCTGCTCCACGGTGTCCGGCACTCCCCCGCCTGCGTAGACGGGAAGGTATAGCAGGAATCCGGCCTGTATATCCTCATCGGTTTCCTGCACTAAGGTCACCCTTCCGGACAAGGCACTATCGCCGGTATCGGCTGCCCGCACCATCGCTTCGCGGCGCACCGGATCGCTAAACATGTCATAACCGATCGCGCGGCGGTTCCGCCAATCGTCCGGCTCGAGATAAACAATCGGTCCGTAGAAGGTGCGTACGCCTTCCGGCCAAACCGCATAATCGTGCCGCCCCTGCTGCCTTTCCCGTAGAACGTGCTCCTCCAGCTGCGCAGCCGGCACCAGCGCGGCAAACCCCACCCCCTGAATGCCCGGGAAGTTCCTCCGTAGCCGCTGCCTGTGGACATAGCGCGCCCAAGCGTCGAGATCGACCTCCGCGCCGGTATCGAATAAGCCGGCACCGCCTCTGAGCACCTGTTTATAGGTGCTCATCCGATCCGTCAGGGCCGTGGTAATGTCGTTAGCACGGAATTGGAAGCGGCTTTCGATTTGCTGTTGATCGAGTTGGCTTGTCCAATACCAACCGACAATGCTCAGAGCAACGCCAAGCACAAGCACTAACCACGCGAGCATCGTATCCCGCCGGCCCCGTTTTCGCATGGCTCTTATTTGCGCAGCTTGCCGCCCCATGCCGGCCCTCTCTGCATTCGCGTGCATCCACGCAGCATGAAAGTAGCACCGCCGACAAGCGTTGAAGCAGGCGGGCTATCAGCAGAGAACGACACCCTATTCGGCGTCTCTCAACTCTTATATCAGTTGGGGCAACTCGGCGGTGCGGAAGTGATAAAGCCCAGGAAGGATGGGGCTTTAGGATACTTGGTTATGTTGGCAGGCCAGCCAATCGCCCTGCCGTATCCTCGGGTACCGGCTACCGTCTCGGCAGCGGTATAGATACAACCAAGCGTGGCCGTGGTCGGTGGGGATACGCGTCCGTGTATAGAGAACAGGGTAGTCTTCTAGGCGATCCAAGCGTTTCAGCATTAACGCGTTAATTCGATACAACTCGCCGACAATCGCATCGGTGCCCGGTCGCACCACCCCCGGATAGGGTCCAAGATCCAGCATCTGGAACTTAGGCTCGGTTCGGTGATACCCCAACCACTCAGCGCCATCCAACCAATGATGGTTAGTCCCGCCCCGGCGTAAGGTGCCATATACAAAAACCAGATCTAATCCCGCCATAGTACACTATCGTAGCAAAATCGTCCGCCTGCACCGAGCCGCTTATCCCTTCGACGGCCTCTGCCCCGCGCATTTCCCGCAAGGGCCCACCAGCAATAAAAAGGCGGCCCAGCGGGCAGCCCTTTTTATTTGCCTGGCGGAGAGCGAGGGATTCGAACCCCCGAGGGCTTACGCCCTAACGGTTTTCAAGACCGCCGCCTTCAACCACTCGGCCAGCTCTCCGGAGAGAGGCATATTGTGTAGAGACGCCGCTTGTTTTACAAGCTTTAGAATGGAAAAAGCAGCCGAGCCGTCAATACGGCCCCAAAACAGCCGGGCGCTCGTCGTCTTCCAGCTTCAAAGCCCGCCCAATCTCGCCGATCAGCCTCGGGCCACGGTAAATAAAGCCGGTATAGACCTGAACTAGCGAAGCCCCGGCCTTAGATTTTCGCACCGCATCCCGGCCGCTATGAATCCCGCCAATCCCGATAATCGGAATCGCGCCGCGTAGATGGCGGTTCAGTTGCCGTAGCACCTCGGTGGAGGCATCGAACATCGGGCGCCCGCTTAAGCCGCCTGCTTCCTCCGCACACCGCGTTCCTTCAACGCCGACACGACTCAAGGTGGTATTGGTTGCCGCTACGCCATCGATGTTATGCTCCAGCAATTTAGCGGCGAAGACGGCGATCTGTTCTGCATCAAGGTCGGGCGCGATCTTGACGACTAATGGAACATGCCGTTCGTATTGCAGTGCCAACTGCCGCTGCTCAAGCTTTAGCGTCGCCAATAATTCGTCCAAAGCATCGCCATGTTGCAAATCTCGCAGGCCGGGCGTATTCGGCGAGGAGATGTTCACAACGACGTAATCGGCAAACGGATAGACCTTGCGCAAGCACAGCAGATAATCCTCCGTTGCCCGCTCAACCGGCGTGTCGAAGTTCTTACCGATGTTAATCCCCAACACGCCGCGATAACCGGCTGTACGAACACGGGACACCAGGTGATCGACACCCTTGTTGTTAAAACCCATGCGGTTAACCAGCGCCCTTTGCTCCGGGCAGCGAAACAATCGAGGCTTAGGGTTTCCGCTCTGCGGCCGCGGCGTAACAGTGCCGACTTCGATAAACCCAAACCCCAAGCTTCCCAACGCCCGTAAATGATCGGCGTTCTTATCCAACCCCGCCGCCAAGCCGACCGGATTAGGAAACTCGATGCCCATCACGCGCTTAGGCAACATTGGCGGCGGCGATCCGAACAAACGACCGATGCCCAGCCGATAAGTCGCATCCAACGAGTTCAAGGCGATCGAGTGAGACAGTTCGGGTTCCAAGCGAAACAGTAAATGGCGCAGCAACGAATACACGGATTCCCTCGCATTCCAGCAATGCTTATTGACGCGGCAACATGTTGTACCAAGCCGTCCGGCTTGTCGAGCCGGACGGCTCGCGCACAAGCGGCTATCTCGTTCATTCTAATCTTGCGGTAAGACAAGCTCGCCACTCAGGGCACGGGATACATACCCGGGCTCACCCGGCGCCACCTGCTGCGGAACGGCGGTAGCGGTAAATCGCAGGTGACGCCGCGGATACGGCGCTTCATGCACGCGCTCCCTGCACACGACCGTTACCGAAAACGCTTCGACGGAAAAGCTCGTCTCGTCCGCGCAAGCGCCCTGCGCGCCACGCGCCGCAGCCCACTCCATACCGGCCTGCGCGGCATAATAAGCGCGGGCGCTTTGGTCGGCTAAAACGCTCGTACCGCTTTGTAGCAGTACCGTTTGCAGCATAAGGGCGGCCAGCAACGATAACACCACCACCACAAACAGGGTGCTGACCAGCCCGAATCCCGTTTGCCGAGCAGATAATTTCACGGCTGGTTATCCATCGCCACTTGCCTGATCAAGCGCACGTCGCCGACCTCCTCCCGCGCGAGATTCAAGCGTAGCGTAACAAGCGCCGTTCGATACGCTACCCCGGGACGATAATCGAATTGGCAGTCCTGTACGTTTCTGGCTAATACCGCTGCCTCGTGCTCTGCCATAAGCTGCGCCAAATCGGGCTGCTCGGCGCGCACAGGATAGGGACCGAAACGCAACAACGTTTCTTGTTCGAGGTCGCAAACATAACTCACCGCTCCCTCTACCAAATACATTCTTTGCTGCGGCGAGGACTGGCTGAAACGGTAGGCATGACTTAGCCGTATAGCCTGCTCTTCTGTGCTCGCATCGCATGCGCTTAGTACAACGCCCGGCGGCGTTATACGCCCGTCGCCTTCGCTCGGCGCGCTAGCCGCCAGCGGTGCAACGGCGTCTGCGTAAATTTGTAAGCCAGTGCTATAAATGGCGATTTGGTAGTCGGGAAATTCGGTTTCGGTCGTCAATTCGTATAAGCACCCGAAGCCATTGAACGCATCGTCGCGACGACCGAAATCAAGCCAATCCTCGGTATGAGTAAAATCGCCCCCGGCGCCGATCTATACCCGGCGACGCCCACAATACTGATAAACTCCACTCGCTGTCGGTCGGCAACACGAACGCTGTTCGGCAGAGCACGCCGGATCTCACGTACCATACGCTGTTGGGCGGTGGCTGCCTCGTCGGTCAGAACCGCCCGCCATCCCGTTTTAACGGAAGCGGTTATAGGCTGTACAATCGCATTCGCAGCCAGCCCGGCGAGGATACCGCCGATAACGATAACCAGCACCAACTCCACCAGCGTATAACCAGCCGCTTTGCTGGCCGCGATCGGTCGCATATTAATAATCGGCTCTGTAGCCATAGAAACGAGTACGGTAGTCGCCGTTTGCAACTTCTACGATCACTCGCGCCGCCGGCACGGTTGCGCCTGCCGGCCCTAACGGGAGGCAACCCTCGACCCTTACCTCGACTCGATAGGCCGCAAGCTCTACGATGGGCTCTCCATACATATCCGTCGGCGCTTCGGATAGCCCGTTATAATCCATAACGTGGCGAAATCGATCCCGCTCCGTATAGCCGGAGGACGTACACGCGGCCGCCTCCCGCCGAAGAATCTCTTCCAGATAGGACTCGGCAATTGCCTGTGCCTGAGTTTGAATCATAGGATCGACGCTGCCCCGATTTAGTCGACCAAACGCCAACAGAATGCTGCTCAAGGCAATGCTGACAATCACAATCGAGACGATCAACTCGATCAGCGTGGCACCGCGTTGGCGGCGTTCTCGTCTATTCGACATAGACGACCCCCGTCTCCGCCGTAAGCCGTAGCGTACGAGAGCCTATCTGCACTTCCCCACCGGCTGTCGGACGACCGCCTGCATCGAAATAAACATCGAGGCTACCTGCTAACTCGACCCTATCCGGTAGCGGTAGCAGAAAGGGTTCCCCGCTCGCACCGGCCGGGACACGGAGCCGGCTTCGGCGCAGTGGCTTTGCTCGCCCCAATCCAGAGCATAAGCCAGCCCATCCGCGTTAACCCGCACGCGAACCTCGCAGCGCGTCGCCAGCGCAAGCTTTTGCCCGTAACGTACCGCGGCTGCGGTTTCCTCGATTAAGCTCGCTTCCCGAAACGGCTGTAGATTGAAGAAACGCGGTGCTGCGACCGCTGCAAGAATGCTCAGCAATAGAAGAACAAGCACCAGCTCGACCAACGTAAACCCATGAGGGCACCGCCGCCCGCTAATGGCCCGAGTGGCACTAATTTGAGCGCGCATAAAATAGGAAGGGGAAAATGCAAGCCCGGCTAGTGCGCCTTCACGCTTAACGTTGCCTATGCAGCGTGAAGGCGTATCAGCCGACCTCGCCGGTTAACCCTTACTGCCAGTCGACGGTAACATTACCGTTGGTCGCATTGTAGGCGATAACGTGTTCGGCAGAACCCTTCTGGTAAGTATAGGTACAGCTAGCGCCGTCGATATCGGCGACATAAACCACATCCCCGCCAGCGCTGGTAGCGGTAAGCGGCGCATTCTGCAGAACCTGGTTCCAAACGTTTTCGCAATGCTCCGCCGTCGTCGGCGCACTCCCCTGATTACCGGACGGCCAGCCGCTCGCCGTATTAACATAAACTTCAACGTCGTCGGCCATCACGCTGTCGCCTTCCTGACCGCCGGCATACCAAGCCGCACGAGTCAACTGGACACCGGAGCCCAAAGCACCCGCCGTTCCCTCCACCGCAGCCCGGTGGGCGCCTTCGGACATATCGAAAAAGCGCGGTAGAGCGACCGCCGCGAGAATCCCCAAGATTACAATGACGATAACCAACTCGACCAACGTAAAGCCGGCGCTAGACTTTCGCATTTTTCCCCCTCGTGAAGGTAATGGTTAGTACAGTTAGAATTGGCGGGAAAAGTTCGACGCTCTCCCCTACCGGTCTTACCGGTCGCCGCTCACTCCCTCACGACCCACTGCGTCCTGGCGTTTGTAAAACTAGTAGCATTTAATCATATGCTGTACTTTCAAAACACTACTCCGTCACAGCTTCCGGTCGGCATGCCTGCTCGCCCGCCCGACGCCAGCTATAGCGCCCTTGCGGCAGCAAGTTTAGCGCCCGCGGAAGGTCCGGATTACTGTCTTGCCGATACGTGACGACAATTCGATAGCTTGGCCGCGCGGGCCAGGCGCCATCGGCTCGACACAGATCCCGCTGACGGCGGGGCCGGTAAGTAATCGTTTGCCGCTCCGGGTCATATGCCCAGGTTCCCGGCGCGAACGCCGCCTCCCGAGGAAACTCGCCGCTATAGCGGGGCATGGCCTCTCCGAATTGGCGCTGCCAAAGCTTGGCGGGATTATCCCCATCCAAACGCCCGACACCCGACCAACCTTCCCGATACAGAGTGCTTGCCAACTCTAAACGCAGCAGGGTCTGCATCTCGGCCAACTGGCGTTCGTAAGCAATCCGCTCCGCCTCCAAGCGCACATCGTCGAACCTCGGCACCATAACGGCCAGCAGGCTCGCCAGTAAGAGCACAAGGGCCACAAACCGTAGTGCCGGCAGGCTCAGCCTGACACGCCCGCCCCCTACCACGAAACTCAGCCGCCTCTCGCTGCGCTAGCCAAGTCCCACATCGGCAGGAATACCCCTAACGCGAGGACGAGCACCATTCCCCCGATAGCGCCGATCAAAACCGGTTCGATATACGTGTTGAGTCGCTTCAGATCGTGCTCTACTTCGCGTTCATAGAACTCGGCGACCTGCTCAAGCATATCGTCGACCTGCCCCGTCTCCTCGCCAACCGAGAGCATCTGCACGACAAGCGGCGTAAACATTCCCGTCCCTTGCGCCGTCCGCGTCAGCGTTTCCCCGCGCTCGACGCCACTGCGCATACCGAGGATATGCGCTTCCACATAGCGATTATCGACTGCCCGCGCGACCAGCGTCAGCGCTTGCAAAAGCGGCACGCCCGAGCGTAAAGCCATGGCCGCCGAACGCGCGAAACGGCCCAGCGTGGCACGACGAATGAGGCTGCCGGCAATCGGCAAGCGTAGTTTTAAACGGTCCCAACGGTAAGCCCCGGCCTCGGTGCGCAAATAACACGCTCCGCCGACGCCGCCTAAGGCGAGCAGCGCCGCAAGTAATAAGCCATAGTCGACCATGAAACCCGATACCGCTAGCAGCACTCGGGTCGGGAGCGGAAGGTCGACGTTAAAACCGCTAAATACGCTACTAAAGGCTGGAATCACGAAGATATTAATCACCACCATCGCGACCGCGATGGCGAACAAAACCAACAACGGATAACGTAAAGCGGTCTTCACTTGCTGGCGATTGTCCTGGTCCAACTCCAAGTGCCGCGCCATCTGCAAAAAGCCTCGTCCAGACGCCCGGCGTTTTCTCCCACTTGGACGATGCTGACGTAAAGATTGGGAAACACTTCCGGATGTTGACGTAAAGCTTCGGCCAACGGCCGCCCGGACTCCAGGCTGTCGCCTACAGCGGCAAGGACTCGCTGTAGGCGTGGGTTACGCGACGTCTCGGCCAAGCCGTTAATCGCCCGCATGATCGGCACTCCGGCCCGGGTCAGCGTGTACATCTGGCGACTCAGCATGATTAAATCGTCGGTTCCGACCCGCGGTTCGAGCAGACCGCTTCGCTGCGCCCGTTTGGGTAAGTTGCCGCCCCGGTGTGCGATCTCGATAGGCGTTATACCAAGCGCCAGCAGCCGTTCGGCCACGGCTTCTGCCGACGCGCCTTCCAATTCGCCTTTGATGGCATCGCCCTGCGTGTTACGAGCCGTATACCGGAATCTAGCCACCTTCGTCTCCGGTCTCGATCGGCAACGCCAAGAAAGACTCATCGATCGCGCCCGCCACTCGGAACACCTCGGCTAATGTGGTAACACCGGCTTTCGCATAATCCAGCGCCGCATGTGTCAGCGGCCGATAACCGGCACTGGCCGCTGCCGCCCGGGCGAACTCGGCTTGGTCGGCACGTCGCAAGGCATCTGCCATAGCCGCATCGACCTCAAGCAGCTCATAAACGCCGACACGTCCGCGATAACCGCTATTGTTGCAATGCGTACACCCCTTGCCGGCAAACAGACAAAGCTCCGCCGCCTCGTCTGCGCCGAGCACCGCCACCAGCCAACTCCGTTCTTGCGCTGACGGCGAATAGTCGGCGCAACAACTCTGGCAAATGCGCCGCATCAGTCGCTGCGCGACGATCCCGCGCAACGAAGCGGCCAACAGATGGCTCTCCGCCCCCATGTCGATCAGACGTATCGCGGTCGTAACCGCATCGTTGGTATGCAGCGTCGACAGCACCAAGTGGCCGGTAACGGCCGCTCGCAACCCGATTTCCGCCGTTTCTTGATCGCGCATCTCGCCGACCATCACGACATCCGGATCCTGACGCAAGGCCGCCCGCAACACGCGGGCGAAAGTCAATCCAATACGCTCGTGAACTTGTACCTGGTTTACCCGTGGCAGGCGGTATTCGACGGGATCTTCGACCGTAATCACTTTTTGCTCGACCTGGTTTAAACGGTTTAACGCCGCGTACAGGGTCGTACTTTTACCGCTGCCGGTCGGGCCGGTAACCAACACCATGCCGTGCGGATAAGCAATCAAGCGCTCGAATCGCCGGCGCACCTCGTCCGGCATTCCCAGCTGGGTAAGGTCGAGGATACCGGCCGCCTGATCCAACAAGCGCATCACCACCGACTCGCCGTGCTGGATCGGCATGGTGGATACCCGCACATCGATGGAGCGGCCCTTAACTTTGATGTTAAAACGCCCGTCTTGCGGCAGCCGTTTCTCCGAGATGTTCAACCCCGCCATCAACTTCAAACGCAGCACTAACGCGGGCGCGATACGCTTTTCCTTCATGACATGTTCTTGCAAAACCCCATCGACCCGCTGCCGCACGCGCAGGACGTTTTCGTCGGGTTCGATGTGGATATCCGAGGCCTGGACTTGTACCGCGTCCTCAAACAAAGTCTGTAACAACTTAACGACAGGGGCGTTGGCGCTCTCGGTGTCGGCGGCAAGCTGGGCCAGATCGAAATCGTCCTCACCGATTTCTTCGTCCAATTCTTCGGCGAGATTGTTAATCTCCTTGGTACGCCGGTAAATACGGTCGATACTCGCCAGCAAGTCCGCTTCCCGAACGACCGCCTCGCGGACTGGCTTGGGTAGAATGCGTGTTAACTCATCGAAAGCGAAAATATCCGTCGGATCGGCCATCCCGACCAGAAATTCGGCCTCGGTTTCCTTCAGTATCAGGGTGCGAAACCGTCGCGCATGCGTTTCCGGCAAGCGTCGAGCCGTAGCCGGATCGAGCTGAAAGGTCTTAAGATCGATAAACGGAATCGCCAACTGCCGCGACAGGAAGTCGAGCAACGCGTCCTCGGACAGGTAACCGAGATCGATCAGCGTCTTACCCAGCTTACGTCCGCTTCGCTTCTGTTCGGCCAACGCCGCTTTCAATTGCTGCTCGGTAATCACCCGATGCTGAATTAAGAGGTCGCCGATCCGTATTTTCTTTTGCATACTGTCAACCGCATCCGTAACTCGGCAGAAAACGCGTAAAGCGCCGGCGTTTCCTAAAGACTATTCAGCCGCTGCTCGGCAAAGCGCCTTAACTCGGTATTAAGCCTGCCATCCGCGACAACTCGCCGGTAAGCCTGTTCGGCCTTCTCGACATGACCGGCCCCTTCCGCCGCTAAGGCAAGCCCAAGCCACCAAGGTCCGTGGTCCGGCTCGCTGATCGTCAATGCCCGGTAGGCACTCAGCGCCTGCGCATAGCGCCCCTCGCGCTGATATGCGGCGGCAAGCAAGGCGCGATATTCGCCGTCGCTCAAATCGCTTGGCGGTGCGGTTTCGAGTAAGCGAATCGCACCCGCGGCATTGCCCGCCTCTAGCAGGAAACGGGCATGCCATAGGGCATAACGGCTATGCTCCGGCCAGCGCTCGCTGGCCAGCCGCAGCTCATCCAGCACCCACTCGCGCTCGCCCGCTTCAATTAATAAGGCAATCAAATACTCGCGCGCCGGATGGTATTCCGGCGCTTCGGCAAGCAGCATCTGTAATCGTTCGACCCCGGCCGCCGGGCGCCCCGCGGCAATGCTTGCCTGGGCGCGTACCAGCTCTCGATGCAAGGTATACCGACCAACGGCCTCCGGACTCGGATTTGTGCGCTGAAAGCCCTGGATTGCGCCGGCAAAAGCGGCTTGCCAGCATAAACCCGCCAGGACAGCCGCAAGCAATAACAAAGGCATCGCCCGCCGCCGCTGCCGATCGTTCAGAACGTCATTAACCAAACTCACAACGGCCTGTTATCGATGATGCTGAAGGCTTCGCAGGCGCTGCCTATGCTCGCTGCGCAGCTGATCCCAGGTGTCGTCTTCGACGACCATCGGCCGTAGCAGAATCACCAATTCGCTTTTCACCGTGCTTTGCGAACTATGTCGGAACAAACCGCCGATGAGCGGCAACTGACCAAGCAGCGGCGTACTCGCCCGCCGCTCGATCTCGCGCGTCTGCATCAGACCACCGATAACCACCATTTGCCCGCTTCGCGCGCGGACGATGCTGTCGGATTCGCGGATGGTACTAAAGGCCAGAGGCAGACTCTGCGTTCTGTCGCCGACGGTGATCTCCTTGGTCTGATCCTGCACTTCGCTAACCGACGGATGAACGTGCAAGGTGACGAAGCCGTCGCGCCCAATTTGGGGCGTAACATTCAGTGCAATTCCCGAGAAAAAAGGTGTCAGGGTAATATCCGAGCCTATCGCTGCGCCCGACCCTACTAGCGTCGTATCGCTGGCGATGTCGGTTACGAAGAATTCGTCGCTACCGACTTTGATAACGGCCTTTTGATTATTGACCGTCGACACCCGCGGGCTCGACAGAACCTGGACTTCGCCTTGGGTTTCCAGCAACTCTATGAACGCTCCGAAATCCCGCAAGCCCACCGCCACACCGAAGACACCGCCGAAGGTGCTGGTACCGACGTCTCCCAATAACGAGCGCGAGCCGCTGGAGCGATCGAAGCCGGCCTCTCCGTTGCCCGGATTAAGATTGCCGCCGCCGGTCTGACTGATCTGAATACGGTCGTTGCGCCCGGCAGTCATCAAGCCCGACCAATTGATACCTGCTTGATGGCCTTCGCTCAGCACCACTTCTAGAATTTGCGCCTCCAGCACTACCTGCCGCTGAAGATTACCCTGGCTCGCTTCGATGTACTCTTCCACCTGGCGCAAGGTGCCCGGGCGCCCACGCGCTACCACAATGCCCGCTTGCGGACTGACCACGATAGAAGCGTCCGGATCTCCTTTGGCCAGCACCTGCAAAGACACTCGCAATTCGCTCCAATAGTCCGAAGCCGACTCGGTCTCGATCCGGGTTCCGGCGCCGGATTGCCGCACCGAGTTGCGCTCCTGCTCCCGTCCCGTTCCGCCTTGGTCGCTGACTTGGCCGCCACTAATACGGGTTTCGGAACGGCCGGAACGTTTCACGTTCAAGTAATCGACATGGAAAATGCGTGTTTGCGCTTCGCTCGGCAGCACCAGATAGCCAATGTCGTTGCGGCGATACTCGTAACCGTACACCTCTCTAACGATCGCCATCGTTTCCGCCACCGTCACACCGCGTAAAGTGAGCGAAACCTCCCCCTCGACGGAGGGATGCACCACCATGTTATACGGCGTACCGTCGACCAACCCCATGAAAAACTCCCGCGCAGGCACGTCGCTAACCGCAATATCGAAGCGAGGCGATACCTCCCTCGCCTGGAGGGGCGTATTGAGTTGGGCTGGCAACAGCGCTTCGTGCACGACAGCGGGCACCTCTGCCTGTTCGGGCTGCTGTCGTGCCGCCGCCTCGGGCAGCGTCTGACTCGACGCCGAGTCGGAAACGTGCGGCGGCGCCTCCGTCGTCGCACAGCCGGCAACCATGCTCCCGGCAACGAGGCTAATCAGCGCTGATTTCAGCTTCATTCTCTCTTTACTCACTGATCGTGCGAGTCCGTCACGGCTCGCTTTTGTATTTCCACGCCCAGCAAAGAAAGCTGCACTTGGTGACCGCCGTGGCGGATGCGAACGGTGCGGGTACCGATAGCAAGCACCTCCACACCTTCCACTCGATCACCCTCCCGCACCCACTGGTCGTTAATACGCGCCAAGCGACGTTCGCTCCCATGAATAATCGAGGTCAGGCGCAACGCCGGAGCGGTGTCGCTCGCGCGCTCCGGCGCTTGCCCATGCAGGTGTGCCGGCGGCTGCGTAGGATCGGCCCAGTCCGCTGACGCCGCACTCCCCAGCAACAGCAAACCCATTACCGCCAATCGTTTAAACACCGAGCCACTCCTCATGTCCGCTAAGGGTACCGATGCGAAGCCGAACAACGGCCTCCGGATGCTGTTCCAGGCGGTAATCCAACTCTTCCCAGAAGAAACTCCAAGGTAAGGACTCGAGCGCTTCCAAGTACCGTAATGTGCTCCGGTAATCGCCCCGAAACTCCAGCACCAAACCGTGCCGATAAACCGGCGCATACCCGCCAACCGTGGCAAGCGGTTCCGCGCCGGTGCTCTCCAGCCGCAGTAAGGTCAACCCAGGCTGGGCATGCAGCACATCTCGCAGCACACCGGACATCTCCCGCGGCGTAACAAATCCGCCCGCCCGCGCTTGCAGGTCCGCCTCGACGTCTGCCAGACGCCGTTGCACGTTAATCAGCTCCCGCTGCAAGGCCTCATGCGGATCGTCGGCAACAGACTGCCGCAGCCGGGCCAACTTGCTTTCCAAGGCCGACAAATCCTTCGTCAAGCGCTCCATCTCGATGTGACGCGCTTCGCTCCGTGCTTCGTAAGGCGTAAAGAAAACAATGACCCATACCCCCAGCAGCAAGGTTACTAAGGCAAGCCCTACCAGCAGGCGCTCCCGGGTCGATAGCTGCTCGATACGTTGTTCTAATGCCTGCCAACTTCGCTTCATCGCTCGCCCCGTGTCTGCAAGCTGAAATCGACCTGCCTGGCGTTTTCCATACGCTCAATACGCAGATGGCGAAAATCGCGCCCCTGAAACGCCGACTGCTGCCCTAGCGCATCGACGAATCGGGGCACCAGCGCCGGATCGGTCGCACTTCCCTCGAAACGCAACTCGCCTCGACGCGTTATACGAATCTCTCGCAGCCAGACGCCTTCGACCCGGCCTTGCGCAAGACCGCTGAGCACATCGGCAAAACCTTGTCCTTGCGCCCCCTCCAAAGGATCGAAGCTGTGTAGAAAGCGACGTTTAGCGGCCAACTCGGCTTCTAAACGATCTAGCTCGATCTGAACGGCGGAATCAGCCCTCCGTTCTTCGAGTTGCCGTTGCAACGCAACCGCCTCACCGCTCCGGTCGGCATGCTCGACGCGCATACCTGCAAGCTCGCGTAGCTCGCGTTGCTCGCCCCACCAAAAAAGCGAGGATGCCAACGCCAACCCCAGCACCAACAGGCCGCTGCCCCACGCAAGGCTGTGAGCCGATAACCAAACACCGTGTCGCTGCCGCTGCGGTTGGAACAGATTGATCTGCTGCCTCATACCGCCTCTCCTTTCCCTCTTAAAGCGGCACCGACAGCCAATAATGCGTAAGCTTGCGCTACCTGGTCGCAGGGCTCCTCAAGATCGATAATTTGCTCGCAATCCAACCCATAGGTGGGCACCCCCACCTGTGTATTGAGGTAATCGAGAAGCGGTTCGCGCTCGCCGAGCATGGGCGCGAATAAAATGCGGGAAGGCGGTACCGAGGTAAGCTGGCTTTCGTAGTAATCCAGCGAACGCTGTATCTCCAGCAGCAAGGTTTCTCGAATCGCCGCAGGGCCGTCCAGCAGTTGCTGGACGCCAAAATCCAGCCCACGGGCCAAGAACAAGGTCTCGCCCCGGCTGATCGTGATCAGGCCGCTACTTTCGCGCAACGTCACCAAAGCCACGCCCCCGCCCTGCTCCGGCACTTCCGCTGCCAGATTTCGCAGTACTAATTCCGGAATATCGATCGCTCGCAGTTGCAGACCGCTTGCTTGAACCGTATCGATGGTCGCCTCAAGCACCGGCCTATGCGCCGATACCGCAAACAGCCTACTGTTATTTGCCTGGCCTCGCGCAGCCGGAACCTCGAAAGTATCGACAACCGCCTCGTCAACCGGGTAATCGATCAACTCCTTCAACCGCCACCGCACGGCGCTGCGCATTTCCTCCGCCGCTACCGACGGTGCTTCGACTTGGTTTAGCTGATAATGGGATACCGGCGGCACACAAACGCATGAGCCTCCGGTCAAACCGTAACGCTCGACCTGGGCAGTCAACGCATCGCGCCAACCCTCAGCGCCGGTCACCGTTTGGTAAGACAGCAAATCGAACCGACTTAGCCGGCCATCCCGTCGGAGACGCGCAAGCGCAACGCCTCGTTCGTCCAACGAGACACCAAGCAAACCGTCCGCCCGCTGTCGATTTCGCAGACGTGCAAACAGAGCAACCACCACATTGATCGCATTATTTCGTGAATGTTAAGAAACCACTAAACGACTAATCAGTAATTTCTTAACTATTTATAATAATAGGAGGGGGTAATCTTCCTGACGCCACGTCGCGATCCGTGCCGCTCCTTAATTATTTGCTAATGAAAGCCATGCTATCCGCCTTTACATAAGCTGGCAACATAGCGTGTCATATAGCTTTCCGCCGAACCGTGACGGATTCGTAGTTACTCATCAGCACTATAGTGGCCGCTCATCTTTCGGTTTGCCGGAAAAGCGATTGGCCACTCTTTAATACGAGATTACCTGAATGGATACCCCCCCGACTATCGCCACGTTGCCCTTGAGTTGCTGAAGGACGTCGCACCGACTTCGTTACTCGCTGTAGGCGAACGCGCGCAACAACTGGCTGCCGTTTATCGGGCAGAGCATCCCCACTGCCGGCTCGAAGCACTCGCCCCCGACACAGCGACTGATGCCATTGCAGACCTGGGCCAGTACGATCTCGCCCTGCTCGATGGCCTGTTCGAAGACGCGACTCGGTCGGACATTTCGCGTCTGATTGCCGGCCTGCGCGACATTTACGCACGCCAGATTCTCGCCGTTCTACCGGTTGCACAAGAAAATTGGCATCATCGCGACATGATCGGCCTCGGCTTCAGCGGTATCTGCGCTGCACGGGGCCGACCGGGCCGGTGGAGCTATTTCAGTTCGATATCGCAACGTATAAAACCACGCCCGATTGGCTGAACAGTAGAAACTGGGCTCATCCTGAACTATTCGACAAATTCCGATGGTAGACTACGCACCCCAGTGGTATCCGGCCTCGAAGTCGGCAAGACTTTCGCCGGACACCGCTCGCGGTCGCTCTCCTCCAGATGTCGGTACGGCGCCTAGCCAAGCGCAAGCAAGGAAATCGACCGCTGGCGCTTCGCCAACAGCGCCTTCTTATAACGCATTGCGATGTTGATATGCCGAAACATTACTTTTGCGCATATAGGGAAATTGCTACGGTTTGCGCCAAACCCCGTAAAATCGGCTGAACGGGGAGACAGCACATTTTTCGCAGGCTGATGGAATAACCACCTGTTTACTGCGACGATCTGAGGACGCAGAGGCAATGTATATATACGATCAGTATGACCAGGCGTTGGTCGACCAGCGCGTGGCTCAGTTCCGTGACCAAACCCGGCGCTTTCTGGCCGGCGAGCTAAGCGAGGAAGAATTCCGTCCGCTTAGGCTGATGAACGGACTGTACATTCAACGGTGGGCACCCATGCTACGGGTATCCATTCCCTACGGTCTGCTGTCAAGCGAACAACTACGCCGGTTGGCGCGGATCGCTCGCACCTACGATAAGGGTTACGGTCACTTCACGACCCGACAGAACATCCAGTACAACTGGCCGGCGCTGGAAAAAGTGCCGGACATACTGGCCGAGCTGGCAGAAGTGCAGATGCACGCCATCCAAACCAGCGGGAACTGCATTCGCAACATCTCCTCCGACCACTTAGCCGGCGTTGCCGACGACGAGATCGAAGACCCTCGCCCCTACTGCGAGATCATTCGTCAATGGGCAACCCTGCACCCGGAGTTCTCCTATTTGCCGCGCAAGTTCAAAATTGCGGTGAGCGGTTCCCAGAAGGACCGTGCGGCCACTCAGGTGCACGATATCGGCTTGCAGCTGGTGCGTAACGAGCAAGGCGAAGTCGGTTTCGAAGTGCTGGTCGGCGGCGGGCTCGGCCGTACCCCGATTATCGGCGCGGTCATCCGCAAATTCCTGCCGAAACGGCATCTGCTCTCGTACTTAGAAGCGATTCTTCGCGTCTACAACCTGTATGGCCGGCGCGATAACCTTTACAAATCGCGTATTAAAATCCTGGTCAAATCGCTCGGCCCGGAGATCTTTGCCAAGCAGGTCGAACAAGAGTGGGAGTATTTACGCGACGACGCTGCTCTCACATTGGAAAACGCCGACATCGAGCGGATGCAACAGTTCTTTACGCTGCCCGATTACGATGCTAACGCGGCCGACGACACGCGCCACGAGCAGCAACGAGAAGAAGACCCTAACTTCGCTCGCTGGTTGGCTCACAACGTGCTTCCTCACAAACAGCGCGGCTATCGAGCAGTGTTCGTATCCCTCAAGGCGCCCGGCCGTGCTCCCGGCGACATGACGGACGAGCAAATGGAGGCCGTCGCCGAGCTTGCCGATCGCTTCAGCTTCGGCGAAGCGCGCGTCAGTCACACGCAGAACTTGGTTCTCGCCGACGTCCGACAAGCAGACCTCTACGAATTATGGCAGGCGCTGAAGGCCCAAGGGCTGGCAACGCCGAATATCGGCACAGTGACCGATATGATTTGCTGCCCCGGGCTTGATTTCTGTAGTCTTGCTAACGCCGGCTCGATCGGTATTGCCGAGCAAATCAACGAGAAGTTCGACGATCTCGACTACCTCTACGATCTCGGCCCGGTACGGATCAACATGTCGGGCTGCATGAACGCCTGCGGACACCATCATGTCGCCCACATCGGTATTCTAGGGGTCGACAAGAAAGGCGTAGAGTACTACCAGATCACCCTTGGCGGCACCAGCGGCAACGACGCGGCGCTTGGCGACCGGGTAGGCCCTGCGGTGGGCAAGGACGAGGTTGCGGACATAATCGGCCGCATTCTCAAAGTCTATGCCGAGCACCGCGAAGAAGGCGAGCCCTTCCTCGACACCTACCGGCGGATCGGTCTGACGCCGTTTAAGGAGCGAATCTATGCGTAAGATCATCAAAGACGGCGCGATCGTCGAGGATAGCTGGATTCACGTTGCTGACGACGCCGCCCTACCTGCAGAAGGCGACATCATCGTCTCTTGGACTCGCTGGCAGCAAGAGCCGGATACCCTGCTTAAGCGCAACGGTCGTCTCGGCGTACAGGCCACGGGCGATGTCGCGCCGGAAGACCTCGCCGCAGACCGCGACAAATTCTCGCTGATTGCCTTGGAGTTTCCCGCATTCAAGGATGGCCGCTGCTATTCGCATGCGCGATTGCTACGCGACCGCTACGGCTATCGAGGCGAATTGCGCGCGGTAGGCGACGTATTGCGCGATCAGCTGTTTTACATGCATCGCGTCGGTTTCAATGCGTTCGAGGTACGCGAGGACCGCGACCCCGAGCAGGCTTTGCAGGCACTGAAAGACTTCGACGTTATCTATCAGGCCGCTGCCGACGTCCACGAGCCGGTCTGGCGCCGTCGCCGCTCCGCCTGAGAACTCAAGCAAACACACCTTTCCCTTGCAAAACCGGCACGCCCCAAAGGCGTGCCGGTTTTTCATGCGCTTAGTGCCCGAACTGTGAGGAGTAACACTCACGTTACCAAGCTTTTGGAAAAGCAAGGCGCTAGACATGAGCATACAACATCGAATCGTCATCGTCGGCGGGGGCGCCGGCGGGCTGGAGCTAGCGAGTTTGTTAGGTCGTCGACTAGGCCGCCGCGACGAGGCAGTAATTACCCTCATCGATGCCTCGCTGGTCCATGTGTGGAAACCGCTTTATCATGAGGTAGCCGCCGGAACCCTGGACTCTCAGGCAGATGCGGTTAACTTCCTAGCTCAGGCCCACCGCTGCCATTTTCACTTCCAGTACGGCCGTCTATGCGGCCTGGACCGCAACCGCAAGCAGGTCAAGCTCGCCCCCATTAAGGCCGAAGACGGCACCGACATTGTGCCGGCCCGCAGTATCGACTACGACACCCTGGTAATCGCTATCGGCAGCGTCAGCAACCACTTCGGCACGCCGGGAGCGGCCGAGCATTGCTTTCACTTGGACGAGCTTGAGGAAGCTGATGCCTTTCACCACCGACTTATGCAACTTATGCTCCGAGCGCAAGCTGACCGGATACGGTCGAGCAATTATCCGTCGCTATCATCGGCGCGGGGGCAACCGGCGTCGAGCTGGCTGCCGAGCTTAGAGGTGCCGCGGAGCGCGCCGTCCACTATGGGCTCGACCATATCGACCCCGAGCGCGATCTCCAACTCACCCTGATCGAAGGTGCACAACGCGTTCTACCGCCTTTACCCGAAGAGCTCGCGGCAAAGACTGCCCGACAGCTCAGGAAAATGAACGTCGAGATCGTCACCGGCGAATTGGTTACCGAGGTAACGGAGGAAGGGGTAACCACCAAAAGCGGCCGTTTCATCCCGGCTGCCATCAAAGTTTGGTCAGCCGGCATTAAAGCCCCAACGGTGCTCAAAGAACTGGGCGATTTACAAACGAATCGGAGCAATCAGCTACTCACTCGCCAAACGCTGCAGACGACCCTCGACGATAATGTCTTTGCTCTGGGAGATTGTGCAGCCTGCCCGCAAGCCGGCACCGATCGGATTGTTCCGCCCAGAGCCCAAGCGGCCTCGCAACAAGCACGCTTTCTGGTGAAAGCTATCGAACGCCGCCTTAACGACAAACCGCTGCCTAGCTTCGTATACCGAGACCGAGGCTCGCTGATCTCGCTCGACACCGAACAGCAGGCGGTAGGACAATTAATGGGCAAGGCAATCAAAGGGCTGATGATAGAAGGGTTTATCGCTCGCTGGGCGTATGCCTTACTGTACAAGCGCCATCTCATGGCGCTGCATGGCGGTTTTAAAACGGGAATCATGACGCTCGGGAACTGGTTGACCCGCCCCGTCAAAGGGCGCCTTAAACTACACTAGTAAACCCTAGCGGCCCAAATCTACCCAGACGGACCACCCTTGCGAGGGCGGTCCGCCCCTCCCTCCGCTGCCGCTATGCTTGCAACCAGCGGAGGATACGGTCGGCAACCGCTTGCCAGTTGGTCTCCAGCATCATACCGTGCGCCATACGGGGGAACATTTCCATCTCGGCTTGATAAGCCCTCGCCGTCGTCTCCACCATGGCCGGCGAGAAGAGAATGTCGTCTTCCGCCCCCAGAACCAACATCCGCGGCGGTTTAATACGCCATTGCTGGGGCAAATTCGCGACTGTCATATCCCATAATGCACGATGGGACTCAGCTTGGAAGCGACTCGCATAGCGCTGTACTTCCTCCTCGGGAACATCCTCCGAGAAAACGGCCCGTCGCGTCATCTTGAAATCGTCCGGAAAACCACCGCCACCATGCAGGAAGGACATGCGTACTAGCATATACGGGTCCGTCGCCAACATTCTCAGCGCGGAACCGCACAGGCCGGTCGGCGGTACGGAAGCCATGAGCACTGCGCCTGCAGCTTGATGGCGCTCAAGATACTTTGCACGACCATGCCGCCCATGGAATGCCCGACCAGAATCGGCGGCGAATCGAAACGCTCAACGACACTTGCGACATCTTGCACATAATCGGAGATTCCCGCCGAATGCAGCGACTCATGCCCTGCGCTTTCCCCATGGCCACGCAAGCTTAGCGCATAAGCATGATAGCCGCGGCGGGCGAAATACGGCAGAAAGTGGGCATCCCAACACCACGCACCAGCATATGCGCCGTGCACGAATAGCAAGGGCGTATCGCTAACGGGCCTCTCGGGGTGATGCTCTAGCACCTCCAACTGAGAACCATCCAACGCGGGGCCAAGCCCCATATAACTGAACAAGCTGAACATAAGCGTCATCCATTTCGTCGTGGCCTTACGAACCAAACCAAGGCCAACACCTGCAACGAGGTCAAAACCGCGAACCTGCAGCGTTCTCCTTTCGCGTCATATGTTCACGTGTACGGGGCCTGCGAGAGGCAAAACGCCGCACTTAACCCACTGCAGTAGAAAAGTCGTGAAGAACCCCCCACAGGTTCAACGCTGCATTTACTCTTCCCGCAAGATACATGGGAAAAGCCTGCGAAAATACGTCATACGTCATAGTTCTCGTGCCGCCCACGTATCAAGCCCAGCACTGCGCCATGACCTAACCGGCAGGCACGACACCTCGTCGTACCATTGCGAATTGCGCGCCCCCAAGGATGTAATAAGCTAAATTAAGCGGACGTTAACGGCCGAACGGAGCATGGACAAAAGCCCACCTAATGCGAACGGCAAGCCCGCCCGCCGCATAACGCGCGGCCTCGCCAAAATCGCAGTATTAGCAGTGCTACCTAGGGCGCCGCAAACTGGAAAAGCCCATGGATAGACTTTTTCAGTAACCTGTTAGGGCTTGCAGTACTCGCATAATATTGCTGGACTATGTACTGGGCATAGAAATCGCTACGATCATACTACCGATTTAAATAGATATAAGGAAACGACGGCGACCCTGCTGACGATGGGGCACAGCCTATAGGCATATTTGGCACAGGAACGAGCTATTAGCCGACATCTACTATTTTTTCGAGCCCATTAGGAACTACCGGAGCTTGGCGTTACGCTAAAAACAACCCATTTCCATTAGCGGGTTGTTGATCGTGCGCCGTGCCGTATACCGCGGCCGCAGTCTTAAGCGCTTACTCACATAGTACGCCCTGCAACGCTTGGCGTATCCGGCTGGCCGACGGCATTAAGGCAATCAACCGACTTAACGTTGAAGGGTACTATGACCGAACAACACGCGACTCCAGTTCACCGACACGAGTACCAGGTGCCGCCATACCGGGTCGATTCGCTCGAACTCGAGTTTTCCCTCGACGAGGAAGAAACCCTTGTTAAATCTCGGCTTCACATCTGCCGAAACGACGGTATAAACCCGCACGAACCCTTGCACTTGTTCGGCGAAAGCATGGAATTGCTGGAACTAAGCCTGGATGGGAAAGCCCTGCGGCTAGGCGATTACTTGCTTAAGTCGGATGGTTTATCAATCGCTCTGGTTCCTGCCCAGTTCACGCTGGAAATCACCACCCGCCTGCAACCTCAATTGAATACCCAATTAGAAGGTTTATACAAATCGGGCGGCATGTTTTGTACCCAATGTGAAGCCGAAGGCTTCCGGCGAATCACGTATTTTCCGGATCGCCCGGACGTGATGAGCCGCTATACGACCACCGTCATCGCCGACAAGGCGCGCTATCCCGTGCTGCTCTCTAATGGTAACCCGGTAGAACGCGGCGACTACGACGACGGCCGCCACTGGGTACGCTGGGAGGACCCTTTTCCCAAACCGTCTTATCTCTTTGCGCTGGTTGCCGGCGATCTCGCCTGTCGGCGCGACACCTACGTCACGACCTCCGGCCGCGAGGTAACGCTAGAGATCTATACCGAACACGAGAACATCGACAAGACGGCGCATGCCATGGCGTCGCTGAAACGCTCCATGCGGTGGGACGAAGAAGCCTACGGACTGGAGTACGACCTCGATATCTACATGATCGTTGCCGTCGGCGACTTCAATATGGGAGCCATGGAAAACAAAGGGCTCAATATTTTCAATACGCAGTACGTTCTAGCCTCCCCCGATACGGCCACCGATACGGATTTCGAAAATGTCGAAGCCGTGATCGGACACGAGTACTTCCATAACTGGACCGGCAATCGCGTAACCTGCCGAGACTGGTTCCAGTTGAGCCTAAAAGAGGGGCTGACGGTCTTTCGGGAACAGCAATTCAGCGCTGCCATGGGCTCGGCGGCAGTCAAACGCATCAACGACGTGCGCATCCTGCGGAACCACCAGTTCCCTGAGGACGCCGGCCCTATGGCGCACCCGGTGCGCCCGGACAGCTACATAGAAATTAACAACTTCTATACGGCGACGGTTTACAACAAAGGCGCAGAAGTTATTCGGATGTACCACACCCTGCTCGGCGAAGCAGGCTTCCGGCGCGGGGTCGATTTATACTTTCAACGCCACGACGGCCAAGCGGTGACATGCGACGACTTCCTCGCCGCCATGGCCGACGCTAACAACGTCGATCTGTCGCAGTTCTCGCTTTGGTATAGCCAAGCCGGCACGCCGAAACTTCGCGTGCGCGATGAGTACGACCCGGCAACGCAAACCTATACTCTGCACGTTAGCCAAAGCTGTCCGCCGACGCCGGGCCAGAGCGAGAAAAAGCCCTTTCATTTGCCGCTAACCGTCGGCTTGGTGGATACCGACGGCAAGGACCTGCCGTTGCAACTGGACGGCGAAAGTCATGCTTTGGATACGGCGCACCGCGTTTTAGAAATCCGGGAGGCAGAGCAAAGCTTCCGCTTCGTCAACATTCCCAAGCGCCCTCGGCCATCGTTATTGCGTGGATTTTCCGCGCCAGTCGAGTTGGACTACCCCTATACTGCGGAAGATCTCGCTTTCTTATTCGCCCACGACAGCGATCCGTTCAACCGTTGGGAGGCCGGCCAACGTTTGATGTCGGACCTGTTATTGGAATGGACGGCTAAGGGTATCGGCAAACTCCCACAGCCTTTGCTAAAAGCGATCCAAGAAACCCTCGCGCACAAGGCGCTGGACGCTGCCTTCATCGCCGAAGCTATAACACCGCCTACCGAGGCCTATCTCGCCGAGCAAATGCAAACGATTGATCCACTCGGCATCCATGCAAGCCGGGAAGCGCTACGCCAACAACTCGCGCAAGGGCTTGCCAAGCAATGGCTAAGCCTTTATCAAGAACTCGCTAGCGACAATACCGCTTACCGCCCCGATGGGGACGGTGCCGGCAAACGGCGACTTAAGAATGTCGCGCTTGGCTACCTGAGCTGTCTGCATAGCGAGTCCGAGCAAACCCGTTGTCTGGAACAATTCCGACAGGCGACGAATATGACCGATCAACTTGCAGCTTTAGCGCTTCTGGCCGACACTGAAGGTGAAGTGGCAGATGTCGCGTTACGCGAATTCTACGAGCGCTGGCAGCGCGAACCGCTAGTTGTGGACAAGTGGTTCCGAGTGCAAGCCATGTCGAAACGCTCCGATGCCCTCGATAGAGTGGTAGCGCTCATCGAACATCCGGCCTTTGAACTGCGAAACCCCAACAAGGTTCGCGCATTGATCGGTGCATTCTGTCAAGCTAATCCGGCACGTTTCCATGCGCCGGACGGTCAAGGCTACCGATTCTTAGCCGACAATATTATAGCCTTGGATGGCATTAACCCGCAGATTGCAGCGCGCTTGGCTGCCCCGTTGAGCCGCTGGCGAAGGTACGACTCGAAACGGCAGGAACAAATGAAATTGGAATTGGAACGGATCTTAAAGACACAGAAGCTGTCCAACGACGTACATGAGATCGTTTCCAAGAGCCTCGCCAATTGAGGCGTTCCAACTCACAAGAAGCGAGATAATGATGAAGTGGATGCGTAACCGCTATCGCGGCTTAATCATGCTCAGCCTACTTGTGCTGCTGACTCCACTAGCAGGCCATGTGCAATCTGCTAGCGATGACGCAGCCAACGGCAAGGTTGGTACGCCACTGGCGCCCGAACCGATTCATATCCAGAAAGCGCGGCTGGTGAGCGATTTATTATCGCAACATCACTATCGCACCCAGATCATCGACGACAAGCTATCGCAAACGGTGTTTGACGCTTATCTCGATGCGCTGGACCGCGATCGGTACTACTTCCTAGCCGAAGACATCGAGGACTTAAGCCGATATCGCAATCGCCTCGATAGTAGCTTTCGGCGAGGCGAGCTTACGGCCGCGTACCAAATCTTTAATCGTTACCAAAAGCGGGTGAAGGAACGCGTTAGCGTTGCCAAAGCCATACTCAACGATGGTCTAGAGGGCTTTGCCGACGACGATCGTATTGAGTTGGACCGTTCCGAAGCCAAGTGGGCCAAAACGAGCGAAGAGCTTGACGAATTGTGGCGTAAGCGCGTTCAACATGACGCACTGACATTACGCCTGGCCGACCAAGAATGGGATAGGGTCAAAGAGATCCTAACGGCTCGCTATGAGCGGCTAGCGCGGGCCGCGAACGAGCACAGCCCGGAAGACGTTTTCGAAATCTACATGAACGCCTGGGCCAATACCTTTGACCCGCATACCGCCTACATGTCGCCTCGTCTATCCGAGAACTTCGACATTCACATGCGGCTGTCTCTCGAGGGCATCGGTGCGGTGCTACGTAGCGAACACGACATGACCGAAGTCGTCGAGTTAGTACCGGGCGGGCCTGCAGCCGAAAACGGCCGGATACAGCCGGGCGACCGGATTCTGGCCGTCGGCCAAGGCAAAGACGGCGAGCTGGAAGACGTAGTCGGCTGGCGGTTACAAGATGTCGTTGATTTGATTCGCGGCCCGAAAGAATCGGTTGTACGAATCCAGGTTCTACCGTCCTCCGGCGATACCACGCCGCGGGTGGTCGAGCTTGTACGTAACGAAGTCAAACTCGAGGCGCAGGCAGCCCAATCTAAGGTTCTGGAAACCGGTACCGGCGACGATAAGCAACGTATCGGCGTCATTAAGCTACCGACCTTCTACATGGACTTCCAGGCGGCCGACGCCGGCGACCGCAACTACCGGAGTACGACCCGCGACGTGCGCCGTTTAATCGCCGAGCTGGAAGAAGACGGCGGCATTGACGGGCTAGTCATCGATCTGCGCGGAAATGGCGGCGGTTCGTTACGCGAAGCGACCGAGCTGACCGGGCTGTTTTTGCCAGGTGCCCCGGTCGTACAGGTGCGCCGTAGCTCCGGAGACGTCGAAATCCTACGCGATAGCAGCTCCGAAGCCGTTTATGACGGCCCTCTTGCCGTTATGGTCGACCGTTTTAGCGCTTCCGCCTCCGAGATCTTCGCCGCTGCGATCCAAGACCACGGCCGCGGCATCATCGTTGGCCAGCAAACGTTCGGCAAAGGCACCGTGCAAAACCTGGTCGATTTAGACCACTTCGGCCTGCGCTCGAGGGATCCTGCCGGCCGCCTTAAGCTGACTATTGCCAAGTTCTACCGCGTCAGCGGCGGCAGCACGCAGCAGCGAGGGGTAGTTCCCGACATTACCTTACCGAGCCCGGTTAGCCCGGACGAGTTCGGCGAGGACGCCGTTGGTAATGCCCTCCCCTGGGGGGAAATCCGCGCCGTCTCTTTCCGCCGCGAACGCGCCCTGGATACGCTACTCCCCGCACTGCGCGAACGGCATGAATCGCGTAGCGCCGAAGATAAAGCCTTCCAAGCGCTATTGGACGAGTACGCCTATCTACGCAGTCTACAAAGAGTCGATAGCGCCCCGTTAACGGAGAAGGCGCGACGTGCCGAGCGCGATAGACTACAAGCCGAACGGCTGGAGTACATAAACCGCCGTCGGGAGATATACGGGCTGGAGAAACTTGACTCGATTGAGCACGATCTGCTCGACAAAATGCCGGACACGCTGCTGGAAACCGCAGCAACGATCGTGGCGGATCTCCGCGACTTGGCGTCGCTACCCGCTGCCGACATCGAGAAAACGTTACAAGCGCGGGGAGAATAAAAAATAGCCGCCGAGAGACATACTGCGCTCTCGGCGGCTATTTTTATCATATTCGACCTCTTTTGCCGCCCCAGGCTTCCAGCGATGCCGATTGCAGCAATTTTCCGGTGATCTGGATCAAGGCTCTAGATGCTCGAGCATCAGCTGAACGCTACGACGTCCACGGAATTCGTTTACGTCCAAGCGATACAGCGCGGTCACCTCGCCTTGCAACGAACCCCAGCCACGCTCGACCGCATTAAACGCAATACCATCTAACCACTCCCGTCCTCCCGGCGGACGCAGACTGAACTTAAGGTGTTTCTCGCCAACGATACGGCTCTCCCCGATCTCGAATCTCCCGTCAAACCTCGGCTCAGGGAAACCCTGCCCCCAGGGACCGCCATCACGCAAAGTGTCCGCGACCTCGAGCTGAAACTCCTGGGGGGCGAGAGAACCATCGCTAAGTAACACTTCTTCTAATAGCTCGGGCTCTACGACTTCGTCGACCGTATCTGCGAATACCTGCTCGAACTGCCCGTAATTGTGCTCGGGGATACTAAGGCCGGCCGCCATGGCATGCCCCCCAAACCGTTCGATCAGGCCCGGATGCCGAGTCGCCATAAGGTCTAGCAAGTCGCGCATGTGGAGGCCGGAGATCGAGCGAGCGGAGCCTTTCAAGCTTCCGTCGCCGGCGGGGGCAAATGCAACCACTGGGCGGTGGAAGCGCTCCTTAATGCGCGAAGCTAGAATCCCGATAACGCCCTGATGCCAACCTTCGTCCATCAAGCAAATGCCGGCAGGCACTTGTTTGGCATCCCACTGCAAGCGAAGCCGGTTCAAGTCCGCGAGCGCCTCCTCCTGCATTTGCGATTCGATTTCCCGACGCTGACGGTTAAGATCGTCTAAACGCTCTGCATACTCCCGCGCCTGACCCGGGTCGTCCGTTAGCAGGCACTCGATGCCAAGGCTCATATCCTCCAGCCGCCCAGCTGCGTTAAGCCGAGGGCCGACGGCAAACCCTAAATCGGCGGCAACAATGCGCCGATAATCGCGCCCGGCAACCTCTAGCAATGCCCGAACGCCGGGCACGGTCTTGCCCGCTCGAATCCGCCGCAGGGCCTGGTCGACGAAGATCCGGTTATTGGCATCTAGCACGACGACATCCGCCACCGTACCCAAACCGACCAGATCCAACAAATTAGCCATGTTTGGCTCCGCCAAGCCGGTTTCGCTAAACCACTGGGTAGCCCGTAACCGCTTTCTCAGCGCCAACATGATGTAAAAGATTACGCCCACGCCCGCCAGGTTTTTACTCGGGAAGTCGCAATCCGGCAAATTGGGGTTAACGATTGCATCGGCCGCCGGTAACTCAGCCCCAGGCAGATGGTGATCGGTGACAAGAACCGCGATACCGAGAGCACGGGCAGCGCGCACCCCCTCGATGCTAGAAATCCCATTATCGACGGTAATGAGCAAATCAGGCTCTTTCTCCGCCGCCAGATCGACGATTTCCGGCGTCAAACCGTAGCCATAGGTGAAGCGATTCGGGACCAGGTAATCGACATGCTGAGCGCCCAGTGCCCGTAAAGCACGTATAGCCACGGCGCAACTCGTTGCGCCGTCGGCGTCGAAGTCGCCGACGATCAGAATCCGCGCCTGACTCCACAAGGCATCTTCAAGCAAACAGACGGCATCCTCGATACCCAACAAGCGATCGGCATTTAGCAGATCGGATAAGCCCCCCCCGTCGCACCCGGTGTCGCCTGCTCACGCCGCGCATAAACACGGGCCAATAAGGGGTGAACACCGTCAAAGGCGGACTCTGGGTAGATCGCCGCTCGACGCCGTATACGCTTACTCATAAACGGCCTTGCTCTTCCATAGTTTCGTGCAAAGGTTTTAGACGCCGCCAAACGCGCCATCGGTCGCTACGACGTAAGGAGCATCGTACGCTCCCCGTTTGTAACTCAAGGCTGTCGAACTCCCCTGCCTGCAAGGCGGCCAATGCCGGCGCGAACCACTCAGCTTCTAGGCGCTCCAAACCTTGCCACGCGCGATAAACGTCGCCTCCGGCGACCACATCGTCGAGTCGACAGTCAACCCCGAGCACCCGCTGGCCGACATTCTCAAATCCGGTCGCGGCTCCCCTCACGGTAGCAGCCGCTAAACGCGCCCAACCGCCTGCCAGCGGGTCGTCTGTCAGCACATCGGTCCAATACGGCTCCGCCTTCGCATCGGCGAGCCTCCCGCCGCCCCAGAGCCAAAGTGCATTAACCGGCACCAGCCCCCGACTCGTACGCTCTCGGTTCGCCGCGCTACTGTGGAGCAGCATCTGAAGTTCGCTTTGTAGCCGCGCCCACCGACCGGCATCCGGACCGGAGGGCAGGCTGTCGCCAACGGAGTGTCCTTTGACCTCTATCGTCGGCGTAGTCGTCAAGTTTGGCGCTTCGACACAATGCAGGTACCAGCGCGTAGGCGCGCCGTACTCCAGCCGCATCCCGTCATCGCGCAGGAATTCGTTCAACTCGGCAATAAAGCTGGCGGCTTCGTCGGGGCTAGTAATGAGGTCCGGCTCGCTCATCAAGGTCAGACGATCGAGATCCGCGTGCAGATGCACCGGATCGGCACAAAACCAATAGCCCTCTCCCGCTTCAATGCCATCGCCCAAGGCGGCAACCGGCCCGGCGGGTAAACACTGGCTGGGCGCTGCAACAAACTGGGATTGAATCAGCACAGGAGAAGATGTGCGAACGGAAAGCGCGGTCATACGACCGCGCCCGAGAATAACTTCCAACGCCGGCAGACGGGGCAACCGCTCGGGATTGGCCACCCTCGGCAGCGGCCCCAGCAGGCCGGGAACGATTAGGCGTAATTGCCGCCCGTCAGACATGGCGTCGGCAGCGAATAGCAGCCGTCATAAACGACCAAGAATGGCCGATTTAACGGCATCGAGCGTTGCCTCTACCGGTTTAATCGGCGCCCCAGCCTGCTGAATAACAATATCGGGATCTTTTAACCCATGGCCCGTTAGGGTACACACGACCGTACTACCTTCCGGAATCTTGCCGTTTTTAATATCCCTTAATGCGCCTGCCAGCGAGGTTGCCGAAGCCGGCTCGCAGAACACACCTTCTTTCTGCGCTAACAACCGTTGGGTGGCAAGAATTTCTTCGTCGCTGCACTCGTCGAACCAGCCACCGGACTCTTCCTGTGCCTTCCACGCATAATCCCAGGATTGTGGATGCCCGATGCGAATGGCGGTGGCCACCGTTTCCGGGTTATCGACCATCGCGCCGCGAATAAACGGCGCACTGCCCGCTGCTTGATAACCGATCATCTTCGGTCGGGTACCGACAATAGCGCTCGCAAATCGGCTATGCCCTTGCGAATAGTTATTAGCAGCGGTGTCGACACCGGCGTATTCGCTGTAACCGATCCAATGCGCCGTAATATTCCCGGCGTTGCCGACCGGCAAGCAGTGATAATCCGGCGCTCGCTCCAGCTCCTCGACGATCTCGAAGGCCGCCGTTTTCTGCCCTTGCAGGCGGAAGGGATTGATCGAGTTAACGATGGTCACTGGTGCTTCCCCGGCGACCTCTTTCACCAAGCGCATACCCTCGTCGAAGTTACCTTGAATTTGAATAACTTCGGCGCCGTGCATGATCGCCTGGGCCAGTTTACCCATGGCAATTTTGCCTTCGGGAATCAACACGAAAGCCTTAATACCCGCCCGCGCCGCATAGGCGGCAGCGGAGGCCGAGGTATTACCTGTCGATGCGCAAATAATGGCCCGGCTGCCCTCTTCTACCGCTTTCGTCACGGCCATCGTCATGCCGCGGTCCTTGAACGAGCCGGTCGGATTCAAGCCTTCGAATTTAACGTAAATATCGCAGTCTTGTCCGAGTTCGCGCGCAATATTATTCAACTTAATCAAAGGGGTATTCCCTTCGCCTAAGCTGATCAAACGGGTGTCGTCCTTGACCGGCAAACGGTCTTTGTACTTGGCGATAAGGCCGGTATAACGGGGTCGGAATGGCATAGCAGCTTCGCTCGCAGTCAACGGGGCCTAAGGCCCCTATCAGTTCTTATTCCAGGTTTTCCACTCGAATCCGGGTGACCCGGCCCTGAATGGACCCTAATGCTTCAATCTGTTCGATTGCCTGATTCATCTGCGACTCTTTGACGCGGTGGGTCAGCAGAATAACAGGCACGTGATCCGCCTCCGGCGCCGGCTGCTTTTGCAAGATGGCCTCGATGCTGATCCCGAAATTGCCCAAGATACGGGTGACATCGGCCAACACACCGGGCTCGTCCAGGGCTTGCATCCGTAAGTAGTACGCCGTTTCCACCGCACCGATAGCCAGCACGGTTTCGTCCGACAACGCATGCGATTGGAACGCCAAATACGGTACGCGGTTCTCTGGCTCCAAGTTGAACTCGCGAACGACGTCGACCAAGTCCGCGACTACAGCCGAAGCGGTGGGTTCCGAACCGGCGCCGGGGCCATAGTATAAGGTAGAACCGACCGCATCGCCGCTTACCATCACCGCATTCATCACGCCGTTGACATTTGCCAGCAGCTGTCGCGACGGCAGCAGGGTCGGATGCACGCGTAACACAATGCCGTTACCGCTACCGTGGTGACGACAGATGCCTAAGTGCTTGATTCGGTAGCCCAGCTCTTCCGCGTATTCGACATCGTCGCGCGTGATATGGCTAATGCCCTCGACATGGACCTTATCGAACTGCAACGGGATACCGAACGCGATCGATGCCAGGATGGTGAGCTTGTGGGCAGCGTCGACCCCTTCGATATCGAAGGTCGGATCAGCCTCCGCGTAACCAAGCCGCTGGGCCTCCGCTAGCACTTCGGCAAAGTCCCGCTGTTCGTAGAACATCTCGGTCAGGATGAAGTTAGCCGTGCCGTTGATGATGCCCGCCAACCATTCGATACGGTTACCGGTCAGGCCTTCGCGAATGGCTTTAATGATGGGGATACCGCCGGCAACCGCCGCCTCGAAGGCCACTGTCACACCCCGCTCGCGGGCATGTTCGAAAATTTCGTTGCCGTGTTTAGCGATTAACGCTTTGTTAGCGGTAACCACGTGCTTACCGCTATCGATCGCGCGCAGTACCAGCTCTCGGGCCGGCTCCTCGCCGCCGATCAACTCGACGATAACCTCCAACTCCGGATTATCGACCACCTCGAAAGGGTCGTTGGTCAGCGTAATACCCTCGGTGCTACAGTTGCGTGCACGATCCAGATGCCGCGCTGCGGCATGCACGATACTAATGCCACGTCCCGCACGTCGCGTAATTTCATCGCTATTTCGCGTAAGCAAATTAACCGTGCCGGAACCGACGGTACCGAGGCCTAACAAACCGACCTTTACAGAATTCAACAGCCTGCCTCCCCTATCAGGGCATCCTACAAACCTAACTTTCGACGGTGCAACAAAATCGGCGCACCGACGGGGTACAACCATACCTTAGTCGGCGCAATACTTCATGGGCTTCCGCGTCCCGCTGTGAAACAGGCACGAAGCCCGAGAAAACACTGACGTTACTTGTCCTTCTGCAGCCCGGAGCAAGCGACGCTAAAAGGCATATATTCCACGCTGCCTTGATCGCGTAGAATCGGCGCCTATACTCGCACCTAGGTGTCAGGCCGGCAAATTAATGGTCTAACATGCAACTGTCAATGTGCGCAGTTGCCAGCCCACCCTCACTGCTATAAGGTTTGCGCATGAAATTCAGCGAAGAGTTCGGCACCGCTAGCTACCGCATCCGAGGTTACGAACCCGGCCGCATAACGGTAAACCAGGAAGTTCTGGAAACCAATGTGGTCGTCACGCTCGACACCTTGGTAAGAGATTGGCCCGCCCTGAGCGTCGAGCAGCTCACGCCGCAAGACCTAGCCGTACTCACCGAATTCGAGCCGGAAGTGATCCTACTCGGCACGGGCGAACGTCAAACGTTCCCCGACCTGGGCTTACTTCGCGACGTCATAAAACAGGGTATCGGCGTCGAAGTTATGGACACTGCCGCTGCGTGTCGTACGTTCAACATCCTGATGGCGGAAGGACGCCGCGTAGCCGCGGGCTTGCTCGTGCGATAAACGCCCCACAGCAGCCTTCCCGTAGAACGGCTGCCGCAGGGCGCTGGCATTTAGTCGAAAACAGCCTCTTGCGAGAAGCCGGATCGCTCCATCATTTCCCGCAGCTTCTTCAGTGCATCGATCTGAATCTGGCGAACACGCTCCCGCGTTACCCCTATCTCGCTCCCAACCTGCTCCAGGGTCGCTTTCTCGTGTCCCCGCAAACCGAAACGCCGCTCAACGACCGCGCGCTGCTTTTCGCTGAGTTGGTCTAACCAACTATCCAACTGGACCGCTACAGCACTGTTCTGCAAGGTGGAGACCGGATCGGCACAGTTTTCGTCGGGGATGGCGTCCAACAATACTCTGTCGGCGTCCTTCCCAATAGGTACATCGACCGACGTTGTACTTTCGTTCAAGCCCATCATTCGCCGCACGTCCTCGACCGGTCGCCCCATAGCCTCGGCGATTTCTTCTACTGTCGGCTCATGATCAAGACACTGCGTCAGCTTACGTGCAGTTCGTAGGTATTGATTAATTTCTTTTATGACGTGAATCGGCAGCCGAATCGTACGGCTTTGATTCATAATGGCCCGTTCAATGGTCTGGCGAATCCACCAAGTTGCGTACGTCGAGAAACGGAATCCACGCTCCGGGTCGAACTTCTCGACAGCGCGTATCAACCCAAGATTGCCTTCCTCGATCAGATCGAGAAATGCAAGGCCACGGTTCATGTATCGACGGGCGATTTTAACCACCAGACGCAGGTTGCTCTCGATCATTCGCGTCCGAGCCGCCGCGTCGCCCGCTTGCGCTCGACGCGCAAAATAAACTTCTTCTTCCGCGCTAAGCAAAGGCGAATAGCCAATCTCGTTAAGATAAAGCTGCGTTGCATCGAGGCTGGACTGCAGACTCTCGCCGGCAGCAAACACCCCTTCTTCAACCGCTTCGTTCTCTGCCTCTGGTGTGGTTTCAAGTTCCCTGTCATCAGGGTCATCGCCTTCTAGCAACAGTACCTCTTCTTCCGGAGCTTCTACGAATTCCGTCGGAGCGGCACTGACTGCCAACGATTGCCGGTTGGTCATTGTTAATCCCCTCCTGTTAGCCGCCTTTCGCCTTCTTGTAGTTTTATCCGAGCCTTCTATGTGCTCGATAACGCGGCGAATCGACAGCCCTAACCGACTTTTTTTGTTGTCAACCAACACTATATGCCGGGCTTGACCGAACATGCAACGCTAAAATGGTGGAATAAGATAAAAGGGCTTACTTGCAAGACGAATGGTTAATTTAAGGGAAAAACAATACAAACCAGGCACTTGTATGAGAATTGAGTAAAAATCGAAAAAGCTACAGCAGGCGCGGCGGCTTTATGCCCTTTCCAGGACCCTATTTAGAGGGTCAATGGTTGAGGCGAAAGCCACAGACCTTACCACCCCGCAAGGGACAGTCGGAGGCGCTTATCGCTTTGGCAAATAACCGACGGGATCAACGGCCTCGCCATCTCGACGCAACTCGAAATGGAGCGCCGGCCCGCCGCCGGAGCCCATCCCCATCGTGGCAATCCGCTGTCCGGCACTGACGGTATCGCCCTCCGTAACCAACAATTGATTGTTATACCCGTAGGCCGTCAAATAACGCCCATCGTGTTTAACGATAATAAGATTGCCATAGCCTCGCAAGCCGCTGCCGCTATACACAACCCGCCCATCCGCTGCTGCCCTGACAGCTTGGCCGATTTGTCCATTAATGTTGACGCCTCGCTTGCCATCCGCACTCGCGGAAAAAGCTTTACTGATCCCGCCATCGGTTGGCCATTGCCAACTAATATCGCCCCCTGACGAGCGAGGAGGACTGGACGGACGAGTAGGCGCGGGAGGCCGTGGCCGGGTGGTCGCCTGGGCGGACGCGGTACTCTCGGCTGGACGGCTTGCAGGCGTTTGCGGCGGTGCTGCCGCAGTTGTCTGCCGCTCCTCAGGGGCCGGCGCTGAACGTGGTGGCTCAGAAGGCGCGGCAGAAGCCGTCTGCCGCGATTGATCGTCCCGCAGCGGACGCCCTAACGCTTGCGGGGAACGACGTTGGTGCGGCGCCAATGGCCTTGGCCCGGATCCGCCGCTGCCACTCGCTAATGCTTGTGTTTCCGGTCTTTGCCCGTCGGTTAACGAGCGCCCGCCTCCTGGGCTGTGAAGACGCAAGCGCTGCCCAGGGTAGATCACGTAAGGCGGCTCGATATGATTAATGCGGGCGACGGTCCGATAATCGACGTTATTGCGCCAAGCAATCGAATATAAGGTATCTCCCCGCTGGACGACGTGAATGTCATCGCCGCCTGCGGAGAAGCTGGCACAACCCGATAAGGCAGCCAGCACAGCTGCCAGAACCGTCAAACCAAACCAGTAGCGCATTAGGCTCGCATCAATAGAACACCGACAACCAACAGCGCTACGGTAGCCCACCCGATGCGCTCTATATACGTTCGAATCCAGGGCTCCATTTTGGGCCCGCCCCACGACACTAGCAACGCTACTAAAAAGAAGCGGGCGCCACGACCTATGAAGGAGGCAATAATAAACGGCACTAACGCCAGACTAGCGGCACCGGCCGCTATGGTAAACACTTTATAGGGGATCGGCGAAAACCCAGCCACGAGAACGACCCAAAACCCCCAAACTAAGAACCACTCCTGTGCGCGCAGGTACTCGTCCCAATAACCGGCCTCCTGAATCAGTGGCGCAACGGCCTCTAAAGCAAAAAGGCCGATCAGGTACCCTAATACGCCGCCGGCGACCGACGTCACTGTGGTGATAAAGGCAAAGCGTAGCGCCTTGTTCGGCTGCGCCAACGACATCGGTGCCAGCATCACATCGGGCGGAATCGGAAAAAACGAGGACTCCGCAAAGCTCAAGCCACCGAGATACCACGCTGCATGCCGATGGGCAGCCCAACGAAGTACTGTCTCATACAACCACGCGAAAGGCCCTTTCATTGCTCACCACCCAACATTGGCACGAAACTCACCTCACTGTCGACTCGTCGCACAATCCCTTCATCGGCTCGCTCGAAAATAACGAGTTCTTGCCGATTTGCGTCGCCTACCGGCGCGACCATACGTCCGCCGGGTGCCAATTGCTCGAATAAAGCTTGGGGAACTGCTTCCGGCGCTGCCGTTAATACAATACCGTCATACGGCGCGTATTGGGGCCAGCCGTTACTGCCATCGCCATATCGCGCACGGATATTCCATAACTTTAAGGCGCGAAAACGCTCCCGTGCCTGCTCCGATAACGCTTTTATTCGCTCAATGGTATAAACCTGTACGCCAAGCTGGGCAAGCACAGCTGCTTGATAGCCGGAACCGGTACCTATCTCTAACACACGCTCGGGCAAACCCTGCTCGGTCAACAACTCTGTCATACGGGCAACAATGTAAGGCTGCGAAATCGTTTGCCCGTGCCCGATCGGTAAAGCCGTATCGTCGTAGGAGCGGCTTGCCAACGCTTCATCGACAAAGATATGTCGCGGTACGGTGCGCATCACTTCCAATACGCGAGGATCGGTGATGCCTTCATCCCGCAGTCGTGCCGCCAAGCGATCGCGCGTTCTTTGCGACGTCATACCGCGGCCTTGAAGAAGGGTCGGATCGATCATGACAGGCCCTGCACCCAACCGGCAACCTGATCTAACGCTTGATAACGCGTCAGATCGACCTGAATAGGCGTTACCGACACATAGCCATTCGCTACCGCGTGGAAATCCGTACCGGGGCCGGCGTCTTCTTCCAACCCCGCCGGCCCAATCCAATAAATAGGTCGGCCTCGCGGGTCTTCCGCTTTTATCACTGGTTCCGCCCGATGCCGCCTACCAAGCCGGGTCGCCTGAAATCCTTTTATTTCCTCCCAAGGCAAATCCGGGACATTGACATTGAGGATGGTATCCGACGGCAGCGGATCCGAGCGCAGTTTCTCGATCAAGGCGGCCGCCACCCGCGCGGAAGAGCCGAGGTGTTTGGGTGCGAAAGAGGTTTGCGACATCGCAATCGCCGGCAAACCGAGGAAACGCCCCTCCATAGCGGCAGCCACCGTCCCGCTGTAAATCACATCGTCGCCGAGGTTGGCACCGGCATTGATACCGGAAACCACCATATCCGGCTCCTCGTCCAGCAGCCCCGTCAAGGCCAGATGCACACAATCGGTAGGTGTGCCTTCTACCCGGTAACGCCCCTCTTCCACTGCCATGGCACGCAGCGGGTACTCAAGCGTCAGAGAGTTGCTGGCTCCGCTTCGATCGCGCTCTGGAGCCACGACCGTTACCCGCGCGAGTGCTCGCAGCGCTTCGGCCAGCGCCAAAATACCGACCGCTTGATAGCCATCGTCGTTACTTACCAAAATATGCATAGTGTTGTTCGTTCCGGAGATGTTCTTCCGTTTCATCGCAGCAAACGGCACTTACCAAGCTTCGCCTCAATAGCGGTACTAGTTAGTATACTGGGCCGATCAATATTAGAGTTCTCGGCCATGCAAGACGACGACCCCGACGACCGCCGGTTATTCGAACAAGCCATGCAAGGCGTGCGCCGCCTCGCGACCGATAAGGTCGTGCCGGCAACGCCGCGCCCTGCCCCTGTGCCGCGCAAAACCGTCGAAGACGAGCAACAGGTAATGCGCGACATCCTGTCGGACTTATTCGAGCCGGCCGACCTCGCTACCGGCGAGGAGCTTGAGTATGCTCGGCCGGGCTTGCAACATCGTGTCCTGCGCAAACTTCGTCGCGGTCAGTACAGCGTGCAGTCGGAACTCGACTTGCATGGCTTAACCGTTCCGCTAGCCCGAATCGCCGTAGCCGACTTTCTAAAAGCCTGCGGCGAGAGAAAACTCCGCTGCGTCCGTATTATTCACGGAAAAGGCCGCAGATCCAGTAATAAAGGCCCTGTTCTTAAAACTAAGGTTGAGCACTGGCTGCGGCAACGCGACGAAGTGCTCGCCTTTTGCTCCGCACGTCAGGTCGACGGCGGCACGGGAGCGGTATACGTCCTACTTCGTCGCCAACTCTAACGGGCTATACACGCACGAGCTCGCGTAAAACGCTCGTTGCATAAGCGCCGGCCGGCAGCGCGAACCCCAGTTCCAGAACTCGATTTTCGGGAAACCGCCACCAAAGATCGGCCACCCGAATGCGCAGCGCACGCCGCGCCGACTCGACGCCCTGACTCTGCAAACCTTGGAGCAAGGCCAGCTCTTGCGCTAGTAATCCGGCCTCTAACATCGCTACCGAACCTTCAGGCTGCATTCCGGTCTCTCGCCCCGGCAAAGGCCCCGTCGGATGAATCTGCTGTAGTAAGAGCCTGCGTTCAAGGCTCGCGTCTCCTGCCTCAGCGGGAAACACGCTATTGCGTCCATCGAGCATCATCAAATCGCCGTCAAGCGATTGCTTCCAAGTACCGTCGGCAACCCGAGCACTCAATACGTTGTTAAAAAGATGAGCGCGTGCCGCCGACAGTAGGAGCCCCCGTAAATTGCGCCCTTTCGGCTTAAAAGTACCGGCAAACATCTCACGCGAGCGTTCGACGTTGTCGCCGCCTCGACCAAAACGCTGCTCGCCGAAGTAGTTGGGAACCCCATACCTCCCAACCCAAAGCAGCCGCTGAGAAAGGGAGCTAAGATCGCCTTCCAAGTCCCTAACTCGCAAAACAAACCGATTACCCGCCAAAGCGCCGCGGCGTAGTTTTCTTAGATTGCGCGTAACCGCCCGCACAGTAACGCCGTCGGCAAGTTCACCGGGGGCAAGCTCAATCGGGCGCCCTGGCAACTGAACGCTAAACCACTGCTCGGTGACAGCCCAACGATCCTTCATCCCGGCATAACTCACCTGGCGGCGAGAGACTCCCAGATGTTTTGCCAGCAGCCCGGCTACCGCATCAGTTGTCCAGCCACGCTTACGGACCAGCAGGAACAGGTGCTCGCCCTCGCCGCTTGGCGTAAAGCTGGGGATTTCCAGAACCTGAAAGTCTTCCGGCTCGGCGCGCAATACCCCCTTCACGCCCGGTTCGCCATAAGCATAAGCTGCCATCGCCAGCTCCGCCCCGTTCACGCCGCTGCATCCGATTGCGGAACCAACAAAACGACGGCCATCGCGGCGATCCCCTCGCCGCGGCCGGTAAAGCCCATCTTTTCGGTAGTCGTTGCCTTGATATTGACCGCGCTCTGCGCGATTAGTAAGTCATCGGCTATGCAGGCTTTCATTGCGTCGATATAGGGCGCGAGCTTGGGTTTCTGCGCAATGACGGTAGCATCGACGTTGCCGACCCCGAGGCCCTGGGCGGCCGCCAGCTCGACGGCGCGACGCAATAAGATGCGGCTATCGACCCCGCTGAGATTAGGGTCCGTGTCGGGAAAATGACGCCCCAGATCCCCCTCCCCCGCAGCGCCTAAGATGGCATCCGTGATGGCGTGCAATAACACGTCGCCATCGGAGTGCGCTTCCATCCCATAGTCATAGGGAATATCGACGCCGCCAATGACCAAGCGCCTGCCAGGGGCAAACCGATGCGCGTCAAACCCTTGCCCTATACGCATGTATCCGACTCGCTTAATGAATAACTTTTTAAAATAACCTCGGCCAGGGTGAGGTCCGAGGGGCGGGTAATCTTTAGATTCGTTGCACTACCCTCTATTAGCAGCGGGCGGTGCCCGCGCAATTCCATTGCCTGCGATTCGTCGGTAACAGGGGTATCGGCATCGATAACGGCAAGTAACGCCTCGTAAAGAAGACGCAAGGGAAACAGCTGGGGCGTCAGCGCATGCCACAACCCTTCGCGGTCGGTTGTAGCGGCAACCGTGCCTTGGCTACCTTCGCGTTTTAAGGTATCCCGTACCGGCATGGCAAGCAGCCCGCCGGCGGCGTGGGCGGTCGCCCGCGCGACGAGACGGTCAAGCTCCCGCTCAGTAACGCATGGGCGTACGGCATCGTGCACCATCACCCAATCGCTGTCATCGGCTTCCGCCAGCAGGAAGCGCAAAGCCGACATCACCGAGTCCCGCCGCTCGGCACCGCCCGTCACTCTGTGCAACGGTTTGACGTTTTGATACTGAAGCGTAGCCCAATGCAGATCGTCTTCGGCCAAAGCAATCACGCCACCATAAACCGCGGAGTGCCCCAGCAAACAGCTTAGCGTTCGGCAGATGACGGGTTCGCCGAGCAGCGGCAAATACTGCTTTGGAAGCTCCGCCCCCATGCGCCGGCCTACGCCTGCGGCAGGCAAAACGGCCCAAATCCTTGGGACGGCAACACTACTCATTCGTCGGCCACAATTTGATAGAAAATTTCGCCGTCCTTGATCATGCCCAGCTCGCTACGAGCACGTTCTTCGACAGCGTCCAAGCCCTCTTTAAGGTCGCTCACTTCGGCTTCCAAAGCCTCGTTGCGCGCTTTCAGCACGTAATTCTCCGCGCGCAATTGTTCGCTGGTAGCGGCAAGGCGGTGCGCTTCGAGCGCACGCCTTCGCCAAACCAGAGGCGATACTGAAGTAGTATCAGCATCACTCCCAGAATAACCGCTAGCCAACGCATACCAGGCTCGCCAAACGCGGTTTAGAAGCGCTTCAGATTAGGGAACGCTTGCGTGCCCGCATAAACCGCTTGCCCCCCAGCTCCTGCTCGATGCGCAGCAACTGGTTATATTTGGCAACGCGGTCGGACCGGCACAACGAACCCGTTTTGATTTGGGTCGACTGGCTGGCAACGGCCAAATCGGCAATGGTGGTGTCTTCCGTTTCGCCCGAGCGGTGGGAGGCGATCGACGAGTAGTTGGCGTCGGCAGCCATTTTGATCGCATCCAAGGTTTCGGTCAGGGTGCCGATCTGGTTCAACTTGATCAAGATGGAATTAGCAACACCCTTATCGATGCCTTCCTGCAAAATCCGCGTGTTGGTGACGAACAAATCGTCGCCCACCAGTTGCACGCGGTCCGCCAGCTTGTCGGTCAGCAGTTTCCAGCCGTCCCAGTCGCTCTCGTCCATACCGTCCTCGATGGAAATGATCGGGTAACGGTCGGCAAGGTCGGCCAGGTAATCGACAAATTCGGCGGAACTAAAGGTCCGGCCCTCGGATTCGAGATTATAGACGCCGTCTTTGTAGAACTCGGAACTGGCGACGTCCAAGGCAAGGTAGACATCTTCGCCAAGTTTGTAGCCGGCCTGCTCGGTCGCCTCGCGAATCACTTCCAGAGCAGCTTCGTTGGACGGCAAATCGGGCGCAAAACCGCCTTCGTCGCCAACGGCTGTGTTCAAACCCCGCGCTTTCAGGACTTTCTTCAACGCGTGGAAGATCTCCGTACCGCAGCGCAGGGCTTCGGAGAAGCTCTCGAAGCGAACCGGCATGACCATGAATTCCTGAATGTCGACGCTGTTATCGGCGTGCGCACCGCCATTGAGGATGTTCATCATCGGCACCGGCAAAGCGTAGGGCCCGCTCGGATTCAAATGCTTGAACAGGGATTCGCCCTTACTTTTCGCGGCTGCATGGGCAACAGCCAACGAAACGGCGAGCAATGCATTGGCACCAAGACGGCCTTTGTTATCGGAGCCGTCGAGCTCGATCATGCGCTCGTCGATAGTCCGCTGATCATTGGCATCCATTCCGACAAGCGCATCCTTGAGCGTGGTGTTAACGTTATTCACCGCGTTGCGGACGCCCTTGCCAAGATAACGCTGCTGATCGCCATCACGTAATTCCACAGCTTCGCGTGTTCCCGTAGACGCGCCGGAAGGTACGGCTGCCCGGCCTAGGGTGCCGTCTTCCAGGGTCACATCCGCCTCGACGGTTGGGTTACCGCGGGAATCGATAATCTCACGGGCGAGAATCGACGTTATCTTCGCCATTGTTCTTGTTCCCTCCATTTATAAATTAAGCTTTTAGTCAGTCGCCCATAAGCTCCTGCTCGGGAAAACCTTGTGCTTTGACAGCGTTATCGAGCACTTGCAAGGTTTGCAGCAAGCTTTCCATCCGCGGCAACGGCCATGCATTGGGGCCGTCGCTCAGGGCTTTTTCAGGATTCGGATGGGTTTCCATGAAAAGACCGGCAACGCCGGCAGCAACCGCCGCCCGCGCAAGTACGGGTACGAATTCGCGCTGCCCGCCGGAAGCGCTACCCTGCCCACCCGGCAATTGCACGGAGTGGGTGGCGTCGAATACGACAGGGCACTGCGTATTACGCATAACCGCTAAGGAGCGCATATCGGATACAAGATTGTTGTAGCCGAACGAGACGCCGCGCTCGCAGACCATGATCTGCTCGTTACCGACGGCTTTCGCTTTATCGACAACGTTTTTCATATCCCAAGGAGCTAGGAATTGCCCCTTCTTGATATTGACCGGTTTACCTTGGCGAGCGACATTCTGGATATAGTTCGTCTGTCGACAAAGGAAGGCCGGCGTCTGCAACACGTCCACGACGGCAGCGACTTCGTCAAGCGGCGTGTCTTCATGCACATCGGTAAGCACCGGCACCCCGATCTGACGCCGGACCTCATCGAGAATCCGCAGCCCTTCTTCCATGCCGGGGCCGCGAAAGCTGCCATGAGAAGAGCGGTTCGCTTTATCGAAAGACGATTTGTAGATAAACGGAATACCGAGCCGCTCGCAAATCGCTTTCAGCTCGCCGGCACTATCCAGCGCCAATTGCTCCGACTCGACCACACAGGGGCCGGCAATCAGAAAAAACGGTTGGTCTAAGCCGGCTTTGAAACCGCATAAGTCGATAGTCGACATAAGATACTAACCCTCTCGTAGGGCGTCGTCGCTACGGTACTTTGGCCGTAGCGACATCCGCCTGCTTGCCCGCTTTCCGATACTCGGCCGCCGCCTCTATAAAGCGCGTAAACAACGGGTGACCGTCGCGCGGCGTCGAGGTGAATTCCGGGTGAAACTGACAAGCAAGGAACCACGGGTGATCCGGTAATTCAATGACTTCCGCCAAATTCCCGTCACCCGACCAACCCGAGAACTTAAGCCCCGCTTGCTCTAGCGGTTCCCGGTATTGATTATTAAACTCGTAGCGATGACGGTGCCGCTCGGAAATCTGCTCCGATCCGTAGACGGAAGCGGCCAGCGAGTCTTTCTCAAGACTACACGCTTGCGCCCCAAGGCGCATCGTGCCGCCTAGATCGGAATTGGCGTTACGCACTTCGCGCAAACCTTCCTCCGTCATCCATTCGGTAATCAAACCGATTACCGGATGTTTCGTGTCGGCCTTAAACTCGGTGCTATGGGCATGTTCCAGCCCGGCAACATGGCGCGCGAACTCGATCACGGCGACTTGCATACCGAGACAGATGCCGAGATAAGGAAGCTTATGCTCACGCGCATAGCGCGCTGCCATAATCTTACCTTCGACGCCGCGCTCGCCGAAACCGCCCGGCACCAGAATGGCATCGACATCCGCCAGCTGCTCGACGCCTTCGCGCTCAAGCTCTTCGGAATCGACGTAACGGATGTTCACTCGCCGCCGCGTCTGCACGCTGGCGTGTCGCAGCGACTCGTTCAACGACATATACGCGTCGGCCAGGTTGACGTACTTGCCGACCATGGCGATGGTCACTTCCCCTTGCGGGTAAGCCATGGCGTCGACCACATAATGCCAATCCGACAGATCCGCCGGCGGCAGATCGAGCCGCAGTTTCTCGGCCACGATGTCGTCCAAGCCTTGCGCATGGAGAACCTGGGGAACCTTGTAGATGTTGTCGACATCCAGCGAGGAAATCACCGCCCGCTGCTCGACATTGGTAAACAGGGCGATCTTACGCCGTTCGTCCTCCGGAATCGGGCGAGTCGATCGGCATAGAAGAATATCCGGCTGAATACCGATCGAACGCAACTCTTTCACCGAGTGCTGGGTCGGCTTGGTTTTCATCTCGCCGGCAGCACCGATGAACGGCACCAGTGTCAGGTGCACGAATAGGCAACGATCGCGCCCAAGCTCGGCACCCATCTGGCGAATGGCCTCCAGAAACGGAAGCGACTCGATATCGCCGACGGTACCGCCGATTTCGACCAAGGCGACATCGACATCGCCCGCGCCTTCGATAACGGAGCGTTTGATCTCGTCGGTAATATGCGGAATAACCTGTACCGTGCCGCCCAAGTACTCGCCGCGACGCTCTTTACGAATAACATTTTCGTAAATACGCCCCGTCGTGTAATTGTTCAGCCGCGATACATGAATGCGTAGAAAACGCTCGTAATGGCCCAAGTCCAGATCGGTTTCGGCGCCGTCTTCGGTGACGAACACTTCGCCGTGCTGGAACGGGCTCATTGTCCCTGGATCGACGTTGATATACGGATCCAGCTTGATCATGGTGACCTTAAGGCCACGGGCTTGCAAAATACTACCTAGCGAGGCGGCCGCTATCCCTTTACCCAAAGAGGAAACGACACCGCCTGTAATAAAAATATATCGCGTCATATGAACTCTGCGCGCTTAGAGAGTATGGGGGCTCTGGACGGGGTAAACGTTAACAGAATGGCGGTTATATCACAATTGGCGATCACCCTTCAGGATCCCAGCGCAAGTGTATACCGTCCTTCTCCGGCGAGGCCTGAAAGCCTTCGCAAATCCAGCAATCGCCAATTGCAATTAGCGTATCGTCAAGATAAAGAAGCGGCAACCGCTCTCTCTGCCAGGGCGGTAGCGCCGACGCTTGTAGCAGCTTCTTTAGGCTTCGACTATGGCCTTCGCCCGCCAACCGGCAACGCTCCCCGCCTCGGCGAAAACGAACGCAAAGACGCTTACCCTGCAAATCGATGCGCAAACCGCCCACTCCGAGCATGGCCTGTAAACGCCCCATCCCCGACACGACAAGCTCTTCGCAAAGATCCCAACGGTACTCGCCCTTCGGCGGCGGCGACAGCGGAGGCGTTAGGTAAAGATGCTGCCGATAACGGCGCACAGCCCCGCCTCCCCATTCCAGTATGGGTTGCCTATCCTCCCCCGCGGTCAACAAAGCCTCAAGCCCCGAGGCGAGACGGGCGTGGGTAGGCGGCAGGAGCCCCCTGCGACGAATCCAGTAACGCAGCAGATTACGCTGACGCGCATCCGTCAGGCGGCGCAACTGCTCGACGACAAGCCTGTCACCAGCACGCACTACCTGCCAATCCTGCTGCGCTAATTCATCCAACAATTCGGCAGCTTCGCTCATTCGCCCGGCGGTAGCGGTCAGCACCTGAGTTGTTGCCGGCCAGCGTTTACACATACTCGGCAAGACGACATGGCGCAGATAATTCCGGTCTGCCTCCAATTCTGCATTGCTCGGGTCTTCAACCCACTCTAATCCCTGCTCGCGGACGTAACTATCCAACGCACTCCGGGGAAAACCAAGCAATGGTCTTAGCAGTCTTCCCGCCCCGAGGGTGCGCTCCTCGGGCATTCCCTGCAAACCGTGAACGCCGCTACCACGCAGCAAACGCAACAGTAACGTTTCCGCTTGGTCGTCGCGGTGATGCGCGGTTAGCAAACAATCCCCCGCCTCGACAACCTGCTGGAATACCGCATAACGAACGCGCCGCGCGGCGGCCTCGACTCCTTCGCCAGGCTCTGGCCGAACCTTAACTTGGCGCACGGTCAGCTCAACCTGTAGCGCCTTACAGAGTGTAACAGCATGCTCCGCCCAAGCCGCCGATACTGCCTGCAGGCCATGGTCGACGTGAATAGCATGGATTGTCGCCGGCGCAAGCTGCGGCCGCAGCTTACTCAGTGCATGCAAGAGGGCAAGGGAGTCCCGGCCGCCGCTGAAGGCAACCCAGTATCGGTGTGGCAACGGATAGCGTTGCAGCGTCCGCTGCAGTGCCGCGCTAGTAAAAGCCGCCATCGACCTACCGCCGCCGTATCATGAATGAATGGTTTGATTAGGATGGCCGGGGTTGAGAAACCCTTGCGGATTTTCAACCCCGGCCCTCTGGCCGCACCGCCGGCAAGCCGCGCTATAGCCTCCTGCGATTGCCCGACCTTTAGACGGGGCGCCAATCAGTCTTTAAAGTTACCGAAACTCATCAAACGCTGATAGCGTTGATCGAGCAGCGCGTTAACCGGTGTCGTATTCAAACCGGACAACTGCTCTAACAAGCTGTTCTTCAGGCGTTCGGCCATCACATCGACATCGCGGTGGGCGCCGCCCAGGGGCTCCTCAATAACGTCATCGACCAGGCCTAACGACTTCAAGCGCGGCGCCGTAATACCCATCGCCTCCGCCGCATCCGCTGCCCGGTCCGCGCTTTTCCAAAGAATAGAAGCGCAACCTTCGGGGGAAATAACCGAATAGGTACTGTAACTCAGCATTAATACCCGGTCGCCGACCCCAATGGCGAGCGCGCCACCGGATCCGCCTTCGCCGATTACCGTACAAACGATAGGCGTCCGCAACTTGGACATCACCAATAGGTTGCGTGCAATCGCCTCGCTCTGCCCGCGCTCTTCCGCGCCGACACCGGGATAAGCGCCGGGCGTATCGATAAAGGTCAACACCGGCAACTTGAATCGCTCGGCCATTTCCATTAACCGCAACGCTTTACGATAACCTTCCGGCCTTGGCATACCGAAATTGCGGCGAATCTTTTCTTTAGTATCCCGGCCTTTTTGATGCCCGATAACCATAACGGGCAAACCGTCCAAGCGGGCGACGCCGCCGATAATGGCCTGATCGTCCGCATACGCGCGATCACCGTGTAATTCTTCGAATTCGGTAAAGATCCGCGTCACATAGTCCATGGTGTAGGGACGCTGCGGATGCCGTGCTAGCTGAGAGATCTGCCAGGCATCGAGAGAAGAAAAAATCTGCTCCGTCAATTGCCGGCTTTTCGCCTGCAAGCGATTGATTTCCTCTGAAATATTGAGGTGATTATCATCGCCTACAAAGCGTAACTCGTCGAGCTTCGCTTCGAGTTCCGCGATCGGACGCTCAAATTCTAAAAAGTTGAGACTCATGATTATCTACACTGTTCTCCGTTCGACCGCTGCCGCTCCGGTTCCCAATCCACTCGCCCAGGCGAATCTATTGCGAACAGGGGCAATGTAAAACCGTTGGCGCAGTACACTAACGACAGATGTCGGCGCTGGCAAGCACGTATTACTCAACATGGTAATTAAATTACCCGGCGCGGTTTCGTTTTCGCCCTAAAACGGGGACAGCAACCATAAGCGCCGGACAACTGTTGGCTTATTCCCGCGCATTGCCACCGTGCGGCGTAGATACGTAGCGCCCGCTCAGCCAATAAAAAGTCCGCGCGCGGAATTTAACCCCTAGCTAATACTCCACCCGAACCGCCCCCGGCTCGGCAAGGCTGTTCAAGCGTTTAATGAGTTCGTCGCTCGGTTTGACGCGCCACTCTTCGCCGAGCCGCAAAACCGCTTTCGCCGATTCATTATAGTATTCCACCCATACCGGACACTGCCCTTCGCGGTAAGCCGACAAGGTTTGCTGAAACGCCGCCATGAACCCATTGCCGGCCTGCTTCTGATTAACCTTCACGACCAACCGCTTAGCATAGGCATCGCGAACTTCGCTGATATCCAGCAGCTTCTCCGCACTGACGCGGTGACCGCCAATGAAATCATCGTAATCCAAGCTGCCTTCCACCAACAACAAACTATCCGGACTAATCAGATGCCGATAGCGTTGAAAAGCTTCCGGAAAAATAGTCACGTCGATACGCGCACTGCGATCGTCAAGCGTCAGGAAAGCCATTCGACCACCGCTTTGCGTATTTCGGGTTCGCATAGCGACCACCAACCCCGCCACGGTCACAGTCTTGCCGTTATTACGTCGACCGCGCTGGGGCGTAGACTCCGTCGGCGTCGGTGCGGACGCTAAAACGCTGGCGATCTTGCCGGTCACTACCGCCGCCAACTCGCGCTCGTAGCGGTCGATAGGATGCCCGGTAAGATAGAGCCCGAGCGTTTCCTTCTCAGCGGTCAGGCGCTCGGCCTCGTCCCACTCGTCAACTTCGACCAGCTCCTGCGGAATCGCTACCGGTGCCCCGTCTCCGAGCAACCCAAACATATCGTTTTGGCCCGCCGCCATAGCTTTCGATTGCTGATCGGCCGCTTGCAGGGCTTGCGGCAACGTCGCCATACAACTCGCCCTGTTCGGAGCCAACTCATCGAAGCAACCGGCACGAATCAAGGCTTCCAGCACTCGTCGATTCACTTTACGCAGGTCAGCCCGCCGGCACAGATCGAATATATCTTTATACGGCCCATTGTCATCGCGCTCTTCGATCAAGGCCTCCAAAGCGGACCGACCAACGCCTTTGACCGCACCTAAACCGTAGATAATCGTACGTTCGTCGCTCGCGCGGAACGCGTAGTTCGAACGATTAACATTAGGCGGCTCTACCCTTAACTTCTGCTCCCGGCACTCTTCGATGAGCGTTACGACCTTATCGGTGTTATCCATATCCGAAGACAACACGGCAGCCATAAACGGGGCCGGATAATGGGCTTTCAACCACGCCGTTTGATACGACAGTAACGCGTAAGCAGCGGAGTGCGATTTATTGAAACCGTAGCCGGCGAATTTTTCCATCAAATCGAAGATGCCGCCGGCATGCTCCTCGGTCAGGCCGTTCTTCTTCGCGCCCTCTAGGAAAATTTGCCGCTGCTTGGCCATTTCCTCGGGTTTCTTTTTCCCCATTGCTCGCCGCAACAGGTCGGCGCCCCCGAGTGAGTAGCCGCCGAGAACCTGCGCGATACGCTGCACCTGCTCCTGATAGAGAATGACACCGTAGGTCGGCTTCAGGATTGGCTCTAGGTCATCGTGATGGAGCTCGGGTGTGGGATAAGCAACCTCGGCGCGGCCATGCTTACGGTCGATGAAATCGTCCACCATCCCCGATTGCAAGGGCCCGGGACGAAACAAGGCCACTAACGCAACGATATCCTCGAAACTATCCGGCTGCAGCCGCTTGATAAGATCCTTCATACCCCGCGACTCCAGCTGGAAGACAGCCGTGGTCGCGTAGCGTTTGAGCAGATCGAAGCTGGCTTCGTCATCGAGTGGAATCCGGGAGATATCCAGCGGCTCCTCGCCGCGCTCTCGCCGCATCCGGTTAACCGCTTGCACCGTCCAATCGATAATGGTCAGCGTACGCAGCCCCAAAAAGTCGAACTTAACCAGACCGACAGCCTCGACGTCGTCCTTGTCGTACTGGGTCGCCAAACCTTGCCCACCGGGCTCGCAGAATAAAGGCGAAAAGTCGGTCAGTTCCGTCGGTGCGATGACCACGCCGCCGGCGTGCTTACCGACATTACGTGTCATACCTTCGAGGGCGCGGGCCATATCGAGAAGCGCTTTGACCTCCTCGTCCTCGTTGTAAAGGTTACGCAGCTCTTCTTCTTGCTCTAACGCTTTATCCAGCGTCATCCCGAGTTCGAACGGAACGAGCTTGGCAATTCGATCGACGAAACCGTACGGATGCCCTAACACTCGCCCCACATCGCGAACCACCGCTTTCGCCGCCATGGTGCCGTGGGTGGCGATCTGAGAAACCTTCTCGCGGCCGTATTTTTGCGCTACGTAGTCGATAACCCGATCGCGCCCTTCCATGCAGAAGTCGACATCGAAGTCGGGCATGGATACCCGCTCGGGGTTAAGAAAGCGCTCAAAGAGAAGGTCGTAAGCTAATGGATCTAAATCGGTAATCTTGAGCGCGTAAGCGACTAAGGAGCCCGCACCGGAACCGCGCCCTGGGCCTACTGGTATGTCGTTATCTTTCGCCCATTGGATAAAGTCGGCTACGATCAGAAAGTAGCCGGGAAAACCCATCTGGATAATGACGTCCAACTCGCGATCCAACCGCGCGCGATACTCCTTTATCTTCTCTTCGCGGTCGGGATCGTCGGCGGCAACCAAAACCTCTAAGCGCTCATCCAAGCCTTCATGAGACTGCTGTTGCAGATACTCATCGATGGTCATCCCTTCGGGAATAGGGAAATCAGGTAAGAAGTTCTCGCCGAGGGTTAGCTCAAGATTACACCGGCGGGCAACCTCAATCGTATTCTCCAGCGCTTCCGGCAAGTCGGCAAAGAGTTCCGCCATCTCCTCCTGGGTACGCAAATATTGCTCTTCGCTGTACCGGCGAGGGCGCTTGTTGTCGTCCAGCGTTCGACCGTCATGAATACAGACGCGTGCCTCGTGGGCCTCGAACTCGGAGGCCGTGAGAAACCGAACGTCGTTGCTCGCTACAACCGGCACCCCGGTGCGAGCCGACATCTCGACTGCGGCGTGCAGGTGATCCTCGTCGCCCAGCCGCCCTGTCCGCTGAACCTCAAGATATAAGGCATCTGGAAAGAGTTCCTGCCAATATGCTAGCGCGCCGTCCACCGCGTTTATATCGCCGCCCAGCAACAGACGACCAAGCTCGCTTTCCTTACCGGCCAACGCGATCAGTCCCGCACAATCATTCTCGAGCCATGTTCGCGCGATGACCGGCAGGCCTTGCTGCTGTCCGTCCAGATAACTCCGGCTGAGCAAACGGCTAAGGGCTTTGTAGCCTTCGACATCGCGGCACAACAACACAAGGCGGGAACGCTGCTCGGGACTGCCGTCATCCTCCACCCACACGTCGGCGCCGATAATCGGCTTAATGCCGGCGGCTATCGCTGCCCCATAGAACTTCACCATCCCAAACAAGTTACCTTGGTCGGTAACCGCGAGCGCCGGCATTCCCGCGTCAACCGCCGCTTTGATCAGCGGCTTGATACGGACAATGCCGTCGGAAAGCGAGTATTCAGTGTGCAGGTGAAGATGTACGAAGCTAACGCTCATCGATGGCCACTCAATTGGCTAGTAGCAAATTACTGCGGAAGAAACCCGGCAGGCAGCGCCTATCGCAAGCTGTGCCAGGCACCTTAATTCAGCAACTTACCATCAGTTCCCGAACCGGACGAAACGACTTACGATGAATGGCACAGGGGCCCAGCCGTTGCAGCGCCGCCATATGCGCAGCCGTACCATAACCCTTGTGCTGGGCAAAACCATAGCCCGGAAACGCCTCATCCAGTTGTTCCATTTCTTGATCGCGCAGGTGCTTAGCAATGATAGACGCCGCCGAAATGGCCGCCACCTTGCGGTCTCCGCCAACGATCGCGGTTGCAGCGCATGCCAACGTTGGACAACGGTTACCGTCGATCAAGGCGTGCTCGGGGCGAACGTCTAAGCCGTCTACCGCACGTCGCATCGCTAACAGGGTGGCCTGTAGAATATTGATCCGATCGATCTCCTCAACCTCGGCACGACCCACTGCCCACGCTAACGCATTTTCCTGAATGCGCTCGCAAAGCAAGGCTCTATCGTTCGCACGTAAGGTTTTGGAATCTGCCACCCCAGCGATAGGATGCGCCGGGTCCAGTATGACTGCAGCGGCCACCACCGGTCCAGCTAACGGGCCACGGCCTGCTTCGTCGACCCCGCATATGCGGGCCGCGTTCGCGGAAAAACCTAATTCCAACTGATCTAGAGCAAACACTCGGCGATCGCCTCCGCTGCGGCCTCGTCGGCCTGCTGCCGCAACTCCTTGTGAATTTCAAGACAGCGTGCCCGCCGCGCCGCCGCGTTGTCCGGATTGTTAAGCAAAGCGGCCACCGCCTCGGCTAACGCAACCGGCGTCGCCCGCCCCTGAATGAACTCTGGCATTAACTCTTCGCCAGCCAACAGGTTCGGCATCGCAATACGATCGACCTTAATCATCATCCGGAACAACCAATAGCTGACTGGCGAGACAATATAACCGACCACCGTCGGCCGTTTTAACAGCATCGCTTCTAACGTGGCGGTGCCGGACGCCGACAGCACAACGTCCGCAGCGCCCATGGCGAGTTCGGAGCGCCCTTTCAGACAACGAACCCGGTCCGTCAGATTCAGTTGCGCGAGCTGCTTCGCAAACAATGTCCCAACTTGCTCGGTCGCCATCGGCGCGATGAATCGTGCCGCCGGAAAACGTTCCGCAAGCCGACTCGCCGCTTCTGCAAATACGGGCCCTAAGCGACTGACTTCACTGACTCGACTACCCGGCAGGATAGCGATAACAGGGTCGTTCCCTTCGATGGCCAACTTACCGCGCGCGCGTTCCACATCGTGCTCTAAAGGAAAGCGATCCGCCGCCGTATGCCCGACAAAGCGCACGGGAACGTCGTGTTGTCGATAAAAATCGGCTTCAAAGGGAAACACGGTCAACATTAAATCGACGGCACGTTTAATCTTGCGAATGCGCCCCTGCCGCCAGGCCCAAACGGTAGGGCTTACGTAATGAACGGTTTTGATGCCAGCTTGCCGTAACTGCTCTTCCAACCCCAAATTGAAGTCGGGGGCATCAATGCCGATAAAAACATCGGGCGGCTCGGCTTTCCAGCGCTCGATCAAACTCCGGCGCAGCTTAAGCAACCGCGGCAGGTGGGCCAAAACCTCGGTCAGCCCCATCACCGAGAGCGTTTCGAGGGGATAGAGGCTGTCGAACCCCTGGCTCGCCATCCCCGGCCCCCCAATGCCTTCGAAATGCGCGTCGGGATAACGACGCTTCAACGCGCGAATCAAACCGGCGCCAAGCAAATCGCCGGACAACTCGCCGGCTACTACCGCGATACGCATGAATCTTCCTTGGCCGTACAGGAAATAAACACGGCCCCAACGAAAACGTCGGGGCCTTGAAGATTATTAATACCGTGCGACAAACAACCGGCCCTGCAGGGGGCATCGCAAACCCGGAGTTGCCCGTTGCCGAAAGTTGTCGCTAACGTCAGCGAACGATGCCGCGCTCACTTTGCTCGAGGAACTCGACCAGCAAGCTCACCTCTTCGGTATCGCCCGCCATGTCGCGCAGGCTGCTTTTGGCCTGCTCAAGGCGCAAGCCGGATTTGTAGAGGGTCTTATAAGCTCGTTTTAACGCCCGGATGACTTCTGCGCTTTGCCGTGACGACGCAACCCTTCCGAATTAATCCCGTGCGGCGCAGCCATCTGACCGGAAACCATCACGTAAGGAGGAACGTCGCGATTAATAGCGCTACCGAAGCCGGAGAAACTATACGCTCCAATCCGACAGAATTGGTGTACTAACGAAAAACCGCCCAGAATCGCATGATCGCCAACGATAACGTGCCCCGCCAACGACGCCGAATTGGAGAACGTCGTATTGTTTCCTACGATACAATCATGCGCGATATGGCAATAGGCCATGATCCAGTTATCGTTACCGATACGCGTCACACCGCCGCCCTGTACGGTTCCGCGATGAACGGTTACGCCCTCTCGGAAGAGGTTGCGGTCGCCGACTTCCAGCACCGTTGGCTCGCCTTGGTACTTTTTATCCTGGGGCGCCTCGCCAATAGAAGCGAACTGGTAGATTCGATTCTCGCGCCCGATTCGGGTCGGCCCTTGCACAACGGCGTGCGGCCCAATCCAAGTGTCATCGCCAATCTCCACGTCCGCGCCAATAACGCTAAACGGGCCGACGCTGACATTTGCGCCGAGCTTGGCTTTCGGATCAATGACAGCGCGTGGGTCAATCACTCAACTTCCCTCATCGTGCAACGGATTTCTGCTTCGGCTACCAAGGCACCGTCGACCGTGCCTTGTGCGTCAAAGATCCACAATCCGCGAACAGTACGACGATGCTGAACCTCTAAACGCAACTGATCGCCCGGCACGACCGGCCGTTTAAAACGCGCATTCTCAATACCGACAAGGTAAAAATATGGTCGCCCTCCAGCTCTTCACTGGTGGCGAATCCTAACAGACCACAGGCCTGGGCAAGCGATTCGAGGATTAATACGCCCGGCATGACCGGCTCTTGCGGGAAATGACCGGCAAAGAAAGGCTCGTTAATGCTGACGTTCTTGACCGCCACCAACGACATGCCTTCGACATCGCACTCGAGTACTCGATCCACCAATAACATCGGATAGCGATGCGGAAGGTGACTGAGTATTTTTTCACATCCATCAACATTAGCGTGCCTCAAGCTTATTCTTGTTCGGAAGCTTGCCCTTTCAGCTCGGCAAGCTCCTGCTCCAACGCCTTCAAGCGTCGATACATTTCATCCAGATGGTTGAAGCGGACCGCATTCTTGCGCCACTGCCGCGTCGGTGCCACTGGGGTTACTGAGGAATACATGCCAGGCTTATCGATCGAGCCGGTAACACCGGTCATACCCGTCAGGGTCACACCGGAGGCAATCTCAAGATGCCCGGCGACGGCCGTCGCACCGCCGATCAAACAGTTTTCCCCGATTGTCGTACTGCCGGCCACGCCCGCGCAGCCAGCCAATACCGTGTGTTTACCGACGCGCACGTTATGCCCTATCTGCACCAAGTTGTCGATCTTGACATCGTCCTCGATAACAGTGTCGTCCAAGGCGCCGCGATCGATCGTGCTATTGGCTCCGATATCCACATCGTTACCAATCCGCAAACCTCCGAGCTGAGGAACTTTCGCCCAACCGTCCGGGCCGCGCGCAAAACCGAATCCATCGGCACCCAGCACCGCGCCACCATGAACGCGCACTCGGCAGCCCAGCACCACACCGGCAGCAACCACAACGTTCGGACCGAGAATACACGCCTCGCCCACGACCGCATCGCTTCCGATAACGGCGCCAGGACCGACCACAACGCGATCTCCAAGCCGGGCACCGGCTTCGATAACCGCGTGCGGCCCAATGCTGACCGCCTCGCCCAATACCGCCTTCGGGTGAACAAAAGCACTGCTCGCGATACCGGCAGCCGGGGCTTGCATCGGGTTCAGTAATTGCGCAACACGCGCATAAATGTAATACGGGTTATCCGTCACTAGCGCAGCTGTGGGACAATCGTCCACGGACTTGCCGTCAAGAATGACAGCACTTGCACGCGCAGCGCGCAACTGCTGTCGGTAACGAGGATTGGCAAAAAAACTGATAGCTCCCTTATGCGCCCGATCCAGCGGTGCTACATGATCGACTTCCAAGTCGGGATTGCCGTGGAGTTCAACCTCCAGTTGCTCGGCCAGGTCAGCCAAGCAGTAGCGTTTTTCAGTCAACGGTAAGCGCTCCGATCGAAACGGGGGCAACTTAACGCCGGCTACCGGACTCGCCCGTACCCAGGCGTTCAATCACCTTATTGGTAATATCGACTTGGTCGCTGGCGAAAATCACGCCATCACTGACGATTAGATCGAAGCCTTCTTCCTTGGCCAATTCGTGAATCGCCTCGACAATACGCCGTTGCAGCTTACCAAGCTCCTCATTACGACGCATGCTGAAGTCTTCACGAAATTCATCTTGCACGCGACGAATTTCACGTTGTCGACTCACCAACTGCCGCTCAAGCTCTCGCTGTTCGCTCTCGCTCATCACATCGGCATCGCGGGCCAGCCGCTCTTCGAGCTGCCGCGCTTCGCGCTGCATGGCCACCAGTTCCTGATCGCGGCCGGCAAACTCGCTTTCAAGCTTACGCCTCGCCTCCTCCGCTTGCGGAGCCTCGGAAGAGACGCGCGCGGCGTTAACAAAACCGATTTTCAGACTTTCGGCCGCTGCGGCACCGGCGGCACCTAGCGTCATGAACACCGCAACGACGGCGACCAGCGCCGTGCTCGAAAAAGAAATGTTCCGTTTTTTCATCAGAAGAATGTCCCTAAGGAGAACTGGAACCGCTGCGTCCGGTCTTCCGGCTCCTCGTTCAACGGCCAGCCTAAACTCATCGATAATGCACCCAACGGCGAAAGCCAGATCAGCCCTACACCCGTAGAGTAACGTAGCTCGTCAAGATCTATACCATCGTCAGTTGTGTCGAAAACATTACCCCCGTCAAGAAAACCGAACAGCCTAAGAGACTGCGCTTCCGTAAACGGTACCGGGAATATAAGCTCAGCCGAACCTAAAATCCGTGCGTTACCGCCCAATGGGCGATCGTCGACCTCGTCCCGCGGCCCCAACGAGTTGCCTCGATAGCCCCGAACGGTGGAGATACCGCCGGCATAATAGTTTTCGAAAAACGGCAGCTCATCGGTATTACCATAGCCGTCGCCGTAAGCTAGCCGCCCCTCCACGGACAACGTCCAGGTGTCAGTTATAGGAAACCAACGTTTATGGTTATAGCTGAGCTTATAGAACTCTAGATCGCTACCCGGCACTGCCACTGCGGCCGATATCTGTTGGCGGCCTCCGAAATTGGGGAAGAACGCCCGATTACGGGTATCCCGAGTCCAACCTAAAGTCGCCTTATAGTTATCGAAACGCTCGCCGTACTCGTCGGTGAAGTCGAGAATTCGAGCCGCGGTAGTATCGCTCACGTCTAACCGCAGGTTCTCGTAGGAGAACTGGACGTTAATCGAATCGTCTTCGTTAATCGGAATGTTATAGCCAACCCCCAAGTTGCCCGCACGAACCCCGTAGTCGGACAAATCCGCACGGCTCGCCTGGGTTTCCCTTAGGCTTGCGTTGAAACTGCGACTTACCCCGTCGATTGTGTGATAGCGCTCGGTATAGGCCAGGCTATAAATGCGGTTAACGCGACTGTTGTTAATGGCGAAGCTCAACCGATCGCCCGTACCAAGTACGTTATCCTGCTCAACCGAGAAGTTAACCAAAAAACCTTGATAGTCCCCGTAGCCGACACCGGCCTGTAAACTGCCAGAAAGCTGCTCCTGCACGGACACATTGACATCGACCTGATCGTCGGTCCCCGGCACTTGGGGCGTTTCGATATTCACGTTAGAGAAGAAACCCAGCCGCTGTAGGCGAGTTTGCGAACGCCGCAAGCGATCGCTCGACAACCAGCCGCCTTCCATCTGCCGTAATTCGCGGCGAATGACTTCGTCCTGAGTACGATAGTTACCGGCGATATTGATCCGTCTTACATAGACCCGCTTCCCTGGATCGACATAATAGACCAACGATACCGTATTGGTATCTTCATCGACCTCGGGGACAGGGTTAACGTTAGCGAAGGCATACCCTTCCTGGCCGAGCCGCTCCCGTATCCGGTTACTGCTTTGAGTAACGCCCTGGCGCGAATACTGATCGCCCGGTCGTGTCGCTAACAGCTCGCGCAACTCGGCTTCGTCGACGATCAGATTGCCGGCCAGGGTAACGTCGCCGATATCGTACTGCTCGCCCTCGGATACGTTGACCGTGATATAGATATCGCGCCGATCCGGACTAATCGATACCTGAGTTGAGCTTACATTGAAATTAATATAACCGCGGTCGTGGTAGTAAGATGTCAGGCGTTCCAAGTCAGCCGCCAGTTGCTCGCGCGAATATTGATCCCTACGCGAGAAAAATTGGTACCAACGACGCGGACCCTGCTCAAACAAACCTTGCAAGGTGCTGTCGGCCACCGCCTCGTTCCCGACGAAGTTAATTTCGCGAATTCGCGCCGGATCGCCTTCGGTCACATCGATGCGAATACCTACCCGGTTTCTTGGCAACGGCGAGACGGTGCTTTCCACCTGCATCCCGTACTGCCCCTGGTTCAAATATTGGCGACGCAGTTCTCGCTCGATATCGTTAAGCAGAAACCGATTAAAAACCCGACCTTCGGCCAGACCGACTTCGTTCAGCGCGGCCAACAAAGCGTCGTCCCCAATAGCTCGGTTACCTCGCAACTCGATACGAGCGATGGCCGGACGTTCCACCACTTCGACGACCAGCACACCGTTGTCGCGTTCTAAACCAACGTCCTGAAAGAAGCCTGTCTGATAAAGGCTACGGATGGCATTGGCCGCGACTTGCTGGTCGACAACGTCATTTACGCTAACGGGAAGATAGTTAAGAACCGTACCAACATCGATGCGTCGCAAGCCCTCAACCCGAATGTCCTCGACTTCAAAGGCTTCAAACGCCTTTGCCTGGCCGATAACGGCGAACAATAAAAATAGTACGAGTAAGCTCCGTCCCATCACGCGTGTGCCGGTCCCAGTCGTTGGTTACCCGAATAGCCGGGCAAGATCGTTATAAATAGCGAGGCCCATCAGCATCAACAAAAGCAGTATGCCGATCTGCTGCCCCGCGACTTGTGCGGCTTCAGATAAAGGCTTCCCGCGTATGCCTTCGATAACAAAGTAAAGCAAATGCCCACCGTCTAACACGGGAATAGGTAGTAGATTGAGTATGCCGAGACTGATGCTGACAATGGCCAAAAACTGTAGAAACGGTACCAGCCCAAGGCTGACCGAGTCACCGGCATACTGCGCAATATTGATAGGCCCGCTTAGATTTTTCAGGGAAGCGTCGCCGGTCACCATGCGCCACAAGACTCTAACCGTCAACAAACTCGCTTCCCAGGTTGCCCGCGCAGCCTCCGTAACGGCGGCCAACGGCCCGTATCGTACCTCGCGAAGCATCCCTTCATAAAGATCGTCGGGCACCTCCGGGCGAGCGCCCAGCAAACCAACCGTCTCCCCCCGATTTCCTGGCTGCCGAGTTCCGCATCGATCGCGAACTGACGCTCGTCCCGCACTACGCTGAGGCGAGCCGACTGATTCGGACGCGCCTGAACCAACTCGACTAACTCTGCCCAGGATTCCGCCTTATCGCCGTTGACGGCGACAACGCGATCGCCTACTTGCAGGCCTGCGTTAGCTGCCGGACCGCCTCCGACAACCTCCCCTAGCACCGGGGGTAAGCGCGGGAGCCAGGGGCTTAAGCCGATCAACTGTAAGTAGTCCGGATCCTCGCCAAGCGCGGGAGTTGCCGACAGATCCAGCACCCGCACGCGAACATCGCCATCCGTTTGCTGAACCGTTACCTCCAACTGCCCGCGCTCCAATCCGCCCGCGAGCAATCCCATCAAGGCTTGTTGCCAAGTCTGCACCTCTCGGTTGCCGATCGTTAGCAATTCATCGCCGACTTGAAAACCCGCCTCGGCTGCCGGAGAAGAGTCTCGCACGTCGCCGACTATCGGCCGCAGCTCGCTGCTACCGACGATAAAGATGGCCCAATAGGCCACCGCCGCAAACAAGAAGTTAGCTAACGGTCCCGCCGCGACAATAGCGAATCGGCTCTTCAACGGCTGGCGATTGAACGCTCGATGCGCTTCTTCGGGATCAACCTCGCCCTCTCGCTCATCCAGCATTTTGACGTAACCGCCGAGCGGGATACTGGCTAGCACATATTCGGTTTCGCCATTTTTCCCACGCCAGGAAAACAGCGGCTTTCCGAACCCGATCGAGTAGCGCAGGACTTTTACGCCTAACTTACGGGCCACCCAAAAATGGCCGTACTCGTGGAAAGCAACCAGGATGCCGACCGCAAGAATGAACCCAAGTATGCTGACCAGAATATCCATACCGCGCTAGCCGCCACGTACCCGCACGATCTCGCTAGCGACTTCGCGCGCCGTTTGATCGATGCCAAGCACAGCTTCCAAGGAATCCACCTTTGCCTCCGGTAGCCGCGCCAGCGTGCGCTCTACCACTTCCGGTATCGCCACAAACGACAGCTGCCGATCTAAAAAGCAGCCACTGCGATCTCATTAGCCGCATTCAAGACCGCGCAGGCGCTTCCTCCTTGCTCCGCGGCTGCATAAGCCAACCGTAGGCAAGGAAAACGCTGTTGATCGGGCGCCTCGAAATGCAGCCCTCCGATCACTTTACACAAGTCCAATGACTCGACTCCCGATTCAATACGCTCCGGCCAAGCCAAAGCGTGCGCGATAGGCGTGCGCATATCGGGATTCCCCAGCTGCGCCAGCACCGAACCGTCCGCGTACTCCACCATGGAATGAATGATGCTCTGTGGATGAATGACAACATCTACGCGCGCAGGTTCCGTCGCGAACAGGAAGCAAGCCTCAATCAGCTCCAATCCTTTATTCATCATGCTGGCCGAATCGACCGAAATTTTTCGTCCCATCACCCAGTTAGGATGAGCACAGGCTTCCTCCGGCGTAACGCCGATCAACTCCTGCGCCGAGCGGGTACGAAAAGGCCCGCCGGACGCCGTCAACAACAAGCGCCGAATGCCCGAGCCTTGCAGGCCTGCCGCCGCGTAATGGGACGGCAGGCACTGGAAAATCGCATTATGCTCGCTATCGACCGGCAACAGCACGGCTCCGCTTGCCTTCACCGCTCGCATGAACAAATCGCCGGCCATCACAAGAACTTCTTTATTAGCCAGCAAGATCCGTTTGCCCGCTTCGGCTGCTGCCAAAGTAGGCAGCAGCCCGGCCGCACCGACAATGCCCGCCACGACGCAGTCGACTTCCGTCAAAGCCGCCAACTCCGCAAGCCCCGCCTGGCCGACCACAACCTCGACCTCAACGCGGCCTCGCGCCTTAAGCTCTGCGCGCAGCGCAGGCTCCGCCGCCGGGTCGGCCAACCCTACATACTGCGGCCGAAAGCGCTCGCACTGTTCTGCCAATCGTTTGACATTACGATGACCGGTTAGCGCGACGATCTCGTAACGCCCCGGGTTACGACCCACGACGTCAAGCGTATTAACGCCGATCGAGCCGGTCGAGCCGAGAACGGCAAGGCGGGTTACACGCTCAGCTGCCACAAGGAATACCCCAATGCGAATATCGGGCCGGCGGCAGTCAAGCTATCGACTCTGTCCAAGATCCCGCCGTGCCCGGGCAATATGGTACCGCTATCCTTCACGTCGTAGCGTCGTTTAATCATGCTTTCGTATAGGTCGCCGAGTACCGAAAACGCAACCGTCACCAGGGACAGCAACATCAGCAGCGCCAGCGCAGGGCCAGCCGGTCGAATAAGCAGATAAAAGAGACACCCGGCACCTACCGCGAGGACCACGCCGCCGATAACGCCCTCCCAGGTTTTGTTCGGGCTCACCTTAGGCGCCAACTTATGCTTGCCGAAGGCCCGCCCAGCGAAGTACGCCCCACATCCGCGCCCCAAACCAGCACGAACAAGTAGGTAATCCAAAACGCACCGTCAACGCTTGCTCCATGCAAGTAGCTCAGACTGAGCCAAGCAAACCATAAGACGGCATACCCCATCCCAATGGCTTCACCGTTGGACAAACGGGCATCGTTACCGGCGCCAAAGCGGAACACGCGGGCAAACGCCGCGACCCACCACAGACTTCCTACGGCCAAGGCTAACCAAGGGGCTTGGGCATAAGTCAGATAGATCGCGCCGAAACCGATCAAAATCAACAACACCGCAACATAGCCAACGCTGGCTGTTACGCTAAGCCCGATAATCCGCGCCCACTCCCAAGCCCCTAGCGCCACAATAAGCGCAAATACCACCGCCACGAATGGCGAAGGCGTCAGCCATACTACGGCAAGAAATAGCGGCGCCAGAACGGCGGCGGTAAGAATTCGCCATCTAAGCATTATTCTATTGCTCCAGCTGCTCGCTGACCTTACCAAACCGACGCTGCCGAGTTGCGAAATCGGCTAATGCTGCTCGCAAGTCGTCTTCCCGAAAGTCGGGCCACAGCACATCGGAGAAATAAAGCTCGGTATAAGCCAGTTGCCACAGCAGAAAATTGCTGATTCGCCGCTCCCCGCCCGTTCGGATAAACAAGTCGGGTTCCGGTAAATCATTGAGAGAAACATAATTGCCGAAGCTATCGGCATCGATACTGGCAGGGTCGCGCCGACCGGCGGCAACATCCTCCGCCAAACGCCGCGCCGCGTTCGCAATATCCCAGCGCCCGCCATAACTGGCGGCAATAACCAAGGTCATACCGTTTGCTTGCGCGGTAATTCTCTCCGCTTTCGCGATCTGCTTCTGTAACCTGTTTGGAAAACGCGTCAAGTCACCGATCAGGCGCAAGCGGATGTTGTTCTCGGCCAGACGTGTCGCTTCCTTTTCCAGCGTCCGCAAGAACAATCCCATAAGAACGGACACTTCGGTCTTTGGCCGTTGCCAGTTCTCGCTGCTGAACGCGAACAAGCTCAACGTTTTTACGCCTTCGCGGGCGCAGGCTTCTACTACCGCGCGTACCGAATGCACACCTTCCCGGTGTCCTGCATGACGTGGCAACGAACGAGCCGTTGCCCAGCGCCCGTTGCCATCCATAATGATGGCGACGTGCCTCGGCAACGGCTCATATTTGGACGCGGTCCCAGCCGTGCTCATCTGTGCCTCCCAGCTTGGATTGCAGCAAATAGAATGCGGCCGGGCCGCCGGCAGATAGTTCGTAGAAATGCTGCTGAAGCACTCTGTTAGCTCCCGACGCTCTTAGAGTCGTCAAACGCCAACAGTAACCTTTCCGTGAGGCAGGATTGCCCCGACAACGGCTAATGCGGCGCAGGACCCGCTACGCCGTAGCCAGACGCCGAACGCTTAAGACGACTGCTCAAGCGTTCGGGCAATCTATTCCCGAAGCTGTCGCTCTCGACGACAGGCGGGGAATCGCCTCTATGCCGAAGATCCGCTTAGATCTCCAACAATTCCTTTTCCTTCGCTTCCAGCACGCTATCCAGCTCTTTGATGTACTTGTCGGTCAATTTCTGGATATCGTCTTCGGCACGACGTTGGTCATCTTCGGAAATTTCCTTCTCCTTGACCAAGTCCTTAATCGTAGAGTTGGCATCGCGACGGATATTGCGAATCGCTACCCGCCCCTGCTCCGCTTCGGCCCGCACAACCTTAATGAGATCGCGCCGCCGTTCTTCCGTAAGCGGAGGCAACGGGATGCGGATCGTTGTACCGGCACTATTCGGCGTCAACCCAAGATCCGATTCCATAATCGCCTTTTCAATCGGGGCAACCATGGTCTTTTCCCAGGGCGTAACCGTAAGCGTGCGCGCATCGCCAACGGCCACGGAAGCAACCTGACTCAACGGCGTCTGGCTGCCGTAATAATCCACCGTTATGTGATCCAAAAGACTGGTATGCGCCCGCCCGGTGCGAACCTTTACGAGATCCTGCTTGAGAGCCTCGACGCTTTTTGCCATGCGGCTACTCGCGTCCTTCTTGATATCCTCGATCACGGTCTATCCCCTCTCAACAACCGTTCCGATCGCCTTGCCGGTAACGGCATTCATCAGGCAACCGGGCTGGGTAACATCGAACACCATAATAGGCATATTCTGGTCGCGACACAGTACGATGGCGGTTGCGTCCATCACCATCAGCCTGCGCTCAAGCACTTCGTCATACGTCAGGCGATCGTAACGGACGGCGCTCGAATCGAGCATCGGGTCGGCCGAATACACGCCGTCGACCTTCGTTGCCTTTAGCATGATATCGGCATCGACTTCGATCGCACGAAGACTGGCGGCGGAGTCGGTAGTAAAGAACGGGTTACCGGTGCCTGCCGCGAGGACGACGACACGACCTTTCTCCAGATGCCGAATAGCTCGCCGCCGAATGTAGTCTTCGCAGACTTCGTTGATCTTGATCGCCGACATAACGCGGGTATAAACCCCCTCGCGCTCAAGAGAGTCTTGCAGCGCCAGGCCGTTAATGACGGTGGCCAACATGCCCATATGGTCGCCGGTTACCCGGTCCATTCCCTCGGCGGCAAGCCCTGCACCACGGAAGATATTCCCGCCGCCTACCACGAGAGCAACCTGTACACCGAGCTCCACGATCTCGCGAATCTCGGACGCTAGGCGGCGGATAACGGCGGGAGATATTCCATAGTCGCCGTCACCCATCAGCGCCTCGCCGCTCAGCTTGAGGAGAATGCGCTTATATTTGGGTTCAGTCATTGCGGTGCGCCTTGTGCAAAGCTTGCCTTCCAGGCGAGGCTCCTTAAGAGCCCCGCACCTGCGCCATAACTTCGTCAGCGAAGTTTTCCTGCTTCTTCTCGATGCCTTCGCCCACTTCGAAACGGGTAAAGCGGGTTACTTTAGCACCGGCATCCTTCAGCAGCTTGCCAACGGTTTGGTCCGGATCTTTAACGAACGGCTGTCCGACCAAGGTGATCTCGGCAAGAAACTTCTTCAGACGGCCTTGAATCATTTTCTCAATGATATCCGCCGGCTTGCCGCTGTCCTTGGCCTGAGCAATCAGGATTTCGCGTTCTTTCTCAAGCACGTCCGCCGGCACGCCGTCTTCGTCCACACAAACCGGCTTACTGGCCGCAATATGCATCGCGACGTCACGTGCCAGCTCTTCGGAGCCGCCTTCGAGCTCAACCATCACACCGATGCGCGTACCGTGCAAGTAGGTAGCAACGATGCCGTTAGCGTTCTCAAAGCGGACAAAACGACGAACCTGAATGTTCTCGCCGATTTTTGCAACCAGCTCCTGCCGAGCATGATTGATAGACGACCCTTGCGCGCCGTCGATAGCCAGTTCGCTCAAGGCGTCGACATCGGCCGGGTTGTTTTCGAGAACGCGCGCAGCGACCGCTCCGGAAAACTCTTTGAACGGCTCGCCGGTGGAGACGAAATCGGTTTCGCTATTCACCTCAACCATCGCGCCGCGCTGCTTGTCGTCGGACACGACGGCAGTGATCGCGCCTTCGGCAGCGACCCGATCAGCCTTCTTATCGGCTTTCGCCAAGCCGCGTTTACGCATCAACTCAACGGCCTGCTCGATATCGCCGTTAGTCTCGACCAATGCGTTCTTGCACTCCATCATACCGGAGCCGGTACGCTCCCGGAGTTCTTTTACCAGAGCTGCAGTAATTGCCATGAGCTCTTCCCTCTTTACGTAATCGTGTGACTGTCTCGCGCCAGAAGCAAAAGGTTCCGGGGTTATTCCCCGGAACCTTGCGCCGCTTCGGAGGCTTCGGCTTTGGCTTTTTCGCCTTCGCTGACCTCAACGAAGTCGTCGCTAGCCACGCCACCTTGCACGCTCGTCTGCCGAGCGTCGAGCACGGCGTCCGCCAAGCCTTCCAGATATAGCTGAATAGCGCGAATCGCATCGTCGTTGCCCGGGATGACGTAGTCGACGCCACGCGGAGAGTTGTTGGTATCGACTACCGCTACCACCGGAATACCTAATTTTTTGGCTTCCTGCAGCGCAATCTTCTCGTAACCCACATCGATAACGAACATCGCGTCCGGGAGGCGCTCCATGTTCTTAATGCCGGCCAAGCTTCGGTTCAGCTTATCCATGTCGCGCCGCAACATAAGGACTTCTTTCTTACCGAGGCGGTTGAACGTTCCGTCAGCCTCTTGGGCTTCCAGGTCTTTCAAACGGCGGATGGATTGCTTAACGGTGCGGAAGTTGGTCAGCATACCGCCTAACCAACGGTGGTCTACATACGGCATGCCGCAGCGAGTCGCCTGCTCGCGAACGGTTTCGCGTGCAGCACGCTTCGTGCCGACGACCAGAATCTTGCCGCCGTTCGCCACCAAGCTGCCGACGAAGTTCAACGCATCGTTGTACATCGGCAGGGTTTTTTCGAGGTTGACGATATGAATCTTGTTGCGGTCCCCGAAGATATAGGGGGCCATTTGCGGGTTCCAGTAGCGGGTCTGGTGACCGAAGTGAACACCAGCCTCCAGCATTTGACGCATGGAAACTTTAGCCATGACTGACTCCTTAGTATAAGGGTTAAACCTCCATACACCCTCATATAACAACCTGTATAACAATCTGCTATCAGGCACCCCGTTATATGTGTCGGTGCATGTGTGAATTAGCCGCTTAAGCGGCCGCTAACATATTTGCCCCTCGGCGCCTGAGCGCTGCCATTTGCCTAACGAGCGCGCGCTTTATACCATATCCGGGTTGCGTCGACAATTTACACCGCCCCGCTCGACCCCGAAAAAATGGGTTGATCGGGCCGTTCCCGCCACCTCTATACAGGATTGAAATGCCAGTAACCATCAAGACGCCGGAAGAAATCGAGAAAATGCGTGTGGCGGGCCGGCTGGCCGCCCAGGTCTTGAAGATGATCGCGCCTCACGTGCAGCCCGGCGTCACCACGGAAGAGCTTGATCGAATTTGCCACGAGTATATCGTTAATGACTTGGAGGCAATTCCCGCACCCTTGAACTACCGCGGTTTCCCGAAATCCATCTGCACTTCGGTAAACCACGTTGTTTGCCACGGCATCCCCGGCAGCAAACGCCTCAAGCGCGGCGATATTATTAATATCGACATCACTGTCATCAAGGACGGTTACCACGGCGATACCAGCAAAATGTTCTATGTCGGCGAGCCGCCGATCCTCGGCCGTCGTTTATCCGAAGTCGCCCACGAGTGCATGAAGCTGGGCATTGAGATGGTCAAACCCGGAATTCGCCTCGGCGATATTGGTCACGCCATACAGACCTACGCGGAGAAACAAAATTTCTCGGTAGTACGCGAATACTGCGGACACGGGATCGGGCGAGAATTTCACGAAGACCCGCAAGTCCTTCACTACGGCAAACCGGGCACGGGCATGGCCTTGGAACAAGGCATGACCTTCACGATAGAACCCATGATTAACAGCGGCCGCGCGGAAACTCGACTGCTCAAGGATGGCTGGACGGTTGTTACCAAGGACCATGGGCTTTCCGCGCAGTGGGAACATACCATTCTCGTCACGGCGGACAGCTTCGAGGTGCTGACGCGCCTGGAAGGCGACCCGATCTAAGACTATGCCCTCATCTAATACACTTAGACACGATCCCGAACTTTTCGACAGCGCCGCCTTTGACGAGGCGGCGACTACGACCGAGACTCCCCTATCGCTGTTCCGCGAAGCACTAAAGAAGGGCGACGAAGTACTACGCAGCCGGTTTCAGGAGGGTATTTCGGCGGCGGATCTGGTGCCGGCGCGCGCCTGGTTAGTCGATCAATTGCTTGTTCGCGCATGGGAGCGGATCGTCGCCCCCATCCCCGGCGAAAAAGCCTTGGTCGCTGTTGGCGGCTTCGGGCGCGGCGAACTACATCCCGGCTCCGACGTCGACCTTATGGTGCTGCTCGGCGACGAAGCGCAAGCTGCGTTAACACCCGCACTTGAGCAATTCCTCATGTTTCTCTGGGACTTCGGCCTGGAAGTTGGGCATAGCGTACGCTCTATCAGCGACTGCATCGAAGAAGCGCAGCGCGATATCACGACGGCAACCAACCTGATGGAGGCTCGTCTATTAAGCGGTTCTGCGCCGCTTTACGAGCGGATGCGCACTGTTACCGGCCCCTCTCAAGTTTGGCCAAGCCGAAAGTTTTTCGAAGCCAAATGGCAAGAGCAGCTGGCCCGCCACGAGAAATATCACGATACCGCCTACAACCTGGAGCCGAACGTTAAAGAGAGTCCGGGCGGACTTCGCGATATTCATATGATCGGCTGGGTCGCTAAACGCCACTTTGGCGCCAACACGCTACACGACTTGGTCGCTCACGATTTCCTGACCGAAGCGGAATACCAGGCCCTGCTACGCGGCCAGAATTTTCTGTGGGATCTTCGTTTCGCGCTCCATACCTTAGTCGGTCGCCGAGAAGACCGCCTGCTATTCGACCATCAGACGACCTTGGCCAAACAGTTCGGCTTCGAGGATGCCGACCACTCGCTTGCGGTCGAACAATTTATGCAGCGTTATTATCGGACGGTCATGGAGCTCAGCCGGCTCAACGAAATGCTGCTTCAGCTATTTCAGGAGGCAATTCTTTACGCCAATATCGATGAGCCACCCGTATTGATCAACAAACGCTTTCAAGCGCGGCGGGGCTTTTTGGAGGTTACCCACCCCAACATTTTCACCCGCTATCCGATCGCCTTGCTGGAAGTCTTCTTGCTGCTGCAACAACACCCCGAGCTTAAAGGGGTACGCGCTTCGACTATCCGGCTCATTCGCCGCCATCGCAATTTGATCGACGATCGGTTTCGTAACGACTTACGCGCACGCAGCCTGTTTATGGAAATTCTCCGCCAACCTCGCGGAATTACTCACGAGATGCGCCGGATGCATCGCTACGGCGTGCTCGGACGCTACCTTCCTGCGTTCGGCCACATTACCGGGCGCATGCAGTACGACCTGTTCCATGCCTATACGGTCGACTCGCATACGCTTTTCGTCGTCCGGAACTTACGCCGTTTCGCCTTGGCGGAGCACGCGCACGAATTCCCGCTCTGCAGCACCATCATGTCGCGGTTGCCGAAACCGGAACTATTGTATCTGGCCGGGCTGTTCCACGACATCGCCAAAGGGCGCGGCGGCGATCACTCGGAGCTTGGCGCGGAAGATGCGTACGCGTTTTGCTTGCGTCACGGCCTGAGTCACTACGATGCGCGCTTAGTTGCATGGCTGGTACGGCACCACTTACTCATGTCGATGACCGCTCAGCGCAAGGACATCAGCGATCCGCTGGTAATCAACGAGTTTGCTAAACAAGTCGGCGATCTTAAGCATCTCGACTACCTCTATTTGCTGACGGTAGCTGACATCAGGGCCACCAATCCGACCCTGTGGAACTCCTGGCGCGATTCGCTAATGGCCGAACTCTATACCGTTACTAAGCGGGCGCTGCGGCGCGGATTGGGCAACCCGATCGACGAAGACGAGTTGATTCAAGAAACGCAGGCCCAGGCGCGTCGTCGCCTTAAGTCCTCCGGGCTGCATCACATGACGGTCCGCGCCATCTGGCGCCGCTTTAGCGACGACTACTTTCTGCGCTATTCGGCCGAGGAAATCGCCTGGCATACCGCTGCGATCGCCCGCATCGGGCCGGAGGATATGCCGTTGGTGCTGGTTAACCCGCGCAGCACCCGCGGCGGAACCGAAGTATTCATCTACACTGAAGACAAAGATCATGTCTTCGCGCTAACCGTCGCCGCCTTAGACCAGCTGGGTTTGAACATTCAAGATGCCCGCATCATCACCACCGAAAGCGGGCATACGCTGGATAGCTACCTTGTGCTTGAGAGCGACGGCGAGCCGGTGACGGAGCCTTACCGCGAGCAGGAGATTATCAATCACCTGCGGAGCACCCTGCAGAATACGGATCTATTACCGCCGCCGCCGAATAAGACCTTGCCTCGCCAGCTACGGCACTTCACTACGCCGACTCAGATAAACTTCAGCAGCGATGTGCATAACAACCGCACAGTGTTGGAGCTTATCACCGGCGACCGGCCGGGCTTGCTGGCACGTGTCGGCTATATATTCAGCCTCTGCAAAGTGCGCCTGAAGAACGCCAAAATTGCCACCATCGGCGAGCGGGCCGAGGACGTGTTCTTCATTACCGACACCGATAACGAGCCGTTGAAAGACACGGCGGTCTATGAGTGTCTGCAAAAGGCGCTGGAGGAAACGCTCCTAGATAGCGATAATCCCACCTCCGTCACACTCAGTTGAGCTCCGAGCCGAGCCCCGCCGCACCTACACGCATAAGTGCGGCGGGGCTCGGACAACCGAAGGGATCCGTCGATGAACCCGAAACTGGACCGTCTGCTACCCTACCCCTTCGAGCGCCTCAATGCGCTTAAAGGGGCGGTTACGCCGCCAACGGACAAACCTCATATCAGTCTGGCCATCGGAGAGCCGCAGCACGCGCCGCCGCATTGGCTGACCGAAACCTTCATCGCCCATGCTCATGGGCTATCGCACTACCCCTCGACAAAAGGCGGCGAGGAATTACGCACCGCAATCTGTGCTTGGCTTGCGCAACGATTCCAGATCCGCCGTTCACAGCTCGACCCGGAACGACAGGTCCTGCCGGTCAACGGTACGCGGGAAGCCTTGTTCGCTTTCGCACAGGCCGTGGTCGAGGAAAAGGCGGATGCCATGGTGCTCATGCCTAATCCGGGATATCAGATTTACGAAGGGGCCTGCTTACTGGCGGGAGCAAGCCCGCACTATATGCCGCTAACGGCAGACGGCGCCTATTTACCCGATTTCGGTGCGGTACCCGAACACGTCTGGCAACGTTGTCAGCTAATTTATATCTGCAATCCGGGCAATCCGACCGGCGCACTCATGCCCACCGAGCAACTGGCGGAACTCATCGCGCTGTCTGACCGGCACGATTTCGTTATAGCCGCCGACGAATGCTATTCCGAGCTGTATCAGAACGAAGACGCCCCGCCCGTGGGCCTTCTACAAGTATGCGCGCAACTGGGCCGGGACGATTATCGCAACTGCGTAGTCTTCCACAGCCTGTCGAAGCGCTCCAACGTACCGGGGCTACGCTCCGGCTTCGTCGCCGGCGATGCGGCTGTCTTAGAACGCTTTTTGCTTTATCGTACCTATCACGGCAGCGCCATGCCTCTGCACGTACAAACGACAAGCCGTACGGCCTGGGCCGACGAGCGACACGTGGCAGAGAATCGGATGCTGTACCGGCAGAAATTTGCCGCTGTGGGCGAAATACTCGCGCCGGTCCTGACCTTCGAGCAGCCGCCGGCAGGCTTTTATCTCTGGCCGCGCACGCCGCTACCGGACACCGAGTTTGCGCAACGCCTGTACGCAACGGAAAATGTGACCGTATTACCCGGAAGCTTTCTCTCTCGTACCGTCAACGGGCATAATCCCGGCACCGAACACGTCCGGCTCGCATTGGTTGCTAGCGAAGAAGACTGCATCGAAGCGGCGCGACGTATCCGCCGTTTCATCGAAAATCTATCATCATCATTAAACTAAGGAGAAGGAAATGGGCGACTTGCAATCCGTCATCGAGACCGCGTTCGAAAAACGTGCCGAGCTAGGCCCCGATACGGTAAGCCCCGAAGTACGCGAAGCGGTCCAGGAAGCGCTCGCACTTTTGGATAGCGGCAAAGCGCGGGTCGCAGAAAAACGCGACGGCGACTGGCAGGTCAATCAATGGCTGAAGAAAGCCGTCCTGCTTTCCTTCCGCTTGAGCGATAACGAGGTCATTCGGGGCGGCGCCACCAACTTCTACGACAAAGTGCCCCTCAAGTTCACCGATATGAACTCGCAACAGTTCCGCGACGGCGGCGTACGCGTTGTTCCCCCGGCCATGGCCCGTCGCGGCGCTTATATCGCTCCAGGTGCTGTTCTGATGCCCTCCTATGTCAATATCGGCGCTTACGTGGATTCCGGCACCATGGTCGATACCTGGGCAACCGTCGGCTCCTGCGCCCAAATCGGCAAAAACGTGCACCTCTCCGGTGGTGCGGGTATCGGCGGCGTGCTCGAACCCTTGCAGGCCAGCCCCACCATTATTGAGGACAATTGCTTTATCGGCGCTCGCTCGGAAGTCGTCGAAGGCGTTATCGTCGAGGAAGGCGCCGTCATCTCCATGGGCGTTTTCATCGGCCAAAGCACCAAGATTTACAACCGCGAAACTGGCGAAATCAGCTACGGCCGGGTGCCGGCCGGCGCCGTTGTCGTTCCCGGCAGCCTACCTGCGGAGGACGGCAGCCACAGCCTTTCCTGCGCCGTCATTATCAAACAGGTCGATGCCAAAACCCGCAGCAAAGTCGGGCTCAACGAGCTGCTTCGCCCGTAAGATAGGACATCGCGGCCATGATTGTTTACGGCATCAAAAACTGCGATACCGTCCGCAAGGCCCGGCGCTGGCTCGACCAGCGCGGGGTCGACTATAGCTTCCACGATCTGCGTCAAGATGGGCTGGAGCGCTCCACCGTGGAGCGCTGGTGTCAGGCATGCGACTGGGAATGTTTGCTTAACCGTCGCGGTCGCACCTATCGGCTACTGCCCGATGAGCGCAAACAGGATCTGAACGAAACCCGCGCCATCGACCTCATGATAAGCGAACCTACCGTCATCAAGCGCCCGGTTGTGGAACGGGACGGCGAGGTAGTCGTCGGTTTCGACGATACCGCTTATAGCGAACGTTTCGCCGACTAACCCCTAATGCTAGGCTCTCGGCCGCTGCCGTCGGCAGCGGCCCGATTGTTCAGGACTTTTATGGACTCTCCCACCTTAAGACTTGCCAAAGAACTCATCCGCCGAGCGTCGATAACACCCATCGACGCAGGCTGTCAGGACCTCATTGGCGAGCGACTGCAAGCCCTTGGCTTTCGCAACGAAATTATGCAGTTCGGCGACGTCACTAATCTCTGGACGCGACGCGGCGAGAAAGCCCCGCTCTTCGTCTTTGCCGGGCATACGGATGTTGTTCCAACGGGGCCGGTATCGGAATGGCGCTTTCCGCCGTTCGAGCCGACGGTTCACGAAGGTATGCTATACGGTCGCGGCGCCGCCGATATGAAAGGCAGCGTCGCCGCTTTCATTACAGCCTGCGAACGTTTTCTAGCCCACTGCCCGGAGCCGAACGGTTCTATCGCACTGCTCATCACCAGCGACGAAGAAGGGCCTGCCGTAGACGGTACGGTTAAAGTCGTCGAAGCGCTCAGCGCGCGCGGCGAAACCATCGATCTGTGCGTGGTAGGCGAGCCCTCAAGCTCGACACGGGTGGGCGACATCGTCAAAGTCGGCCGGCGCGGCTCGCTGAATGGCCGCCTGCGCGTCATGGGCGAACAAGGGCATGTCGCTTATCCGCACCTGGCACTGAATCCACTGCACGCGTTCGCACCCGCTCTGCTGGAGCTAACGCAGCAGCAGTGGGACGCCGGCAACGACGATTTTCCGCCGACCACCTTTCAAATCTCGAATATCAAAGGCGGCACCGGCGCAACCAACGTTATCCCCGGCGAGATCGAGTTACTGCTTAATTTCCGCTTCTCGACCGAAGTCACGGCCGATGAACTTAAAGCGGAGGTGGAAGCATTGCTACAGCGGCACGATCTCCGTTTCGAGATCGAGTGGACCCTATCGGCTCAGCCCTTTCTGACCGGCGAAGGCCGCTTGCGTAACGCCACCGCCATCGCCGTCGAAGCCGTCTGCGGTCGGGCGCCGGAAATGACGACCACTGGCGGCACATCCGACGGTCGCTTTATCGCTCCCACCGGAGCGGAAGTCGTGGAACTCGGCCCGGTCAACGCAACGATCCATAAAGTTAACGAACACGTTGCCGCAGAGGATCTGGATATGCTCTCGGCCATGTATGAAAAGCTGTTGGAAGAGCTTCTCGGCAAGGCTTGAAAGATCGAGTACGTCATCTCGCTTCGCAAAGGCTCGCCGTACCCGCTTACGAAGAAGCGTGCAGGTACCCTGCACGCTTCGCGTTGCCTATTTAACGCTCCGGCCTAAGCGCCGCCCAACTCGCGCAGGCCTAACACATCTTCCATATCGAACAGTCCTTGCTCGCGCTCCATCGTCCAATTCGCCGAGCGCACGGCGCCTGTGGCGAATGTCATCCGGCTGGAGGCTTTATGCGTAACTTCCAGGCGCTCGCCCACACCGCCGAACATGACTGTATGCTCGCCGACGATATCGCCGGCACGCACCGTTGCAAACCCGATGGTTTTTCTATCCCGAGCGCCCGTCTGGCCCTCGCGGCCGTATACCGCATGGGTCTCCAAGTCTCTGTCCAGCACCTTGGCGACCGCCTCCCCCATCCGCAACGCGGTGCCGGAAGGTGCATCCACTTTGTGCCGATGGTGCGCTTCTATGATCTCGATATCGACGTCATCGCCCAAAACCCGCGCCGCGAGCTCGATTAGCTTCAGCGACAAGGTCACGCCAACGCTATAATTGGCCGCCATAACGATCGGTAATTCGTTTGCCACCTGCTCAATCTGCCCACGCTGGTCCGCGGTAAACCCCGTCGTCCCGATGACCATCCGCACGCCGGCGCGACGACAGGCGTCGACATGCCGTAAGGTGGCATCCGGGCTGGTAAAGTCGATAACGACGTCGACCTCGGCACCGGCCAATGCGACCTCCAAGTCGTCAAGCAAGGCAACACCCAGATTACCTTGTCCGACCAGTTCGCCGGCATCGATACCGGTCAGTTCGTGTCCGGGCCGTTCGACGATGGCCGCCAGCGTGGCCTGCTCGTCGGCAATAGTCGCTTCGATAAGTGCGCGCCCCATACGTCCGGCCGCGCCCGTGATGGCGATTCGCGTCATCAGTCGTTCCTTTTGCTCCTCGACCGCCGCTTGCGCGGCAGTCAAAATTTCAGATCTTCGAAGAAGCGCTTCACGCCATCCAACCACGAACTCCGCTGCGGCGCGTGTTTATCGCCGCCTTCTTCGAGCGTGTTACCGAACTCCTCTAGTAACTCGCGCTGTTTCTTGGTCAGATTAACCGGCGTTTCCACCCCAACTCGGCACAGCAGATCGCCGGGCGCACCGCCACGCACCGGCGTGACCCCCTTCCCTCGGACGCGGAACACCTTGCCGGTTTGCGTACCTGCCGGAATACGGAGCGAGACACGCCCGCTTAGGGTCGGCACTTCCTGCTCGCCGCCGAGCGCCGCTACGACCATGCTAATGGGAACATCGCAGCGCAAATCGTTACCGACACGGGTGAAGATGGGGTGCGGTTTCACCGCGATTTGCACATACAAATCGCCTGGCGGCCCGCCGTTTTCGCCCGGCTCGCCCTCGCCGGTTAAGCGAATTCGATCCCCGGTATCCACCCCTGGCGGGACTTTGACGGCCAAGGTCTTGGTCTCTTCGACGCGCCCACGGCCATGACAGTTGGTGCAGGGGTTGGTAATAATCGTTCCTGTACCGTGACAGCGCGGGCAAGTCTGTTGGATAGAGAAAAAGCCTTGCTGAACCCGGACATCGCCATGCCCATGGCAGGTCGGGCATGTCTCTGGCTGGCCGCCGTCTTTGACGCCGGTACCGGTACAGACTTCGCACACGACCAAGGAGGGAACCTTGATCTTCGCCTCCGTACCCTGCACGGCTTCCTCTAAGCTTAGCTGCAAGGTATAGCGAAGGTCCGCGCCCCTGAATACTTGCCGACCGCCGCCGCGGCGCGCGCCGCCGCCGCCGAAGATATCGCCGAACACATCGGAGAAAATATCCGAGAAATTGCCCGGTCCGGCACCTCGCCCCCCGCCCATACTGGGGTCGATACCGGCGTGGCCGAACTGGTCGTAAGCCGCCCGCTTTTGCGCATCGGACAGCACTTCGTAAGCTTCCTTCGCTTCCTTAAAGTGCGCCTCCGCCTCCTCGTCACCCGGGTTACGGTCCGGGTGATACTTCATCGCTAAGCGGCGGTAGGCCTTTTTAAGGTCGGCCTCGGAAGCGTTCTTTGCCACGCCTAAAATTTCGTATAAGTCACGTTTCGCCATTGCGCGTCACTGATCTTCACTAGTTGTAGTACTCGGTCCATGTGACTCTCTATGCCGCTTACGGTTCATTACCGCTTGCGACTTAATGCACAGAAAACCACCTGGGCCGGATACCGATGAGTACCCGAAAGAAAGCGATTATAGCGGCAAATGCCCGTTCGCTTCCCAAATAAAGAAGGCGCAGAGCCGAAGCCTGCGCCTTCCGAGCCTGAGCGACACAGGCCGCTACCGGCTTATTTCTTGTTATCGCGCACTTCTTCGAACTCTGCGTCGACAACGTCTTCCTGCCCAGCCCCGCCTTCCTGAGCGCCTCCGGCGGCTTCCGGTCCGCCTTGCTCGCCGCCGCCCTGGGCGGCGTACATGCGTTCGGCCAGCTTACCGGAGCGCTCGGCGACGGTGCGGGTTTTGGCTTCGATAGCTTCCTTATCGGAGCCTTTCATCGCCTCTTCAAGCTCCGCGATGGCCGCTTCAATATCCTTCTTCTCGTCTTCCTCGACCTTATCGCTCATTTCTTCGAGCGACTTGCGCGTGGCGTGAATCAGGTTATCGGCCTGGTTGCGCGCTTCGACCAATTCGCGAGCTTTCCGATCCTCCTCGGCATGAGCCTCGGCGTCCTTAACCATCCGCTCGATCTCGTCGTCCGTCAGACCGCTGGAAGCCTTGATGACGATAGACTGCTCCTTACCGGTAGCCTTGTCCTTGGCGGAAACGTGCAAAATACCATTAGCATCGATATCGAACGTTACTTCGATCTGCGGCACGCCGCGCGGTGCCGGCGGGATGTCCGACAAGTCGAAGCGACCGAGCGACTTATTAGCGCTGCTCATTTCGCGCTCGCCTTGGAGCACGTGTACCGTCACTGCCGTTTGGTTATCGTCGGCCGTCGAGAACACCTGATGCGCTTTGGTCGGAATCGTGGTGTTCTTCTCGATGATCTTGGTCATCACGCCGCCTAGGGTTTCGATACCCAGGCTCAGAGGGGTCACATCCAGCAGCAGAACGTCCTTCACCTCGCCGCCGAGTACCCCGCCCTGAATCGCCGCACCCACAGCCACCGCCTCGTCCGGGTTAACGTCGCGACGCGGTTCTTTGCCAAAGAACGTTTTAACTGCTTCCTGCACCTTCGGCATCCGCGTTTGGCCGCCGACGAGGATGACCTCGTCGATCTCGCTCGCGGAAAGCCCAGCGTCTTTCAATGCGACCTTACACGGCTCAATGGTACGTTTGACCAAATCCTCGACCAACGACTCCAGCTTAGCCCGAGTCAGCTTCATATTAAGGTGCTTGGGACCGCTGGCATCAGCCGTAATATACGGCAGGTTAATCTCTGTCTGTTGCCCGGAAGACAGTTCGATCTTCGCCTTCTCAGCCGCTTCTTTCAAGCGCTGCATAGCGAGCGGATCGCCGGTCAAATCGATGCCTTGGTCCTTCTTAAACTCCGCGGCGATGTAATCGATGATCTTGCGGTCGAAGTCCTCGCCGCCGAGGAAGGTATCGCCGTTAGTGGAGAGAACTTCGAACTGGTGCTCGCCATCGACCTCGGCAATTTCGATGATCGAAATATCGAACGTACCGCCGCCTAGATCGTAAACGGCCACCTTCATATCGCCGCGCTTCTTATCCAGGCCATAAGCCAGCGCTGCGGCGGTCGGCTCGTTGATAATGCGCTTGACTTCCAAACCGGCGATTCGACCGGCATCTTTGGTCGCCTGGCGCTGAGAATCGTTGAAGTACGCCGGTACCGTAATGACGGCTTCCTTCACCTCTTCGCCAAGATAATCTTCGGCCGTCTTTTTCATCTTCATCAGGGTGCGCGCGGAGATCTCCGGCGGCGCCATTTTATTACCCTGAACTTCAACCCAGGCATCGCCGTTATCGGCTTTCACGATGCTATACGGCATCTCCCGCACATCGCGCTGCACGACGTCTTCTTCAAAACGCCGCCCGATCAGGCGCTTGACAGCGAAAACCGTGTTACTCGGATTAGTCACCGACTGCCGCTTCGCCGGCGCCCCGGTCAACACCTCGCCATCGGCCGCGAAAGCAACCACTGACGGCGTCGTGCGATCACCTTCGCTGTTCTCGATCACCTTGGGCTTGCCCCCCTCCATGATCGCGACACAGGAATTCGTCGTACCCAGGTCGATCCCTATGATTCTAGCCATTAATACTTGCTCCTAAGTTGTCAGGCTGCCCATTCAGAGCCGGACAGTCCTCAGAATTACTGCGTTACTCTGGTCGCGTACCGTGTATTCAAGCCTTGTCGTCGATCTGCCCGCCCGGGCCCTGAGACGCGGCTTTGGAAACCACCACCATCGCCGGGCGTAACACCCGGTCGTTAAGTAGATACCCCTTCTGCACAACATGCATCACGGTGTTCGGCTCGTGATCCGGGGACTCTTGCGCCGCCATGGCTTCGTGCTTTTCCGGATCGAAGCGCTCACCCTGCGGGTTGACTTCTTCTACCGAAAATCGCTCAAAAACTTGTTCCAGCATCTTTAAGGTCAGCTCTTGACCTTCGCGCAGCTTCTCGACATCCGCGTGTTCATCCAGCGCGGCGGCAATTCCCATCTCTAGGCTGTCTTTCACCGGCAGCAAATCCGCGGCGATCTTCTCCACGCCATATTTATGGGCTTGCTCTAGCTCCCGCTCCGATCGGCGACGGACGTTCTCCAGCTCAGCTCGCGCGCGCAGGAAATTGTTCCAATTCTCCTCTGCCTTCTGCTCCGCCTCGGCCAACTGCTTGGCCAGCTCGTCAGCATTGCCCGCACCTTCCGAAGGTGCGCCTGCGGCCGCAGGCGGTTCCTGTTCGCCTGCCGCGTTTTTGGAACGTGGGTCGTTATCCGCCATCGCGATTCTTTACTCCGTTGTTCACAAGTCCGGCGCGCCTAGCGGCAGCCGGCTGAATGAAAAATAGTTACTAACTTCGGTCCCCGTCGCGCTGATTCAAGGCGTTGCCAAGCAGCTTCGCCGTCATATCCACAATCGGAATAACGCGGTCGTAAGCCATTCTGGTTGGCCCGATGACGCCTAACACGCCGAGTACTTGACCATGCGCGGTATAGCTGGAAGTCACCAAACTACAACCGTCGAACACTTCGTAACCGGACTCTTGGCCGATAAAAATCTGTATACCGTCCGCCCGCAGACTCTGATCGAGCAGGTGGAGAACGTCCCGCTTTCGGGTAAACGCATTAAATAGCTCGCGCAGTTTTTCAACGTTCGACAGTTCGGCAAATTCCATCAGGTTAGTCTGCCCGGCGAGTACGTAATCCTGCTCGGACTTATCCTCAGCGAACAACTTCTCAGCCACAGCCCGTACCGAACTCATCGAGCGGTTCATACTCTCTTGGTCCGCTTCCATATCGTTCAGCAACGTGGTCCGCACACTGGCAACATCTTTACCGGCGAACTCCACGTTCAGATAATTCGAAACCTCGCGCAACTCATCCGCAGTGAAATGGCGCTCGGTCTCGATGACACGGTTCTGGATTTCCTCGTCGTTGACAATCAAGATCGCCAACACCCGATTATCCGACAGCGGTAGAAACTCGACTCGACGCAAGGCCGCATACTCACGCCGCGGCAACGTCACTACGCCAGCCAACCGCGTAAGCCCCGAAAGCAGGTTCGACGCCGAATCGACCAGCGCATTAGCACCGCCACCTTCGTCGAGCCGGATATTCAGCTTTTCCGCATCTTGCAGATCGGGTGTACGGACGGTCAGTAAGCTATCGACAAAGAAGCGATACCCCTTGTCCGTCGGCACCCGACCGGCAGAAGTATGAGGCGCCTGCACATAGCCCAGCTCCTCAAGGTCCGCCATCACATTACGAATCGTTGCCGGACTCAACGACAAGCCGGAATCGCGCGTTAAAATCCGCGACCCTACCGGCTGGCCGTCCCGGATATGGCGCTGCACCAACACCTTTAATAGGTGCTGCGCACGCTCGCCTAATGAACCGTGATCGACGGGTTTTCTCGCCATAGTCTCACCAAAGCGCTATCACTTACCGGCGATGCTATTAGCACTCTCCGTATTTGAGTGCTAAGAACGCTAACAATATGCCATTTCCCTGTCAAGGCGTAGGGGCATTCCTTCGCAAAGGAAACGCCCGTTTGTCGACTACCGAGAGACGAATTCGCCAAAAGTTGATTCAAAGAGCCGCTCCTTCTGGCAGAATACGAAACACACTTTTCGCACGGACGGCTCATGAAACGTTTCCAGACCATTGCGATCAGCGGCAAGCCTCACGACACTAGTGTCATCGACACCATAAAGCGAATCGCCGAGCATCTGCATGAAAGCGGGCGCGAGGTGTTGATCGACGAAGAGTTGTTAAACGGCACTGTCGTTGAGGGCGCGCAGACCTTGCCACGCCAAGCGCTGGCATCGCGGTGCGACCTTATGATTTCGGTTGGCGGCGACGGCACGCTGCTTAGCGCCGCACGACTGCTAGTCGACCACGACGTACCGATCCTAGGGGTTAATCGAGGACGCCTAGGGTTTCTGGTCGATGTCTCGCCAGGCAACCTCAGCGAACTCGATAACGTTTTAGCCGGTCAATACACGGCCGATGAAAGAATCTTACTCACGGCGGAGATTCGGCAGGACGACAGAGTGGTCGCCAGCGGTATCGCTCTTAACGACGTGGTGCTTTATAAGTGGAACAGCGCCCGTATGATCGAGTTCGTTACCTACGTTAACGGCGAACTGGTTAGCCATAACCGGTCCGACGGTTTGATCGTCTCGACCCCGACCGGCTCCACCGCCTATGCTATGGCCGGCGGCGGCCCCATCGTCCATCCGGATGCCAAATGCATGGTGTTAGTGCCGGTATGCCCACACACCCTGAGCAACCGCCCGCTGGTGATAGACTCTTCCAGCGAGGTCGAAATCGTTGTACACCAAGACTCGATCGATCGCGCCGGAATAAGCTGCGACGGCCAAGCGGACCTGGGTTTGATCCAAGGCGGTCATTTAATCATCCGCCGCCACCCTCGCTCCGTTCGCATCATTCATCCGCCGCAGTATCGTTATTTTGACCTGCTCCGAGCAAAACTACGCTGGGGCGACATTTACGTTCGATAACAATCCGCCACTGACCGCGATTGCTGGAGGACAAGGCCGGTGTTGAGCCATATCCACATACGCGATTTCGCTATCGTCGATCAACTCGACCTAGAGTTCGACGACAAACTCAGCGCCCTGACCGGGGAAACCGGGGCCGGGAAGTCGATTCTTCTCGACGCGCTGGGGCTATGTTTAGGCGATCGCGCGGATAGCGATACCATTCGCCCTGGCGCTGACCGGGCGGAGCTAACTGTCAGCTTCGAACTCGACGAGAGCAACCCAGCACTCGCCTGGCTCGACGAGCACGAACTGCGCGAGGACAACGACTGCATCCTCCGCCGAATCATTCAAGCCGGCGGGCGCTCGAAGTCGTATATCAACGGTCGCCCTGCACCGCTTCAGGCCCTGCGAGAGCTCGGCGAACAGTTAGTAGACATCCACGGTCAGCATGCCCACCAATCGTTGCTGCGAAAAGAAATGCAACGCCAACTGCTAGACGATTTCGGCGGACATCAAGAATTGCTGCGTCAAGCTGCCGCCCTCTACTCGGAGTATCGCGACCTACAGCGGGAAATCGAACAGCTGGAAGGCGGTCAACAAGACTACGAATCGCGGCTCGAACTGTTGCGCTATCAGGTCAACGAGCTGGAAGCCCTCGGCTTAGAAGCCGAGGACATCGAAGCACTCGATGCAGAGCACCGCAAATTATCCTCTGCCGGCGACCTCCTCACCACTTGCCAGGCACTGCTCACCACTCTATACGACGACGACGGCTCGGCACAAAGCGCACTTAGTCATGCAGCCGGCGAACTGGAGCGCATGCGGAGCATCGATCCGGCGTTAGGCGATGCGCACGAAATGTTCAATAACGCACTCATCCAACTTGAGGAAGGTTGCGACAATCTCCGGCGCTATGCCGACTCGGTCGACCTCGACCCCGGCCGCTTGGAATGGATAGAGGAACGCCTGGGCTCGCTTAATGATTTGGCGCGCAAACATCGATTGCGTCCCGAAGAACTCCCGGCACGACTCGAAGCGCTCCGAGAAGAATTAGCCCACCTAGAGGGCGCCGAAGAGCGTTTAACCGCGCTAAGACAGCGGCAGGCGAACATCATGAGCGAGTATCGCCAAGTTGCATCGCAACTGACCGAAGCCCGTCGCCAGGCAGCGACCTTGCTCGACCAAAGCGTCACCGGCTTCATCAAAGAACTCGGCATGCCCGGCGGCGAGCTACGTATCGAGGTTGAGCCGCAAGACACGAACGCACCCAGTCGGTTTGGAGCCGACCACGTCCTATTCACGGTCCGCACCAACCCTGGCCAATCCTTCGGACCGGTACACCGGGTAGCGTCTGGGGGCGAATTGTCGCGGATTGGGCTAGCTATACAAGTCGCCACGGTTAATACAGCAAAAATTCCGACCTTAGTCTTCGACGAAGCGGATACCGGCATGGGCGGTGCAGTCGCAGAAGTCGTCGGCCGCAAGCTTCAGCAACTCGGACGGACGCACCAAGTTCTATGCATTACCCATTTACCTCAAGTCGCGGCACAGGCCGAACACCACTACCGGGTCAAGAAAGAAAGCGACGGCGAGACTACGCGCACGACCGTTATTCGGCTGGATAATAATGAACGCGTCGAGGAAATTGCCCGCATGCTCGGCGGCGTAGAAATCACAGAGAACACGCTCAATCACGCGCGCGAGATGCTGGAGAAAGCCCGCGAAGCTGCACAGGAAGCCACTAGCGCATAAACCACGGCCAATGGTAGGGCGAGCAGAATGCCTGCCCTACCATTGGCTCACACCGTCAACTCTTACCTTTACCTTCTGATCGCCGGCATTTCTTACACTTACCGTATAGGATCAGCGCGTGATCGGTAATCTCGAAACCATATTGCTTCGCGATCGCTTCTTGCCGCTCTTCAATCACTTCATCAAAGAACTCTTCGATAGCGCCGCAATCGACGCAAACGATATGATCGTGATGATCCTCTTCGGCAAGCTCAAAAACCGATTGATTACCCTCAAAGTTATGCCGCTCAACGAGTCCGGCCGCCTCAAACTGAGTCAGCACTCGATACACGGTCGCCAGGCCAATGTCTTCGCCTGCTTCTAGCAGGGCCTTGTAGACATCCTCAGCGGAAAGGTGACGGTTCTCGCTTTGTTCGAGCATTTCAAGGATCTTCATCCTTGGCAAGGTAACCTTCAACCCCGCTTTTCGCAGATCTTTTGACTCCAAAATACCCCCTGCCTGATGTATCTTCAGTGAGTGTGCGGTATGATCAAGCCATTCACCTGACCATGTTGAGAATGATGCGTACTCTCGCTTGCACCCTATTATACATCAGCGTTATCGGATTGGCGGCCTGCTCGAACGGACGCATACCCTTCACGTATGCGGTTGAGGTCCAGCAGGGCAATATCATTGAGGAAGAAGCGCTAGAACGGTTGGAACCCGGCATGACTCGACGCCAAGTCGAGCACCTGCTCGGTTCCCCAACCCTTACCCCAGTACACAACGAGCGACGCTGGGAGTATATCTACACGTTGCAACAGGATGGCCGCCGAGTCGATTACAAACGGGTCACCGTCCTCTTCGACGAATCCGACCGCGTTACCGAGATCAAACGCCAAGCCGCCGAGGGCTGAAGCTTCTCCCCGGCCTTTGGTTAACGATTCTTTTGCTCAGCCATCCGCTTCGCCCGCTGCTTTCGCACCTCTTTAGGATCGGCCAGCAGCGGGCGATAGATTTCAACTCGGTCTCTATCCCGCAGCGGCTCATCGAGCGCCACCAAACGGCCGAATATTCCGACTTTATTGTGTACCAAATCGATTTCGGGAAAGCGCGCCAAAATCCCCGACCGGTCAATGGCCTCGGCAACGCTAACCCCCTCCTCCACGCTGAGCTGGAGGACAAGCTGCTCGTCGGGCCTCGCATACGCCACTTCTATCACGCACGTCGCACGCCCCGAGCTAGCGGCCATAGACCTCATTCGCCCGTTTCACAAAGGCGTCGACCAAGGTATTGGCTATTTGGGTAAAAATCTTACCGAAAGCCATCGTCATCAAACGGTTGGAGAACTCGAAATCGAGATCCAACGATACCTTGCATGCGTCTTCCCGCAAAGCCTGAAAGCGCCAGAACCCCTCCAGATGCCGGAACGGCCCTTCCACCAACCGCATTTCCATCATCTTGCCACGCTGGAGGCGGTTTAAAGTGGTAAACGAACGCTCCAAACCGCCTTTTGCGATGACGATCGTCGCTTTCATTTCATCGGCATCCCGGCTGTGTACCTGACTATCTCGACACCAGGGCAAGAACGACTGATAACTGTCGACATCGCACACCAGGTTGTACATCTGCTCCGCAGAGTGAGAAACCAACGCGCTGCGGGAAATCGTCGTCATACGCGCAACTAACCTTTTTAAACGAAGAAACATGAAACCGACGGCAAACCCATCTCGTTTCCCTATGGACATGGGCTTAGTCCGACATCAATTACAGGGGCGACCATAGTGTACATGAGGTCGACGCACGACGAGCAACGCCGAGTTAAGCGCGTGACACAGCTTTTGCCCTAACGACACTGACCGACGTCGAGTCCATAAATCAGATCAATCGAATCGAATGCAACAGAACAAGCAGAACGGCCAAAGGAGTAATGAAACGAATGGTAAAATGCCAAACCCGCCAACCGTACTCGCCGCCCAACTCCACCCGAACGGATGCCTTTGACAGCCGCCAACCCGCAAAAAACGCGATCAACAACCCGCTAATAGGCAATAACACATTGATCGCGAGGAAGCTGAACAGATCGAACAAAGTACTCTGCTCGAAGCCGGAGACATTACCCAGCGGTCGCACGTGCTCCCACAGATTAAACGACAAGATCGACACGACGCCCAAAGCCCATATAGCGGCCCCGACATAGCTGGTCGCCAAAGAGCGGTCCAGCTTTGTGTGCTCGACCACATGCGCCACGAGCGGCTCCAGCAAGGAAATGGCCGACGTCCAAGCCGCGAATAAAACCAACAAGAAAAACAGGGTTCCAAACCAGACGCCACTGTCCATTTGGGCAAAGGTCAACGGCATCGTCTCAAAAACCAGACCAAGCCCGGAGTCGGCGGGCGTACCGTGCGCAAAAACCAACGGGAAGATTACCAACCCGGCTAGCAGCGCGATCACCACATCCAAGCCGACAATAACGCCGGCAACGGGCAAAACCGACACCCGCCGATGGAGATAAGCACCATAGACCATTACGGCACCGACGCCCAAACTGAGCGTGAAGAAGGCATGCCCCATCGCCACCAAAACAACGCCGCCGCTAATACGGCTAAAATCGGGGTAGAACAGAAAAGCTAACGCTTCCCGGGTTTGCCCCGTACCCGCGGCATATACGGCTAGGAATATCAGTAACAGAAGCAGCAACGGCATGAACCAGCGAATAGCCTCCTCAAGCCCCTCCCGCACGCCGCGCCCGACCAATGTCATGGTGACCGCCATAAAAAGCGTATGCCACGCTAGAACCTTCTCGGGATCACCGATCAGCTCTTGGAAAACGAGTACGGCCTGGAAAGAGTCCGCTCCGGAGAAAACACCGCCCGCAGTGCGAAAGACATAGGCCAAAGACCAACCGCCAATGACGCTATAGACGGATAACACCAGAAAAGCAGCCAGCAAGGACAACCACCCGACATATTTCCAATGCCGAGCGCCCCCCTCTTCGGTAGCCACGCGCTCCATAGTTCCTGCCGGAGCGCATCGTCCCCGACGCCCGATAACGATCTCGGCAACCAGCAAGGGCAGACCGACGATTAACATGCAGGCCAGATAAACCAGCACGAATGCACCGCCGCCATGCTCGCCGACCAGATACGGAAACTTCCAGATGTTGCCGAGACCTACCGCCGATCCCGTTACCGCCAAGATAAAGATTAGGCGCGACGACCACTGGCCGTGAATTGAGCGCCGCTGAGAGCTCACTGTTATCGTTCTCCTGGCTCGCCTCTCGCTAATATTGTCATAGACTTCCCCCTCAACCGCAAGCACAAGTTGTTCGACCTGCCCCTCCTCTCTCTATACAGCCGCCACAGCACCTCCCTCTGCCACCCACCTGGCCAGCACCACCCGCCCACCAAGACCGCTATCGTTTCTCATTTAAGAAAACGACTTGCTTTTAAAACAAGCTGACGATAAAAGAAATAAAAGCTTTGCTTTACAAGCGCACCTTAACCTTAACTTTTCGAGATAAATTAGAGTCTTATTAAGAGCAAAGAATTATAATGGCAACAGGAACTTTAAGGGCACTTACAATACTAGGCCTTTCTTTATTGGCAACCACCTCCGTTTATAGCCAGCAGATTCCAATGCCGGACCTCTGCAAACTGCCTCAGTGCTCACTGACAGCAGTTTCTGGCGACTGGCCACAACACTCACACGCCGCCCGAACTATCGAGCTAGAAGTTGGACCTGAACTGGTTCTCAGCCTCCCCAAGCCTCCGCAACGCGTGGTTCACCGAAACGCTATACTCACTTTTGACCTCGACGGCTCTCGGCTTATCTTCCATACCTACGATGCGGAAGCCTATGGCTTTACCTCGGACTACGGCTTTGATCCCTTTGCTATCAATTTCGTAGATTTCCTTCGCAATGCGTTCGAGAAAACCCCCGAGGAAGAACCGAAGGAGACGGCGATAGAAAAAAGCTTGTTTCGGTATTCGCAGCTTCTAAAAGCCATGCAGGACATGTCCGAAGACACTACGATCACTCATTTATCGAAGGCTCCTATAAATGTGTATTACTTCCAACCAGAGTCCCGCAGCGGCCAGGAATTACACATAGCATTTGTCTCCAACGATGCTGCGCCAAACGCCTTCTTAGAAATTCGCGGGTCAGGATTATCTAAAGCAGAGTTCCAACAACATGTTTCGGGGTTATCAACAAGAGAAGCGCGATAATGGAACTGTCGCACAGAGAAAAAGAGGCTATCCGAGAGGGTCTACGCCCTATCTACGGGGCACAAGTCTCATCTTGGCGAATGACACCTGAAACGGTTGATGTGTTTGCGGATTTCGTGGTTCGCGCACAAGGCATATGCCCTGCCATGGATTACATCCCCCGGTACATGCCCCCAGGCTTAGAAGCTCGGCGCTACATCCGACGAGAACTTATGCGCATAACACAAGCTATGGCCAAAGAGACGAATCGCTTGAACCTCCACTGCCGCCGGGCGGCCGGGCTTGGTATGCGCCCACGATTTGAAGACACACTGCGGTAAAGTGTGCCTCGCACTAACGGCCACACGCTAATTTAGCGAAAGGAGCTACGCACCTGTAGCCGCAGGCAGCAAAACCTTCTGAAAACGCGACCTGAAAGATGATCGGCCACTAGCCCGCAGGCGTTGCTGTGAGTACAATAGCCGCGTGAGTAAGAAAGCCAACAACAAATCGACCAATAGCAGTGCCACGATCGCTCTGAATCGTCGCGCTAAGCACGATTATTTTATCGAGGAGCGGATTGAGGCCGGTTTGGCACTCGAAGGTTGGGAGGTGAAAAGCCTCCGTGCCGGGCGTGTCAGTCTACAGGAAGCTTACGTCGTCGTCCGGCGGGGCGAGGCATGGCTTGTGGGTTCGAATGTCACGCCGCTTGCAACGGCATCGACCCATATCAAACCCGACCCGACGCGATCGCGTAAACTTCTACTGCATAAACGGGAACTCAGCCGCCTGGTCGGCTCCACGGAACGAGCCGGTTACACGCTGGTACCGTTGGACCTACATTGGAAACGCGGCCGCGCCAAGCTTAATGTCGGCTTAGCCAAAGGCAAAAGCAGTACGACAAGCGGCCGACAAGAAAGATCAGGATTGGAAGCGACAAAAAGAGCGCTTACTGAAACACCGTACGCAATAAGTACGAGCGAGGAAATACTCGCAGGGAACTTTGCATTGGTATAGACTGTCTTACTCAATGCTAAGGGGGCGACATGGTTTCGACGCAAGTCGCAAAGCCTTAGGTGCATGCCGAGGATGTAGCTTTCCCTCGTAAAAAAAGCTGCCAACTTAAATATAGTTGCCAACGACGAAAACTACGCTCTAGCGGCCTAAATCCCGCTAGCCGTTGACCGGATGGTGCCTGTGCCTCCGAATCAACGGTCGTAGCTCACAGGATCGCAGCTGACGGGTACCGCCTGCACTCGTCACTGTTAAATCAATCAGGCTAGTCGAATGTGATCCCTAGCTCGTTGGGCAGCGTTCGGCGAATGTAATAGACGGGCTAAGCATGTAGAGCCGACGGTAGAGCTCTTGCGGACGCGGGTTCGATTCCCGCCGCCTCCACCAACACAAAAAAACCGGCCAGTGGCCGTTTTTGGCTTTAACACCTACCAATGCTTCTTGAAGCCCCTCTCAACCTGCCGAATTACGCCGCCTCTTTGCCGAATACGCTGCACAGATAATTCAAGTAAGACGCATCCCGACACATCGTTTTACCCGCGCTGTCGGAAAGTTTTGCCACCGGCTGTCCTTGGCATTCGGTCATTTTAATGACCACGGAAGGCGGTTCGATACCCAGGTCATGGGTTAGGTTGGTGCCGACGCCGAAAGCAATTTTTGCCTGCTGCCCGAACGCTTTCTCCAGAGCGATCATTTGCTCGACATCGAGCCCGTCGCTGAACACCAATTGCTTACTACGCGGGTCGATCCTCAGCGCTCGATAATGCGCGATCATTGTCTCGGCCCACACCACCGGATCGCCTGAATCATGGCGCAGGCCGTCGAATAGCTTTGCAAAGTAGAGGTCGAAATCGCGGGTGAATGCGTCCATGCCGATAACATCCGTCAGCGCAATGCCTAGGTCTCCTCGATACTCTTGCACCCACGCTTCCAACGCCGCCTTCTGAGAGTCGACCAAACGCGCCCCTAACGCCTGATGGGCTTGCAACCATTCATGTGCCATAGTCCCAATTGGCAGCAAGCCAAAGCGACGGGCAAGGTCGACATTACTGGTACCGGAAAACCCTTTCGCCTCCAGCAACCGATTCACCACTTCCGTCTGCCAGCGGCGGGCGGCCCGGCGGCGGGTACCGAATTCGGCAAAGGCAGGCACCACGTCGGCTGAACGTAACAGCGCCAGTTTCTCCTCCAGCCGTTCTCGCCCCTTGGCCAGCAATCGCGCCTGATCGGGATGGGTTTCGAACTCCAACTCGGCAACAATGGCGAGCAGCGGAACCTCAAACAAAATCGTATGCAACCACGGCCCTTCGATCGCTATGCGCAACTCGTCCCCATCGCGGCTTACTTGAACGTAGTCCGGGTTAAAGCGAAACAAGCTGAGAAAGTCGACGAAATCGTCTTTCATAAACCTTAAAGAGCGCAGGTACTCGGCTTCGTCCTTAGTAAGCGCGACGCCTCGCAGCATGCCGACTTGCGCTTCGACACGCTCGGCGAGCGCTCCTAACTTATGCGCGCTACGGCACCGAAACTCATAACGTACGTGCGCCTGGGGGTAACGATGCAGCACCGCCTGCATCATCGTTAACTTATAGAGGTCCGTATCCAACAAACTGGTGATAATCGGTTCCATCGCCTTACGCCTCTACCTCTGCTTGCAACTCCGCCGCGTTCCGAACAACCCACACACCCTGTTCGCGCATCGACTGGACCGCTCGCTCGCCCGCTTCTCGATCCAGAGGCCGAGTTGCCGCAAGATTCAGAATCACCTGAAAACCTGCTTCTTGCAATTGTCGTACTGTGGTAGCCACGCAGAATTCCAACGCTAAGCCGCCGACAATAACATGGCTAATCCGGTTGACTGTTAAATACTCAATCAGCCCCGTCGAAATCCGTTCGGCAAGGTCGTGGTATGCCGCCCCGTAGGGGTGCATATCGGGCGCCACGCCTTTGTAGATTGGGTGATCGTAGGCCGTCTCCGCCGGTAAACCGTCCAGCAGTTCGAAACCGCGGGTGCCCGGAACGGCATGCAACGGCCAATACAGATCGGCATTGGCCTCGCCCTCGACGGGCGATAAGGGAGGGTGCTCGGCATCCGCCAACCAAACCGGGGTCGCCGGATGCGCATCCTTGGAAAACAACCGAAGTCGCGCAAGACCGGCCTGGGCATTTAGCTCGTCGACGATCTCGTCCCCTTCCGGTACCGGCAGCTCATCCGGACAAACCGGAGTAAAGCATTTCTGCGCATCGACGTCGAGTGAAGCAACAACATCTTTCGGCGGCAGTTTAGTCATTATTCTTGCCCTTTTTCTCTTGTTGCGAATTACTTAGTTGCAGGTTACGAATAAGTTGGTACGATGTCAAGCCATTCTACTCGCAGAGGAGTCGCCTCGGTTATGACTAGCTCGACTTATCGCCCGGCTTCAGCCGCCGAGGCCCGTTTCCTGGCCGAGTACGATGCGTCGGCCTATGCTACGCCATTGGTCACGGTAGATCCTGTCATCGTTACGCTGCGTGACGAGCAGTTAGCGGTCTTGCTAGTAAAACGAGAAGAGCACCCCTTCTTAGGTAGCTGGGGTTTGCCTGGTGGCTTTATCGATATCCGAAACGACGCTGACCCGGAAGCCTGCGCAGTACGCAAACTAAAGGAAAAAGCCGCCTTCGTCTCCCCCTACTTGGAACAGGTCAAAACGGTTGGCGGTCGCGAACGCGACCCGCGCGGCTGGTCGCTGACGGTGCTCTTCTTCGCGCTGATCGCCGAAGACGACGTACCGCCTATCGATAAGCGCCTGGCAAAATGGTTTCCGCTTAGCGCTCTACCGGACGCCATGGCATTCGATCACCGGGCTCTGATTGATTGCGCTATTCGGCGCATCCGCGCGAAGGCCGAATACACGGCACTGCCAGCACACCTCCTGCCGCAACGCTTTACCCTCAGCAAGATGCAGCGAGTCTTCGAATTAGTGCTGCAACGGCGCTTGACCGCCGGCGCCTTTCGCCGGCGCATCGAACCGTTAGTCGAACCGATTGCAGACTGCTTCGAAACGGCCAGCCACCGCCCCGCACAAGTGTATCGCTTGCGCCCCGATTCCGGCTCGCTGATCTTCGAGCAACCGTTGAAAGGGGCTCGACGGAAGTGATCCGTTAGCGGGGGAACGCTCTCCGCTGCCATGCCATGCATGGGTTCGCGCGAGTTATCCCCGCAGGCAGAAAACCGAACGCTCTGCCCACATGTCGGAGACAACCCTCAGCGAGGTTGCCCGGCATGTGTGGACGCTTTGCTTTGTATTCATCCAGAGGCCGCGTTGCCCGGTTATTGGGTATAAACCACCCTGTGGGAGACCAAATCGCCCGCTACAACGTGGCGCCCGGCACGCAAATTAGCCTGGCACTGGCACCGCAAACTCTAAGTGCTTTGCAACTTGGCTTTAGTTGGTGGGGATTCCATCCGACCTGGACGGAAGGCCGCAACGCGCCCCGCCCTATTAACGCAAGGGCCGAGAATGTCGCTAAAAGCCGATACTTCCGCCATGCCTTCGCTCATCGGCGCGGCCTAGTTCCGGCCGACGGTTACTATGAATGGCGCCAGGAAGATGGGCACAAACAACCGTATTACATTCAGTCCAAGAACGGCGAGATTCTCATGCTGGCGGCGATATGGGAACCGACCGGACATGGCACTGAAACTAGCTGCGCGATACTCACTGAACCGGCCTTCGGACCGCTGCTTGAGGTGCATTCGCGCATGCCGGTGGTGTTAGCGCAGGCGTGTTGGAGCGATTGGCTGGACCCCAGCCTGGTTGATCGCAAAACCGTCCGCGAAGCGGTCAAGCGCGTGCCGCCCGATTCGTTGGAAATCTACCCTGTCAGCACGGCGGTCAACCGACCCAGCAACAACGCTCCCGATCTGATCGCTCCCGCCTCAAAACAGGGTTAGCGCTTATTTAGAGCTTGCCTTCCCTTTGCCGGTGTATCCAAGCTCGCAGCCCCCCGACTGGATCATGCACTCCAATTCTGATAGCTTTAAGATGTATTACATTTACATCTTATGGAGGCGTTCTATGCTCAGGGAACAAGACAAGGCCATCGTAAAGTCAACCGCTCCTGTGCTTGCCGAGCACGGTTTGGCAATCACAGAGCATTTCTATCGGCGCATGTTCCGTCACCACCCCGAACTAAAAAGCATCTTCAATCAGGCCCATCAAGCCATTGGGGATCAACCCAAGGCGTTGGCTAATGCGGTCTATGCCTACGCGGCCAATATCGATCGACCGGAAGTACTTGCGAACACCGTCTCCCGGGTCGCGCATAAGCACGCCAGCCTCGATATCGAGCCGAGCCAATACGATATCGTGGGCGAACACCTGCTTGCTTCCATCCAAGAAGTGCTCGGCGACGCGGTAAACGATGAGATCATCGACGCCTGGCGCGCCGCTTACGGCCAACTTGCCAATATCTTTATCGAAGCGGAAGCCGAACTTTACCGAGAAGCCAGCAGCAAACCGGGCGGCTGGCGGGGTTGGCGGCGTTTCACTATCCGCCGGAAAGTCCGGGAAAGTGCGGAAATATGCTCTTTCTATCTTTATCCCAGCGATGGCGACGCCGTGCCTCGATACACCCCCGGGCAGTACGTGAGCGTACGCGTCGACGTGCCGGCTCTGGGCCTGACTCAGCCGCGGCAGTATAGCTTGTCGGACGTTCCCAATGGCGAGTATCTGCGTATCTCCGTCAAACGCGAAAACCCCGCTGACAATCCAGCCGGCATGGTGTCCAATCTATTGCACGACGAATTCCACGAAGGCGATGAACTTGAGCTTAGCCCGCCTTTTGGGGACTTCCTGCTCACGGCTACAACGCATTCGCCGCAAGTCTTTATTAGCGGCGGCGTCGGCATCACACCCATGATCGGAATGCTTAAACAGCACCTTGCGCAAGCTCCGGACGCAGTGGCGCTGTTCATTCACGGTGCTCGTAACCGTGCGGTACAGGCGATGCGAGAGGAAGTACGGGCGCTCGAAAGCGAACACCCAGGGTTGAAAAGCGTTTTTTTCTCGAAAACCCAGAACCTCATGCCCGCCTCGGGGACGACTACGACCAGCAAGGTCAAGTCGATCTAACAGCCGTCCCAGAGTGTTTCGAGCTACCTGGGGCACACTATTACCTCTGCGGACCGCTTCCATTCATCCGCCTTCATCGAGACGCCTTACATCGTAACGACATCGACCCGGCGCGGATTCACTACGAAGTATTCGGCTCCGATGTCCTGGAGCCGGCGTGAGCGCCTCCTAAGTCGAGCCGTTTTGAATGACGTGGTATAAATTAGGGCGAAAAAGGAAAAGCGCTCTCTCACAGGCTGCCCGAAACTCTGCACGGGTTCTGGGCAGCCTGTGCTAATTTCAGGAAGTCATTCATGCCCCAAGCCTTAGCGCAAGCTCTTCAGGCCGCCGACGAAATCATTCTCGACAAACAGACGCAACTTCGGCTGGCCTTCGCCTGCCTACTCGCCGATGGCGACTTATTGATCGAAGACTTACCAGGCGTTGGGAAAACCACGCTGGCGCACCTGCTGGCGCGCCTACTGGGTTTACAGCTGCAACGCATCCAGTTCACCGCCGACTTGCTGCCAGCGGATATTGTCGGCTGCTCGATCTACGAGCACAACAGCGGCACACTCAACTTTCGGCCCGGCCCGATCTTTGCGCAATTTGTACTCGCTGACGAGATCAACCGCGCAACGCCTAAAGCCCAAAGCGCCTTACTAGAAGCAATGGAAGAGCGGCAGGTCACGGTAGAAGGCGAAACCCGCCCCCTCCCCCGCCCCTTTTTCGTGATTGCTACTCAGAATCCGGACACGCAAATCGGCACCTTTCCATTACCGGAGTCCCAGCTCGACCGCTTCCTGATGCGTATCGAAATGGGCTATCCCAGCGCAGCGGCGGAACGGATGTTGCTCCAAGGCGAGAGTCGACGCAGCCTTTTGCAGCGCCTGCAACCCGCGCTCAACGCCCCGGATCTACTAGCGCTGCAACAACAGGTTCCTCGCATTCATGCGTCGGCTGCCCTCATCGACTATGTACAAGCCTTGTTGGCGCATACCCGCACCTGCGGCCACTACCGGGTGGGGCTGTCGCCGCGGGCGGGCTTGGCGCTGCTGCGAGCGGCACAAGCGTGGGCACTACTGAATAATCGCGATGCGGTTTATCCGGAAGACGTACAGGCTGTGTTTCCAAGCGTCGCCAACCATCGGCTCCACCCGAACGAAGCAAGCCTTGCCGCCAATCGCCAAGTCGGCCCCGTCGCTATACTGCAGCAGGTTTCCATTCCCTGATGCGGCTTGTCGAACGTTTACCCGAAGGCTTGCAAGCCTGGCTTGTCCGCGGCGATACGGTCGGCCAACAACCGATCGGCTTGCGCTACCGCCGCATCTTTATACTGCCGACCCGGGCGGGCCTGGGTTATACCGGTATGCTCATTGTCATGTGGCTCGCCGCGATGAACTACGGCAACAGCATGGCTTTCGCCTTGGCGTTTCTTCTCGCTGGGCTCGCACTGGTGTTTACCCTGCATTGTTTCCGCAATTTACTGGGGCTGGAGTTGCGCTGTCAGCCTCCGGAGCCGGTTTTTGCCGGTGCTAACGCCGCCTTCCCGCTCCAGCTAAACAACCGCAGCCGTCGCCCTCGGCTGGGAATTGAACTGCATCGCGAGGGAAGCTTACAAGAGGCGAGCGATATCGCACCCTATGACAGCACGGTACTGACATTGCAACGAAAGACGACCGCCCGCGGCGTCGTTGCCGCTGGCCGCAGCCGTATTATCTCTCGCTTTCCTGGCGGTTTGGTGTTTGCATGGTCTTGGATCGACGTGGACAGCGAATGTCTTGTTTACCCTCGCCCTGCCGACACCGGCCTGCCGCTACGCTTTAGCGGCACCAGCGATAGTCTGCACAAAACCGCCGGGGAGGATCAGGACGACTTCCATGGCGTTCGCCGCTATCAGGCTGGGGACCCTCTGAACAGAGTCAACTGGCACTCCATCGCCCGTGGGCTGCCGCCGCAAACCAAGCTCTACCAAAGCGCAGCCCAAAACGGGCTTTGGTTCGATTGGCACCGTCTCGAAGGCATGGATAACGAACAACGCTTATCGCAGCTGTGTCGCTGGATACTCGACGCCGAGGAACAGGGGTTGCGCTATGGCCTGCGCTTGCCTCATACGGAAGTCGCGCCCGGTCAAGGCGCCCCCCACTGCCATCAATGTCTGAGAACGCTTGCCTTATGCCCCGCATGACTCGCAATCAGGCAATGGCGCTACCGCAACCGTTGCTGCTAGCTCTTTTGCTAACCTTAGCGGCTATCCTGCTCCCCCATGCGCTGCGCCTTCCCGCTTGGATTACCGCAGCTGCGCTAGGTCTGGGCCTCTGGGGCTACTACCTTAATCGATCCGGGCGCCGCTTACCGGCTGGATGGCTTCGCGGGGCGCTCACCGTCGGCATCGGCACCGGCATCGTTATCCACCACGGCACCTTTATCGGGCTTCAAGCCGGCACCGCGCTGTTGGTGGTCATGACTGCGCTAAAGCTGCTGGAGCTGCGCCGCCGGCGCGACTTGCTGGTCGTTCTCTACCTCGGTTACTTCCTAATCCTGACGCAGTTCTTCCACTCTCAGTCGATTCCCAGCGCACTGTACTTGCTAGCCGCCGTTTGGGCGATGACGGCCATTTTGATAGCCGTTCAACAAGCCCCGGCGACCGCGACGGCGCAACCGCAATTTCGTCTGGCAGCCGGTTTATTAGCGCAGGCGCTTCCCATTATGGTGGTACTCTTTATTTTGTTTCCGCGATTACCCGGGCCGCTATGGGCGCTTCCCGACGATGCTCATAGCGGCATTACCGGTTTGAGCGAAACGATGACGCCCGGCGCTATCAGCGAGTTGACCCGGTCGGACGCGGTTGCTTTCCGAGTCGAGTTCGACGGTGCGCTACCTCGTCGCGACCAACTTTATTGGCGCGGGCCGGTGCTGACTGCCTACGATGGCTACACCTGGCGCCGGGACTCGGCGGCCGAGACACCGCTGCCGATCTACGACATCGGCACCGACACCGCGATCGACTACACAATCGTATTGCAACCACATACGCATAACTGGCTTATCAGCTTAGATCGGCCGATCACGGCGCCAAGCCGAAGCCGACTGAATCGGGAGTTGGAGCTGGTTACCGCCAGCCCCGTATACGATAGCCGCCGTTACAGCCTTAGCTCGCGCGCCTCCAATACGCTCCCGGCGGCTCTGCCTCCCGACCAGCGCCAACGCTATTTGCAACTACCGCCAGATCGTCACCCTAAAGCCCAAGCGCAGGCACAGGAATGGGTTGCAGCGGATAAGTCCGAGGAAGAGATTCTGGAAGCGGCGGTACGCTTTTTCTCTACTCGCCCCTTCACCTACACCATGAATCCACCGCGTATGCAACGCGATGCTGTCGACGAGTTCCTGTTCGAGACCCAAAGAGGCTTCTGCGAGCACTATGCCAGCGCTTTTGTGGTGCTGCTTCGCGCTGCCGGCGTACCTGCTCGCGTCGTTACCGGCTACATGGGCGGCGAATTCAACAACGTGGGCGACTATATGATCGTTCGCCAATCGGATGCTCATGCTTGGGCCGAGGTCTGGCTCCCCGAGCGGGGTTGGCTACGCGCCGACCCAACGGGTCTTGTCGCTCCGCAACGGATTGAGCTCGGTCTTGGCGGCGCCGTCGCCGACACTGAGCCCGTCCCCCGCATGGCACGCGGCGACAACAGCTGGGGGCGTCAGCTCCGCTTATATTGGGATGCCGTAAACCAACGCTGGGATTATTGGGTCCTCGGCTACGGCCCAGAACTACAGCAACAAGTGCTTGCACGTTTAGGCTTGGTCGATAGCAAACGGATGGCAACCGCCCTAATCGTCGCCGTCGCCACCCTACTTTGCCTGCTAAGCTTGTTCTTGCTCTGGGAAACCAGACGGGCACCTCCGGACGAAGCAAGTGCCTTATTTCAGCGCTTCTGTCGCAAACTCGCTCGCCAAGGCATCGTCCGCCAACCGCACGAGACGGCCACCGGCTTCGCCCGACGAGTTGCCGACGAATGCCCCGAGCTTGCCGCTAAAGCCGAGCTCATCGCCACACTCTACACTCGCCTACGCTACGAACCGACACCCCGCGAGCAATGGCTGCAAAGGCTCCGAGAAGCCGTTGCCACCGTTCCGCCACGTTAAGGCGAGTTGGCAGGCCGCCCGCAAACAAAAACTGCTTGCAAGAAATACCGTAAGGCTCTATTGCTAAGGAGACGCTGATTTATCCTCTACGGCCTCTGCCGCACGGCGCGTTCGTGGCTAGAACGCACCGTGCAAGCCACAGCAATATCCGGGGCCTAAATCAGCGCATCTTTATTGTTGCCGTTTCCCCGTTACCTGCCAGTCGGGCAACGGGACGAGGTCTTCTATGAGCAAAAAGCCGCTTATTATTGCCCACCGTGGTTACACGGCCGATTACCCGGAGAATACGCTGCCGGCGCTACAAGCGGCCGTCGACGTCGGTGTGGCCGCCGTCGAGTTCGACGTTCAGTTTAGCCGTGATCACATTCCGGTTGTCTTTCACGATGCCGACCTCTGGCGCCTTACCGGAGAACGAGGCGCCATCGCCGAATTCGACTATGCTCGACTGGCGCAATTAAGCGCCTGCGACCCGGAACGGTTCGGCACGCGGCACCGCGACATTCGTATCCCGCGCTTAGTCGACGCTATAGAGCTTTTGAAAAACACCGGCGAGCTGACGGTTTTCGTTGAAATCAAGCGCGATAGCCTACCTACTCATCGTATACCGGCGGCGGTACAAGATGTTGCCCGTGCATGCGAACCGCTCGGGGAGCGGGCGGTTATTATCAGCATGGACCCTGCGGTCATTCAGGAAGCTAGGTCGCTGCGACGCGGCCCTGTCGGCTGGGTATTATCGGAGTGGAGTACAGCGGAGGCGGAACGCGCCCACACGCTAGAACCAGACTACCTATTCTGCGACGAAGTGCTGCTGCCGCCGACACCGTCCGCGCTGTGGGCTGGCTCCTGGCAATGGGCTGTTTACGAAGTCAACGATATCGCCACGGCGAAAGATCTTGTCGCGCGCGGCGTTAACTATATCGAAACTAAAGAAGCGCGCCTGCTAGTGGAGCAACTCCAATGAAGACCGCTTCCCGCACCGTAGGCGATCGCGCGATCGGTATGCGGCATTAAGCGACAGAATTATCTCGGGCGCTCGCCCGCTCGCCGCGAATGTCGTGTTTGCGGGCGATTTCCTGCACAGACGGACGCTCGGCAAGTTGCGCTAAGGTAATACCGTCGAGGAAGCTGTAGATTTGCTGGCTAAGGTCGGTCCAAAGATCGTGCGTGAGGCATGGCTCACCGCTCTGACAGTTGCGTTGCCCGCCGCAACGGGTTGCATCGACATTCTCATCCACCGCCACGATGACATCGGCAATGGTGATCTCTCCCGCCGGTTTTGCTAGTCGATAGCCGCCGCCTGGACCACGCACGCCTTTCACTAATTTATTCTTCCGCAGACGAGCAAACAGTTGTTCAAGGTAGGAAAGCGAAATCCGTTGGCAACGCGATATATCCGCCAACGTAACCGGCCCGTCCTGCTCGTGCAACGCAAGATCCATCATTGCAGTGACCGCATAACGGCCTTTCGTCGAGAGTTTCATGAGACGCCGAACCTATTTCCCTACCGTACAAGTAGGAAATAGATATACAAGCGGAACTGACATCGGTCAAGGAAGAAGCTGGCGAGATCGGTTATTACCGTTTTAGCTCGTTTATTCTCACGCCGCAATTGCTGCGGCTCGATGAGCCCTCGCCCGCCAGTGCGGGGGGCAACCTAGACGGCCAGATCGTTCTCTCCCGGCTCCGGAAAACGGTGCCCTTCCCCTAAGCAATAGCGCAACCAGCGGTTGAGAAAACGATTGACTTCCCAACGCCAGGCAAGGCTGCGACGGTCGGGCGGCGCTCCCTTGCCTGTCCAACGAAACGAATGCAGTGCCGAGTCCGGCAAAACCTCGGCTAACTGCGCATCGTGATAAATCCGCACCAAAAGATCCGGATGCGCGCGGCGGCCGCTGTTGTCATCGAAATAATGCGTCAGCGCGACCGTACTGGTATACGGACTTAACTCCTCTATCCGCAGATAGAGGTCGACTTCGCCCCGCGATACCTGCTCGTCGCCGACGGCGACAACGTCGGGCACTAGCCGTCGCATGTAGATGTAGTTGTTCTCGTACAACTCCATCAAGCTCGCGAAGCTGCGTGCTGGTGCCAAACTCGTTATGTGGTCGCAACTCAATATCATAATTCGAATCTTACCACGCGCCCTTTGCATCGACAGTAGCAAGACTGCCACAGCCGCCCACTGGAAAACGCGTACGAAGTCTAATAAAGTCGCCGCTTCAATTTCCGCTCGTGGAGGATGGTGGTCGCGATCTCCTCGATCGACATGGTCGTGGTGTTGATATACGGAATCCGTTGCTTGCGGAATAATGCTTCCGCGCGCGCCACCTCGTACTGACATTGCCGAGGCGAGGCATAGCGACTGTTAGGACGCCGTTGACCACGAATTTGTTCCAGCCGATCGGGGCGAATGCTAAGGCCATATAGCTTATCCCGGTATTGGCTCAGAGCCTCGGGGAAGCGACCCTCGTCCAGATCCTCCTCGGTCAGGGGATAATTTGCGGCATAGATACCGTACTGCAAGGCAAGATATATACAGGCCGGAGTCTTTCCGCTACGAGAGACGCCGACCAAAATGACATCCGCTTGGGTATAGTGATGCGTGGTTACGCCGTCATCGTGATTCAGCGCATAGTTCATTGCATCAATACGGATGTCATACATGCTATTATCCACCACACCATGGGAACGACCCACGGTATGAGTGGAGCTTAGCTCAAGTTCTCGTTCGAGCGGGGCGATGAACGTTTCGAAGAAATCGAACAGCACGGCATCGGCGGTACGTAGAATAGATCGTACTTCCGAATCGATCACCGTGCTGAAGATCAGCGAACGTTCGCCACTGACGACATTCGCCTGTTCGATTTGCGCAATAGCGGCATGAGCCCGCTCGGCGTTATCGATAAAAGGCAACGTCACCAAGTCTAGCTCCACGTCGAACTGCGTGAGCAGGCTATGACCGAGCGTTTCGGCCGTAATGCCGGTACGATCGGAGATGAAAAATACGGTACGTTTTTTAGTCATCGGTATGATTGGCGGCTCGCTTGTACAAAAAACAAGCACTCCACTCGCTACAGCTGATAGAATACGCCCGCCTTCCGCGGTGGCGCCACGTCATGCTAGCGGAATGAGAAGGCCATTAACAGGCACCGTCGGTACCGAATTTACCGAAATAGTACATTTAGGGTCTGGCCCATACGGGTTCAGCACGGTAACCTTTGCCGCGCAAAAGTTTCTACGTCTGTCGGACGTGTCTTGGAAGACATACAGCTCTCGCGCAAGCCATGGGGAGAGACGACATTGCAAGAGTATGTAGTTTGGTTTGAGTCCCTCGGGATGAACGACGTCGAACGAGTCGGGGGCAAAAACGCCTCGCTCGGTGAGATGATCAGTCATCTATCCGCTGCCGGTGTAAGCGTGCCTGGGGGCTTCGCCACCACTGCCGCCGCTTACTGGGATTTTCTAGATGAAAGCGGCCTGCGCGAGCGCATCAATGAGGCGCTGGAAGGTCTGGACGTCGACGATGTCGACCGGCTGGTCGAAGTCGGCGCGAAAATTCGTAAGATGATCGTCGACACGCCTTTCCCGCCCACGCTGGAACAGGCCATCGTCGACGCGTTCAACAAGCTCGATGCCGACGGCAACGGCTCCTTCGCGGTACGCTCCTCGGCCACGGCCGAAGACTTACCCGACGCCTCCTTTGCCGGTCAGCAAGAGACATTCCTTAATGTCCAGGGCCTCGATCACGTTCTGATCGCGATTAAAGACGTGTTCGCCTCCCTGTACAACGATCGGGCAATCGCTTACCGGGTACACCACGGCTTCGACCACGGCCAGGTCGCCCTATCCGCCGGCATCCAGAAGATGGTGCGCTCCGATATCGGCGCCGCTGGCGTTATGTTCACCATGGACACCGAATCCGGGTTCCGCGATGTGGTGTTTATCACCGCCTCCTACGGGCTGGGCGAAACCGTGGTACAAGGCGCGGTGAATCCCGACGAATTCTACGTCCACAAATCCACGCTGGAAGCCGGTCGGCCGGCGGTGCTACGTCGCAACCTCGGTAGCAAAGCCATCAAGATGGTCTACAGCGGCGAGCGCGGCCACGGCAAAACGGTCAAAACCGTCGACGTCGACCTGGCCGAGCGCAACCAGTTCTCGCTGACCGACGCTGAAGTGGAAGATCTCGCCCGACAGGCGCTGATCATCGAAAAGCACTACGGTCGCCCGATGGACATCGAGTGGGGCAGAGACGGCAACGACGGCAAGCTATACATCCTGCAAGCTCGCCCGGAAACGGTAAAAGCCGCGACGGCGGCCAGGTGCTACAGCGTTATCACCTGAAGAACCGAGGCGAAGTCGTTGCGACCGGTCGCTCCATCGGTCAGCGGATCGGCGCCGGTAAAGCACGCGTTATTTCCGACCTAAAGGAAATGAACAAAGTCGAACCGGGCGATGTACTCGTCACCGACATGACCGACCCCGACTGGGAGCCGATCATGAAGCGTGCGGCGGCGATTGTCACCAACCGCGGCGGTCGTACCTGTCACGCGGCGATCATCGCCCGCGAGCTGGGCATTCCTGCCGTCGTCGCGCGGCGACGCGACCGACCGCATTAAGGATGGTCAGGACGTCACCGTCTCCTGCGCCGAGGGCGACACCGGCTACATCTACGCCGGCCAGCAGGAGTTCGAAGTTCGCGAACTATCGCTGGAGAACATGCCGGAGCTACCGTTCAAGATCATGATGAACGTCGGCAACCCGGACCGCGCCTTCGATTTCGCCAGCCTGCCCAATGCAGGTGTCGGTCTGGCACGACTCGAATTCATCATCAACCGCATGATCGGCATTCACCCGAAAGCGCTGCTTGAATTCGATCAGCAGACGCCGGACCTGCAGGAAACCATCCGCACGCAGATCGCCGGCTATGCCAGCCCACGCGACTTTTACGTCGACAAGCTATCCGAAGGTATCGGCACCTTGGCTGCCGCCTTCTCCGATAAGCCGGTTATCGTACGCATGTCCGACTTCAAGTCGAACGAGTACGCCAACCTCATCGGCGGCGAGAAGTACGAACCGCACGAAGAGAACCCGATGATCGGCTTCCGCGGTGCATCGCGCTATATCTCCGAAGACTTCCGCGAGTGCTTCAAGATGGAGTGCGAAGCGCTCAAACGTGTACGCAACGATATGGGGTTGACCAACGTTTGGATCATGATTCCGTTCGTTCGTACCGTTGAAGAAGGCAAGCAGGTTATCGAGCTGCTGGCCGAAAACGGCCTCAGAAAGGGCGAGAATGACCTGAAGGTCATCATGATGTGCGAGCTACCGTCGAATGCGGTACTGGCCGACCAGTTCCTGGAGCACTTCGACGGCTTCTCGATCGGCTCGAACGACCTCACGCAGCTCACGCTGGGCCTGGACCGCGACTCGGGCCTTATCGCGCACTTGTTCGACGAGCGTAACGATGCCGTGAAAGCGATGCTGCACATGGCGATACAGGCGGCCCGTCGCGCCGGCAAGTATGTCGGTATCTGCGGCCAAGGCCCGTCGGACCATCCGGATCTGGCACGCTGGCTGATGGACGAAGGCATCGAGAGCGTTTCCTTAAACCCTGATACCGTTGTCGAAACCTGGCTATACCTTGCCGGACAAAGCATTCCGCAACAGGATAGCTAGAACATAGCAACCGACTACAGAAGGCGCCCTTGAGGCGCCTTCTTACTTTTGGTCCTTGCCCTGAACGAGCCGACGACGCAGGATAAAGACAAGAGAATATGGCTCTGCCCGCCGTTACATTCACGGGCTTGCGCAGACCTTACTGTTACCCTCTTTGCTCAGGAGGTTACCGCTTATGACCACCCCGGAACTACCACTGGTTATCGAACCCGATCAACTACATAGGCACCTGCTCAACGAGCAGTTATTGATCGTCGACCTTAGCGACCCCAATGCTTACGCGGACCGCCATGTCCCCGGCGCGGTTAACCTTCCGTATTCCCGCATCGTACATGCAGAACCGCCTGCGATGGGTCTCTTGCCCGACGAGGCTCAGCTAAGCCGCGTTTTCTCCGAAATCGGCCTTAAGCCCGAATTGCATGTGGTTGCTTATGACCAGGAAGGCAACGGCCGTGCCAGCCGACTCCTATGGACATTAGATGCGCTGGGGCATGAGCGTATCTCGTTACTTAACGGCGGCCTGCATGCCTGGGTCAACGACGGCCATCACGCGGAGGCCGGAATTATTGAGCCCTACACCACCGACTACCGCGCGCGCATAGAAAAACCCGAGGTGCTAGCCGATAAAAGCTATGTATTAACGCACCTAAACGACCCACACGTAAAAATTCTCGACGCCCGCTCCCCGGCTGAGTTCGCAGGCGAAGATAAGCGCGCAGCACGTGTGGGCCATATTCCCGGCGCTGTTAATTTGGAATGGGTTCAAACCATGGACCAGGGCCGCCACCTACGTTTTAAACCCGATCCGGAGCTCAGAGAGATGCTGAAAGTACGCGGCATCACGCCTGAGAAAGAGATCGTCGTCCATTGCCAAACGCATCACCGTTCAGCCCACACGTACGTGCTGCTGAAACATTTAGGTTTTGAGCGAGTACGTGGCTACGCGGGATCATGGTCGGAGTGGGGAAATGATCCGAACACCCCGGTAGAGGTATAAGGCCGCAAAGACTTACGTTGCCAGCGGATCGACGAGCGGCCAGGGGACCAATGCCCTGGACCTCTCGCCAACCCGCTCGGAGAGCGACTACCAAGCGGCTTCTTGCCAAAGGGCGAGCAAGCCGCGCGCTCTCAAAGGAGCTAACCTAAGCTTGAAGACGTGCTAGCAGGTAGCTTCAAGAAGTGCTCGCGGTAATGGCGCAGCTCTTCGATCGACTCTTTGATGTCATCCAAGGCTAAATGAGCCCCTTTTTTGTTGAACCCCTTCATCACATCCGGCGCCCAGCGTTTTGCCAACTCTTTGATCGTGCTAACGTCCAGGTGGCGGTAATGGAAATAACGCTCCAACTCAGGCATGCAGCGGTGTAAGAAACGGCGATCTTGGCAGATACTGTTGCCGCACATCGGAGAGGCCTTGGCAGGCACATACTGCCTGAGAAATGCCAGCGTCTGAGCCTCTGCCTCGGCTTCGCTAATCTCGCTCTCCCGAACGCGTTGCGTCAGCCCGGATTTCCCATGTTGGTTCGTGTTCCATTCGTCCATGCCAGCTAGGACCTCTTCCGGCTGATAGATAGCCAGCACCGGACCTTCCGCAAGAATCTCCAAATTCGAATCGGTGACAATTGTCGCGATCTCGATAATGCGATCGTTATCGGTATCGAGACCGGTCATTTCTAAATCTATCCATATAAGGTTATCTGCCGATGGGCCCATTGGTTCGCCTTTTTCCTCGTACTAAATTAACCTTTCGGTTGCGACTTAAGCCAAGGCCGCAACCGGAAAGACAACACAGCCTAATGTTGTCGGGGATTCTAACAAAGGCTATCCTGCCTGCCGACCGCCGCCGATGCGGCCAACGATAGTCACCGAACGCGAGCCCATGAAAGATACCCAACCGGGACGAGTCGTCATCAGTTATGGCCAGGAAGCGATTGTCGAAACCGCCGACGGCCTCTTGCAGCGCTGCAAACTTCGCCGCCGCGTAGGCCGACCGGTTTGCGGCGATTACGTCGCGTGGAGAGCCAGCAGCGAGTCCGACGGCGTGATCGAGCGTATCGAACCGCGCCAAAACGTCGTTGCCCGCCCCGACTATCGGGCCAAACTTCGCCCGCTAGCCGCTAATGTCGACCTCATGGTCATCGTGGTCGCTGTCGAACCGGAGTTCACCCGCGAACTGATCGATCGCTATCTGGTATTGGCGGAAAGCCTGGAAATCAAGGCAGCCTTGTGGGTCAACAAGATAGACCTGCTTAGCGTCGAGGCCCGTAGAGATTTAGAAGACTCGTTAGCGAGCTACCGTGAACTCGGCTATCCCGTCGACTTCGGTAGCACCACTAGCGAGGCCAGCATAAACCCTTTACGGGAGGGCTTGCGCGACGCTACTAGCGTGCTCGTGGGGCAATCGGGAGTCGGCAAGTCGTCGCTGGTCAACACGCTATTACCGGATCAGCAGGTACGTGTAGGCGCCCTTTCCCACGCCAGCGGACAAGGCCGCCACACGACAACCGAAACCACCTTGTACCACCTGCCTGACGGTGGCCATTTGATTGACTCGCCGGGGATTCGTACATTGCGCCTAGGCCACCTCAATCCAGAGCAAATCGAACACGGCTTCATCGAGTTTCGCGCCTTTCACGGCCAGTGCAAATTCAACAATTGCCGACATATCAATGAGCCTGGATGCGCAATTGCGGCTGCCGCACAAGCAGGTGCCATTAATCACGAAAGGCTTGAGAGCTTTCGCACTATCATAGCGGCTGAAGAAAAAGCTTACTGAACGGCCGCTCGTTAGGGAGCGTCGGCCGCGAGACAACCTAACCTGGCGGCCAACTTAAAGCCCTACCGCCAAGCACGTGCAGATGGATATGAAAGACAGTCTGGCCTGCGCCTTCGCCGCAATTCATTACCGTACGGTAGCCGCTCTCTGCGATACCTTCTTTCTCCGCAACGGCACGCGCGGCTAAATACAGCTCGCCCACCAACGCGGCGTCTTCCGCCGTCAGAGCATTGATGCTTTCGATATGCCGCTTGGGGATGACCAAAACATGGGTGGGAGCTTGCGGATTAATGTCCCGAAACGCCAAAACGTTATCGGTTTCCAATACCGTGTCGGGCTCGATGTCGCCGGCCACTATCTTGCAGAATAAACAATCCGTCATAGCGCTATCATCCTTTCTTGTTAACGCTGGGCCGGCCGAGCCGAGTGCGGGTCTAGCTATGCCTTCTTAACGATACTCTCGACGCCCGGCAAATGCGTGCGACAGGGTGCCGCTGTCAACGTACTCCAACTCGCCGCCTATCGGCACGCCGTGAGCGATCCGGCTCGTGACCACATTATGCTCATGTGCCATTTCTGCAATGTATTGCGCTGTCGCCTCCCCTTCCACGGTAGGGTTGGTCGCGAGAATAATCTCCTTCACCTCGCCTGCCGCAAAACGAGCTTCTAGCCGCTCCAGCCCGAGCTCTTTGGGGCCGATACCGTCAAGCGGAGAAAGGCGCCCCATAAGCACAAAATAAACGCCGCTGTAATCGGTCGCCTGCTCAAGGGCAAACACGTCCGCCGGGCTTTCCACAATGCACATCAAGCTGCGATCGCGTCTCGGGCTGGCACAAATGTCGCAGATCGGCTGCTCGGTTAACAACCTGCACTCCGCACACTCGCCCACGTTATCCACGGCTTTCACCAAGGCATCGGCGAGACGAGCCGCCCCCGGACGATCGCGCTGCAGCAGATGAAACGCCATCCGCTGCGCCGATTTTGGCCCAACGCCGGGCAAGCACCGTAAAGCATCGATCAGATTCTGTATTAACGGTGAAAAAGCCATGCTGTCTCTATGCCTTACACGGTGCTGCCGGAATACTAGTACGCCTTCACGCATAGATGCGCCGACCCAGCGGACTTACGCGTCCAAAGGGAGCGCCGGCACATCGAAAGCTGATCGGCCACTAAAGGTTCTTAGAACGGCAATTTCATGCCGGGCGGCAACCCTAGGCCGACGTCATATCCGACATCCGCTCTTTTGCCTGCTCTTCGACCTTACGGACCGCGTCGTTCACCGCAGCGGCGACCAAGTCTTCCACCATTTCCTTGTCGTCTTCGAACAAGGTCGGATCGATGCTCACCCGCCGCAGCTCATGCCGCCCGGTCATGACGACGCTCACCATGCCACCGCCAGCCTCGCCGGTCACCTCCATGTTGGCGACTTCTTCCTGTGCGCGCTGCATATCCGCTTGCAGCTTCTGCGCCTGTTTCATCAAATTGCCCAAACCACCCTTCATCTTCGGATCCTCCGTACGGTGCGCACTAGCAGAAGCTCTGAATTCGGTAAAGCTTCAGAGTTTCCTTTATTCGAAAGCTACCATAAACTAACCAAACGGTTTCGAAATAGTCTTAGCGATAGGAACAACTGACACCGACAACCTATCGACGACAACAACGCCTATTAATCGATAGGCTCAATCGAGCCGTTAATCACCTCGGCGCCAAACGTATCCCGCATAGCGGCGACATTGGGGTCTTGATTGATCGTTTCCACGGCCGCCTGACGCCGGTTAGCGGCTCGCTCCTCCGCCAGCTGAGCGGGTATAGCCCCTTCGGGTGCTCGCATTTCGATCTCTAACTGTAAGTCCTCGCCATAATGCTCGCCCAACGCCTTGGCTAACCGTTGCTCAAGTGCCGGATTACGCAAATGCTGATGATTTGGATCGAGCCGCAAGCGCAGCTTGCCGCCACTATACCCGACCCATTCGCACTGCATCGCTAAAGCACGCGCCGGCCCTTTCAACGCCAAGGTATCGATAGTATCGAACCAAGCCGCACCGTCGGCACTCGCAGCGGCAGCAGGCTGCGCTACCGGCTGGCTAACCGGTGCTGGAGCCTCGCGAGCGCTTACCGGCTGCTGAGCATCGGCTGGGGGCGGTGTGGCAGCGGGCATCGGCGCCTTCGCTTGTTTCTCCGGCGATCTACTCGGCTCTGGCGCCTGCGCTTGTGGGCTCGCCTTAACGCGCGGTGCCGAAGGCGCCGCCGACTGGGGGCGAAACGCCAACATCCGCAACAGTACCATTTCGAAGCCGATGCGAGGGTCGGGCGCTAACGGCAAATCGCGGCGGCCGATTAACGCAATCTGATAAAACAGCTGCACGTCTTCCGGCGCCAAACGCTCCGCCAAGGCAAGCAACCGCTCCCGCTGCGGCACATCCTCGGTTACGCTGGAGGGAATGGTCTGCGCCAAAGCCAATGTGTGCAGCAATGTCAGCAGCTCCGCCAAGGCTTCGCTATAATCCGGAGCCTGAGCGCCCATTTCTCCAACCACCTTGAGCATGGCTTCGCCATCCTCGGCCGCCAGGCAGTCGAGCAAATCAAACAGAAAGTCGCGCCCGATGCTGCCAAGCATGCTGCGCGTTTCCTGCTCTCGCACTTCGCCGCTACCAAACGCAATGGCCTGGTCAAGCAGACTCAAGGCATCGCGCATACTGCCGTCAGCAGCCTGAGCTACCGTCGCCAAAGCCGGCTGCTCGTAACTCAGCCCTTCCTGGTCAAGGACGTGCTGCAAGTGTTCGGCAATCAAAACAGCCGGCAAGCGCTTAAGATTAAATTGCAAGCAGCGCGATAAAATCGTAACTGGGATTTTTGCGGGTCGGTAGTCGCTAAGAGGAATTTCACATGCGGCGGCGGCTCTTCCAGCGTCTTGAGCAACGCGTTAAAGCTGTGCCCGGACAACATGTGTATTTCGTCGATCAGATAGACCTTATAACGGCCCCGAGTCGGCGCATACTGGACGTTATCCAACAAATCCCGCGTATCTTCTACTTTGGTACGGGAAGCAGCGTCAACCTCGATTAGATCGACAAAACGCCCCTCGCTGATCTCTCGACAGGCGCTGCACTGTCCGCAGGGCTGCGAGCTAATGCCTTCCTCGCAATTAAGGCATTTCGCCAAAATCCTTGCCAACGTGGTTTTACCGACGCCGCGGGTACCGGTAAACAGATAAGCATGATGCAGGCGCCCGCTATCGAGCCCGTTCACCAGGGCACGCAAGACATGCTCCTGACCGGCCATCTCAGCGAAACTGCGGGGCCGCCATTTCCGGGCTAGTACCTGGTAGCTCATGAATCCTCAATGATCGACGCTAACGGGAATCGAGCGATTGTACCATCGCGGCAAAGCGATGTTTAAGAAAATGCGGAAAGGAGCTAGGCGGGCCGCCGAATTTTTTGCCGAGCGCAGGGCAACGCGCGGGTACACGTTCAACGCGAACCTGTTCGACCTCTGCTCTATTAGGGAGGCGGCCGACGCCAGCCACACCCCGGCGCCCGAGTCCACTGCTGCCGCTGCTCCCTTCCGGGCCTGACGGGGTTCACAGCTTATCGCCGCGGGGGGACCGGCGCAGCCACCATTGAAACGGTCTAGCTGAACGCCAGCGAGGTGTTACGGTAGCGAATTCGGCGCCAGAATACTAGTCCTTTCTGATTCTCGCCGTCGTCGAACCCTACTTGTCTATTCCGAGGGTTCAACCCCAGCTGCCATACAAATTAAAAGGGGCTGCCCTGTCGGACAGCCCCTTTTAATTTGTATGGCGGAGAGGGAGGGATTCGAACCCTCGGTACGCTTGTGACGTACACACACTTTCCAGGCGTGCTCCTTCGACCGCTCGGACACCTCTCCAGAATCTGCGCAGCTACTTCTTGGCGTTGCCGCGACAAGGTGCGCAAGATTATACGAAAACGCTGTTCAGTTCAATCGCCACCTTTGCTCGGGTTGTACATCGGCATCGGAAAAGGGGTTACGTTGCCGCTGGGCTCGCTGATTTTGCTCGCGCCTTCCTTCTCCACCTCGTCGATGCGAATAACCGAGTGCATCGGAATGTAACTCCGCTTCACCCCGGCAAATTCGCTCTTGAGCCGCTCTTCGGAAGGATCGACTAATACCTGCGACCGCTCGCCGAAGGTTAATTCCTCCACTTCGATGAAGCCGAACAGGCCACCCTGCGATACCTGCCGCGCGTAGATTTCGTAAACCTGCCCCTGATTAAAGAAAATCACCTTGTAGATCTGCTTCAAGGCCATCGCTGCATCTCATCCCGTGTTGACGGAGCCTCAAGAAAACATCAACTTTGCGTTAGCCAGAAAACATAGGCGCTAACGATAACGATACATTCAGAGTATCCTAAATGGCGGCAGAGCATACCATATGGCAGATATCCGCCCTACTCAATAACATCCTCGCACGCCTTTTTCGCCGGTTCCAGGTCACCCGACTACGGTGACGGTAATGCTTCGCCGCGCACCGCAGGCCCGATGCTCCCATACATAGATCCCTTGCCAAGTGCCTAAACCCAAGCGCCCCGCAGTCACTGGAACGGTTAATGCACTCTGAGTTAATACGCTTCTTACATGCGCGGGCATGTCATCCGGCCCTTCGGCGTCGTGTTCGAACATAGGATCGCCGTCGGGTACCAAACGCGCCATGAAACGATTAAGGTCGCGACGCACCGACGGGTCGGCGTTCTCGCAAATCATTAAGGACGCACTGGTATGATGGATAAAAACATTACATAGCCCGACATCCACACCCGACGCAGCGACTTGAGTACCGACTGCATCGGTGATTTCGTGCGTGCCACGCCCTTGCGTTGATACAGTAAACTGTGCCTGATACATCTATCGCACTCCCAACTCATAAGCTCGGCAACCCTTAAGGAAACATCATGTACGGCTGGGAAGGCAATTCATTCGACGCTATCGCACGGCCTTGCGCAACGCGACCCCCGACGCTATCCTTTGGGCTGCGCGACTGAAGATGGTGCAGGTACGCGGCCGGTTCTGCAGTGGTTTCGCGATCACGTCGAATTATCGGCTTATCTTTGGCGTATGGAACCGCAGCGCTGGGGCATCAAGCTTAACGAGCTGACGGATTTAAAAGAATCCAGCCGTCCAATTTATACTCAACTCGACGTATTTGGCCCGAATGAAGAGCTGCGACAAGCCCTAAACGCCCTCACCCTCCCCGCTTACGGTATTCTTTGGTGGGGCAGCTTTACGGATTTATGCGCCGGCAACTCTGACTGGAGCCGACATTGGGTTTCTGCGTTCACCAACAACGACACCGTGGACGAAGAGCAACAGGAGGCATTTGTCGCCTTTCTCCGCGACCACTTACTGGCAAACGCTTCAGCGACCTGATGCAAGCCTCCGCGCCTCAAGTTTAAAGGGCGATAAGGCGATAATCAGTCGGTAATAAGATGCCCAAGCCGACTCGCCTTGGTAGCGAGATATTTTTCATTCTCGGCCGAGGCGCCGACGCGATGCGCTACGCGCTCGCTAATCTCGACACCGCACGCCTCCAAAGCTTGTAGCTTGCGCGGATTATTGGTCATCAAGCGAACACGCTTGACTCCAAGCGCTGCGAGAATGGCTACGGCCACGGAGTAATCGCGGGCATCGGCAGGAAAGCCGAGCTTTTCGTTTGCCTCGACCGTATCCGCACCTTCATCCTGCTCTGCGTAGGCGCGCAATTTATTGATAAGGCCGATGCCACGCCCTTCCTGTCGTAAATATACGATAACCCCCTGCCCCGCTTCGCCAATTTTATGCATCGCTGCCTCAAGCTGCGGACCGCAATCGCAACGCATGCTAAATAAAGCATCGCCGGTCAAACACTCGGAGTGCACTCTGGCTAAAACAGGCGCGTCGCCAGCGATATCCCCCATCACCATGGCTAAATGCTCCTGCCCGCCTTCCTCGACGAAGCCATACAGGTGAAATAGCCCATACGGCGTGGGCAGGCGGGTTTTAGCAGCAAGCGTTATATTCATTCGGGCAGGAAACCTTTGAATCCACGACTAAGGGAAATACCAATCCTCAAGCCTTTAGCGACTCCGCATAGAGTGCCGCAATCGACATCTTACGACACGCGCAGCGTCGGCAAAGAACAGAACTTGGCGATATTTCCAAAGCTCAGGCGGCCAATCCTACGACTAAAGGCGCCGGGGAACAAATCCCAAAGGCGGCCTATGCGACACAAAACACGCTAAAAAGTGCACCTCCGCCTGTGCGCCACTCGCCAAGTCGTTCGGCTAACGAACAGCTTTGGCCTTTCTCAAATCCGTACCGCTCTCGGACCCGGCCGGCGCACAATAAACCAATAACTGGCTAGGCTTAGCGCACCGGTTGTAGCGATTATTATCGCCATTGGGGTGGGCGTCCCATCGTGGAATTGACCAACGGCAGCGCCAATCAATGCCGCTAATGTCATCTGAATGAAACCGAAAAGCGACGAAGCGGAACCCGCCATATGCGGAAACGGCGCGGTGGCACCGGCCATCGTCTGCCCGATCATTATACCGGCTCCCGCCATATACACCGTATGCGGCCCGATCACCGCCGCAACCGTATGCACATCCAGCAACGCCAACGCGCCCATGCTGCTGCCGCCGCCGGCAACGAGGAACGCGCCCAATAAGGTTAATCGACTCATGCCAAGACGACGGCTAAAACGCCCGCCGAAGAAGGCACCCGCCACCATTCCCAGCACCGTTACGGCAAAGTAAAGGCCGTAAGCCTGCTCAGCCACCCCCAGCGTCCCAATCAATACAAAGGAAGAACCCGAGATAAAGGCAAACATGCCTCCGAAAGACATGCTGTTGGTCAGCGTATAGCCGACAAACTGGCGGTGCCGGGCAAGGACGGCAAAATTTCGTAAGATATTGCTAGGCCGTATGGATTGCCTCCGCTCAAGCGGTAGCGTTTCCGGCAACTTCAACGCGAGCAAGCACATAACCCCGACCGCATAGATGGCCACCGCCACAAACGAAGATTGCCAACCGTAAAACAAGAGTAAAGCGCCGCCCAGCAAGGGCGCCACAGCAGGCGCTAATGCCGTCACCGACCCCATATACGACATAGTTCGTGCCGCATCGCGCGGCGGGTACAGGTCTCGCACGGCCGCTCGCCCTAACACGGGGCCGGCCGACCCTCCAAAAGCTTGCAGAAAACGCCCTAACCACAATGCCTCAACCGTAGTTGCCGTAATACAAAGCAGGCTGGCCACGGCAAAAAGCATCAAACCGCCGACTAAGATGGGCTTGCGACCGAAGCGGTCGGATAACGGTCCGACGAATAGCTGAGCTATAGCGAACCCGGCCATGTACAAACTTAACGTCAGCTGCACTTCGTCAGGTGTCGCCGTTAACGCCTCGCCAATGGCGGGCAAGGCTGGCAGATACATATCGACAGCCAGCGGCCCGAGCGCGACCACAGAGGTTAGTAGGAGGGTCGTAGACAGTGTGTTCGGTTTTCGCATGAAACCTCGTCGATAACGAGGGCGTGAATTAGTACGCCGAGCGGCAACCTGCCGGGAAATGCAGCGTTAGGAAGCCAAGGGCGCACACGCACAAGCCACCAAATCGGCAACGGCGATATGCCCTCGCTTGCGCACTTCATCCAGCCGAAGAAAGGGTTCGGTATTGTCCCAATACCATTAAAGACATCTGCTTACCGCCCAGCGCGGCTTCCGCTAACCCCTGAACGATAAGAGGCAAGACAACTGAGGAGTGGTCCGAAGAAGAGTTTATCGATTACTTCCATTCGATAAAGCAGATACATGGCATAGCACTTATGCAGACTTTGAATCAGTCTGGAATCGAAGCCATAACCTCGGCCACACTCGCTTCCAACGCCCCTCGCAGCCAACGCTGGACCGGATCGGCATGATGGCGTTGATGCCAAAGCATATACAGCGGCATCTCCGGCAAGGTAAAGGGTGGCCGGTGGGCTCCTAAACCCTGCATCGAACCGAGGCGTAACAAACTGGGCATGGTTGCGATCAAATCGCTCCCCCGGATAAAGGGAGGCGCGCCGGAAAAGTTAGGAACGGTAAGCGTTACTCTTCGACGAATGCCGGATTGCTCCAGTTCGTCGTCAAGGATCACTCGCTCTCCGTTGCCGAAACGAACCGAGACATGATCGGCAGCGAGGTATTCGCTCAAGGTCTTAGGGGCTGTGCGCACCGCCGGGTCATAGAAACACATAAAGTCGTCGGTCAATATTCGCTTCTGGACGATGTCGCTTGCCTGCGGCGGGTGCGGCGTGATGACCAGATCGCAGCCGTCGTCCCGCAATTGTTCGGCGGAAGGAATGCCGGAAGGTACCACAGCCACGTGCACATTCGATGCCTGGCGCCGCAACCGCTCCAGCAAACACGGCAAGAGTAAATCCCGCTGATAGTCGTTAGCGGCGATGGTAAAGCTAACCGGCTTATCGCCTGGCTTAAACTCGGCCGGTGTGGTGAGCGCTTTCATCTCGGCGAGTATACGCCTTGCCTGCTCTCCTAACGCTCGGGCGTGAACCGTTGGGCGAATACCGCGCCCGGATTTGACGAACAAGGGATCGCCCAACACGTCCCGGAGCCGATCTAAGGCATGACTAACAGCCGGCTGGCTCATATCAAGCCGTTTCGCCGCCGCCGAAACCGAGCTTTCCTCAAGCACAGTCACAAGTATTTTCAGCGACTTACCATCCAACCCCAAGTAATCGTACTTGTTCATCTACTTTAAATGCCCACCCTACCCGAAGCGCGTACGGAGGCTCGGTCTGCCTATTCGTATCGGCGCCAAAAATCAATCGAGGCATGACGAATCCGCAGCAGCAGTCAGCATTCTTAATGCTAATACTCTCGGCAGCCGAAAGGAATTAAAACACAAAAAAGACGCCATCGCTGAAGCCCGTTAACGGGTCGGCATCGAGTAGAACGATTCTGCGCAAAACGCGAAGGGACCGACAAGCGGCCCCTTCTTTCCGCTCCGCACGTTGCTGTGCGTGAGCTTACGGTCGCTCTTTTATCAACTCGCGAACTAATCGGCCCGATTCGCTCAACTGAGCCTGCGTCCAACCGCCGCGGGCACTCGCACCCGGTGCCAAGGCGGCGGAAGATTCAACCTTATCCGACAGGTTCCAGTTCACCCAACTGATGCGGCGATCATTCAGAAAATCGATCCAAACCCGTGTTTCCTGCTCAAAAACGCCACCGTCTCCGGTCGCCTGAGAAACACCCCATTCGGAAACGAAAATTGCCGCATTCCGAGACCGCGCGTAATCAATCCGACTACGCAATTCCTCGCCGTGGGTACCGGCGTAGAAATGCAAGGCATAAGCGACGTTAGGATCGCTCAGCGGATTATCGGCGGCATCGTGAATATCCTGACTCCAGGTGGCGGTACCGACAATGATAAGGTTATTCGGATCGTGAGCGCGAATGGTATCGATCACGTCAACCGCGTATGGGCGGATATGCTGATTCCAATTGACCGGGCCATTCGGCTCGTTCGCAATCTCATAAATGATATTGGGATAATCCCCATACCGGCGCGCCATATCGTCGAAAAATCAATGGCTGCATCTTTGTGCTGATTTGGATCGCCATCGTTGAGAATATGCCAATCGATAATCACATAGAGGCCAAGATCGATCGCCGCTTCTATGGTTTCGATGACTTTCTGCTTTACCGAGGGGTCGTCGATATAACCGCCGTGGACGGTATACATCGCCGCCCGAATAACATCGATTTCCCAATCGTCGCGAAGCCAGCGAATGCTGTCTTCATTCATATAATGGCCGTACCACTGCAAGCCGTGGGAACTCATTCCACGCAGTTGCACCACCTCGCCCCGCTCGTTGACCAAGTCGGGGCCGTTAACGCTGAGCTGCCCCCAACGCCCAACCGGCGTGTTACCGCTAGCAGGAGGGCGCACGCCCCCTCCGCCCAAAGGTAAGCCACTGGTGACTGTTACCGCACGAACGAGCAGGTTACGATCTTCGCCATCAGCGAAATAATCGTTCGTAAACTCGATCCGCACCGGCTTATCGCCGCTGCGCTCGCCCAGATCGAACTCAAACGACTGCCAAGTAGCCCCGTCGACACTCTGGTCGACGACTAACTCGCCGCCGACATAGACCCGCATATTCGGCCAAGCGCCTGCGGCATAATCTCCAGAAGCTACAATTTCGAGCGTGCTTTGGCCATTGAAGCTGAACGTCTCTTCGATATAACCATCGGTCCAGATATTCCAACCGTTATCGGCAGCAGGCCCTCCGGTCGTCTTTACGGAAAAGTCACTAGCGTAAACGGAGGTAACGGCGGTATCGCCGCCGTTGCCGGTATCGCCGCCGTTGCCGGTATCGCCGCCGTTGCCGTTATCGCCGCCGTTGCCGTTATCGCCGCCGTTACCGTTATCGCCGCCGTTACCGTTAT
>NZ_NFZV01000012.1 GCF_003399765.1 Alkalilimnicola ehrlichii | reverse complement strand
GAGCCAAAAGGGACTCGCCCAGGAGGGCGAAACAGGCCGTTAGGCATCACCACAGGCAATAGCGACTAAGCGCAGACCCCAGACGCCCCGCAGGGGCGGAACCCCGCCTTCCAAATCAATCGCGCGAAGCGCACAACCATTAACCACCCAACCTAACCATCTATTCCTTCCTGGTGCACCACCAACCTAACCGCACAAACGCAGTGCAGTAATAACCCTCTTGTATACCGAAGTCGACCGCCCTGATAAGCCGCAGCACGCTTTATTCCTCGCTGTTGCATCGAGGCGCCTGTTCTGGCATGGAGAATGCATTGTTGTATACAGAATGATGTACAGGTGTGGAGATGATATGAGCAACGGGCATGATAAGGCTAACCAAGATTCTCTACCTTTAGGAAGTCGGGTAGGACAGCAATGGCTGGTCGATTCGGATGCCGCGGATCTCAGCCGTGTACCACGGCCGGTCCGGCGGCTGAAGCTTGCCGCGGAGCCAAAGTCTTTGTACTTGGATGCGAATAAATGCGCGCTCCTAATCGTCGATATGCAAAACGATTTCTGCACTCCCGGCGGATGGCTGGACCATATCGGTGTCGACGTTACGCCCGCGCAGCGTCCCATTCAACCGCTACAGAAATTACTGCCCGTGCTCCGGCGTGCGGCGGTGCCGGTTCTTTGGGTTAACTGGGGTAATCGTCCCGACCGGTTGAACCTAAGCCCTGCTTTGCAGCACGTCTACAAGCCGGATGCGAGTGCAGTCGGTTTGGGTGAGCCGCTGCCGAACAAGGCTTCCCGAGTCCTGGAGGAGGGTAGTTGGGGGGCCGCCATCGTCGACGAGCTGCTACCTGCCGCCTCCGATATTCATATTCGTAAGTACCGCATGAGTGGCTTCTGGGACACGGAGCTGGATTCGGTGCTTCGAAACCTTGGCGTGAGCAGCTGTCTAGTGGCCGGCGTTAATGCAGACCAATGCGTGCTGCATACCTTGGCCGACGCTAATTTTCTCGGCTACGACACCGTCCTGCTGGAAGACTGCACCGCGACAACCTCGCCCGCTTATTGCTGGGACGCGACGATTTATAACGCCCGCCAGATTTTCGGTTTCACCGCTTTATCCACCGATCTGATTCAAGCCATAGAGCAGTTGGAGGAATGATGCAGCCGTTCTTTAAACGTCCGGATCAATTCGAGGCATTTCGCATTAAAGCCGGCGAAAGCAATCGGCTGGTGATCGTGTTCGATTCCATACGCGAAAAGCTGGATTTTATTTGCTGCGTGGAGATTTTTGACGTCGATGGAAAACGCCGCCTAACAGCCATAAGGCAGCCGACGAGTTGTTCTTTGTGCTCGAAGGCGAGGGAAGGGCCCGCTGCGACGATAGCTGGGTGGAGCTACGTAAAGGGGATGCCATGGTCGTTCCGGCCGGGGCCGAACACGTCGTCGAAAACACAGGGCCTGGCCGGCTCTACACTCTCACCGTCATGGTGCCGGACGAGCAGTTTGCCGAACTTATCCGCAACGGGGTGCCGGATGAGCTGGATGCCGAGGACCTTCGCGTATTGCAGGGAGTTGCCGCGGCATGAGCTCTGAACAGTGTCAGCTCCGTGTGCTAAGTATGCAGACCCGCGATGGGGTGCGGCTGGATGCGGATGTGTATTACCCGGTCGGCGCAGGGCCGTTTCCGGTGTTACTCATGCGTCAGCCCTATGGGCGTCGCATCGCCTCGACGGTCACGTATGCGCATCCAAGCTGGTATGCGCGCCAGGGCTATATCGTGGTGATACAGGATGTCCGCGGCCGGGGTAGCTCCGAAGGCGAATTCGAGCCGTTCGTATACGAGGGCGACGACGGTTACGACACCTTAGAGTGGGTTTCTCGGCTGCCTGGCAGTTCCGGCCGGGTGGGCATGTACGGCTTTTCCTATCAGGGCGTCGCTCAGTTGTTTGCGGCCGCCAGCCGGCATCCTGCACTGGCGGCTATCTGCCCCGGTATGGCCGGCTTCGATTTGTACCGGGATTGGGCCTATGAAGGCGGCGCGTTCCGTCTCTACAACAGCCTCAGTTGGGCCGCTCAGCTTGGAGCGGAAACCGCGCGCCGCAACGGTGATCATGGTTTGTTTGCCGAGCGCTATCGCGTCGGCCATACTCCGAGCAGCGCCGAGCTCATCGACCCCGCCGGCTCCGTACGGGAGCTGTTGGCCGATACGTTTTATGCAGATTGGCTAAGTGCTAGCGCGGACAGCGACTATTGGCGCGCACGTTCGCCCGGCGCTCAACTCGATGACATCGATTTACCGGCACTGCATGTGGGAGGGTGGTTCGATAGCTTCCTCACCGGCACCCTGGCCGGCTACCGGCACTTCGCTAAAGGACAGTCGCCACAGCGTTTGTTGATTGGGCCTTGGACGCATTTGCCCTGGACGCCCGCCGTCGGCAGCGTCTGGTTAGGCGAGGCGGCACAGTCGCCGGTCGATGCCTTACAGCTGCGTTGGTTCGACTATTTCTTGAAGGACATCGATAACGGTGTGCTCGACGAGCCAATGGTCGCTTTGTATGACCTAGGGGCACGGGCGTGGCGTGACCTGACCGAATATCCCATGCCGGCGCCAAGCCGCTGGCACCTTGTCAGCAACGGGCGCGCAAACCTTGATCTGACGGCCGGCCGGTTGTGCGAGGCAGCACAGGCCGGTGGGGTCGACGTCATTGTCAATGACCCGTGGCGGCCGGTACCCGTCCGCGGCGGCCATCTGGCACCTGCCGCCGGTATTGAAGATCGTACCGACGTCGATGCTCGTCCCGACGTGTTGACGTACACCAGTGCACCCTTGGAATCCACCTTGCAGCTCGCCGGCCCGGTGGCGGCTGTTTTAGCCTGCGAGTCCGATCAAGACAGCTTCGACCTGTTCGCGGTGCTGAGCATCGTTGGCCGCGATGGGCGTGCGAGAAACCTCACCCAAGGGTACCTCCGAACCGAAGGGGCGGGGCAGCACCGGGTGGAGCTTCGCACGACTTGCGCACGCCTATATCCGGGGCAGAGTCTTCGTTTGAGTGTCTCCGGTTCTTGTTATCCCGCGTTCGCGCTTAACGACGGCAGCGGCCGAGAGCCGCTAGCGGTGCGAGCCGCGGACTATCGCATTAGCACCCTTCGGCTCGATTCAAACGCCTCATGGCTGGAACTTCCCCTGATCGAAGCAGGGGACTGAATGTGCCGTGGCCAACGTATAGGAGAGATGACCGTGCAAGACGCTAGCGCAAAGTCTGTGAGTAAGCCGCCGCTTCGTCCCGTTGCGTCCAACGTAGAGCCAGAGCTGGACTGGCGGCCGGGGCGACCGGTAGTAGAAGTCAACGCTGTCGACAAGGTCTATGGCAACGGCACTGTGGCTTTGAAAGGCGCCGATCTAACGGTTAAAGGCGGCGAGTTCGTCAGCCTGCTGGGCCCTTCGGGCTGCGGTAAAAGTACCTTGCTGCGCATCATGGCCGGCTTGGGCGGTATCAGTCGCGGCTCGGTACGGTGGTGGGAGCAGGACTACGGCGTGGTCGGCCAAAAGGGGCGTAAGCTCGCGTTTGTGTTCCAAAATGCCACCTTGATGCCGTGGGCGCGCGTCCGCAAAACGTGCGTCTACCACTGGACCTGGAGCGGGCAAAGACAGGGAGCGAGGCTGAAGCGGCCGTCGATCAAGCCCTGGCTATGGTGGGCTTGAATAAATTTGCCGATGCCTTTCCGCGCGAGCTCTCCGGCGGCATGCAGATGCGCGCTTCGATCGCGCGCGCCCTGGTGACGGAGCCGAACCTACTACTCATGGACGAGCCGTTTGGGGCGCTCGACGAGATGACCCGTAATAAGCTTAACGACGATGTGCTCCGCCTCTGGCAAGCGCGTAACTGGACCGTCGTTTTCGTTACTCACAGCGTCTACGAGGCTGTCTACCTCTCCAACCGTGTCGTGGTCATGGCCGCAAGGCCGGGCCGGATCGTCGAAGAAGTCAGCATCGACGCCCCGTATCCGCGAGGGCCTGAGTTCCGCGTTTCCACCGAGTTCGCCGATTACTGCCGGCGGGTTTCTCAAGCCCTGGAGCGTGCCAGCCAGATGGGCGAGGAGGTGCAGTCATGAGCCGCTATCTGATTCATAACGAACGCTTCGTGCAGATTGCCGCACCCTTGGCGGTGGGCCTGTTATTCCTGTTCCTATGGGAGGCGGTTGTGTGGGTTAACGACATGCCGCATTACATCCTGCCGGGGCCGACGGATGTGGTGAAAGCGCTGGTCAACGATTTTCCGGTGCTGTTCCGGGGTTTGCTGATGACGCTCAAGGTCACCTTGCTGGCCTTCCTCATTGCCGTCGTTCTGGGCGTGGCGACCTCGTTACTGTTCGTGCAGAGCAAATGGATCGAGGTCAGCCTGTTTCCCTATGCCGTCTTGATGCAGGTGACGCCCGTGGTGGCCATTGCGCCGCTGATTATCATTTGGGTGGACGATACCACTTGGGCATTAACGATCTGCGCCGTGATCATCGCGATCTTTCCCATTATTTCCAACACTACCCTGGGCTTGCGCAGTGTCGATCCGAATCTGCTCAGCATGTTTCAGATGTACCGTACCAGCCGTTGGCAACAACTGATTCGGCTGCGTATCCCCAGTGCCATGCCGTACTTCTTCGGCGGCTTACGGATCAGTAGCGGTTTGGCCCTGATCGGCGCGGTGGTAGCCGAGTTTGTCGCCGGCACCGGCGGTACCCGAGCGGGGCTGGCCTATCTCATCCTGCAGTCCGGCTACAACCTGCAAATTCCGCGCATGTTCGCTGCCTTGTTACTGATTACGCTGACCGGTATCGCCTTGTTCGCGCTGATGGTTTGGCTATCGGATCGGGTATTGCGCAATTGGCACGAGAGCGCCTTGAAGGTCGAACACTAAGGGATTATGCAAGCTTTCCCTGGGAGAAAAACGATGGTCGAAAAGCAACAGCTCGCGGCGCTTATCAGCGAATTGAGCGATTTAAGTTTAATTACCGATCCTGGACGTCTGGAACGGTTCTCGCGCGACTTCGCCTGGTTTAGCCCGATTCTTACCGAACAACTGGCCGATAAGCGGGCGGATCTTGTCGTGCGGCCGAACGACGAAACAGAGATCAAACGCGTCATCGCCGCCTGTCATCGTCACCGCGTTCCTTTGACCTTGCGCGGTAGCGGCACAGGTAATTACGGCCAGTGTACGCCGCTTGAAGGCGGAGTGGTCATGGATATGAGCGCACTGAACCAAGTGCGTTGGATCGAAGGCGGCGTGGCCCGGGTACAGGCCGGGACGCGCTTGGTCAATATCGACAAAGAGGCGCGCCCCAAGGGCTGGGAAATGCGCTTACTACCTTCGACTTACCGTTTGGCTACTGCCGGAGGGTTTTACTGCGGCGGTTTCGGCGGTGTCGGATCGATTACCTACGGTTCGATCGGCGATCCGGGTAACGTCCTCGGTGTGCGGGCGTTGAGTCTGGAGGCGGAACCGCGCGAGCTAGAGCTGCGCGGCCGCGAAGCGCTCGATCTGTATCATGCCTATGGCGTCAACGGCATTATCACCGAGATCGAGTTCGCTTTGGCGCCGGCTTATGACTGGCAAGAGGCCTTACTGACTTTCCCGGACTTCATGGAGGCTGTGAGATTTTGCCAGACGCTGGGGCGTGCCAGTGGCGTGATCAAGAAACTGTTGACGGTGTTGGCCGATCCGCTGCCGCAAATGTGCGGCTTGGAAGAGCAGGTTCCAGCCGGTCGTACAGCGGTGCTCTGTATCGTTGCCAAACCTTCGTTCGATGCTACACGCGAACTGTGCGAGCAGTACGGCGGCGCGATCGCCCTAACGCAGGAGCACGCGGATGTTTATGGGACGGCGCACAGTCTCATCGAACATGCCTGGAACCACACCACTTTACATATTTTTAAGCGGGATAAGGGAATTACTTACCTACAGAGCGGTTTCCGGCCGTGGGAGAACGTGGAAAAGTCGAGCAAATGTATCGTCACTTCGGCGATGAGGTGATGATGCACCTGGAGTTCTTGCGCGCCGACGGGGCCTTGACTTGCAGCGGCTTACAGGTAGTTCGCTACACCGATGAGCAGCGTTTGAACGCCATCATTCAATTCCATCGCGACCATGGTGTGCATATCGCCAACCCGCACGTCTACACGTTAGAAGAGGGCGGCAAGCTGGAAGTCGATCCTCGCCAGCTCGCTATGAAGCGGCGGCTCGACCCGGCAGGCCTACTCAACCCCGGTAAAATGCGCAGCTGGGAAGAGGAGGCGGTCGCATGAGTCGGTTGCACGGACCTGTTCCTCCCCAGCGCTTCTTACCCTACTTAACCGCACCGGAGATCGAGGCGCTCGCGGATAAGGAAAACACGTTGATTGTGCTGCCGGTCGGGGCGATCGAGCAACACGGTCCGCATTTGCCGATCTGTACCGATACCTCCATCGCGACGGAAGTGACGGCTCGTGCCCTGGGCCAACTCGACCCTGCCATACCGGCCTATGCCTTGCCGCCGGTATGGTGCGGCAAATCCAACGAGCATGCGCGATTTAGCGGCACCGTGATCTTGAGGGCGGAAACCCTTATGGCCGTGTTGCGAGATATTGCCGCCAGCGTTTATCGGATGGGGTTTCGCAAGTTGGTGCTGGTGAACGGCCACGGCGGGCAGCCGCAAGTGGTGGAAATCGTCGCCCGCGATCTGCGGGAAGCATATCCGGACTTTTGCCTGTTCCCTGTTTTTAGTTGGGCCGTGCCCAACTGTGCGAGCGAGTTTTTGTGCGAACGGGAGCGGGCAGAAGGTATTCACGCCGGGCGAGCCGAGACGAGCCTGATGATGGCACTAACGCCCGAGCAGGTACATCCGGAGCGGGCGGTGGCGGAATATCCGCCGTCGAGTGGCGGTTTATTAACGCCGGAGGGGCGTTTTCGCTTCGCTTGGTTAACGCACGACCTCAGCGCAAGCGGGGTGGTCGGCGACCCAAGCGGCGCAAGCCAAGCCGAAGGGCAAAAAATGCTCGACTCTTTAGTGTCGGGTTGGGTTGCTGCATTCGAGGAAATTTATCGGTTCCGCATGCCAAGACAGGCTGAGTGACAATGAGCGCGACAAGCACTATCGGTAGCCCGGCGTACTCGTTACGTACGGGCTATTTTTATTGGCGTGTACCGCGCTGATTTGGGGTATTAACTTTCCGATTCTTAAGCTGGGGCTCGAGTACAGTCCGCCGGCGCTTTATACCACCTTGAGAATGGCCCTGGGAATGCTGACGATGTTCGCCATCGCCGGGGCGCTGGGAAGGCTGCGGCTACCCGACCGGCGTGATCTGCCCGTTGTTGTTTCCGTCGGTTTGCTCCAGAACATGGGCTTTATCACTTTGGTGACGGTAGGGCTGCAATTTCTTCCGGCCGGGCGGGCTGCGATCTTAGCCTACACCTCGCCGATTTGGGTGGTGCCGGCGGCCGTTCTGATGCTGGGCGAGAAACTCAGCCTTGGCCGTGCTTTTGGAGTCGGCTTAGGTTTGTGCGGGCTTGCGGCCATGTTTAACCCGCTTTCTTTGGTTTGGAATGAGCCCGACACCTTGATTGGCGCCGGCTTGATTTTATTGGCGACTTTGGTTTGGACGCTCGGCTTGGTTCATGTACGACGTCACCATTGGCAGGGCGACGTGCTTTCCTTGATGCCATGGCAATTGCTCTGTTCGGTAGCGGTTATGCTGCCGATTGCATTAGCACTGGAAAGTCCGTCTGTTATTCGCTGGGAGAGCGGGTTTTTCTGGAATTTGCTACTAAGCGGTACGGCTGCTTCCGGATTGGCAGTGGCCGCTCAGGTCGCCGCCATGCGGGCACTGCCTGCAGTGAGCTTATCGTTGAGTTCGGCGGCTGTGCCGGCGGTAGGCGTGATGGCCTCGGTTTGGGTGCTGGCGGAGCGGCCGACGGTGGCGGATATCATTGGTTTTCTGTTGATTGCGGGAGGCATACTCACCGTGGCTTTAGCGGATCGAAGGGCAGTTGCATCGGCATCACCGGTACTGGATGAGCAGCAATGATAGGTGCCATGCCGGCAGCGGGGCTGCGGATACAGGCCCCGCTACCGGCAAGCCTTTTACGCCAACCGAAACGCCTTGATTTCGGTTTGCAGCTCGCCTGCCAAGCGCGCCAAACGCTCGCTGGATGCCACGGTTTTAGTAGCGCCAACTTCGTTTTGCTCGGCCACACGGCTGATATCGACGATGTTGCGGTTCATTTCTTCCGCCACCGCGTGTTGTTGCTCGGTAGCACTGGCGATATGCGTATTCATATCGCGAATGGTTGTTACCGCCTCGTGAATCGCTTTTAAGGCCATGTCGACGTCCTGCGCTTTCTCGACGGCTTCTTTGCCCCGCACTTCGCTATGTTCTATGGCTTGAACGATGTTACGCGTGCCGCTTTGTATGCGTTCGATCATATCCTGAATTTCTTCTGTGGAACGCTGTGTTTGCGAGGCTAGCGAGCGAACTTCGTCGGCCACGACGGCAAAGCCCCTGCCATGGGCCCCGGCGCGTGCCGCTTCGATAGCGGCGTTGAGTGCGAGTAGATTGGTTTGTTCCGCCACCGTGCGTATGACATCGAGAACGCCGCCGATAGCCTCGCTGTCCTTCTCCAAGGAATGGACGGCGCGCCCGGCATCGGCAATCTCGGCGGCCAGTTGCTGGATCGCCTCGGCGCTTGCTGCCACGACCGTTTGCCCGTTGCGGGCGGTGGTGTCGGCTTCCAGTGCCGCTTGTGCCGCAGCCGCCGTATTGTCGGCCACTTCGCTGACGGTCGCGCTCATTTCATTCATGGCAGTGGCGACTTCGGCGCTGCCGGCACGTTGCTGGCGGACACCTTGACCGCTTTGCTCAGCGATTGTCGCCAGTTGCTCGGCTGCGGTGGCGACATCGGCTATAGCGGTTGAGACATTATGCAGCATACGTCCTAGCTGATGCTGTAGGCTTTGCGCGGCTCCCGCTACCTTGCCAAGCTCATCGGTGGTGCCTTGCCGTACCGGCTCGCTAAAATCGCCTGCGGCCAGCCGCTCCAGGTCGTTAACGAGAATCCGGGTAGGCCGTAGAATGCCGCGCTGAATCAGCGCGTAAAACACGATAAAAGCGAACGCAATCGCTCCTGCGAGCCCGGCGAGACTAACGAGGATGGCGGTCTCTGCCGCTTGGCGAGTGTTGCCGGCCGTGGCCTGGGTGCGTGTGCTGAGATCGTTCACGGCTACCTGTAACAGCGCAAAGGCTTCATTTGCTAGCCCTGCGACTTGTTCGTCGATCATGCCCCCGGTCATTCGCCCGTGAGCCAGTGTGTCGAGCATGCTGATGTAAGCCTCGCTCATCCACCGGTGGCTGTTGCTAAAGCGTTCGACGCGGTCCTGTATTTCAGGGTCGTCGATACGTGCTTGCAGCGCTTCGAGCTGCTCGCGAATCTCGCTATCGATGGCAAGAAACTCTTCTCGGTAATGAGCGGAATTCCTTGTGTCGTCGAGCCGGAGTAGGAGGTTTTTCCAGCTTAAAACTTGCTCCGCGAAGCGGTTCTCCAGTTTCAGCAAGGTCGTTTCGTTAGCAACGTCTTCAGTGAGTAAGGTTTGATAGGCGACGATACCCTGCCAGCCTTGCCAAAGACCGAAGAGACTGGCCGCCAAGACCAGTGCCGTGCCCAGGCCGGAAATGGCGAAGAGTTTATTACGGATGCTGTTGCGAATAACGGTGATCATGATGCGTTGTTTCCTCAAACCGCGGCGTGCTGCCGTCGCTACGGGGATCGGCAGCACCTTCGATAACTCCGTTCGGGTGGCGGACCACCGCCCCGGCGTGGCCCATGGTGTCGCTAAATGCCTCCGGCAGGACTTCGATCTCGTGGCCGGCGGCGCGCAGTCGGTCAACCAGCACGGGGTCGAAGCGCGATTCCAGTTTCAAACTCGTGCTTGCCTCGCCCCAGGTGCGGCCAAGCAGCCACCGAGGTGCGGTGACCGCTGTCTGCAAAGCTTGGTTGAAGAGTCCATAACGGCTGAATACGGCGGCTTGCGTTTGCGGTTGGCCTTCTCCACCCATGGTGCCGTACACCATAGAACGGCCATCGTCGAAACGAGCCAGTGCCGGGTTGAGGGTGTGGAAGGGTTTGCGGCCGGGGCGCAGCGCGTGCAATGCGGAGGGGTCTAACGCGAAGCTAATGCCGCGGTTCTGCCAGAGGACGCCGGTGCTTGGCAAAACGATGCCGGCGCCGAATTCCCAATAAATGCTTTGGATAAAACTGGCGCAGTTGCCGTCGCGGTCGATGCAGCCCATCCATACCGTATCGCCCGGTAAGGCCGGCTGCGGCCAGGGGAGGGCGCGCGAGGATCGATGGCATTGGCACGAACGCTGAGCGCCTCGGGGGTTAAAAATGCGTTCGGGTCCACCACCATGTACGCCGGATCGGTGCAATAGCGATCTCGTACTAAGAACGCTTGCTTGGTCGATTCCACGAGACCGTGTAGATGCTCGAAACTCTCGGCTTGTTTACAGCCCAGACGATCGAAAATCCCGAGAATCATCAGCGAGGCTAAGCCTTGCGTCGGCGGCGGTTGGTTGAATACCGTGCTGTTGCGAAGCCGTACCGACAGCGGCGTCACCACGCTTGCGCGAAAAGCGGCTAGATCTTCGCGCCGTAGCGGACTGCCGAGCCGTTCCAGGTCTTCGGCCATGGCGGTTGCGATCTCGCCCCGATAGAAGTCTTCCAGGCCGGCCTGCGCGAGCTGTTTGAGCGTGTCCGCAAGGCGGCTTTGTTTAAGTACGGCGCCTTCCTCCGGCGCTTTGCCGTCGACCAAGAAGGTTTCGGCAAAGCCAGGTACGCCTGAAAGTTCCGGTAGTTTTGCCGCCGTTAGCCGGTGTTGACTGGGCGTGACCGGCACGCCATCGCGGGCGTGGCGTTCAGCATCCTCTAATAATCGGTGCAACGGTAAACGGCCGCCCCAGCGGCGCCCGATTTCTAAAGCGGTCTGCCAGCCGCCAATGGTCCCTGCGGTCGTTAACGCGGCCAACGCTCCGCGAGCGGGAATACGGTGGTGACCGTGGCCACGGTAAAACTCGGGGCTGGCAGCCGCCGCGGCCGGACCACAGGCTTCGATGGCTTGCGGTGTGCTGCCCGGCGAGCTTAGCAACCAGAAACCGTCGCCGCCGATAGCGTTCATATGCGGGTAGACAACGGCGATCGCGGCCGCCGCGGCCAGCATGGCTTCGGCCGCATTGCCGCCTTCGCGTAGCACATCGCGACCGGCTTGAGCCGCTAAGTGATGAGGCGCGACGAACATGCCGCCCAGAGCGCGCTTGGTGATCAGCATGAGTATTCCTTCTTACTTTTTGGAGTCAAAACAAGCCGTAAAACATGCGTAATGCGGTCAAAAACAGAAATAGGGCGAACACTTGGCGGAGTCGGTCGGCGTTGATGGCGTGAGCTAAGCGTGCGCCATAGGGCGCCATCGCAAGCGTCATGGGTACGATCAAGGCAAAGCCGAGCAGGTTGACATAGCCTAGGCTGCCCGGCGGCAAGCCGGTAGCTTGCAGGCCATGCAATAAAAAGGCGATCGCGCCGGGAATGCTGATAAGCAGGCCGATGGCAGAGGCAGTGCCGACTGCGCGGTGGATCGGATAGTTAAAGGCATTGAGTATGGGCACGGTCAAGGTTCCGCCGCCGATGCCCATGAGCGTTGAAAAGCCGCCGATCACGGTGCCGATAGCGGCTTTGAAAGGGCCGCCGGGTAACCCCTCGCGGAAGCGTTTGCTCGGCTTGAACGCCATATTGAGCGCGACCAGCAAGGCAATGACGGCGAAGATCGCCGTGAGCGTGGTGCCCCGCAGGTAACCGCTGAGCAGACTGCCGATGAGTACGCCGAACAATAAAGCCGGGCCAAGGCTATATAACAATTCTTTGTCGAGGCCGCCGCGCTTGGCGTGCGAGCGGGCCGCCATGATGGATGTGGGAACGATCGTGGCGAGCGAGGTCCCGACCGCGACATGCATTTTTACGCTTTCGTCGATTCCGAGCAGGGTAAACAAGTGGTAAAGCACGGGGACGATGACAATGCCGCCGCCTACACCGAGCAGACCGGCCAGCACGCCGGCTACAGCGCCGGTGACGAGTAAGGCTGCCATCAAGCCGAGCAACCAGCTCAGGCTATATTGGTCGAGAATTTCCAAAGCTCACCGTCCTCTATAGCGTTCAGCTAAACCATATCCATTGCACCACGAGCAACTAGCATGCCACTTGTTGTATACAATAATAAAAGAATCTTACGTTTCTTCTTCTATCCCTTGATGTGCCTGTCGAAAAAGGGGGTGGGGCGGCTTGGGAGGTGGCTTGTAAGACTCTGCGGCCGTTTTTAGTAGTCGGTTGTTGGTTCTGTTGTGCACTGTCAATGTATACATTTTTCCGCGTTTGCACTGCGAAGGTGCATGTGGTCGGTCCTTTGCTGCGGGTTACCGTCCCGGCGTAAGTGTATGCGCTACTAAGTTTTTCGGTTCCTCTTCGAGCGACCCGGGCGACTGCCCATAAGGTTGGCGCGGTGCTTGCAGCATCCGTGAAAAACCTATTGGTTAGGAATGCTCATGCGCTTAGAAAACGGCTTTCTCGATCTCGACCCTCTACATCTACCGGCGACGGGAAGCGGTCCGCTCTCCGGGCTTCGCTTCGCGGTAAAAGACGTTATTGACGTTGCCGGAACGGTGACGGGCTTAGGGCACCCGCTATGGCGTTCCACTCATGCGCCGGCCGCGAGCAATGCCGATTGTGTCGTCCGGTTGTTGGCAGCCGGCGCAGAGCTTATTGGAAAAACCCATACTGACGAATTGACCTACAGCCTCAGCGGGCAGAATGCCCACTACGGTATGCCGCCGAATCCGGCGGTACCGAATGCCGTGCCCGGGGGTTCGTCCAGCGGCTCCGCGTCGGTGACGGCTGCGGGTTTGGTGGATTTCGCCATCGGCACCGATACCGGCGGTTCGGTGCGTGTCCCGGCCAGCTTCTGCGGCATCTACGGCCTTCGACCAACTCACGGGGCGGTCGATAACCGCGGAGTAGCGCAGCTTGCCCATAGTTTTGACACTGTCGGTTGGTTTGCGCGCGATGCGCGGATTCTGCGCGCTGTGGGACACGTGCTACTGCCGCCAAGCCATGGTCTCCGATTGCAACGGGTTCGCATGATTCGGGAGGCCTCGATTGTCGTCGCGCCGGAGCTGAGTGTGCAAGCGGAGCAATGGCTCGCCACCCCCGGCTTTCCCTTAATTTGCGAAAAACAGCAGCCTCCGTGGGGCTTTTGAAGTCGTTCTTTGACGCCTTCCGGCCGCTACAAGCGTTCGAGGCGTGGGCTTATTTCGGCGACTGGATACAGACCTACCAAGCTAAATTGGCCCCGGCGTGCGGGAGCGATTTGCCGCCGCGGCCGAGGTGCTGCCAACGCAAGCCGAGGCGGCGCGCAAGGCTTGTGCCAAGTTGCGCTCTCAGGTCCGCGCCGTGGTAGGGAGCGATACCGTGCTTTGCCTACCGACAACGCCCGCTGCCGCTCCGGCTATCGACGCGACGGAGGAAGAGGTGGAAGCGATTCGATTCCGGATGTTGTGTATGACCGCGATTGCCGGCGTTAGCGGGTTACCGCAAGTGAGCTTGCCGTTGCTGCGCACGAGCGCCGGTAATCCGGTTGGGTTGTCCTTTATCGGCCCGCCGAACAGCGATCGCGAACTATTAGCGCTCGCCGAGCAGATCGCCGCCATTGCGGCTAACCAGGAAGCGTTATGACTGTGACAATGCAAGATATCAATTTGCCCGCCGTCGTTGCCGAGGTCGCCGCAGCATTTGCGCAGTATGAGGAGGCTTTGGTCAGCAACGATGTGGACGTGCTCGATGCTTTGTTCTGGCGCGACGAGCGGACGGTGCGCTATGGGGTGGGGGAGAACCTTTATGGTTTTGCGGCCATTGCCGCTTTTCGTGCGGGGCGCCCGGCTAGCGGTTTGGCGCGTAGCTTAAGGAATACCGTGATCACCACGTTCGGTACCGATTACGCCACGGTATGGACTGAGTTTAGCCGACCTGGCGTTACCCGCGTCGGACGGCAAAGCCAGTGCTGGGCAAGGATGCAAGAGGGCTGGCGCATCGTCGCCGCTCATGTTTCGTTGATGGAGCAACAGTGAGGGTATCGCCATGAGTACAGGTTTGCGCCCGCTGGCGGAAGAAGTTCGGGAAGTACTATCGGACGAGGTGTTAACCGGACAGTTACCGCCCGGTTCACGGCTGGACGAAACGGTGCTAACCGAACGCTTCGGGGTTTCCCGCACCCCGGTGCGGGAGGCGTTGCGGCAGATGGCGTCGGCCGGCCTAGTCGAACACCGCCATCGCCGTGGCGTGTTCGTGGTCCAGGTTCCGCAACAGCGCTTAGCGGAGATGTTCGAGTACGCGGCGGAAATGGAGGCTGCCTGCACTTTCCTCGCGGCCATGAGAATGATGCCCGACGAGCGCGAGGCATTATTATCGGTTCATTTGGCCAGTTACGAGTGCGTTCGCGACGGCGACATCAACGGTTATGACTGCGCTAATCGGAACCTGCACGAGACGATTTTTCGCGGTTGCCATAACCGTTACTTGTTTGAAGCCGCCTTATCGGCGCGCTCCAAAGTGACGGCCTATCGACGGGTACAATTTCATGTGAACGAGCGCCCGAGCGATTCTTTTTCGAGCATGATCAGATTGTTAAAGCTATCTTGAAAGGTGCCGGCGACGAGGCTGCACGCTTGATCCGGCAGCACGTACGCGCCTCGTACCGAACCTCGCAGCGCTACTTGGACGATATAGCGACCGGTGTTTACGCTAAGTGAACATCGCTCGCTTTACCAGACGTTTTCATGTAGCGCGGCGGCTTCGTCCTCAAGTAGCGGGCCGATAACCTCTACCGTTCGTTGGCCGGCAGAGAATACCGCCCGGCATGGAAGATCCAGTGTCGGGTTTTCCGGGTGGTTGCCGGTGATCGTCTTTAGGCGGCGTTCGGAAAGGCCGAATACGACCCGCCCTAGCCCGGCCCAATAGGCCGCGCCGGCACACATTGCGCAGGGTTCTGCCGAGGTGTACAACGTGCAGTCGGCTAAGTAATCCGGCCGATACAGGCGAGAGGCTGTCGTCATCAGAACGCGTTCTGCATGGCCTGTCATGTCGCGATCCGGCAGGTAAGCGTTCTCTTGCTCTAATAGCACTTCCCCTGCGGGGCCTACCAATATTGCGCCAAAAGGATGAGCGCCTCGCCGCCGCGCCCGTGCAGCGACGGCGAAGGCGAGTCGTAAATAGTGTTCGTGATTCATCAACGGCTTTCCTTCGGCAGGCTCCAAGGAAAGAGCCAGCGCTGCACCAGAGCAATAACTTGGAAAAGAAGCAGGCTTAGCGTAACCAAGACGATAAGCGCTGCGAAGGCCTGCGGGATTCTTAGGAAGGAGGTGGAAAAGGCGATAAAGAAACCTAACCCTTTCTCGGCGGCGACGAACTCCGCTACCACGGCCCCGATAATGGCGAGCGTGATTGAAATACGTAGCGCCGAGAAGATATAGGGCACCGCAAACGGCAACTGGATATTGCGAATTTCTCGAGCCTTACTAGCGCCCAGCGAACGGGATAGCTCTTTGAGCTCCTCCGGCGTCGACATCAGGCCTGTCACCGTAGACACCACGATAGGAAAGAAGGTGATCAGGAAAGTGATGAAGATCCGCGGCATCTCACCGGCACCCATTAATACGACGATGATGGGCGCGACGCCGACAATAGGGGTGGATTGAATGACCACCAGCATCGGATACAACGTACGCGACATCAGGCGGGAGTTGGCGAGCAAAACCGCTAACGGTATCGCGATGATAATGGCCAATGCATAGCCGCCTAAGCTGACGCGTAGGGTGGCCCAGGTGTGAGTGAGCCAGATTCCCGGATCGAGGGCAAAAGCCGAAGTAACGATGGCGCTAGGGCTGGGTAGTAGATAATTCGGCAGCGCAAACACGCGACAGATAAGTTCCCATACCCCGATGACGGCAAGAGCCGCTAACACAGGCGCTAGGCGGTCGAGCCAAGCCAACACCAACAGCTTGCGCTTGGTTAACTCAGGCTGCAACGGGGCGGCTGAAGACCTGGCTGCGGATGTGGTTTGCGAGTTCATTGAAGCGTTTCTCCGAAAGCGTGTCCAATGTACGGGGGCGCGGTAGGCCGACATCAATGATCTCCCGGACGGCGCCGGGGCGGGCCGACATCACCAAAATGCGGTCGGCCAGTAGCAGGGCTTCAGGAATCGAGTGGGTGATGAATAGCACCGTCTTCGGCTTCTCGGTCCAGATGCGGAGCAGCTCGAAACTCATTTCGTCGCGTGTCAGTGCATCGAGTGCCGAAAACGGTTCGTCCATTAACAGAATGTCCGGATCGTGCAACAGCGCGCGCGCGATGCCCACGCGCTGTTGCATGCCGCCGGAAAGTTCGTCCGGACGTTTGGCGGCAAACTCTTCCAGCCGGGTTAACGCGAGTAGCTCCCTCGCGCGCTCGGTTTCCTGCGCGGTTACTCGGCCGTACTTATGCCGCATCGGGAATGTTACGTTGTCCAGTATGTTGAGCCAGGGCAGGAGGGTGGGGCGCTGAAACACGATCCCAATCTCCTCCCGCGGCTCGGTAACCGGTAAACCGTAGATCTGCACGCTGCCGCGGGTCGGTCGCACGAGTCCGGCGATGATCCGCAGCAGGGTGGATTTTCCGCAACCGGAAGGCCCGATAACGGCCACGAACTCATGCCGGGCGATGGAGAAATTGACGTTAGCCAGCGCCTGCACCGCCGTGCCGTCCGAGGACATAAACACTTGCTCGACGTCTTGAAAGCGGATAGTGGCGTCCGGTGTGAGCATCATGGCCTCCTAGGCGTCTTAGTCGGCAATAAAGCGGGTGTCGATGGCACTCGTAGGGTCGAGAGCGTCCAGCGCTAGCTCCTGCGAGCGGGCAACCCATTCCCAGGTCTTTGCCAGTAGCTCTGGTTCAAACGTACCGATTCCGTTGGCATCGCTAATGTCGTTAACGATAAGGGGAATCGATGCTTCGAACTCGGCGGCCGCGAGCTCTACATCCATCTCCGGTACATGCGCTTTGAGCGCTTCGGCGGCCAAGCGCGGGTTTTCGACCGCCAGCGCCAGGGCGCGGCTATAAGCGCGGGTGGCTCGCTCGACCAAGTCCGGGTTGCGCTGGATCAAACGGTCGGATGCAAGTACCGACAGGCCATAACCGTCCAGGCCGTAGTCGGACCACAGAATGACTTCCACGTCCTTGCCGGCTTCCTGCATGACCTCGGCGAAGCTGGGGATTTTGGTGATCCAATTAATGGTGCCGTCGACTCGGCCGGCGGCCAGCATCGGCCCCAAGGCGCCCGGGTCCATCCTCACCAGGTTGACCGAATCGGGATCGATATCGTTGCTGCGCAACAGAATCGGCCAGATGACGTTGGAGGCCGAGAACGTAGCGGTACCCAACGTCTTGCCTTCGACATCGGCCAGGGACCGAATCGGTGAACCCTCGGGAAGAATGAGAAGGTCCGGCTGCATGCTGTAGATGGACATGACGGCGCTCACGTTAATGGTTTGCTCCGCCTTGGCCTGTAGTAGAGCCGGCAGTCCGCCGGTACCCATGTCCGCGGCACCGGCGGCAAGCCGGGTGACGACTTCGGACGAGCCGCGGCCATTGATAATTTCTACCTCGATACCTTCTTCGGCAAAGAACCCCTGCTCGACGCCGAGGTAAATGGCGGCCTTGTCGCCGCTCGGCAGCCAGTCGTTCATCCAACGGATTTTGTCGGCGGCGAAGGCAGCCGTCGTGGAGGCGGCGAGCAGCCCCAGGGCGAATAGGCTGTGTTTAAAGAGTCGCAAGGCCATCGTAGTTGCTCCTTAGCTCATTAGAGGTACCTCGAAAGAGGTAGATTGGATAAGGCTGGTCTAGCAGGATGTGTGCCATGAACGATTCCGCTCAGGCCGTTTCGTCGACAAAAGCACTGAGGCAGGCCGCGAGTTCCTCCGGCATCGCCAGTTGCGGAGCGTGGCCGCAGGGAAGCGAGGCGACTGTGGCGCCGGGAACCAACGCTTGCATACGCCGCTGCGCGGTTAAGACCACCGACCGGTCGGCTAGAGCCTCGATGTACAAACGCGGCAACCGTCCGAACCGCTCAGCCGTCCAGTAAGGCTTGGCAGCGCGGGCTTTTTCCGGTTGCGGAACAAGCCGCGTAGCGGCGGCAATCGCCAATTTGGCCGGCACGTCGTGAAAGAAGATGTCGCAGGCGGCACGCACCGGAACGGTGCTGATACGGCGGTCGGCTGCCCACTCAAGGTGCGGCCCGATTCCTGCGGCCGCCGGCTCCTCTTTTTGCAGTTCCCGAGTGATGTCGGCGAAGCCGGCGTGACTCGGCAACATCATGCCGGCGACAAAAGCAACGCCGTTGACACGCGCGGGAATGGTCTCGGCGACTTGAGTGGCAGTAACGCCGCCGCCGGAGTGGCCGACGAGGACTATTGGGCCGGGTAAAGTCTCGATGACGTTTACAACGTGGCGTACATAATGCTCCAGCGTCACGTCCGCGGCCGGTATGCCGTCGGCGCCGTTGCCGGGCAAATTGACGGCCTGTGTTTGCACGCCCTGGGCTTGAAGGTGGGGCAGTAGCCGATCCCACACCCAACTACCCGCCCAGGCGCCATGTATCAGAACAGCGGTTGTCGCCATGCGATGTATCCTCAGGCGTAGGTAAGGCGGTACCGATCGCGCATATGCTGCTCCACCGTCGTCGGCGGATAGTGGGCGGATTCGCCTGGGGCGAGGCAGTTAGGGATGCATTCGACCAAGTGATCGGGAGCGCCGCTATAGAAGAACGGCACGGAATAGCGCTCCCGGCCCGACGTGTTGATGACGCGATGTAAGGTTGAGCGGTAGCGGTTATTCGTCCAGCGGGCGATCATATCGCCTAGGTTGACGACGTAGGTGCCAGGAATCGGGGTTGCCTGAAGCCATTGCTCGTGGCGCTGATCCCAAACCTGCAAGCCGCCGTTTTCGTCTTGTAGCAGTAGTGTGATACCGCCGAAATCGGTATGTGCACCGCAGCCTTTCTCGTCGGTTGCGGCTTGTGCCGGCTGCGGTGGGTAATGCAGCAGCCGCAAGATCGCCAATGGATCGTGGCAGAAGTCGGCGAAGTAATCTTCCGGCAGCTCCAGCGACAGGGCAAGGCCCTGCATGATCAGGGCGCTCAGCTCAAGCATCGCCGCGTAATAGTCTTCCATTGCGGTACGGAAGCCGGGGACGTCTGGCCACTGGTTCGGCCCGTGGTTGAACTTGCCGGCGAGCACACGCGGATCGTCTTCCGCCAGCTCTTTGCCGATATAGAAACCTTCCTTTAGATCCGGTGCGGCGCTGGGTTCTAAGGTTTGGCCGCGTAGGGGCTCATAGCCGCGGTTAGCGCGCGAACGCGCTTTGTCGACGGCAAGTTTTATGGCAAGCGGTTGTTCGAAGAAGCTTTGGGCGGTGTCGAACACGGCTTTTTGCAGCGTGTCGGGAATACCGTGATTGGCGATATAGAAAAAGCCTTTATCGAGGCAGGCGGCGCGCATAGCCTCACCGACGGTCCGCCGTGCCCAAGGATCGGGAGCCCGCAGACGGGAAATATCGATGACGGGCAAGGCGGCCTGATCAGCGTATTGCGCGTGTGGTGTCGTGGTCATGCGGACTCCGGTTAATGACGGTATCCGCTCAGTTTGCCCCGTGTTTTGCGGACGCAAAAGCAGAGAATATCGAGCGCCCCGATGCCAAAAGGCATCGGTGGTGGGAGTGAAATTAGTTGATTTATCGCGTTTTGGTGGGAATGTGCTTGTGAGGTTTATACCTAGTCGCTATCGCCTGTAGCGATGCATAGGGGGCCTCCTGACGGGCCCCGCTTTCTAAATCAATCGCGCGAAGCGCACGCAACTACCCATTGTTCATTTCACGCTCGCCAATTTGCTCAGCCAGCAGGCGGGCAAACGCGTCGACCGCAACGGGTAGGGCGCGCTCGGCGCGAACGTACACGCCCAGATCGCTATAGATAGGCGCGTTAGCGATGAGCGGGATGTGGACCAGCGTGCCGGCAGCGAGTTCGCGCTCGATGCCTATGCGTGTCTGAAAGGCGACGCCCATACCGCGTAATGCTAATTCCTTACTCAGTTCCACCGAACTGCTCTCGATAGCGCCACGACTACCGCCGACGGCATCGAGCGTGCGTTTTAATAAGTGGTAGATCGAGAGCTCCGGTTTCGCCAGAATTAAAGTGTGCTCGGCGCAGGTGGCGAAGCGAACTTCCGCAAGCCCGGCTAACGGGTGGTCCGGTGCGACCACGGCACCAAGGCGAAAGCGGCCTACCGCAAGCTGTCGCAATTCGTCGGTACGCGGCAAGGCGAACGCTAGGCCAAGGTCGGCGGTGCCGCTTGCTATCGCGTTGGGGATGGCTTGCGAGCCCATGGTCGCCACACCCAACGTGACCTTGGGGTACTGCTCGCGCATGGCTTGAATAACCCGAGGTAGCAGGTCATGGGTAACGCCTTCGACCGTGGCGACTTCGACATGTCCGGTGCGCAGCCCTTTCAGCGCATCCAACTCGGAGCGCACGCGTTCGGTATCTTGCAGCACGACAATGGCATGGCGGGCGAAAATCTCTCCGGCGGCGGTGAGCTTGAGGCCGCGCGGCAAGCGCTCGAACAAGGGGGCGCCGATTTCCTCCTCCAGTTTGAGTATCTGTCGGTTGACGGCCGAGGAGGCGACGTTCAGGCGGCGAGCGGCTTCTCGAATCGAGCCGGCTCGCCGTACGCTGTCGAAGTAGACGATGGCCGGCGCGTGAATGCGTAGTTTTCGGGTCATTTTCGAGTCTATGATGAAAGTGTTCCTTATAGGGAATAGGGAGTTAGATCGATTAACGTCAACGCTTTTACCCCGCCGCTGGTGTTGTTCGGGGATATGGCTGTTGGTTTGCCGCCATCGATTGCACCCGTTTTTGATCGGGTTGCCGTGACTGCAATCGATGAGCCTTTAGCGGCCGACTGGGTCTGTGCCGTTGTGGCCGACGACAGCGCCGCCATTGAGCGGGCTAGACGTTGGTTGGTGCGACAGCGCGAACAGAACACCTTGTGCTTGCTTGTGGCATCGACCGCCGCTTGTGCTCGGTTGTCGGCGCAGGTGGATGCTTACTGCGACGATGTTGCTGTTGGTCCCGACTTCTTCGCCGCTTTAGAAGGCACCGCTTATTTGCTTGCCGAGTCTGGAACGGTTTGCGTTGAGCCGGAAGATATTCGCTATGCCTTGGCCGATGGCGGGCGGACGGTTGCGGCCAGTGTCGAGTGCCCCGATTGCGAGGATGTCGATGCCTGCATCGGCGCGCTCTTCGCAAGCTTAGCGCGTCGTGGCTGCCGGCCGCAGCAGGCGCGGCGTGCCGTTGTGAGTATTCTCGGCACAGATGTCGGCTCGGCCGACTTCGGGTGCATCCAGTCCGCGTTGCTGGACTGGATGCACCCGGATGGCACGCCGGTCGTGGGCGTGCGTGCCGGTTGTGCCAGATCCCGCCTATGGCATATCCGCGCCTTAGTGCCTCTCTTGCCTCAAGATTGAGGGTGAAAGGGTTTTCCTAAGGCCATGGGGCGGTTGAGTAAAATCGTGTTGGGGTTACGGCAGATCAACACCAACAGATAATGGTTGCTAAGTAAGGCAACATGGAAAGGAACTCGGCCGGCACTTTAATTCCTAGGGCCTGACTGTGAAATTGTAAGATGGTCACGCCGCCGAATAGATAAGCGCCTAATAATACTCGCATCGGTTTCCAGGTGGCGAACACGACCAGCGCCAGCGCAATCCAGCCGCGTCCGGCTGTCATCCCTTCAACCCACATCGGCGTTATGGCTAAGGCGAGGTAAGCGCCGCCGAGGCCGCTCATCGCTCCACCGAATAACACCGCTAAATAGCGAACACCGAGCACCGAACGGCCGATGGCGTGAGCGGCCGCCGGTGCCTCGCCGACGGCGCGGAGCATTAGGCCGGGACGCGTGCGCGTCAGAAACCAATAAACAGCGGCTAGCAGCACGAACGACCCGTAGATCAGCAGATCAAAGGTGGCCAGTAACGGCCCAAGTAGCGGAATGTCGCTGACCAGCGGTATCGCTAAAGGCTTGAGTCCATCTAAGGAAACGCCGATGTAAGCACGGCCAATAAATGCGCTTAAGCCTAAGCCGAACAGGGTAAGCGCCAAGCCTGTGGCGACTTGGTTGGTTTGCAGGCTGATAGTGAGTACGGCGAAAATCAGGGCCATCGCCATACCGCCGGTAATGCCGGCTATAAAACCCAGCATCAAGTTGCCGGTGGTCACCGCGCCGGCAAAGCCGACGATGGCGCCGACCAGCATCATGCCTTCTAGTCCGAGGTTGAGGACGCCGGCACGTTCTGTGACTAATTCTCCGAGCGCGGCATACACTAGCGGCGTCGCGGCGGCAGCGGTACTTGCCAGGATTGCGATCATTAATTCCGTGCTCATACGGCCTCCGACGGTGAGGTTGTAGAGGAAGTCGCGGGCGCTTCGGCGGCAGGGGGTTGGACTTTTTTCAAGCGGAAATGGATGAAAAGATCGGCGGCCAGGAGATAGAACAGCAACAAGCCTTGGAATAGCCCCGTGATCGCGCTGGGTAGGCCGAGCTCTAGTTGAGCCGCTTCCCCGCCTAGGTACAGCAAGGACATCAGCAGGCTAGCCAGCAGCACCCCTAGCGGGTGCAGACGGCCCACGAAGGCGACGATAATGGCTGCGAAGCCATAGCCGGAGGAGACTGCCGGTTGCAGTTGTCCCAATGGCCCGGCGACTTCCGCCACACCGGCAAGCCCCGCGCTGCCGCCGCTGATTAATAGCGCGAGCCAGACGTTACGCTTATCGCTGAAGCCTGCGTAGGCCGCAGCAGCCGGCGCTTCGCCGCTCACCTGCATGCGGAACCCTGCCGTCATTTTTTGGCAGAAGAACCAGGCTAGAACCACCAATAACAGGGCCAGGATGAAGGCGGCGTTGGTACGAAGGCCGTCGAATAGCAGCGGCAGCATCGCGGCCTCATGGAACATGGCCGACTGCGGAAAGTTGAATCCGAACGGGTCGCGCCAAGGGCCGTTGACCAAGTAACGGAGAAGCAAATAGGAAACATAGACCAGCATCAGACTGACTAAGATCTCGCTGGTATTAAAGCGCGTTCTGAGGAAGGCGGGCACCGCCGCCCAGGCCATACCGCCTGCCACGCCGGCAAGCAATACCAAGGGAAGCAGCCAGAACGCGTTAACGCCCTGGAAGTAGAGGGCGACCCCGCCGCCGGCGATGGCGCCGATGGTAAGCTGGCCGTCGGCGCCGATGTTCCAGACGCGGGCGCGAAACCCGATGGCGAGCCCGATTCCGCACAGAATGAGCGGCGTGGCTTTGAGTAGCCACTCGCCGATTCCGTAGAGGCTGGTTAACGGATCGATAAAGAAGATATAGAACGCGTATAAGGGCGGTTGCCCCATGATGCTGAAAATCACATAGCCCGATACCAGCATCAGAACGGCCGCCATCAGCGGCGAAGCGAACATCATCTGCCGTGAGGGCTCGGGTCTCGGCTCCAGTCTAAGCATGGAAAATCTCCACGGGGTCTTCCGTCGCGGGTATCGCGGTTTGGTCGCCAAACGCGCCGCTCATCCAAAGGCCAATTTGCTCGATACTGGTCTCGCGGGTCGGCACGGTCGGCGAGAGGCGGCCGTCCGCCAGCACAGCGATGCGATCGCTGAGAGTGAGCAACTCTTCCAAGTCTTCGGAGACGACGAGGACGGCGACCCCTTCGTCGCGCAGGTCGAGCAGGGCCTGCCGGATCAAGGCGGCGGCACCGATATCGACACCCCAGGTGGGTTGCGCGACGAGCATGACGGTGGGGGAGAGTAGGGTTTCCCGGCCGACAATGAACTTTTGTAAGTTGCCGCCGGAAAGACTGCTGGCGATCGCCTGCTCGCCGCCGCATTTCACCTTGAACCGGTCAATGATGCGGCGGGCGAACCGGCGCAGCGCGGGATAGCGGATTAAGCCCTTTTCGGTCAGGCCCTGTTCGCTGCCGGTGAGCAGCGTATTCAGACTGAGCGAGAGCGAAGGCACGGCACCGCGCCCGAGACGTTCCTCCGGCACGTACCGAAGGCCCAGGCGGCGCCGCTGCGCGGCATTCAGCTTGCCGGCGGCTGTGCCGCATAAAAAGACGCTATCGGCCGCTGTCGTCCGCTCGCCGGAAAGCGCGGACAATAGTTCTTGTTGTCCGTTGCCGGATATCCCGGCGATACCGACGATTTCGCCGCTACGCACTGCGAGCTCGATATCCTCTAAGGCCGTGCCGAACGGGTCGCTACTCGGTAGTTGTAGCTGCTTGACCGACAGCCTCGTCTCGCCCGCAGTTCTGGGCTCCCAGTGGAAGCGGGGTAATTCCCGTCCGATCATGAGCTTAGCGAGTGATTCCCGAGTCTCTCGACGCGGGTCCACGGTGCCGGCGAGCCGACCGTTACGGAGCACGGTAGCGGTGTGGCACAACTGGCGAATCTCATCGAGCTTGTGACTGATGTAGACGATACTGCAACCTTCCGCCGCCAAGCGGCGGAGGGTTTCGAACAGCTTTTGTACGGCTTGCGGCGTCAGTACCGAGGTGGGTTCGTCCATGATGAGCAGGCGCGGCTTTTGTAGCAGGCAGCGTACGATTTCCACCCGCTGTCGTTCGCCGACCGACATCGTGTGCACCGGACGATGTGGCTCGACAGGCAAGCCATACTCTACCGATACCTCGGTTATCTGCCGCGCGAGTTCCGCAGTCGGGGGCGGTTGATCGAGGGCGAGGCTGATGTTCTCGGCGACGGTGAGCGTTTCGAACAGCGAGAAGTGCTGAAACACCATGCCAATACCGAGCGCGCGGGCCTGCGCCGGTGAATCGATGGTTACCTGGCGATTGTCCCAAAGCATTTCCCCGGTGTCTGCTGCGACCACGCCGTAGATGATTTTCATCAGCGTACTTTTGCCGGCGCCATTCTCGCCCAGCACGGCATGAATTTCGCCGGGATAAACCCGAAGGTCGATGCCGTCGTTGGCAACGACGGCCGGATAACGCTTGCCGACATTGATCAGCTCTAAGCGAGGCGGTAACTTTTGCATCAGCCTTGGCTCCCCTGCGCGAAAGAGAAGGGTGGCGCGTCGTGCGCGATCAACCATTCCCGTTGTTGGAGTAGTTGGGCCGTGACTGCCGCGGCGATCATCGCCGGCTCCTTGCCGCGGATCCCGGGTATCCCGATCGGGCAGGTAATCCGATCGAAGTCACGCCGGCCATGTCCTAGTCGCGCTAGCCGCTGCGCGAAGCGGGTTGCTTTTGCGCGGGAGCCGATTAGGCCGGCAAAGTCCAACCGCGGTCGTTGGAGCAGGGCATGGCAGATTCGAAAATCCTGCTCGTGATCGTGGGTGAGAACTAAAAACCAAGCGTCGTCAGGCGCCGAGCGCACGAGGCTTGCTGGGTTCTCGCACCATAGCGGGCGTACATTGGGCGGCAGGCGCGCGGGAAGATAGTCCTGCCGGCTATCGACCCAGGTGACGCGAAATGGCAGGAAGCGCAACTGGTAGAGTAACGCCTTGCCAACATGACCTGCGCCGAACAACCAGAGGGGGGTGCGCGCATCGTCCAGCAGTTGCACCAACACCTTTTCCCCTTCGGCCGACTGCGCGACGGTCAAGCTGTCGAAAGCGGTTGTATTAACGTGTGCGACAAGTGCGGCGCCGGCCTCGCCGGTTGCTGCCAAAAGGCGAGAATCCGTGTCTACTAGCGCGCGGCTGCCCCGGCCCGAGAGTAGATACGCCGGTTTTTGAACGCTTAGCCGCTCCGCCGCTGTCCTCACCCACGCGCAGTCCTCGGGACCAAAGCTGTCCCACCACAGGTTGACGATACCTCCACAGCATTGGCCGAGGGCGGAGCTAAGGACAAATCGTTCTTGTTGGCTAGCCCCGTGGTCGATGCGGAGCAGACGCTGCGCGAGGTCGATAGCCGTATACTCTAAGTGCCCGCCGCCAATGGTGCCGAAGGTGCCGTGCCGGTGAATGAGCATCGTCGCACCGACCTCGCGCGGGGCCGATCCCCGGGTGGCGGAGACGACGATGCGAACCACCTGTTCGCCTTCTCGGAGCAGTTGCTCCAACGTTTCCAGCCAATGCGTCATACGGCAACCTCCGCGGCTTCCCCCGGTTCGGCGCTCGTCTCGCAGGCCATAAGTGCACGCAGAACGGCTTCGGGCGTTGCTGGCGCCTGGAGCGCTGTAGCGGCAGCCGGGCCCGCTGCGGCGCCGACGGCATCGCGCAAGGCGTAAAATACCGAGTAAGCCAGCATGAAGGGAGGCTCGCCGACGGCTTTAGAGCGGAAAATGGTGTTTTCCCGGTTCGGAGAGTCCTGCAACAGGCGAATACGGGCATCGCTCGGCCAGTCGCCGATTGCCGGTATTTTGTAGGTGGACGGCGCATGCGTCTTGAGTTCGCCCTTGCTATCCCACCACAGCTCCTCGCAGGTGAGCCACCCAGCGCCTTGCAGAAAGCCGCCTTCGATCTGGCCAATGTCCAGCGCCGGATTAATCGATTGGCCGACGTCGTGTAATACGTCGACCCGCAACATGCGATGCTCGCCAGTGAGCGTATCGATAGCGACCTCGGTGACTGCGGCGCCGTAGGCGAAATAGAGGAAGGGGCGCCCGGTCAGCGTTGTTTGGTCGTAGTGAATTTTTGGCGTGCGGTAGTAGCCGGTTGAGGATAAGGATATGCGCGCGTGATAGGCCTGTTGAACCAGCTCGGTAAAACTAATGGTTTGCCGGCCAATCGTTACGTTGCCGTCGTGGAAGCATACCGCGTCGGCCGGCACGTTATAGTAGTCGCTAGCAAAGGCTATGAGCCGCTCCCTGATAGCGACTGCGGCCGCTTGCGCGGCCTTGCCGTTAAGGTCGCTGCCGGAGGAGGCAGCGGTAGCGGAAGTGTTCGGGACCTTGCTGGTATCCGTGGCAGAAACGCGCACCTTAGCCAAGGGTAAACCAAACTCGCTAGCGACCACCTGAGCCACTTTCGTGAACAGGCCTTGCCCCATCTCCGTGCCGCCATGATTCAGCAGTATCGTGCCGTCGGTGTAAACGTGAATCAGCGCACCGGCCTGATTGAACTGAGTGGCGGTGAAAGAAATCCCGAATTTTAGCGGTGTTAAGGCAATGCCTCGTTTAACCACCGGGCTTTGCGCATTGAACTTGGCAATGGCTTGGCGCCGCGCCAGGTAATCGCTACTACTAACCAGTTGATCGGTAATGAGGTTGAGAATGTTGTCTTCGATAGGCATGCCGTACGGCGTGACGTTGCGTTCATCGATGCCGTAATAGTTCAGCCGCCGCACCGTTAACGGGTCTTTCCCCAGGTGACGAGCGATATCGTCGATAACCGCTTCGATAGCCATCATGCCTTGGGGGCCGCCGAAGCCGCGAAAAGCGGTGTTGGATACTGTGTGCGTTTTGCAGCGATGGGAAACGATGTTGACGTGTTCCAGGTAATAGGCGTTGTCTGCGTGAAACATGGCGCGGTCGTTAACCGGCGCGGAGAGATCGGCGGAATAACCGCAGCGAGAGGCGAGCATGAGGTCGAGCGCTTGGATGCGACCGTTGGCATCGAAACCGACGTCGTATTCGGCCAGAAAATCGTGCCGTTTGCCGGTCATTATCATGTCGGTATCCCGGTCGATACGCAGCTTGGCGGGCCGGCCGGTGGCCGTCGCGACGATGGCCGCCGCGCAGGCAAATAGGGCCGGCTGGCTTTCTTTACCACCGAAACCGCCGCCCATGCGGCGGCATTGGATAACCACGTCGTGTGCTTGTTTGCCCAGGGCGCGACCGACCATGTGCTGGATCTCGCTTGGGTGCTGTGTCGAGCTGTGCACGAGGACACCGCCGTGGTCCTGCGGGATGGCGACGGCAACTTGGCCCTCGAGGTAGAAGTGGTCTTGTCCGCCCATCTCGATGCTGCCTTGTAGGCGTCGTTCGGCTTGAGCCAGGGCCTGTTCGGGGTTGCCTCGGCGTAGGGTTTTGCTTGGCAGTACATAACTCTCGGCGACTAAAGCGGAACGAATATCCAGAATGGCCGGTAAGGGGGAATAGTCGATACCGGCCCGTTGGGCGGCTCGGCGTGCCGCCTCGTAGGAAGTTGCCGCCACCGCGAAGATAGGTTGACCGATATACTGGACTAAATCGTCGGCAAAGATCGGGTCGTCGTGTGCGGGCGAGTAGTTGTTATCGCCAGGCACGTCGGCGGCGGTGAATACGCGGACAACGCCAGGGGCAGAGACCACGGCGCTGAGATCGAGCGCAGCGATATGGCCGTGGGCAATCCGGCTGGTCCCGAAGGCGATGTGTAAGGTGTTTGCGGGCAATGGAATATCGTCGGTGTAGTGCGCTTTACCGGTTACGTGGAGGTGAGCGCTGTCGTGCCGGATCGGTTTGCCGGTAGTGGTAAAGCGTTCGGTGGCGGGCATGAGCGGCTCCTTTTTACCTGTGAGACGTTTAGGCTGTTAGCGTTTGAAGCCGTAGCGGAAGGTCCGGGCTCGCGCTCTCCAGGTAAAAGCGTTGCAGCAAGTTGCCGGCGACCAATCGACGGTATTCGCGACCGGCGCGCATGTCGCTAATAGGTTGAAAATCTCCCTCCAGAGCGTTGATAGCCGTATTGATGGTGGCTTGCGTCCAGGGGTTACCGACCAGGGCGGCTTCTGTTGCTCGAGCCCGTTTGGGGATGGCCGCCATTCCGCCGTAGGCGATCCGTGCAGAGACGACTTTGCCGTTGCTGATAACCACCGCATAGGCACCGCATACCGCCGAGATGTCCTGATCGTTACGTTTCGATACCTTGTAGGTCGCGACTCTGCGGCCGGGGCGGGGGAGAGGGATGTGAACGGCCTCGATGAATTCGCCGTGGGCTAGCGCGTTTTGCTGGTAACCGAGATAAAAGTCGTCCAGCGCTAGCTCTCGACAGTATTCGCCGCGGCGGAGCCTTACACTCGCGCCTAAGGCGAGCAGGATCGGCATGGAGTCTCCAATGGGAGATCCATTTGCGATGTTTCCGCATAGGGTGCCGGCGTTCCGGATCGGCGATGATGCAAAGCGCTGACGTAGCTCGTTAAGCTCCGGGTAATATTCCAGTAAAGTAGAAAAAGCCTTAGCGAGCGGCACCGCCGCTCCTATTCTCAGTCGATCGCCGTCGGCGCCTATGCTCTTCAGCTCGGCGACATTGCCGATGTAGATGATTTTCGGTAGTTCTCTAAGCTGCTTGGTGACCCATAAACCGATATCGGTTCCGCCCGCTAATAAGACAGCGTCGGGATTAGCCGCATAGGTTGTGGCGAGCGCATCCAGTGAGGTCGGGGCACAAAACCCGGCGCTTGGCTCCGCCCCTTCGCGGCCGAATCGATCGCAGGCGCTGAATACGGGCCGGGTTGTGCGGCTCCGCGCGGTGCCAACGCGGCGGATCGGGGTACGCTGCCAGCCCACGGCCGGCATCGATAATGGGGCGATAACCGGTACAACGGCATAGGTTTCCGCTGAGATGTTCGGTGATTGCTGCGGCAGTAATCTGCTCGTGCTTGAGATAGACATCGAGCAGCGACATGACAAAACCAGGCGTGCAGAAACCGCATTGCGATCCATGCTTGTCGACCATGGCCTGTTGAACGGGGTGTAAGGCTTCGCCTTCCGCAAGGCTTTCAACGGTTACGACTTCCTTGCCGTCCAGTGTCGGGAGAAATCGAATGCAGGCATTGACCGCCTGGTAATCGATACGGTCACCGTCCAACTCGCCGACAACAACGGTGCAAGCGCCGCAATCGCCTTCTGCGCAACCTTCCTTGGTCCCCGTGCGGCCGAGGGATTGGCGTAGATACTGTAAAAGTGTTGTTGTCGGCTCAATGTTCCTTACCGTAACGATTTCCTCATCGAGCACAAAGCGAACCGTATGATTTGGGGTGGCCATTTCAGTCGCTCCTCTTTATAAGGCTGCCGGGGGAGAGCCCTTAGAGATTGTCCTAGGGAGGTGTGTGTATACATTAATGGTGCGCGATCAACCTACATGTTGTGCTTGTTTTGCCCCTTATTTGGGCGTTTTTTGATGATAACGCACCATTCTGTCGCGTATTTCGGAAGGCTATGTTGTATACAAAAATCTCCCGCTCTGTGAGTACATTTCCAAGCAGCTTCTATGCCAATCTTGTTATGTCAAGATGGTCGAGGTCGGGCCCACTTCGTCTTGTCGAGGCGCGTCGATGGCGGATATGTGTTATCTTGTAACATTGGAGGGTTAGGGTAAGAGACTATCGCTCGCCAGGGGGCGAGAGGTTTTTCGTTTCCTGCTTCAGTCGGTTTTACGCGGCTTCTAGCATTAGGTTTACTTGAGGTGGGCAGTGCTAAGAAACTGAAAAAGTTAGAAATATATTTGCTTGTAAAGTTAGACTTGAACGCAACGGTAAGTTGAGGAAAGATGATTGCACTTCTGCTTTTTCTTAAGGGTTTTCCGTTCTGCGCGTAATACTTGGTTTTTAGGGGGGTGAGCTATGGAATGGTTGATTGTTCTTTGACTTGCTAGGTTTTGATAGGTGGAGAGGTAACGGCTCAATTGGGGCCTTGAGAGGTCTAGGCGACAGGGCAGGATGCCGTGATGTATTGCCAAGTTTCTAATTTCTTTTACTCTAATGTTGACACCCTTGAGAAGTGCACGAGTTTAGATGAAATCGCCGATGTTTGTCATGCGGTTTTTGCTAATATTGGTTGTCCTGTATTTAAGTATGCATGGATGCCGCCGAGGTACTTAGGCATTAACAAGAAACTTCTTTTTTTCTCCCGGCCTAACGTCAGTTTAGATTCTCCTAACGCGAATTGGATGCGGGAGAATGATCCGAAGATAAAATATTGCGCCCATCATGTTCGTCCGGCCGTTTGGGACTCGGCATTTGTAGATCGCTTCCTTTGCGAGCAGCCGGGAGTGGTGGACGAGGTGCTCGTATTCTGGGAGCACGCTTTCGGTATGGGGATGACGAATTTGATTACCGTCCCGATTCGCGGGACTTCGGGCAGTATAGGAATGTTGTCTTTGGTGAGCGTCGAGCAACATGCCGTCTCTTTCCCTTTTATCGAGGCTTGGGCACATTACCTACAGAATCGTGTCGAGCATCTATTCGCCCAGGCTCAGGTATCCGAGCCTTTGAGCCCTCGGGAGATTGAGGTCTTGCGTTGGGTTATGCTCGGCAAGACAGCCGCTGAAACAGGTATGATTATGTCGATTTCGGAGAATACGGTTCTTTTTCATCTCAAGAACTTAAAACATAAACTTAATGTGGCAAACAAATATCACATGGTGGCGAAGGCGCTTGCTTTAGGCATATTGACGCCCTAGCAGGGTGCTGCAAATATTTTTTCAGCATCCTGCTAGGGCGGCACAGGATGTGCCGTGCATCGAACGAGCACGTCAGTACTTGATTGATGGAGCGCCCTGCGGGGTAGCGGGCCGAAACAAGTCCAGGATGGGCTTTTCCGCATCCTGTTAGTAGGCGGTGCGGTTTGGGAGCCTCTCGTTTTAGGGGTTCCGTGGTCGGTTAACAGGGGAGAGGGAGCGTGAGTGCTACTCAGTGTTCAACCTGGCGAACGCTGCGCGACGAAGTTGAGCTGTTGGCGCAGGAAGAGGCTATTCTTGCGAGCTACTTGCAGGCGACGGTGATTAATCATTCTAGCTTAGAGGCGTCGCTATCCTATCTCCTGGCCAATAAGTTGTCGTCGCCGGATCTTCCGGCGATGAGTTTGCGGGAGATTGTCGCCAAGGCCTTGTTCTCGGCACCGGAGATTCAGTTGGCAGTCCGGTCGGACTTGGCGGCGGCGGTCGATCGCGATCCGGCCGTGCAAGGTTTTGCGGCGCCGTTCTTGAATCATAAAGGGTTTCATGCTCTACAAGCTCATCGGGTGGCTCATTGGTACTGGCGTAAGGGTAGGCTTGCGTTAGCGCTCTACCTGCAAAGCAGCATATCCGAGGCATTCTCGGTAGATATCCATCCGGCGGCGGTTATAGGGCGCGGCGTTTTTATGGACCATGCAACGGCTGTAGTCATTGGCGAGACGGCTGTGGTTGGGGATGACGTTTCTATACTTCAGGGTGTCACTCTGGGCGGAACGGGGAAAGACACAGGAGATCGGCACCCGAAGGTAGGGCGTGGAGTGTTGCTGTCTGCGGGCGCGAAAGTGTTAGGTAACATCCGGCTGGGGGCTTGCTCCAAAATAGGCGCCGGTAGCGTTGTTTTGGCCGATGTGCCCCCGTATACCACGGTAGCCGGCGTCCCGGCCAGGGTGGTAGGGCAGATCGTTGACGACTCCCCCGCGTTGCGCATGAATCAGCAATTAGAGCCGTCGGGTTAGGGAAACGCTGAATGTCTCTTGCCCCTTATGGACCGACTGGCGCGCAGCCGCAAGGCGATGTTCGCAGCCCTTTGTAAAAACTAAAGGCAGCGCGGCCCCGGTCGCAGCTGTCGACCATTCTCAACGTTCTTCTGCGATCCAACCAAACACGTCGTTCTCAACACAGTCGCTGCTAGCGGTTGAGCCGTGCAAGGATGGGGTTGAATTTCATTGCTTGAAGCCCACCTATTAACAGCGTAGTCTCTCCGCTTCTTCGGCCAAAAGCCAATAGCGGTTTTTGTGTCGAACGCCTGCCGTTCGGACGTTCCGGCTTAATTCGCTTTGTTCTCCGATCTCCCTGTATTTGCCAGGGATCGCATCGGGATTTACCCCTGCCTCCGGTTGTAGCCCCCCAAAATGTCGACCTACCAGTTTTGATAGTTGTGGCGCTTGTAGGCTCCCCACTAGTCTCAGTCATTGTTAGATGTCGAACTAGGCTTCGACAACTTCGTTAATGAGTTAGTCACGCCGCATCCGGCGGTTAACAAAGTAACAAGGATGGTGACTCGTGGTGTCTGGAAGAAAACCGTCGGGTTTCTCGAATACGCTCGCCCAACTGGTTGTTGAACATCCTTGGCGGGCCTTGCTAGTGCCGCTGCTTATAGTGTTATTTGCAGTACCGGGTCTGAGAGGTTTGGCCCCAGATTCGACCTACCGCGCCTACTTTCATGAGGATGACCCGTTGCGTCTCCAGGTGGAGTCCTTGGAAAGGCGGTTCGCTAACGACGATTCTGTCGTCTTAATGGTCCATAATCCCGATGGCGTTTTTAACCCCCGTACCGCAAAGCTTTTAGTCGATTTAACGGAAGAAATGTGGCGTGTGCCCGATGTCGTTCGGGTAGAGTCGCTGAGCAATTATCGCTGGGTAGAAGCAGTTGGGGACGATATCGCGGTGGATCCCCTGATTGCGGATGACGGGCCATTCACGGAAGAATTTCTCGGTCCGCGTGGCGAGGCCGCGTTACAGCACGAAATCGTTCCGGAGTACCTGCTCAGTACGGATGCAAAGACCGCGTTGGTTATTGGTTTCGTTCGGCCGGGGGACGAATTGTCGAGCCCGGCTCCCGGCCCTGTGATAGAAGCGGTGCGGGAGATGATCGACCGTCATCGCGATCCCGATCATATTTTCCACATCACGGGGCGAGTCGCGGTAGAGCACGCGTTAATGGAAAGCGCGCAACGCGATATGCAGGCATTTGTGCCTGTTTTGCTTTTCATTATGGCGTTGATACTCATTGCGGTTTTTCGCCGTATCAAAGCGGCGGCGGTCCCGCTGGTGCTCGTTATACTGGCGGTTGTTTCGGCGCTGGGTATTGCCGGTTGGTTGGGCGTGCGAATATCGAACATCACCGCCCTGTTGCCGCAGTTTATGATCGGTATCGGTATTGCGACATCGGTCCACATCCTGAATGCTTACTTTGCCGCACGTCGAAACAATTATTCCAAGCCGGTAGCGGTGCAGCACGCCTTAGCGATTAACGCGGTGCCGACTGTACTTACGGCAGTAACGACGGCGGTCGGCTTCTTTAGCTTCATGACCTCCAACATTATAGCGATCGGCGAGCTTGGTCTTGTGGTCGGCTTGGGGACTATAGCGACGTGGTTCTTGATTTATTTCTTCCTCGGCCCACTACTGGTTCTGCTACCGGAGAGATCCAAAAAGTATCAGGGCGGTAAAGCTCCGCTCGATACTCTGAGTATCGGTCCGCGGTTGCATGCCTACGTCGGTTTTCTCTCCAGTCAGAAAAAGCTGATAGCGGCAGGCTTTGTCGGATTGATCGTTCTGGCCTTAACCGTTGCGATGAATAATCAAGTCAATGCCAATCCGTTTAGGTATTTCGCCGAAGGCCATTGGGTTCGCGATTCGAATAATTTTGCCGAAGAGCATGTGAATGGTGCTCAGGGTATGGAAGTGGTCATCAATACTGGGGTACCGGGCGGAGCGCTGGAGCCGGAATTTTTACGCCAGGTTGAGGCCTATCAAAGCTGGATCGATACCCAAGACGGTGTCGTAAAGACCATTTCAATCGTCGACATCTTAAAGCAAACGAATCGCTCGCTGCACGGAGATGAGCAGAGCTTTTACCGGCTTGCCGACGATCGAGAAGCGCTGTCTCAACTGCTATTCCTCTACACGCTTAATTTGCCGCAAGGGTTGGATGTATCGGATCGCATCACGGCCGAGGAGGATGCCGTCCGCATTAGCGTGAAGTGGACGCTTTATGACTCCGCACTCGCGACCCGGTCGGCACAGCAAATTCTCGAATACGGCGAGGGGATGGGGCTTAACGTCGAAACCACCGGCAAGATGCTGCTGTTCCAGAAGCTTAACGGCTATGTCGTTAACTCGTTCTTTACGTCGATTGGCTTGGCCACGCTGCTTATCAGCTTGTTGATGATCTTGGCACTGCGATCGGTTCGCCTGGGCCTGATTTCCTTGATCCCGAACATTGTCCCCTTGGTGATCGGTGCGGCAGCGTTGGTTGTCGTCGGCAAGTCGTTCGATATTGGCACGGTGGTGGTGATGACGGTGTGCCTCAGCATCGCGGTCGACGACACCATTCACTTCATCAGCGCTTTCCGGCGCGGCATCGTGGACGGTTTGGCCGCGGAGGAAGCCGTCAAGCGGGCGGTTAAGGAAGTCGGACCGGCTATAGCCGTGACAACCTTGGTGCTGGTCTGCGCTTTCGGTGTGTTCACGTTTGCCGATTTCGTACCGAATCAAACCTTCGGATTCCTGGCGATTGTCGTCTTGACGGTGGCTTTGTTAGTCGATTTGACCCTGTTGCCGGTGCTGTTGCTGCTGCTTTATGGCACTCATCCAGCGCGTGCGGTGAGCCAAGCGACTGTTCGGGAACCGGTTGCCGCGGAGGTGCGTTAAGAAGCTTTGACAATTTAAGGATGTCTGAACCTGCTGAATGAGTTGGCCAGAGGGTTCCGGCCAAAGCGCCAAGGCAAGGCCGGAACGAACTAGAGCGAATCGGGTGCAGAGAGGTGAGGGATGACCACGGAAAACTTGTCCATGACGGGCGCAGCGAGCTTAGTTGACTGCGTAAGGCACTGGGCACACAAACAGCCGAATGACTTGTCGTATTGTTTTCTAGATAAGGGGAGGGAGGTCGACTCGTTAACTTTTCGCGAATTAGACCAGCAAGCCTGTGCTTTAGCCTTTCACTTGAACAAACAGGGGGCTTTGGGGGAAAGAGCGCTGCTTTTGTTTCCGCAGGGACTGGATTATCTCCGCGCCTTTTTCGGTTGTTTGTATGGAAAAGTTGTACCCGTCACTACGTCGCCGCCGACTGGCGACCGCCGTGTCGAACGTTTCACGGCCTTGGCGGACGATGCAGAAGCTCGTTTTGTTGTTACGAGCCGCGCAGCCCTGACCGCTTTGGGGTTGAGTGCGCCTTTACCTGGCCTTGAGCGTTTGCAGTGGATCTTTTTAGACGATATCGATCTGAACGCACGTCCGGCCTGGCAGGCGCCCGCGATCGATCGCGAAGATCTCGCGTTTCTTCAATACACCTCCGGTTCTACCGCGAGTCCAAAGGGCGTCATGCTAAGCCATGGCAACCTGGTCGCCAACGAAGCGATGATGCAGGGAACGTTTGGCAATAGCCGGCATTCGGTCTTTGTTTCGTGGTTGCCGCTGTATCACGACATGGGGCTGATCGCCATGGTGTTGTCGGCCTTGTACAACGGCGCCCCCTGTTACCTGATGTCGCCGGAGGATTTTGTCCGGCGGCCGTTGCTTTGGCTATCCGCTATCAGCCAGTACGGCGGGACGGTGACGGCAGCACCGGATTTTGCCTATCGCTTATGTATCGATCGTATCCCCAAGAAAAATATGGCTGAGATCGACCTTGGCTCTATGCAAACCATGCTAAGCGGCGCAGAGCCCATCAGGGTGAGTACGCTAGAACGCTTCGTAGAGCATTTTCAGCCGTTTGGGTTGAATCCGGACGCCATGTTCGCCGGTTATGGCTTGGCGGAATCGTCTGTATATGTCAGCGGCGAATATATCCGAGAAGGTTGTACGCGAAGCTTCGGACGGGCCGCCTTGGAGGCCAACGAGGTGATAGAGTCGGACCGCGATGGGCTACGTTTGGTGTCTTGCGGTCAGGTTGGGGTGGATAGCGATATCCGCATTGTCGACCCGAACACCCGAGCGGAGTTGCCGCCGGCGCGCGTCGGCGAAATATGGGTCCGTAACCCTGGGATTGGGCAGGGCTATTGGCGGCGGCCGGAACAGACGGAAGCGACTTTTGGCGGTTTGTTAAACGGCGGATCTCCCACCGAGCCGTTTTTACGTACTGGCGACCTTGGCTTTATTACCGATGGAAAACTATTCGTTTGCGGTCGTATAAAGGATCTTGTGATCGTTCGCGGGCGCAACATATACCCTGCCGATGTGTCCACGGCCATCGAAGATGCCGTTGATGCGGTAAAGTCGAGGCCAATCGCCGTCTTCGGTGTCGATGTCGATACGCATGAAGAGTTGGTCGTTGCCATTGCGCTGAAGCATGTCGACGATCAAGCGGCACAGCCGCTTATCGCGTCGGTGCGGGGGGCGGTGCGAGAAGCATTGGGTGTCGAACTCGGCGCCGTGCTGCTCGTCAGCAACCAAGCCGTTGCGAGAACGACGAGCGGAAAGATACAGCACCTCCGTGTTAAGGAGGATTTTCTCTCTCACCGATTAGCGCTCCGGGCGCAATGGATGACGCCAACGGTCGAGGCCGTTTGGAGTATGGGGTCGCCTGCATCGGAGCGTATCCAACCGGCATCGAAGTACGCGAATCCCACGCCCGCGACTTCCATTCCCGACCGTGACGTAGTCGTCGAGTTTCTGATCGCCGAAGTGGCAAGGCTTGCCGACTCCCGGGCCGAGGATATATCGCCCGAGGATGGAATGATCCAAAAAGGCTTGGACTCGTTGCGTTTGATGACCTTGATGGAGTCGATAGAAAACCGCTTTAGCGTTGATCTGCGGTTGGCGGAGCTCGCGGATGCTGCAACCGTCGGTGCGTTGGCCGAAGCGATTATTAGCAAGCTGAATCAAGGCAAACGGATTGCGCTCGGGGAGCCCGCCTCCCGCGATAACGCGCTAGAGGAGGTCGTGGTATGAGCGTATCGACAACAACAAACCTTGCTCAACGCTTGTTGAGGGAATTGCAGGACATGGGGGTTAGCCTCTCCGTAGAGCAGGGACGAAACATTCGTCTACGCGCCCCAATCGGTGCGTTGGATGAAGGCTTGGTGAGCGCGGTTAGACAGCAGAAAGCGGATCTCATCGCGTTGTTAGGTCAGGCCGGGTCGCCAGCGCTGGCGGTTAATCCGGAAGAGCGGTTGGAGCCGTTTCCGTTAACGGATATTCAACGCGCTTATTGGCTTGGCCGGCAGAAAGCGTTCGATCTTGGCGAGACCGCTATCCACTTTTACAGCGAGGTGGATACGCAAGGCTTAGATATCGAACGTTTGGAGCGAGCCTGGAATAAGGTTATTCAGCGTCACGATATGCTGCGTGCCGTCGTCAATACAGCGGGCGAGCAGCAGGTGCTTGCCGTCGTCGACCCTTACCCGATCGAAGTGCACGATTTACGTTGTCTTGCGGCGGACGAGCGGCGCGAGATTCTAGCTGCCAAGCGCGAGCAGCTATCGCACTCGGCACGGACGACCGATGATTGGCCGGGGTTTCTCATCGAAGTTGCGCGGCTGGACGATTGTACCTCGCGCTTATACATCAGTGTTGATTTGTTGCATGTCGATGGCGCGAGTTTACTCATCGTCTTCGAAGATTGGGCGCGTTTTTATGACGACGAAACGTTATCTGCCGCGCCACTTGAGTTGACGTATCGCGATTATGTTCTTGACGAGGCGCGCCAGCAGAATTCTGCCCGTTATCAGGAGGATTTAGCCTACTGGCACGAAGAAGTTCGCCGATTACCGCCGGCGCCGGCATTGCCGACGCTGCCGGAGGCCGACGGTGGGCGCTTTGCCAGGCGCAGCTTTGAGCTTAGCGAGGCGGATTATCAACGGCTGCGGAGTCGTGCAGCATCGCTTGGCGTGACGCCGACGATTTTGATCATGATCGCCTTTGCGGAGGTGATCAGGCACTGGAGCAAGGACTTATCGTTTACCCTCAATGTCACCTTGTTTAACCGTCTCCCCGTTCATCCGGACGTTAACAAGTTGGTCGGCGATTTTACGTCGATGATCTTGTTAGGCATCGATCATAAGGAAGGGGAGACGTTAGCCGAAAAAGCGGTTCGACTGCAGGCAAAACTATGGGGGCACCTGGACCATCGTACGGTTAGCGGCGTCACGGTACTTGGCGAGCTGAATAACTATCTAAAATCCGGTTCGGCAACGGTTATGCCGGTGGTGTTCACAAGCTTACTGGATCTGAAAGGTCAAGGCTTCTCGCTCGATTGGCTGGATAAATTCGGCGAGGTTGCCTACACGCTCACCCAAACGCCCCAGGTATATCTCGACCATCAAGTTAGAGAAACGGCTCGCGGTAGCCTAGAAGCCAGTTGGGATTACATCCCGGCGATGTTTCCGGACGGCATGATCGAGGCCATGTTCTCTGCCTATGAAAAGTTGCTCGGTCAGTTGATCGGTAGCGAAGCGCTATGGCAATCGACGGCCTTATGCTATACCCCGGAAGAGCAACTTGCGCAGTTCGCTATGGTGAATCAAACCGAGCGAGTTTTTGCCAACGGCAGCGAAACGCTTTATAGCCTGTTTTTGAAACAGGCCGCACAGCGAGAAGCCGAGCCGGCATTAATACACTCGGAGCGCAGCATCAGCTACGGCGAGCTGAAACACGCGACTGCCGTCTTGGGGGAGCAGTTACGAGGGTTCAACGCCGGCCCGAACGACATCGTTGCCATCCTATTGCCGAAAACCTGGGAGCAGGTTGTGGCCGTACTGGGTGTCCATGCATCCGGTGCGGCTTACCTGCCGATCGATCCGGAGCAGCCGCCGGCGAGAGTTCGTTACTTTCTAGAGAACAGCGAAGCCGTGGCTTTAATCGCTCAGCCCGAGTTATTGAGCGATCTGGAGTTACCGGAGGGTTTGCCAACGCTTACTCTGGATGACGAGTGGTTCGACACGGCGCAGACAAAGGCAGCGACATCGTATCCGTCGGCGTTACCGGAAAACCTATCGCATGTTATCTATACGTCCGGGTCGACGGGGGCGCCGAAGGGCGTCATGGTCGAGCACCGGAACGTCGTTAACCGACTGTTGGATATTAACGAGCGTTATCGGATAGGGCCGAACGATAAGATTCTTGCTTTAACGGCCTTGCATCATGACCTTTCCGTTTATGACATCTTCGGCATGCTGGCAGCCGGCGGGCAAATTGTTATTCCCGATGCCCCACAGAGGAAAGACCCTGCCCATTGGTTAGATCTTCTAGGTAAGCACCAGATTACGCTCTGGAATTCGGTTCCCGCATTCCTGGATATGTTACTGGACTTTCAGGACGAGCACGCGGGCGCGAAAGCAGCCGCAACACTGCCTTCGTCTTTGAGATGGGTCATTTTGGCGGGAGATTGGATTCCCGTGACCCTACCCGAGCGGCTGCGTCGATACCGGCCGGATATACAACTCGTGGCATCCGGTGGGCCTACCGAAACGACCATTTGGGACATTTTCTATCACGTAGATGTGGTTGACCCGTCTTGGAAAAGCATCCCGTACGGCAAGCCGTTAACGAACAGCCGCTATTACATTCTGAATAAGCTTCTTAAGCCTGTGCCTGTGTGGGTGCCCGGAGAGATGTATATCGCCGGAGCCGGTGTGACACGAGGCTACCTGAACGACCCGGAAAAAACGGCCGATAAATACATTATGCATCCGGACACGGGGGAGCGGCTCTATCGTAGCGGCGATTTGGGCCGTTGGTTGCCGGACGGCACCATCGAGTTCCTCGGACGAGACGATTTTCAAATCAAAATACGCGGGCAGCGTATCGAGTTACCGGAAATCGAGCATACGGCGAGAACGCATCCGGAAGTCAAACACGCCATTGCCGATGTCTTCGAGCGGGGTGGGCAACAGAGCCTGGTGCTGTTCGCTGTTCCGCACAGCGAGGGTGCAGACATATCGCACGAGAAGCTCGCCGCCGAGGAAAACGATTTTGCCGAAGGCGGAGTGGAGATAACCGACCCGGCCGAGCGGCTTTTATTCAAAATGCAACGGCTTGGCATCCGCCAATTCGATAGCGGATCGAACGACGAGGTGCAACTGTCGCCGGCGGCTGCCCTGGCCGGTTGGAAAAGCCAGCGAGTCTTTCAGCAACAGCCGGTCTCCTTGACCCAGTTCAGTCGCTTCCTGGGACTTCTGGCCTGTAGACAAATAGGCGAGTCGCCGAAGTACGACTACGGTTCGGCCGGAGGCTTGTATCCGGTCCAATGCTATCTCCATGTGAAACGGAACAGAGTCGAAGGTGTCGAGGAAGGGTTCTATTACTACGATCCCGTACGCCACGCCTTAGTTGCTCTGGAAGCGGGTCCGCTCGACGAGGATATTCACTACTCGCATAACCGAGAGGCAGCCGCCTCGGCGGGGTTCTCAGTATTTCTCGTTGGCGACCTGGAGGCGATTGTTCCTCTGTACGGCGCTTTCGGGCGCGATATGTGCCTACTCGAGGCGGGTGCGATGGCCCAGTTGCTGCGTTCGCGCGCCGGCGAGTTTGGTATAGGAGTCTGCCAGCTAGGAGATCTCTCTACCGATCCGATAATAAAAGCCTGCCGTCTCGGCGAGCGGCACGCTTTTCTAGCGAGCTTAATTGGCGGTGGCATAGAGCCTCGCGAGGAGGCAGCCGTCGCCAGCACACCGACGAAAAATACTGAAGACTTTCGCTCACGACTTAAAGCCTATCTCCAAGAACAGTTGCCTTCGTACATGATACCGGCCCGGATCGTGTCGTTACCGGAGTTGCCGTTAACCGCTAACGGCAAGGTGGACCGAGCGCTACTGAGGCAACGGGCGGAGACAGTGGAAGCGACTCCGGCCGCTCAGGCAGTGCCGCCCGCCAACGAAATAGAAAGCGTCATTGCGGCTGAGTTGCAGACGCTATTAGGCGTTAGCGAGGTGCAGGTTACCGATAATTTCTTCGATATCGGCGCCACCTCGGCATTGCTGGTGAAGTTGTATCACCGCATTTGTCAGCGGCTGGAGCAATCGTTTGCATTAATCAACGTATTTCAACATCCGTCGGTCCGTTCTTTGGCGGACTTTATTGGTACTCAGGGGGATGGCGATAAGCCGTCTCGCTCGGCTAGTAAGGCGAGGGCGCAAAAACGGCTCCAACGACTGAAATCCTCGTCGAGTAAAGCATAGGTGAAACAGCATGGAAGCAATTGAGGGAATTGCCATTATTGGTATGGCTGGTCGATTTCCGGGGGCGCGCGGTATCGCGCAGTTCTGGGAGAATCTTACCCAAGGCGTAGAGTCGGTAACCGAGTTAAGTGAGGAGGCTTTGCAGCAAGCAGGAGTCGGGCAGAGCTTGTACGGCGAGGATAATTACGTTCGTGCGGCCACCTTGCTGGACGACATCGATCTGTTCGATGCGGCGTTCTTCAATATTCCGGCCCGCGAAGCCTTAGTTGTCGATCCGCAGCATCGGGTATTTCTAGAATGTTGCTGGGAAGCGCTAGAGACGGCGGGTTACGTGCCCGACGCTTATGAAGGTGCGATCGGTGTCTACGCGGGCGCGAGCCTTAATACCTATTTGATCCATAACCTGGCTTGTCAGCCGGCGTTATTGTCCACGCCCGAAGGATTCCAGGCGCTCGTCGGTAACGAGAAAGATTATCTGGCCACCCGGGTGGCTTACAAACTGAACCTGCGCGGCCCCGCCGTCAGTGTCCAAACGGCCTGCTCGACTTCCCTAGCGGCCGTCCACCTCGCGGCGCAAAGTCTTTATCTCGGCGAGTGCGATATGGCGCTGGCAGGCGGGGTGTCGGTAAAAGTCCCGCAAACAGTGGGCTACCTGCACCAAGACGGGATGCCGTTCTCTAAAGACGGCCATTGCCGGACTTTCGACGAGAAGGCTTCCGGGACGGTGTTTGGCAGCGGCGCCGGGGTGGTACTTCTAAAACGCTTACAAGACGCGATTGACGATGGGGACAATATACTCGCCGTAATCCGGGCTTCGTCGATGAATAACGACGGCTCCGCGAAAGTCGGATTCACCGCACCCAGCAGTGAGGGGCAGGCCGACGTAATCGCTCAAACGCTTGCCCTGGCCGATGTGCCGGCCGAAAGCATTGGGTACATAGAGGCCCACGGCACCGGTACGCCGCTTGGCGACCCCATAGAAGTGGCGGCATTGACGGATGTTTACTCGGCGGAGACTTCGCGAACCGGTTATTGCGCTATCGGTTCGGTCAAAACCAACGTTGGGCACCTCGAAACCGCTTCCGGTATTACTGGCTTAATCAAAGTGGTACAGATGCTCAGGCACGGGACCTGGGTGCCTAGCTTAGGCTTCGATAAGCCGAACCCCGAGATCGACTTTGCGAAGACCCCTTTCTTTGTTAACACGAAAACGCAGCCATGGCCGATGCAGGGAGACACGCCCCGGCGTGCTGCCGTTAGCTCTTTCGGCATGGGCGGGACGAACGTGCATGCCATTCTCGAGCAGGCGCCGGAGAGCGAGGCGCCGGCGCTGCCGAAGCGCGATTTTTACATAATGACCTTATCGGCCAGGACGCGCGAAAGCCTGGATTCGATGACTGCTAACTTGCGGAGTTGGATGGCGGACAACATGGACGCCGACCCGCACCGGATTGCCGCTACCCTCCAGCTTGGGCGAAAGGGCTTCGAATACCGGCGGGCGTTTGTCTGTCGAGACCTGATCGATGCCGTAGAGGTTTTGGATGGCAACGATCCGGGGCGGCTGCTTACTACCCACACTAAAGGACCTCGGAAACCGGCCTTTTTATTTGCCGGAGGGGGAGCGCAATACCCCGGCATGGCAGCGGATTTGTATCAGCGTGACGCAGCTTTTGCGGCCGACGTCGATGAATGCGCAATGCAGTTCCAGCCATTGATAGAAGAAGATATTCGGCGCTTCATGCTAGCGAAAAGCGACGATTTAGCGCTTGCTGCCAGGATGTGCGATCCGGACGTCATGTTTCCGGCGCTGTTTACGGTTCAGTACGCCATGGCCCGTTACTTCTTGGCGCGCGGCATCGAGCCGGCCGCGATGGTCGGACATAGTAACGGCGAGTATGTCGTTGCCTGCCTTTCCGGTGTCATGAGTTTAGCAACGGCCATTCGGATGGTTGCGCTACGTTCTACGCTCATGATGAAGATGGCTCCCGGCGCGATGGTTGCTGTGCCGTTACCGGAGGAAGAAGTGCTGCCTTTGTTAGTCGGTAGCCCTTTATCGATAGCCGCTGTCAACGGTCCGAAAACCACGGTCCTTTCGGGCGAGAAAGCGGAGGTGGATGCCTTTGTCGAGCGCCTGGCTCGCGAGAAGAAAGTTGAAGCGAAGAGCGTTCATGTGAATGCGGGCCTGCATTCCTACTTGACGGATTCCATCCGGATCGAGTTCGAACAAGGCATTGCCGGGCTCGAACTTCAGGCGCCGGAAATCCCCTACGTTTCTTGTGTTACCGGCGAGTGGGCAACGAGCGACGAGGTAAAAGACCCGGCCTACTGGGGGCGTCATCTCCGCCAAACCGTCCTTTACAAAGATGCTGTTAATACGCTGATGGAGAAAGACGATTATGTCCTGCTGGACATGGGGCCGGGCCAGGTGGTCGGCGCCTTGGCACGGCAGATTGCGGACGGCCAGCGGTGGGACGTTATCAGCGCTTCGCGCCAGATAGACGACGTGGTGAATGACGAAGAGTATGCCCTTAGCGCGGTCGCGCGCTTGTGGATGGTGGGGGCGGAGCTGGATTGGCTGAGCTTTTACAACGGTAAGAAGCCACGGCCGATGGTCTTGCCAACCTATGCATTTCAGCGCAAACGCTACTGGATCGCCCCCCGAGTATCGATGCCGCCAATGCAGCGCAAGCGCCGAACTGGGCCGAGCTGCTTGCGGCGGAAGATAGCGAAGACGCGCAGGAAGAGCGCTCTACCGGGCGTCCGGCGCTGATGGTCGACTATGTAGCGCCGGAGAACGAGCGGGAAGAGCAAATCGGGAAAATCTGGCGGCGCTTCCTCGGCTTCGATCAAGTGGGGGTGCATGACAATTTTATCGAACTTGGCGGGACATCGCTGTTAGCGACAGAAGTGTGTACCGAGCTGAGAAAGGCGTTCCGCGTCGATTTGCCGCTTAAGTCATTTCTTACCGCCGGCACGATACGTGTTTTGGCGGAGGAAATTCAACGGCTTGAGACGGAACGCGATCTGGCTGCCGAACAAGAGCTGCTTGCAGCGATTGAAAATATGCAAACGGAAGAAGTGCTTGAGCTGCTTAAAGATTAACCGGGCTCGTGGCTTTATTCGATAAAGATAAATGAGGAATGGCTATGGATAGCATCAACGAACGACTGAACAAACTTACTAGCGAGCAGCGCGCGCTTTTTGAAAAGCTATTGGCCAGTAAAAAACTGCGACCTTCGAAGAACCTTCGGCACCGCCGCAGATCGTACCTGACCCCGACGCTCGTCATGAGCTGTTTCCCCTCACGGACATACAGCAAGCACAGTGGTTCGGTCGTAGCGGCTTATTCGATATTACGGTGGCCGGCCACGGTTACGTCGAGCTTGAATGCGACGGTATGGATCTCGACAGGATTCAGACCGCTTTGCGGCGCATCATTGCTGATAACGACCAGTTGCGCATGGTCGTACGGCCGAATTTGCAGCAGCAAGTGCTGGCCGAGGTACCCGATTACCAGATCAAGATCTATGACTTACGCGAGATGTCCGAGGACGAAGCGGATGCTCAGTTGGCGTCGGTTCGGGACCGCATGTCGCACGAAATTCTGCCCGCCGATCAATGGCCGATTTTGAGGTTTGCGCATCCATTCGAAGCAATGACCGTTTACGAATCCACTTCAGCTTCGATCTGTTAGTTGGCGACGCGTGGTGTTTCAGAATGCTCATCGATGAATGGGCCCGCGTTTACGACGATCTCGAAGGAGGCCGTAAACCGCCCGAGGAGTTGCGTTATCGTGACTACGCCCTGGCACTCGAATCGTTGGAGGGGACGCCGTTATACGAGCGCGATCTAGCCTATTGGCGCAAGCAGCTAGAAACCTTGCCTCCCGCCCCGCAGTTACCGATGGTTCAGTCGCTTAGCGGTTTGACTGAGGTCCGTTCTCAGCACTGGAGCATTCGACTGAATAAGACCGAGTGGGCAAACCTGAAGCGAAAACTCGCCCGCGAGCGCCTAACGGCATCTGGTTTTTTGCGGCGGCCTTATCCGAAGTTATTACGTTGTGGAATAAGGAACCAAGCCACGCGTTGAACGTGACGGTATTCAACCGCCTTCCCATGCATCCCGATGTCGAACGCCTTTTGGTAGGCGAGTTCAACTCCTTCCAGCTATTAGCGGTGGAGAATGGCGTAGAAGCGTCTTTTGCCGACCGTGCCAGGAAGTTGCAGGAGCTACTGTGGAGTCATTTGGAGCACCGCTGGGTCAGCGGCGTTCGTTTGATGCGAGAGCTGGCGCAGGCTAGAGGCACGAATGCCGGGGAATCTTTAGTACCGGTCGTATTTACCAGCACGCTGGCGCACCACGAGAACGAAGAAAACATCCCAACTCGCACGCTAGGCAAGTGGGTGTACGAAGTGTCGCAGACGCCGCAGGTGTGGATGGAGCATCACCTGTGGGAAGAGCAGGGCGAGTTGTTGCTGCATATCGACGTCGTCGAAGGCTTGTTCCCTGAGGGGATGATGGAAGATTTCATCGCCGCTTACGAAAAGCTGGTTCGGCGTTTGGAATCCGACGACTCCGGATGGCAAGAGCTTAATGGCCATTACCTGTTGCCCGAGTACCAGCGGCAAGCTTGGGATGCCTACAATCAGACGGATGACGACGGCTTACCGACAGGTTACCTCGACACCGCATTTCAGGCCCAAGCACAGAGGCGGCCCGATGCAACGGCTGTTGTCTCTGCGACGGGTAATCTAACTTATGGCGAAGTCGATGCGCTTTCCAATCGTGTGGGTCACTGGCTGCGGGAGTGCGGCGTAAGGCCTAACGAGTTGGTCGCTATCGTTGTTCCCAAGGGTTGGGAGCAAGTTGTTGCCGCCTTGGGTGTGGTCAAGGCGGGCGCGGCCTATGTGCCGATAGACGCCGACTCCCCGCAGGAGCGACTGGAGAATATTCTTCGAGACGGAGAAGTGGCTGTCGCGATTACGGTCGCCGATACCCTCGACAAGTATAGCTGGCCGACATCCGTCAAGGTGCTGCCGCTTGCTCGCGAGGCATTGGCAGACCAGTCGGCGGCACCGTTGGCACCGCAGCATGCGCCGGAGGATTTGGCCTACGTCATCTACACCTCCGGTTCGACCGGCAAGCCGAAAGGCGTCATGATCGACCACCGAGGCGCGGTAAATACGATCGGCGATATGAACCAGCGTATCGGGCTCAACGAGAACGACAAGGTCTTCGCCGTTTCCGCTTTAAGCTTCGATCTATCCGTCTACGACATCTTCGGCACACTAAGTGCCGGCGGCACTATCGTGATGCCGGATCAGCAAACGCCGGACCCGAAGCGGTGGTTAGCCTTAACGACGGAACACGAAGTAACGGTGTGGAACTCCGTGCCGGCGTTGCTCGAAATGTTCGTTATGTATATCGAAGAGAGGGCCGAGGCGATGCCCTCTAGCCTGCGGTATTGCCTGTTGAGCGGCGATTGGATTCCGCTTTCCCTTCCGGGGCGGTTGGAGATTGCCAATCCCGATATCAAGGTGTTGAGTTTGGGCGGTGCCACCGAAGCGTCGATCTGGTCCATCTATTACCCGGTCGACCTTATCGATCCGGATTGGCGGTCCGTCCCCTACGGTATGCCGCTAAAGAATCAACGTTTCTATGTCCTGAACAAGTTCTTGCAACCGTGCCCATTCTGGGTCCAAGGCGATTTGTACATCGGCGGGGTCGGGTTGGCGAAAGGCTATTGGAAGGACGAGGAAAAAACGCAGGCCAGTTTCATTACCCATCCGGTTACCGGCGAGCGTTTGTACCGAACCGGCGATCTGGGCCGTCTGTTACCTGACGGCTACATTGAGTTCATGGGGCGCGATGACGGTCAAGTCAAAGTACGAGGTTACCGGATCGAGCTTGGCGAAATCGAAAGCGCGCTGGGCAAAGTAGACGGCGTTCACGCATGTGCCGTCGTCGTCGTCGGGAACACGTCCGAGGATCAACAGCTTGCAGCGTTTGTTGTGCCGGAGGCCGAGCATGAGCTGAGCAGCGAGCAACTAAGCGAGCGGCTGCAACAAATGCTCCCTCACTACATGATTCCAGCAACCTTTTCGGTCATGGAAAGCCTGCCGCTGACGCCGAACGGCAAGATAGACCGGAAACGGTTGTTAGAGCTAGGGGGGGAAGAAGCGGGCGGCGAGGTCATGTATGTCGCGCCACGAAATCCCACCGAAGAGCGCATAGCGGCACTTTGGCAGGAATTGCTTAATGTCGAAAAGGTAGGCGTTTACGACAACTTCTTCCAAGTAGGCGGAAACTCACTGATCGCAAGCAGATTGCTCTACCGGATTCACGATGTGTTCGAGGTGGAACTGCCTCTTTCTCAGTTATTTGAAGCGACGACGGTTGCGGCGATTGCGGAGATGGTCGAGGAGCAGATCCTCCGAGAAGTCGACGCGCTGTCGGAACACGAAGCAGAAGCCCTGGTGGACTGAGAATAACGGAGGCAATCATGAGCGCATCGCTTAAGCAAAGGGATTTTAATAATCTGTCTGCCGCAAAGCGGGCTTTGCTGGAGAAAAGACTGCGAGGAGCCGATAAGCCGGCCGGAGATTCGTCGGAGGCGCGTTTCCCCCGCATTACGCCGGACCCGGAAAATCGCTTTTCGCCATTTGGATTGACGCCCTTCCAGTTAGAGCTCTGGCGAGCCCGTAACACGACCGGTATTTCGCCCTGGTTCTACTTGGAGACAAAAAGACGGGATTTGGATCTTGCCCGCTTTGAAAACGCATGGCGGCAGCTTGTCAATCGCCACGATATGTTGCGGTCGGTGATGTTGCCGGACGGACGCCAGAAAGTCATCGACTTAATACCGGACTGCGAGTTGATCAAGGAAGACTTACGTTCTTGTTCTGTAGAAGAGCAGGAGGCTAGGATTCGCGAGATACGCTCCGATATGTTGCGCCAGCCCAAGGAGGAGCCGATTCACCCGGTGGAAATCCGCGCTTGCCGGATAGGTGACAACGAGTGGCGGCTTCATTTCGGGTTCAGCACCCAGATCTTCGACCTAGCCAGCGTGGAGCTGATGGCAGCCGATTGCCGGGCTGTATACGAAGGCGACGCCACACACGGCTCGCCGCTCCCCGTTACGTTTAGAGATGTCGTGCTGATCGAGGACGACTTCAGTGAAACCATGGAGTTTCAACGGGCAAGCGATTACTGGTCGGAGCGTTTTCGGCAGTTGCCCGAACCGGCGCAGTTTCCGCCGGAAGCAAGAGGCGAAGCGGATGCGGCCGTTTTCGAGCACCGTCATCTATTAATCGACGTGCCGCAATGGCAGGCAATTAAAAACAAAGCGAAAGCGAATGGGTTAACTGACTCCATGGTCGTTTTTGCGGCGTTTAACGAAGTGCTTTCCGCGGCGATCCAGCAACGTCACTATGCCTTGGAAACGCGTGTGTTTCGCCGTCTGCCACTGCATGACCATGTTTATGAGCTGGCAGGTCAATATGTTGCCGGCGTCGTTTCCGAAGTCGATCTGCGGCAACCGATGAGCTTGTTAGAGCGCGGCAAAGCCTTTGAGCAAGCGACATGGCGGGACTTGGATAACGCATTTGTCGACGCGGCACGGCGTTGGCGATTCGAACGCGGTGTCCTGCCGGCAGAGCCGTCGGTTGTCTATACCAGTACGATTGCGCGCTTCGAAAACTTTGTGCAACTGGGCGACGAACCCCCGATGAAATGGTTTGGCGAACCCGAGTTCGTGCGCTATCAGTCGCCAAACTTAGGGCTGGAGTTTTTCGTTATGGAAAGCCGGGGCACGCTTGAGTGTCACTGGTTTGCTAATACCCAGTTCGTTTCCGCTACCGTGGTAAGCCGCATGGCCGAGCAGTACCAACGGTTCATTAAAGCGTTAGCGGAGACCGATACCGCTTGGCACGAAGTGATGCAGCATGCCTCGCTGCCGGAGGTGGGTGCCTGCGAGCTTGGAGGTGCATCATGAGTAGCGAGGCCTGCGAGCGCGTTTTGCTGACGGGAGCGACCGGCTTTCTAGGGGCTCATCTTCTAGCTGAGCTGCTTAAGGACGACTCGGTGAGGGTTCAATGCCTGGTTCGTGCTGCCGACTCGGCCGCAGGGGTGGAGCGGCTACGCAAGACGTTGGAGCACTACCGACTTTGGGACGAGGCGTGGCGGTCGCGACTTTATCCGCTATTAGGCGATCTGGAAAAGCCGATGCTCGGCTTGGATTCTGCGCAGTTCAGCAAGCTTGCCGGAGAGCTGGATTTAATCCTTCATACCGGGGCGAATGTCAATTACGTACTGCCGTATAGCCTAATGCAGAAGGCGAATGTGCAAGGGACGCAAGAGATCGTCCGGCTAGCGGCAAAACGGCGCGCTCGTGTTGTGTATGTATCTACCTTGCGGCTGTTCGACTCCCGTTTGGACGGTCGCCCGGTACGAGAGAGCGACGCGATTGACGACGCTTCGACACGATATAGCGCCTATTCCTATAGCAAATGGATGGGGGAGAAGGTGGTACGGCGCGCAGGAGAGCGCGGCATCCCCTACCTCATTGTACGCCCGGGTTTGGTCTGGGGTGGGGCTGTCGGTGGCGGGGTGAACGAAGGCGATGCCGTATCGCGGCTCATTAAAGGTTGCCTAGCATTAGAGTGTGCCCCGGATTCCCCGTTACAGGTGAATCTGACACCGACCGATTACGTCATCCAGTCCATACTTTGGTTGGCCCGGCGTTCCGAAGCCAGCGGCGAAGTCTTCCATCTGGTTAACGATCAACCGACAGGCTGTGCCCGATTATTTGAGCGTTTGCGGGCACAGGGTTATCCGTTGCAGCTGGTACCTTATGGTGTCTGGATGGAGCGCTTACGGGAGGCCGCGCAGTCGGAGGCGGCGGGCGATCTCGTGCCATTGCTCCAGTACTTCAACGACGACTTGCCTGAGCAAAGCCTGAAACGAGTGTTCGATAGCCGTTTTACCCGCGAGTACCTAAGTAGTAGGGCCGGTATAACGTGTCCGGCAATCGACTCGGAGCTAATCGATCGGGCGCTGGCCGGGATGCGCGAGACAGGCTTTATTGCCGCCCCGAACAAGCATGCCGAACTGACGGGGTAGTAACTCATGGAGACAGACATGGATAGTGCAGTGCGTGCAGTAAAGGATGTGTCGCGTGAGGGGCGCAAGGTAGCTCCTCTTAGCCAACTAACCGACGATGAGCTGGAGTTCCAAAATAAAATCGTTGCCTTATTCGAACGGAGCTTGGGCGACCATGTTCAAAGCTGCGATCAAAACGCTCAACTCGATAGCGACGTAATCGACTGCTTATTCGAATGCGGACTAATGGGAATAGAAGTGCCCAGGGCGTGGCCGGCCAAGGCGAGTCGTTCTTCAAGAGCATACTCGCCATCGAATCGATGAGTCGTTTCGACCCCAGTATGGCCGTGTTCGTACACGTCCATAATTTATTGGTAAACAACGTGATCGCAAAGTTCGGTAGTAGCGAGCAGAAGGAAGCGCTGCTGCCCGCGCTAGCTTCGCAAATTGTAGGCGCCTTTGCGGTGACGGAGCCGGAGGCCGGTAGCGACTTGGGAGCGATCGGCACGGTTGCGGAAGAACGAGGAGACGGTTACGTCATTAACGGTAGGAAGCGCTGGATAACCAATGCCAGAGAAGCAGGGCTCTTTTTGGTCCTCGCGCGCTTGCCGAGCAGGGCCGCGCGCCATGCGGCCTCGATCTTCCTGGTCGATGCCCGCGCGCCAGGGGTGAGCGTTTCCGAGCCGATTGCAAAGATGGGAGTCCGAGCGAGTTCAACCTGCGAAGTCAACTTTGACAACGTGACGGTTTCGTCCGCCAGCATGCTCGGTGCGCCGGGAGCCGGCCTTGATATTTCGAACTACGCGCTTGCGATGGGCAGAATCGGGATTGCTGCCCAAATGACGGGCTTGGCGCAAGGCGCTTTAGAACGCGCCGTGGCTTATGCCGGCGAGCGGAAACAGTTCGGCGACAGTATCGCCCGGTTTCAGGGCGTTAGTTTTCCCCTTGCTCGGGCTATGACGGAGGTTCGTGCCTCGCGTCTTATGGTCTACGACATTGCACGAAAAGTCGAAGCCGGCACACCGTTTTTCCGCCTGGTCACAGAAGCGAGCGGTGCCAAACTATTTGCGTCGCATGTGGCAGAGACGGCCGCCTCTATTGCCGTGGAGACGTTGGGAGGAAACGGCTACGCGTGCGACTACGGCGTCGAGAAGTTCTACCGGGACGCGAAAGTCGGAAAGATCTACGAAGGCACCTCGAATATTCTTCTTCGCACAATCGCCAGCGAGTTTATGCCAAAGTCGGTCGTCTAGCGCTGCCGTCCTTTACGGCGCAGCCGAGTATTGTTCGTGAGGCGCATACGTGACAACGCAAAGGAGGCGTTATGTCAACGAAAACTCATGATGTTTGTCCGGTTGAGCATGCCGGCACATTCGATAGGTGGTACCGCTATTACCTACAGAACCCCGACTTCATCCTAAAAGGTTTAGTGAGGCCGGGAATGACAGCGCTGGATATCGGTGCGGGGCCCGGTTACTTCACGATTCCAATGGCGAAGATGGTGGGCGAAAAAGGCAAAGTTATTGCTGCCGACGTGCAGCAAGGTATGCTCGATCTGGCAGCCAAAAAAGCTGCGGAGAACGGCGTCAAAGATAGGGTTGAGCTGCATTTGACCGAGCCTGGCCAGATAAAGGTCAAAGAGCCGGTTGATTTTGTGTTGGCGTTCTACATGGTGCATGAGGTTCCCGATGCCGATAGCTTTATGAACGAGGTGTTCGGCATTTTGAAGCCTGGTGGAAAATTGCTTGCCGCGGAGCCCGCATTCTTTTGGCTGTTACAAGGCATGTTCAAGAACCTGGTAGATGCAGCCCTCCGCGCAGGTTTTGTCGCGCTTGAACAAAAGCGATTTTTCTTAGCTCGATCGGTCCTGCTCGCAAAGCCCGAAGATGCTGCGTAACGTATTCTTGCCGTGAGTTAGACGGCAAAGGTTGACAGGATGTCATTCAATAATAACCCATGGCTTGTTAGAGAGAATCCCACCAAGCAGGCCGCTAGCCGGCTTTTCTGCTTTGCATATGCCGGCGGAAATAGCCGTGTCTTTGCCGACTGGCAGGCGCACTTAGGGCCAAAGGTAGAGGTAATAGCGGTTGAGCTGCCGGGGCGGGGGCGGCGTTTCGCTGAAACGCCAATCGGCGACTTGAAAACACTGGTTGGCTTGTTGGTGGAGGCGGTGCTGCCCCTTTTGGATAGGCCGTTTTATTTTTTGGGCATAGCAATGGCGCATTGATTGCCTATGAACTGTCGAGGGCCTTGTCTCGGCATTATTTTCTCTCGCCGAGAAAACTCTTTGTGTCGGCTAAGCGTGCACCGCATTTGCCTTGCCGGGATAAGCCGCTTCATCAGCTCCCCGAGGCAGAGTTTATTGCTGCCCTTCGAGACTATAACGGCACGCCGCACGATGTTCTTGCGAACGAGGAGCTGATGGGGATTTTCCTCCCCGTGCTAAGAGCCGATTTCTGTCTAAGCGAGTCTTATCGATTTGATGCACAAGAGCGCCTGCTGACTGACTTGGTATTGTTCGGCGGAAGGCGCGACAGCTTAGTGCCGGAGCCGGATCTGCTAGCCTGGAAAGAGCTTTTCGAAGGTGCCTGCGAGTACCGTCAGTTTGACGGCGATCACTTCTTTATACACAGCCAAAGAGACGAGTTACTCGCCGGTATTGCCGACTACCTATCAATGTCTTTGGAAAGAGGAACGGTATGAAAAGGATTGCGAGAATCGTACTGAGCGGAGCGTTTTTTCTTGCTGGTTTGACGTTGGGTTCAGCGGTTGCCGAAGAGGACGCCGCGGCAAGAGGGCTTGAGATCGCCCAAGAACGTAAGGCGCGCGATACCGGTTGGGATGCGACCGAAGCAGCAGTGGAAATGACCTTATATAGTCGCGGCGGTAGCGAAACGGTGCGGCAATTACGTATCCGTTCGTTAGAGGTGCCCGATAGCGGCAGCAAATCGTTGATTATATTCGACTTGCCAAGCGATGTTAGAGGGACGGTTGTTTTAACTCACTCTCATATAGAGCGCCCGGACGATCAATGGATATTTCTACCTTCCATTCGTCGGGTAAAACGTGTCTCGTCGAGCAATCAGTCTGGCGCCTTTATGGGAAGTGAGTTTGCCTTTGAAGATTTAAGTTCGTTCGAAGTCGAGAAATACGATTACGAATACCTAGGCGAGGACGAGCTGGATGGGATGGCGATGTATAAGGTTGCCTCGACACCGCTATATAGCCATTCCGGATATACGCGTTTAATTACTTGGATAGACCAGGAGCACTACCGTCCTTGGAAGACGGAGTTTTACGACAGGCGAGGCGAGTTGCTGAAAACGCTTACCGCATCCGGATTCTCGCTCTATGAAGACCGGTTCTGGCGTGCAAGCGTGTCTTACATGGAAAACCATCAAACGGGACGAAGCACAAAGCTGGAATTTAAAGAGTATGACTTTAACGTATCATACAGAGAAGCCGATTTTCGCCATAACGTCTTGAACCGGGTCAACTGATTAAACTTAGCACTCTCGAAGTGAAGGTGTGCACTGGGTTTCACGGGTGTTTGAGGCTTCTCAACGCCTACTGTTAGGTGCTTGCGCTATGCGGTTTGCGATAGGGGTTTTAGTTGGGCTATGGCTGCTGCCCACCAGCGTTATGGCGTTGGACTTTAGAGGGGAAATTGGCGTTGAGCACCGGCAGTTCTTCAGGACGCCGATTTATGACGACGCTAGGGATGAGCAGCCATCGATAGCCCTGCAAGGGCAGTGGTTCTTGCCGTGGGGAGAGCGTAGCAACTTTGATCTAACCGTTTTTGGTCGGCTTGATGCGGTCGACAGCGAACGCAGGCGGGTGGATCTACGCGAGGCCAAGTGGGTTTACATGGGCGATAGCTGGGACTTCACGGCCGGTTATGCCTTGGTTTACTGGGGCGTCGTCGAATCTCAGCGACTGGTCGACGTCATTAATCAACGTGACCCGCTGGAGGACATTACGGGTAACGTACGCCTCGGTCAACCGATGTTGCATGGGCGATATTTCGCGGGCGCTGTAACTTACGAGGCTTTTGTCATGCCCTGGTTCCGCGAGCGGCCGTTTGCCAGTAGCCCTGCGCGCCTGCGGCTTCCGCTGGAAGTCGATACCGGGCAAGCCGAGTATGAGTCTAGCCAGGAGAGGCGTCATATCGACCTTGCTCTACGGAGCACGTTTACCCTGGGGACTTGGGACGCAGGCCTACACGTGTTTCGTGGGACCAACCGCGAACCGGAGCTAAGGTTGTCGGAAGGGCAAGATTTTCTCTTTCCTTTCTACGAGCAGATGACCCAGTTCGGCGTCGATATACAACGAACGGTCGGCAGTACGTTGTGGAAGTTTGAAGGGATATATCGATCGCCGCGGGAAGACAGTTATTTTGCTTACGCCGCGGGCCTGGAGCACGCTTTTTATCAGGTTTTCGAGAGCAATATCGATGTTTCGATACTGCTTGAGCATAACTGGGACGAGCGTGGCGACGATGCGACCACACCTTATCAGAACGATTTATTTACCGGGGTTCGCATCGTTATGGGGGATGTTGCGGGGACAGAGGCGTTGATTGGCGTATATAACGATCTCGACTATGGGGGACGGTTTGGCCGCCTTCAGGCGAGTAGGCGCTTCGGCAATAACCTGCGGGGTATTGCCGAAGCGTATTGGTTCTCGCCCCGTAAGGAAGAGGATGCCATTTACCCCTATCGACGAGAAGACCACATTATTGTGGGGCTCGATTACTTTTTTGAAGTGCAGCATGACCATTATAAACGGGCAACAGGTTGATTTGCCTCTCGGTTTTTCCTTCAGCAGTTGCTTTTTCAACCGAATAGACAGGATTTGCAGCGTTTTCAAAATGCCGGCTTGCCGCTGCCTGAGCGGTTGCAGGCTGCTGTCTTGAAAAGACAGGTGGAATTCTTAGCCGGCCGCTATTGCGCAACAGAGGCGCTTAAGGCCTTAGGTTATGAAGGCGAGCCGGTCGTAGGGTCGCAGGCCGATCGTAGTCCGGCTTGGCCTTCGGGCTGGTTGGGGTCGATTAGTCATAGTTCGGATTGCGCGGTAGCGCTTGTCGCGCACCGGCAGCAAGCCTTGGGCATCGGTGTCGATGTAGAAAGTGTATTACCGCCGGCGGATGTCGAGACGATCTCCGACATGATCCTACACGGGAGCGAGCGGGATCTGCTGGCCAGCCAAGGATATTCTCCCGAGCAGTTACTTACAGTCGTTTTCTCTATCAAAGAAAGCCTTTATAAGGCATTGAATCAATTAGGCATTAAAGAGCTGGATTTCAAAAGCGCTTGTGTGCAAAGGGTTTCGCCGGATGGGGGGTTCGCCGCGATTTTGGCTAACGGCGTCGCGCTGCCGTTGCAAGTTCCTAGGCTGTTAACAGGCCGTTTTATACTAAACGGGGCACGGGTAGTCAGCCTGCTCTGGATACCTAAGGTAACGACCGTCGTCGAGCGGCAGCCCGCTAGATCTAGTAGGTGTGTTCTCACCTAAGCGCAGGTTATCGTGACGGCAACCAGGGGCGCTGCGCTTCAGCTATAGAAAGAATTCCGTTTCTTGTCGGTGGCGGGAAGGTTTTGTTCCGAGGTTTGTCGTTTTGGCGTTTCTGGTTTACGCGATGGTTAGCCCTGTCGCAGGACAAGCCGGATGCGACGATTTTTATTGGTAGGGAATTTTAGGTATGGATACTCGGATGCACAAATGGCGGATAGGCGCGACATGCGAGGCTAGCGTTGCTGCCTCCCGGTTCTCGACAACGGGATACGGCAGGTTTTATCGATGGCTGCTTCTATGCGTAATACTGCTCAGCTTTACTGGCTGTTCGGTTTCGAATCGTGCCAATTGGCAACAGCCTGAGCGCGTTGTCGAAAGTTTGAGCGTGACCGAAGGCGCTGTGATCGCCGACATCGGCTCTGGCGATGGGTATTTTACTTTTCGCTTTGCGGACGCAACGGGGCCGGCAGGGAAAGTGTATGCCGTGGATATTAGTGCGACGGTACTCGCTAAAGTTGCGGAGCGGGCGGAAAGCGAGTCGTATTCTCAGGTGGCGACTGTGCAGGCGGGACCGAGCGATCCCATGTTGCCACGTCCCGTCGATATCGTCTTTGTATGCAATACCTATCACCACCTCACCGATAGAACGGACTATTTCCGTAACGTCAAGAATTACCTCAGTCCAGGCGGGCGGGTTGCGATTATAGATTTCGACGACCTTCCTTGGTGGGGGAATTTGATGATGCGCAGCCATCAGACGGCGGCAGCCACCATTCGCGAGGAAATGGAACAGGCCGGCTATTACCTGGTCGAGGAGCACGATTTCCTTCCTTACCAGAATTTTCTCATTTTTGCCGTGGCGGATAGCGACCGGTTAGCGAACAAGTAGCGCTGGAATCGCGTGCTATGAAAACGGGCGATAACGCCATTCGGAGCGATGGCGAGGTAATGGTCGAGCCGCCTCGCGTGATCGGCCCCGTGGCAGGCTTCTGTGTAGTGGCGGGCTCTATGCTGGGGGTGGGTATTTTTCTGTTCCCTAGTATGGTTGCCCAGGAGGTCGGCAGCGTTGCGGCGTTCTTCTTCCTATGGGTGTTAGGCGGTTTGTTCGCACTCGCCGGAGCGAGTGCTTGCGCCGAACTCAGCACCCTGTTCCCACGTGCCGGCGGCGATTATGTCTTTCAACGCGAGGCTTTTGGGCAGTCGGTTGCGTTTGCCTCGGGCTGGCTGCTGTTCATTGCCATATTCGGCGGCTCGATTGCCGGTATGGCAGTCGCCGTCGTCCAGTATCAGGTACAAGCATTAGTCGGTTACGACTTAAGCGTTAAACCCATTCTGGGGTTACCCATTACCGCCATTCAGTGGTTGGCAATTGTCTTAATTATTGTTTTAACTTTGCTTAACGTTGCCGGAACCCGCTTGGCAGCGCGAACTCAGGTGCTGTTAACGCTCTTGCCGATCATAGGTTTAGTGATGCTTGCTCTTTACGGCTTCGCCACGGGCGCTAAGACTCAACCGGCATTGCTCGCCGAGCCCTCGATGGTTGCCGAGTTAAGTTTCGCGGGATTTGTTACCGGTTTTCTCCTGGTCAATTTTGCCTACTCAGGCTGGATTAACATTATCTATGTGGCTGGAGAAGTGAGGGAGCCGCATCGCAATATCCCCCGCTCGATGTTTGGCGCCACGTTTTTCGTGACAGGCCTTTACTGCTTGCTATGCGCAGCATTCATTGCCGTGCTGGGGTTTAGCGGTCTTGCGGCGTTAGGTTGGACCGACGCCGGGACGGGGATGGCCCAGGCCCTGCAAAGTTCATGGCTTACGACGGCTGTTCTCATCCTGATTGCGGTGGCCATTATCACCTCCTTGAACGCAACCGTGTTGGGAGGCGCGCGCGTTGCTTACGCTATGGCGGTCGATGGCTGCTTTTGGCGTGGTGCCGCCCGCCTTAGCGGATCGGGCAGGGTGCCTAAGGCTGCGCTTTGGTTGCAAGCCGCCTTTGCGATTGCGCTGGTATTAACCGGCAGTTTTCGGGCCATTGTCGAGATGACCAGTATCGCCATGTTTATGACCGGGACCTTGAGCGTGTTAGCCATGTTCGCTTTACGGCGTCGCTTGCCGGGTGTATACCGTCCTTATCGTGCGAGTTTCTATCCTTGGTTGCCGGGGTTGTACGTCGTGCTCTCTTGCGTCGCCATCGTTGCTACCGCTTGGCGTGGTTTTAGACTCGGCGGCGAGGCAGCTTATTACCCCATTTTGGGTGTGCTGATCTTACTCGTGACTTATCTCGCTCACCGCTGGCATGTGCGCCGGAGACTGCTACCGGAAACCTCGTATTGACGGGTTGCTCGGCAGAAGCGGGAGCGGTGAGCAGAGCATAGCAAATCGGCGCAACCCGATGACCGCCCATTAGCAAACGCGATGGGCTATTACGTGTAGGGCTCCTCAGCTCGAATTCTTTTCTCGGCCTTGCTATCGTTTCGACGCGTTGAGGCGATCGAACAGTAAGTAGCGTAGTGACGACACTTCCCGTTGAATCTTTACGTCAGTCTTTTGGCTCCGCTCTGGCGGCAGGCCATGTGGTGGTGACAGCGGCGACTGGAACCGGGAAATCGACCCGGTTGCCCGTTTGGGCTGCGGAGCATGGTCCTGTGCTTGTAGTTGAGCCGCGGCGCTTAGCCGCCGTCAGCTTGGCCGCTTACGTAGCGGATACGTTGGCGGAGGATGGTTGCGGTGACCGGGTCGGCTACGCAGTTCGCTTCGATCATTGTGTCGGCCCTGCCAGCGAGATCGTTTTTGTGACGCCAGGGATTGCATTGAACTGGTTGGCCGACGGGCGATTAGATCGCTTCGCTAGCATTATTATCGATGAGTTCCATGAGCGCCGTTGGGATACCGATCTGTTGCTCGCGTTGCTACTCGAGCAAGGGCGTTATCGTTTAGTACTGACCTCTGCCACGCTTGACGGCGTGGGCTTAGCCGACTATTTGCGTGCTACTCATCTATCGGTACAGGCCCAGGCTTATCCCGTTGAGGTGCGTTACGCCGAGCAGCATGCCTTAACGATGCCGACCGGTAAGGATTTGGTCGAGCGCGTGGTCAGCACGGTGTTGGCAGTCGCCGGCGAGACGGAAGGCCACCTGTTGGTTTTTTGCCGGGGCGGGGGGAAATTCGAGCTGTTCAACAACGGCTTCGGAGCCTTGTGGGGGAAGCCGTTGCTTTGCATGGTTCCGCACCCATTGAAGAGCAGCAACGCGCCTTGCAGGCCGATGGCAAACAGCGGGTTGTTTTGGCGACGAATATTGCCGAAACCTCTTTGACGGTGCCTGGCGTCACGGCGGTCATCGATAGTGGGTTGGAACGGCGTACTCAACGGCGCAACGGGCGAACGGTGTTGACGCTAGCGCCCATCGCGACAGTAAGCGCAGAACAACGTAGAGGGCGGGCGGACGCACAGCGCCGGGGCTTTGCGTCCGGTTGTGGGGGCACGCCGCGCCGCTTGCACAAAGTGCGCCGCCGGAAGTACAACGCGAAGACCTTACCGATTTCACGCTGGCAGCGGCAGTTGCCGGTTATCGTCCGGAAGCGTTGTCGTTTCCTGAACCCTTGCCTGAGCAAAGCCTGTACGCGGCACAGTCCTTATTGTGCGCGTTCGGCGCGTTGGATGAGGCGGGAGAGATTACCGAACGGGGGCGAGGGTTGTTTGCGCTTCCGGTCGATACGGCACTTGCGCACTTAATCTCGGCGATGCCAACGCCGGAAAGTAAAGGTTTTATGGCCGACCTCGTGGCCGCTTTATCCGTTCGCCAGAGCTTGGCTACTCCTCCCAAAGATCCCGCATTAAGGGCTCGGCTCTGCGACAGCCTGGGTAGGCGCTGCGATGCGACCTTGTTGGTCGCTGCTATACGCGGCCTCGATCTGGTCGATATCGACGTTCATAAACGTGTGCGTGACGAGGCGCGGCATGTGGCGTCGCAGTTGCGCGATCTGCTGGGTTTGCCGGTGATGCCTCAAGGATTGAATGGCGAGGCGGAGACGGCGTTCGCTCATGCCGCCGAGGCGGCGCCGAACATGGTGTTCGTCCGGCGCGAGAAACGGCGGCAGGCATTTGCCAATGGCAGTGGCGAATTGAAGCTCGGCGAGCGTTCCCTGCTCACGATGGCGGACGAAGCCGCACTGGTATTCGACACTTATAGCGTGCCTGGACGCGGTACGCGGGAGACAATGACCCTGGGCACATGCTTGGCGCCGCTTCCCATCGGTTTACTCCCTAGCTTAGGGCTCGGCGAGCGGGTTGAGGCGGAGAGCCGGCTCGATGAGGACGGGCTGCGGGTCCGGCAGGTGTTGCGTTTTTCCGGACGAGAATTGGGGGAGACATGGATCGAACCTGTCGGCGAGCAAGCGCGAGCGGCGCTAGCAAAGCATATTCTTGTCGGGGAGTTGCTACCGCCGGCAGGTTCCCGCTTGCAGGACGATCTGGAGGCGTGGGAGCTTTACTGCCGCCTCGGAGAAGGCGAGGGAGAGGTGCCGGAGCCTTTGCTATGGTTACAAGAGCGTTTACGGGCGCTAGGTGTGGATCGAGCGGCCGACATGGAGCTGATCGAGCCTGAGGATCTTCGCTTCGAGGGTATCCCTGACTGGGAACGAGCGCGCTTCGATGAGCATTATCCCCGCCGAATCTCCTTAAGCGATCTAGAGCTTAAAGTGTCGTATCAGCTACGGCGGCGCCGTGTCACGCTGGAATACCTCGGCGGCCGTCGCAAGGATGGCCCTCGCCGTTGGGAGCTACCCGCTTGGAGCGGGTGGCAAGTCGAGTATAAAAAGGCCAGCAAGAGCATAGTCTTATAGCAAGCTATGCGCTTGCTCCTGCCTTAGCCCTCCTGAATCCGGAAGGGCTTATTTTCCTACCCAAATAGTTTAGAAGCTGCCCTGGCTGCCGAGTTTAAGGCAGCGCGGTGTGCGTCTGCTCCGGGCGCAGCTACGCACTTTATTTTAAGTCATACGTGGGCTTGGCGACCTTGTGCGAGTTCACGACGGTAGTTGTCGTTCCGCGCGCGTCAGTCACGCCTGGGGCGATAAAGCCCGTGATTGTGAACAAGGTCTCGTTTTGGTTCAAGTCGCGTCAAGCGTTGGCCGATGTTTTGAGAATGAACCGACGCGCGAGAGGTCGGTTGTCAGGCCGCGAGCGAATACGTAGGAGTCGGATGGGGTTGGTTGACCAAGATGCCCTTAGGGCCTGTATGAAAACGCCGTATCTTCCCCTCGTCATTGGCAGCGCAGGTTTGTTGCTGGCGGCGCCTTGGGTTGTCGGAGTTCCCGTGGTGGTGGGAATGCTTGCTATTGCGTGGGCGCAAAGAAGATTTAGGCGCGTCGTTGAATCGAGCGAGCGCGAGCAGCGCGAAGCGCTCCATGCAGAGTTGAGCGAGCATTGGGCCGAGCAGGTTTACCGGCCGAGTCTTGCAGGTCTGGCAAGCGATCTTTTTCCGGTGTGGCAGCGGCAAGTAGAGAATGCCCGCTATCAGACGGAAGAGGCTGTTGGCGGTCTGATGGGGGAGTTCACCGAAATGGTCGCCAACCTGGGCGAGGCGACCGAGGTGTTCTCTGGTGTGGTGACCGACGAAAGCGGGTTTGGCCGTTTGTTCCAGCGTAGCGAGCAGCGCTTAAACGAGGTTGTGCGGCGCCTTGAAGCCGCTTTAGAAGAGCAGCGGGTCCAGCTTGAGCGAATCGAGCATCTCGGTAGTTACATCAAAGAGTTGAATGCGATGGCCGACGAGGTGGCAGGTGTCGCCGAGCAAACCAACTTGCTAGCGCTTAACGCTTCCATTGAGGCTGCGCGCGCCGGCGAGCAAGGGAGAGGCTTCGCTGTCGTTGCCTCCGAAGTTCGGGCGTTGTCGCAACGCTCCGGCGAGTCCGGTCGCTCGATCGCCGAGAAAGTCGAGGAGATTTCCGAGGCGATCCGCAAAGCGTGCGACTCGGCGCGGGATACCGGCGAGCAGCAAGAATCGGTTAAGTACTCCGAACAGGCGATTACCGCTGTCTTAGAAGAATTCCGTAACGTGGCGGAAAATCTGACCGACGCCGGACGCCGCCTTAACGATACCAACGGCCATATTCAGAACCGCATCAGTGCGGCGCTGGTAAAACTACAGTTTCAGGATCGTACCAGCCAAATTCTTTGTCACGTGAGAGACAGCATCGGCCGCACCGCCGTACATCTCGACGAGTTGGTGGACTCGGTGGACGTAGCCCGCCCGGTGGAGGTCGCCCGCCTCCTGCAAGAGCTCGAGAAGGATTATGCAATGGCGGACGAGCGCACCGCTCACGCCGGCGATGTGCGCAAGGAATCCGACGAGGGCGATATCACTTTCTTCTAATTTAGGTCTCTACCCAAGGGGGGATGCATGGCCAAAACGGTAATGGTAGTTGACGACTCGGTTTCGATCCGACAGGTAGTCTCCGTTGCTCTGAAAGGTGCCGGCTATAACGTCGTCGATGCTTGCGACGGTCAGGACGCCTTGAACAAACTCGGCGGGCAGCGGGTTCATTTGATTATTTCCGACGTCAATATGCCCGTGATGGACGGCATCGAGTTTCTGAAAGCCGTGAAACAGAAGCCAGAGTATAAGTTTACGCCCGTCATTATGCTGACCACGGAGTCCGCCGAAGCAAAGAAGGCCGAGGGCCAAGCCGCCGGTGCCAAAGCTTGGGTTGTTAAACCGTTCCGGCCCGATCAAATGCTGGCGGCAGTCGATAAGCTAATTAGCTGACGAAGAGGCGCTAAGCCATGGGTTTTGAGCTCGTACCGTCGGAAGCTGGCAAGTTCCGCTTTATTGGCGAACTTTGCGTATTTCATGCCGAACAGTTAAAGCCTCGGTTGTTGTCGATGTTAAAGGAGGGAGACGCCCTAGAGCTTGATTTGGCTGGGGTCCAAGAGGTGGATACCGCGGGCCTCCAACTTCTTCTGATGCTCAAGCGCGAGGCGGCCGAGCGGGACGTATCGCTAACACTCGTTAATCACAGCGAGGAGCTGCTTAACGTTATTGGGCTGCTTAACCTATCGCAGGCGTTCGGCGATCCGCTCGTGCTCCCGGCCGAGCCGGTTTCGGAGGTTCCTCATGGATCAAGATGATTTGCTTGATACCTTCCTCGCGGAAAGCGTGGACATGTTGGAGCAGATGGAGCGGCTTTTACTCGAACTGGAAGAAGATGCCGGCGATCCGGAGCAGCTCAGCGCGTTGTTCCGCTGCGTTCATACCATTAAGGGTTCTGCCGGTTTGTTCGGTTTCGACCATGTAGTGGAGTTCGCCCATGCCGTCGAAAATGTCTTGGATCGCCTGCGCGACGGTTTGATCGAGTTCGATACGACCTTATCCGGCTTATTGTTTCAGTGCCGGGATCATATCGCGACATTGATTGATCTCGATGCTGCCGATATCGGCGCAGACATATGCAAGATCGGCAACGGTATTATCCTCCAACTGGCGCCTTATCAAGGCGAGGACGATGAGGAAAACGCCGGCTCGGCTAATGCCGGTGACGAACAAGCAGCGCCTGCGGCGGGTAAGGAAACTGATAGCTGGCACATATCCGTGCGCTTTAGCCCGGATGTGCTCCGTCATGGCATGGAGCCGCTTAGTTTTATTCGCTACCTCGGCAAGCTCGGCGAACTCGCCTATGTCTGCACGATCACGGAGCACTTGCCGCCCGCCCGCGAGTTTGACCCGGAAGCCTGCTATCTGGGGTTTGAAATCGACCTCCAGGCGGCCACGAGCAAAGCGGCGATCGAAGAAGTCTTTGAGTTCGTCCGCGAGGATTGCGAGCTTCGCATCTTAGCGCCCGATGCTCGGTTGGCTGAGTACATCGATCTTATCCAGAATCTGCCAGAAGAAGACTACAAACTCGGTGAAATGCTGATTGCCAGCGGCGCGCTAACACGGGCCGAACTGGAGGAGGGGCTTAACGCTCAAGCGCTGCTCGCCGGGGATGATGCTGTGCCTAAGGCGCGTATCGGCGAGGTCTTGGTCGAATCCGGCGCCGTTTCGCCTGACGTGGTGAATGCGGCGCTGAGCAAACAAAAGCAGACGCGCGATGCCCGGGCTCAGGCAAATCAGTATGTACGAGTTCAGGCCGATAAGCTGGACAACCTGATTAATCTGGTTGGCGAGTTGGTGATAGCCAGTGCGGCGGCCAACCTGACCGCGCAGCGAAACGGCGATACACAAACTCGGGAAGCTATTGCAGCGGTTTCCAACCTGGTTGAGGAGATTCGCGACGGCTCGCTCGAGCTGCGTATGGTGCCGATCGGCGAAACCTTCCAACGCTTTAAGCGTGTCGTTCGCGATGCATCGCAGGAGCTGGGCAAAGATATTCGGCTGGAAATCAGTGGCGCAGATGCGGAATTGGATAAAACCATGGTCGAGCGGATCGCCGACCCCTTAACGCACATGGTTCGTAACGCCGTCGATCATGGTATTGAGGCGGCGGAGGTGCGAACGGCAGCCGGCAAGCCGGTCGAGGGAACGGTGCATCTCGATGCTTACCACGAGGCGGGAAGTATCGTTATCGAAGTTAAGGACGACGGCGGTGGCCTCAACCGCGACAAGATCTTGGCCAAGGCGCTGGAACGGGGAGTCATCCAAAGTGCCGAGGGGCTGACCGCTCAAGAAACCTATCAGTTGATTTTCGAACCGGGCTTTTCCACCGCCGAACAGGTGACGAACTTATCGGGCCGCGGTGTCGGAATGGATGTCGTTCGCCGTAACATCGAAGCCCTGCGCGGTAGCGTTGAAGTCGAGTCGGAATTTGGTCAGGGCACGGTTATGCGCATTCGTTTGCCGCTTACGTTGGCAATCATCGACGGGTTCCTGACCGGCATCGGCGAGTCCCGCTACGTTGTGCCGCTGGAGAGCGTTGTCGAGTGCGTGGAACTAACACCGGCGCAACGGGCTGAAAGCCGGCAGCGTAGTTTCGTTAATCTGCGGGGAGAAGTCTTGCCGTTTATTCGGCTACGCGACTATTTCGGCTTGGCCGGCGAAGCGGGCCGGCGGGAGAACATCGTCGTCGTCAGGCATGGGCCGCATAAAGCGGGACTCATCGTGGACAGTCTATTAGGCGAATACCAAACCGTTATAAAACCGTTGGGTAAGCTGTTCTCGAACCTGGGAGCCATTAGTGGTTCAACCATCCTGGGTAGCGGGGAGGTTGCCTTGATTCTGGATGTGCCGGCGCTAACCCAACGGGCGGCGGAGCAGGAGGCACGAACGGCCAAAGCATAATGCATTGGAATAATTGATTAATTTTGCTCTTGCTTCCTAAAGGGGGAGGTCATGCTAAAGAACTTGCGGATCGGCGTTAAGCTGGGTATCGGCTTCGGTGCGCTTACCACATTACTGGCAGTGATAGTGCTGGTTGCCTTTATCGCGCTGAATAACTTTAACGAAGACGTCGAGATGATCGTCGACAGGATCTACCCCAACACGCAGATCACCAACGAGATGCTGCATGAAGCCAATGAGGTTTCGCGACTATCACGTGCCATACCTATGATGCCCACCGGTGCCGACCGGGAAGGTATGGGGCGTCGAATCGGGGAGTCGCAAAACAGGACTGCGCTCCATTTGGAGGAGCTTCAGCAACGTTTGTACACCGATCGGGGACGCCGGATCTATGACCGGATTACTCGTGGTCGCGATGATTTCGATGCGCAGATTGCGCGTTATTTACGCCTGGTTGCCGCGAACGATCAAGAGCGCTTTGTCGCCGCACTCACCAACGAGGTGCGTGACGCCCAAATTGCCTATTTCGCAGCCTTGGAGGATCTTCTCGCTTACCAAGAAGAGCTTATGGATGCCGGGGCGGCGGAGGTACGGAGAGAGTACCGCCAGTCCGTTACGGTCATGAGTAGCTTAGCGGTATTGGCGATCATCATCGCCAGCAGTCTGTCGTATGCCGTGACGCGGAGTATCACTGTTCCCGTTAACAACGCCCGCGATGTGGCCGAGCAGTTAGCCGGTGGGGACTTGATGGTCGAGATCGAATCGGACCGCAAGGACGAAATCGGAGCTATGCTGCTGTCGATGCGGCAGATGACCGAGAAGTTGAAGCAAGTCATCGGCGAGGTGCGCAGTGCCTCCGACAGTTTGGCCAGTGCCTCAGAAGAGGTGAGCGCGACCAGCCAATCGCTGTCGCAGGCTTCCAGCGAGCAGGCGGCGAGTGTCGAAGAAACCTCCTCGTCGATGGAGGAAATGACCAGCTCGATCAATCAAAACACGGAAAACGCCAAGGTTACCGATAGTACCGCGACCAAGGCGGCACAGGATGCAGCCGAAGGCGGCCAGGCGGTCGAGCAGACGGTTGCCGCTATGAAGAATATCGCCGAGAAGATTTCGATCATCGACGATATTGCCTATCAAACCAACCTCTTAGCGTTAAATGCCGCCATTGAGGCCGCGCGTGCCGGCGAGCACGGCAAAGGCTTTGCGGTGGTCGCTGCCGAAGTCCGCAAACTTGCCGAGCGTAGCCAGGTCGCCGCGCAAGAAATCGGAGAAGTGGCCGGCTCCAGCGTCGATTTGGCGGTGAAGGCGGGTGAGCTGCTGAGTTCTATTGTGCCGTCGATCCAAAAAGCGGCTGACCTCGTTCAGGAAATTGCCGCCAGTTCGGAAGAGCAATCCGCCGGCGTCGAGCAGATCAACACCTCGATGGAGCAGCTTAACCAGCTAACCCAACAGAATGCCTCTTCGTCCGAAGAGCTGTCGGCGACGGCAGAGGAAATGAGCGCCCAGGCTGAGCAATTACAGGAGCTGATGCGCTTCTTCAAGCTGGACGACCAAGTGGCGGCTTTGCGTCAAGAAAGCGGGGTTTCCAACGGCAAAGGGACGCGTAGCGCTCAGGGTGGCAATTATTCGACTGTTAACAGCCGTAGCGTAAGCCGTCGCCAGCCCATGCTGGACGAAGAGCCTGACGAGGCCGAGTTCGAACGCTTCTAGGAGGTGGGCCATGGGGGAGCTAACGAAAGCTGTAGGATCAGCCGATTCCGATATCGAGCAGTATTTGACGTTCGTTCTCGGCGACGAGATGTTCGGTGCAGGTATTCGGCAAGTGCGAGAAATCATCGAATACCACAATGTAACCACGGTGCCGATGATGCCCTCTTTCGTCAGAGGGGTCATTAATCTCCGCGGCAGCGTCGTGCCGGTCATCGACCTTAGCGCCCGTTTCGGGCGGGGGCGACGGAAGTCGCCCGCCGAACCTGTATCGTTGTCTTTGAAGTCGAGTATGAAGGCAGCTTGCAGGAACTGGGTGTGATGGTCGACGCCGTCTCGGAGGTACTGGAAATTCCGGCGACGGAGATCGAGCCGCCACCGGCCTTCGGTGCGAAGATCCGCGCCGACTTTATCAGCGGGATGGGGAAGGTCGACGGTAGATTCGTCATCTTGTTGAGTGTTGCCAAGGTCCTCGCCGTCGATGAAATGGCCCTGTTGGCGGATCTTGCAGAAGGAGGCGCCATGCGTGACTGAGCTAGCTCAACCGCGTGCCGACCTGTCGGTAGTGATGTCCATAAGCGATAGCGAATTCCGCTTGTTTCAACGCTTCATGTTCGAGACTGCCGGGGTGGGACTTGCACCCTCGAAGCGGGCTTTAGTGGCGGGCCGTTTGAGCAAACGCGCCCGCCAGCTCGGGTACCGGAGCTTTCGCGACTATTACCAGCAGATCAAGGAAGACAAGGAAGAGCGACAACGGGTTGTAGACGCGCTCACGACCAACGAGACGTATTTCTTTCGTGAGCCGGCTCATTTCGATTTCTTACGTCAACGGGCGGTGGGGGGAGTGCGCGGTAGCCGAGCTTTCAGGGCGTGGAGTGCAGCCTCTTCCAGCGGCGAGGAAGTCTACAGTATTGCCATGACGCTTGCCGACACACTGGGCGATCGCGCTTGGGAAGTGCTAGGCACCGATATCAATAGCGAAGTCCTGCGTAAGGCGAGAATCGGCCACTACCCAATGAACCGCATCGACGGTGTGCCGGCGGAGTATTTGCGGCGTTTTTGCCTGAAGGGGAAAGGGCGTCAGCAGGGCACATTTCTGGTTAAGCGCGAGTTGCGCGAGCGGGTGACGTTTCGGCAGCTGAACTTGAATCAGGCGTTGCCGCGCCTAGGCCGTTTCGATGTGATCTTCCTGCGGAACGTAATGATTTACTTTCCGCAGGAAATCAAGTGTGCGGTGATGGCGCGGGTACGTTCTTTACTGGCTCCAGGGGGTACTTGTTCATCGGTCACTCGGAGAGCTTGAACGGAAGCATGCTAGGAGATCTGGTCGGGGTGACGCCCTCGATATATCGCAGGCCGCTATGAGCGTGCGCCTAGGCACTGGCATCGATCTCTTCGTCCATCCCGGTGAATACGAATTCGCCGACGAAAACTTTTGTCTCCGTACGACGCTCGGTTCCTGTGTTGCCATTACTTTTTGGCATAAGGAGCGACGGCTCGGCGGCATGTGCCACTTTATGCTGCCGGAAAGGGCTCGCCTCGATGGTAGCGACTTGAATCCACGTTATGCAGGCGATGCACTCGAGCTAATGGTTCGGGCGGCGAAGCAGCGCCGAACCGCCCCCAGGATTATGTGATAAAGGTCTTTGGCGGCGGCAACATGTTCCTGGGACGTAACCGCGGTAGTATGGGGGTTGCCCAGCGCAACATAGAAGCTGCACGTTGTTTGTTGGGAGGCAGAGGGCTGACCGCTAGCGTTTGGCATGTTGGTGGCCAAGGTTATCGGAATGTGATTTTCGACATCGCTAGAGGCGAAGTCTGGGTAAGACACGTCGGGTTACGGCGTGCATCGGGGTGGGCGTGAGCAAGAGAATTAAAGCTTTTATCGTGGACGACTCTGCCGTCGTACGACGAGTCCTCACCGACGTGCTGGCTGCCGATCCCGCTATCGACGTTATCGGCGCCGCCGCGGATCCGTTATTCGCTCAACAAAAGATGGCCGATAATTGGCCGGATGTCATTGTGCTGGATATCGAGATGCCTAGGATGGACGGGCTAAGTTTTCTCCGGCAGTTAATGGCCGAGCGACCGACGCCGGTCGTGATTTGCTCCACGCTAACGGAGCGCGGCGCGAAGGTAACGGTCGATGCGCTCGCATTAGGAGCGATTAGCATCGTGACCAAGCCGAAACTGGGTTTGAAGGAGTTCTTGCAAGGGGCTGCCAAGGAATTCGCCGAGGCCGTTAAAGCGGCCTCGCAAGCGCGTCTCAAGGCTCAAATTTCGAAGCCTTCGGCAGCGGCGGCAGTGCGTAGCGCTGCGGACAAGCCGCGTACGAAGTTGCAAGGGACGACCGATCAGGTTGTGGCAATCGGTACCTCAACCGGCGGCACACGGGCGCTGGAAGTCATCTTGACAGCCTTGCCTATCGACTGTCCGGGCATTGTGATTGTACAGCACATGCCAGAGCGATTTACCGCCGCGTTTGCCGAGCGCCTGGATCGTTTATGCGACTGCACGGTACGGGAAGCACGTGACGGCGATCGTGTGCAGCCGGGAAGGGTGCTGATTGCCCCAGGTGGGCGACACGTGCAGCTTAAGCGCAGCGGGGCCCGTTATCATGTGAAAGTCTTCGACGGGCCTAAGGTTAATCGGCATAAGCCTTCCGTCGACGTTTTGTTTCGTTCTACTGCGGAAAGCGCCGGTCGCAATGCCTTAGGCATCATCATGACAGGGATGGGAAACGACGGCGCTCGCGGGTTGCAGGCTATGCGTCAGGCAGGTGCGGCAACTATCGCGCAGGACGAAGAAACGTCCGTCGTTTTCGGTATGCCCAAAGCGGCGATTGAACTCCATGCGGTGGAGCAGGTACTGCCTCTGGGGCGTATCGCCGATGCTATTTTGGCCCGGTAGAAGGTGCCGAGAAAATGTCGGTTCTTCTACCGGGCCGCTAGCTTAACGGCAGCGCAAGCTGCTTTAGGCGTAGGTTATAGGCCGCAGTTGTTCTGGTCCAACACCTTATCGGCACGGTAGCTGGAACGGACCAACGGTCCGGAGACGACTTCCATAAACCCGCGATCCAACCCCCACTGGCGGTATTGCTCGAATTCGTCCGGCGTGACGTAACGTTCTACCGGCAGGTGATTCGGGGTCGGCCTGAGGTATTGGCCGAAGGTGACGATATCCACCCCGATTTCCCGCAAGTCTTCCAACGTTTCGATGATTTCTGCATCGGTTTCGCCCAAACCGAGCATCAGGCTCGTCTTGGTTAACACACGGGGGCGGTAACGTTTGGCGTGGGCGAGAACCTCTAGCGTCTGTTCGTAGGTGGCTCGCGGATCGCGTACGGGATGAGTGAGCCGACGTACGGTTTCGACGTTCTGGGCGAATACTTCGATACCGGAGTCGACGACCGTTTCGACATCCTTCAGGACACCTTTAAAGTCGGGCGTAAGCGCTTCTACGGCCGTCTCGGGGTTAATCGCCTTTACCGCGCGCACGCATTCGGCATAATGGCCAGCACCGCCGTCCGGCAAATCGTCTCGATTTACCGACGTGAGTACGATGTAGCGGAGCCCCATCAGCCTGACGGATTCGGCCGTGTTGGCAGGTTCTTCAGGGTCGATCCAGCCGCGAGGGTTGCCCGTGTCCACCGAGCAGAACCGACAGGCGCGGGTGCAGACCGAGCCCATTAGCATGATTGTCGCGGTTCCGTTGTTCCAGCATTCTCCGATATTCGGGCATTTGGCTTCCTCGCACACGGTGCTCAAACGGTGCTGTTGAACGTTACGTTTGACGTCCTGATACGCTTCGCCGCTCGGGATAGGGGCCTTTAACCAACGCGGCTTCCCGCCTCGTGCTACCGGCTTGGTATCGGCGCTGCGCTTAATACCGTCTTTAATAGCGGTGAATCCGTGGGCGGTCGCGAACTTGGCACCGCTCGTGACTACGGGAATGTCTTTTAGTTTGCTCACGTGATTACCTCATGCGCGACGGGTGGCAGCGGCTGCAACCGCGTAATGTTCGGGAAACAGCGCTTTGAATGCCGGCGGCGGCGGTAAAATTCGTTTCTCTCGATAATCGAAAAATACCATCCCGGTTTTACCGCGCGCGAGTTCTTTGCCATTATCGCGATTCTCCATCAGATAGACCAAATCGCAACCGTATTTGTTGAAATCGCGGCCTTCCAGATGCACGCGCACGCGGTCACCGAAAAACACTTCGGCTTTGTAGACGATGACCGAATCGGTGATGACAACGCCGGAGTTATCGGGATTATGCGACTCTTGTATGCCGGCGGTCATTAGAAAACGGGCCCGTGCTTCGCCCATGAAGCCGAGTACCGCATCGTTGCCCATATGGCGGGCGTAATTTACATCGGCGACGCGGACCTGCAAGTCGGTGTAATACCGAAAGCGGGTGGGCAGTTCCAGTTGCACTCGCGCCATCTATACTTTCTCCGTAAGGGTATCAGCGTGTTCCTCGAGCGCCTGCTCAAGCACCCCCATCGACACTGCGCCCGCGAAAGGGCGCCCGGCTACCACCAGCGTCGGCACGGCTCGTAGGTCTACTTTTTGCGCGGCTTGAACATGGCGGAGCAGGCCGTTGACGTATCGAGCGTCCTGCCAGGCCTCGGGTAAGAGGCTGGACAGCGCAAGTTCTGAGGCGAGCGCTTCCAGCTCGCTCGGCTCGCCAATATCCCGCCCCTCCACCAGATAAGCGCGAAACAGAGCGCTGTGAAGGTCCGAAAAGCGGTTTGGCAACTGCTCCAGGCAGGCTTGCGCCAAAAGTAGCGCTCGTCGCGTATTTGGACTAAAAGCCGGCGGCGAAAACGACATGCCGTCCTCTTCCATCAGCCGTTGCAGCTCATCGCTTATTGTTGTCCGAGCCGCCGACTTAATACCGAAGTCGTCGTCGGCGCGCTCCGATGTAGGAATATGGGGGCGAGTCTCGATAAAACGCCAGTCGATCCGCAGGCGGTGACGCTCGCGCAGGCGCAGCAGCCGTTCGCTAGCGATATAGCAGAAAGGGCAGCTGTAATCGAGAAATAGGCTGACGGGTACCGCGATGGCGTCCATGTTTGCTGTCATTACATCCTCAAGATAACCGATTCAATCCGTTGATGGCAGCTACGCGATAAGCCTCGGCCATGGTCGGATAATTAAACGTTGTATTGATGAAGTACATCAAATTGTTGGCATTACCCGGCTGACTCATGATGGCCTGACCGATATGGACGATCTCCGAGGCCTGATCGCCGAAGCAATGAATGCCGAGCAGTTCCAGCGTCTCAGTGTGGAACAGAAGTTTCAACATGCCGGTGGTTTGACCGGTGATCTGACCGCGTGCGAGATCCTTAAAGAAGGCGTGACCGATCTCGTAGGGAACTTTCGCCGCTGTCAGCTCCCGCTCGGTCCGGCCGACCGAACTGATTTCGGGAATCGTATAGATTCCAGCAGGAATATCCTGCGCTAAACGATAATCGCAAGTACCGTTTAGGATGTGGGTCGCAACAAAGCGGCCCTGATCGTAGGCAGCGCTGGCGAGGCTTGGGTAGCCGACGACGTCGCCCACCGCGTAAATATTTGCCTGCTCGGTTTGGAAGTTTTCGTTGACGGCCACTTGTCCGCGCCCGTTAGGCGGAACCCCCAGCTCCTCCAGCCCCATGTTCTGCGTGTTGCCGGTGCGGCCATTAGCCCAGAGCAGGATGTCGCGCCGAACGCGTTTGCCGGATTCCAGATGGACGGTTACGCCTTCGGGGTCGGCTTCAACGCGTGAATAGGCCTCGTCGTGACGGATTAACACGCCCAGCTCCCGTAAGTGGTAACTCAGGGCATCGGAGACTTCGTCGTCGAGGAACGTCAACAAGCGTTCGCGGGTGTTAATTAAATCGACCTTCACACCCAGGCCGCGGAAAATCGAGGCGTATTCGCTACCAATGACCCCAGCACCGTAGATGACCATCGATCTCGGCGTGTGATTGAGGGAGAGAATGGTGTCGCTGTCGAAGATGCGGGGGTGGGTGAAATCAACGTCGGCGGGGCGGTAGGGGCGGGAACCTGTGGCGAGAATGAAGTGGTCGGCTTCGATTCGTCTCGCCTTGCCCTTGGGGCCCTCGATCTCCAGTGTGTGAGCATCGAGAAACTTGGCGCGACCTTGCAGTACGGGGACCTCGTTACGCTGATAATAGCCGCTACGCAGCGTGACCTGATCCTGAATGACCGTTTCCGTCCAACGCATCACCTGAGGAAAGGACATGTGCTTGGGTGCGCTGACTTCACGGAATAACGGGTTGGTGTTGTATTCCATCAACCGCTTTACGGCATGTCGGAGCGCTTTCGATGGAATCGTTCCCGAGTGCGTACAGCCGCCGCCGACTTCACGTTGCTTTTCAATGATCGCGACGTGCTGTCCTTCCTTGGTGAGCTTCATAGCGGCGCCTTCGCCGCCAGGGCCGGTTCCGATTACGACGGTATCGAATTTCTGTTTCGTCATCTGCTCACATCCGTCTCATGTTGCGTCGTCATGCACGCTTAAAGAAAACTCCGGCATGACTTACCCGTCTGTGGGTCCTCATGCGCACCTTAGTTGGTGTCGCAGCCCTTGTCTGCCTATAGCTAGGTCGCTTGGCAAGGGGGGAGAGCATGCTTCAGTGCTTTCTTAAGGCGTGAAATTCAAATTTCGCCCGTCATTATACCGGGTGAGGGCGGAGACATCGAATATAGTGTGCAGGCGAGGGGAGTTGAGAGTAGGTTTTTACTAACTAGTCAGAAAAAGGCTATTGAATCGTCACAACTACCCGGCGGCTGCTCGGGTGTTCGCCATTCATGATCTCGTCGTCGGGGGTTAAGGCGGCAATATAAGCGCGTAGCCGAAGTTGGTTGCGGGGGATGCCAAGTTGCGTTAGATAATCTCTAACCGCTTCGGCGCGCTGCCGTGCAAGCTCCCGGTTGAACTGGTCGCTTCCGCTGGTTGCGCTATAGGCAGTGGCGACAATTTCGCCCCAGGTTCCGCCGTTGCGCAATTCCTCGGCAAGCCGGCGCAATTCGGCGCGGGCTTCCCTGCTTAAGTGAGCCTCGGCTGTTTCGAATACGAACTCGTGGCGTTGGTTCGGATTTTCGTTCGTCTCTGAAGGGGAGTTCGCTTCAAGGTTCGGCAGTGGAGTTTCTTCGTAACCCATTACCTGTAAAGGGTCGGTAGCTTGCGGCTCGTTATCGCCGTTGGCTGTTGTCGTCTCGTTACCGTGCAAGGCGGCAACACATTCCCGGTGTTCGTTAAGCGCCTTACGAAAGCCCGTGTTGGAGATGGCGACTTCCGCTGTGCCGTCATGCCACCAAGCCTCGAACCGCAGGCTAACGATACGTCCTCGCTCTAATTCGCTCACGATACGTTGCGCACCGTGGCGGCTGAAATGGAAGGCTTCGCGATTTGCTTCGATCCGAGTGGTTTGCAGTTCTCGTTCGTCGGCTGTTTGCCAATGAGCCGGATTACGGCTGATGACATTAGCTACGCCGCCGGTGGTAGGCGGTATGTCGGCCAGAAGACTGACGCTAAAGTCGCCGTCGAGATTGCGCGTTATCCGAGCATTGCCAAAACCTGGGATTTCATGCCGTAGATGGCACGCCGAGTCTGCTGCGACGATTTGCCATTGCGAACGGTCGAATTGGGCTAAGTAGAGACGAGTCTCTGCCAAAGCCGAAAACGGCAACGCGATGCAAGCGAGAGCGATGAGTTGGGTGATTCTATGCATGCCGATCAGGAGTCCTTACTTTCCCCTGACATCGGCGGGATGGCGGAATTCTTTAGCCGCAAAGCAAGCCGGGGCCTTTCTTGGCCCCGGCTCTCGGTGGTAAACAGCGGATCGCCCTAGGCGGCTTTCGATCTATTCGCTAGGTCGCGAATCACATAGTGCAGGATGCCGCCGTTGCGGTAGTAATCCCATTCTTTCGGCGTATCGATGCGGACGGTCGTTTCGAAGGTAGTCTCGGTGCCGTCCGGGGCTGGCAGTCACAGCGACTGAGCTCGGGCTTCCTTCCAAACTGCCGACTGTGAAGGTTTCCTTGCCGGTTAACCCCAGGCCTTCCGCGCTGTCACCGCCGTTAAACTGGAGCGGCAAAACGCCCATTCCAACCAGATTCGAACGGTGAATCCGCTCGTAGCTTTCGGCGATGACCACTTGAATGCCAAGCAGCATTGTACCTTTCGCCGCCCAATCGCGAGAGGAGCCGGTGCCATATTCCTTGCCGGCCAGAACGACGAGCGGTGTGCCTTCCTCCTTGTACCGCATGGCCGCATCGTAGATGAACATCTCTTCGTCGTCCGGTTGATAGCGGGTATAACCGCCTTCGGTTCCTGGCGCCATCTTGTTGCGAAGACGAACATTGGCAAAGGTGCCCCGCATCATAACGTCGTGGTTGCCGCGACGAGAGCCGTAAGAGTTGAAGTCTTTCGGCTCGACACCGTTTTCCATTAGGTACTTACCGGCCGGGGTGTCCGCCTTGATGGCGCCTGCCGGAGAGATGTGGTCGGTTGTGATGGAGTCGCCGACATAAACGAGACAGCGAGCATCGCGGATTTCCGGAATGCCTCGCTCTTCCATAGACATGTTGTCGAAGTAGGGCGGGTTGGCGATATAAGTCGACTTCTCCCAGCTGTACAGCTCGCTCTCCGGTGCGTTCAAGCTGCGCCAATTATCGTCGCCTTTGAAGACATCGCTATAGCTGGCTTGGAACATCGCACGCGTGATATTGCTGCCCATCGCATCGGCAATCTCGCGTTGGCTCGGCCAGATGTCTTTCAGGTAAACATCGTTGCCGTCCTTATCCTTGCCCAGCGGATCTTTGCTCAAGTTGACGTTCATATTGCCGGCCAGGGCGTAGGCGACGACTAACGGTGGCGATGCTAACCAGTTGGTGCGAACGTCGCCGTGAATGCGACCTTCGAAGTTGCGATTGCCCGACAATACCGAGCCGACGACTAAGTTGCCTTTCTGCACCGCGGCGCCGATCTCATCCGGCAAGGGGCCCGCGTTACCGATACAGGTGGTACAGCCGAATCCGGTCACATGGAACTTCAACGCTTCCAAGTGTTCGAGCAGGCCTGCTTGTTTTAAGTAGGTCGGTACGACCTGAGAGCCGGGCGCGAATGAAGTCTTTACCCAAGGTTTGACTTGCATCCCGCGTTCGTTGGCTTTCTTCGCTACCAAAGCGGCCGCTAATAGGACCGCCGGGTTGGAAGTGTTGGTGCAGGACGTGATGGCCGCGATAACGACCGAACCATCCTTGAGCTTGAAATCGGCGCCGTTATAGGTGACATCGACTCCGGCTGTGGCGCGCGATTTTGTTTCGCTGCCATATCGGCGTCATAGCTCTTCACGTAGTCGTTGAACGCGGTCGGCACTTTGTCGAGGTCGACCCGATCCTGAGGGCGGCGAGGGCCGGCCAGAGACGGCACGACCGAGCCCAGATCTAACGCTAATACGTCAGAGTATTCGGCCTCTTTCTGGCCTTTCTCGCGCCACATGCCGAGTTCTTTGGCATAGGCTTCGACCAGTGCGAGTTGCTCTTCGTCGCGACCGGAGAGTTCCATATAGCGCAGCGTTTCGCCATCGATAGGGAAGATGCCGCAGGTTGCGCCGTACTCTGGCGCCATATTGGCGATGGTTGCGCGGTCGGCGAGAGGCAGATGCTCCAACCCGTCGCCAAAAATTCTACGAACTTGCCGACTACGCCGTGCTTGCGCAGCATTTCGGTCACAGTAAGCACGAGATCGGTGGCGGTGGCGCCTTCCGGTAGTTTGCCGGTTAGCTTAAACCCGACTACCTGCGGTATCAGCATGGAGATCGGTTGGCCAAGCATTGCCGCTTCCGCTTCGATGCCGCCAACCCCCAGCCGAGGACGCCGAGCCCGTTAACCATGGTGGTATGAGAATCGGTGCCGACTACCGTATCCGGGTAGGCGCGGCGAACGCCATTCTCTTCTCGCGAGAACACAACGCTGGCCAGGTATTCGATATTAACCTGATGCACGATGCCGGTGCCGGGAGGGACGACGCGGAAATTGGAGAACGCTTTTTGTCCCCAGCGCAGGAACACGTAACGTTCCTGGTTGCGCTCGTATTCGATATCGGTATTGAGCTTCAAAGCTTGCGACGTGCCGAAATGGTCGACCATTACCGAATGATCGATGACGAGGTCGGCGGGCGAGAGAGGGTTAATGGCTTCCGGCTTGCCGCCGAGCTTTTTCATTGCATCGCGCATTGCGGCCAGATCGACGACGGCCGGTACGCCGGTAAAGTCCTGCATGACGACGCGCGCTGGCGTAAAGGCAATCTCAGTGCTCGGCGCCGCTTTGGCGTCCCATTGTGCCAGTGCTTCAATGTGGTCTTTGGTGACGTTTACGCCATCTTCGGTGCGGAGCAGGTTTTCAAGCAGGACCTTGAGCGAGTAGGGGAGGCGGTCAATTGCATATTTTTTTTCAGGCCATCGAAGCGGAAGATTTCGTACTGCTTACCCTTGACCTCGAGGGTAGAGCGGGCATTGAAACTGTCAGTCATCGTACCTCCCAATCCTTCATGGGGCCCGCGTATGAAGCCTTTGCCATAATGGTTTCAGGCGGTCATTCCCGATGACCAGGCCTTGCGGGCCGGTGGAGACTCCGGCTCAATACTACAACAGATAGCGGTTTGTTTCTTGTTTGCATAGCCTTGCCGGCCTTTTGCGACGGTTCCCCTTACGGTTCGTTAAACGAAGCTGCGCTCTTTTAGCAGACGGTCGGCAGCTGCCAGGATTTGGCGCCGGTTGAAAAGCAGTTTCCAGCGACTGCCTCCGGCTTCGCGCCACAGGCTGATCGAGCGAATGGCCGCTAATAAAAGCGTGCGGATCATCTCTGCGTTGGCGGGCTGCTCTAGGTATTCCCGATTACCTTGAACCATGATGCGAGGGGTTAGGGTACTTACGGTATCTGCATAAAGCCCCGCTAGATTGCTGATAACGTTAGGGTGATTCTCGCCGAAATAATCGACTTGTCGCCTTGCCGCCTCCAGCCCCTCGCCAAGTCGACGCATTAAATCGCCGCGTTTACGTAAGCGTCGCTCAAGATAAATGGCGGCCACCAAGTACCGCGTAAGCACCGGATTGTTCGGTCGGGTCAGCTGCTCTTGAAGCTGCTTTAGCCCGTTGTGTAATTGCTCGGGTGGCCCGTATAAATTGCGTAGATCTCCGTCGTAGACCTTCAGCAAGCCCGCAAGACACGGCTCTACGTCGCTCTTGTTGGCATGGCCGCGCTGCGCGACTTGGGTGACGCAAAAATACTTTGCAGTGCAGCAGCTAGGGTCAGTGCTTGATTCTCGTATATCTTCTGCATGATTAATTGTCCAAAGGATGGCCGCGCACGATGATGCCGCCTCCGAGGCATTCCTCTCCGGAGTAAAACACGACAGACTGCCCAGGCGTTACGGCGCGTTGAGGCTTGTCGAAACGGAGCCGGGCAATGCCGTTCTCCAGCTGTAGCTCGCACTCCTGGTCCGACTGCCGGTAGCGGGTTTTGGCGCTGCAGCGCAAAGGAGCGGAGGGCGGCGCATCGGCCGTCCAGGTAAGTTGTTCGGCATCTAACCCCGCCGACAAAAGAAGCGGATGATCGTGGCCCTGAGCGACGATCAAAGCATTGCGTTGCATGTCTTTGCCGACCACGTACCAAGGCCTGCCTTCGGCGCCGGCGCGGCCGCCGATGCCAAGACCTTGGCGCTGACCGATAGTGTAGAAGCTCAGCCCTTGATGGGTGCCGATGGCCTCGCCTTCGGGGGTGACGATATCGCCCGGCTCGCGCGGCAAGTAGCGGCTCAGGAACTCCCTAAAGTCGCGCTCGCCGATAAAGCATATCCCCGTGCTGTCCTTCTTTGCGAAATTATCGAAACCGGCTTCTTCCGCAAGCTGCCGCACGTAAGGCTTCTCCAGCTCGCCCAAGGGAAAAAGCGCGTGCTTAAGCTGCTCTTGCCCCAGCGTATAGAGAAAGTAGCTTTGATCTTTATTGTCGTCTTTCCCTTTAAGCAATCGGTAAAGGCTGTCTTCCCGTTTCCGGACATAGTGGCCGGTGGCTACGTAGTCGGCACCGAGTCGCAAGGCATAATCAAGGAAAGCTCGAAACTTAATCTGCTGATTGCAAAGAATGTCCGGGTTCGGCGTGCGGCCGGCCCGAAATTCCTCCAAACAGTAGTCGAATACCTGTTGTTTGTATTCTTTAGCGAAGTTCGCTTGATGTAACGGAATGCCTAGGGTATCGCAGACCTGCTTGGCATCCGCTAGATCTTCTTCCGCGCTGCAGTAAGTTTCGGTGTCGTCGTCCTCCCAATTCTTCATGAATAGGCCTTGCACGTCGAAGCCCTGCTCCTGCAGCAATAGGGCGGCAACGGCGGAGTCCACGCCTCCGGATATACCGACGATCACGCGTTGGGGTTGTGGCATAGCTCTATAAAGATAGTTGCATGAGCGTGCAAGATTAACACGTTAGCGCTTGGTAACAGAGATGCATTGCTGCGATGATGCAAACCTTGCTGTGACGGCCCATGGTACCGCTGCGCGCGCCATAAATCAGTATATGGTTTTGGAATGGCAGGATTATCCGAGATCTGTCAATAGCGCCAATGGATAGCGGCAGCCGCGCAGGTAATCCTCTAGGCAGCGAATGACTAGCGGGCTGCGTAGCTGTGCATGACGGGATCTGAGGTCGTGTTCCGATAGCCAGGCCACCGCATCGATGTCGGGGTCCAGCGAGCGCGTTGTCTGTTGATGGCCTAAGCGTCCATAAAAGGCTACTCGAATGAACGTCGGGCCGTTGTTGGGTGCCGCCCAGCGATAAATGCCGGTAATGTACTCTGGCTCAAACTCCCAGGCGGTTTCTTCGAGGGTTTCTCGGCGGACCGCTTCGATGAAGGACTCCCCGGCTTCAAGGTGACCGGCGGGTTGGTTTATCACGCGCTTGCCCAGAATTGTTTCTTCGACACAAAGGAATCGCCCGGCGCGTTCGGCGATGGCGGCGACAGTCACGTGTGGGTACCAGGTCACTTGCAAGTCCTTGCGCTCTTGAGAAATGGCTGTCAACTTATTGTTCTTGCGGAGTTTTCTATGAGTCGCTCTGCCTGGCCTTCGCCTAGCAGCGCGAATGGACTCCTCCCCGCAACCACATTACATCCGCTACAAACCGGATTGGTCAACCGAGATTGCTTTAAAGCCTGCTTCGCTAACAGCACCGACCTGCCGACGAATCAAGCGGATGTGACGTTTTGCACTTGCACAATAAGCGGGATGATTGGTAGAATCCAGCCGCCGTCAGACGACAGAATTGGGGCTCAATAGAGCTCAGGTTCGGTAGGCGGCTCGTGCAGGTAAGAACACTTGTCCTGCCGAACTACGCTCCTAACCAGGAACGGAACCGCGCCTCGGTCGCGGGATATGCTTAGCGCTTCCTGAGGTGTTGCTGGCGACGTTGTCACCCGACGAATGCCGCGCACTACTACCGAGTTTCTTTATGGCTATCGGAACAGTGCCTGGATCTAAGGATCCTTTGGGTGCAAACGAGCTGCGCGTCGAAACTCGGGCACTCGGGAGTGCAACTCCAGGCGCCTTATGCGTAGTTGTTGAATCCAAGACTAGAGAAGGTTTTAGCATGTCACAATACTCCAAGGACATCGAGGCAGCACAGGCGCTGCGCAAAGCGCAGAACGGTACTTGGGATGCAATCAACCCTGAGTATGTCGCGCGCATGCGCGCCCAGAACCGGTTCAAGACCGGTTTGGATATCGCCCGATACACCGCTAAGATCATGCGTCAGGACATGGCCGAGTACGACGCGGACTCCTCGCGCTACACGCAGTCCCTGGGCTGCTGGCATGGCTTTGTCGGTCAGCAGAAGATGATCGCTGTGAAGCGTCATCATGGCACGACCAGCAAGCGCTACCTGTACCTCTCTGGCTGGATGGTTGCTGCGCTGCGTTCCAAGTTCGGCCCGCTGCCCGACCAGTCCATGCACGAGAAGACTTCCGTGCCGGAGCTGATCGAAGAGCTCTACACCTTCCTCAAGCAAGCCGACGCCCGGGAATTGAACCACCTCTTCCGTGAGCTTGACGCTGCGCGCGATAAGGGTGACGAGGCTGCTGCGAAGGCGATCCAAGATAAGATCGACAATTTCCAGACCCACGTAGTGCCGATTATTGCCGATATCGATGCCGGTTTCGGTAACGAAGAGGCTACCTACCTGCTGGCTAAGAAAATGATCGAAGCGGGTGCCTGCTGCATCCAGATCGAAAACCAGGTTTCCGACGCTAAGCAGTGCGGTCACCAGGACGGCAAGGTGACGGTTCCGCACGAAGACTTCCTGGCTAAGATCAACGCTGTTCGTTACGCGTTCCTGGAGCTGGGTGTCGACGACGGCGTTATCGTTGCGCGGACCGACTCCCTGGGCGCCGGCCTGACGCAGAAGATTCCGGTTTCCAACGAGCCGGGCGACTTGGCTTCCAAGTACAACTCCTTCTTGGAAGTGACCCCGGTTGAGTCTGCTGACGACGTTGCAGAAGGCGACATGGTTCTCAAGCAAGACGGTAAGCTGGTTAAGCCGGTTCGTTTGCCCAACGGCCTGTATCAGTTCCGCAAGGACACCGGTTTCGACCGCGTTGTTCTCGACTGTGTTACCAGCCTGCAGAACGGCGCCGATCTGCTCTGGATCGAAACCGAGAAGCCGCACGTTGGTCAGATTGCCGAGATGGTCGACGCTATCCGTAAGGAAGTGCCGAACGCTAAGCTGGTTTATAACAACAGCCCGTCCTTCAACTGGACCTTGAACTTCCGTCAACAAGTGTTCGACGCTTGGAAGGCCGAGGGTAAGGACGTTTCCCAGTACGATCGCGAGAAGCTGATGAGCGCCGAGTACGACAGCACGGAGCTTGCTGCGGAAGCCGATCGCTGGACTCAGAACTTCCAGAAGGATGCTGCTGCCAAGGCTGGTATCTTCCATCACCTGATCACGCTGCCGACGTACCACACGGCCGCTCTGTCCACGGACGACCTGGCTAAAGGCTACTTCGGCGACCTGGGTATGCTGGCTTATGTGGAAGGCGTTCAGCGTCAGGAGATCCGCAAGGGTCTGGCGTGCGTTAAGCACCAGGACATGGCCGGCTCCAACATCGGTGACGATCACAAGGAGTACTTCTCCGGTGAAGCTGCACTGAAAGCTGGCGGTTCTTTGAACACGATGAACCAGTTCTAAAGCCTGCTAGGCATTCAACGGTCAGTCTTGGCTGGCCGAAATTCGAAAAAGCGAACCCAATCGGGTTCGCTTTTTTTGCAGACCTCATAAAACGACGTTCGCACTCGCGTCTTTGCCTCGATTGGTGCTCGGGCAGCGTCCACGCGCTGCAACGGGGAGTGGCCGTTGCTGCTGCATCTTCTAGTATTGCTTAACGGAAGCTTTGCGGTCTCTTGGCGATATAGCGAAGGGTTTCGGTTGACGGCATGGTCGTCGTTTAGACTGTAGTCAGTTGTAATGGCCGACTGCCTTTCGCTTTACTGGTTCGGCGGATTTGGGCACACCCAAAAGGAGTGCCAGTTCTGGCCCCTACCAGGGGCGACGGCCATTGCCGGTAGGACACGTCTAGCCAGGAGCCGGGGCGGTCCTCTAAACCGACAGACTAAAAGGCGATCGGCTACTAGTGCTAGTGCAGTTCGCTCACAACGGCGACTGTCCTTATAATGTTTGCAGTAATAAGCCTGCGATTTGCATTAGCCCATGGGGTGAAATGCCCTGTTTGGCATGCAAGGAGTCGCAAGCGGATTAGTGGCGTACGCTAGGGATTGGTCCGATTGGCTCGTTGCTGGCGGTCTTTTAAAATGGAGCGGGTGCACTCAATACAATGGGTGTGAGGATACTATGACGGATCCGAGCAAACACGATTACGATGAGGGCTTGTCGGTCGAAGAGGCAAAGCCCAGACTAAAGCAGCCTCCGTTGTATCGGGTTGTGTTGCTTAACGACGATTACACGCCGATGGAGTTCGTCGTCGAGGTGCTTGAGCGGTTCTTTTCCATGAGTCGTAGCAAAGCGACTCAGGTTATGCTGCATGTACACACGCGGGGGAAGGGTGTCTGTGGTGTCTTTAGCCGGGACGTGGCTGAAACCAAAGTGGCCCAGGTCAATGACTTCTCAAGGCAGCATCAACATCCCTTGCTGTGTACTATGGAGGAGGCGTGAGAGCACCGGGGCGTGAATGCGGGAACTCCGATTGTGAGAACCAGTCCAAGCTTTGACCGCCGCGGCCTAAGACAGGAACGTGTCGCGTGACAACTGAGGTGATGGCGCATGTTGAGTAAAGAGTTGGAGTTCACGCTAAATTTAGCCTTTAAAGAGGCGAGAGAGAAGCGGCATGAGTTTCTCACGGTCGAACACCTCCTGCTGGCTCTGACCGATAACCCGGCGGCTGTCACCGTGTTGCGCGCTTGTGGCGCGGATCTTGACCAGTTAAGGCGAGATTTGGAATCGTTCTTAGATGAGACGACACCGCTCTTGCCAGCGAACGATACCCGCGAAACCCAACCGACTTTAGGGTTTCAGCGGGTCTTACAAAGAGCCATTCTGCATGTTCAGTCAGCGGGTAAAAACGAGGTAACAGGGGCGAATGTTCTGGTCGCGATTTTTAGCGAGCAGGAATCTCAGGCTGTTTACTTTCTGCACAAACAAAATATCTCCCGGCTGGACGTCGTTAATTACATCTCTCATGGGATATCGAGCGTATCCGGCGAGGAGCAGGGCAGTAGCATGGGATCGTCCGAGGAAGAGGTAGTGCAGGAGTCTGGTGCCAAGAGCCCCCTCGAGAGCTTTGCCACCAACCTCAATGAGCGGGCTCAGGAGGGTTTGATCGATCCACTCATCGGTCGCCGACACGAAATCGAGCGTACGGTTCAGGTGCTGTGCCGGCGGCGTAAGAACAATCCGCTTTTCGTGGGCGAAGCAGGTGTCGGTAAGACGGCGATTGCCGAGGGTTTGGCAAAAATGATTGTCGACGGGCAGGTGCCCGAAGTCCTCAAGGAAAGCACGATTTATTCGCTGGATCTCGGCGCCCTGGTCGCAGGCACCAAGTACCGCGGCGACTTCGAAAAGCGGCTCAAGAGCCTGTTGCAGCAATTGAAGAAAGATAAAGGGGCAATTCTCTTTATCGACGAAATTCATACCATCATCGGTGCGGGTTCGGCTTCAGGCGGCGTTATGGACGCCTCGAATCTCATCAAGCCTATGCTCGCGAGCGGCGAACTCAAATGCATCGGGTCGACCACCTACCAAGAATATCGTGGGATTTTTGAGAAGGATCGTGCTCTGGCAAGGCGCTTCCAGAAAATCGATGTGGGAGAGCCGAGTGTCGATGAGACGGTGCAAATTCTCAAAGGGCTGAAATCGCGCTTTGAAGCGCATCATGGGGTGCGCTATACGGAGCCCGCCCTGGTAGCGGCGGCGGAATTATCCGCTAAACATATTAATGATCGGCGTCTTCCCGATAAAGCGATCGACGTAATTGACGAGGCAGGGGCGCGCATACAATTAGCGCCCAAGGGTAAGCGGCGAAAAACGGTGGGTGTTGGCGATGTGGAGAGTATTGTCGCTCACATCGCGCGGATTCCGCCCAAGCGGGTTTCTTCCGAAGATATGCAGGTTCTCGAAGGGCTCGAACGCGAGTTGAAGAGAGCTATTTACGGTCAAGATGCGGCCATTGAGACCTTGGCGGCGACAATCAAGATGTCTCGCGCGGGCCTGGGCGCGCAGACACGTCCGGTTGGCTCCTTTCTCTTCTCGGGACCAACGGGGGTCGGCAAGACCGAGGTGACGCGCCAGCTTGCCGAAGTGCTTGGGATTCACCTGATCCGATTCGATATGTCGGAGTACATGGAGCGGCATACCGTCTCCCGTTTGATTGGTGCGCCACCCGGTTACGTCGGTTTTGACCAAGGGGGGTTGCTGACCGAAGAGGTTATCAAGCACCCGCACTCTGTGGTTCTGCTTGATGAAATCGAGAAAGCGCATCCGGATGTCTTCAACCTGCTGTTGCAGGTCATGGATCATGGAACCTTGACCGATAACAACGGGCGGCAGGCGGATTTCCGGAATACCATCTTGATTATGACGACAAATGCGGGTGCCGAGCAGATGAGTAGAGCATCGATCGGGTTTGCACCGCAGGATCATAGCTCGGATGGGCAGGAGGCTATTCGTCGCCAGTTTAGTCCGGAGTTCCGCAACCGGCTCGATGCTATCATCCCGTTCAATCCGTTGAGCACAGAGGTTGTTCAGCGCGTTGTTGACAAGTTCCTCAACGAGTTGAGCATACAGCTGAAAGAGAAACGCGTTACTTTGGATGTCGACCCCGAGGCACGGATCTGGCTTGCTGAGAAGGGCTATGATCCTAAGATGGGGGCGCGGCCGATGGTTAGGGTTATTCAGGAGCATATTAAAAAGCCGCTTGCCGAGCAGCTCTTGTTTGGCGAGTTGTCTCAAGGTGGCCATGTGCGGATAACGCACGAAGACGATAGGTTAAGCTTAGAGATAGAGCAGGAAGAGGCTGTGCACTAAGGCGAGTGCTTGTCCTTGTAATAGGCTGCCGAGCGCGATAGTCGCTCGGCAGCGCGTCTTGCGTTTTGAATGCCTGGGCAGGAGGAACGCTGCCAGAGGCGATAAGGCCCTTCCGAGCAGCCGTATTAGGCATCTCTTTTCTTGAGTGGGTGAGTGTTTATGCTTCTAGTAGGGCAGAGTTAGTTGGCGCGGCAGGCACAGTCGTAAAACGTCGCGCGAACAATAGCTTTGGGAAGCGAGGAGGGCGCCTTTTCCGCGTTCTGCGGTTAGCGCCTCCGGTCCCTGCTGTACCCATCTCGCGTTTTTTAGTTATGCGAAGCGGCCTGACGGCAGCTTCAACAGGGCTGCCCCGAGCGGCGGTGGCACATAGATGCGAAGTGGCCGACGCTGAAACCTTCCGATACGGGTCGCGTCGGTTACGCAACAGCCACGACGCCCTGCCTAGAGCGTTTTAATTAACGGGCGCGGTACGTGATACGACCTTTGCTTAAGTCGTAGGGCGTTAACTCGACTGTAACCGTATCGCCCGTCAGAATGCGGATATAGTGCTTACGCATTTTGCCGGAAATATGGGCCGTTACGATATGCCCGTTTTCCAGCTCGACGCGGAACATCGTGTTTGGCAGGGTTTCAACGATCTTACCCTGCATTTTGATAGAGTCTTCCTTCGCCATTCAACCTCTCTCTCATCACTATGAATGAACAGGCTCTCTTAGGAGAGCGGGGATTCTAACGTATTCAAGGCATTATGGGCAGTGTTTATGAAAAAACTGCTATCCGCCGCCGAGACGGGGCGAGCGGCCTAACGATCGGTTGAGCATTAGTCTACCCGTAACCAGCGGCCGTTGACGTGTATGTCATGTGGGCGGAAGTCGCTCTTATACCGCATCTTGTCGGATTCCGCTATCCAATAACCAAGATAAACGTAGCGGCGGCGGGTGCGTTTAGCCTCTTCGATAAGCCAAAGTATGGCGAGGTTACCAAGGCCTCTGCCAACCTCGGCGGGGTCGTAGAAGGTGTAAACGGCGGAAAGGCTGTTGGGTAAACAGTCGACAACCGCCACCGCGAGTAGTCTGCCCTGGTCCCGGAATTCGTAAAAGACGGTATCGGACCAATCGGCGGTGAGAAATTCCAGGTATTGCTGCGGGTCTAGGCCGTCCATTTCGCTGCCGCCGTGACGCGTATCGATATAACGTTGGTACAGGGCGAAGTGCTCGTCACGAAATTCGGCCGCGACACCATGTACTGTAACCTGCGCATTCCTCTTTATGCAGCGGCGATGTCGCCGGCTCTGGGAGAAAGCATCTACCGGAATTCGTAACGACTGACACGCCTGGCAAGCCGGACAGTTAGGCCGATAGACGTATTCGCCGCTACGGCGAAAGCCTTGCTTCATGAGCGCGTCGTAGGTAGCCGCATTAATGGATTCGCGCGGATCGAGAAACAGAGTTCGAGCAGTTCTTTCCGGTAAATAGGCGCAGCTGTGCTGGCCTGTGGCATAGACGGAAAGCTGCCGGTAGTGGCCGTTAGGTTTGTCCATATTGCGCTGCGCTATGCCTCCTCGGTCGGCTGCGGCAGCGGTGAAAAACCGGGGTCGAATTGCCAAGGCGAAGGCTGACCGGGCTCCGCCACCGCGACCTTTAAACGGGCGATAAACTCATCCCTCGATACCTCTTCGGCACCTAAGCTGAATAGGTGTGTAGAGGATACTTGGCAATCGATAAGGGCGTAATCCCAGGCGGACAACTGCCTTGTTAACCACAGTAGTGCGATTTTCGATGCGTCGCGTTGGCGGCTAAACATCGATTCCCCGAAGAACGCTTTACCTAAGCCAACGCCGTACAGCCCCCCGCTAACTCGTCGCCGTCCCATACCTCAACCGAGTGAGCGACTCCTTTCCGGTGAAGTTGAGTGTACGCAGCTATCACGTCGTCGCTGATCCAAGTTCCCGGTTGGCCGGGTCTGGGGGCGGCGCAGGCGGTAATAGTATGTTCAAAAGCTTGATCGAACGTCACCCTAAAGCCAGCGTTTTGTGCTCGCTTACGAAGGCTGCGGGTAACCCGTAGTCGCTCCGGAAAAAGCACCATTCTCGGGTCGGGAGACCACCACAGGACGGGCTGCCCTTCCGAGTACCACGGAAAAATGCCGCGCAGATAGGCCTGCTCCAGGCGCTCCGCCGAGAGGTCGCCGCCTACGGCAAGCAGCCCATTTGGCTCCTCCAGGGCCTGCCTGACATCAGGGAAGCTATCTGGGTCTTGTTCGTTCAGCCAATGAAGGCGACGCATGTTAAAGTGTACCGACTCCTACATTGATTGCGTGCTTTCCACGCTCGCCAATAGTGCCGCAGGATTCCTAGTGTACCGTTGATAATAACAAGTCTGCCCTACGATCCCATATAGTTTTCTTAAGCCTCATTGGGGAAGCTGCAACCGGAGGCATAACATGGGCGCCAGGAAAGCGTCCTCAGAGCCGGCTGCGACATGGTTTTATAAGGGTGTGCAGCGGGCACTCGGCGATACGCCGTCGATCTTCGATCAGAGGATCGCCTAACCCATGTATACTGAGCACAGAAACGGTTCTTTTATTAGCTTTGCGTTGGTCGCCATCAATCGGCGACAAGTAGTCGCGGAAAGCGGAGATAGCTATGCGAATAGCGGTGCCGAAAGAGCGCAAACCTCACGAAGGCCGGGTGGCGTTAACGCCCGAGCTGTGCCGGCAACTGATCAATGAGGGAGCGAACGTCGTACTCGAGGTTGGGGCCGGGCAGAGTAGCGGTTATCCGGATCAGTCCTACGCGGACGCCGGCGCGCGTCTGGAACGGAATGCCGAAGCCTTATGGCGGGAAGCGGATCTCGTGCTTAAAGTGAAAGAACCGTTAGCGGACGAAGTCGCTCGATTGCAATCCGGTCAGGTTCTATTCTGCTATCTGCACTTAGCTGCCGCCCCTTGGTTGGCGGAAGCGCTGTGCCGTAGCGGGGCGACGGCGGTAGCATTTGAAACGGTTACGGCCGAACATGGCGATAGTCTACCGTTGCTGGCACCGATGAGTGCTATTGCGGGGCGCTTAGCCGCGCAAGTCGGGGCGACGCTTCTACATAGCCCGCAAGGAGGCCGCGGCGTTCTACTGGGAGGCATACCCGGGGTGACGCGAGGGCGGGTCGTTGTGCTTGGGGCAGGTCATGCAGGATGGCATGCGTCTCATACGTTAGCCGGGCTAGGCGCCGAGGTGGTCGCTTTCGATTTGAAACCGGAGCGGCTTGATGTTGTCCAAGCTATAGGGCCTAACGTTACAGGCCTGTATGCGCATTCGGCAGCGATCGAGGCGGCCGTTAAAGAGGCCGATTTGGTGATCGGTGCAGTACTGGTTCCCGGCGGCAGAGCGCCGATAGTGGTTTCGGAAGCATGCGTTAAGACGATGTTGCCGGGAGCTGTCATTTGCGATATTGCGGTCGATCAAGGCGGTTGTATAGCGACTACCCGGGCTACCGACTATGAGCAACCCACTTATCGGGTTCATGACGTCGTACATTTTGCGGTAACCAACATGCCGGGGGCTGTCGCCAGGACGGCTTCTCAAGCGCTGGCATCGCGGTTGGCGCCATACTTACTACGGCTGCTTGAGCCAGAGTGGGAAAATGATTCCGGTTTGGCGAGTGGAATTAATGTCAAAGCTGGCAGGTTAGTTCACCCCGCGGTGGCTGCTGCGGTTGCAGATGCTAAGAAAAGGGGATAACTTCCAGCACTTACGCGCTATAACTAAGGAAGTACGGAAAGGCGCGGAGCTCATGCCCGCCGAGGGAAGCGTTGAAAGGTACCCGCACCGCTATAAGCGAAGGGGCGGAAAACACAATGTGCGTGTGCCGACGGCGTTTAGTCTAGCCTCTGGCATGTCAGGCGCGTACCTGCGGATAAGGAATATTGTTCGTCTTCTTACAGGTGTTGAGCTTGAATGGAACGGTTAAGTCTTTCGTGTAATGTGCTGACGTCGTTATCGAAAGCGCGTTTGACCGAATACCGTGTATGTTCCTGCCAGCATGTCTAACCGGTTCTGTACATCAGGCAATTTTAACTGTGAAAGGTTGTTGTGGATAAGACGGATGCCCGAAAGAGCTTACCGTCCCCGTTAGGACATCATGTCAGCAGGGGATTGCGTGAGGCTGCGTTATTTTTATTATTGGCGCTAGCGGCCTTCTTGATGGTTGCTTTGGTGACCTATAGCCCGACGGATCCTGGTTGGAGTTATAGTTCGTCCGGCGATCGGATTGACAATGCAGGAGGGGTCGCCGGCGCCTATTTTGCCGATCTGAGCCTGTACCTGTTCGGTTACCTCGCGTATTTATTTCCGGTAATGCTTGCCTATGCCGCTTGGCAGGCGTTTCGTTGGCAGCGTACGGAGCAACGGGCCATCCATTGGGGCGTTATCGCGTTGCGTGGCGTCGGCTTCTTGCTGACCGTGCTCTCAGGGGCCGCGCTGGCGACATTACATTTCGACGCAGTTCAGGGGACGGTCCCCTTAACCAGCGGGGGAATTTTAGGGGATCTCGTTGGAGAGGCCCTGCACTCGGCGTTCAATTTCCTTGGTGCGACCTTATTCTCGTTAGCCGCTTTTCTCGCCGGCGTAACCTTATTTACCGGTTTGTCCTGGGTCACGTTGATGGATGTAACGGGGCGACTCGCGATCATGCTAAGCAGTTTAATGGCTGCTCAGTTGCGCCGGCTTCGCGAGTACTGGCTTGGGCGCCAAGCGCGCAAAGCCCGAACCGAAAAGCGCGAGAAGCACGAACGGAAAGTTAAGGATCGCAAACCGCCGAAGATCGAAGCGTCGGCGCCGAAAGTTAAAGTCAGCAAGAGAGCTGCCAAAGAACAGCAAATGCCCTTGTTCGAAGGCCCTACCTCTGACGGCAGGCCGCCGGCAAGCCTACTGAATCCGGCTCCGGAACAACGCGTGGGATACTCCAAGGAAGCCCTGGAGGCGATGTCGCGCCAGGTTGAGTTGAAACTGGCCGATTTTGGGGTCGAGGTTGAAGTGGTCGAGGTGCACCCTGGGCCTGTTATCACCCGTTTCGAACTGCAACCTGCGGCAGGCGTTAAGGTTAGTCAGATAAGTAATCTGGCGAAGGATCTAGCGCGCGCCTTATCGGTGATCGCGGTTCGGGTGGTCGAGGTTATTCCCGGCAAATCGACCATCGGCTTAGAAATTCCGAACGAAGAGCGTCAGCTCATCGCGCTGAGCGAGATTATCCGTTCGCGCGAATACGAGCGTTCGAGCAGCCCATTAACAATGGCGTTAGGTAAAGATATTGCCGGTCTTTCCGTGGTGGCGGATCTCGCGAAAATGCCGCATTTGCTGGTTGCCGGGACGACGGGCTCCGGTAAGTCGGTCGGTGTTAACGCAATGATTCTGAGCTTGCTCTACAAGAACACGCCGGAATCGGCACGCTTGATCATGATCGATCCGAAGATGCTGGAGTTGTCGGTTTACGATGGCATTCCGCATTTGCTTGCGCCCGTTGTTACCGACATGAAAGAGGCGGCCAACGCCTTACGTTGGTGCGTGGCGGAGATGGAGCGTCGTTATCGTCTGATGGCCTCGCTAGGGGTGCGTAATATCAGCGGTTACAACAAAAAAGTTCGTGACGCGGCGGAGCGGGGGGAGCCGATATCCGATCCGTTGTTCAAGCCAGACGAAAGTGCTCTCAGCGATGAGCCACAGGAGATACCGAAGCTAGAGCCGCTCCCCTATATCGTTGTGGTGGTTGACGAGTTCGCCGACATGATGATGGTGGTAGGCAAGAAGGTTGAGGAACTCATCGCCCGATTGGCGCAGAAGGCTCGGGCGGCCGGCGTTCATCTGATTTTGGCGACGCAACGGCCGTCGGTCGATGTGATTACGGGTTTGATTAAAGCGAACATTCCGTCCCGTATTGCGTTCCAAGTATCTTCCAAGGTTGATTCCAGAACGATTCTGGACCAGATGGGAGCAGAGAATCTGCTTGGGCATGGCGATATGCTTTATCTCGCACCGGGAACCGGGTTGCCGCAACGTGTACATGGCGCTTTTGTTGCCGATAACGAGGTCCATCAAGTCGTCGAGTATTTAAAGACCTACGGCGAGCCCGAATACATCGACGAGATTTTGAACGAACCGGTCGATGCGCCGCCTATACCGGGCTTAAGTGCTGGTAATGGTGGCGGCGACGGCGAGGGCGACCCTTTATACGATCAAGCAGTGCGGGTCGTAACGGAAACGCGTCGAGCTTCGGTTTCCGGCGTTCAGCGCAGGCTTAAGGTTGGATACAACCGCGCAGCGCGCTTGGTAGAAGAGATGGAGGCCGCGGGTGTAGTCGGGCCGTTACAGCCCAATGGGTCGCGCGAAGTGTTGGCGCCGCCGCCGCCCAAAGACTAAGAGGCACTAGTCCGCAGTAAGCGAGTGAGGGAATAATGGCAAAGCGATTCCTATGGTTTTTTTAGTTTGCATCTGGCTAAGCGCGGCGAATGCCGAGCAGAGCGGACTTGAGGCCCTTCAGCAGTATTATGAGTCGGTAGAAACCCTTAGAGGGGAGTTTGTCCAGGCGACTTTCGACGAAGATGGCCGATTGCTCGAGCAGACGTCCGGCGAGCTGGTTCTGCAGCGACCTAACCGCTTTCGCTGGTCTTACGACGAACCCTTCGAGCAAGAAATCGTTGCCGATGGCCGGCGGCTTTGGGTCTACGATATCGACCTTGAGCAAGTAACGGTGCGGCCGCTAGATGAAGTCCTGGGTTATGGTCCTGCATTGCTCCTGAGCGGCGATTTCGAGGGTCTTGAATCGGCTTTCCAAATTGAGGAAGAAGGCGGCGGTTGGTTGAGCCTGGTGCCTAAGGAGTCGGACTGGGAGTTTCAATCTATTAGGATGCAAGTACTTGACGGCGTACCTCGGATTATCGAGGTGGATACCGGGCTTGGTCAAGTGACGCGGCTTGAGCTGGACGAGCTGGAGCTTAACCCTCGCGTTCCCGCGGGGCGTTTCCGGTTTGACCCGCCGGAAGGTGTCGACATTGTGGCACCCGACGGCATGGATCTGTCTGGCCGTTGACCTGTGCTAACCTGGGCACCACTTATTTTTCCTGTTAAGGACCGTTACAATGCGAGGTTTGCAGGACACTTCCGATAGCGACACGCGTGCTAATTGAGCTGCCTGCTTACGTCGGGCAGCGGGCGGGGCCGCAACAGCGAGCTCAAGGCCCGGTGAACATGGCACGTACTCGGTCGTTTTAGCGGGCTCAATAAGGTGCCGCAGCACTGACGGGCGCTTATATCGGCGAGTGTCCGTCGGTTTTAGTCGCACGCAGATATTCGTTTGCGATTATTTCCGTTTCTTCAACTTGCTAAGCGCGCGACAGCATGTCCCAAAACGCTCTTTGCTCTCGGAGCGCGTGTTTTGCTTGTTCGGCGCGTTGAAATAAGGCGATAGATACCGAATGTTGGATTCAAAACAATTAAGAAGTCAGTTGGACGATGTGGCAGCTGCGTTAGCGCGCCGCGGATTTCAGCTCGACGTTCAGCGCTACCGCGAAATCGAAGCGCAGCGAAAATCGCTGCAGGTTCGTACGCAGGAATTGCAAAACGAACGCAACCAACGTTCCAAATCGATCGGTCAAGCCAAGGCGCGGGGGGAAGATATCCAGCCGTTGCTCGAAGCGGTGGGAGACCTCACTCAGCAATTGAAAGACGCGGAACACGAGCTGAGTGCGCTGCAAGACGAGTTAGAAGCCATTCATCTTAGTATCCCTAATTTGCCCCATGAAAGCGTTCCGGACGGCGAGAGCGAAGACGATAACGTTGAAATCCGACGTTGGGGCGACCCCCCGCAGTTTGAGTTTAAACCGCTGGATCATGTTGAGCTGGGAGCGCTCAATGGCAACATGGATTTCGAAACGGCGTCGAAGATAACGACCTCCCGGTTTGTAGTGCTGAAGGGGCCGATCGCGCGTCTGCAGAGGGCACTTATCCAGTTTATGCTCGACCTCCATACTCGCGAGCATGGCTACGAGGAGGTTTATGTTCCGTATATCGTGAACGCAGAGAGTTTACAAGGCACGGGGCAGCTGCCGAAGTTTGAAGCGGACTTGTTCGGGCTGACAGGCGATACGCCGTTATACCTCATTCCCACCGCTGAAGTGCCGGTTACTAATCTGGCGAGAGGGGAGATTCTCAGCGCTGAGCAGGTTCCGGCGCGCTATGTCGCCCATACGCCGTGCTTTCGTTCGGAGGCGGGCAGTTATGGCAAAGATACCCGAGGAATGATCCGTCAGCATCAGTTTGAAAAGGTCGAATTGGTGCAGATGGTGCGCGGCGAGGCTTCTTACGAAGCCCTGGAGACACTGACAGGGCATGCTGAGGAAGTGCTCAAGCGCCTAGGGCTGCCTTATCGCGTCGTCGCGTTATGTGCGGGCGATATGGGCTTCTCGGCGGCTAAGACGTATGATTTGGAAGTCTGGTTACCTGCTCAGCAGAAGTATCGGGAGATTTCCTCGTGTAGCAACTTCGTCGATTTCCAAGCCCGCCGGATGCAAGCGCGGTGGCGAAATCCTGAAACCGGTAAGCCCGAATTGCTGCACACGTTAAACGGTTCGGGCTTGGCTGTCGGTCGCTGCCTTGTCGCTATCCTTGAGAATTATCAGGAAGCTGATGGGCGGGTCCGAATTCCCGAGGCGCTACAAGCTTATATGGGAGGCGCGGAGTACTTGGTCTGAGTATTCCTATAGCGTAGAAACCGCCCCAGCGGAAATTATTCTTCGGACGCATTCGTTCAAACGCGCCGGCAGCCAGCACCAATGGCTGCCGGCGTTTTCTCTTCTGTTAAGCGGGAAAGGCGCGCCTCGTTTCACCGGTGCTGCGCGTTTTGCTGAGTGCTTCGTAGGAAAAATCCTATTGCGTCAGAAAAAACACCTAGAGGGGTCTCGGAGGAATCTCATTTACCCGCAGAGGGTAGCAGATTATTGTTATGTCCACGGGGAGGCGACTGCCAAGGAGTGGCTGGAGACTCGGACAGGAGCTGTCTATCGCCTCGCTGACGATAAAGGAAGGATCCTTTACCCCTTAAGGCGCTTACGGAGGTCATATGGAACAGACACAGTCCACGCCAAATCTTATGAGTTCATTCGCCGAAGCCGCACGAACGGCTTGGCAGCCTTGGATAGCGGCTTCGACAGAAAGCAGCGACTCCAATGTCCTGAAACAGATCGACGATAGCTTTCAAGATAACTTGAAGGCTGGCGAACGGCTTGTAAACGACCTGCTTCAAGCTCAAGCCGAATGGCTCAAGCAAGGCCGTCAATTGACCCAGCAGGGCTCGGGCTCCATCCAGCCAATGAATGAATGGGCGGAAACGAGCTTTAAGTTAATGGACGACATGCTCGAAATGCGCCGGCAAATGTGGTCCCGCTGGTTTGAGCAGGCACGCAGTATGGATTTGGGCATATTAGCTAATCGCGACAATACGGAGAGCAATCCGATGTCCGCTTGGTTCGATATGTGCCGGCAGATGATGGAACGGCAAATGGATGTATGGCAGGGCATGTCTCAAAGCGTGCAAGCGCAAGCCGGCGATCAGAGTGCGAAGGATAGCGAAAGTGACGGCAGTAAACGGGTAGCTCGCGTTAACGCGAAGAAGAGTGCCTAGTAAGCCCGGATTTTGCAGGCAAAGGATGGCCTGTCAGAAGGGGCAAAGGAATCGCCCCTTGCATGGAAGCAGAACGGTAAGGATGCCGTAAAAGCAGTTTGACACTCCGTCACACTTTAGCCTTTAGAATAAGTACCTAAGACTAAAAGAAGAACGCGTTTGCCGAACACCGTATACGTCAGCGCCGTTACTCTTGGTACGCATTCGGATAGCAGCCGGTGTGTGCCGGCTTTCATCATTTGAAGGCTAAAGTGTGATGGAGTGTCGGTACAAGGAGAAACTGATAAGAACAGAGATAGGGATTGTCTCCAGTTCCTGACAGCCTGCTAGCGTGCCGTTTTTATCGTGGTTAGGCCGCGTTTTAAGCGGTGTTTCCCGCACCCTCGCGGCGCTATATTGGCCAGGCTCTTGCCCGGTTTTAGCATGGATGCTTGGCTGGGCGGGCTTAGCGAGGGTGGCAACAGCAAGGCCGTCTTTGGCCTTACTTAGTGCCGATGTCCGGGTCGAGCTCGGCAAAGAGCTTGACCCGTTCTTCTTTGCTTCTCAGCTGTGAGGCCCGCTCAACAATATCGGGCGTTAGGTGGGGGGCGAACAGCTGAATAAAATCATACATATAACGCCTCAAATGGGTGCCACGCCGAAACCCAATATTGGTAATGCTCGACTCGAACAAATGGCTTGCATCGAGCGCCTCTAGTTCAGTGTCCCGCTCTCGATTGTAGGCCATGCTAGCGAGTATCCCGATACCGAGCCCTAAGGAAACATAGGTCTTAATGACCTCAGAATCCGTTGCGGTGAGAACGACTTCGGGTGTCAGGCCGACCTTTTCGAACGCCTGATCCAGCTTTGAGCGCCCCGTAAACCCGAAAACGTATGTAATCAAAGGGTAGCTGGCAACTTTCTCTAGCGTCAGCGGCGGATTGCTCAATAGAGGGTGCCCTTTCGGTACCACAACGCACCGGTTCCACCGATAGCACGGCATCATGACAAGATCTTCGAATAACTCGATCGCCTCGGTGGCTATAGCAAAATCAACCTTGCCCCGAGCTGCTAGCTCGGCGATCTGCATGGGCGTGCCTTGATGTATATGCAAGCTGACCAAGGGATAGCGCTCGCGGAACTGGCGCACCACTTCCGGTAAGGCGTGTCGAGCCTGGGTATGGGTTGTCGCTATCGATAAACTGCCGCGGCTGTCGTCGTCGTAATCCTCTGCAATGGATCGTATGTTCCTTACCTGAGCGAGTATTTGTTCCGCTTCAGCGATGATCTCTTTGCCGGCGGGAGTTATATGGCTGAGGTGTTTTCCGCTGCGCGCAAAAATCTGCACGCCGAGCTCTTCTTCAAGCAAACGGATTTGTTTACTAACACCCGGCTGCGAGGTGTATAACGCTTCTGCAGCCGCAGATACATTGAGTCCGCGCCTGGCGACCTCGCAGATGTAACGGAGCTGGTTGAGTTTCATAGCGCTACCTACCTATAACTATCTGCTATATACCTAAAACATGTCATTCCTTTTGTAAATATGGGCATCACTCTATAGTGCATCGCTCACGGAGTAAAAGGATCGAATTTGCTCGCTGTTTTGCCGTTTACAGGCCATGCGTGGAAGATATGCATCGAACGGTTGGAGCCATGACGCTAAACCCATTTGGTTTGGTGCGGCTTGTATCAAGCCAGGAGCGCCAAGGAAATGCTGAGCGTCTTCTGCGCTTTCGCGATATCTTGCTATATAGCCTTTATCGGCACAGGCACGCGGAGCGTTCATTAAAGCCGGGGAACGATCAGAGTTTTGCCGATATTTCGCAAGGGGAGGGAGGTGCGCCGTGGCGCAAGAGTATGTCTGTGGCCTGCGTTTCGAGGGCGAGCGCTGTCTAGTTATTGGCAGTGGTCAGGTTGCGCTGGAAGAGTTAAAGCGTTTAACGGCGCTGGGTGCCACAGTGGCGTGGTGGCCGGCAAGCGCCGATGCGGAACCAGAGCTTGAGGAGAGCGTGGAGTATCTCGACGGGCCACTCCGTCATAGTTGGTTTGCCGAGTGCCGCTTAGCCGTTGTCGATGCACGCAACCAAGACATCAACCGCCAAGCGCTTGGGGCGGCTAAGGCTTGTGGAGTTCCAGCGCATTGTCCGGATTACCCGCTTGAGAGTAGTTTGCAATTACCCGTTAGACAAACGCGGGCAGGCGTAGACTTTGCGCTGTTCGGCTCCGATCCGGCGCCTTTGAAGCGCTTCCTTTTAGCCGAGGTGTTGCGTGGCGTTTCCAGTCGTTGGGAGCGGATAAGGGATTGGTGTCAGCATCACGACGATCTCCTACACCAACACCTGGACGATGCGGCGAGCCGTTCACGGTTTTGGGAGCAGGCATTGGCAGGTCCTTTGGGCAGTGCGATCGCCATAGGGGCAAATCGCCGAGCCGAAGAGTTATTCGAAGGCGAACTGCAGGCGCTCAAGGACAGAGCCGGCCAACGGGCAACCGGGGAGGTGTACCTGATCGGTGCAGGGCCCGGAGACCCCGATTTGCTGACGTTGCGGGCATTACGCTTGCTACAGCAAGCCGATGTCGTGCTGTATGACCGTTTAGTAGCACCGGCGATCATGGAGCTTTGCTCCGAACACGCCGAGAGAATCTACGTCGGTAAGCGGCGAGCGGAGCATGCGGTACCGCAAGAGTCGTTGAACGCAATGTTGGTGAGCCTGGCGAAAAAAGGGAAGCGAGTAGCACGGCTTAAGGGCGGCGACCCATTCATATTCGGCCGCGGCGGGGAGGAGATCGAGACGCTGATGGAAGAAGGCGTATTGTTTCAAGTCGTGCCTGGAATCACCGCGGCGAGCGGTTGTGCCGCTTATGCGGGAATCCCGTTGACGCACCGCGACTACGCGCAATCCTGCACCTTTGTGACCGGGCATCGTAAGCATGGGCGCCTAGACTTGGATTTTGCTCGGCTTGTTCGACCGGAGCAAACGGTGGTGATCTATATGGGGCTGCAGGGCTTGGCGGAATTAGCCGAAGGCCTGATGGCGCACGGCTTGAAGGCTACAATGCCTGCAGCGCTGATTCAGCAAGGCACCACGGAAAACCAGCGGGTAATCACCGCGCCGATCAGCCAACTGCCTCAAGTTGCAGCGGCCTCGGGTTTGAGGGCGCCGACGTTGGTGATCGTCGGTGAGGTGGTGAGCCTTCACGACAAGTTAGCCTGGTTCGAGGGCAACGGAGAGGGGGCTTTTTGGGGGTAAAAGAGGTTCGCCGCGCTAAGTGAGCCGAAGGCCGAAGACCAGGGAGGGTTTGAGCCAAAAGGAACTCGCTCAGGAGGGCGCAGCAGAACGCTATGCATCGCTATAAGCAATAACGGCTAGGCATAGGTTCTATAGGCAAATTCCTGCCCCCACCAAAAAAACGCCCCGCAGATGCGGGGCGTTCCTGTTTCTACACCTAATTGGCGCGCTGCTAGTTAGTCTTCGCCGAAGAAGGCCATCAGCAGGTGCAACAAGCTGGTGAACAGGTTGTAAATGGCGACATACAGCGTGATGGTCGCCATGATGTAGTTGGTTTCGCCGCCGTTGACCATTTCGCTGGTCTGGTAAAGGATCAGGCCGCACATTAGCAGCATGAACATCGCGCTAACGGCTAAGGCCAACCCCGGCATGGAGAAGAAGTAAGCCGCCAAAGCAGCGATGAAAGCTACCAGGATGCCCGCGAACAGGAAGCCGCGCATGAAGCTGAAGTCTTTGCGCGTGCTCAGCGCATAACCCGACAGGCCGAGGAAGATTACCCCGGTACCGCCAAGCGCCATCATGACCAGCTGCGAGCCGTTGGCCAACGCCTGAATGTACAGGTTAAGGATAGGACCGAGCGTAAAACCCATGAAGCCGGTTAGAGCGAATACCCCCGCCAGACCCCAGATGCTGTTGCGTAGAGCATTCGTTAGGAATAACAACCCAAAGTAACCGCCGAGCACAATGAATATATTCAGCGGCGGGATGTTTGCTGTCATCGCGAACGCGGCCATCGCCGCGCTAAACAGCAAGGTTATCGAGAGTAAGGTGTAAGTGTTGCGGATCAGTTTATTAGTCGCTAACGTTTGTTCGCGGCTAATACTGGCCACACGCATTTGTTCAGCCATGGGCAGCCTGCCTCCTTGGACTTGAATATTGTGTAGACGGTCTACTGGTTAACTTAGGTTCGTAACCAAGCTTATCACAGAGTTTAAAGCATCCCGCATTGTACTTCAGTCATAAAATCATGCGCTAGATCCCATTAACGGTTAGTCTTTGGTCCGCCGCTCTTTTGACTGCCAAATACTAATATAGCTCCATGCTTGTCTTACCGCGCCCCTAGCCGCAACTCCTAGATGATCGCCGGGGAGCGTGCCTGTTTCCCAGGCTATGTAAGGAGGTGTTGAAGAATGTGCAACGTGTGGGAGCGGATGGGAGTCAGTAAGGTTGGATTGTTACCGGCCATCGTGTTTATCGGCTTACTGCTGTTACCTTTTGGCGTACAAAGCGAGCAGGAGCAAGCGGACGTAGAACAAGAAGCGGATGAAGATACCGCGTTATTTGACGACGAACATCAGCTCGAACCGGGAGCGGAACTCTCCGAGATGACGGTAGGGGCCTTGCATGGTGCCGAAGTCGTGAATACCCAGGGCGAGGTCATCGGTACGGTAAGAGATCTAGCCGTTAGTCGCAGCGATGAACATTTGCACGCCATTGTGGACGTTGGCGGCTGGTTGGGCATCGGAGGAACGCAGCTTGCGGTGCCGGTCGAAGAGTTGGAAATACGCGGCGAAGATCAAGTTGCTTATTTGACCAATGCAGGGCAGGAAGAAATCGAAGAGCAAGCCGAAGACTACGATGAAGATCAATTCGTCTCGCTAGGCGAGGAGGATATGCGCCTCAGCGTCTATATGAAAGGGGAACGGCGCGGTTGATAAGCGGATGCCTTCGGGAGGAGTGCGCTTTCACCCGGAGGCTTTACCAACTTCCCGGTGACTGCCCCAGTCGCTAAATTCAGCTTCGGTAGGCATTGTTTGCTTGGTCGGCGTCATCGACTATGGCAGGATAGCCTTTTCTTGTTTATTGAAAGCGGTTTCTAACTTCTATGCCAACAAGCCTTGAGAATCAACTGGTTGTGGCAATTTCTTCGCGCGCGCTATTTGATATGAGCGAGAGCCATCGGATCTTCGTTGAGGAAGGCGTCGATGCATACTGTCGCTATCAAATCGAGAACGAGGACGAAGTGCTAGAGCCCGGCGTCGCCTTCGGCTTGGTCAAAAAGCTGCTAGCGCTGAACAAAAGCCGCGAGCGTACGCGAGTCGAAGTCATTTTGTTGTCGCGCAATAGTGCCGATACCGGCTTACGTGTGTTTAACTCCATCGAACATTACCAATTGGACGTTACACGAGCCGCGTTCACCAATGGCGAGAGCCCTTACCGTTACGTTCCCGCTTTTGGCGCCCATCTGTTTTTGTCCTCCGATCCCGACGATGTGGTGCAAGCGTTGAATCGGGGCTATGCGGCGGCAACTATTCTGCCCGGAGGGGCTGCTATGCAGGAGGCGGGCGCAGCCCCCGAGCAGCTGCGTATTGCTTTCGATGGCGATGCGGTCTTGTTCGCCGATGAGGCGGAGAGAGTGTTTCGTAGCCAAGGGCTTGACGGGTTCTCCGTTAGCGAACGAGAACAAGCGAAACAGCCTTTGCCTGGCGGACCGTTCAAAGGGTTCCTGGCCGCTCTGCACGCTATTCAGGCAGAAGAATCGGCAGAGCATTGCCCGATACGAACAGCGCTGGTTACTGCCCGTGGCGCGCCGGCGCACGAGCGGGTGATTCGTACCCTGCGCAGTTGGGAGATTAGAATCGATGAGGCTTTGTTCCTTGGAGGGCTGCCGAAATCCGAGTTTCTAGCTGCTTTCGGGGCCGATATCTTTTTCGATGATCAGCAAGGCCACTGTGAATTGGCGCGACATCACGTGGCAACCGGTCATGTGCCGCATGGCGTAGCGAATGAGAATGTGATTTCTCAAGCATAAGCCAGAGGTGCTTGCTAGTTTTGGCGCACTGCGCCTTGCGTGCAGGGCGGAAAAGGGCTACCTTGTGCGCCGTTTTAGGCCCGGCAGCGACAGCTTCTCGTCGTTACCTTACAAACGGCCGCAAGAAATCGACACGCCGATAATCAGGAGTATCCGGTGGAAATCGTATGCCTCGACCTGGAAGGGGTTTTGGTTCCGGAGATTTGGGTCAACTTTGCTGAGCTTACCGGTATCGACGAATTACGGGCAACCACCCGGGACGTACCGGATTACGACGAGCTGATGCAGTTTCGGTTGCGTATCCTCGACGAGCACGGACTAGGCATCAATGATATTGAAAAAGTTATTGATGACCTGCGGCCGCTTGAGGGGGCGCAGACGTTTCTTGCCGACTTGCGTCAGCGCTATCAGCTGGTCATCTTGTCCGATACTTTCTATGAGTTTGCTAAGCCCCTGATGCGCCAGCTCGATTGGCCAACGCTCTTCTGCCATCGTTTGGAGGTGGGAGAGAAAGGCCGGATCGTCGACTATAAGCTGCGGATGCAGGATCATAAGCGTAAGGCGGTAGAAGCGTTCCGTAGTCTCAATTTCCAAACCGTCGCAGCCGGCGATTCGTACAACGATACGGCCATGCTCGGCGAGGCGGACACGGGAATATTGTTCTGTCCGCCGCAGAATGTGATCGACGAGTTTCCACAATTTCCTGTTACCCGTAGTTACGACGAACTGCGCTCAGCGATCGATAATGCGTTCGCGAAGTAGATCGTTGGTTACGCAGAACCGGTTATTCTTATGCGAGTCGCGATAGTTTCCGATACCCACGGCTTTCTTGACCCGCGCATTGCAGATGTTGTTAGTTCTTGCGATGTCGCGGTTCACGCAGGGGATATCGGCGGAGCCGATGTTTTACTGGCTCTGCAGCCACGGGAGCAGGTGGTGGCGGTTAAAGGCAATAACGATGTTGCCGAGAAGTGGGCCGCACCTGAAGTGCATGTGCTCGATACACTGCCGCGGGAAGCGATTTTAGATCTGCCGGGCGGAGAGCTAGTTGTGATCCACGGCGATGATGCCGGCAGTGTTGCCGAGCGTCACCAGTGCTTGCGGGAACGTTACCCGACGGCTCGGGCGATTGCCTATGGCCATAGTCATCAACTCCTGGTCGACGACGATGAGACGCCATGGGTGTTGAATCCCGGCGCTGCAGGGCGAACCCGCACCTACGGGGGGCCTTCCTGCCTATTGCTCGATTGCACGGTTTCTGACTGGAAAATCGAAGAGTTTCGGTTGCCGCCCCGCAAGTATCGGGCATTGTAACGGAGCGGAGAGGTTTACTCTCGTGCAATGAAGGATAGATCCGCAGCGCAGGCGTTCGAGGACTTGGCTGAGCGATTGGACCACGTCATGCTCGCCCAGCGCGCCGTCTTAGGTAAGCGGCTGAACGGCCTGCGGCGCCGGGCCCGAAGCGGCCAGCCATATGATCGCGGCCTGGAAAAACTTCAGCTAGCCATAGCCGACGCCGAAGCGCAGCTCGCGACTCGACAGGCCGCTGCTCCCATTATCGACTATCCGGTCGAACTCCCTGTTAGCGAACACCGGGACAAGATTGCCGCGGCACTTACCGACCATCAAGTCGTGGTCGTGTGCGGCGAAACGGGCTCGGGTAAAAGTACCCAGCTGCCTAAGCTCTGCCTGGAGCTCGGGCGTGGCCGCCTGGGAATGATTGCGCACACCCAGCCGCGGCGGATCGCAGCGCGTTCCTTGGCCGCCAGAATTGCAGAAGAACTGGGCGAGGACGTCGGTAAGAGCATCGGTTACAAGGTGCGTTTCACCGACCGAGTAGGTCCTTATACGTTAGCGAAGCTTGTCACCGATGGCATGCTGCTGGCGGAGATTCAAGGCGATCGCGATTTACTGGCTTACGATACGATTATCATCGATGAGGCACATGAGCGTAGTCTCAACATCGATTTTCTGCTGGGTTATCTGAAACAACTCCTGCCGCGGCGGCCGGACCTGAAGGTCATCGTTACCTCCGCTACGATCGATCCGGATCGTTTCTCTCGCCACTTTGACAACGCGCCGATCATTCAGGTGTCGGGACGGACTTATCCCGTGGAGCAGCGCTATCGTCCGTTGGACGAGCGCGACCAGTCTGCGGCAATCGTTGAAGCGGTCGATGAGCTTTCGAGGGAAGGAACGGGCGATATTCTGGTGTTTCTAAGCGGCGAGCGGGAGATTCGGGACGCTGCCGAGGCTTTGCGGAAGCATCATCCGCCACATACCGAGATATTGCCGCTATTTGCTCGGCTCAGTACCGCCGAGCAGGCCCGGATCTTTAAGCCCGGCGGCCGGCGTCGCATTGTGTTGGCGACGAACGTGGCGGAAACCTCGGTCACAGTGCCGGGTATTCGCTATGTTGTGGACACCGGCTTCGCCCGCATAAGTCGCTACAGTTACCGCACCAAGGTTCAACGTCTGCCGATTGAGCCGATTTCGCAAGCCAGCGCTAATCAGCGTTCCGGGCGCTGCGGCCGCATAGCCCCGGGCATCTGTATTCGTTTATATGCGGAAGAGGATTACCTCTCGCGGCCGGAGTTTACCGAGCCGGAGATCATGCGAACCAACTTGGCTTCGGTCATTCTGCAGATGAAGGCCTGGCGTTTAGGTGACGTCGATGACTTCCCCTTTGTCGAGGCGCCGGACGGACGCTTCATTAACGACGGCTTCAAGCTGTTGTATGAGCTTGGCGCCGTTGATCGCGAGCGGGAGTTAACGGAGCTGGGCCACCGCTTAGCGCGCTTTCCTGTAGATCCTCGTATCGGGCGTATGCTGCTGGCAGCCGAACGAGAGGGCTGCCTGCGGGAGCTGTTGGTCATAGGCGCTGCGCTCAGTGTGCAGGATCCGCGGGAACGCCCGCTAGAGGCGCAGCAAGCGGCGGATGAAGCGCACGCCGCGTACCGGGACGAACGATCGGATTTTGTTAGCCACTTAAAGCTTTGGGACGACTTTCGCGAACAGGCCAAGCATTTAAGCCGGCGGAAATTGATGGCTTACTGCCGCGAACGGTTTATAGCGTTCAAAAGAATGCTCGAATGGCAGGATATCCACCGGCAGTTGAAAGAGCTGGTTAAGGGGATGGGGCTACGCGAGAACGAGCTTCCGGCGGATTATAGCCAAATCCATCGTGCGTTGCTGTCGGGGCTGCTCAGTAACGTGGCCTTAAAGGCGGAAGAAGCGGAGTACACCGGGCCGCGAAACGTCAAACTGCATATTCACCCCGGGTCGGGCTTGTTCAAGCGTAAGCCGAAATGGATCATGGCTGCGGAGCTGGTCGAAACCCGCCGCTTGTACGCGCGCGACGTCGCCGAAGTGCGCCCGGAGTGGATCGAACAATTGGCACCCCACCTAGTGCAGCGCTCATATGCCGAGCCGCATTGGCAGCCGAAAGCCGCCAGAGTGGCCGCTTTCGAGAGTGTCAGCTTGTATGGCTTGGTGCTCGTGGCGCGCCGGAAAGTAAACTTCAGCCGTATCGATCCAGTGGCGGCGCGGGAGATTTTTATCCGCGAAGGCTTGGTGTATCAGCGTTACCGCAGCCGCGGTCAATTCCAGTCTCATAACAAAAAGCTGATCGAATCGATTGAGCGGATCGAGGCAAAGGCGCGTCGGCGAGACGTGTTGGTAGACGAAGAGGCCGTTTACGCGTTCTACGACGAGCGGGTGCCGGGCCAGGTCAACAGCGGAGCTGCATTCGAGCGTTGGCGGAGCGAGGCTGAGAAAGAGACACCGAAGCTCTTGTTCATGAGCCAGGAACAGCTTATGCAGCGGCCGGCTCACGAGGTGGGGAGGGAGGCTTTCCCCGATCGGCTAAGCGTGCGCGGTATGCCGCTGCCGTTGGAATACCATTTTGAGCCTGGCGACCCGTTGGACGGGGTTACTGTCAGAGTTCCTCTCCCTGCTCTCAATCAATTGCCCGTCGAGCCATTCGATTGGTTGGTCCCGGGCCTGATTCGCGAGAAGCTTATCGTGCTAATTCGGAGTTTACCGAAGCAGTTGCGGCGGAACTTCGTTCCAGCACCGGATTTTGCCGATGCGGTGTTGGAGGCGGTAACGCCGGGGGAGGGGCGAGTTGCAGAGGTTCTTCGGCAGCAGCTAAAGCGCATTACCGGCGTCGAGGTCCCTTTGGATGCCTGGGATAAACTGGAATTGCCCGCCCACCTGCGCATGAACTTCCGTGTGCTCGGCGGCGACGGTAAGACACTGGCGCTGGGCCGCTCGCTCAATGAATTGAAGGATCGGCTAAGCGGGCATGCAAGCGAAGCGTTCTCCAGTGCTCGCGACAGCGATGGAATCGAGCAACACGGGCTACGGCATTGGAGTTTCGGCGACTTACCGGTAGCGGTCGAATCCGTTCAGCATGGCGTAACGATCAAAGGCTATCCCACCGTGATCGATGAGGGCGATAGTGTCGCGTTGAAAGTTTGCGATGCGCCGGAAGAAGCCGAGCGGGCGTTGCGAGCCGGAGTGCGACGATTGTTCATGCTGGCTTTGAATCAGCAAACGAAGTACCTCCGTCGCAACCTGCCTGGCCTGTCGGAGATGTGTTTGCGCTTTGCCAGTGTGGGCAGCTGCGAGGCGCTGCGAGAGGATATTCTAGCGGCTAGCTTCGACCGCGTTTTTATGCCCGACGGCGTGGCTTTACGAGAGGCGGCAGAGTTCGAGCGGCGGCTTGAGGAGGGGCGATCGGAGCTTGTAGCCACGAGCGAATCCCTGTGCCGAGCGGTTGCGCCAGCGCTCGAACATTTTCATCAGGTACAAAAACAGGTTAAACGGCCTTCCGGGTTTGCTCAGATGGAGAGCTATGCCGACCTTAAGGAACAGCTCGAACATTTGATTTACGTCGGTTTCGTATCGGCCACGCCGTATCATTGGCTCCAGCATCTGCCCCGCTTTCTGGAAGGCGCCGAACGCCGCCTGAATAAGCTCAGGGCTGATCCGGCGCGAGACCAAGCCGGTCTTAGCGTCATTCGCCCGCTATGGCAACGCTATCTTGAGCGGCGCGCGTTGCATGCCAAAAAAGGTATTGACGATCCCGCTTTGCAGCATTTCCGCTGGTTATTGGAAGAGTATCGAATATCCTTGTTTGCGCAAGAGCTGCGGACCAGCGTGCCGATCTCGGGTAAGCGTCTGGAGCAAGCTTGGAAAGACGTCGTGTAAAGAAAAAATGTTAAGTATAAAACTGCCGGTGCCAGGCGCAGGATTGCGGGAAGAGTGAAAAAAAGCGATAAGCTGCTGTATAAGAAACAAAAAGCAGGTGATTTTCCCCGAATGTGACAATTTGTCCTTGTTGCTTCCGCTGCCGGAAAATGATAATTAACGTTCCAATACGTCAAAGCATAACAACATTAGGCGACCACTCAGGTAAGAGGCGAGGCGCCTAATAGAACAGTCACAGCATTTCTGCAGAGCCAAGGGATGGGTTCGATTTCCAAACGCGTTCAGCAAGCCCGAGTAGGATTTCGTAGCCGTCGTATGTTCCGTCCGACGGGCCGCCCGTAGTCATAAGGGGTGTGTATGCACCGAACGCTGCTTGTTGAACGATCCGCAACGTTACGACATGTCTTGAGCAAATTGCTTGAGATGGAAGGTTTTGTCGTGACGGCAGTTGCTAGCAGCCAGGAGGCGTTAGCAGCGCTCGATATACGAGGGGAGCGGTTTGACGGCGTGGTCCTGGAGTGGCCGCTGCGAACCGATCCCATGACGGACGATCTATTAACGTACTTGGACAGCGCTAAACAACGCCCGCTAGCGGTCGTCGTGTTAAGCGAAATGGCGGACCCTGCTCAAATGAGCTGGAGCTCCCGGCGCCCGCGGACTGCGCTGGTGCTATGGCAAGACTATATGGATGTGGCCAGATCCCTTCGCAAACTCATCGAAGCGCGTTTTGAGCTAGGGAGTTGGCTGGATGAGGAGCGAAGGGAGAATGCAGTGTCGGATATACGCATGCTATTTGTGGACGACTCGCCGACCGTCCGCGGTAGCTACCGAAAACTACTGAGTCGTCACGGCTATCAGGTCGACACTGCCGCCTCCGTAGAGGAGGGTTTTGAGCTTGCCTGTTCGGGAGATTACGACATTGCCATTATCGATTACTTTATGCCCGGATCGACCGGGGATGAGCTGTGTCGACGACTAAGGGAGAATCCGGTAACGGCAGAAATGTCCCTGGCAATAATTACGGGCAGCTATCTCGATCGCGTCATTATGGATGCATTGGCGGCCGGCGCTGTCGAGTGCATGTTTAAAAGCGAGGCCGCAGCGCTTTTTCTGGCGCGAGTCGATGCGATGAGCCGGACTATTCATCACCGGCGTTCTATCGAGAAGCAGAGACAGCGCTTGCAAGGTATTTTGTGCTCTGTCGGAGACGGCGTGTACGGCGTTGATAACAAAGGCGCCATTACGTTTATGAACTCTGCGGCGCAGCGTGTTCTCGGCTTCGACACCCCAGAGCAGTATTTAGGCATCTCGCCGCGAGATCTATTCCATGGCTCGGCGGCGGACGGATCGGCGATTCCCGAGGGGGATTGTTTGCTAACGGCAGCTTACGCGCGGGGCGAACATCTCAGCGGTTGGCAAACCAGCTTTTGGACTCGCAGTGGCCGCGCCATTCCCGTCGAGTGTACGGTGCACCCGCTCTATATTGGGGGTGAAAGAGAGGGCTCTGTTGTTGCTTTTCGCGATGTATCCGAACGTAAATTGCTAGAGGAAGAGCTTCGCTGGCAAGCAAATCACGATGCATTAACGAAGCTATTGAACCGTTGCTACTTGGAGAAAGCGCTGGAGGATCGGGTCCAGCGTCTGGGGCAGGGCGATACTCGAAGCGCACTACTCTATATCGACCTTGACCAATTTAAGTACATAAACGATACCGCGGGGCATAGTGCGGGAGACCGGTTGTTAATCGACGTCGGACAGGTTTTGCAGGGACGCGTGCGAGCGACGGATACCTTGGCGCGTTTAGGGGGCGATGAGTTCGCGATCATACTCGGCGATGTCGCCGAAGAGGAGGCCGCTCAGGTGGCGGAGGAGTTTCGCCGTTTGATCGCCAGCGAAACTTTTGTGTACGCTGATAAGCGCTATAACATTAGTGCTTCTATCGGCGTTGCGCTTATCGACGAAAGTTCGGACTCTCCAGGCGAGGTGCTTGCCAATGCCGACTTGGCTTGCCATGTCGCAAAAGAGAAAGGGCGCAATTGTGTGCACGTTTACGAGCCGGAAAGCGATAAAAAACGTGCAATGGATTTGGAACTCGGATGGTCTAGTCGCTTGCACGAGGCGTTAGAAGAAGACCGTTTCGATCTGGCTTTTCATCCCATCGTTGCCATTAAGCATGTCATTGCGCCAACTGTGCCGGGTGGGCAGTGGGAGATTCCCGAAGAGCAGGTCAATCATTACGAGGTTCTGCTGAGATTGCGAGGCGCGGATGGCCAGGTTGTGATGCCCGAAGCGTTTTTACCGACGGCCGAACGTTTCAATCTAATGCCGGCGATCGACCGCTGGGTGTTACGGCGAGCGGTCGAAGAGTTAGCGATCCAACAGGCTGCCGGGCGATCCATTAATTTCTCGATCAACCTCTCCGCCCATACGATAGCCGATCCGGGTCTGGCTAATGAGATCGTTCGTCTCTTGGCCAACCACGGTGTCGATCCGAGCGCGTTGTGCTTCGAGATCACCGAAACGTCTGCGATCACTAACCTTGCTGCGGCGCGTGGCTTGATCGATCAGCTACGAGCACTCGGCTGCCGTTTCGCACTCGATGATTTCGGGAGCGGTTTTTGCTCGTTCGGCCAGCTAAAAAATCTTGCCGTCGATTTCATTAAGATCGACGGCCTCTTTACTAAAGGCGTGGTCAGCGACCCGATAGACCGGGCCGTCGTGCTCTCTATCGTAGAAATTGCGAAGGCCTCCGGGATTCGTACCGTTGCCGAATTTGTCGAAAATGCTGAGGTTCTCCGCTATCTATCGGAAAGCGGAGTCGATTTCGTGCAAGGCAACTTCATCTCCGAACCTCGTAACGACCCGCATCAAGTGGCGGTTTGTGCCTAAGCTCTTTCCCAAGACGGTCAACATAAGCTGTCCTGGTGTAGTAAGATTGCTCCCCTTCGTTTCGAGTGCGTTGTAGCTGCTGACGGCAGCGGCGCGTAGGCATTTAATTGGCCAGAAAGGGCGAGCTTATTCATGTTAGAAGTTAATACGCTTATCCAACAGATCAGCGACCTTCAAGGGCGTTACGAAGCCCTTAGGGGGTACCTTTGACTACGAGGAAAAGCACGCTCGGCTAGAAGAGGTTAGCCGCGAACTGGAGCAGCCGGATGTATGGAACGATCCCGACCGGGCACAGGCGCTCGGCAAGGAGCGAGCCTCTCTGGAGGCCGTTGTCCATGTGCTGAGCCGGTTGGCTAGCGGTTTGGATGATGCTTCGGATTTGCTTGAGCTAGCGAAAGAAGAGGGCGACGACGAGACCATCCAAGCGGTTGCCAACGATTTAGGCGAGTTCGAGCAGGAGCTTTCTACGCTTGAATTTCGCCGGATGTTCTCTGGCGAGATGGACCCCAATAACGCCTTTGTCGATATCCAGGCCGGTTCGGGGGGTACCGAGGCACAGGATTGGGCCAGCATGCTTCTGCGTATGTATCTCCGTTGGGGAGAGCGGCGCGGCTTTAAAACCGAGATGATAGAAGTCTCCGACGGCGAGGTGGCGGGCATCAAGAGTGCGACGATCAAGTTCGAAGGCGAGTATGCTTTTGGTTGGTTGCGCACCGAAACCGGCGTGCATCGGCTGGTCCGCAAGTCCCCTTTCGATTCCGGTAATCGCCGGCATACGAGCTTTGCCTCGGTATTCGTATCGCCGGAAATCGACGACGATTTCGACATCGACATCAATCCGGCCGATTTGCGTATCGATACGTACCGCGCCAGCGGCGCCGGTGGGCAGCACGTTAACCGGACCGAATCGGCGATTCGAATTACCCACAACCCAACCGGTATCGTGGTTGCATGCCAGAACGATCGTTCGCAACATAAAAACCGCGCGACCGCGATGAAGCAGCTCAAAGCCAAACTGTATGAGCTGGAAATGCAAAAGCGACGCGCAGAACAGGATAAGGTCGAAGAAACCAAAGCCGATATCGGCTGGGGTAGCCAGATCCGCTCCTATGTCCTAGATCAATCGCGTATCAAAGACTTGCGTACGAGCGTCGAGGTTGGAAATACTCAGTCGGTCTTGGACGGCGACCTTGACCAGTTTATCGAAGCTAGCTTGAAAGCGGGCTTGTAGACCGCTCCGCGGGTTGGTCGTTAGCGCTTAGCCAGTAGCGGCAGATGTCCACTGCCAAGCAGGGGCTTTCCGCCCCGCGCATTCGACACCCCTTGATGTATCACCGCGGGTTGCGTCCCGCCTCGGACTTGAGTAAAGAAGGCAGCATGAGCAGTCAGGAAGAAAACAAACTGGTCGCGCAGCGGCGGGAAAAGCTAGCCGCGATGAGAGAGGAAGGCCAAGCGTTTCCCAACGACTTTCGACGGGATTCGTTGGCGGCGGACCTGCATCGACAGTATGGCGATTGGGACGACGAGAAGCTTGAAACGGCAGCCGTTCGGGTGCGGGTCGCCGGCCGTATGATGGCTAAGCGGGTGATGGGGAAGGCAAGCTTTACCCAGCTCCAGGATATGTCCGGCCGCATCCAGCTGTTTCTCGCCCGCGACGAATTACCGGAAGGCGTTTACAAAGCGTTTAAAACCTGGGACGTGGGCGATGTTATCGGGGGCGAAGGCGTCTTGTTCCGCACCCGTACCGGCGAATTATCGGTACGCCTTGGCGAAGCGCGCTTACTCACGAAGTCTTTGCGCCCGTTACCGGAAAAGTTTCACGGCCTAACGGATCAGGAAGCGCGCTATCGACAACGCTATGTCGATTTGATTATGAATGAGGACTCGCGCCGGACCTTTGTGTTGCGCAGTCGTATCGTGGCGCATATTCGCGAGTTCCTGAATTATCGGGGCTTTCTGGAAGTCGAAACGCCGATGATGCAGCCGATACCAGGGGGCGCCACCGCGCGTCCGTTTATCACGCATCACAACGCGTTGGATATGCCGCTGTATCTGCGGATCGCGCCCGAGCTATATCTCAAGCGGCTGGTCGTCGGCGGCTTCGAGAAGGTTTACGAAATTAACCGTAATTTCCGCAACGAAGGCGTATCGACGCGCCATAACCCCGAGTTTACGATGCTTGAGTTCTATCAAGCTTATGCCGATTACCATGACCTGATGGACTTGACCGAAGCTATGCTGCGGGAGTTGGCGGTACAGGTTGTCGGTAGTGCCAAGATCGCTTACCAAGGCGAAACCTTTGATTTTGGCAAGGCCTTTGATCGGATTAGCGTTGTCGATGCGATTCTGCAACACAACCCGGATATACGCCGCGACCAGTTGCAAACGCTCGACGCCGCTCAGAGTCTGTGCGAGAGCCTTGGCATTCCGGTTAAGGACGGTTACGGCCTAGGTAAGTTGCAGCTAGAAGTGTTTGAGAAAACCACTGAACATAAGCTGCGCGAGCCGACATTCGTGATCGATTATCCGGTTGAAGTTTCGCCTTTGGCTCGGCCTAAAGACAGCGACCCGTTCGTGACCGACCGGTTTGAGTTATTCATTGGCGGGCGCGAAATCGCGAACGGCTTCTCCGAGCTCAACGACGCGGAAGACCAGGCCGAGCGTTTTCGCCAACAAGTGGCGGAGAAAGATGCCGGCGACGAAGAGGCTATGCACTATGATGCGGATTATATCCGTGCTTTGGAGTATGGCTTGCCGCCGACGGCTGGGGAGGGCATTGGTATTGACCGCCTGGTGATGCTGCTGACCGATTCGGCTTCGATTCGAGATGTGCTGCTGTTTCCGGCAATGCGTCCGGAAGTGGCTGGCGACTAAGCCCTAATCGGTGCCGACGCTTAGGGCGAGCATGGCGCATAGCACCGCTATGCGCCATCTAGTGGCCTTATTCCTGAGGAATCTCGTACGCTTGCGTTAAAAGACCGACCGGAGCTTTACCGACATGTAGGTTGGGGTCTTCGAGACGGTCTATGCGAAGTACGGCAAGCGCTTCGCTACAGCCGTCTTCGTCGCTCGGCGCGGCTAGTACCAACTCGCCCACCAAAGCATCTTTCGCATCCCGAACTTCCCCGCCGGCAGCTATTTCCTGGCTTGCGACCCTGACGCGGTACATCCGGCGCTTTAATTTGCCGAGATAGTGCATACGCGCGACGATCTCCTGCCCAGGATAGCAGCCTTTTTTGAAGTTGATGCCATCGAGCAAATCTAAGTTAACCGTTTGTGGAATAAGGCTTTCTTGAGTCGCGCCGAACACATCGGGTAGACCCGCGCGGATCATCAGCAAGCGCCATGCGGCTGTTCCTACAACGGCGGCGTCGGCAGTCAACGACGGCCAATAACGGCTCATCTCCGCGGGCTTGGCAAGTAACAGGTACAAGCGCTCAGCACTCGGCAGCCGTAGCAGGTAGGCGTTTGTGTCGCGTACTACGCCTTTGCCCTGCGGTAAGTCGCCAAAAAGAGCCTTTAACGGCGCCTCGGTGCGCGCAATACCCAGGGCCAGCATCTCTGTTTCTTCGCTAAGCGTGACTTTAGCGCGTAGCACAAACATCTTCAGGCGGGGAAGAACGGTTGCCATCAACTCCCGTTCTAGCAATAAGAGGAAGTCGTCGCCATCCCGGACAACCCGAAACAGGGCAAGCATCCGCCCCTTCGGATTGCAGTACGCGGCGAGGCACGTTTCGGCCTCGCCTAGCCCCCGGATGTCGTTGCTCAGCTGGCTGTGTAAAAACTCGGCCGCATCGGCTCCGGTTACGCGGATAACCGCTTGGCTAGGCAGCGGAGCGAGAGAAGCTTGGGTTGTTGCCGCTTTGGCGTCCGTTGCCGTATCGGCGATGACCGCTCCTTGCTCGTTGATCTGCGCCGCTGCCGGAAGTAGTGGTAGCCAGGGCTGGGTCATTATGAACTCCTATCGCCAAGTGCAAAATATCATAATCGAACGCGCGATCCGTCCGGTTCGCTCGCACTCGATTTGGCTTCGCTGGCGGGGCAGCGTTCGCGCACGTGTGCGCCGCAAGGCCGCCGTTCCGTCGCCAAGCCGTAGAATACGGATTAGGCCCGATATCGGCCATCAATACACCTAAACACTACGCCTGCCCAGTCACTTGTGCGATAATGCCGCGCGTTCTAACAGCAACCGATTGAATGATGATTATGACGAGCGAAGTGACTAGGAGAGAGCCGGCCCCCAAGCAGGCCGACGAACGCACCCCGCAGGATACCACGACGGCGACACAGCCGCCCATGCCGAAGGAAATCGGCGGACCGAAGGGGCCGGAGCCTACGCGCTACGGCGATTGGGAGCGGAACGGGCGCTGTTCCGATTTTAGGCGTTAAAGCTTGGAATATTCGGCAGTTTGAACATCGAATCTGTCGTGGCTGAACCGTTTTCGACTCCACAAGTTGAGCGACGAACACTTGCTTTAGCGTTCGCAAGCGTTTAGCTTACCCGCCGTTTACCGGCATGACCCACTGCAGAGCGAGTCAATAGATGCAGACGGATAAAAGACCGCTTTCCCCCCATTTACAAATTTATAAGCTAGGCTGGACAGGAATTCCCTCCATTCTCCACCGTATGACCGGCGTCGCGCTGACCTTGGGCAGCGTACTGCTGGTCTATTGGTTGGCTGCTATCGCAAGCGGACCGGAAGCCTACGCTACCGCACAAGCAATCTTCGGTAGCATTATCGGCCAGATTATCCTATTTGGCTTTACCTTCGCGCTGTACTACCACCTTTGCAACGGCATTCGGCACTTGATCTGGGACGCCGGTTACGGTCTGAAGATTGAGACCGTCTTGCGTAGTGCGCGCGTTGTTGCGATCGCCAGTGTCGTACTCACCGTGCTGACCTGGTTGTTGGTCTTCATTGTGGGAGGCGCGTGATGAGCTTACGTACACCGTTGAGCCGGGCAAAAGGCCTGGGTTCTGCTAAAGACGGGGTGCACCATTGGTGGATCGAGCGGCTTACCGCCGTAGCCTTGGTGCCGCTTTACATTTGGTTTGTTTGGGGCCTGATCAGCCACGCCGGCGCGGACTACGAGACTGTCGCTGCCTGGATCGGTTCGCCGGTCACTGCCGTGCTTTTGGTTCTGTTGCTTGCGGTCACTTTCCACCATGCACAGCTGGGGATGCAGGTTGTTTACGAAGACTACATCCACACCGAGTGGCTGAAGCTTACCAGCATCGTTCTCACCAAGTTCATCGCATACGTGCTTGCTGCGGCAGGCATCTTCGCGGTGCTGCGGGTCGCATTCGGAGGCTAGTGGATGTCAGGCGATTACACGATTATTGATCATACGTACGACGTTGTCGTCGTCGGCGCAGGCGGTGCCGGTTTGCGTGCTACGTTCGGTATGGCCGAGAAAGGCCTGAAAACAGCTTGTGTCACCAAAGTGTTTCCGACTCGGAGTCACACTGTAGCCGCGCAGGGCGGGGTTTCCGCTGCGCTCGGCAACATGGGCGAAGACGACTGGCGTTGGCACATGTACGATACCGTGAAGGGGTCCGACTGGCTCGGCGACCAGGACGCTATCGAGTACATGTGTCGGGAAGCCATTCCCGCCATTGTCGAGCTGGAACATTACGGTGTGCCGTTCTCGCGCACCGAAGAAGGCAAAATCTATCAACGCCCGTTCGGCGGAATGACCACCCGTTACGGCGAAGGCCGCGCCCAACGCACCTGCGCCGCCGCCGACCGCACCGGCCATGCCATCCTACATACGCTTTATCAGCAAGCTCTAAAGCATGAGGCCGAGTTCTTCATCGAGTACTTCGCCATCGATCTCATCATGGACGAAGAGGGCGCTTGCCGGGGTGTTATTGCGCTGAATCTGGCCGACGGCACCTTGCACCGGTTCCGGGCTCATATCGTGGTTTTAGCCACCGGCGGTTACGGCCGTTCCTATTTCTCCTGCACCTCCGCTCATACCTGCACCGGCGACGGGAACGGCATGGTGCTACGCGCAGGTTTGCCGCTACAGGATATGGAGTTCGTCCAGTTCCATCCGACCGGTATTTACGGCTCCGGCTGTTTGATTACCGAAGGCGTACGCGGCGAGGGCGGTTACCTGACGAACTCCGATGGCGAGCGGTTTATGGAGCGTTACGCGCCGAACGCAAAAGATCTTGCATCGCGCGACGTCGTTTCCCGCTCCATGACGGTAGAGATTCGTGAAGGCCGGGGTGTCGGTCCGAAGAAAGATCATATCCACCTACATCTGGAGCACCTGGGCGCCGAAGTTATTAACGAGCGCCTACCGGGTATTGCCGAGTCGGCGAAAATCTTCGCTGGCGTAGACGTCACCAAAGAGCCGATCCCGGTTATTCCGACGGTTCACTACAATATGGGCGGCATTCCGACCAACTACCGGGGCGAAGTCGTCACGCTGAAGGACGGCAACCCTGACCAGATCGTTCCCGGTCTGATGGCCATCGGGGAAGCTGCGTGCGTCTCGGTGCACGGGGCTAACCGTCTGGGCTCAAACTCGCTGCTTGACCTCGTGGTCTTTGGCCGTTCGGCGGCTATTCGCGCCGCCGAGATCGTTAAAGACGCCGGCGAGCACCACCGCCCGCTGCCGAAGAACGGCTCCGATCTCGCGCTGGAGCGCCTGGATCGGATTCGCAACGCCAAGGGCGAACGGCCGACGGCGGATATCCGCGCCGACATGCAGCATGTTATGCAGAACTATGCCGCGGTGTTCCGCACCGGCGAAAGCCTGGCCGAAGGTTGCGAGAAGATGGACGAGGTATATCGCTCCTTTGCCGAGGTCGGCGTCAGCGACCGTTCGCTGGTCTGGAACTCGGACCTGATCGAAACCTTGGAGCTGGAGAATCTGCTCGGTTGTGCGGTATCCACCATTCGTTCGGCCGTTAACCGCGAAGAAAGCCGCGGCGCCCACGCCCGCGAGGATTTCCCGGATCGGAACGACGACGAGTGGATGAAACACTCGCTGTCCTGGGTCGATACCCAAGGCAAAGTGGCGATCGATTACCGCCCGGTTCACATGTACACGCTGACCGACGAGGTCGAGGTCTTCCCGCCGAAGGCCCGCGTCTACTAAGCTGCGAGGTTACAGATAATGGCAGAGTTCAAACTCCCTGCTAATTCGAGAGTAGTCGAGGGCAAAGTCTTCCAGGCGCCCCAAGGCGCGAAGAACGTACGTCGGTTCAAGGTATACCGCTGGGAACCTGACAGCGGTAGTAACCCGCGGATGGACGTTTACGAAGTCGACCTCGACACCTGTGGGCCAATGGTTCTTGACGCTCTGATCAAGATCAAGAACGAAATTGACTCTACGTTGACGTTCCGTCGCTCTTGCCGCGAAGGCATTTGCGGTTCCTGCGCGATGAACATCGATGGCACGAACACCTTAGCCTGCACTAAGGCAATCGAGGACGTAAAAGCTCGGGAAGTGGCGATTTATCCGTTGCCGCATATGCCGGTGGTGAAAGATCTGGTTCCGGATCTGACCCACTTCTATGCGCAATTGGCTTCGGTTAAACCCTGGATGCAAACGCAAACGCCGCCACCGCCGGATAAAGAGCGCTTGCAGTCGCGGGAAGACCGGGCGCAGCTGGATGGGCTTTACGAGTGCATTCTCTGCGCTTGCTGTTCGACGGCTTGCCCGAGCTATTGGTGGAACGGCGATCGCTACCTGGGGCCGGCGGTATTGCTGCAAGCGTATCGTTGGATTGCCGACAGTCGCGACGAAGCGACCGGGGAGCGCTTGGATGCGTTGGAAGATCCGTTCAAGCTTTATCGCTGCCATACCATCATGAACTGCGCTAACACCTGCCCGAAAGGTTTGAATCCCGGCAAAGCGATTGCCGAGATCAAGCGTTTGCTCGTGATGCGTCGCTAACAGAGTTCGGGGCTGAAAGGCGTATGCGCTTTTCAGCCCCGAGCAGTTATAGAGAATGGAAACCGATGAGTGAGCTTTCCCGGTTGAGATGGCGCTGTCGGCGCGGTACGAAAGAGCTCGACATCATGTTCGAGCGTTTTCTTGCAGTCGGCTACGAAGGGCTCTCGACAGAGGAAAATCACTCTTCGAACGATTGCTGGACGAGCAGGACGATCAGTTGCAAGATTGGTTCTTAGGTCGTGGACGGCCTCAAGATCAGGAGCTTGCGCGGCTTGTCGAACGTATCGTCAACACACCTCCAGCTTAAGCCACGGCCTTCCCGTTGCTTAACGATAGCGCTTTGGCTTCTTCACTTATTGGCGCTATTGCCGGTTTTTCTCTTATCGCTCCCGGTTTGGGCGACACTCGTATGGTGTTTAGCGTTACTGCTTCATGGGTTGTCGCAAATCCGGCGCTATAAGCGCCAGCTCGCTCTAACTACAGTCTCTTATGGAGCCGGCGGCTGGCGGTTGGCCTACACCGACGGTACCCACGTGCCCGCCCAGCTTGCCAGTTGGTTTGCCCACCCTCGACTCTGTATTTTGCGCTTCGTCCATCCTCGATGTTCGCTCGCGCTTCCCTACGACGCACTGACGGCCGAGGAGCACCGCCGTTTGAGAGTGTTGCTGCGCTTGCAGGATCCTCGACAACCGGCGGCGGAAGCGGAGCCTTGACGCTCGTTCGCCTGCTCCCTATAAAGAGCCGTTGGCCAAAGCCGGTTTAGCGGCAGAATGTTTTTGGATCGAGTATCGTCGGAACGCCAGCTAAGGCAGGGTCTGCTTCGGGATAGTTCAATGTATAGTGTAAACCGCGGCTTTCCGGGCGAGACTGTGCGCTGCGGATAATCAACTCGGCAACCGTGGCTAAGTTGCGCAGCTCTATCAAGTCGCCATCGATACGGAAATTCCCGTAATACTCCTGTATCTCCGATTGTAGTAACTCGACACGGCGTCTTGCCCGTTGCAAACGTTTATCGGTTCGTACGATGCCGACGTAGTCCCACATAAAACGGCGCAGCTCGTCCCAGTTGTGGCTGACCACGACCTGTTCGTCGGAATCGGTTACTCGGCTCTCGTCCCACTGAGGCAGTTTTGGCGGGAGCGGGGTTTGCACCAGCCTATGCGAAATATCGAGCGCTGCACTGGTACCGAAGACGAGGCACTCGAGGAGGGAGTTGCTGGCAAGACGGTTGGCGCCATGTAATCCCGTATAAGCGACCTCGCCAACCGCATATAAGCAGTCGATGTCGGTTCGGCCGTGACGGTCTGTCACAACTCCTCCGCAGGTGTAGTGTGCTGCCGGTACGACAGGGATCGGTTGCCGCGTCATATCGTAGCCATACTCCAGGCACCGGCTGTAGATAGTGGGGAAGTGCGCTTTAACGAAATCCGCCGGCTTATGACTAATATCCAGATAGACGCAGTCCGCACCTAGGCGCTTCATTTCATGGTCGATCGCGCGAGCGACGATATCTCGGGGTGCGAGTTCGGCTCGTTCATCGAAGCGGGGCATAAAACGCTCTCCGCTCGGCAGCAAAAGGTGCCCGCCTTCGCCGCGAACGGCCTCGCTAACGAGAAAGGACTTCGCCCGTGGATGGTATAGGCAGGTTGGGTGAAACTGATTGAACTCCATGTTGCCGACCCGACAGCCTGCCCGCCAGGCCATAGCGATCCCGTCGCCGGTCGCACTATCGGGGTTGCTGGTATACAAGTAGACTTTGCTGGCTCCCCCGGTCGCTAAGACAACGAAGCGCGCAGGAATCGCATCTACCGTTTCGCTGTTGGGGGAGAAGATGTAAGCACCGACACAGCGATTGTCGGTTTGGCCTAGCTTGCTTGTGGTAATCAGGTCTACCGCTATGTGGTCTTCCAGTAGCGTGATATTCTGCCGCGCTCTAACCAGCTGCTCGAGCGTTGTCTCCAGCGCGTGGCCGGTTGCATCCGCCGCGTGCGCTATGCGGCGATGGCTATGGCCGCCCTCGCGGGTGAGGTGCAAGGTTTCGCTGCCATCGTGCTTTTGCTCGGTGGAGAAGGGCATGTTGCCAGCGAGTAGCCAACGGATACACTCCGGCGCTTGTTCGGCAACAAATCGTGCAATCTCAGGATTGCTAAGCCCGGCGCCGGCAACCAAAGTGTCTTCGACGTGGGCGTCGATCGAGTCGTTCTCATCGAGCACGGCGGAAATTCCGCCTTGGGCATAGAGGCTGGAGCCTTCGATCAACGGCCCTTTGGAAAGCACCGCAATGCGCGTTGTAGATGGCAATTGGAGTGCCAACGTCAAGCCGGCGGCGCCGCTGCCAATGATTAGGACGTCATAAGGTGTAGCAGTAATTGGCATTCGGTTGCGTATCATTGGAAGGATCGGCTAATCTCGGTTGCCGCTGCACCGCGTTTGCAGTTGCGCATAGGGTGCCAAGCGAATTTTTCGAGCGTTCCCGCTTCGCTTGTTGCGAGCCGGGAACGGCGACATATTGGTAATATACTCCGAACCCTCGTTTGTGTGCGAACTAACGATGTCTTTAATTGTCTACCGGGATAGATCTGCCAGTTCCGGCTCATGGCATAGGTTGAACACATGACTTCAGCCAACGCCGATAACGAGCTGGTTAAGCGGGTACAAGCAGGCGACAAGAAGGCTTTCGACGTGCTGGTACAAAAGTACCAGCATAAGTTGGTAAAGCTTATCTTGCGCTATGTGCAGGATCCCGTCGAAGCGCTCGACGTTGCTCAAGAGGCCTTTATCAAGGCTTACCGAGCTCTGCCGAAGTTTCGCGGTGATAGTAGTTTTTATACTTGGCTATATAGGATAGGTATCAATACAGCCAAAATCACCTTGTCGCGCAGGGGAGGCGGCCACCGGATAGCGACATCGATGTTCAAGATGCGGAACAGTACGATGTCGACATCCGACTAAAGGATCAAGATACGCCGGAAGGATTGGCGCAGCGTGACGAAGTTGAGCGAGTCATCTTCGATGCCATTGAATCCTTACCGGAGGATTTGCGCACGGCGATTACGCTACGCGAACTCGAGGGATTGAGTTATGAGGAAATTGCTCAAACGATGGAGTGCCCGGTAGGAACAGTCCGTTCGCGGATTTTCCGGGCGCGTGATGCCATAGACAAGCGACTGCGGCCGCTGGTTGAGTAGACCAACAGGTGACGGTCATGAATGATGCGTTGAAAGAACAAGTCTCTGCCCTGGTTGACGACGAGGTGCGGAAGGAAGAACAGCCGCTACTGCTTCGGCAGTTGGCGCAAAATCCCGAGTTAGCCGCTCAGGTTGGGCGATATAGCCTGATCGGGGAGGCGATGCGACGATCCTTGCCGCCGATAGTGGGTAGCGACCTTGCGCGGCGGGTAGCCGAGGAGCTTGCGAACGAGGAAGCGCATAGTACCCCTGTGTCGCGGTTCGGTCGCCAAGCGTTGTTGAAACCGTTGGCCGGTGTTGCGGTGGCGGCCTCGGTGGCGGCCGTATCCTTAGCCGTCTGGCCTACCTTACAAAGTCCCGGCGGCAACGAGCCCCCTATGGCGGAGATGGCCAGTTCGGCGCCTAGCGGTAGCAGTGCTAGTGCTACGACGGGGGCGGCGATGAGCAGCGGTATTAGCCCCATTTCTCCGGTTGCCAGCCCCATGCGGTCGATGGCCGGCTTCCAACAGACGACGATGTCGCCTACCGAAGAGTACGGCCAGTGGGACCGCCTTGAACCTCAGGTGCAACAGCGCCTTAACGATTATCTTGTCAACCATAGCGAGCATACGGCCACCGGGCGTTTTGGCGGCATGCTTAACTACGTCCGTATAACGGGTCATTCAAACGATGAGTGATAAACGGCGCTTTGCCCTGATGGGCTTGTTGAGCGGGCTGTTGTTCAGCATGGCGGGTGTCGGTTGGGCTGCGCAGGCCGAAGAGGCCCAACACTTGCTCGAACGTATGACGCAAGCGGCGAAGAATCTGAATTACAAAGGAACGTTCGTCTATAACCACCAAGGCAAACTGGAGACCATGCGCCTGATTCATCGTGCGGATGAGGATGGTGTCCAGGAGCGCCTTTATTCCTTGACAGGCACTCCCCGCGAAATCATACGCGATAACGAAAAAGTAACGTGTATCCTGCCTGAGGATCAGGCGGTACGGATCGATTGGCTGCAGAATGGCAACCCCTTCTCCGAGCTTATGCCAGCCGATGTGGCGCCGCTACGCGAGCATTACGAATTCAGCCTGCAAGGGCAGGACCGTATTGCGGACAGGGTGGCTAAGGTTGTCGCCATTTTGCCCCGCGACGAGTATCGCTACGGCTATCGACTGTGGATGGATGTTGATAACGGATTGCTGCTGCGGTCCGACCTTCTCAACGAGTCTGGCGAAACGGTTGAGCAGTTGTTATTCACGGAACTCGTCGTCTTCGACTCTATTCCGGATGATTGGTTAAAGCCAGGGATCGCTGGAGACGATTTCGTGCTATACCAACTCGAACGTAAAGAGAATTCGTCGGATACGGCTAAACCGGGTTGGCAGGCTGCCGGGCTACCGCCAGGGTTTAAACTAAGAGAGCATCGTTTACGGCAGTTGTCCGGGCGGCAGGGGAGTGTCGAGCATTTCTTGTATTCGGACGGCTTAGCAACGGTTTCCGCCTACATTGAAAATGCCGCTCCGGAACAGGCTTTTACCGGCGTGTCGCGAGTAGGTGCGGTGAGCGCATTCGGGCGCTGGGAGGAAGGCGTTCAGTTGACGGTGGTCGGTGAAGTTCCTGCGCGAACGGTCACCCGTATTGGAAACTCTTTGAATCCCGCCGATAACTAAGCGATGTTAGAAGAGCGTGCCGTTGTTGTCGCAACCCTGGGCCGGTTCTGTTGGGTGGAGACACAGCGGCGCTCAACCTGCGATGCCTGTGCCGTTAGCAAGGGCTGCGGTACGGCCGCCTTAGCAAAGCTTGGCGGAAGCCGCCACACTAAAGTCCGGGCCTTAAACGACGCGGCGGCCGAAGTTGGCGATACCGTTGTCGTCGGGCTCAACGAGCAGGCATTGCTGCGGGCCTCTTTGGCAGTCTATATGGCTCCCCTATTGTTTCTGTTAGTGTTCGCTATGGCCGGACAGCATATCGTAGTAGGGTTACCCTATCAGGATCTTGCTGTGGCGGGTAGCGGGCTGGTCGGCTTTGGGCTCGGTTTGGCTTGGGTGCGATACTTCAGTCATCGGGTAAGTGCCGATAGCCGCTATCAAGCGACGGTTTTGCGAAAACTATAAGGGACGTTTTGCTAAAGCTTGCCCTAGCTAAGCTTTTCCGATACGGGCGTATTATCGGCTGGGATGCCGTGATTGAGGGGACACTTGAACTATGAGCGAAAGCTTGTACGGCAGGTCTGGGTTGGCAGCGCTGTTTGTGGCGTTTTGCCTTATTCTTTTCGTTTCGAATCAACCTGCCGAGGCCCGTTTTGGGCTGCCCGATTTTACCGGTTTGGTAGAAGAGAGTAGCCAAGCCGTTGTCAACATCAGCACCACACAGCGAGTCGCCAGCGGCGGCCTGCCGCAAGACTACGATATGCCGGATGGGCACCCGTTCAGACCTTTTCTGGATCGCTTCCTGGGAGAAGAGGGGCATCAGCCATTCGACCAATTCGATGCGGAATCCCTCGGCTCTGGGTTTATCACCTCCTCGGACGGCTATGTGTTGACGAACTATCACGTTGTTCGGGGGCGGACGAAATTATTGTTCGCTTGAGCGATCGACGCGAGTTTATTGCCCAGCCCGTTGGTCATGACGAAAGCAGCGACTTGGCGTTACTGAAGATTGACGCGGAAAACTTACCGGTCGTTCGAACGGGCGACTCGTCCGAACTCAAAGTTGGCGAATGGGTGCTTGCCATCGGTTCGCCATTTGGCTTCGAGCACTCGGCAACGGCAGGCATTGTGAGTGCTAAGGGCCGTAACTTACCCGAAGGCAACTACGTTCCGTTTATTCAGACCGACGTAGCCATTAACCCCGGCAATTCGGGGGGCCGTTATTTAATCTCGACGGCGAGGTGGTTGGTATCAACTCCCATATTTACAGCCGCACAGGCGGTTTCATGGGGGTGTCGTTTGCCATTCCGATCGAACTGGCGCTGGATGTTGCGAACCAGCTAAAGACAACCGGCCGCGTCAGCAGAGGCTGGCTGGGCGTTCTGATTCAAGATGTGACCAGAGACCTGGCTGAGTCGTTTGGCATGAATAAGCCGATAGGGGCCTTAGTGGCTGAGGTCATGGCGGGCAGTCCAGCCGAGCTGGGCGGTGTTCAGGTCGGCGATGTTATCGTCCGTTTCGGCGGCGCCGATATTCCCACGTCCGCGGCCTTGCCACCCATCGTAGGGCGGACATCGATTGGGGAAGACGTCTCAGCGACAGTGGTGCGCGACGGCAAGGAGCTTGAGCTAACGATTCCGGTCGGAGAATTACCGCAGCAGGCGACCCAGCGCCTTCCGGAAAACCGGCGCCGAGCCCCCGCCCCGCAACCCGATGCAAAGAGCGAGCGCCTAGGTCTGGAGGTCGAACCCTTATCGGAGGAGCGAAAAGAGACCTTGGGAGTCGACCTGGGCGTACAGGTGTTGGAAGTATTGCCCGGGGCGGCGGCCGAGTCTGGGATCATGGCGGGCGACGTTATCAGGATGCTCAACCACATACAAATCGATAGCGTCGAGAGCTTTCGTACCGTAGTGGATAATTTACCTTCTGGGCGCTCGGTGCCGATATTAATCCACCGAAATGGCAATGCCCGGTTTTTGCGGTCAAAGTGCCGGAATAAGCAGCGCGGTACGTAGGGTTTTTCGGGTTACTAGAACGGATGCCCAGAAGCCCTGACGGCGTCTACGCAAGGGGGCGCAATCGCTCGATTGCTGACATGCCCACTCCGTTATAGCTGGCGACCGTTATAGAGACAACGCATTTTCTGTACGAAATAGGTAGAATAGGCGCCGGCCATATCAGACTTTGGCCGGCGCCTTTTTATTACTGCAAACCCTTGGGGGCTTATGAGTAGCGAGTCCATGGAGCTGATCCGCAACTTTTCTATCATTGCTCACATCGATCACGGCAAGTCTACCCTGGCCGATCGTTTGATTCAGATCTGTGGTGGCTTGACCGAGCGCGAGATGGCCGAGCAGGTGCTCGACTCCATGGACATTGAGCGGGAACGCGGGATTACTATCAAAGCGCAAAGCGTCTCTCTCGCTTACCAAGCGAAGGACGGTAAGACCTATCAGCTCAATATCATCGACACCCCCGGACACGTCGACTTTTCCTACGAAGTGTCGCGGTCTTTGACCGCCTGCGAGGGCGCTTTGTTGGTCGTCGACGCCTCGCAAGGGGTCGAGGCGCAAAGTGTGGCAAATTGCTACACGGCAGTCGATCAAGGGCTGGAAGTCCTGCCTGTACTGAACAAAATCGATCTACCCTCGGCGGAACCGGAGCGGGTAATCAATCAGATCGAGGAAATCATCGGTCTGGACGGTACCGAGACACAGATGATCAGTGCCAAGACGGGGCAGGGCATCGCTGAGTTGCTGGAATTCATCGTCGAGAAAATTCCTGCGCCTACCGGCGAGGCGGAAGCGCCGTTGAAAGCCCTCATTATCGATTCTTGGTTCGACAACTATCTGGGGGTGGTATCCCTGGTCAGGGTTTTCGAGGGCACCCTGAAGAAAGGCGATAAGATCCGCGTTATGTCCACTGGACGCGAATTCCAGGTAGATCAGCTAGGAATCTTTACCCCGAAGCGGAATCCGCGCAATGAGCTGGGGACGGGCCAAGTTGGCTTTGTGGTTGCCGGTATCAAAGATATCGACGGTGCGCCGGTGGGCGATACGCTGACGCACGCACAGCGCCCTTCCGACGCCCCGGTGCCTGGGTTTAAGCATGTGCAACCGCGCGTGTTCGCCGGCATGTTCCCGATCAATGCGGACGACTACGAAAACCTTCGGGAAGCCTTACAGAAACTACGCCTTAACGATGCCGCCTTGCATTTTGAGCCCGAGACATCGCAAGCCTTAGGCTTTGGTTTCCGGTGCGGTTTTTGGGTATGTTACATATGGAGATCGTGCAGGAGCGCCTGGAGCGCGAATACGATCTGGATTTAATTACTACCGCGCCCACGGTTGTCCATGAAGTGCTGACGAAGAAGGGCGAGGCGCAGCCGATCGATAACCCCTCCAATTTGCCGGAAGCAAACTATATCGACGAAATTAGAGAGCCGATTATCGTCGCCAATATTTTGGTTCCGCAAGAATATGTCGGTAACGTCATCAACCTGTGCGTTGAAAAGCGCGGCGTTCAAAAAGACATGCAGTACGTAGGAAATCAGATCTCGCTGGCGTATGAAATGCCCATGGCGGAGGTCGTGCTAGACTTCTTTGATCGGCTTAAGTCGGCTAGTCGCGGCTTCGCTTCGTTCGATTATGAATTCAAGCGTTTCCAGGCGGCGGACCTCGTTAAGCTGGATATCCTTATCAACAGAGAGCGGGTCGATTCCTTATCGGTTATCGTGCACCGCGATATGGCGCAGGTGCGAGGTCGCGAGCTTACCGAACGTTTGCGAGAATTAATCCCCCGCCAGATGTTCGAAGTAGCCATTCAAGCTGCGATCGGTTCGCATGTGATCGCCCGCTCCACCGTAAAAGCCTTGCGTAAAAACGTAACGGCGAAGTGCTATGGCGGCGATATTTCGCGTAAGCGTAAGCTGCTGGAGAAGCAGAAGGCGGGTAAGAAACGAATGAAGCAGGTCGGCAAAGTGGAAATCCCGCAGGAGGCCTTCCTCGCCGTGCTTCAGGTCGATAACAAGTAATAGAAGAACTAGGCTCAATGACGTTTAATTTCGAGTTGCTGCTAGTCATCCTAACCCTGGTTACCGGTGTTATCTGGGCCTGGGACAAATGGCTTCGACCCGACGAACCCGACTGGGTTACCGAGGCGGAGAAAGCAGAGGGGAAAACGCCGCCGGAACCGTGGTGGCTAGATTTGTCTCGCTCTTTGTTTCCGGTAATTCTGGCCGTCTTAGTTATCCGCTCCTTTGTTGTCGAACCCTTCCGCATTCCCTCGGGCTCGATGGTGCCAACCCTGTTGACCGGAGATTTTATCCTGGTCAACAAATTCTCGTATGGCATACGGTTGCCGGTGATTTATACGAAACTCGTGCCCGTCGGCGAACCGCAACGCGGCGATGTGGCCGTATTCCGTTATCCGGAAAATCCTGCGCAGGATTACATTAAGCGGGTTATCGGGCTGCCGGGCGACCGTATCAGCTATCGTAATAAGCAGCTTTTCGTTAATGGCGAGCCGATACCGCAAGTAAACCTCGGACCTTATGTCGGTCCGGAAGGCGGCCCCGGCGCACTCTTGCATAAAGAAGAAGTAGCAGGGGACAGTTACACTATCTTGATTCATCCGCAACTGGCTTTCTGGCAGGATTACGATTATCGGGTGCCGGAAGGAACTTATTACGTTCTGGGCGATAATAGGGATCAAAGTAGCGATAGCCGTTCTTGGGGCCCGGTTCCGGAAGAAAACTTAGTGGGTCGGGCCTTTATTGTGTGGATGAGTTGGGATCCGGCTCGTAATAGGATTAACTGGTCTCGCATTGGCGACCGGATTAACTAAGGAAGTTCCGGCGATAAGCCGGTGACTTCTCGTGCAGCCTAATAAATCAGTCTATAGAACGAAAATGCACGAGGGCATCGTGATGAAAGGCAAAGATAGGAGTTCGAAGCCATTGGCGGGGGGAAAACTTAGCGGCGCCTTGCCTTCTTCCGCGAGCAGGGTGGTACGGCAGCGGGGCGCGAGCCTGATACAGCTGGTGTTCTATGTTGTTCTCGCTTCGTTTTCCGTGGTTGCTACGGTGCGTTTGGCGCCCATTTACATGGATGCGTGGAAGGTGCGCAGTGTAGTCAATAGCATGGGCAGCGAAACGGCCTTGCGCGGCGCTAGCGCTCGGGAGGTTTCCCAGTCTCTGAACCGACGGCTGAATATTAACGGTATTCGCCACATTGAGCGTGACCACATTGCTATTCAGGTTGGCCCGGGAGGTACGGAAGTGGTGATCGACTACGAAGTACGTGTACCTCTGTTCGGCAATCTAGATGCTATTGCACATTTTCGCTACGACACGGTTATATCCAATTGAACGCTGATCTCGAAAAACTACAGAAAGAGCTCAACTACCGATTCAACCAGTCTGCTCTGCTACTGGAGGCGGTTACCCATCGTAGCGCGCAAGGCGCTAATAACGAGCGGCTGGAGTTTTTAGGGGACAGCATCCTCAATTTCGTCATCGCCTCCGAACTTTACCAACGGCGCCCGACGGATACGGAGGGTATACTGAGCCGCTTGCGGGCGAGCTTGGTGAACCGAGATAGTCTCGCCGAGCTAGCGCGCGAGTTAGATCTGGGCGCCTATTTGCGACTCGGTAGCGGAGAGATGAAAGCGGGGGCATCGTCGAGACTCGATTTTATCCGATGCCCTGGAAGCCGTCTTCGGTGCCGTCTATTTGGATGGCGGCTATGACGCCTGCAGAGCGCTTATCGTATGGTTGTACCGCACCCGTTTAGACACGCTTCCTGAAGTGAAGTCGCTAAAAGACCCGAAAACCCGGTTGCAGGAGTATCTCCAGGCGACACGCCAATCGTTGCCCACCTATAGCGTTCTGGAAATTAGCGGCAAAGCGCATGATCAGAGCTTCCGAGTGAAATGCGAAATTGGGGGCGATGACAAAGTGACCGAAGGTGTAGGCAGCAGCCGGAGGCAAGCGGAGCAACGCGCTGCCGAAGCTATGTTGGAGTTACTTGACGCATCATGAATTTCGAATCGGATATCGCTGAAATTAATTGCGGGTTCGTCGCGCTAGTAGGGCGTCCTAACGTCGGTAAGTCAACGCTATTGAATCGACTTATCGGTCAGAAGATCAGTATCGTTTCGCAACGACCGCAAACGACACGACATCGTATTTTGGGGATTCATCATCGCGACGATGCCCAGATCATTTACGTCGATACACCGGGCTTGCATAGCAAAACGCCGAAGGCAATGAACCGCTATTTGAATCGTGCGGCGGCCACCGTATTGGAAGATGTCGATGTGGTGGCGTTCGTTGTCGAGGGCATTCGGTGGACGCCCGATGACGAATTTGTTCTGGAAAAGCTAAAGCGTTTAGATACTCCGGTCATTCTCGTTATCAACAAAATCGACAAAGTCCGCGACAAGAGTTTGCTTTTGCCGCATATAGCGAGTCTTAGCGAAAAGTACGCTTTTGCGGATGTCATTCCGGTTTCGGCGGCAAAAGGCACCCAGCTCGATGCATTGGAAGAGGCCTTTAAGTCGCTCTTACCGATGTCGCCGCCATTATTTCCGGACGAGCAGGTTACGGATCGCAGCGAGCGCTTTATGGCGGCAGAGTTGGTCCGCGAGCAGTTGATGCGCACGCTGGGGCAGGAAGTTCCATACGCGACAACGGTCGAAATCGAAGCGTTTGAACGCGAAGGCCGCTTGTTGAAAGTCGCTGCCTTGATCTGGGTCGAGAGAAGCGGACAGAAGACTATTGTGATCGGCCGCCAGGGCCAAGTATTAAAGCGAGTGGGCAAAAGTGCCCGCGAAGCTATGGAGGGGCTGTTCGATTGCCGCGTGTACCTGCAACTATGGGTTAAAGTGCGCGAAGGTTGGTCGGACGATGAGCGTGCGTTGCAGTCGCTGGGTTATTTCGAAGAGTAAGTATTTCGTTATCGCTGCCAAGTGAAGAAGATGGAGTGCCAGCACCGTGGAGCAACAGCGTTTTGTTCTCGAACCGGGCTTTGTCCTTCATCAGCACGCTTATGGCGAGAACCACGCCATTATCGAATTGTTCACCCGGGAACTGGGGCGGGTGGGGGTCGTTGCGCGGGGTGTGCGTAGCCCTCGTTCACGTCGGCGCGGATTGTTGCAACCTTTCGGCGAGCTACTGTTATCTTGGCAAAGCCGAGGCGAACTCGGTCAGCTAAGCGGTGTAGAGCCGAAAGGGATGCCGATGTCCTTGTCCGGCAAACGCATTCTCAGCGGGTTTTACCTAAACGAGGTATTGCTGCGTCTCGTGCGCCGCGAAGACCCTCACCCCGAGCTTTATGACGCCTATCGGGAAACCCTGAAGCTGTTAGCGGAAGGGGGCGCGGAAGGCGATACGCTGCGGCTCTTCGAGAAACGTTTGCTGGCTGAGCTCGGCTACGGTTTGTTGCTCGATACCGATATCGAAGGCGAACCGATTGAGCCTGACGTGCTTTACGATTACCGCCTCGAACAAGGCCCTGTACGCGCAGGTATGCGGCCTGCATTGCCGATACACGGCACTAGCCTGTTAGCCTTAGCAGCAGAGCAGCTTGATTCGCCTATTCAACGTCGTGAAGTGAAGCATTTGATGCGCCATGCGCTATCGGCACAGCTTGGCGACAAACCGTTAAAGAGCCGGGAGCTGTATGCGCAGCGTCTCGGCCAGCGGCAGGAAGGTCGTAAACGCTAGTGCCAGCGTAAGGTTTGAGGAGATAAACATGAGCGGTAGTCAGCAAGACATCAAACTGGGCGTTAACATCGATCACGTGGCGACTTTGCGACAGGCGCGAGGAACCCGTTACCCGGATCCCGTTCATGCTGCGTTAACGGCTGAGCAGGCCGGTGCGGACGGTATTACGTTGCACCTACGCGAGGATCGGCGACATATTCAAGACCGGGACGTCGAAGTGCTGCGGGAGTTACTGCATACCCGGATGAACTTAGAAATGGCGGTTACCGAGGAAATGCTTGCCATCGCCGAGCGCATCCGGCCGCAAGACTGCTGCCTTGTCCCTGAGCGGCGCGAGGAGCTGACAACAGAAGGCGGGCTCGATGTTGCGGGGCAGCAGGCGCGGGTAAAAGAGGCCTGTCAGCGCTTGGCAGCGGCCGGTATTCAGGTGTCGTTATTTATCGACCCGGAGCCGGATCAAATTCGGGCTGCGGTGGCCGTCGGAGCGCCGGTGATTGAGTTGCATACGGGGGCGTATGCCGAGGCAAACGCGGCGCGTGTACGGGAGAAAGAGCTAACCAGGATCGCTGGCAGTGCCCGTTTAGCGGCGGAGCTGGGGTTGATCGTCAACGCCGGCCATGGGCTGCATTATCACAATGTGAAGCCCATCGCGGCGCTGGCGGAGATTAACGAACTCAATATCGGGCACGCCCTCATAGCCCGTGCCGTATTTAGCGGCTTAGCACAGGCCGTTTCCGATATGAAGCGCTTGATGTTGGAAGCTCGGCAATGAGTAGAATTGCCGGCATAGGCACTGACGTGGTGGAAATCGGCCGGATCGAGGCGATTCTTGAACGGCAGGGCGAGCGTTTTGCAACGCGCCTACTCGCCGCTGGCGAACTCGCGAAGTGGCGCGAGAAAGGCGGATCAGGCCGCTATTTAGCAAAGCGTTTTGCGACGAAGGAAGCCGCTGCTAAAGCGTTGGGAACGGGTATCGCCGACGGTATACGTTTTAGCGATATCGAAACGGTGCATGACGAGCGAGGGAAACCGCTATTGCGCTTCCATGCTGCGGCAGCCCGCCGTTGTGCCGAACTCGGCATTACCGGGAGCGAGCTGAGCGTCAGCGACGAGCGTCATTATGCGGTCGCTTTCGTCGTGCTGACGGGCGATTAAGGCCTCTTGAAAAAGGCCGGCGACATAGCGAAAGGCATACTAGGCGCTTTGGGTAACCTCGATTGATTGTTCGCGGTTGAGAATTACATCGATTTCTTCAACCACACAACGCACTCCAGCCGGAACCATTACCACATCATCTTCAATCAGAGCGCGCTCAAGGTCTGCGCAAGCGGTACCGAGCGCCGTTTGCCGACAAACATTGGCGGCACCGTGCAACTTATGGACGATGTCCTTAAGCTCCGTGAGCTTATTACTGCGATAGGCTTGTTTGATTAAGCGCTTATGCTCAGGCAATTCGTTTTCCAACATCGCTAACAAGTCGTTGGCTAAATTCGATGTTGCGTCCGATGCTGCCGTAGCGGCAGCGATGGTCGACATATCGCCTACGGCTGTTGTATTCGTCTGGGCACAGATATCGTTCAGGATAGCGGCCACCTGCTCTTCGGAGATCGGTTTGATCAGGCAATCGTCCATCCCTGCGGCCAACAAACGCTCGCGCTCGCCCGGCATCGCGTTAGCCGTTAGTGCGACGATGCGAGGTTTCTTCGCCCGATTATTCTGCGCTTGGATCTTCTGAGTTGCCGTCTCGCCACTCATGGTAGGCATGTGAATATCCATGAATACGAGGTCTAAGGGATGTTCCGCCGCGATGTTAACGGCTTCTTGACCGTCTTCCGCTTCCACGACGTCGGCGCCGTGGATGCCAAGAATCGTCGTTACCAACTTCCGGTTGATGGGATTATCGTCGACCACGAGTACCAACGGTCTTTTCCCAGTCGGCGTGGAGGAGCGGTCTGCTTTAGCCCCAATAATGTCGTTTGGCCTTGCCGTCGTCGACACGAGCGACGGCTGCGGGAGCTCGCCGTTACATAAACGACATAGCTCGCGATAGAGCGTCTGTCGTCGTAAGGCCTTGGGTAACGCCGCTTTGGCGCCCTGTTGAAGAAGGCTTCTTAATTCATTGCGATCGACCGTGCTGGCAAGAACCAATATAGGCAATTCGATGTTCTTCATGCGTGGCATGAGGCCGTGGAAGGTTCGTGCGTTAAGTTCGCCGCGGTTATGGCGCCACCCATCTGCTCCACAAGTTTGCGGGAGATGATCAGTCCTAAGCCTGCCCCGCCAAAGCGGCGGGTAATGGAGGTATCGGCTTGTCCGAAGGCTGTAAAGAGCCGGCTTTGGTCTTCTTCGCTAAGGCCAATCCCGGTATCTTCGACCGTGATGCGTAGCAGAGCGTCCTGTTCGCTTTCGTCTTCTAACATCACACGGACGATAACCCGCCCGCTGGGGGTGAATTTAATGGCATTGTGCGCCAGGTTGGTCAGGACTTGGCGAATGCGGATCGGATCGCCAAACAGCTTTAACGGGACATCGGCATAGATCAAATGCAGCAGCTCCAAGGCCTTTCCGTAGGCCGTGGGAGCCAGAAGGGAGAGCACTTCTTCTACGCTGTCCCGCAAGTCGAAGGCGACGCTGTCGATGGCCAGTTTGCCGGCCTCGATTTTCGAAAAGTCCAGTATGTCGTTAACGATCGTTAAGAGGTTGGCGCAGGAGTCTTTTACCGTATTGATGTAGTCGCGTTGTTCTTCATCCAACGGGCTATGAGCCAACAGGTCGGCGAAGCCGAGAATACCGTTAATGGGCGTGCGGATCTCGTGGCTCATGTTGGCCAGAAACTCGGATTTGACCTTACTCGCTTCTAGGGCGCGTTTGCGCGCCAGATCTAGCTCCACGTTCTGAATTTCCACCGCCTCTAGCGTCTCTCGCAACTCCGAGGTGGTTTGCTCTACCTTTTGCTCCAATTCCAATTGCGCACGATTGAGCGCATCGGCCATGGCATTTAGTTCATCCGCAACCGAGGGGAGTGCGCCTCGTCCGTGAACGTCGGTCCGAGCCTCCAGGTTGCCTCGTTTTAAACGTTGGATAGTGTCGTGAATGCTGATCAGCGCTTGCCGTTGACGATGCGCCCGCACCAAGGCAATCGCAGCGAGCAGCACGGCAGCGAATAGCGCAAAGCTAAAAGCCGAGCCCAGGGGCGGAACGCTATAACGGGCAAACTCGTCGGTCGACAGTTCGATCTCGACCCAGCCAAGCGTGCTTTCATCGATATTGGGCGGAATATTGGAGAGTGCCGTAAGAGGTGGGTAGACCGGTGCGCTAAACGTATTCTCGTTCTCGGTCGCCAACATCAACTTGAGCACGTATGCCGATAAGTTACCTTCCGGCGTCAACGCCTGGATCTTGCGTCGAATGTCTACGACCGGCGTTCCATCCCGTTCGTGGATACGCACAGCCTGCACGTTACGACTGCCCAGGGCACCATAGGTGACCTGCTCCAATAGCTGCGGCTCTTCGTTGCTAAGCGTTGCTCGCGCGATATATGCAAGCAATAAAGCCGTCTGCTCGCCTTCCCGGACAAAAGCGTCGCGTTGGGCGCTAACCCATGCCCCCGTGACTAATATAGCGACGGCAACGATCAAGAGAATCGAAGTGAACAAATAGCGCATTGCCGATGCTTCTATCTTTGGTCTGGACATTAGGTCTCAGTCGTTACCGTGCGTTATGGGGTTTATGACGCCGAGCATATAAGTCACCGTGCGAGCTATTCGCAATGCCCTACAATCTCAGTAGGGGATGATACCCGACGATAGCATTTTGCGCAGGCAGCGGAGAACAGTTTGTCATGGCATTGTCCGTAAAAAGCACAGTAAAATGAGCGTATGCAGTACCCAACCCTAGAAGATTTTGTTGGCAATACCCCGTTAGTCCGGTTGCAGCGTATGCTCGACCCGGCGTCCTCTAACCGTATTTTGCTGAAGCTGGAGGGGAACAACCCGGCCGGCTCGGTAAAAGATCGGCCGGCGCTTAGCATGATCCGGCGGGCCGAAGAGCGCGGCGATATTGCGCCGGGGGACACGTTAATTGAGGCGACCAGTGGCAACACGGGCATTGCTTTGGCAATGGCGGCGGCTATTCGTGGCTACCGGATGATCCTTATCATGCCGGACAATATGAGTTCCGAGCGGCGCGCTTCAATGCGAGCCTACGGCGCCGAGCTCGTGTTGGTTCCGCAATCCGAAGGCATGGAGGGCGCGCGCGATTTGGCGGAGCGCATGCAAGCGGAAGGGCAAGGCAAACTGCTGAATCAGTTCGCCAACCCGGATAATCCCATCGCTCATGTACAGGGAACCGGCCCTGAGATTTGGCGCGATACCGGCGGGGAGATCACGCACTTTGTCAGTTCCATGGGGACGACCGGCACCATTATGGGGGTGTCGAAGTATCTCAAGGAGCAAAACCCCGCGATTCAAATCGTTGGTGTTCAGCCCGAAGAGGGGTCTAGTATCCCGGGCATTCGGCGCTGGCCGGAAGCTTATCTGCCCAAGATTTATCAACCGGAAAGGGTTGATCGCATCATCGATGTCAGCCAAGCGGATGCAGAAGAGACGACCCGACAATTAGCCGCTCGCGAGGGGATCATGGCGGGCATCTCCTCAGGAGGGGCGTTGGCGGCTGCCTTAAGGCTTGCCTCAGAAGTCGACAATGCAACTATTGTCAGCATCGTTTGCGACCGGGGCGACCGGTACCTGTCCACCGGCGTGTTTCCGGACTAATAGCCAGCGGTTGCTACGGTTATGAATGTTTTTGTGTTCGACATTGAAACGGTGCCGGATGTAGAAGGTGGGCGTCGCTTATACGGTCTCGACGGCTTAGACGATACGGCCGTCGCCGACGCTATGTTCGCCCGCCGGCGGCAGGAAAGCGGCGGCTCGGATTTTCTCCGTCACCACCTACACAGAATCTCCGTCATTTCCATCGCTGCCCGGTTGGGCGAGCGTTTCAAAGTATGGTCGCTAGGCGATGCCGGCAGCACCGAGAAGGAGGTTATCGAACGCTTCTTCGATGGGATCGACCGCTATACGCCGACTCTCGTTTCCTGGAACGGCAGCGGTTTTGATTTGCCGGTATTGCATTACCGGGCGCTTCGGCATGGTGTCGCAGCTCCCCGTTATTGGGAAAACGGCGCCAACGATCAAAGCTTCCGGTGGAACAATTATCTTAGCCGCTTTCACGAACGGCATACCGATTTGATGGATGTGTTGGCCGGGTATCAGCCGCGGGCCAGCGTACGCCTGGACGAAATGGCCACACTCTGCGGTTTTCCGGGAAAGCTGGGGATGAGCGGCGATAAAGTGTGGGAGTGCATTCGCCAAGGTCAGTTCGGTATCGTTCGGGATTACTGCGAGACGGACGTGCTCAACACCTATCTGCTTTACTTGCGCTTCCAGCTGATGCGCGGTCAGCTCGACGATAACGGTTATCGTCGAGAATCCCGACTTGTGCGCGATACCCTGGAAGCCGAGGAGAAGCCCCACTTTGCCGAATTTCTTGCCGCTTGGGACCCCGAGCCGGCATCCGTAATAGGATGATCTTCCATGGGTAAACGTAGACGAAACCGGCTTCCCAAAGAGCCGGTTACCGCCGATATCGTGGCGTTGAGCCATGAAGGGCGGGGAATCGCACATGTCGATGATCGCACCGTGTTCGTGCACGGCGCGCTGCCGGGCGAGCGCGTTGTTTTCGAGTATACGAAGCGTCGCCGCAGCGTAGGCGAAGGTAAAGTGATAGAGGTTCTCGAAAGCTCGCCGCGCCGTATCGCCCCCAAATGTCCGCATTTCGGCGTGTGCGGCGGTTGTAGCCTTCAGCAGTTATCGCCGGAAGAGCAGATAGCATTTAAGCAGGATGTGTTGCTGGAGCTGTTTGAACGCGTAGGGAAAGTGGCTCCGGATGAGGTGCTGCCCCCGTTGACGGGGCCGGTTTGGGGTTATCGTCGAAAAGCACGGTTAGCGGTGCGCGTCGTCCCGAAGAAGGGCGGCGTGTTGGTCGGCTTTCGGGAGAAGCACAGCCCACTGGTTGCCGATATCGGCGAATGCCATGTGTTGGATGAGCGGGTGGGCATGCAGCTGCCTGAGCTGCGGACGTTGATCGAAGGGTTGTCTATTCGCGACCAGGTGGCTCAGATTGAGGTGGCCATCGGAGATCGTCGCGTTGGTTTGGTTTTTCGTAACTTAGCACCGTTCTCTGCAGAGGATTATCAACGTCTGAAGGCATTTGCCGAGCAGTATGATTTCGCGCTTTACGAACAACCAGGTAATGAAGAGACCGTAACGCCGGTTTGGCCGGAGCATCCAGAGCTTACCTTTGAGCTGCCGAGCGGTCCGACAGAGCTGGCCTTCCGACCGACGGACTTTACTCAGGTCAATGCTCCCATCAACCGCCTGATGGTGGAGCGGGCGATCGAGTTGTTACAGCCTGACCAGGGCGATCGCATTCTCGATCTGTTCTGTGGCCTTGGCAACTTCACGCTGCCCTTGGCACGTTATGCAGGAGCCGTCGTGGGTGTCGAAGGCGAGGCCGGGTTGGTTGCGAGAGCCCGAGAGAATGCCATTCGCAATAACATCGATAATGCGGAGTTTTATGTCGCGGACTTAACGCAGGATGTTAGCGCTTTGCCGTGGATGCAAAAACCGTTTAACAAAGTGCTCATCGATCCGCCGCGCTCCGGCGCGGCAGAGATGATGCCGAAGGTGGCTGCCTTGCAGCCCGATCGGGTGCTTTATATCGCCTGCGGTCCGGCGACGTTGGCGCGAGACGCCGGCATTCTGGTTCATGAGTATGGGTATCGTTTACGGGCGGCCGGGGTTATGGATATGTTTCCGCATACGGCCCACGTCGAAAGCATCGCGTTATTCGAACGAGCTTAAGGAAACGCGAAGGAATCAATCAGTCTTTCCTTGAGGAAGAACCAATGAATAAACGATTCGAGCTATTGGATCGGTCTCTTGCCTACGATGGCTTTTTCCGGATCGAAAAGTACCGCTTACGGCACGGGCTGTTCGATGGCGGGTATGGGCCGGAGCTTACCCGAGAGCTATTCGACCGCGGCCACTCGGTCGGCGTGCTGCCCTACGATGCGGTTCGCGACGAAGTGGTTTTGGTCGAACAGTTTCGGGTCGGTGCGTTAGAAGATCCGCGCGGGCCGTGGTTAATGGAAACTGTTGCCGGGATGGTCGAGGAGGGGCAAACGGCGGAACAGGTCGCTCGTCGCGAGTCGTTGGAAGAAGCCGATTGTCGCCTGGGGGAGTTGATCCCCATTTGCGACTATTACGTCAGCCCCGGCGGCAGCTCGGAAAAGGTCGCCGTCTTTTGCGCACAGGCGAATACAAAAGGTTTAGGCGGCGTGCATGGCTTGGCGGACGAAGGCGAAGATATACAAGTCCATGTGGTCTCTTTCGACGCGGCTATGAACATGATAGAGACCGGCGTGATCAACTCCGCCATGCCAATCATCGCTCTGCAGTGGCTAGCGCTTAACCGTGAGCGGGTTCAGGATTTATGGGGCGACGACTGAACGTTACGTTATCGCCGGCCAGCACGCTAATCGGCATGCTGGCCGGCGATAACCGAATCCAGTCGTTATAGACGCTCTACCCTTAACCAGATTTGATTGTCTTCCAAACCGCGCCGACGGCTTCGATATACCATGCTATCGTCGCTTTGACGTTCCTGCTGCATCGTCTCGCCTACCAAAATCCACTCGCCCACCCGGCCGCTCACCTGGCTGACCAACTGTTGTCTTTGGTGCGGACGCTGAAATTGGCGATCCGGAAACTCGCCGGTATCGACCATTAAATCGATCGTGACATTTTCGCCCTGTAGCCGTGCCCGTGCGTAAAAGCCGTTGGCGGCATGGATGTAGGTCTGCCGCTGCGAGTACTGAATGCCGTCCTGGTCTTGCCCGATATCAAACTCCGTTACCGGTAAGGCGATGGAGCGTGCGATGTGCAAAGGACGACCGGCAACGCCCCGAACGGTTTGGGTACCGCTACCGTCGTCGGCACGACGGGTGCCATAGACACGAACGCTGCGCTCGCTGCTTTGAACCCCACCGCCAGCGTTTTGTTGCGTCATCGAACGGTCGCTCCGAACACTGACCCGGATGGCCTGAGGTGCTCGATCCAGCTGGCTAATAATGGTGCGCAGGCCGTCGATGTCGTGTTGGGAACCGCGTAGGATCAAGGTGCTGCCTTGCCCGCTCAGCGTCACGCCGCCTGCCGCATGGGGTTGCAACAGCGGGATGATTTCTTCGGCATCCTGGTAGGTTAGCTCGATGAGCTCGAGCTCATTCGAGGCTATCGCCGGCGCCGATAGCAGCAATGCGATGAACGCGAGGTAACGATATGGCTGGGGCAACATGTTGACCTCCGAAGCGAGGAGAAATACAGAGAAACACCGTTCGTCGACGAGGGCGACACGGCCCGTTCGGTCGGGGATGCCTGAGCGTCAAGCGGCCCTTCTCTAAGCAATTCCAAATTTCTCTGAGTAGCCAAAGTTATAGATGCAAACGGCGGAAATTAGGATCATGCGTTCCATATTCCCACATTTCATCAAATAGGCCTAATAGACGACGGGCAGCTAGCGGGTCGTGAAAACAAACCCTGCCGTCAAAGCGATCCCCGGTCGGGCGGTGCAGATAGGCAAGGCGGTCGGCAACGAAAAAGCTCTCGTTAAACTCCCGGTACTCATTGCCCATAACCCGCACCTCAAGATAACTGGATAAGCGGCGGATAAGATCCACAAGGCGGTGACGGTT
>NZ_NFZV01000011.1 GCF_003399765.1 Alkalilimnicola ehrlichii | reverse complement strand
GCTGGGCTGGGCGAGTTCCGGTGCGGGCGAAGGGGCTTGGCGGGGGCGTAAGAAAATCAAGCAAAGCGACCGCGAGCCTAGCGAGCGCTGGGCCAAGCGTGAGTGGTGGCATGGCTGGATAGGTTGGGCTGTGCTAGCGGTCTTGACGTTTTTGATGGTGACTTGGGTCGTTCTTACTGAGTGAACGGGATGAAGGCCCTTCCGTAAGCGGCTCTGTAGTACCGCCAGGCCCCGGCGTTGCGATGAGCCTGGGAGGCGCGAGCCGCTTCTACCGGTCGTCGATAAGGAAATACGGGCGGGGCCCGAGTTGTACTTGATGTTTCTCTAGGTGTTGGATACGCGGTGTCGGTAAGGGCGGGAGGCCGCGGTGCTCGCCCGTCCGCATATAGGCGGCTGCGTCGGCAGCCGCCCTGTAGATTTACTCGGCACTGGCGGTTTGGGCTTCGGCACCGGTGCGTTCCGCTAGAAATTGGCGGAACAGCTCCGCGCTTCGCTTCTTTGTACGCTGTTGCGTTTTGTAGTCGACATGCACTAAGCCGAATCGCTGGCTATAGCCCTCGGCCCACTCAAAGTTATCCATAAGACTCCAGGCAAAGTAACCGGCGACATCGACACCGTCGCGAATGGCGCGGTCGATCGCTTGCAGGTGCTGTTCGTGATAACGGCAGCGCAGCGTATCTTCCTGCGGGCTGACGTCGGCAGCGCCGTTTTCCGTGATAACGATCGGTGGCAACGTATATTGCCGGTGAAGCCCGAGTAATAGGTCGTACATACCCTGCGGATAAATCTCCCAGCCGATGCTGCTCCGTTCCGCGTGCTGCAAAGGCGCTTCCGTTGCTCTGCCACGGCCGTCGTCTCGCACGACGGAGCGGGTATAGTAGTTAACGCCCAGAAAATCGAGCGGGCGCGAGATGACCGCCATGTCGCCCGGATAGATCGCCGGGTTTGCTTCGGCCAGTTGTTGCCGAACGAGCCAGGGGTAGCAGCCTTCCATGACGGGTTGCAAAAACCAGTGGCTGTTGATGGCATCTTCCAGTAGTGCGACCGCGTGGTCGTTATACCGAGGGCTAGCCGGGTAATTGGGGGTGAAGTTGAGGGTCAGCCCGAGCCGGCTATTGGGGGCGTTGGCGCGCAAGGCCGGTAGGGCCAGCCCGTGCCCGAGCAGCAGGTGGTGAGCAGCCTGAAAACCCAGCCGCGGCTCCTTCAGGCCCGGTGCATGCAGTCCGAGTTTATAGCCGAGAAACGCGCTGCACCACGGTTCGTTGAGCGTGACATAGGCATGCACGCGATCGCCGAGCCGGCGCGAAACGGTATCGGCGAACTCTGCGAATAGATACGCCGTTTCCCGATTAACCCAGCCGCCGCGGTCGCCAAGGTACTGCGGCAAGTCCCAGTGGTAGAGGGTGACTACCGGCTTGATGCCGCGCTCTAACAGGCCGTCAATGAGCCGGTCGTAGAATGCTAGGCCGAGTGCATTGACTTGCCCGCGTTCCGGCACGATACGCGGCCAGGCGATCGAGAGCCGATAGGCGTCGAAGCCGAGCTCTTGAATAAGGTCGAGGTCTTGCGGCCAGCGGTGATAGTGGTCGCAGGCTATATCGCCGTTATCGCCGTTGAGTACCCGGCCGGGTTCGCGGCTGAAGGTGTCCCAGATACTCGGCGTGCGGCCGTCTTGGGTACTGGCGCCTTCGACTTGGTAAGCCGCGGTCGCCACGCCGAACAGGAAGTCGGGGTGTCTAAGACGGGAATCGCGTGGTAGTGCAAAACTCATGTGTAGGTCTCCTAGTGGTTATTCCTTAACGGCGCCGCCGGTGAGTCCGGAGATCATCTGTTTCGATGCGAGCAGATAGATCGCAATCAGCGGCAGGATGGAAATCGTGGTACCCAGCATGACAGCGCCCCAGGGCGTGTTCGGGACGTTCTGCACGCTGCGCAGGGCGAGTGTGACGACTTGCATATCCGCGCTCGTTAGTACCACCAGCGGGTGCAAGAAGTTATTCCAGAGAAAAACGAACTGCACGATGGCGAGCGTGCCAAGTGCCGGTCGCAGCAGGGGAAGTACGATGCTCCAGTAAATACGGAACTCCCCCGCACCGTCGAGGCGGGCCGCCTCCAGCAGTTCTTTGGGAACGGACGCGACGATGTATTGCCGCATCAGAAAAATGCCGATGGGGTTGATCGTGAACGGCAACCAAACCGCTAGGTGAGTATTGATAAGCCCCAGACTGTCGATTACCAAGTAGTAGGGTATCAATGTCAAAACGGGGGGATCATCATCGAGCTGACCATGACGAGGAACACAAGATTGCGGCCGCGAAAGCGATAGACCGCCAAGGCGTAGCCGCACATGCTGCAGAACAACAGCGATACCAGTGTTCCCAGAGCCGCGACCTTGAAGCTGTTAAACATGGCAGTCCAGAACGGCATGATGGCAAGCAGCCGTTCGTAGTTGTTGAACAGTTGGTCGCTGAAGTACAGCGTCAGCTGCGAGCTGAACATGGTGCTGCGATCGTGGGTCGACAGCAGTGCCGACCATAGAAAGGGAAACAAAGTAACAATCACGCCCAAAATCAGGAAAAACCATAATAGGGTCTTTAACGCGACGTCGAGGCTGCGTTGATAGGCGTCGCTTTGCAGAAACGATACGCTCATGAGTGCTCCTCCAGCCCCTTCCGGCCGAACAGGTAGAAGTAAATAGCGGTCAGCAGCGCGATGATGCCGAACAATATCCACGACACGGCTGCGGCGCCGCCCATATCCAGCCATTCCCAAGCGACCCGGTAGAGGTAGTTGGAGATGGTCATGCCGTTATCGGCGGCCTGTTGGAGCGCACGGGTCAGCACGTAGGGTTCGTCGAACAGGTTCATATTGCCGATGATGGTTAGCGTGACGGCGAAGAAGATGAAAGGCCGCAACAGCGGTAGCGCGATGTAGCGGAACTGTTGCCAGGCGTTAGCGCCATCGATGCGGGCCGCCTCGTAAAGATCCTTGGGGATCGTCATCAAACCGGCGCAGTAGATGATGATGTTGAAGCCCACATACTTCCAAAACACCACAAAGGACACCGAATAGCGGATCAGTGCATTATCCTGCGTCCACCGTATCGGCATGGCCTCGTGCACCCAGGCGAATGCCCACTGCGTGAGGCTTGCATCGGCTAACAGAACGAGCGTTTTGTTGATGATCCCGCTCGCCGGCGCATACATGACGTAGAAAATCATCGACACCGCGATCGTCGAAGTCACGTAAGGCATGAAAAATGCGACGCTGAGCCAGTGTCGAGCACGTGCTCCCAGCCGAACGAGAAGGTAGGCGGTGGGTAGTGCCACAAGATGTTGTGGAATACCGGATAGGCAGGCGATCACAATCGTATTCCACAGCGATTGCCACAGCATCGGGTCGGTTAACGCGAGTTGGTAGTTCTCCCAACCTACCCATTCCATGGCGCCCAGCCCCTGCACGGGGTTCCACGTGTGGAAGGACAGGAAAATCATGAAAAAATAGGAAAGACGAAAAAGGTTCCGAACAGCAGGAAAAACGGCGATAAAAACCAATAGGGGGCTGTCGTCCTTGTCTGCTGTTTTGCGCCTCCGCAACCGCTGCCTTCTGTGAAGGCGGGCGTTCCGGTAGCGTCGCTTGGGCGGAAGCCTGGACAGTCATGCTTCGTATTCTCCCCAGGTTAACGCCGGGCGGCGCATTGCAGCCGCCCCCGGCGTGTTAGGTCGTGACTTACAGCGTGCGCAGGCGTCGGCGTAGCTGGCGTTCGGCATCGGCAAGTGCTTTTTCCACCGCCTCCCCATCGTTCAAAACGCGAGGCAGAGCGACTTCGAAGATCATGTCGTAAGCGATGTTATCGCCGGCGTGCGGTGTCACCGGCTCAACGTTCTGTGCGATTTCGGCGAATAACTGCCGAGCGCGTTGGCCGCGGAGGAACTCGATTTCTTCATCGAACATCGGATCGTCGTAGGTGCCGACGTGCGCCGGAAATGCCGCAATGTTGCGGAAAGCCGCCTTCTGCGTTTCCGCCTCTAAAAGGTGGCTGATAAGCTGCCAGGCTTGATCGACGTTTTGGCTGTGTGTCGGAATGGCTAAGAAGGAGCCGCCCCAGGAGCCGTAGACCCCGGCGGGGAGGCCGGAAACGCCCCATTGGCCGGACGTTTCCGGCGCGATCCAGTTTTGCATATGGCCAAGCAACCAAGCGCCGGATAGCTCTGTGGCAAAACGCCCTTCGCGAAAGCCTTCGTACCAGTCTTCCGTCCAGTCGTTGATACGGCCGTCCAGGCCTTCGTCGCGGATCTGTTTGGCGATGCTGAACGCGCGTACAAATCGCTCCGAAGTTAGTATCGGTTGGCCATCGCGGTCGAAGTAAAAGCCGTTCCCCGGTTCGACTTCGGTAAACACAATGGCTTGGGCAACCGATGTGGCATCGCCAATCAGTAGAACGCCGTGTTCTTCTTGCAACCAGCGACCGTATTCCACATAGGCTTCCCAAGAGTCAACGACATCGTCGAGCGCGTAACCTGCGTCTTCCATAAAATCGCGGCGGTAATACATGACGCCCGGGCCGATATCCACGGGTACGGCATACTGTTTGCCGTCCGGGCCGCGGCCTTGGGCAACGGCGTACTGCGCGTAATGACCGGCAATGTCTTTATAGCGTTCGGTAAGATCGACAAAGCCTCCGCCATTGACGAAGGCGCCGACCTTACCGACATCGACATACACGATGTCGGCCGCGCCGCGCCCGGTCGCCAAGGTCGTCGCCAAGCGGCGGTGGTGTTCCTCCCAATTGTTCATCAAGACGTGAACCTTCAGCCCGGTTTCTTCTTGAAAGTCGGGCAAGAGGCGCTCAAGCTTACTGTCGAAGTCCGGATAGCCTTCGAGGCGAATTTCGGCGGCACTGGCCGAGACGGCGGTTGCGAATAACAAAGCGGCGCTGACGCCGAGGTGTCGTAGTAAGTTCATGGTCTTCTCCTTATCCCTGCTAACGAACGGGCGTTACCACCAGACTTCGCCTTGAATGCCGACGGTGCTGCCGTTTGTCGAATTTCCGTACACCTGCTCAAGCGCGCCGCTGAGATTGTCGCGGGTTGCGCTGTTCCAGTGGGCGTAGGTGTAGAACAAGCGGACGGTCGGGCGCGACCAGGGATCGGGCCCGCCGGAGACGGCGGTGGCCAGCGTGATTTTGCTCATCTCGCGGCGGCGCTGGTTTTCGGGTTTCACCACGTCGTGGCCGACTTCGAGAAGAAACCGAAACGGACCGCTCAGGTGCGTGTCGGTGCGGATGCCGGCGGAATACCATTCTTCTTCGAGATTGTTTTCTTCTTTGCTCCGGTATTGGGCGATAAGCGACCAACCGGTACTAAAGGCATCGACAAAGCCCTCTTGTTGCAGCACGACGCGCCATTGGGTCAACTCGCCCCGTTCGTCGTTATTGCCTTCCTCGTAGCGGAAGCCGAGAAATGTACTGCCGCCCAAGGTGTCGGGGGTGATGTGGTAGATCCCGATACGCTTTAGCGAATCGACCCCGACGGGTTCCGACGGCGGGGCATAAGACTGATCCGACGAGGCTGTGCGATTGTGGTAGCCGGCGTAGACGTTGAAATGGCTGCCCAGCACGCTCGGGATGTCCGTCAGTCTTAAGGCGTGTTGGTAAGCGGCGTCGTTAGCGTTTTGTTGCGGCCGCATCAGAAAGGCGTAACTGAACGCGGCGAAACCGAGGTCGACGTTCTCGATACCGCCGCCGTCGCCGTCGTGGTTTTCTAGAAACTGATCGTTAATGCCCAGTTGTACCCGGTCGTAGAAGCGGCGACCCGCCCACACGCTACCGTTCGCCAGTTGCGGAATGTTCTCGCCGTAGACAAAGGCTTGGCCGAAGGTGGAAACCAGCTCGTCGTCGTCGTCCCAGGAGCGGTAGACCGACGGCATGACGTGGACAAACCATTCGCCGCCGTTTTCGACGCTGGCCACCCGACCGATAAAGCTCGGCTCGATGACGTAGTCGCATTCGTTGCCTAAGCGCCATTTGGTATCCGCGCCGGGGGCTTGGAAGCAGACTTGGCGGCCGCCTTCCAAGTTGATTCCGGTGCCGGCTCGCATATAGCCGTGGAAGGCGAAGTCGCCAACCTCCACCGCTAAGGCTTGGCTTAGACAGACGGCACTACTTAACGCCGCTGCGCCTTTAATTAACTGCCGTTTCATGCGTTCTCTCCTCCGTTAATGTTGTTTTTGTAGTAAGCGAGACATCTGTCGCGGGGAAAAATCGATGTTTCTGTGAAATCGTTTTCATGGTTGGGCAAAAAAATTACGCAACGCGCAGACTGGCGCCCGATGGGTCAAACACATGGCACGTGTGCTCGACCGCATTCAAGGTAACGGTATCTCCCGGCTGGAATTGTTGGGCGGCGTCGTTTAGCTTGACCGCCACCCGTTCCCCTTCGCTGGCCAAACGGGCATGCAGAATGGAAGCATCGCCGAGCCGTTCCTGCACCTCAACGAAGGCGGTACTGCCGTTACCGGCGCGGGTTAGTTTGAAATGTTCGGGGCGGATGCCGAGCATGGCCGGCCCCTCGTTTCGTTGCAGGGGGTAGGGGACTTTCAAGGCCAGCTGGTCGCTAACGCGTGCGAGCGATCCCCCGCCGATCGGCTCAAGCCGGCACGGTAAGAGGTTCATTTTCGGCGAGCCGAGAAACTCCGCCACGAATCGATTGGCAGGTTGAGCGTATAACTCGATGGGCGGGCCGACCTGTTCAAGATTCCCTTGGTTGAGAAGGGCTACCCGGTCGCCTAGGGTCATGGCTTCGACTTGATCGTGGGTAACGTAAATCATTGTCGCGCCGAGCTCTTCATGCAGACGGCGAAGCTCGATGCGCATCTGTACCCGGAGGCTGGCATCGAGGTTCGATAAGGGCTCGTCGAATAGGAAGACTTTCGGTTTGCGAGTGATTGCGCGGCCGATCGCTACCCTTTGGCGTTGACCGCCCGAGAGATCTTTCGGCTTGCGATCGAGTAGGTGCGAGATCCGTAATATCTCGGCGGCACTGCCCACCCGTTGCTTGATCTGCTGCTTGGTATGGCCGGCGAGCCGTAGCGCAAACCCCATATTCTCGGCGACGCTCATGTGCGGATATAACGCGTAGCTTTGGAAGACCATGGCGACGCCGCGTTTCGCCGGTGGGGTATAGCGATGGTCGATATCGTCGATGAAAAGCTCGCCGCCGGTAATATCCTCAAGCCCGGCGATCATGCGTAGAAGTGTTGACTTGCCACAGCCGGACGGGCCGACCAGAACCATGAACTCTCCCGCTCGAATCGTTAGGTTCAGGTTTTCGATGACGGTATCCGATGCGCCGTAGCGCTTACGAATATTACACAAGCGTAATGAGGCCACTGTTATCTCCTCCTTAGTTAATCATGCCCGAACCGCCCCTAAACTGGACGCATTGGGAATGCGGTTAGGGTGTTTGCTCAGCTAGACATGAAATCGTTTTCATAATTTGTTATAAGTAGTAGCGGGGAATTCTCGATCTGTCAATGGTATTGTTCCTCGTGTCTCGTAACCTCATTCGCTCAGGTGTAATGCCGGCCTGCCCAAGGCAGTCGACATACGGCGGGTTAAGGTTCAGGGGCAGGAGATTTTCTGCTGGATAAGGGGAAAGCGTGAAAACAACGGTGAAATCGGGTGGCTCCGGTTCGGCAACGGTGCAAGAAGTCGCGCGGGTGGCGGGGTGTCCATCAGCACGGTATCTCGCATACTCAACGGGACTGCGCGCGTTTCTCGGGAGAAGCGGCAAGCGGTGCAGGATGCCATCGCTCAGTTGAACTTCGAGCCGAACCGCTTGGCCCAGAGCCTTAAGCGCGGGCGGACAATGACAGTTGGCGTACTGACACAGGATATCGGCAGCTCTTACTTTAACGAAACCTTGCAGGGCGTCGATAAAGCGTTGGCAAATACCGGGTATGCGCCGTTGATTGTCAGCGGTCACTGGGATACGCAGGACGAAAGCGACCGCATCCGTTTGTTGATCGCGCGTCGGGTCGACGGAATTATTATCCTTTACGGTACATTAGAGCCGGAACAAATCCTCGCTTATACCGAACAGGTACCTATTGTCGTGACCGGGCGTCGGATCGAAGCAGAGCGCGCCTGCGCGATCGATCTCGATCACGAAGCGGCGGGTTATGCGGCAACCAGACATCTGCTGGACTTAAACCATCGACGCATCGCTCACATTAAGGGACCGGAAGAACATCGCGATGCCGTGCAACGTTTCGCCGGATATAGACGTGCTTTGTCCGAAGCGGGTGTTGATTATGACCAGCGTTTGGTCGTTAACGGTGACTTTCGGGAGCCGAGCGGTCTGTTGGCCGTCATGGAACTGCTGCGGCGGGGCGTGTCGTTTACGGCTATTTTCGCTGCGAACGATCAAATGGCGTATGGCGCGAGGTTGGCCTTATATCGCCATAACATCCGTATTCCGGAAGATATCTCGTTGATTGGATTCGACGATCTTCCTTCCTCCAGTTATACCACGCCGCCGTTGACGACCATGCGTCAGCCCTTGTTCGACATGGGGCAGACGGCGGCGGAGTCCCTACTGAGTATTATCGACCAGAAGCGGGTCGAATCGATGAGGGTTAAGGCGGAGCTCGTGGTTCGGGAGACCACGCGACGTTTGACTTAAGCTATTACAGGGGGCTTTCACCCGGTTGTACGGTATCGACAATGCGCTGTTGGCCGCTTACAGCCACCGGCGCACTCTGCTCTTATAGTCGACGTACTGCTGGCCGAATTGTTTCAGCATGGCACGCTCCTCGTAGCGGATATACCAGAAGTGGGTGAGGAGCACGAAGCCTGCAAGGGGGAGGAAAGGCGTTATAGAGCCCAGTAGTACAGCCACGCCGACCAGCACAATCACGAAGCCTAAGTACATCGGGTTGCGCGTATAACGGAATAGACCCTCGGTCGTCAGCGTATCCGGTTCGCCGAAGGTGTCGATGTTGGTGTCTACCGCCTTAAATAAGTCCGCGTGCCATTTGGCAATACCAAGGCCGATAAGCACAAGCGGAATCCCCAGCCAACGGTAAGGCGCGCCCCATAAATGTACGAGTGGTGCTAAATAATTTAGTCCGATCATGAGCACAATAGCGATTGCCATAACAAACGGCGGCAAAGTCAGCGCTCTCATTCACTAGCCCTCTAAGTGTTTCCTTAAGTATCTCGTACATTAGGGGCAGCGTCGTTAACCTGGGTTATTGTGCGCAGGCTAATGTTTTGATCTTTCGGTGGCGCGTTCGGAGATAGCCTGCACGATGGGTTGCGTCGGCTGTAGCAAGCCTTCGCTGCGGTGAACGATTTTGCCCTCTTCGTCGAGCGCGGCGATAAGGTTGCTGTGGTCAAAGCTGCCGTCGCCGTTATCTCGGTAGCGCACCCCGAGCAAGGTTGCCAGCGTTCTAATCTGATGAGGTTCCCCATGTAGGAAGTGCCAGCCTTCCCGATCGAGGGCGCGTTCCTCTGCATAGGTGGCTAACGCATCGGGAGTGTCATGAAGGCTGTCGAAGCTAATCACAAGTACCCGCGTTTGTTGGCGCAGCGTTTTCGGTAGATCTGTCTGGATTCGGGTCAGGTCGTTAACCAGGACCGGACAGGCTGTGTTGCAGTTGCCGTAAATCATCGTTATGAGTACCGGCTGACCGCGAAAGTCGCCGAGCGCCACACTCTGGCCGCGATGGTCGGTCCACTGATCCTCCACGTGGTAGAGCGAGTCTTGATGGTTGACGGTAGCCGCCGGTAGCGGTTCGTGGTGATGGCCGTGGTGATGGTGGGCGTGGCCGGAGTGGGCGAGTGCGGTACCCGACGATAAGCCCAACGTAAGGGCGGCGAGTGAGGCGAGACAGTGTCGTTTCAAGCTCATAATGGTTCCTCCACATTGTAAGCACAACGAAACCCCAGCGTGCTGGTGGTCGAGCGGGCATTGAAGTTGCTGCGGGACTGGTAGCGAAAGAAGGTGGCGTAGTGTTCTTCGTCGAATTTCGGCATGAAGCGGGCGGTATCGCCGCAAGAGCCTCCAAGCAGATCGGTTTTGTCGCCTTGGGTGAGTAACAGCTGAAAGTCTTCGACCCATTCGAGCACAAGCCCGTGCATGTCATGCAGCCCTAAGGGACCGGGCTCGGTCGCGGCGACCGGCGCCAGATCGCGAGACTTCGGATTGGTATACCAGGCAAACAATGCGTGGGCGTATTCGCTCCCGGATTGGTTGCTGGCATTACGTTGCAGAGCGGCGGCGTATTCCCATTCGTCGAGGCTGGGTAAGCGGCCGCCTTGGGCCGCGCAATAGGCGCGGGCGGCGTACCAGGACACATAGGTCACGGGGCGGTCGTCGGCCGCCGAGCGTTGCCCGAGCGTCAGCGCTTGCGGCCAATGCTTGAGGTAGTTGGGCTGAGCGAAGAGGCGGGGGATTCGATCCCGTTGCCAGGCAGGCTCCTGTCTTACGAATGCTAGGAACTCGGCATTGCTGACTTGTCTGGCATCCAGGTAGAAGGCGTCGATGTACGTTTCCCGAGTGTTTTCGTCGAGTAGAATCGGTTGCTGAAAGTAGCCCCCGTCGATGCGAACCGGCTCGGCCGGTACCGGCCCGGAGGCGATCAGCAGTGCGGCGAAGAAGATGCTGTGACGCATGACGAGGGCTCCCTTGGTTTTGGCCTTAGCTAGCCGGGTTTAAGCTCAGTTGCGGGGCTCGGCGATTAAGGTGCCTACGGCGCCGCGTTCGGCGTCGGCAAACTCGTGGTCGACCAGCTTGTAAGCGCCCGGTTCGGGAACAATGAACTCCATCACGGCGCTGTTGCTGGCACCGAGCAGCACCGTTTGCATACCGCGCCACTCGTTCTCAACGTTGCCTTCGTACCAGACCCGGTCGAAAATCGCTCCGATGACATGGAAGCTTGAGGTGTCGCTCGGGCCGGCGTTTAGCAGGTAAAGGCGCACGCGGTCGCCGGCTTTGGCGCGCAGCGGGGTGGCATTAAGTGCGTTGACATGGCCGTTGAAGGTGACGTGGCTGGGGTTGCGGTCCAGCGCCGCTTGATGGTCGTAGCGATAGCCGTCGCCGTCTTCGGTCAGGTAGAACTCGGACTGTACGATCACGAACTCGTGGTCGACTTTGTCGTCGGTCGGAAAGCCCTCGCGCGGCGAGACCACAACCGCACCGTACTGCCCCATGGCGGTATGCATCAGAACGCTCGGCGTACCGCAGTGATACATATAAACGCCCGGATAGTTGGCGACCCACTCGAACTCGATGCTCTCGCCGGGCGCGATAGTCCGCCACTTATCGTCGGCCGCGACGGTTCCGCTATGGAAGTCCATCGAGTGGGGGACGGGGCTGATGGCCGGTGCGTTCTTCTGATACGGATTTTGCTGCAATTGGGCGAAGTAGGGTGCGCCGCCGCGAATGGGTTTGGTGACGACCACCTCTTCGTCCGAACGGTTCTTCATGGTGAAGACGACACGGTCGCCTTCGCGTACGTGAAGCGTCGGCCCCGGGACGCTGCCGCCATACGTCCACGCGGTGAAGCTATAGCCCGGCGCGACTTCGACTTCCTGCGCGAATGTGTCGAGTCGCACGTGGTGGGTACGGTTGCCTTCGTAATCCAATGGTTTTAAGTGAGGCAACGCGGTTAAGTAATCGCCTACAACCGGCGGGCCGTCATAATCCTCTTCAAAAACACGCGCTTCAGGTAGCCCGAAAATCATTCCGTCGACAATGAACTCCCCTTCGTGCTTTAGGCGAGACTCCGCCGCAAACGCGCCAGGCGCCATGCTAAGTGCGAACGAAACGCCGGCGAGTGCAGTGAGTAGTTGTTTTCTTGGCATTGTGTCGACCCTCCTGAATGGGCGTATAAGAAGCATTTGCTAGGTATCTTTTACGGCTTTGCATCAAGGGGTTCATTGATTTACATCAAAACCTAATTTTTGCTGCATCAATAGTCTTAGCAGATGGCCAGGCGCGCACCTCGCGCGATGCGCGATTCCGATGGCGTTTTAAAGGAAGGGGGTGTCTTAGGCGAGGTCGTCGTAGACGCAGAAGCGTCGTAGGGCGGGAATATCGGTTAACTCGATTCGGCGGCCGCGAGCTTTAACGCCCATCTCGCGCAAACGAGAGAAAGCGCGCGAGAGATTTTCCGGAGTCATGCCGAGTCGGCGTGCCAACATACCGCGCTGTTCGGTGAGTTGCAGTTGTGCGGAATCGGCGTCGGTGTCTGCTAGGCTCAGGAGATAAGCACCTAATCGCTGGGGCGCGGAACGCAGCTTAAGATCTTTTACTTGCCGACTTAGTAGGCGCCAATGGCGCGCCAACTCGCGAGCAACGGCAAGTGTTAGCGTGTGTTCTTGCTCGACCAGGGTGCGGAATTGTTCGCCGGGTACCATCAGAATGCGGACGTCTTCCACGGTCCGGGCGGACATCAGGTAGGGGGCTTCGAGAATCACCGCAGGCATGATGAAAACCGCGCCGCTGTGGAAAAACTCGACTACGGTCTCGCCCTTGTCGTCGGAGGTTCCGATCAGTGCAACGGAGCCTTCCAGCAGGATGTGGATAAAGCGTGCCGCTTCGCCTTGCCGGAACAAGGTGGTGCCCGCAGGCATGTCGAGCTCGAAAGCGTCCTTGAGTAAGGCTTGCCGTGCCGATTCGGGCAAGGGGCCTAAAATGGCGTTATCGTTTAGGCGCTCAAGATCTCTGTCCTGCATGAAAACTCTCTGTTACAAGCTGCCCGGCGCCGAGGAAGGTGAAATCAAGTGGTGACAGCGCGGGTTAACGAAGAATACACGGCGGCTTCGTTGCTAAGCAACAGGCCGACCGCGATTGAATCGACATCGCTGAGCAATATGATCGAAACTAGCTTAGATTTACCCGTTCAGCGGGCCGGCGAGCAGCACCTAGCCAGGAGCCGGTGAACCGGTAAATCTTCTCTACTTTTCCACCCAGGAGAGCTTATGTACAGCAATATCTTAGTTCCTATCGACGGCAGCATTACTTCGATGAAAGCCATGGAAGAGGCCGCACGCCTTGCGCGGCTGACTCAAGGCGAGGTGTGTTTGCTCCATGTCGTGGACCTGTTGATCAATATACCCGACTTCGAGGCGCCGGCTCTGAGTTTAAGCGAGCTACAACCGGCCATCGAACAGGCGGGCGAAGAGCTATTGGCAAAGGCCAAGGCGCAACTCGACAAAGAGGGTGTTAAAGTTCGCACCGAGCTGTACAAGAGCAGCGGCATCCGGGTGTCGGAAGCGATTCTCAACAGCGCCCGCGAGCAGAAGGCGGACATTATCGTTATCGGTACGCACGGCAGGCGCGGTTTCGAACGCATGATGATGGGGAGCGACGCCGAACAGGTCGTACGCAGCTCGCCGGTGCCGGTGCTATTGGTGAGACATCGGTAAGGCACGCATCGCATTACCTTTTGCTATCTGGTGTCGTGGACGCGGATCGCTGTAAGGTACCTAGCTTAATCGTTAAGCCCGGTGTTAAAGCCGGGCTGTATTCTCTGCGGCCATTTTACTTTTCTATCGGGTACCGCCGCGCCCGCATCCTGGTTCCGTCAATCGCGTAAACCCTTCCAACACCGCCTGCGGAGCATCGCGTACGGCGAAACGCTAAAAATACCTCCTCGCCTTCCTGCATGTAGCGCACCCGTCTTGGGTATCTTCGTCTCTTTCCCCTTGGGTAGCGCCGAGTCATCGAACATCCCGCCGACGCTAGATTTCGTGCCGCTTGCGCTACATCGGGCCCGTTTCACGGTACCAAGCGTACGCATCGTGTTTTGCTCTAGTTTGAGCCTTTTCGAAGTGGATTTGAGTGATTGTTACTGCAAAACCAAGTAAAAACCATTGAATGATGGAGTAGTGTTGCCTAGTATAAGAGGGTGGTAACTGGCAAGTTGCCCAACCTCATAACGATAAGAGCCAGTTGGAGGAGAGGAATATCATGTCCCTCAAGCATCGGCAGTCAGGTGCCGAACAACCGTATATGCTCGGGCCATTGAAGCTCCGAGTCCCATTCGTTCATTACAAGATTGAGCTTCCCGACATCTTGCAAGGGGTCATTCTGTGTGTCGTACCGTTAGGCGTAACGGCGCTCATGACGCAGGTGCTGGGGATTCCCTTCGAGATCGCGGTTGCGTTCGTTCTGATCAACAATCTGCTCTATCTCGTACATACGCACTTCGGCGACCCCGCCATCGCTGGCTGGATCACTGCGGGAATTCCGCTTTATATCGCGTTCCTAAGCGGCTTTCCGGAAGGCGAGGCGCGAATACTGGCATTGATTGCATTACAGATAATGGTCGCGGTGGTGTTCCTCGGCCTGGGCATCTTCAAGGGCGCGGATGCACTCGTTAAGCGAATGCCCATGTCGCTCAAGGCCGGGATTCTCATCGGTGCGGGTGTCTCCGCGATTATGACCGAGTTCGGTGCCGACGGGCGCGTCTGGACGATGCCGATCACCATTCTCACCGGTGCCGCACTCGGGTTCTTTATGCTGTTCTCGGAGACGGCTAAGCCCTTGCGCGAGCGTTACAGTTTTTTCCGTTATGTCGCCCAGTACGGAATCGCCGTGCCGTTTCTTGTCGCTTATATCCTCGGGCTGCTCATCGGCGAGGTGGAGGTGCCGGTGATCGAATGGGGCTTTACCGTCATCCCGGTCGGCGAGATTCTTCGGGACTACAGCATTTTTGGCCTTGGCTTGCCGCCGCTTGAGTACTTCGTTGCCGCAGCGCCCCTGGCGTTGGCCGCATACATCATCGCTTTTGGCGATATCCTGGTCGTCGACTCGCTGTTCAAAAACGCCGATGCGGTGCGTAAGGACGAGAAGCTGATCTTCAGCCCCAAGCGCAACAGCGTCATCGTCGGTATCCGCAATCTGTTTCACGGACTGTTCGCGCCTTTCCTTAGCCTGTCCGGGCCGGCCTGGACAGGTGGCCAAGCCTTGGTCATCAACCGCTACATGAATAATCCGCGCAAAACCATGGATAGCTACTGGGGCGGTGCTGCCAGTCTTTACTGGGGGATGACGATCGCACTGGTGCTGGTGCCGGTGGTGTCGTTGCTCAAGCCGGGGCTGAATATCGGCATGGCGCTGACACTTCTGATTCAAGGTTACCTATGCGGCTATCTTGCGATCGAGATGCTTGAGGGTAAGAGCAACCTCCAGCGAGGTATTGCCATCATCGTTGGTGCTGTCCTAGCGACGAAAGGGGCTGCCTGGGCCTTGGGTATCGGGCTGGTGTTGTGGTTGGTGCTGGAACGCGATTGGCTGACGTCAAAGCTTAGCAAGACGCCGTCGGAGAAAGAGCGCAGCACCGAGGTATGAACGACGCGCCTCCGAGGGAGGTTCGGAGGCGCTTTTCTATCTTCTACCTTATAAGAGGCATCTGCTAATGGATGAAATATTCGAACAAGGCTTGAGTAGGGTGGACGCAAACTACACCGCGCTAACGCCCATCTCTTTTCTGGAGCGGACCGCTCTGGCGCATCCGTGCCGCGTGGCGGTCATCTACGGCGACACGTCGCGGACCTGGGCCGAGGTTTATCGACGCAGCCTTAAGCTGGCGTCCGCGCTGCGCAAGCTGGGGGTCTGTCAGGGCGATACGGTCGCGGCTTTGTTGCCTAATACGCCGGCAATGCTCGAACTGCATTTTGCCGTGCCGATGCTGGGTGCCGTGTTGAACGCCCAGAATACGCGTCTGGATGCGCGCACGATTACCTTTATGCTCAACCACGGTCGCGCCAAGGTGTTCTTTACCGACCGGGAGTTCTCGGAGCGCGCGCAGGAGGCAGTGGCAGGCTGCGACCACAAGCCGATTATCGTCGATGTGGACGACCCTTATGCCGAAGGCGGTGAGCTAATCGGCAGCATGACCTATGAGGAACTGCTCGCCACCGGCGATGACGACTTCACCTGGGAGCGGCCGAGTAACGAGTGGCAAGCCATCGCCCTGAACTATACCTCGGGCACGACCGGGAATCCGAAGGGCGTTGTCTATCACCACCGCGGTGCTCACCTTAATTCGCTCTCCAACATCATTGGGTTAGGCCTGCCCGCAGGTGCGGTTTACCTCTGGACCTTGCCGATGTTTCATTGCAACGGTTGGTGTTATCCCTGGGCCGTTACGGCGGTGGCGGGAACGCACGTCTGCATCCGACAGCCGCAGCCTGCCGTCGTGTTCGATGCCATTGCCAAGCATGAGGTCACCCATTTCTGCGCGGCACCTGTTGTTTTGAACATGTTAATCAACGCGCCGAAGGAGCAGAAACAAGCTTTCGAGCATACCGTCACCGTGGCCACCGGCGGTGCGGCGCCACCGGCGGCAACCATCGCCGCTATGGAGGCTATGGGCTTGAATGTCGTTCATCTGTATGGTCTGACCGAGACCTACGGGCCGAGCATGATCTGCGAGTTTCAGGACGATTGGCATGAGCTGGACATCAAACAGAAGGCGACCAAGATGGCGCGTCAGGGAATTACCATGCTGGCCATGTCGGACATGATGGTTGCCGATCCGATCTCCATGGAACCGGTGCCCCAGGACGGCGAGTCCATCGGCGAGCTGTTTCTCCGCGGCAACAACGTTATGAAGGGTTACCTGTGTAACGAGAAGGAGACGACAAAGGCGTTCGCCGACGGCTGGTTCCATACCGGCGATCTCGGCGTTTGGCATCCGGACGGCTATGTGGAGATCAAGGACCGCTCTAAGGACATCATCATTTCCGGTGGCGAGAACATCTCTACCCTGGAAGTCGAGAGCGTTCTTTACGATCACCCCGGTGTCTTGGAGGCGGCGGTGGTGGCGGCGCCGGATACGCATTGGGGCGAGGTGCCGTGTGCCTTTGTCACGCCGCGGCATGACTATGGCGAGTTGACGGAAGAGGAGATTGTCAGGCACTGCCGGGCCAATCTGGCCGGTTTTAAGGTGCCTAAGCGAATCGTGTTCATGGAGGAGTTGCCGAAGACATCCACCGGCAAGTTGCAGAAGCACGTGCTTCGGCAGCAATTCGTAGCCTGAAAGAGCAGCGCGCGACAGGCTGCCGACACAATCCGTTCGGCAGCCTGTCAGGGTGCTTTAGCCGGAAGGCGTTATGCCGGTGGCTGGTGCGATCTTATTCGGTGACCTTTATGATGCCTAGCGCAATGGCCATCTGGACCAGTTCGGCCAGGGAGTCGGCTTCCATTTTCGCCATCAGCTTGGCACGATGGCCTTCGACCGTTTTGCGGTTGATGTTTAACGCATCTGCCGCCTCCTGGTTCGACAGGCCGGAGGTGATCAGCTCGAACACTTCTTTTTCCCGCCGTGTCAGACTGTCGTAGCGCGCTTTGCGGCTGGTCTGTATCCGCTTCTGGTCGCAGCGGCGGCGATCGCGTTCCAGCGCGCTATGAACGTGATCGATGAGAACCTGGTCGTCGAACGGCTTCTCGATGAAGGTCACCGCGCCCTGCGTCATCGCGGTAACCGCCATGTCCACATTGCCGTGGGCGGAGATCATGATGACGGGAAGGTGAATATTGTGCTCGGGAAGCTTTCGCTGCGCGTTGATGCCGCTCAGTCCCGGCATGCGAACGTCGAGAATAATGCAGCCGCTGGTATCGGGCCGATACGCGTTAATGAAATCTAATGCGTTTTCGTACGACTCGGTGGTAAGACCCACCGACTCCAGCAGCCATTGTAGCGAGTCTCTAACGTCCGGATCGTCGTCGACGATAAAAACCTTTTGTTGATATTCCTGAGCTTGCATGCGTTTTAGTCGGCAACGTTTAAAGTGAATGTGAAGCAGGCCCCGCCCGCCGGGAGATTATCGACCCAGATTTCGCCGCCCAGCCCCTCTACTAAAGAGCGGCTGATGGCTAGACCCATGCCGAGGCCGCTGTCCTTCGTCGAATAAAAGCGCTCGAAGATGCGCGGCAAATCGCTTTCCGCGATGCCGGGCCCTTGATCCGTAACCATCACCTTGAGTTGTCCCCGGTCATGGTGCTCGACGGCAATGGTGACCCTCGCCGGCTCCTGGTCGGGGGGGCGTGCCGACGCTTCGATCGCATTGATGACAAGGTTCAGCAGTATCTGCTCCAGCTGAAGCTTGTCTGCCCGCACCGGCGGTAGGTCGGGAGCCAGATCGGTCTGCAGCGATACATTGCGCCGTTCGGCGTTAAGCTGGGAAAACTCAATCAGCTCGTCGAGAACATCGGCAATGTTCAGGTTTCTGATTTTCGGTCCCTGCTTGCGCGTGAAGTCCATCATCCGGTGTACAATTTCTCCTGCCCGCATAGCGGTGGAGATGCTGCGCTGGATGGGCAATCTTATGCTTTCCCAGCTGATATTGTCCACGCCGGAGAACCGACGCTCGACCCCGCGTAGGAAATTAACCAGAGCCGACAGCGGTTGATTGAGCTCGTGAGCAAGGCTGGAAGCAAGTTCGCCCATGGTAATGAGACGGCTCGCGTGGTCGATGTCGGCCTGGTATTGCTTGAGTTGTTCTTCGGCCAGTTTCTCGTCCGACAGGTCGTGAGCGACCAGAGAGTAATACTCGATATCGCCGTGTAGCGACCGATGAGCAAGCAGTTCGAGCATGACAGGGATTGCGCGCCCGTCCCGTGCCTGCATCTGCAACTCGCCCCGCCAGTGGCCGCTGCTCTCGGCGAGCGGTAAGGCTTCCTGTCTCAGCCGGTCGTAACTTTGCCGGGCAATGAGCGTGGACAAGGGGATCGCTTTGTAGTCCTCTTGGTCGAGGCCGAGCGTGGTGCGAGCGGCTTCGTTCAGGTGGGTGACGGTGCGGCCCAGACTGACGAAGATCACTAAGTCCTGCGTACTTTCCAGAACGCGGGCCAAGCGCCGGTTCGCCTCGTCGGCCTTGATGCGGTGAGTCGCATCGCGCGACACCACCAGAATCTCCCTGATCTCGCCTGTCTCCGGGCAGCGGATGGTACGGCTAGTGCTTTCCAACCAGGTGTAGTGCCCGTCCTTGCAACGGAATCGATAGGTATGGGTGTAGAGCCCCTTATCGTAGGTAACCTTGGGCGAGCGGCGCTTGAAGTCTTCGACATCGTCCGGGTGGTAGAGATCGTATGCCGACTGGCCGACGATTTCCTCGACGGTAAAGCCCAGCAAGCGTTCCACGGCAGGGGAGGCATAGATGAAGCGCCAGTCGTCCGGGGTGTGGCGCGAGATCATGTCGGTGGACTGCTCAGCCATCTCGGCCAGCAGTCGGTTGCGCTCGGCATCGTCGGTTAGCGCCGATAGGCCTTCCTCTGGAGTGCGAATCTTCATCTCGATGATCGGCGCCTACCTCTTGTCGAATCCGTCGGTTGTCTGCCGAGCTTCCCGGCCGTTAAGGGCCGGGAAGCCGTAACGTGGCGTCAGCGCAAAAACTCTTTGCTGAATGCCTTGAAGGCTTCGGCATCGGAGCGCCTGATCCATTCGAAGCCCACCATTTCGCGGGTTACCAGCGTAACCCCAGCCTGCTCCATACGCTTAAGCGCGATTTCGGTATCGCGCGTATCCCGTGCCGAGATGGCATCTGCCGCCACGTGAACGGACAGCCCTTCCTCCAACAGGCGTAATGCAGATTGTAGTACACACGCCTGGGATTCCATTCCGCATATTACCACCTGGCGGCGCTTGAGGGCATGGAAGCGCTGGGCGAATTCCGGCGCGTCGATGCAGGAGAAATGCGTCTTGCCGACGATATTTTCCGCGCCTACCAAGTTCCGTAGGTTCTCTTCGGTATGGCCCAGCCCTTGCGGGTATTGTTCGGATCCCAGTACCGGCACCTTCAGCAGGTGCGCAAGCTTGACCAGCCAGCTACAGTTTTTGACCAATTTCTCGTTCTCGTGAACGCCCGGCAGCAGTCGGGCCTGCACGTCCACAACGATCACTATCGATTGCTCGGTATTCAACAGCATTGCGTCGTCCTCGCGCTGGGTTAGGCCGGTCGGCGGTCGACCATGTTGGTGGCATAGCCCTCCGCGACGACGGTGTCGCCGACGCGGCAGACGGTTTCCAGCTTGACGCGCCGACGGTCCTGGTCGATCTCGACCACGGTGGCCTTCGCCACCAGCGTGTCGCCGATGTGCACCGGAGCCTTGAAGCGAATCTGTTGGTCGACGTAGATGGCGCCTGGTCCCGGCAGCCGTGTTCCGAGTACCGCCGAGATGAGCGCGGCGCTAAACATCCCGTGCACGATGCGCTCCTTAAACGGGGTCGTCTTCGCGTACTCCACATTCAGATGAACGGGATTATCGTCGCCGCTAATCCCCGCGAACAGCACCACATCGGCTTCGCTAATGGTTTTCGCATAGCTGGCGCTCATCCCAACTTCCAGATCTTCCAGGTAATAACCATGTAATTCTTCCATCGTTCTTATCCTCTGCGCGATACAAACGCTTGCAAGAATAATGGAAAGTCACCGACAAGCCAAGTATTTTTACTTGCTTTTGTGTGGGGGCAGTGCTAGTTTTTCTTTCCAGCGATGGGGTGACTCCGTGTCGTACGGTCCGTCGCGGGAGTCTCCGTTCAGCGTCGAATCGAAGGAGTACGCTTATGGGCAACCAGCCGGCGAGTATTATCGAGCGTGCGTTCAGAAGGCTTATTCCCGGCGGGCGGGAAGCGGTCACCGGCCGGTACGCGAGCAATCACGTGTTGTCGGTGCGGGAAGATCTGCCCGAATCCGATCTTGAAATCGTCAAACAGTGGATCGACGATTGCCTTGCCGAGAATGGCGGCCAGGTTGCCGCGCGGAACCGTGCCGCCATGCTAGGCATGGCGTATCTCCAGCTAAGCGAGGTTGGCAGGGTCCGTTTCCTTGGTTTACTGGCCGAGCAATACGGCGTGGCCGAGCATCAGGTGGAAGCTTCCATCGAAGCCTGGCGCCGCGCCAGCGGTACGCCAAGAGTGACTGCCGCCGCGGCTTTGCGGAAGGTTCTGGAGCCTCCGCGCACCCGCCTGCTTCGACAGTTCAACGGCGTGCCGGCGGGCGTGAAGTTTCTCGTCGACATGCGCGCCGAGATACTCGGGCTACGGAAGGAGCACCCGTCCCTGGAGCCGTTGGCCGCGGAGTTGCAAGATCTGCTGGCAACCTGGTTCGATGTCGGGTTGTTGCAGCTGGAGGAGATCAGTTGGTCGTCCAGCGCCGCTTTGCTGGAGAAGCTGATCGCCTATGAGGCGGTGCACGCGATCAAGAGCTGGAGCGATCTCAAGAATCGGCTCGATTCCGATCGCCGGTGCTTCGCCTTCTTTCACCCCAATATGCCGGACGAGCCGCTGATCTTCGTCGAGGTTGCCTTGGTGAACGGGCTGGCCAGCAATGTGCAGAAACTGCTGGACGAGGATGCTCCGACGCAGGACATCGACCTGGCCGATACGGCCATCTTCTATTCGATCTCCAACGCGCAGAAAGGCCTTTCGGGCATCAGTTTCGGCAACTTCCTCATCAAACAGGTAGTGAAGAAGCTGCAAGAAGAATTTCCCCGCCTTAAGCAGTTCGCCACGCTATCGCCGATCCCCGGATTCTGCCGCTGGCTGGCCGGGATCTCGGCCAAGGAACTGAGCGAACTGCCGGGTGGGCCGGAGTGGTTGAATATGCCGCCGCCCCGCTCCGCCGAGCGGCTGGCAGAGGAGGGGGCAGATGCGGCTCAGGCCGATGTACTGACACGCCTTGCGGCGACCTACCTATGTCTAGCGAAGCGCAGCAACGACAAGGCGCTCGACCCGGTTGCCCATTTTCATCTGAGTAACGGCGCCCAGGTGACGCGCATTAACTGGCTGGCGGATACCTCAGAAAAAGGGTTCAAGCAGTCCGCCGGGATGATGGTCAACTACCTCTACGAGATCCCCAAGATCGAACAGCGCAGCAACCGCTATCTCACGACCGGAGCGGTCGCCAAATCGGCAGTAATAAAAAGGCTCCTTAAGTAAGACAAAACAGACGAACGAGGAAGAACGATGACTCAACGTATTGCAGTAGTTACCGGTGCTACCGGGGGTCTTGGTATTGCTATGTGCAAGGCTCTGGCTGATCAGGGGCGGCGTGTTGTCGGAACCCACCTGCCGGGCGAGGAGTTCCGGCAGCAGGCCGAGCAGTGGCAGCGGGATATGAAGGCGGAAGGCTATGACTTTGCCGTCTATCCCCTGGAAGTGACCGATATCGAGAGCTGTCGGCAGCTGGTGGAAACCGTGGAGAAGGATCTCGGGCCTATCGACGTGTTGGTCAACAATGCCGGCATCACTAACGATGCGCCGCTGAAGCGGATGGCGTCGGAGCAGTGGCAGCAGGTTATCGACGTTAACCTGACCTCGATGTTCAACATGTGCCGCCACGTCTTCCCGGCCATGTGCGAGCGGGGCTTTGGGCGTATCGTTAACGTTTCCTCCCTCAACGGCGAGAAAGGGCAATTCGGACAAGCGAACTATGCGGCCAGCAAAGCTGGCATCTACGGTTTTACCAAGTCATCGCGATGGAAGGGGCTCGCAAGGGCGTCACCGCCAACGCCGTTTCGCCGGGTTATATCGATACGCCCATGGTGCGCCAGGTTCCGGAAAAAGTGCTGGAAAATATCGTGGCCGGTATCCCGGCGGGACGGCTCGGCCAACCGGAGGAGATCGCTCGGGCCGTGGCCTTCCTAACGGCCGACGAAGCGGGCTTCGTCACCGGTACCAATCTGTCCGTTAACGGCGGCCAGTACATGAGTTGAGGGAGAGGCAGCGATGGCAGATTACAAAGCGCCCACGCGGGATATGGCGTTCGTCCTAAAGGAGGTTTCCGGCTTTCGGGATATGTTGCGTGTCGGCAACTACGACGAACTGTCGGAAGATCTGGTCGACGCCATTCTGGACGAGGCGGCCCGGTTTGCCGAGTCGGTGGTAGCCCCGCTCAACCGACTCGGCGATCAGACCGGGGTGGCGCTCGTCGACGGCACCCAGGTACGTACGCCGGCAGGGTTTGCCCAGGCCTACAGGCAGTATGCCGAGGGCGGCTGGGGAAGCCTTCAGTTCGATCCCGAGTACGGCGGCCAGGGATTGCCGTTCTCGCTGGCGATCCCGGTGCAGGAAATGCTGCATGCGGCCAACATGGCGTGGGGGCTTTGTCCGCTGCTGTCGCAAGGCGCCGTCGAGGCGCTGGCGGAGACTGCGAGCGCAGAGCTTAAGCAGTTGTTGCTACCAAAGATGATAGCCGGCGAATGGACCGGAACCATGAACCTGACCGAACCCCAGGCAGGCTCGGATCTGGCTCGTATCCGCGCAACCGCTCGGCCCACCGACGACGGCCGCTACCTCGTCTCGGGGCAGAAGATCTTTATTACCTGGGGCGAGCACGATATGGCGGAGAATATCGTTCACCTAGTGCTGGCGCGGCTGCCGGACGCGCCGCCCGGGGTCAAGGGTATATCCCTCTTCGCCGTGCCCAAGTTCATCCCCAACGAGGACGGCTCGCCGGGCGAGCGCAACGACTGCTACGCGGTATCGGTGGAGCACAAGCTCGGTATTCATGCCAGCCCGACCTGCGTCATGAGTTACGGCGACAACGGCGGTGCCTTGGGGTGGCTGGTCGGTGCGCCGCATCAAGGCTTAGCGTGCATGTTCACGATGATGAACAACGCTCGACTGACCGTAGGCCTGCAAGGCGTTGCGGTCGCCGAGGCGGCCTATCAGCAGGCGCGGGCCTATGCCGAGGAACGGCGGCAAGGTAGCCTACCGGGGTCCGGCGAGGCGTCCCCATCATCCGCCACCCGGATGTGCGCCGAATGCTGATGACCATGAAGGCGTTGACGGAAGCCGCCCGGGGGCTGGCCTACACCGGCTGTACGGCAGTGGATCTCGCCAAGGCCGAGGGGCTTGACGCCGACGCCCGTGCGCAGCACCAGCGGCGCGCCGACCTGATGACCCCGCTGGTGAAGGGCTGGTGCACGGAAATCGCCCAGGAAGTCACGTCGCTCGCGGTGCAGTGCCACGGCGGTATGGGTTTCGTCGAGGAAACCGGGGTTGCGCAGTACTTCCGCGATGCCCGTATCCTGCCGATCTATGAGGGTACCAATGGCATTCAGGCCATGGATCTCGTCGGTCGGAAAACATTGCGGGATGGCGGCTGCGGCATGCGCGAGCTGATCGCGGACATGAAGTCCACCTGCGATAGCCTGGAATCGGTGACGGCGATTTCGCGCGAGCGGCGGGCACGGTTAGTGCAGGCCATTGCCTTCGTCGAGGAGGCGACGAGAACCGTCCTGGAGAAAGGGCGAGACCCTGAGTTCAGCGGCGGGATAGCGTTTAACTTCCTCATGTTGACGGCCACCGCGGCGGCGGGATGGCTGCTCTTCAAGGCCGCCGCCGGCGCCGCCGAGCAGCTAAGCGATCCTAAGGCGAATCACGCCTTCCTGCAGGGGAAGGTGATTGCGGCCGAGTTTTTTGCCGATCATATATTGCCGCGCTGTTCCACGTATTCGGCGGCGATACAGGCAGGCAGCGAATCGCTGATGGCCTTGCCGGAAGAAGATTTTTAATGCGGTAAATAAGGGGGAGATATGTACATCAACGGCGAGTGGGTACAGAGCGAGTCCCAGTTTCCGGTTACCGACCCGGCAACCGGCGCGACAATCGGGCAAGTGCCCGATGCGACCGAGGCCGACATTGAGCGAGCGATCGCGTCCGCCTATGCGGCATTCGCCGACTGGCGCCGCACCACGGCATACGAGCGTTCGCAGTTACTGTATCGGGCCTGGGAATTGATGAGCGCGCGCAAGCGCGAGCTCGCCGAGCTTATGACCCGCGAACAAGGCAAACCGTTAAAAGCCGCGCTGAACGAAGTTCAGTACGGGGCCTCCTTCCTGCTGTGGTTCGCCGAAGAGGCGAAGCGGGTCTACGGCCAGCTGATTCCTTCCGCCCGGGCAGATCAGCGCTTTATGGTGCAGAAAGCGCCGGTCGGTGTAGTGGCTGCCATCACGCCCTGGAACTATCCGATTTCCATGATCACCCGAAAACTGGGGCCCGCCCTGGCCGCCGGGTGCACCGCCGTTCTCAAGCCTGCCGAGAGTACGCCCCTATGTGCCAAGGCGATGTTCGAGATCTTCGACGAGGCCGGCTTCCCTCCCGGCGTGGTCAACCTGCTGACGGTGCGAAATCCCGCCAAGGTAGGCGAAGCTTTCTGTACCGACCCGCGTATCCGTAAACTCACCTTTACCGGTTCGACAGCCGTCGGCAAACATTTGAATACCACCGCGGCGGCGCACATGAAGCGCGTCTCCATGGAACTCGGCGGACATGCGCCGGCGCTGGTGTTTCCCGATGCCGATCCGGTACATGCCGCCAAGGGACTGTCGCTGGTCAAATTCCTCAATACCGGGCAGGCCTGCATCAGCCCGAATCGTATCTTTGTGCACGAAGCGATTGCCGAACCGTTCATCGAGGCTTTCCGGAGTCGGGTGCAAAAGCTGCGGGTCGGTAACGGTATGAGCGAAGGCGTTGCCATCGGCCCGTTGATCAACGAGGCTGCCTTGCAGAAAGTGGATCGCCAGGTGAAGGATGCCGTCGGTAAGGGCGCGCGGCTTGAGCACGGCGGCGAGCGAGTGAGCGACGGCGAGCTGGCCGGCGGGTACTTCTATGCCCCGACGCTGCTCTCCGGCGTAACGCCCGATATGGAGATTTATCGCGAGGAAACCTTCGGTCCGGTCGCGCCTATCGTCACCTTCGATTCGGAGGACGATGTCATTGCCATGGCCAACGACACCCATTACGGTCTTGCGGCTTACATTTATAGCAACAATCTGTCGACGGCGATGCGGGCGTTCGAAGGTCTCGACTTCGGCATTATCGGAATCAACGATATCAATCCGACCAGCGCGGCTGCGCCCTTTGGCGGTATGAAAGACAGCGGCCAGGGACGAGAGGGCGCGCAGGAAGGGATAGAGGAATATCTGGAGACCAAACTCGGCGGAATGGTGGTCTAGTGCCGATCACCTGTCGCGTTGCCGGTTCAGAGCGTCGCACCTTGTGGGCGTGTACAAACCCGCTGAACCGGCAAACCGAATGGTGAACGGCCACTAGCAAATCATAAGAGCCGTGCCGTTTGTCTTGCTAAACGTATTGACAGACGCCCACCGTACCTATTCCCCCTCCGTTGTCCGTTTCCGGAATGATGATAATGGTTATCATATGTTATATGATAACATGCCGTATCATGGCGAGTCGGTAGCCGTTGTTGCCGAATGGGCCGGGCGCCCTCGCTAAAACGACGGTTTCAGTGAACGGATTCTGGGGGATAAATGAGAACTGTAACGCTTGTGGCGGTTACCGCCTGCTGGGTCGGGATCGTTGGGGGAGTAACGAGTTCGAAGGTGCTAGCGCAAGAGCAGGACAGCGATCGGCCGCCGGGTGAGACGCACCAGTCGGCTGCGGCTCTGGAAGGATTGACTATCACAGCTCGGCGTAGAGAAGAGGTTGCCGAAGAAGTACCGGCTTCGGTTACCGTACAGGGGCCAGAAGATCTTGGTGTCGAGCGCGTGCATACATTGAGCGATGTGGCCGATACCAGCCCGTCGACCTTGTTTAATGTCGATAACAACACGTTCACGATCCGCGGTGTCGGCGCCATTCACCAGGCAGGGGTGGACCTTAACCCTGGCGTGGGGTTGTTCGTCGATCAAGTGTTTATTGGGCGTCCCAACGGGGCTTCGCCTTGGTTGGGAGATCTGGAGCGGGTGGAAGTCGTCCGCGGCAGCCAGGCCACGCTTTATGGCAAGAACACGATAGGGGGTGCCGTTAACCTGGTACCTCGTAGTCCGGGGGCGACCTCGTCGGTGGAAGCGGAAGCAACGCTAGGCAACCACGGCTTCCGCCGGGCGAGTCTGGGTGGCGATCTGCCGCTGCTGGACGGAGAGCTGCTGACGCGCGGCTACTTCGCTTACGAACGGCGCGACGGCTACATTCGTAACCAGTACGACGGCGAAGACCTGCACGATACTCAGCGCTACGGAGGACGGTTGACCGCGCTAGGGTTTCCGTCGCTGGACTCGTCGCTCAAGCTATCCCTGGACTTCGAGCGGGACGATAGCGACGGCGCGCAAATGTCCTGGGCTCCGCTTGAGATGGCGAAACGGCATCGTGCCGATCTTAATACGCCGCCCGAACGAGAAGTCAGTCGATACGGCGTCAGCGCCCATTACGACCACTACTTTCCTGCTATCTCTCTCAGTTCGATAACGGCTTACCGCACTTACGATTTCGAGCAGTTCGGCGATGGGGATTTCTCTTCCGTCGCCGGCGACGATTGCACGCCGGAGACGTGTCTGGGAACGGGCCAAACCGAACGGCAATGGCAGTTCAGTCAGGAATTACGCCTGACTTCGGCCAACATCGACGCGCCCCCGGCGGCCGGGCTTTTTAGCTGGACGGGGGGCGTATTTTACATGCACGAGTATTTCGACGGCGTTCAGCTTCTCGATACCACTTTAGTGCCGCGCGAGCAGTTCAGTAGAAACTATTTAGAGCAAGATACCGACACCTATGCCGTCTATGGTATGGCGAACTATCACCTTACCCGCGAGCTGCAATTAACCGGCGGGCTACGTTACTCCTATGAGCTGAAGTCGGGAGTGGCCGGTGTCGAGAGCGAAAGCGGTACCAACTTCTTCGGCATGCCAGACGAGGTCTCGTACCGGGAATCGTATAGCAATGTCAGCCCCGAAATAGGGCTGAATTACACATTAGCCCCGGGCGTGCTGACTTATGTTAAGGCTGCGCGTGGGTTTAAGTCCGGCGGCGTGAGTCAGTTCATGATGCCCGGCGGCGGGCCTAACCGGTATCGTTCGGAGAAAGCCTGGACTTACGAGGGCGGTATCAAGTCCTTGTGGTGGGACGGTCGTTTGCAATGGAATGCGGCCGCCTTTTACGTCGACTGGGAGGATATGCAACAGCGGGTGTTCGTCGATCCGTATAGCCGCGTCGTAGGCAATGCCGCCTCCGCGACGACCTCCGGTTTCGAAACCAGCGTTAACCTACTACCGATAGATACCCTGAGCTTAAGAGCATCCTACGGCTATTTGCACGCCCGCTTCGACGATTTTGTGGTCGACGAGCTGAACGAAGACTACAGCGGGCGACGGCTGCCTTACTCGCCGCGGCATACGGCAACCTTACAGGCCGACCATCGACTTCCGTGGGGCGATACCTACGCCTTAGTCAGTTCGCTGCTGTATCGATGGACTAGCCCTTATACCCTGACGCCGGATAGCGACTATGAACAGTCTTCCGTGCATAGGGTTAACGCAAGCATTGGCGTGAGCGGCGGGGGTTGGCGCTTAACCGTTTGGGGTAACAACCTGCTGGACGAAGAAGAGCTGGCCGGCTACTTCCGGTACGGTGCCGGCGCCGACTTTGCTATTGCGGAAATCGGTCGTACTTACGGGGCGACATTGAGAGTGGCCCTGTAAGGGCAGGCCGCTCGCCAGCAGCTTGCTGGCGAGCGGTTGCGCGAAGGCGCGTGTCGAGGGCGGTAACCTGCTAAGCCGGCTCGGTCCCGGTTGCAGCCAGGGCGGTCATCATAGCTTGCATTTTATAGCGGCTTTCCCAGTACTCATCTTCCGGCTTCGAATCCTTGACGATTCCGCAGCCGGCGAAGAGCACCGCATCGCGCCCCGCGAGTAAAGCCGATCGGAGTGCCACCGCAAATTCGCCGTCGCCGGCCGCATCCAACCATCCCACCGGGCCGGCATACCAACCGCGGTCCATGCCTTCGTGGGCGCGGATATACGCCATAGCCTCGTTTGTCGGAAAGCCGCCTACCGCTGGGCTCGGGTGCAGCTGTTGCAAGAGCGCGAGCAGCGGCATGTTGCTATGAATCTCGCCCCGAATAGGTGTGACCAGATGCTGGACGTGGCGTAACTTGCGCAGTCGCGGTTCGGGAGGAGACGCAACATGATCGCAATACAGGCCGAGCGCGCGTTTCAACTCGTTGGCCACAAGCGCATGCTCATAGCGGTTTTTGTCGCTGATTAATAGCTCCCGCCCGAGTTGACGATCTATCTCCGGATCATGGTGCCGCGGCGCGGTGCCGGCGACAGCGCAGGTGTGAACGCGGTTCCCGCGCCGCGCGATTAGCCGTTCGGGCGAGGCCCCGAGAAAACAGGACCGGCCACGGGCGAAAGCGAACACATAAGCACCGGGATGCAGCTGCCGAAGGCCGTCGAGGATATCCGGCAAAGGCACGTCGACGGCGATCTGTTCGGCGCGGGCCAAAACGACTTTACGGAGCCGCTCCGCCCCTATGGCCTCGACCGCGGCGGAGACTTTGTCGCGCCAGGCCTGGCCAGAGACTAATGTGCCGAGGGAGCGTCCAACTTCCTCGGCAGGAGGCGAGTAAGAGCGCGCAACGATCTTTTGCCAGCCTTTCAGTAGCTCATCGCATAGCTTCTCGCAGTCGCTGCGGCCGTCCACGAGCGTGTTGAGCACCAGCTTGATACGGGTGCCTTCGGCTTGTAGGAAATAACGATGCAGAGTGAGCGCGGCAGCGGGAAAGTCACGCCATAATTTGCTCCGGCGAGTGCGGCGATCAAAGGCAAAACCGCCGCAGAGGACTGGCCGGTGGTCGCCGATGACGACCGCCTTAGCGATTCGCGTTTCCCAAGCGGATTGGAGATCCGACCAGGGGCGGCCCGCTGGACACTGAAATTCGTGGGTGCAGCCCAGGCCAAGCAGTGCAAAATTGTCTTCCGGCATAGCCCACAAGGTGGCAGGTTGCTCGGAACGATGGTTAGCGGCGAATATTTGAACGAAATCGATGTTGGGGTGAGGTAGCGAACAGGAGGCAAGGACGGGCGAACCCTGCTCGCAGGCCCGCTGTTTGGCAGCGTTTACCCCCTGCCGTAAGAGCGCCATGTCGGATTCGTCGATCATGGCGTCCGGCTCCCGCCGACTAGATTTTGCTGGCGGCGCCAATGCTGGATTTGCAGTTCGATGAACCAGTCTATCGTGGGTTCGAATAGCGATACGACGAACTCCGGATCGAGTCCCGCTTCCTCGGCCCAAACGCGCCGGTCGGCGATCATGCGCGTTACTCGCTCCGGTGCCGGAATGCTCGCCTCGTTCGGTTTGAAGCGGGCGGCCGAGAGTACATAAGCCTTGCGTCGCCGCAGTAGCTCAATGAGTTGCCGGTCGAGGTGATCGATTGCCGCTCGGATGTCTTCCAGCCCCTGGCAAGCGGCCGGTTCTTTTGGTTCTTTTAATGTTGCCGTGTCCATCGCAGTTTTTCTCCCTGAGTGATGCGGCGCTATTTCTCTCCGTGCGAAGACGGCCGAAACAGCTTGTCCTGGGCCTGTTTCAGCGGAACCTTCCGAAGTCGATCAACGAACATGACCGGCCCCTGGGGCGAGCACATTATTACGCGGCTCGCGTTCATAGGACGGCCACATATCCACCGCGAGTGATGGCGTTCCGTTCCAGCTATGTGCCGGTTGTACGACCAGTTGATTGTCCCGCACGCTGTAAAGCCCGGGCTCCGGCGATTCCGGCACGAGCGACCAGCCGCCGGCCTCCCAACGCCAGCGCTCGCCGCCGGCGATCAGTCCGGCGCTATCGAGGCGCAGCTCCGTCGCCTGCGGCGGGCCTAGCAGTAGCGTGGCCACGGGTTCGCCGACGGCTGCCGCCAGCGCGCCCTCGACATCGCCCGTTGCCCGTATCTGCGAGAGTAACGCCTGCAGTTGCTGGGGAGATTGGCGAGCAGCCCAATCGCGAGCGGCCTGCGGGGCGTACTCCGCGGCCCAACCGCCCGCATGGGCATCGCGCAGCGCGCCGACGGGAACGCTGCTGCCGGCCAGGGCCTCGGTGATCCGGTCCGTACTGCGGTGCATAAGCGCTGCCAGGGCAGGAACGCCGTCCGCCTCGCCCGCGCACAATAAACCGATGGCGCCGGGTAGCCCCTCGCTGAACAACACCGCACCGCTGCCTTGCCGTAAATCGGCGCTATCCTGAACAATACGGCGGGCGAGGGCGGTGGCCATTGCCGCTCGTCTCACCGTGCGGCCGGTGCCGTGGTCGTCCACATCCCAATGCGGATCCTCGCGGACAATGAGCCAGCGGCCGGCGGCGGTCGTGTCGCCGAGCTTGCGCGGCCATTGCGCGATGGTGTCTATCTCCACGGCAGCACCTAAGCGGCGGTGGACGCAGGCGGCCATGGCGTCGAGGTCTTGTGCGACCGCCTGCGCCGTTCGCGTCCGCTGCGGGTCGTGCAGAACGCGATAGCCCTCGATGCGGGAAGCCACCGCCGTGGCTGCCCAGGCATCCGCGAAATCCAGCAGGCCGGTGGTTTCCCCTTCTCGTACGTGTCGCCCGTCGATCTGTACCCGCCATTGCCAGCGGCCGGCCGGCGCGACAGCCCCGCTGGCCGGTGTGGCGGGGTAGGCGGGGAGCGACACCGTTTCGCTTAAGCCATGGCGTGCGCGGTCGGCGGTAACGCGTAGTATGCGGTCCGGGTCCAGGCCCAGGCGCGGCATGACATCCACGGCGCGCAGCCAGTAAGCGTTGCCAAGCAACCAGGGATGGCCTCCCTCGGTGTCCCAGCCGGTAGCATTTAAGGACCATTCCAGTTCGACGTTGCAGCCCGCTGCCGGGCAATCGGGCAGGGGAATGGCCAGATGGTCGTTTGCGTGCCGTACCGCCACCGGCTGCCCCTGTACCGTGACCTCGCCGAGCCGGAAGCCGGTCGGCGTGCCGGCATGCAGAAAAGCGCCCGCTGTCCGTACGCCTTCAAGCCGCCAGTGCCCTCTAAGCTCGCGCTGTTGCGGCCGGACGACGAGATCGACACTACCGCCGGCGACGGCGAAAGGTGCCTGCGTCGACAGCCATGCCTGTTCCCATTGCGCGTAGTCCGCGATCCGTTGCTCCCGAGACTCGTAATTGCCGTACTCGACGAAGCGTTGCTGCATGAGCGCGCCGAAGCCGACCAGGGCCAGCGACGCGGTGGCGGCGATCGCGCCGGCCGGGCCGAACAAACGGATGCGGAACCGCCGGACGAACAGCCGCCAGCCGGAGTCCGTGCCGCGTTGCATGACCATGGCGGCACAGGCAATCAACAGGACTACCAGCGCGAGCTTGAAACCGTTGCTGATCAGGAGCTTATCCAGCCAAGGCGCGAGCCCGGCGAGGCCCGACAGGCTCACCACCACCGGCAGCCCGATCTGATAAGGCGGATAGGGCACCAGACCCGTCTCGTGATTGACGATCATGATGAACGCCGCCAGGATGGAGGCCGCGTAGGCGGGTCCAGGGCGGCGAATCAGCGCGTGCAGCAACAGGCTGACCGCGGCAAGCTCTAATAGCCCGGGCGCCAGCACGGCGATCTGATGCAGTAGCGGAGTGAGCACCGAGAGGCTGTCCGGTGCCGCCAGCGCTGCCGTTACGATCGCGCCCAGCCCGGGAATCAGCGCCAGCACCAGCGTGACGGCGGCTACCGCCGCGACGGCGCCGACCAGACGCGCCCCGGCCGGCGCGGGCGTGGCATCGAACATCTCGCCGAAGCCCGGCTGGTGGTCGCGCCGCAGGGTCACGCCGGCCAGCGCGGCGACCACGAACGCGATGATGAGGTAGAACATGGTCGTCAGCAGCGGCGTGACCAGCTCCGTGCGCGGCACGAGGGGGCCGTAGGCATGCTGTACGACGTGCACGAAAGCACCGCCGACCGCCAGCACCACCAGCAGGACGATGCTTAGCCAGAACCAGCGCCGGTTGAGTGTCTGCTTGATCTGCCAAGCGGCCTCCGCCGCCACGGCCCGCCCCCAGCGCGGACGGCTGTCGATCGGGCGCAGCGCAACCCTGGTAGGAGCCGGTACCGCCTGCGGTTTGCCAGCGGCGGGCTTGGTGCGGCGCCGGGGCGCCCGTTCCAGGCTTAGCTTCTCCCGCGTGATCCGCGCCAAAACCACCGCGAACAGTGCTAATGGCAGCAGTACCCACAGCAGCCGATTAGCCAGCAAAGCCGGCGTGAGCTCCAGTAGTGCGGTGGTTTTCTCGCGCGGTGTCCAGTTCTCGACCTGATACTCCGCCTCGGCGAAGCCGGACGGATCGAGCAGGGTGGCAATCGCCTGATCGGCATGATTGCCCTTGAAGACGATCATCGCCACCATCCAGCACAGCATCAGGAAGGCGGCGACGGCGAACGGCCCGGCGACACTGCGGGTGTGGATGGCGGCCACCGTATAGAGGGCGCCGGCGCCCAGCGCCAGGGGAAGGGTGAAGATCAGTGCCGACCAGGCAAACGCCAACCAGGGGGTGGCGCCGACGGAGCCGGCGGGGAGGGCGCCGATCCATTCCAGTCCCGGCGCCAGCAGGAAACCGGCCACCTGCGAACTGCCGAGCACCAGCGCCACGCCGAGGGCGCCCACATAACGGGCGAGCAGCCAGCGCCGCAGTGGAATCGGCGCGGCGAGCACGACCTCGTGCAACTGTGCGGACCGATCCCGCACGATGGCTTGTGCGAATACCCAGGCCCAGGCAAAGAAGAGAAAGAACGATGCGCCCGAGGTCATGAGGTACACCAGGCCCGGCGCGTTACGCGGAATATCCACTGCGCCCATGTCGCGTAGATACTCGGCGTCGGTCAGCCAGATGAGCAGATAGCCGACCAGGCCGATGTAGATCAGCGGGACGATGCCGCCGCGCAGGCCGGAGCGAAACTCCGCCAGGGCCTCGCGCCAGAAGAAGCTCATCCTGCCACCTCCGTCACCCCGGCAGCCGCCAGAACCGCATGATAGGCATCTTCCAGCCGCGGGCGATGCGGCGCGTAGCCTTCGCCGGGCGGCGCGTCGGCCTCCACCACCGCCAGCGTGCCGTCCGGCGCCGCGGATAGGTGCACCGCCTCGGGCACGGCCTCGCCGCGTGGGATGATCCGCGACCACAACCGCCCCGCCAGCTTGTCAGCGAGCGCACCCGGCGTGCCTTCGGCGACGATACGCCCGTCGGCGAGAATCGCCAGCCGTCGGCACAGATTCTCCACGTCTTCGACGATGTGGGTGGATAGCAGTACCACCGCCTCGCTGGCCACATCGGCTAACACGCGATGGAAACGGTTGCGCTCGGAGGGGTCGAGGCCGGCCGTGGGCTCGTCGACGATCAACAGACGCGGCGAACCGATCAACGCCATGGCGATACCGAAACGGCGCAGCATGCCGCCCGAATAGGTGGCAACGGGCCGAGCGGCGGCCGCGGTCAGATTGACCTTTTCCAACAACAGCTCGACTTCGGCGCGCCGTTCGCGGCGGTTGACGCGCCCCTTGAGCCAGGCAAAGCGCTCCAGCAGATCGCGCGCGTTTACCCCCGGATACGCCCCCAATTGTTGCGGCAGATAGCCCAGCCGCAGGCGCAGATAGTCCGGATCGGCCAGCACGTCGACGCCGTCGAGCCGGATCTTGCCCCGGTCCGGCGTTTGCAGCGTCGCCAGCGTGCGCATCAAGGTGCTCTTACCGGCACCGTTGGGCCCTAACAGGCCGTAGAGCCCGGATGGCACTGCCAGATCCACGCCTTGCAGCGCCTGTACGCCGTTGGCGTACGTCTTGGTCAGGCCTTGAACGACTAATCCGCTTGACTGGGGCATGCTGTATACCTGTTATTTTATTTCATATACTAATGAGACGTATTATCGTATCAGCTGTCGACAACGCCTGACAGAGTCGTTTCGTCGGCAGCGCGCGGATAATCTGTTTCTTGTCGATCTTGCCCACGGCTGTGACGGGCATGGTTGCTAACACCTCCAGACGTTCGGGCAACTTGAAAGCGGCCAGGCCGCGGGCTGCGAGAAACTCGCGCAGCTCGGCAAGTGTGGGCGGTAGGCCTGCGGAAACAATGGCCGCTCCGATTCGTTCGCCCAGCAGTTTGTCCGGCACCGGCACGATAGCCGCTTGGCGGATTCGGGGGTGTGCGAGTAAATGTTGTTCGATTTCCGCGGCCGCGATGCACTCGCCGCCGCGGTTCACGACATCCTTGATGCGCCCGGTTACGATGAGGTCGCCTGCGGGCGTTAGCTGCACGCGATCGCCAGTTCGGTAGAAACCCTCGGGCGAGAACGCGTCGGCATTATGCTCGGCGGCGCGGTAATAGCCGCGCAGTGTGTACGGACCTCGCACCAGTAGCTCGCCTTCCTCACCGGGTCCGACATCCTTTCCCTCGGCGTCGACGATGCGGAGCTCGTCCAGCGGGCTCATCGGTCGGCCTTGGGTGGTGGCGACGGTATCTGGGTTGTCGCCCGGCCGGGTATAGCAAATCAGCCCCTCGGCCATACCGAATACTTGTTGCAGAGCGCCGGGAAAAGCCCGTAGGGCGGCCCGCGCCTCGTTTTCGGGAAACTTCGCGCCGCCCACTTGCAGCAACCGTAGCGAGCCGAGGTCGGCGGTTTCCCATTCGGTCGCGGCGGACCATAGCTGGGCGAGAGCTGGAACCAGCGCAGTGGCGGTGACCGCATAGCGCTCGATGAGCTTAAAACCGTGCTCGGGACTCGGATCCCGATTCATGACTACGTATCCGCTGACGGCAAATATGCCCAGCATCCCCGGGCAGGCGAGCGGAAAGTTATGTGCGGCAGGCAGCGTCGCCAGATATATGTCGTCGGCCGTCAGCCCGCAGATTTGGGCGCTGCGTATAGCGTTGTAGCGATAATCGTTGTGGGTGCGCGGAATAAGCTTAGGTAGCCCTGTCGTGCCGCCGGATACCAGGAACAGCGCGGGATGGCAGGGGTTTACCGGCGGCGGGACAAACTCGTCCGAATCGCCCATGGGTAAAGAGTCGCGCCCATCCGGGGCGTTCGTTACGAAAATGTGCTGTAAGGGTAGGCTGGCGCTTTGCAGTTGCCGGACAAGGGTCTGCTGATCGTCGTTGGTAATATACGCGACGGCTTCGGTAAGACGGATAAAATACTCAATCTCTGCAAGGCGATGCGCCGGTAAGGCCATAACAGGGACCAGTCCGGCCCGCAGTACCCCCATCAATACGACAGCAAATGTCGTCGTATTGGGTAATTGCAGCACCACCCGTTGCCCTGTCCGGAGCCCCGCTGCCAGCAGTCCGGCCGCCAATGCATCGGCTTGCGCCAGCAGTTCGGCGTAGGTGAGCGAGTGCTCGCCATCGGCGACCGCCGGTCGATCCGGGTGGGCATCGGTAATCAGGGTCCAGAGCGGTTTATTGTCCCAGACTCCGTGCTCGATATAGCGCTGTCGTTGGTCCTCGGGGTGCGGTACAAATCCTTGCAGTAAATCGCCTGACATAGCACAACTCCTTGGCGAATGAGTGTTTCCGTCCGTCGAGCAGTTTCGGATCGATAACCTCTTGCACGAAACGTTATAACGTAACATCATGAGGTAGACAAGCCGCGACTGGTAAGAGGTAACCGCATAACGGGTCGACGGCGCTTTACGGCGATTGAGCAACGGGGATAACGACTCATGGAAGGAGTATGGATACAACGCCCGTGTGCGCGGCCCGGGGCCGCCCTGCGGTTACTGTGCATCCCGCACGCTGGCGGCACGCCTGGTTTGTTTCGCTCCTGGACGACTTGGCTGCCGCGGGATGTGGAGCCGCTGCTGGTATGCCTGCCAGGGCGCGAGACTCGGCTTGGCGAGTCCTTTTCCGAGGACATCCCAGCGCTGATCGATAAGCTTGCCTGGGCCGTACGGCCATTGCTGGACCGTCCATGGGCGATCTTTGGCCACAGCATGGGTGCGGTATTGGGGCATGAACTGGCGCTGGCGTTGGCGCGGCAGGGAGATCGGCAACTCCGCCACGTGTTCGCCTCGGCCCGGCAACCGCCGCAACATCATCGAAGCAGGGGCGTGCACCGGCTGGACGACGACGGCTTGTGTGCCGAACTAACGCGTCTCGGCGGTACCGCGCCGGAGCTGCTAAACCAGCCTGAGGTGCGAGAGGTTATCCTGCCGGCTGTTCGCCATGACTATTGCCTGATCGAAACCTACCACGCCCGCCCGGAAGGGCAACTCCACTGTCCGTTAACGGCTTTCCTTGGCCATGACGATACCGAACTGACACAACAAGAAGCGCTGGGCTGGGCACGCTGGACCGCAAAGGAATTTCGTTTGCAGTTGTTTCCGGGCGGGCATTTCTACCTGGCCGATCGACCGCGGGACGTGGTGACTCAAGTCCTGCGGAGCCTGGGACGGTCGGGCGAGATGCCGGAGATCGTATCGGTTGTAGACGAGAATGATAATCAATGCTAATTGTGAAGAGCGCTAGACTAAGCCGGTCCGCAATAACAACGAAAGGGAGTTCGTGGTGGCTCAGAATCCTTTTTTCTCCGAAGTCGTCGATCAGGTAGCGACAACGCTTGGTCTGCCGAGGGAACATGTCGACGTCGATGCCGATTTGCTGCAACTAGGCCTCGATTCCGTCAATATAATGCGTATCGCCGGCCGGTTGCGCCGTTCGGGCCATCCCATCGGCTTCGCCGACCTCATCGCGACGCCCAGGTTGTCGGCGTGGCGCCGGCTGTTGCAGCGCGAGGCCGCGCTGCCGGGCGTCGAGCCGCAGGACTCGGCGGTGGACGAACAGGCCCCGTTCGAGCTAGCGCTGATGCAGCATGCCTACTGGGTAGGCCGTGGCGAAGGGCAGCATCTCGGCGGCGTGGCTGCGCATTTCTATAATGAATTCGACGGCCACGACGTGGCGCCCGAACGGCTGGAGGCTGCCGTGCGAGCCCTGCTTGCGCGCCACGGCATGCTGCGCGTGCGAGTGCTGGACGACGGCCGCCAGCAGATTCCGGCCACGGCCGCCTGGCCCGGCCTGACGGTTTACGATCTACGCGACCGAACGGAGGCGGAGGCGCGCCGCGAACTGGCCGCCCTGCGGGAGTCGCTGTCGCATCGGCGGATGGATATCGCCGCCGGCGAAGTCTTCGATATACGCTTGTCGCTATTGCCCGATGGATTACGCCCCAACGGCACCCGGATGCACGTAAACCTGGACATGGTGGCAGCCGATGCGCTCAGCCTGCGCGGCCTGCTCGCCGATCTGGCCCGCTTGTACCAGGCGGGCGAGCAGGCGTTGTCCTGCATCGACTACAGCTATCCGCGTTACCTCGCGGACCGACGGGCGCTGCGGGCCGGACCAGCGCGGGCGGCGGCGTTGGCGCGCGACAAGGCCTACTGGCAGCGGCGCCTACCCGAACTCCCGGGGGCGCCGGTTTTGCCCACCGTGCCGGACCGCTCGGCTTCGCCGCGCGTCGTGCGTCGGCACCGGTGGCTGGATGCCGATGCCAAGGCGCGCCTGGAGCACGCCGCGCGCGAACACGGACTGACGCTGGCGATGACACTGGCCGCCGTCCTGGCGGAGACGTTGACGGCCTACAGTGCCGAGCCCGACTTCCTGCTCAACCTGCCGCTGTTCGACCGCGAGCCGCTGCACCCGGATGTCAACGCGGTGGTCGGCGATTTCACCTCGTCCATCCTGTTGACCTGGCGGGGCGGGAAAGCCGGCAGCTTCGCCGAGCGGGCGGCGCGGCTACAGAAGCGTTTCCACCAGGATGTCGCCCACGCCGGATACTCGGGCGTGGAGGTACTGCGCGACGCTTCCCGCCTGCACGGCCGGCCGGTATACGCCCCCGTGGTCTTCACCAGTGCGTTGGGACTGGGCGACCTGTTCGGCGAGGAGGTGCGGAATACCTTCGGCGAGGCCGCCTGGATCATCTCCCAGGGCCCGCAGGTCTGGCTCGACGCGCAGGTAACCGAACTCAACGGCGGCTTGCTCGTCAACTGGGACGCCCGCGAGTCGGCTTTCGCGCCGGGCGTGCTGGACGCGATGTTCGACGCCTTCGGCACCTTACTCGATCGTTTGCTGGCCGAGCCCGCGGCCTGGACCGAGCCGCCGCCGTTGTTGGTGCCGCAGGCGCAGCTTGAAGTGCGCGCGGCGGTCAACGCCACCGACGGCCCGCTGCCCGAGACACGCCTGCACGACGGCCTCTTTGCGCAGGCGGCGCGGACGCCTGAAGCGCCCGCGCTCTTGTGGCGGGAGGGGGGCATCATGCGCTACGGCGAGCTTGCCGAGGCCGCGTTGCGCGTCGCTGCGTACCTGCGGGGGCAGGGCGTGCGACCCGGCGATGTGGTGGCCGTCTCGCTGCCCAAAGGACCGCAGCAGGTCGTCGCCGTGCAGGGGGTATTGGCGGCCGGCGCGGCGTATTTGCCCTTGAACATCGAGCATCCGCCCCGGCGGCGGGAAAAGGTGCTGGCCGCTGCCCAGGTGCGCTGGGTGCTGGACGATACGGCGCTACCGGACGCCGTCGAACCGCTCGCCGCCCCCGTGGCCGGTTCGGCGGACGACCTGGCCTATGTGCTCTACACCTCCGGCTCCACCGGCGAGCCCAAAGGGGTGGAGGTGACACACCGTGCGGCGATGAACACCATCGCCGATCTTAACCAGCGCTTGCGGCTCGGGTCGCGGGACCGCACGCTGGCGGTCTCGGCGCTGGACTTCGATCTCTCGGTGTTCGATATCTTCGCGCCGCTGTCCGTGGGCGGTGCCGTGGTCTGCGTGGAAGAGTCGGCGCGGCGCGATGCCGCCGCCTGGGTGGAACTGCTCCGCCGCCACGAGGCCACTGTGCTCAACTGCGTGCCGACCTTGGCCGACATGCTGGCGAGCGCGGCCGACTCCGAACTGCCCAGCTTGCGGCTGGTCTTGCTCGGCGGCGACTGGGTGCCGCTGACGCTGCCGGGTGCCTTAGCCGAGGTTGCCCCGAACTGCCGCTGCATCGCGCTGGGTGGGACCACGGAAACCGCCATCCACTCCACCATTCAGGAGCTCGCGGAGGTGCCGCCGGATTGGGTTTCGGTACCCTATGGCGTGCCGCTGCGCAACGTACGCTGTCGCGTCGTCGACGCGCTCGGACGGGATCGGCCGGATCGCGTGCCTGGCGAGCTGTGGATCGGCGGTGCCGGCGTGGCGCGCGCTTACCGCGGGGATGCCGCCCGTAGCGCGGAGCGGTTTGTCGTGGTGGACGACCGGCGTTGGTATCGCACCGGCGACCTGGCCCGCTACTGGCCGGACGGCACCCTGGAGTTCCTCGGTCGCCTGGACCATCAGGTCAAGGTGCTCGGGCAACGCATCGAACTGGGCGAGATCGAAGCCGCGTTGGACGATTATCCCGCCGTGGCGCGGGGCGTGGCCGTGGTCGAACGGGGGCGGCTGGCGGCCGCGGTTATTCCCGAGCCCGACGCCGAGATAGCCTTGCCGGCCTTGCGCGAGCATCTCGCCGAGCGTTTGCCGGCCGCCATGATGCCGGGCGCTATCGTCGTGCTGGAGCGCTTGCCCTTGAGCGCCAACGGCAAGGTCGACCGCGCGGCGCTACGGCGGTCGATTGCTGAAGCGACGCCGGAACGGGAAGTCGTCGCCCCGCCGCAGGGGGAGGCCGAACACGCCGTGGCGGCCGCCTGGCGCGAGGTGCTGGACGTGGCGGAGGTCGGCCGCGAGCATAGCTTTTTCGCCTTGGGCGGCGATTCCCTGCAAGCCACGCGCCTCATCGCCCGGCTGCGGGCGGCAGGCTTTGCCGAGGCGAAGCTGAGCGATCTGTTCGCCGCCCCGACGCTGGCCGATTTCGCCGCCCGGCTGCGCCCGGCCGAGGCCGCAGCCGCGGATAGGCGCCTGGTGCCGGCCCCCGCGCACCGCCACGAGCCGTTTCCAACCACCGATGTGCAGCGCGCCTATCTGTTCGGCCGTGGCGAGGATTTCGCCCTCGGCGGCATCGGCTGCCACTTCTATCGCGAGTTCGACGTCGACGATCTCGATATCGGCCGCCTGGAAGCGGCCGTCAATCGCCTGATCGAACGTCACGAAATGCTGCGCGCGGTGTTCGACGAGCAGGGGCGCCAGCGCATTCTGCCGGCAACGCCCCACTACGAGATTCCGGTCGCGGAGGCCGGCGCGGACCCCGAAGCCGCCTTTACCCGCCTGCGGGCGGAGGCCTCGCATCGTATCTTCGAGCCGAGCGTGTGGCCGTTGTTCGCGATCGACGTGGTACGCCACGGGCGGCGTGCCCGCGTCGGCATCGGGATCGACAATCTGATCCTCGACGCCCTGAGTATTCTGATCTTCTATCGCGAGCTGAGCACACTGTACCGGGACCCGAACGCGGTACTGCCGCCGGTCGAGGTGTCTTTTCGCGATTACGTGTTCGCCGCCGGAGTGGAGCCGCAGACCGAGCGCAGCGCCTGGGACTACTGGAACGGGCGGCTCGACGAGCTGCCGCCCGGCCCGCAGCTGCCGCTGGCCGTGGATCCGGCCACCGTGCAACGGCCCCGGTTTAGCCGTCGCGAGCGCCACCTCGACCGGCACCGGTGGCAGCGCTTGCAGGCGCGGGCGCGTGAGTACGGGCTGACCCCTTCCGCCCTGCTGCTCAACGCTTACGCCCAAGTGTTGGGCCGCTGGAGCGCGCGGCCGGATCTAACGCTTAACCTCACGTTGTTCGACCGTCAGGATCTGCACCCGCACGTCAATCGCGTGCTGGGCGACTTCACGTCCCTGGTTCTAGTGAGCTCGAAGCCGCAGGCCGGCGAGAGCTGGTTGGACAGCGCCCGCCGCCTGCAAGCGGAGTTATGGCAAGCCTTGGACCAGCGTGCGGTTTCCGCGGTGCGTGTCCTGCGCGAGCGCGCGCGGCGAACCGGCGCAGCGGAAGCCGTCATGCCGGTCGTGTTCACCAGTGCGCTGGGCGTCACGCCCGACGACGAGGATGAGGCCGCGGGGACCTTCGAGCGCCACGTCTGGGGTGTCTCGCAGACGCCGCAAGTCTGGCTCGATCATCAGGTTACGGAGTTAGACGGCGGCGTCTGCCTGACCTGGGATGCCGTCGACGAACTGTTCCCGCCCGGTTTGCTGGATACCCTGTTCGAGGCTTATATACGCCTGCTGGACTGGTTGACCGAAGCGGACTGGCTAGAGGCCGCGCCCGACTTGTTGCCGGAGGCGCAGCGGCGGGTGCGCGAGACAGTCAACGATACCGGCATAAGCCCTCCCGCACGGCTGCTGCATGCCGGTTTCTTCGAGCAGGCCCGGGCTGCGCCCGAGCGGGAGGCCCTCTGCTGGCGCGACGCCGACGGCCGGGAGGCAAGCTTGAGCTACGGCGCCCTGGCGGAGCGGGCCTTGCGGCTGGCCGCCGCGCTGCTCGCCCGCGGCGTCGTTGCCAACGAGGCGGTGGCGATCAGCCTGCCCAAGGGGCCGGACCAAGTGGTCGCGGTGCTGGGCGTGCTCGCCGCCGGTGCCGCTTACGTACCGGTCGGCACGGACCAGCCGGCGGCGCGTCGGGATCGCGTCTGCAAGCGCGCCGGGGTGCGCTTCGTTATCACCGACGCCGCCGGCCAGGTGACGTGCGAGCGAGCCGAGTCGGCACAGCCGATCCCGATCGCAGCCGCGCTGGACACGGCACCCTTGCCGGAGCCGATGGCCGTCGGCGCCGACGAGCTGGCCTACGTGATCTTCACCTCCGGCTCCACCGGCGAGCCGAAAGGCGTGGAGATCACCCATCGCGGGGCCGCCAACACCGTGCTCGACGTCAACGCCCGCTGCGGCCTGGGCGCCTCGGACCGCGTGCTGGCGATCTCCGCGCTGGATTTCGATCTCTCCGTCTACGACCTGTTCGGGCCGCTGACTGTCGGTGGCGCGGTAGTGCTCATCGATGAGGTAGAGCGACGCGAAGCCCGCGCCTGGCTCAGCTTGATCCAGCGTTGGCGGGTGACCGTCTGGAACTCGGTGCCGGCGCTGCTGGACATGCTGCTGACCGCGGCCGACGAGGCAGAGCCGCCGGACAGCCTGCGCGTGGTGCTGGTATCCGGCGACTGGGTGGGGCTCGACCTGCCGGAACGACTCGCGACTCTGGTGCCCCGCTGCCGCTTCCTCGCGCTGGGCGGGGCGACCGAGGCGTCGATCTGGTCCAACCTGTTCGAGGTCGAGCGGGTCGAGCCGAACTGGCGCTCCATCCCCTACGGCCGGCCGCTGGCCAATCAACGCTACCGGGTGGTGGACGCCTTCGGCCGCGACTGCCCCGACTTCGTGGCGGGCGAGCTGTGGATCGGCGGCGCCGGCGTCGCGCGCGGATATCGCGGCCAAGCGGAGCTGACGGCTCACAGTTTTCTTGGCGCGGGAGTGGACCGTTGGTATCGCACCGGCGACCTGGGGCGCTACTGGCCGGACGGGACGCTGGAGTTTCTGGGTCGTGCCGATCAGCAGGTCAAACTGCGCGGCCACCGCATCGAGCTGGGCGAGATCGAAACCGCGCTGCGCGACTGCCCCGGTGTCGGGCAGGCAGTGGCGGCGGTGATCGGCGCCGGTGGCGGCCGTCACCTCGTGGCGGCGGCGGTACCGGCGCCGCCAGCGGTCAAGTCGTCGAGACCCGTGGCGACGCAGCGGCCTATGCCGACGCCGCACCGGCACGGGCGGCGGATCGCGAGTGCGAGGCGGTGGCCGTGGAGTCGGTACTGGCCCGGTTGCTCGATCTGCCCGCCTTGCCGGCGGGTGGCAGCGGTTGGAACCCGCCGGCGGAGCTCGCCGTGGCGGACGAACACCTGCCCGTGCTGCGACTCTGGTTGGCCTGGTTGACGGAACGCGGCGTGTTGGTAGAGCAGGGCGGGAGCTACCGGCCCGGGCCGCGGCTGGCCGAGGTAGTGGCGCGGCCGAACCCGTGTCGGCCACGGATGCCCCTTACGGGTATCTGATCGAGCGCGCGTACCGGCGCTTGTTGCAGCGTCTGGACGACTATCGCGCCATCCTTGCCGGCCGCCTGCCCGCCAGCGCTCTGCTCGAAGACGACATCCTGGCGCCCGATCGGCTCTCCGCCGCCGATCCGGGCACGCAACACGCACTGGCGGCCTGCGCCGACGAGATCGCGGCCGCGGCTGCCGCCTCGGGTCGGCCGGTGCGCGTACTCGAACTCGGCGCGCGCGACGGCGGTAACGCCGCCTTCCTGCTCGAGCGGCTGCGTCCGGAGCAGGTGCGCTACACGGTGACCGATCCTTCCGCGTCCATGATCGCGGCCGCCGAGCGCCGACTGGCCGCGTGCGGCCACGAGGTCCGCTGTGAGGTGCTGGTCGAACAAAGCATCCCGGATTCGCTGCGCTACCGCTTCGACTATGTGCTGGCGGTGAATGCTTTGCACCGTTACCGCCGTGCCGCCGAAGGGCCGGCGCTGGCGGCACTGCTGGCCCGGCGCGGCGGCTCGGTGGTCGTTCTCGAGCGCTGCGAGCTGACGCCGGTCGCCGCTATGACGGCGGCGGTGCTGGATCGCGGTTACCTGGACTGGGAGGCGGACCGTCGCCGTGCGCGCAGCCCCATGTTGACAGGCGCGCAATGGGCGCGCCGGCTGCGGGAGGCGGGTTTCGCCGAGGTTACCCACGGGCCGGTGGCGACGTCCTTTGTCGACCGGATACAGGCACGGCGACCGGCCGATGCCGTCGACCTGGAGCCGACGACGCTGCGGGATCAGTTGGGTGTCCGCCTGCCGGCGCACATGCTGCCCGAGCGGGTCGCGGTGCTGCCGTGGTTGCCGCTGACCGCCAACGGCAAGGTAAACCGAGAGGCGCTGGCCGAGCTTGCCGCGCCGACGGCGGCCCGCGACGAGCCCCCACGCGGCGAGATGGAACAGCTCGTCGCCGACTTGTGGCAGGAGCTGCTGGGGGTGGCCGCGGTCGGCCGCGGCAGTCGTTTCTTCGAACTCGGCGGCGACAGCTTGCAGGCCACCCGTTTTCTAGCCCGCATCCGCGAACGGCTCGGTATCGAGCTGCCGTTGCGCGCCTGTTCGCCGCGCCGGCCTTGGCCGATGTGGCCGCGGCGCTCGCCCGCGAGCGCGAGGCCCTGCTCGAGACGGTAGAGGAGGGCAGCCTATGATCGGCGTAGTGGGCGGTTATGGCGCGGTCGGTCGATACGCGGCGCGCCTGCTGGCGGCACAGGGCAGCGAGCCGTTGCGCCTCGGCGGGCGCGATCCGGAGGCGGCCCGGCGCCGCCTCGGAGCCGCGCTGCCGGAAGCCGAGTGGACGGCGGTGGATATCGAAGACGCCGAGTCGCTGCGCACCTTCATTCGCGGCTGCCGGGTGGTGGTCAACTGCGCCGGCCCGTCTCATCGCACCGCAAGCCGGGTGGCGCGGGCGGCGCAGGCCGCCGGTGTGCATTATGTGGACGCCGGCAGCGACCCGACGCTTGCGGCGCGCGCGGGCGAGGCTATCGGCACCGCGGCGGTGTTCGCCGCCGGCGCCTTGCCGGGGCTGTCCGGTCTGCTACCGCGTTGGCTGGCGTGCGGCTTCGACGCGGTGAGCGAACTCACCGCTTACACCGGAGTGCTCGACCGTTTCACCGCTGCCGGCGCCGAGGACTATCTGGCCGGGGTGCTGGGGGAGGACAACGCCGCGCTCGCCGCCTGGCGCGCCGGCGCGCCGTGCCCCGGCGCGCTCAGCCGCCTAAGCGCTGTGACGCTGCCCTTCTTTCCCCGCCCGCTGACGCTGTTGCCTTACCTGGATGCCGAGGCCAAGGCCGTCGCCCGCCATTTATCGCTGGTCGACGGCCGCTGGTACATCGCTCTCGACGGCGAACGCCTGCCCGCCGCATTGACGGCGGCGGCCGGACTGGATCGCGCGGCGGCGGTGGAACACGTGTGTCGTGCCTCGGCGTTGGATGCGGCGGGGCGGCGGCCCTACGCCAGCCTATTGCTCCAACTGAGCGGCCGCATCGACGGCACGCCGGCAACCCGCACTGTGCGGGTGCAGGCGGCCGGCATCGCCCCGCTGACCGGCGCCATGGCCGCGGCGGTGACGGTGGCGCTACTGCGCGGCGAGGTACCCGCCGGCGTGCGGCCGGCCGCGGCACTACCGAATCCCGCGCCGGTGATCGACGTGTTGAGCGCTGCCGATGGCTGCGACGTCGCTGTGTTCGACAGCAGTATTGAGACGTTAACGGATACGGTGGGAGGCGAGGTATGACGATGCGGCGGTTACGAACGGTGGTCTGCGGCTCCACCTTCGGGCAATTTTATCTTGCCGCCTTGGCCGAGCTGCCGGAGCGGTTCGAGATCGTCGGCGTGCTCGGCCGCGGCAGCGAACGCACCTACGACTGCGCGCGGCGCTACGGCGTGCCGGTGTATACAGCGGTCGAGCAGCTGCCGACGGACGTTGACGTTGCTTGCGTGGTGCTGCGCTCGGGCGTGATGGGCGGCGTCGGCACGGAGCTTGCGCTGACGCTGCTCAAACGCGGCATTCACGTGATCCAGGAACAGCCGGTGCACCACGACGACATCGCCGCCTGCCTGCGGACGGCGCGGCAGTGCGGAGTGCGCTTCCAGCTCGGCGATCTGTACGTCCACCTGCCGGCCGTGCGGCGTTTCAACGCGGCGGCGCAGGCCGCCCAGGTGCGGAAGCCGGCGCTGTTCATCGATGCCGCCTGCTCGACGCAAGTGTCCTTCCCGCTGGCGCACATCCTCGGCGCGGCCCTACCGACCGTGCGCCCCTGGCAGCTCGCCGAGGCCGCGACCGGGCAAGGCCCGCTCCAGGTGCTTACCGGCACCGTCGGCGGCATTCCGTTCACCTTGCGAGCCCACAACGAAGTGGATCCAGCCGACCCGGATAACCACATCCACCTGCTGCACCGGATTACCCTCGGCTTCGAAGGCGGCTCGCTCAGCCTGACCGATACTCACGGCCCGGTCACCTGGAACCCACGCTTGCACATTCCGGACGCGGTCAAGACGCGCTTCGACTTCGACAGCCCCGATTCGGCCCACCTCGCATTGCCCAGTACGGTACCGCTCGGTCCGCCGCAACCGCCCTCGTATCGGCAACTGCTGGAGCGGCAATGGCCGCAGGCCATCGGTCGGGATCTGATTGCCCTGCATGACGCCGTCGTCGGCGGTGCCGCGACCGGCCCGGCCGAGCAACGCTGGCTGACCCTGTCCCGACTGTGGCAGGGGCTGACCGCCGGCCTGGGCTATCCGGCCGTGCAGGAAGGGCGGCGTCATCAACCGCTGCCGGTCGAGCACCTACAGGCAGCGGTGGCCGCCGTCGAGCCGGAGGAGGCGGCGACAAGGGTGGGCGAGCACGACGTGTTCGGCTGTACCGAGCCGGCCGAAACGCTCGTGCGCGGTGTGACCTCGGCGCAGGTGAACGAGTTCGTCGACGCGCTGGACGAGGCGGTGCTCGCGTCCATGTTGCATGCCTTACAGGCGCGGGAAACCCTGGCCGACCCCGGCCGCGACTACGACCTGGACGAGATCGTGACCGGCACCGGCACAGCGGAACGGCACCGGCCGTTGATCGAGCGCTGGTTGCAGGTGTTGGTCGAGCGGGGCCGGTTGCAGCGGCACGGCGAGCGGTGGCGCGGTGTCTCCCTGGTGGCCGCAGAAAGCCTGGCTCAGCGCTGGGAGCGGGCCGCGGAAGCCTGGAACGGCGGGCTGGGCGCCGCCGCTTTCCTGGATTACCTGCGCCATAACGCCGAGCAGTTGCCGCGCCTGATGCGCGACGAACAACAGGCGGCGCTGCTGCTGTTCCCCGAGGGGCGGACCGAGTTGGCCGACGCCGTCTATCGCGACACCATCACCGCCCGCTACCTGAACACCGCCGTGGCCGAGGCCGTACGGCGCATCGCCGGCGACGGCCGCCGCACGCTGCGGGCGATCGAGATCGGCGCCGGCACCGGTGCGACCACGGAGGCGGTGGTGCGTACGCTCGCCGCGGAGGCGGCGGGCGGTCTGGCGGTGGAGTATCGCTTTACCGATGTCTCCAATTTCTTCCTGGCCAACGCCCGCCCGCGTTTCCGCGCCCACGGCTGGCTGAGCTTCGGACTGCTCGACATCGACCGTGATCCCGTCGAGCAGGGCTATGCCGCCGGGTCGGCCGACGTGGTTATCGCCGCCGGTGTCCTCAACAACGCCCGCGACACCGATGCCAGCGTCCGCGGCGCGTTGCGGCTACTGGCGCCGGGCGGCTATCTGCTGATCACCGAACCTACCCGAGAGCATCTGGAAATCCTCATCTCGCAGGCGTTCATGATGACCCCGCCGGCGGACGCGCGGCAGCGAACGCGCACCACCTTCTTATCGGTCGCGCAGTGGCAGGACGTGCTGCGCCGGGCCGGCGCGGAGAGCTGGACGGTCCTGCCGGGCGCGGATCACGTGCTGGCCCCGCTGGGGCAGCGGCTCTTCGTCGCCAGGAGGGGCGCCGATGCTGATCTGTAGTCACGTTCTGTGCAAGGTGGCGGACATCCGGACCGCCGTGCGCGACTTCGAGCGCTTGGGTTTCAGCGTGGCGTGGGGTAGCGCCCCGCGCCGGGCCCACAACGCGCTGCTGTGGTTCGAGGAGGGGCCGTTCATCGAGCTGTTCGAGCTGCCGCGCGGCTTTCGCTACTTGCGCCGGCCGCTGGGCTGGGTGTACGGGCGAGCGGCGGGATCGCGCCTGGCGCGCTGGGCGGAGAGCGCGGAAGGGTGGTGCGACGTCGCACTGGAGCCGCCGCAACCCGCCGGGCGTACGGGAACGGCGGACGATCCGACCGATCTTAGCGCCGTGCATGCGGCGCTGAGTCGTACCGGGCTGCCGCTATCGCGGACGGCCCGTGGCCGTCGCACCCGCCCCGACGGCGCCGACGTCCGCTACCGCTTCTTTGCCCCCGAACCGGCGCAGTTGCCCTTCGTGGTCTCACCGTACGACCCGCCGCAGCGACCGCCTCGCATCGAGCACCCCAACGGCGCCCGCCGCATCGAGCGGGTGCGGATGAGCGTTGCGCCGGCGGATCGTGGCCGGTTCGAGGCGCTGACGGCAGGCGACGCTTGGCTGGCAGCGGAGCCGGGGCCGCGCACGGCCGTGCTGGAGGTGGCCTTGGCCGGCTTGGAACGCCCGCTCGATGCGCGGCTGACACACGGCGCCGCGTTCGCTTATGGAGCACAAGAACAAGGAGAGAGAAACCATGGATACGGTCGATCGGTTGCGGCGGCAGATAAGCGGGACGGTGTTGACGCCGGCTGATGCCGGCTTCGAGGCGGCGCGGCGGGTGCGCAATGCCCGCATCGATCGCCGACCGGCGCTTATCGTCGGTTGTCGCGACGCCGCCGACGTCGCCGCCGGGGTTCGTTACGCCCGCGAGCGCGGCCTGCCGGTGGCGGTGCGCGGCGGCGGTGCGCACGTGGCGGGCAGCGGCACCTGCGAGGGCGGCGTGTTGCTTGACCTCGGCGCCATGAGCGGGATCGAAATCGAGCCCGACGCGCGGCGGGCGACCGTGGAGCCGGGTGTATGCTGGGGCGCGTTCGACGCCGCCGCGCAGCGTTACGGCCTGGCCGTGCCGGGGCCGCGCATTCCCAGCGTCGGTGTGGCGGGGCACACCCTGGGCGGCGGGGTGGGCGATCTCTCGCGCCAGTTCGGGCTCACCTGCGACAGCGCGACCTGCTTCGACATGGTAACGGCGCAGGGTAAGTCGCTGCGGGTCAGCGCCGATACGGAGCCGGAACTGTTCTGGGGCCTGCGCGGCGGCGGCGGCAATTTCGGCGTGGTCACCCGGATCGGCTTTCGCCTGCATCCGGTCGAGCGGGTGGTGGCGGGGCCATTGGTTTTCCCGCTACAGGCGGCGCATCGCATCTTGCCGCTGGCGCGCGACTGGCTGGAGGCCGCCCCCGACGAGGCGTCGCTCATCGCCCTGGTATGGACCGCACCGCCGGCCCGCCTGCTGCCGGAAGCGCTGCACCTGGAGCGCTGCGTGGTGTTGATCCCGACCTGGTTCGGCGATCCGGCGCACGCCGACGCGGTGTTCGCCCCCTTGCGCAGCGGGCCGCAGGCGCCCGTGTACGACGGTATCCGACCGATGTCTTACCTGGCCTATCACCGCCTGCTGCCCGAGCCGCCAAACGTCCGCCAGCAGCATGTCTACAACCGCGGCGAGATGCTCGCCGAGCTCACGGACGCCACGCTGGAACGGCTGCTCGATCGCTTCCAGCGCGCCGGGCCGAACTTCTCGCTGGTGTTCGGCGCCCTGGGCGGCGCCATCGCCCGCGAACCGGCCGGGCCGACCGCCTATCCGCATCGCGCCGCCCGCTGGTTCGTCGAGATCTGCGCCCAGTGGTTCGGCGATCCGCGGGATACGCGGCATCGGGCGGAGGCCGAGGCCGGCTGGCGTTCGCTGCAGGCGGTATCGCAGGGGCCGTACGGCAATCTGCTGCCCGATCCCGAACCGGAGTGGGCGCGGGCCGCGTACGGCGCCAACTACGCGCGCCTAGCGCGCCTCAAGCGCGAGTGGGACCCGGACAACCTGTTCCGTTTCAACGTCAACGTTCGGCCGGAGGCGGCCGTCGAGTCAGCCAAGGAGAAGGTATCGTGATGTTGCAGGAGACGACCGCCGAAGAATTATTGGACCGCCTGCGCGGCAGCGGCGTGGAACTTTGGCAAGAGGGCGGCAAGCTGCGTTATCGCGCACCGCGTGGTGCCCTTGCCGAAGCCGATCTGGAAGCGCTGCGCGAGAGTAAGACGGAAATCCTGGCGTTGCTGCGGACCGAGTCGGCGGCGCCGGCATTGGTGCCCGAGCCGGACCGGCGCCATGAGCCGTTTCCGCTCACCGACGTCCAGGCTGCTTATCTGCTCGGCCGTCACGATGCCTTCGGCTACGGCGGCGTCGCCTGCCATGTGTATCTGGAGGTGAGTTATCCGGCGCTGGAGCCGGCGCGGGTGGAGGCCGCCTGGAACGGCTTGATCGAGCGGCACGAGATGCTGCGGGCGGTGATCGATCCGGCCGGTTTTCAGCAGATTCTGGCGCAGGTGCCACGGTTGAGCGTGCCGACGCTGGATGCGCGCGGCATGGGCGCCGAGCGGCTGACGGCGGCACTGGATGCAACGCGCGAGACGATGGGGCACCGCCTCTACGAGACCACGCGCTGGCCGCTGTTTGAAGTGCGCCTCACTCAGGCCGACGAGCGTGCCGTGCTGCACCTGTCGATGGATTTTCTGATCGCCGACTGGGCCAGCCTCTGGCGGCTGCTCGCCGAGTTCGAGGCGCTGTATGCCGATCCGGCGCGACCGCTGCCGCGGCTGGACGTGAGCTTCCGCGACTATGTGCTGGCCGAGCGCGCCTTGCGCGATAGCCCTACTTACCGCCGCGACCGCGACTATTGGTGGTCGCGCCTGGACGCCTTGCCGGCCGCGCCGGAGCTGCCGTTGGCGGACGGGCGGGGCGAGGCGGTCGCGCCGCGTTTCCGGCGTCGCTGTCTGCGGCTCGACCGAGCGGCCTGGGAGGCGTTGACACAGCGCGCCCGCCGGCACGAGCTTACCCCCACAGCGGTGGTGATGGCGGCCTACGCGGCCGTGCTCGAACGCTGGAGCCGTTCCTCCCGCTTTTGCCTGAACCTGACCGTGCTCAACCGCCTGCCTCTGCACCCGCAGGTGGATCGCCTGGTCGGCGACTTTACCTCGGTATCGCTACTGGCCGTGGATTGGACGGCCGAGACGGCCTTTGCCGAGCAGGCGCGAGCGCTCAGCGAGCGCTTGTTCGAAGACCTGGACCATCGGCTGTGCTCGGGAGTGGAAGTGATGCGCGAAATCGCGCGCCGCCGCGGCCGCGAAGCGGCCCTCATGCCGGTGGTGTTTACCAGCGCCATCGGTCTCACCGAGGCCGAGGCCGAGGGCGAACGGGCCCGGGGGCGGCTCGACGGCCGCGGCATCACCCAGACGCCGCAGGTGTTCATCGACTGCCAGGCCATGGACGATCCGGACGGCTTGCAGGTCAATTGGGACGTGCGCGACGACGTGTTCCCGGCCGGCTTGCCCGACGATATGTTTGCCGCCTTCGAAGCGCTGCTGACGGCGCTGGCCCGCACCGACGAGGCCTGGGAGGCGGCCGAGCCGGTGGCATTGCCCGACTGGCAGCGCGAGGAGCGCGCCCAGGTCAATGCCACTGCCGCTGAGCGGCCCAACCACGGGCTGCACGAGCCGGTGTTGGCGCAGGCGGCGCGCACGCCGACGCAACCGGCGCTGATCGACAGCACCGGCACGGTGACGTACGCGGAACTGGCCGGCCGTGCCGCCGCCGTTGCCGCCGCCTTGCGCGAGCGCGGTTGTGCGCCGGGCGAACGGGTGGCGGTCGTGATGGACAAGGGCGCGCATCAGGTAAGCGGCGTGCTCGGCGTTTTGGCTGTCGGCGCGGCCTACGTGCCGATCGACACCACGCAGCCGCCGTTGCGGCGGCAAGCATTGCTCGACGATGCCGGCGTGCGCTATGTGCTGACGACCTCGATCGTGGATGACGACTGGCCGGAGGGCGTGCAGGCTATCGCGTCGACCGCCTCGCGCCGATCCCGCCCGAGCCGCCGGCGCCGGTCGACCCCGACCAGCCGGCCTATGTGATCTTCACCTCCGGCTCGACCGGTAAGCCGAAGGGCGTCGTGATCAGCCATCGCGCCGCCGCCAACACCATTGCAGACATCAACCGCCGTTTCCAGATCGGCGCGGGCGATCGTGTGCTCGGCCTGGCGCAGCTCGGCTTCGATCTCTCGGTTTACGACATCTTCGGCCCGCTCGCCGTGGGGGGCGCGCTGGTGCTGCCCGAGCCGGACCGTCTCACCGACCCGTCGCACTGGGCGGCCTTGATCGCCGAGCAGCGCGTGACCGTGTGGAACACCGTGCCGGCGCTGCTGCAGATGCTGGTGACCTATCTGGACACGGAAGCGGCGCCGGGGCTGGACTCGTTGCGGTTGGCCCTGCTGTCGGGAGACTGGATTCCGCTCGCGTTGCCGGACGCCGTCGCCGGGCACGTGCCGGGCTGCAAGTGGTGGCGCTGGGTGGCGCCACCGAGGCGGCGATCTGGTCGAACTATCATGTTTATCGAGGTTTGCAGCCCGGCTGGCGCAGCATTCCCTATGGCCGCCCCTTGGCCAATCAGGGCTTTCGGGTCCTGGACCGGCGGGGGCGTGACTGCCCGGTCTGGGTGCCCGGCGAGCTGTGCATCAGCGGCGACGGTCTGGCCGTCGGTTATCTCAATGACCCGTCAGCCACCGACCGGCAGTTCGTTAACCATCCGGTCGACGGCCAGCGGCTGTACCGCACCGGCGATCGGGGCCGCTACACCCCCGGTGGCGAGCTTGAGTTTCTGGGCCGGGACGATACCCAGGTCAAGCTCAAGGGGCACCGCATCGAGCTGGGCGAGATCGAGGCGACGCTGGCCTCGCATCCGGCCGTGGCCGCTGCCGCCGTGGTGGTCGATACGCCGCGCGGCGAGCCCGATCTGCTTGCCGTGGCCGAACCGGCGCGGGTGGCCGACGGAAAACGGGCGGATCTCGATCGGCTCGCCAAGGATGCCGCCGGGGCGGGCGATGCGGCGGTGGTGGGGCTTGAGCGGGCCGCTGTGGAAAGCGCCGCCGACCGCCTGGATCGGGCCGCGCGGCTTTCCATGTTACAGGCGTTGTGCAAGCTAGGCCTGTTCGAGCACGGTGCGCGGCCCGGTATGGAGGCCTTGCTCGAACAGGTCGGAATCCCGCCCCGTCTGCGTTGGTTGGCAAGGCGCTGGATCGCCCTGTTGCACGAGGGCGGCTGGTTGGCTCGGGACGAGGTCGGACGATTTGTGTGCGAATCCGCGCCGGACGAGGCCGCCATCGCGGCGGCCTGGGACGAGGCGGAAGCCTCATGGTGCGCAGGGCTAGGCTCTGCGGCTTTCATCGATTATCTGCGTGAAAACGCCGCTGCCGGCCCGGCGCTGCTCACCGGCAAGCAAGACCCGGTGGCCTTGCTGTTTCCCGAGGGGCGGTTCGACCACGTTCGGGCGATGTATCGCGACAATGCGATGGCGCGCTATCTCAATCAGGCGGTAAGCACCTTGCTGCCACGGCTTGCCGCCGGCCACGATCCGCAACGGCCGCTGCGTATCCTCGAAGTGGGGGCCGGCTCCGGCGGGACGACGGCCAGCGTGCTGGAAGCGCTGGAGGGTACCCGCATCGACTACTGGTTCACCGACGTGGCCCGCTTTTTCCTACCGGAAGCGCGCGCCCGGTTCGGCCATATCCCGGGGCTGCGCTTCGGCGTGTTCGATGTCGATCAAGACGCGCGGGCGCAGGGGCTGCCGAGCAACCGCTTCGACGTCGTCCTGGCCGCGGGGGTGCTGGAGAATGCTCGCGACATACCGGCCGCCCTGGACCGGCTGCGCGAGCTTGCCGCGCCGGGCGGCTGGTTGGTGCTTACCGAGCCCACCCGCGAGCATGCTTGGATCTTGCTCTCCCAGGCCTTCATGATGACCGAGCCGGACGACGCCTTGCGCCGCGAGCGTTCCTACCTGGGACGCGACGATTGGCAGGCGCTCATGGCCGAGCGCGACGCCGGCCCGGTGCTCAGTCTGCCGGAGGTTACGCATGCCCTGGCGCCGCAAGGGCTGCATCTGTTCGCGCAACAGGTCAAGACCGACCGCAAGGCGGTGACGACCGAGGCCTTGCAGGATTATCTGCGGCAACGCCTGCCGGCGCCGATGGTGCCTTCGCACATCGAACTGGCGGACGCGCTGCCGCTGACCGGCAACGGTAAGCTCGACCGCCGTCGTTTGGCGAGCTGGCGCCCGGCGCCGCCGCCGTCGGAGGTTGCGAGCGACGCCGCGGTGGCCGCCGGTACCGACGATGCGCTGACGGCGGATCTCTGCGCCCTCTGGGCCGACGCCTTGGGGGGCGCCCACGTGGAGCCGTCGCGGAGCTTCTACGAGCTGGGCGCCGACTCGCTGATCATGGCGCGCATGGCCGGCCGGCTGCGCGACGAGTGGGCGGCGCCACCTTACCGGCTCGATACGGTCCCGTTCGACGCCTTGCTGCGGCAGCTGGTCAACCACCCCACGGTCGCTGCGCTGGCGGCTTTCGTCCGTGGGCGGATAGAGAACGAGAGCGCACATTCGGCGCAGGCGCAGCTTGCCGAAGGGCAGCGGGCGGAGGGCAGCAACGGCGTGCTGATTCCCTTCGGCGGCGGCGGGGAGGGGCCGTTGCGGGTCGTCTTCCACGCCGGCCTCGGCACCATGGACTGTTTCCGACCGCTGCTCGCGCAGCTTTCCGCACAAGCGCTCGGCCCGGTGCTGGGGGTCGTGATTGCCGACACCGAACGTTACTGCACGCTGGACCCGGCCGAAGCCGTCGAACGGCTGGCGGACGACTACGCCGAACGGTTGATCGAGAGCGGGCATGACCGTGTGCAGTTGATCGGCTATTGCCTAGGCGGCCTGTTCGCCACTGAGGTGGCGCGACGGCTGGACGAGCGGGGCGTACAGGTGGTCGACCTGGTGCTGGTCAGCAGCCATCCGGTGGTCTTCGACGTCGACGACGATCTGATGATCGAGGCGCTGTTCGTGCCCAACCTGCACATCACCCTGGAGCAGGCCGGCTTTGCCGGCGTGGCGTCCGACGATCTGGCCCGTGGCTTCATGCAGGTGATCGAGAAGCACGGGGGGCGGGTGCCGGAAGGCGCCTTGAGCGGCATCGACGGCGAGCCGGCTCTGGCGGCGGTAGGCGCGTGCTTCCGGCGCATGGCCGAACGTAGCCGCGAGGCGCGGTTTCGGGATTACGTCCAAGCCGTGGCCGCAGCCTCCGGCGAGGCGATGCCGCTGGAGATGGCGCTGGGCCTGTTTACGGTGTTCCGCCAGAGTTTCCGCGCCGCCCGCTTCACGCCGCCGCCGTACGTCGGCGACATTCGCTTCCTGCGGCCTTGCGGTGAGTCCGGCTTCGCGCCGGGCATGGACGACACCACGCTGGCGTTCTGGCGCGACGTTTGCCTGGGTGAGGTGATGGTCACCGACATCGAAGGCAATCACTTCAGTTGCATAGAAGAGCCCAACGCCGCCCGGGTGGCGGAGCTGATCGCCGAACCGCTGCGGGTTACCGAGACGAGGGGGCGCGATGGTCGGTAATCCCGACGACGGGCGCGAGCCGCAGGGCGTGTGGCATCTGATGCGGCCGATCATGGGCCGCATCCGCTTGGCCATGGCGCTGGCTGCTAGCGGCGCCTTGTGCGGCCTGGGCGGGGTGGCGTCGTTGGCGCTGGCCGTTAATGCGTTGCTCGGGCAGGCACCGCCTTGGCTGTGGGTAGGCGGTGCCGGTGCCCTGATCGTGCTTGCCTTCCTGGCGCGGGCGTTGGCGTTCGAGGTCTCGCATCTGGCGGCGTTCCGCTTGGAGACGCTGCTGCGCACTCGCCTGAGCGACCACCTGGCGCGGGTGCCGATGGGCTATCTGGTGACCGCCGGTACCGGTTCGCTGGCTAAGGTCATGCAGGACGACGTCAAGAACTTGCACGCGTTCGTAGCCGACAGCACGCCGTTTCTCGGCCGCAGCCTTGCGGTGCCCGCCGCGACGCTGGCGCTTCTGGTGTGGCTGGATTGGCGGCTTGCCCTGGCGGCGCTGGCGGTATTAGCCGTCGGCGTCGCGACCTTGGCTTTGTCCATGCGCAATCGCGACACCTTACAGCGACGCTACGACCAGGAGAACGAGAACGTCAACAGCCGGGTTGTGGAGTTCGTGCAGGCCATGCCGGTGGTGCGGACCTTCGATGCCGGCGCGAACTCGTTCAGCCGCTATCAGGCGGCGCTGGAGCGGTTTCGCGACGTTATGACGGAATGGTTGGCGTTCGCCAGCGTCAGCGCGCGCCTGAGCCTGGTGTTCCTCGGTCCGTTGCCGACTCTGTTCGCCCTCAGCTTGGCCGGAGTCCTGTTGCTAGGCCAGGGCAGCTTGGGGTTTGCGCCTTGGGTCGCCGCGCTGCTGATTGGGACGGGGCTGGCCGATTCCTTCATGCCGCTCATGTGGCTACAGCATTTCATTCATAAGGCAAACGGCAGCGCCAAGCGTATTCAGGCCGTACTCGCGACGCCGGCACTGCCGGAAGCCGAGACGATTGAGTCGCCGAAGGACAGCTCGGTGCGCTTCGAGCAGGTCTCGTTTGCGTATGACGGCCGCGAGGAAAACGCGCTCGCGGACGTCAGCTTTTACGCTGCACCCGGGACGGTGACCGCCCTGGTGGGGGCGTCCGGCTCCGGTAAAAGCACGGTCGCGCGGTTGATTCCGCGGTTTTGGGACGTGCAGGAGGGCTGTGTCCGTGTCGGTGGTGCGGACGTGCGCGCCCTGCGCCCGGAGGTGCTGATGGAGCAGGTGGCCTTCGTATTTCAGGACAACTTTTTGTTCCAAGACACGATCGCCAACAACATTCGGCTGGGGCGGCCCGATGCGTCCCCGGCCGACATCGAGCGCGCGGCCCGCGCCGCGCAGGCGCATGCGTTCATCGAGGCGCTGCCGCAGGGCTACGATACCCTCGTCGGCGAACGCGGCGGGCGCTTGTCGGGCGGGCAACGGCAGCGCATCACTATCGCACGGGCGATTTTGCAGGACCGGCCCATTCTGGTGTTGGACGAGGCGACAGCGTTCGCCGATCCGGAGAGCGAGGCGGCCTTGATCGCGGCTTTGAGCCGGTTGATGCGCGGCAAGACGGTGATCGTGATCGCCCACCGCCTGGGCACCATCCGTACCGCCGACCAGATACTGGTGCTGGAAGCAGGGTGCGCGGTCGAAAGCGGTCGGCACGCCGAACTGCTTGCCGCCGACGGGGCTTATGCGCGGCTCTGGCGGCGCCATGAAGCCGCCCAGGCGTGGACGCTGACAGCGACCGACTCGTCGACGAAAATAGAGGCCAGCGAATGACGACTACAGCAACAACCGTCGACAGCCTCGCCCGATCCTTCCGCCGCATGCTGGTAGCGGCCGGCGACGAGGCGCCGGCGCTCAGGCGCAGCCTGTGGTTGTTTGCCGCTGCGGCAGTGGTCGAAGGTTTGGCGCTAGGCTGTTTGTTTCCGCTGTTTCACGCCCTGTTGGCAACGCCCGCGGATGGCGCAGCGGCGGCTCGCTGGCTCGTCTTGATGGGGGCTTTGGTCGCTCTCGAAGGCGCGCTGCGGTGGTGGGCCAACGGTAGCTTTACCTATTCGCATCACTATGCCCAAGTGGGGCATCAGCTCCGACTGCGGCTGGGCGAACAGCTGCGACGGATGCCGCTGGAAAAGCTTTATCAGCGGCGCACGGGGGAGTTGACCGCCACGCTCGCGGGGAACGTGGACGAGCTGACGACCCCGATGGGCATGGTATCCGCGCTGTTGCTGCGGGCGCTGATCGCGCCGTCGGTAGCCTTACTTGTCGTCGCTTATTGGGACTGGCGGTTGGCGCTGTTGCTGGCCGCTTTGTTACCGGCGGCGGCGTGGTTGTATCGCCGTCGTCGCCGTGCGCTGGCCAAGAGTATGCGGCGGCTGGCGGCGGCGCATGCCGATACGTCGGCCGAAATCGTCGAGTATGTACAGGGCCTGCCGGTGCTGCGTGCGACCAACCGGACGGGGGCGCGCGCCGAGCGTTTGCAGACGGCGCTGACGCGTTTGGAAGAGGTACAGCGGCAGGATCAAAAGGCCGGGCGCCTACCGGGGCTACTCTTTGCCAGCCTCGTCGAGGTCGGTTTGTGGTTGGCGGTGGCGCTCGGCGCGTGGTTGGTTGCCAGCGGTACCCTTGAGCTGGCTACGCTGGCCGCCGTGCTGGTGATCGCGGCGCGGTTTGCCGAACCCTTATCGCTGTTTATCGGCGTGGCGTCGGTGTTCGACTATATGGAGGCGGGCCTGCGCCGCGTCGAAGCCTTGTTCGCCATAAAACCGTTGCCGGTAGCGCCTGCGGGGGCGGCGCCTAAGGGTCTGGATATCGCGTTCGAGCAGGTAAGCTTTAGCTACGAGGGCAGTGACGAGCGAGCATTAAAAGATCTTAATTTTATTGTCCCCGAAAGGTCGATGATCGCTTTCGTCGGGCCGTCCGGTTCGGGGAAAACGACGGCCGTGCGGCTGATTATGCGCTATGCGGACCCGCATGAGGGGTGCATTCGCCTGGGAGGGTGCGACCTGCGGGCGTTGGAGCCGGAGCGGCTGATGGGCTTAGTTTCGGCGGTGTTTCAGGACGTTTATCTGTTTAACGATAGCATCCTGAACAATATTCGCATGGGGCGGCCCGATGCGACCGATGCGGAGGTCGAGGAGGCGGCGCGGCGGGCGCATTGTCATGGGTTTATCAGTCGTTTGCCTCAAGGCTATTGCACCCAGGTCGGCGATATCGGTGGCCGGCTGTCGGGCGGCGAGAAACAACGTATCAGCATCGCCCGCGCATTGCTCAAGAATGCGCCTATCGTGATACTCGACGAGCCGACGGCGGCGCTGGATACCGAAAGCGAGGTCGCCGTTCAGCAAGCGGTGGACGAGCTGGTCAGGGATCGCACGGTGGTGGTGATTGCGCATCGGTTGTCTACCGTTGTCGGTGCCGATCGGATTCTCGTGTTCGACGAAGGGGGCTCGTCCAGCAGGGGAGGCATGACGAACTCATGGCCGAGCCGGGGCTGTACCGGCGCCTGTGGGAGGCCCAGCAAGCCTTGAAATCCTGGAGCCTGCCTTCTTCGCATACTCCTACCGCGCTGTGAAGAATGGCGCCCCCCCTTGTTGTTTGCGACGACGATCTACCGGTAGCAGCCTGCTGGGGCGTCGATTAATCCTCTGGATTGCGAGACGATCGGGTGCTTATCGCTATGTAGGCCGATGCGGCCCGGTTTCGGTGCGGGCTGGCGTGAGGTATAAGTGCAAGCATGCTGCGGCCAAGATAGCTATGAAGTAGCGGAGGATTATCGTTATGGTGACTTTTGAGCGTATCGATACCGTATTTCTGCCCGTGCGCGATCTGAGTAAGGCGTTGGTCTGGTACGCCGATACCTTGGGCTTCGACATTGCCTGGCAGAACGAATGTGTCGGTTCGCTAACGGCGGGAGAAACCGCGCTTAGCTTACTTCAGTACGGTTATCCGGGATATCCGACGCCGCCGGACGGGTTCGTTTTCGAACCTAATCGTCATGTGTCGTTCAACCTCTACGTCGAAGACATTGAGCAGGTGCATCGATTATTACGGGAAAAGGGGGTGAGCGTTCGGCCCATCAGCGATCACGGTCAGGTTAAAGATTTCCTGTTCGAGGATCTCGACGGCAATTTGTTGAGCGTGGTTTCCTGGTAGGCGTTTGCCGGGTTTCGGCATTCCCAAAGCTTTCTGCGAACATCTTTATCTATTACCCGTGGGGAGCGGACTGTGTTGGAAACACCGATCAAGCGCGAAGTGGAAAACGTCTTCATTCCCGTCGGCGATATTGCACGGGCGCGCGACTGGTACCGGGATGTGTTGGGATTGCCGGTTGGGGAAATACTGGCGGGGCATCTGTGCTGTATCCCCATGGAGCGCGGTGCCGGCTTGTTGCTGGATCAGAAACTGACGCCGAATGATGTGGGGGCCAGCGTAAAGAGAGGCGACTATCCACTGTTTATGCTCGCCACCGACGATGTCGAGGCTTCGCTTGCGTTTATGAGGGCGCGTGGCGTCGAGGTGATCGAGTATGGCGGCCGGGCCATTCAGAACGGGCATTGGTTCGCCTTCCGGGACTGCGAAGGCAATATGCTGATGGTCTGCGGTCCGGCCTCGTAAGGCTGTCGGGCAAACAGCGCGCGTCTTCAGAGGTTGGTATGGCGACGGTTGCCGTTTATCTTTTTTCGGCAAATAGGGTCTTGAGCCGGTTGGTATCGGCCTTGGTCCAGCGCGGGGGTTCGGTAAGCGCCACCCAGGCTTCGATATAGTCTGCCGCCGCATAATCGTGGCCATAGCCATTGGGGGCGGACCCGGCCGCCATGTCCGCTGCCAGTTGTAGCATGGTTACGACCGGATACCAGCGCAGTTCGGGGGATACGTCGGGGCCGCGAGGTTCTCGCATCCAGTCCGGCTCCCGGTAAAAGGCTTGCGGTTCGAAAAAGGTTACGGGGTCGCTGGCGTATTGTAGGTAAACGATACGAAAAGGCCCCCAAGGTTCTCCCGGAATTTCCAGGCCGTTTTTTTGGTTCGTGAAGCGGACCACGGAGCCGTCCCTGAATCGAGGTAGCCAGGCGGGAGAGTCCGGATCTCGTCGTGCGGTTACCGAGCGCCAAGTTTCGCTGCGAAATGGCGGCCCGCTCCACAAGGCGCCGTGCGGCGGGTCGGCTACCACGTCGAAGATGTCGAAGGCGAGATCCGAGTTGAGGGCGCCCAGGCTCAGGCCATGCAGGTAAAGCGCCGGGCGCGAGTCTTCGGGAAGTTCTGTCCAGTATCCGTAGATTTTGTCGAATACCGCGCGGGCGGTTTCCGCGCCGTAGCTGGCTTCAACCAGCAGGGATAATGGGCTCGGCAGGTACGAGTACTGTACGGCAACGCTGGCGATGTCCCCGCGATGCAGATATTCCACGGTGTCGATGGCGGCCGGATCGATCCAACCTGTCCCGGTGGGGGTAAGGAGGAGCAGAATCGAGCGTTCGAAGGCGTCCACGCGTATGAGCTCTTCAAGGGCAAGCTGGGCCCTCGCTTCGGGAGTGGCAGCGGAATTAAGCCCGACATAGACGCGGATCGGCGCCGGCACCTCTGTGCCGAGGAAAACCGCAATGTCATCGGCGCTCGGTCCGGACGAGACGAACCCGCGGCCTTGCCTGCCTAGATCGTGCCAGTCGATTAACGACATCGGGCTACCGGTTTGGTGCGGATCGGTCGGGCGGGCGACGTCGTCCTCGACGAGGTCGTCGATCTGTTGGTAAGAGGAGTCCGCGGCGCGTAAGGCGAAACTGAACAGGATGCCGTCGAAAACCGACCAGAACAGCACGGCCGCGAGCGCCACGCCGATAACATTGGACACCCGCCGCGGAATAAACCGCTGAAGTTGGTGCGACAGCGCCTGGAAAGTCCGGCGAAAAAGACGGGCAAGGGCGAATAGTACACCGAAGACGACGAGGGCGATCAGGCCGACGCTGAGCGGTTGCGCGGTGCCGACCGGCTCCATTGCATCAGCTGCCGCACCGAGTTCTGCCACTCGGCGGCTTGCCATAGGAACAGGACGGCCGTTAGCGCGCAGGCGGAGGCTGCCGTGAGGGTGACGATTTTTTCCGTGCGTGCCTTCGGTACCGGGAGTTCGAGGTAGAACCAGAGCCAGCGTGCAAAAGCACCGATTCCGTATCCGGCGGCAAAGGAAAGCCCGGAAAGGACTCCCTGTACCACAGGATCTCTCGGTACTAGGCTCGGCGTTAACGAGAAAGCAAAGAAGAGCGTTCCTATTAGCAGCCCTGCCGTGGAGAAGTTTATTTTAATTCTAAGGCGGTTCATTCTTTCTTTAATCATCGCTGACTTAAGTAGCTACCGAAGGCGGATAGACAAGGCGGCGACTCCCTTGTCGGGCGCTTCCGCGCAGGAAAAAGCGCATAGTCCAGACGATAAGCGCCTGATGAAGGATTTTCTACAGGCGCTGTAATAAGAATCGCGCGGCACCCTATGGCCAAGCTCCCGATAGCTTCTTTTGCATTCTTTTGTTTCTCGGTGTCAACCGCTTGTAGTGCCGGTGTCAAGCTGCCGCTAGCGGAGTATCCTGCGTCGTTCGTGTCACTGGAGGCTGTGCATGGGGTAGGGGACTGCGGCCAGAAACAAAAACAGCGACCCCGATAATTTCGTAAGTCGCTGCTTTTATAAGTTTTCTGGTGGGCGCGGCTGGGATTGAACCAGCGACCCCTGCCGTGTGAAGGCAGTGCTCTCCCGCTGAGCTACGCGCCCGAAGAGCGGGGAATTCTAGGGAGCCTATTCGTGCTTGTCAATTGCTGGCCAAATAGTGTTTAGCGCCTTTTTTGTGCAGCCACGGACTTTGGTAACATACTCACCTCATTCAACAGCACCGGACAGGCGATGAAGGTCAAAACCCGTTTTGCTCCCAGCCCTACTGGCTATTTACATATCGGTGGTGCGCGTACCGCGTTGTTCTCATGGCTGTATGCGCGTAAGCACGGCGGTAGTTTCGTGCTTCGTATCGAGGATACTGACCTTGAGCGTTCCACGCCGGAGGCGGTCAACGCCATTCTTGAAGGGATGGGGTGGCTCGGTTTGGAGTACGACGAAGGGCCGTTTTATCAGACCAAGCGTTTCGACCGTTATAAAGAAGTCATCCAGCAGCTGTTGGACGAAGGTAAGGCGTATTATTGCTTCTGCTCTAAGGAGCGCTTGGAGAAGCTGCGGGAAGAGCAGATGGCGCGGAAAGAAAAACCGCGGTACGACGCTTGTTGCCGTAATCTGAATAAGACGCCGGCGCCCGGCGAGCAGGCGGTCGTTCGCTTCCGCAACCCGACGGAAGGCGAGGTAGTCGTCAACGATAAGGTCAAGGGAGCGGTCGTTTTCCGCAATAGCGAGCTGGATGATTTGATCATCGCGCGAGCCGACGGTAGTCCCACCTACAACTTTACGGTTGTGGTCGACGATATGGACATGGAAATTACCCATGTCGTACGTGGCGACGATCACCTTAACAATACCCCGCGTCAGATGAACATTCTTAAAGCGCTTGGTGCTACGCCGCCGGTTTATGCCCATGTGCCGATGATTCTCGACGAGAACGGCAAGAAACTGTCTAAGCGCACGGGTGCGGCCAGCGTTATGGAATACCGCGATAAGGGGTTTTTGCCAGAGGCGGTGTTGAACTATTTGGTACGCTTGGGTTGGTCCCACGGCGATCAGGAAATCTTTTCGTTGGATGAGATGATCGGCCTGTTCGATATTGCCGATATTAACGGTGCTGCCTCCAGTCTTAACCCTTCCAAGCTGACGTGGCTGAATCAGCATTACACGAAGACGCTGGCGCCGGCGCATGTCGCTCGCTATTTGAGCTGGCATATGGGAGAGCTCGGCATCGATCCGAGTCAGGGGCCGGCGCTTGAGAAGGTGGCAGAGGCTCAGGCCGAACGTGCGAAGACTTTGGTGGAAATGGCGCAAAACAGTGTGTTTTTCTACCGTACGCCGGAGAGCTACGACGAAAAGGCCGCTAAGAAGAATCTGAAGGCCGAGGCGCGGCCGGTGCTCGAAGAGCTAAAGCGCGTACTCGACGCGTGCGAGGCCTGGGAAGGCGAGCAGTTACACGCTGCCGTGCAAGGCGTCGCCGAGGTGCTGGATCTGAAGCTGGGTAAGGTTGCGCAGCCTTTGCGGGTAGCGGTTGCGGGTGGTCCGGTATCGCCGCCGATCGATGTGACGTTGGCGTTGCTGGGTCGTGAAGCGACCTTAGCGCGCATTGACGCGGCGATCGCGTATATCGATGCCGAAGAGGCTTGACGAACGTCGAGGAGCTGCGTACCATACGCAGCTCCTGAGACATCGGGGCCATAGCTCAGCTGGGAGAGCGCCTGCATGGCATGCAGGAGGTCGGCGGTTCGATCCCGCCTGGCTCCACCAAATTAAAAAGGCCGAGTCACGACTCGGCCTTTTTTAATGGCGGGTAGCGCCCGCCTCTCCCTCCGACATACATCCCATTTTATTTTCTAGAACGATTCCGAAAACAGTGCCGTCTGTTTCGCGATTTCGGCGCCGGCGGGATTGCTGTGCCTATGGAAACCGCTAGCCGGTCATCTGTCTAGAAAATCCTGGCTATATATTTATTAACTGGCTTTTTGTTAGTTATTTATTAATTAGCATGCTAATTAATAGCTTTTCTTTTTTTGGTTTTTTGGGGAGTGTTTCACGCTTGTGGGGTTAAACGAGTCCGGTTCCGGCCGATAAATGGGGAAGAATAAAAATAAGTGCGCCGGTCGCTCCTGTCGGTAAGGGAGGGGCCGACACTGGATACCCTAATCGATAAGGGAGCCTGCAAACTTTATGACTGCTGTGCAGCGCCTCTATGCCCGCCTCGGTTTTGCCGGGCAATTAACAGCCATGATCGTCTCTCTTGTGCTGGTTGCCATTGTGTTGGTAACTACGCTCGTTTATCAGCAATATCGAAATTCATACACTGAAGTCGCATTGGGCCAACTGCGCGGTACGGGCGAGATGAACGCTCAAGCCTTCATGGACTGGCTAATGGCCAGGCAGGATGAAATGCGTTATTTGGCTGAGTTGGATCCAGCTCGCAACTTGGATGCCGAGGCTCTAAATCATCTGCTAGAGCGAATTGCAGCGAGTCAGGGCTATTACGACACCATCTATGTCGTAAGCCCCGAGGGTAGAGGTCTCGTCGGGGTTGCTCACAGTTCGCGAGGTACGCGCGTACTGAGCGCTAGCGAGGCGTACCAGTTTGATGTGCACGATAGGGCTTGGTTCAAAAGAGCCATCTCGGGCGAAGATGTTTTCTCTCAGCCGCTGGTTTCTCGGGCGACGGGTTCGCGAATCAGTAATGTCGCGATTCCTATCCGTCAGGATGGAAAGGTCGTTGCGGTTATGCGCGGTGCGGTGGATATCGACCGGATCGTGGAGCGTATCAATGAGTTGGATGTCGGGATAGCGGCCGAGATTTATCTGGTGGCGCAGGATCGCAAAGCGGTGACGCCGGCGGCCTCGATTCGCGATCTCAACCGGGCCCTCGATACCGAGGCTGCCCACGCTATTGCGGCAGGACGGAGCGGAGTCGGTCGCTATGTCAACGCGGCGGGCACCCCGGTGGTAGGAAGTTATACCAATATCCCATTGCTTGGTTGGGGGCTTGTGCTGGAAGTCGACGCGGCGGAAGCGATGGCGCAGCTGCGGACGGTGTTCTGGACGATTGTCATGCTCGCGGGTGCGATTGTTGCAGTCGCGGTTATCGCGAGCTTAGCTGTGGTTCGGTCTATCGTTCGCACTTTGGGTGGCGACCCGGCTTATGCGGCGGATATCGTTCGATATGTCGCCAAAGGGGACCTTACCGTCGCCGTTAAGCTAAAGGCGGGGGACGATAAGAGCCTTTTGGCTGCCATTGCGTCAATGCAGAAGAACCTGCGTTCGATTATCTCGGATCTTAACCGGAATGCAGAGTCGGTGGCGTCGGCGGCAACGGAGTTAACTCAGATCAACGAGCAAACCGACGAGGGCGTGCGGCGACAAAGCTCGCAAGTCAACGATGCGGCAACGGCCATGAACGAGATGACCGCAACCACGGAAGAAGTCGCGCGCAATATCCAACTGACAGCCGACAGTGCGCGAGAAGCGGGCGATCAGGCTCATGACGGCCGTGAGGTCGTGACGACGACAATGGGCGTTATCAATGGTCTGGCGGAGGAGGTGGCCAATGCGGTTGCGGTGATCGCAGCGCTGAAGACCGACAGCGACAACATTGGAGAGGTTTTGGAAGTCATCCGGGCGGTAGCCGAGCAGACCAATCTATTAGCTTTGAATGCCGCGATCGAGGCGGCACGGGCCGGCGAGAACGGGCGTGGTTTTGCGGTGGTTGCCGACGAGGTGCGTAACTTGGCTAATCGCACGCAAGAATCGACCACGGAGATTCAGGCGATGATTGAGTCGCTTCAACAGCGGGCTGGTCAAGCTTCCTCGGTCATGGATAGCAGTCAAATGCGAGCACGAGATAGCGTCAGCCAGGTGACAAAGGCCGGGGAGTCGCTGGACCGTATTACCGAGGTGGTTCGTCGGATTAACGATATGGCGCAGCAGGTAGCTAGCGCTACCGAAGAACAGACGGCGGCCGCCAACGAAATCAACGGAAATTTGCATGTAATCAGCGAAGTGTCCGAGCAGAATGCGCAAAGCGTCGTGCAAACCTCGAAAGCAAGCGAGGAGCTGGCGAAGTCGGCGGAACAGTTACGGATGTTGATGCAAAGGTTTAAGACCTAGCGTCCCTTACTACTTGTTCGGCGAACTAACGGTAAGGAATACGCGCAACGGCTATCGGCAAAGTCGCTTGACGGCGGCGGGTGCCTGTAGCCGTTCTTTTATTTTTCTTAGCAAAAGTGTGCCGGGTAGCGTTTGGCGGTGAAACGCTGCCCTTGTTAATGTGTCTGCCCGGCGAGGAGTAAGCCGCCGAACGCTAAAAATATGGCGCATCGCAATATTGTGTTTATACTTTCGCCACATTAGGGAAGTGCCGCAGAACAAATACGGAAATGCGTCTTATTTCGGCGAGTGCGACCGGTTGTAGAAACAACGGCGGCAGCGGGTGCTTGAAGCTGCGGGTAGTCGTCATGGTTTTGCTCGGCCGCTTGCCGTTTTGTTGCCGATCTAGCAGGTTTCCGAAAAAGCCCATTCATGGGCTTTTCGGCTCGCGGTGCCCCGGCACAGTAATGTGCCGCACTATCAGGCTTCGGTAGCCTGATAGATCCCTACCCACAGAATCATAAGAAGAGGTTTGCATGATTCCCGAGCTCGGGCATTTCGCGCTGATTCTTGCGCTAGTGTTGGCTATCGTGCAAGGAGTTGTGCCTTTAGCGGGGGCGCATTACGGCCGCCTGGACTGGATGGCTGTTGCGCAACCGGTGGCACGGGGTCAGTGTATTTTTCTTTGCATTGCCTATTTGGCCCTAACATACGGTTTTCTAACGGACGACTTCTCGCTTGCCTACGTTGCTCACCATACGAATGCGGAGCTGCCTGCGTTTTATAAGCTGGTTGCTATGTGGAAAGGCCCCGAGGGAGGGTGGCTGTTATGGGTGTTGATGCTATCGGTTTGGGGCGAAGCTTTAAGTTACCGCTCTAACAGTTTGCCGGAACGCTTTGCGGCTCGCGTGCTTGGAGTGATGGGGTTGCTTGGCGTCGGTTTTTTGCTTTTTGTTCTGTTTGTCTCGAACCCTTTCGAGCGTCTTTTGCCGGCTCCGGTCGAGGGGCTTGCTCTCGATCCGCTTCCGCAGGGTCTGGGGTTCGCTCTTCAAACGCCCCTATTGCTAATAGGTGCTGTGGGGTTTGCGGTGGTGTTTAGTTTCGCGATAGCGGCACTTATCGGGGGCGACCTGGACGCTACTTGGGCACACTGGTCGCGACCTTGGACCGCGGTTACCTGGTCTCTTCTTACTGGCGGGGTGGCGCTGAATAGTTTATGGGCGTATCCGGTGCCGGGGTGGGAAGGTGCCTGGTTTCCGGTTTCGGTCGAGCAGGCATTTCTCTTACCTTGGCTTGCGGCTACCGCCCTTATGCATGCGCTTGCTGCAACGGAAAAGCGAGGTGTATTTCGTCGATGGACGGTTTTGCTGGCCGTGCTTACCTTTGCCTTCTGTTTACTGGCGGTACTTTTATCGAGCGCCGGGGGAGATGCGTATGCGACGGATAGAATGTCGACTGTTTTCCTGTGGGGGCTTTTTGTCGCTGTCGTAGGTAGTGCTTTGTTGCTCTATTTTCGGCGTGCGCCTGGGGGCGGATGGAAGCGCGGTCTTGTCCCTATCTCTCGTGAGTCCGCGCTGCTGCTCAACAATGTGGTACTCGCTGCCGGGATGGCAGTTCTTTTATCGAGCCTGTCGTATTTCGTCTTGCTGGGTGTGTTCGATGCTCGGCCTGCCGCGACGGTAATGCATTACCTTAAGCTTCTTTGGGCGTTTTTGGCGCTGGCGGTGCTTGCTTTGGCAGGGGCCGGTCCGCTGTTGCGCTGGAAGGGCGACGATGCCCGACGGCTTGTCCGGATACTATCTATCGGCGTGTCGGTGTCCTTGCTTGGTGCGATGGTGTCTATGCATTTCGTCAGTGGTGTCTCTTTCTTGGCGAGCCTGGGAGTGGGGGTGGCGCTATGGGTAATGTTAAGTGCGGGTTGGCGGCTGTGGGATGGCGTGCGGCAGAATGACCGGCGCCTGCCGGCATTAGCAAGGTTGCCGCGGGCTATATGGGGTATGGCGCTCGCACATCTGGGGTTGGCGCAGTTTGCACTGGCCGTAACGCTGGCGAGCAGCTTCGGTAGCGAGCGCACGTTCAGCGTAATTTCGGGCGATAGCATTGAGGTGCAGGGGTATGTGTTTTATGTCGATGACGTGCCTTCCGGCAGCGGGGAAGGCTACGTTGAGAGTCAAGGCATTGTCCGTGTTAGTCGCGCTGGCGTTTTCTTGGCGGAGCTTAACCCCGAGCATCGCGTTGATCGCGGCGAGCAAGCGATTCGCTTCGAGCTTGTTCAGCGGGTAGGGGCGTTTAGGAAGCTGTTTGTTCGATTAGAGGAATCGCCGGTGGAGACAACTTGGCAGCTGCAAATCCAATACAAGCCTTTTACTTATTTAGGCTGGACGGGATGTTTGCTTATGGTTTTAGGAGGCTTATTGGCCGCCAGCGACCGCCGCTATCAGAGGCTGGCCCGCCATGCCGCTGCCGCCAGGGCGGTAGTCGCTCGTTAGATAACGCTCTTCCACGAGGATGTGGTATTGTTCCGCGCGCCTTTTCTTGGACGTTTGCGTATTTCTGTGGCGCGTCTCATTGCTGCTACCTTTACTAAGTAAGCAGGATGCTTTTTGACTATAAAGAACAAAGGAAGACTCCTTAAGGAAAAGGTGAGTCGTGACGACTGTTTTCTGGCTGCTTATTTTGTCGATGACTTTGTTGGCTATGGCCATAGTCTTGAGACCGCTATGGCTGGTCGATCGTCCGCGGCATACCTCTACCGATTCCAACGTGCTTGTCTTACGAAGCCGCTTACGGGAGCTGCGCGCCGAGTATCGGCGGGGGGAGCTAAGCAGGCCTGAGTACCTAGGTGCTCAGGCGGAGCTGGAACAGGAGCTGCTCCAGCTGTGTCGAGGAAGGGGTGGCGTTAGCGGTAAGCGCCGCAAGCACCGTTGGAGCATCATTCCCATCGCGTCCATGGTGCCGCTATTGGCGTTTCCGCTCTATTTAGGCCTAGGCGGCGGTCATGTTGCGGCGGTGGAGGGACGTCTTGGAACGCCTGCCATTCCCAGAGTCGGGGTTGCCGACGAAGGTCCCGACATCGAGGCTCGAAAGGCTCAAATACGCGCTAATTTGGCGCATATGGAGCGGGAGGTAGTAGAGGACCCTACCCGGGCCGATCGTTGGCTGCTGTTGGCGAACGCTTATATCATGTTGAATAAGCATGCGCTTGCGGCAGAGGCGCTAGGGGAGGTTCGGCGATTGCGGGGAGACGGTGCCGATTTGTTAATTGCCCAGGCGCAGCAGTTGTTTCATGTGGGTGGCGAGCAACATTTGTATCAGGCCAGTCTGTTGTTGGCGCGAGCATTGGAGTTAGAGCCCGAGCATGCCGGAGGGCTTTGGTTGGCGGGTCGGGTAGCGGTAGAGCTTGGAAGTATGGACAAGGCCCATGACTACTGGTCGCGATTGGTGCCTTTGTTGCCGCCCGATAATCCGCTGCGAGCTCAGATCCAAGCTTTGTCGGCCAGCGCACCGCCGACATGATGGCGGTGACCGAGTTTTCGTCACGTAGCGATAGCGCTCAGTGCTTTTGAGAGAGACGGCAAGGTACACGAGTGCAGCGATGCGGCCCGCTCGGTGTTCAGGCGCGGGTGATCGTGCGTCCCCGCGGGGAAGCTTGGCGCCCTTTCGGGTCGTAGGTATTGGTGGGAATTTCGCCGCTTATCAGCGAAAGATCCCGCTGTACGTGCGACAAGGTCCGGTGAATGACGCGCGCATTGACCTCATTCATAACTTGTAGCTTTACAAGGCTGGCGGTGAGTTGTGTCCAGTGCTCTGCTAGGGGTTCGTCGCCCTGCGCGAGTAGATAGGCTCTCATGCCCTCCGCACTTTGATCGTCAAAGCCAGCGGCGGCGACCAGCGCACGCCGATCCTGCTCGCACGCTTCCAAGGCTTGTAAGGCGTCGAGCTTGCCCTGGTGGAGTTCTTCCAAGTCGGTGACTTCTCGCGCTTGCAGCCGCCTGGATTCTTGCTCCATCAGTTGATGCAGGTGCTCAAGTGTCTCTAGGCTACGTTCGAGTACGGTTTGCATCGTGAGAGGATCGGTGTGCGCCGTCATGTTCGACTCAACTATTAAGTAAGCCTTCGAGTTCCGCGAATTTGTCCGCGATCCGCTCCGGATCGAGAGGGTAGCGGCCCTCGGCGATGCTCTGCTTGATGGCTTCGACGCGCTCGATATCTACCTCGGGGGTGCTGTCGATACGATCGCGTACCATCTGCAAACGCTCGGACTCTACACCGGCTTGCGCAGTCCCGTTTTTGCCTTCTACCGGGGCGACGGGCTCGTTGCTTTTGCCCGTATTGCCAGTACCTTGAGTGCGTCCGGTATTGATCAAGGTACCGTTAAGCCGCGTGTTGTTGTCGATTGGGTTGGACATTGTCGTCTCCTTAGCGATCCTGGTCGCCGAAAGTCATGCAGTCGTCGACCTCTCCTTAGTCTAGGGAAGCGCTGTACGATTCCCTAGTAACCCGTATCGGCTATTACTATGAGAACTTTAATCCGGATTTTAAGCCGCTCTTTATAATGCCGTCCGAACCCGATTTTCGTCTATGACCTCTGCCTCAATTACACGCCCGGATGAAAGATTGCGCACTTGTATGCGGTCTCCCTGGGAGCCATGCTGCAAGGCTGTGGCCTTGGCGGTAACGCTGATGCTGCCAGCCTCCGCGATCAGCCAGACTTCCTGCCCTCGCGTGACCATGCGCGGTTGGGTAACGGCGTTTGGCGAGAGTACGTCGCCCGGGCGCAATGGGCGGCGTACTTCCATGCCCAATACCTCCTCCATGTCGGTAAAATAGCCGTGGGGTAGGGTGGCGATATTTTTTCGGACCGCGCGTAAGTCTGAGTGGTTTAAGGTGCTTCCGCGAGGTTTCGATGCGGTCAGCGTGAGTACGTTAATGTAGCTGTTAACCCGGACCGGGACATAAAGCGTCCACGGGCGATTACCTTCGCAGCGAACGCCGACGGTCATGTGTCCGGGGCGAGCTTGATCGTGCGGCGAAAAAGCCGATAAGGGCTGGCTACACCTTGCTAAGCGCAACCGCGAGTCCAAGTGTCCCACTTCGATTTCGGTATCTCGGCCGCTTCCTTCGTGCTGCTCGATAGCGAACATGCGAACGGTTTCCCGAATGCTGCCCAAGGTCTGGTATTTGCCGCTGGCAATCGCGTTCGTGCTCATTAAGGTACCGATTAGGACGGTGTTAATCAGTAAGGTAAGACGCGCCAAAATTCCGACGTTCTTCATCGTCGGTGGGACTATGGTCGTAGCGCTTGTACGCATTCGGTAGCTCCTGGCCGGTCATTTGCCCTGGCTTGCCTGGGTCTGTGCAATTCCCGTGCCGCCGCGCGGTTCTCTAAGCAATCATAAAAGCTGTAAAGGTTTCCCGGTGCCCGCCGATGAACTGGACGAGGCGACGAGGAAGGGCACCATGTCAGGCATAATGCATACCGTTGATCAGCGTACGAATTTGGCGGGCTCCAACCGTATGGAGTTGTTGCTGTTTCGTATGAACGGCAGTCAAGTATTCGGCATCAATGTTTTTAAAGTGCGGGAAGTGATTGTTAGCCCGCCGTTGGTGAAAATGCCGAAGTCTCACACAATCGTACGCGGCGTGGCGCATATTCGCGGTAAGACAATTTCCATATTCGACTTAAGCCAGGCAACTACAGGAAGGGCTTTGGCGGAGTCGGCTGGCAATGCGGTCATTATCACCGAATACAATCGTTCGGTGCAGGGCTTTCTGGTGGCGGGTGTCGATCGCATCGTTAATGTAAATTGGCAGGATGTGCTGCCGCCGCCGCAAAATGCTGCCGGGGCCTATCTCACCGCTGTGGCCAAGGTTGACGGCAAGATGGTGCAGATCGTCGATGTCGAGAAGGTGCTTGATGAAGTCAACCGGGCTGGGGGCGTACAGCTGGAATTGCAGGATTCCACCGGCCTGAGCCAACACGAAGGCGCCGGCCAGTATCATATTCTGGTTGCCGACGACTCGGTTGTCGCGCGTAACCAAATCAAGCGCACCTTGGAGAAAATCGGCGTCGAATATACCTTGGTTAATGATGGGCAATCCGCTTATGAGACCTTGCAGGCATGGGAGAAGGATTCCTCGTCTCCGTTCAAGCGTTTGGCCATGGTGATTTCCGACATCGAAATGCCGCGCATGGATGGTTATAGTTTGACAACAGCTATACGGGGTGAAGAAGGGCTGAAACACATTCATGTTCTGCTTCATACTTCGCTTAGTGGTATGTTTAATAAGAGTATGGTGCAGCGGGTTGGGGCGAATGATTTCTTGCCGAAGTTTCACCCCGATGAGTTAGCGGGATTGGTGGTTGCTCGCCTTGACGCCTTGGCACCTTAAGGTCGATGTTCTGTTTGATGAGCTAGACTGAGGATTGTCGGGAGGGTATCGAGCCGCAAAGGCATTCGATGCACTCTTAACCGTGACCGTGCAGCTTGGATGATACGTGATGGCCACCTTCTATGCAGCGGTCGGAAGAGGTTTAATGAACGTTGGCGTCAGCATTGATGAAGCCTGAGCATTATCAGGATTTCCGAGAGTTTCTGGAACGAGCCTGCGGCATCGTCTTGGGTGAGAACAAACAGTATCTGGTTGCCAGCCGGTTGGCTCCTGTTATGTTGGAGCATGGTTTTCACGATCTGGGGGAGTTGGTGGCGCAACTGGATCGTTTTGGTGGCGGTAACTTGCGCGCGCAAGTCATCGAGGCGATGACAACCAATGAAACGCAGTTTTTCCGCGACAATTATCCCTACGCTATTTTAAAGGAATACGTCTTTCCGGAGCTGCAGAAGCGACGGGTTTATAACGCCCGAGTCTGGTCGGCAGGCTGTTCGTCCGGGCAGGAGGCCTACTCCATCAGTATGAGTCTTCAGGAATATAACGAGCAGGGCGGCCGTCTGGACGGCGAGGTGTTGGGTACGGATATATCGCCGCAAATTGTAGAGCAAGCTTCCTTAGGCCGCTATAACAGCTCGGCGATCACACGGGGGCTGACTGACGAAAGGCGTGTTCGCTTCTTCCGCGAACTTGACCCGCAGACGTGGGAGGTAAGACCGGAAATTAAGCGAAGGGCGAGCTTTCGCACTCATAATCTGCTTGAAAGTTTTGCCGTGCTTGGGCGTTTCGACGTGTATCTTTGTCGAACGTGTTGATCTATTTTTCGGTTGAGTCGCGCACCGATATTCTGGCGCGGATGGCGAAGACGCTAAATCCGGGCGGATACCTGATTGTCGGAGCATCCGAATCTTTAGCTCGGCAAGCCGACGACTATGAGATGATCCGCTTGCCGAAAGGGGTGATCTATCAGGTGCGCGGTAACTGAGGAGCCATGGAATAGCGTCCTCTTGCTTTGCTGCCGAGCCGGTGGCGATCTTGGGTGTCGGTATGCCGGAATAGTGACGGAAATCCTACCTGGTAGGAGTCAAAATTTCGGCAGCGCCAGGTCCGTTGCGAGACATATCCGCTTGTTTTTGAATGAAAGAACCCGTGGGCAGGGGCGGCGGCATATGCTCCTGGGCGGAGCGATGCAGTCCGCTTACCGTGCCGGGCGCTTTTGGTTGTCCTGATCGATTTAACCTCCTATCCGGTAATTTTTGATTGTTGGCACGCACATTGCAAATGACGGCATAAGTCCGTTATTTGAGGTGCGACATGAGTATCTCTTTCGATAAAGCCTTAGGCGCTCATCCCGCTGCGCTGAACCTGCGTTCCGAGCGCGCCAAAGTATTGGCGGAGAATCTCGCGAACGCCGATACGCCCCATTTTAAAGCCCGCGATTTCGATTTTCAGGCGGCTATGCAGCAAGCCACCGCCGGTCAGAAAATGGCGCCGTTACAAACGACGAACGAGCGCCACCTGCAACCTGCAAACTTTAGCGCCGGCCGTGCGGAAATGCTCTACCGCGTGCCGTATGGCCCGGCGTTGGACGGCAATACGGTAGAGATGCATGCCGAACAAAGTAAGTTTGCCGAAAACTCGGTGCATTACCAGGCGTCGCTGACCTTCCTTGGCGATCGCATTCAGGGCTTAGTCGGCGCACTCAGGGGGGAATAATCGACCATGTCGCTGTTTCACGTATTTGATATTTCCGGCTCCGGAATGACGGCGCAGTCGCTGCGCCTGAATCTGACCGCCAGTAATTTGGCGAACGCCGAAACCGTCGCCGGTAGCGAAGCCGAGGCTTATCGTTCCCGGCAGCCCATATTTGCCGCTGCATTGCGGGATGCCCAAGGCAACGCGCCGCAACAGCACGTCCCGGTGGAAATCCGCGGCATTGTTGAGAGCGATGCGCCGGCTAAGGCGATGTATATGCCTAATCATCCGATGGCGGACGAGCAGGGGTACGTGTACCGCTCCAACGTGAACACGGTGGAAGAGATGGTCAATATGATGTCGGCATCGCGTTCTTATCAGAACAACGTCGAGGTGATGAACACCTCCAAAGAACTGATGCTACAGACCCTACGATTGGGTAGCTAAGGGGGCGAGGGGATGAATCTTAGTGCATTAGGCGGAAGCGGTGTTCTGGGCGAACAGCGGTCAGCGAGCCATCCGCAGAACGAGCTGGGGCAGCAGGATTTTCTGACCCTGATGATTGCGCAGTTGCAAAACCAAGATCCGTTCAATCCGATGGATAACGGCGAGTTCTTGTCGCAGATCGCGCAGTTTACAACGGCTAGCGGAATCACTGAGTTACAAGAGTCTTTTAAGAAGTTTCAACAGGATCTGGCAGGCGATCAGGCGCTGCGCGCAGCGTCGCTGATCGACCGCGAAGTCATTGTCGAAACGAATAAAGGTAGCCTTAAAGAAGAAGGCGGCATGAGAGGTTTTATTCAGCTGCCGCGTAGTGTCGATAACTTGACGCTGCGGATTTACAGCGAGAGCGGCGAGTTCGTGCGCCAGATATCGCTCGGAGCTCAGAATGGGGGCGAAGTGCCTTTTACGTGGGATGGGGTCGATAGCGAAGGCCGCGCCATGCCCCCCGGGCGGTATCAGGTTCGTGCCGAAACCGTCTTCATGGGCGAGACCATCGAGGTCGCAACCCTAATGGGAGCAAAGGTCACTAGCGTAAGCCTCAGCAAGAACGGGGGAAGCCCCATGTTGAGCTTGGAAGGGCTCGGTGAGTTAAGTCTGGCTGACGTACGTCAGATCATGTAATCGGGAACCATAACGGAGAATACGAAATGAGTTTCGAAAGTGCATTGACCGGCTTGAAAGCCGCGTCCGCTAGTCTTGACGTGACGGGCAATAACATTGCTAACGGTCAGACTCACGGTTTCAAACAGTCGCGTGCCGAATTCGCCGATATCTTTGCGACCAGCCACTTAGGTGTCGCGCAGAATGCAATCGGTCACGGTGTGCGACTGACCAACGTGAAGCAATTGTTCGAGCAGGGGCAGCCGGAGTTTACCGGAAAAACCTTGGACATGATGGTGAACGGTACCGGCTTCTTCCGAATGGATAACAACGGCTCCATTAGCTATACCCGGGCGGGTAATTTCGACCCTGATCCGGACGGCTATATCGTCAACCCGGACGGCCATCGGTTGACCGGCTACCAGATGTCGCCGGACGGGAATGTCACCAATGCCTTGGGGCCGATGCGCATTAACACCGGCGATATCGCGCCGAACGCGACACAGAACTTTAGGGTCAGCGCCAACATGCATGCGTTCGCGGAGACCTTGCCGGCTGGCGCCTTCGATGCCGACGATCCCAATACCTATTCCTACGCGACCACGGGTAGTGTTTTCGACTCCCTCGGGCGCGAGCACATGATCGACTTCTACTTCGTTAAAACGGACGATCCGGACGAAAATACCTGGGAAGTTCATACGCGACTGGGCGGCCAGGAGCCGGATAACTCGGACCCCATTCACGTCCAGTTCGATAACAACGGGATGATGGTCGGCATCAGCCCGGCAGGCGTGATGCCACCTGATTTTACCAATGCCGACCTCCAGAACGTAACGTTCTCGACTGGGCCTGGCAGCCCTCTCGCCGGTGCGGCCGATTTGGATATCACCGGCTTGGATCTGCGCAACATGACGCAGTACGGCTCATCCTTCAGCGTCAGCGAATTGGCGCAAGACGGCTTCGCGGCCGGCCAGTTCACCACGGTGACGGTGGAGAGCGACGGTACGATCTTTGCGCGTTACTCGAACGGTCAAACCGATCCGTTGGGACAAGTCGCGTTGGCCAAATTCCCGAGCCCGCATAACTTGCAGCCGCACGGTAATAATGCGTGGCTAGAAACTTTCGACTCCGGTCAGCCGATTCTTGGGGCGCCGGAGAGTGGAGATTTCGGCGGCTTGCAAGCGGGTGCTTTGGAGCAATCCAATGTCAACATCAGCGAACAGCTGGTGAAGATGATCACCGCTCAGCGGAGCTATCAGGCCAACGCGAAGATGATCAGTACGCAGGATGCGATCACGCAGGAACTGATGAACGCAACCCGTTAAGGTGATCGACCATGGACCGTTTTCTCTATCTGGCTATGACGGGCGCTAAGCACAATTTGCAGGCGCAGCAACATACCAGCCATAACCTGGCCAATGCGAACACGCCCGGTTTTCGGGCCGATCTCGACGCGTATTTGAGCGCGCCGGTGTACGGCCCCGGTTTGCCAAGCCGAGTCTATTCGCAGGAAACCGGGATCGGGGCGGATATGTCCGGTGGAACGATGATGAACACCGGGCGCGATCTCGATATCGCCGTGCAAGGCGACGGTTGGATTGCCGTTCAAGCCCCGGACGGCGCGGAAGCCTACACCCGGCGCGGCGATTTGCGCATTAACAATGCAGGCTTGTTGGAAACTGGTTCCGGCGAATTGGTGATGGGGAATAACGGTCCCGTGGCTATACCGCCGGCGGACAAGGTGGAAATCGGCAACGACGGCACGATCAGCATCGTGCCGCTCGGCCAGGATGCCAATGTTTTGGCGGTGCTCGATCGGATTAAGCTGGTCGATCCTGAGCCAAATCAGTTGGAAAAAGGCGCTGACGGTCTGTTCCGTCTGGTAGGTGGCGACGAAGCGGTGGCCGATGCCGGCGTCACGATCGCCAGTGGCGTGCTAGAAGGCAGCAACGTCAACACGGTCGATGCGTTGGTGCAGATGATAGATAACGCGCGCCAGTTCGAAACCTACGTCAAATTAATGTCGACGGCGAAAGAAAACGACGAAGTGAGTACGCGCTTATTGCGTCAGAGCTGATCTGGCGCAGTAATTGCTAACTCGTTTCACGACAAGAATGAATGAGGTGATCTCATGAACCCAGCGTTGTGGGTCGCGAAGACCGGCTTAGATGCGCAACAAACGCGTATGAACGTGGTCTCCAACAATTTGGCGAACGTCAATACCACCGGTTTTAAGAAAGACCGCGCCAACTTCGAAGACCTGATCTATCAGACGGTACGACAGGCCGGCGGTCAGACCTCGGAAAACACCCTGATGCCGTCGGGGCTTTCCTTGGGAACCGGTGTGCGCGTCGCCAGCACCGAAAAAATGCACACCCAAGGCAATCTCGTACAAACCGATAATGGCCTTGATATGGCCATTGAAGGGCGAGGTTTTTCCAAATCGATCAACCTGACGGCACCATCGCCTATACTCGCGACGGTTCTTTCCAGGTCAACGACCAAGGTGAAGTCGTCACCTCCAGCGGACAACGCTTACAGCCGGGGTTGCAGCTGCCGGACGGTATCCAGAACCTCACTATCGGTAAGGACGGAACGGTAACTGCTCAGATCGCTGGTCAGCCTCAGCCGATCCAGATCGGTAACGTTCAGCTCGCCGATTTCGTTAACCCGGCCGGCCTGCAACCGATCGGGCAGAATCTGTTTGTAGAAACCGCTGCCAGCGGGGCACCCCAAGAAGGTACGCCCGGCTTGAACGGCTTGGGCAGTCTGGTGCAGGGCGCGTTGGAAAGCTCCAACGTTAACATTGCCGAGGAGTTGGTGAACATGATCGAGACTCAGCGCTCGTTCGAGACCAACACCAAGGCGATCTCCAGCACCGATCAAATGTTGCAGTTCATCACCAACACGCTCTAAGCCAACGGCGGAAAAGGGGGAGTTAGCATGAACGCTCTGCTCAAATTGGCTTGGTTGCCGGTGGTGGTATTGATCAGCGCTTGCGCCGCACCGCGCGTTCAGCCCGATCCGCCGCCGCCATTGCCGCAGCCGGAGTTAAGAACTCCCCCGCAGGAGGTTACGGGCGGTATTTTCCAGGCCGGTCGCGATGTTCGTCTGTACGAGGACCGCATCGCGCGCCGGGTTGGGGATCTCGTCACGATTATTCTCGAAGAGCAGACGGCGGCGAGCAAAGACGCCAATGCCAATATCACACGCAGCAGCGAGGCCAATATCGGCGTGCCGATCTTTGGCGGGCGGGCGGCAACCATCGGCGGTAATCCTTTATCGGCCTCGGCCGAGGCCGATCGCTCGTTCCAAGGCGGCGGCACGACGGGGCAAAGCAACCAGCTCCAAGGCACGTTGACGGCGACGGTTATTGAAGTCCATCCGAACGGTAATTTAGTCGTTCAGGGGCAGAAAAAACTCACGCTTAACCGTGGCGACGAATACGTGACGGTGAACGGCGTTATCCGACCGGAAGACCTGGGCACAGGTAACACGATCTCGTCGACGCGGATTGCAAACGCCCAGATCAGCTATACCGGCACCGGTGCCTTGGCCGATGCCAGTCAAATGGGGTGGTTGCAGCGCCTATTCTTCAGTATCTGGATGCCGATGTGAGCGGGCGGAGAACAGCTATGTATCGTAATCGCATAACCGTATTCGTTCTGCTGACCTTCCTGTTCGTTGCCGCGCCGGTACAGGCGGTAGAACGGATCAAGGATGTTGCCTCGGTTGCCGGGGTGCGGAGCAACCAATTGGTCGGTTACGGGCTGGTTGTCGGCCTTGACGGCACCGGCGATCAGACGACCCAGACGCCCTTCACCGTGCAAAGCATCCGCGCGATGCTGGCCGCTCAAGGAGTGACGATCCCGCCGAACGTTAATTTTCAGTCGCGTAACGTGGCGGCGGTCATGATCATGGCCGATCTGCCGCCTTTTGCTAAACCCGGCCAAACCATCGATATCACGGTATCTTCGTTGGGTAACGCCAGCAGTTTGCGGGGCGGCAGTTTGTTGATGGCGCCTCTGCGCGGTGCCGATGGAGAAGTCTACGCCATCGCGCAAGGTAATCTGATTGTGGGCGGTTTCGGCGCCGGCGGTGCCGACGGTTCCCGCGTGACCGTCAACGTTCCCTCCAGCGGTACGATTCCCAACGGAGCGACCGTGGAGCGAGAAGTGCAGAGTCCGTTTGCGACGGGCGAATCCATTGTGTTGAATCTCCATACGCCTGACTTTACGACGGCGAAACGGATGGCGGAAACCATCAACGAACAATTGGGGCCGGGTACCGCCGAAGCGCGCGATGCGGTATCGGTCGCGGTGCGGGCGCCGGCCAGCAGCGATCAGAGAGTCAGCTTCGTTTCTTATCTTGAAAACCTACGCTTCACTCCGGGCGATGCGCCGGCGCGTGTCATCGTGAATGCCCGTACCGGTACCGTGGTTATCGGCAGTCATGTGACGGTGCGGCCGGCGGCGGTCACCCACGGTAGCTTGACGGTTACGATTACGGCTAACCCGGTGGTGAGTCAGCCGCAGCCCTTTACCGACGGCGAAACGGTAGTGGTGCCGCAGGACGACATCGAGATTACCGAAGAGCAAAACCCGATGTTCTTGTTTGGCCCGGGAACCGAGCTGCAAGAGATCGTTAACGCAGTTAACCAAGTCGGTGCGGCGCCGGGCGACCTGGTGGCGATTCTGGAAGCGTTGCGGCGTGCCGGTTCGCTGCGAGCGGAATTGATCATTATCTAAGCGGGCCCGTGCTCATGAGCGATTACGGCAATATCTTCGACACCAGCGCGATGATGCGCCTGCAGGCCGATTTGCAGAGCAATCCGAGCCGCGAAACCTTACAACAGGTGGCGCAGCAGTTTGAAAGCCTGTTTGTACAAACCATGCTGAAGAGTATGCGCAGTACCAGTATGGGCGATACCTTATTCGGCAGTAGCCAGGAAGAGCAATATCGCGGCTTATTCGACCAGCAAATGTCGTTGCAGATCTCCCAAGGGCAAGGGCTCGGCCTGGCGCCGATGATTAAGCGGCAGCTTATGGAAAACATGGGGCTTGAGCCGGACAAGCCGGGCGAGGTCGACACCAGCATGGAGCGCTATTTAGCTAACCGTTTACCAACCCCTACCCAGGTGCAGGTAGCGGCCACGCCGGCAGGCGACGCTGAGTCGTCTGCCGTTGCCGCCGCCGACAATGTCGAGCAGAAGGCGGACGCCGGCGAGAGGACCTTGAATTTTAATCAACCCGAGGACTTCGTGCGCGCCGTATGGAGTGCTGCCGAGAAAACGGCACGTAACTTAGGCGTTTCGGCCCGCGCCCTGGTCGCCCAGGCCGCCCTGGAAACCGGTTGGGGGCAGCACGTTATGCGACGCGGCGATGGCGATAGCAGCTTCAACTTGTTCGGTATCAAGGCGCATCGCGATTGGAGCGGCGATACCGTCAACGTTCCGACGTTAGAGTATCGAAACGGCGTTCCCGAACGAGAGATGGCCAGTTTCCGTGCCTATCGCTCCATAGAAGAGAGTTTTCAGGACTACGAAAACTTCTTGCGCAGTAATCCGCGTTATCGGGATGCATTAGCGGTGGCCGACGATCCGGAAGCCTACGTTCGCGCCCTGCAGGATGCAGGTTATGCTACCGATCCTAACTACGCGGATAAAATTACCCGCATTATGAACGGCGGAATTCTCAATTCCGCGGCGCCCGTAGGTCTTCGCTAAGGCAATGCCGAGCCACTAGCCGGTTGCCGAAAATGTTTTTTCGACAACCGGCAGGCCCCTTCGGGCGGGCCGTCCTCTCTTCCCGTGACGCCCTCCGGAACGTTGCAAGGATTTTTCGTCGATCGGCTAAAGAAGCTATCTCACACGCCGATATTCTTGACAAGAATAGAGAAACCCGGCGGATTCCGGGAATCAGTGGAGTGCCTTTCTCATGGCAGACTTATTGGGCATTGGTATTTCTGGCCTATTAGCTTTTCAGCGCGGTCTGGCAACGACCTCACATAATATTAGTAATGTGAACACCGAAGGTTATAGCCGTCAGAGTGTCAGTTACGGTACGCGGATGCCGCATCCCTCTCCGGGAGGCTGGATGGGGACCGGGGTTAACGTAACCTCCATTAATCGCATAATGGACGAGACGCGTAACAACTCGGTCAGAACTAATCAGTCCGAATTCCATGAGTTAAAGGCTTACGCGGATCTTGGCGCCCGGCTGGATAATCTCGTCGCCGATAAAAACGCCGGCCTCGCACCGGCTATGCAAGGCTTGTTCGACGCCATGCAGCAGGTGACGACCGATCCGACGTCGATCTCGGCGCGGGAGATCGTGATCGCGGAAGCGGATAATTTGGCGGCGCGGTTTGCCTTCTTCGAGAATCGTTTCAGCGAGCTGGATCAGGATATTAACCGTAACATCGAAGTGCAGATTCGCGAGGTCAACGAATTTGCCGGCGAGATTGCGCGGTTAAACAAAGAAATCCAGATGCTTGAAGGGCGCCCGGGCGGGCCGCCCAACGATCTGCTCGATAAGCGGGATCATGCCCTAAGCGAGTTGTCCAAACGCGTCGGCGTCTCCAGCGTGATCCAAAGCGACGGTACGATGAACGTGTTTATCGGCAGCGGACAGGCGTTAGTTGTTGGTCACAGCGCATTTGAGCTGACTACCGTCGAGCCCGCCGTTCATAATCCCGACGACCCTTCTCGGGTCGAGATTGGCATCGTGCGCGGCAACGGGGATCCGATTAACATCACGCGTCATCTTACCGGCGGCTCGATTAGCGGTTTGTTGGATTTCCGGGAGAACATCCTCGACCCCGAGCGGGAAGAGCTGCGGCGCTTGGCGGAAACCATACACGATACGTTTAACGAAGCGCATTCCCAGGGTTACGACCTGGACGGTAACCCGGGCGGCGATTTCTTCGCCATGGAGGGTGGTCGCTTAGTTGTGGCGCTCGACGATGCGCGCCAATTGGCAGCCGCAGGTAGTCTAGACCCGAACGGCGATCCGCAGGTTGGCGATAACGAAAATATGCTGGCGATGATCGAGCTGGCCAACGAGCGGCACGACGAGCTGGGTAATGCATCGTACCAGGACTTCTACGCGTCGCTTGTCGGTCGTGTCGGTACTCAAACGATGCGCGCCAATATGAACATGGATGCGCAGCAGGTATTACTGAATCAAGCGATTGCGGCGCGGGAAGAAGTTTCTGGGGTCAACCTGGAGGAAGAAGCCGCCAACTTGATGCGCCTACAGCAGTCCTACCACGCGGCTGCGCAATCGATTGCTGTGGCCGACACCCTGTTCCAGTCGTTGCTGGATGCGGTGAGGAGGTAATTCATGCGTATTTCCACCGGTCAGTTTCAGGCGGTGAGCTTGCAGAGCATGCTTGAGCGGCAGGCGCAGCTGAGCAAAACGCAGCAGCAGTTGGCGACCGGGCGGCGCGTGTTAACGCCGGCGGACGATCCGGCCGCAGCCGCGCGCGCGCTCGACCTGACGAGGTCCATCGACGAGCTTGAGCAGTATCAAAAGAACGCCGATCGTGCATTGATGCGGATGAACATGGAAGATACCGTGCTCGATCAAGTGGGGGACATTATTATTCGCCTCAATACGCTGGCTATGCAGGCGAAAAACGACACTAACGGCCCTGCCGAGCGCGCCCTTATCGGCGAAGAAGTCAAGGAGTTGTTGCAGGCAACGGTACAGTTGGGCAACACCATGGACGGCACCGGCGAGTATTTGTTCGGCGGTTACAAGAGTCAGACCCCGCCGTTCGTGTTCGACGGCGACGGTGACGTGGAGTATCAGGGCGATGAAGGCGAGCGGCGGTTTAAAGTTGGCCCAAGCCGCGAGGTCACCATCGCCAATAGTGGTCAGCGCGCGTTCATGGATATTCCCGACGGCGAGGGCGGCACCCGCTCCTTATTTGAAACCATGAACAATATGCTGAACGCATTGCAGCCGGATGACCCGGCGGCGATCGATATTCATGAGGATTTAGGCCAGGTTATGGCCGATTTCCAGCGCGCGACGGAACACGTTCTCGAAAATCGGGCGCGGGTTGGCGGCCGTATCAACGTTATCGAATCCGAAATGGAAGGCAGCAGCATGGCTTTAGTGGAACTCAAAGCGGCGCTGTCGGCTGCGGAGGATCTCGACTACGCCGAGGCGATCAGTCGTTTCACGCTGGAGCTGGTCGGTTTGGAAGCGTCTCAGATGAGCTATATGAAGATTCAGGGCTTGTCTTTGTTCAATTACATCTAGCGGTTAGCTCGCAGCGACAGCGTCCGGTGCTTCGGCGGCGGACGCTGAGCTCTCCTCCCGGCGGTGCGACGTTGGTCGCAGTTCCTCTAAGAATCGCCGTCTATTTGCGGACTTCCGCCCCGCTTGGCATACAACCTGCAATCTCCCCGTATATGTCAAAAAAACGCCACAGTTCTATCGCGTATAGGGCTGGTATGCGCGATCCGATGCGGGGACCACGCCATAATGAGCAGCAGGAAAAACAATCGTACTGCGAACAAACGTCAACATACGCTTTCCGGTCGCGGAGCCAGCAGTGCCGCTGTTGCTAAAGCGGCTGCTGAGCAGAGCGCGAGTATCGAGTCATTGTTGCAGCAGGCCATGCATGCGCACGAACAAGGGCAGGTCGTTCAAGCCATGGCTGCGTGTCAGAAGGCGTTGGCGCTGCAACCGGATCATGATGGCGCGCTGCACCTGACGGGGCTGATGGCGGTTAGCACGGGCAATCTCGAGATTGCCGAGAACATGCTAACCCGCGCCGCCAATGTCGAGCCCCATAACGCGGATTACCGTAATAGCTTGGGCTTCGTTCAGTATCGGCGGGGAAAGCTGCGCGATGCTGCGGCGTCGTTTAATGCGGCGTTACGGATCGACCCTTCGCATCGCGATGCCCAGGATAACTTTAAGGCGATTTCGCAAGCGCTGGAGGAAAGCGGGCAAGCAGGGGACGCAATAGCGCCGGCGGATGACCAAACTTTGGCGGACGTTGAACGCTTGATTGCGGCTGGAGACTTCAAGCAGGCGGCCGAGACCTGTGCCGCCTTTGCGAAGCAGGTACCGGACGGGGATGCCCGGCCTTTGTACTTGCTGGCGTTGTTAAATCGCCATGTCGGCGATTTACGTAAAGGTATAACCTTTATCGAACGTGCCTTAGATCGCGATCCCGCGCAAGGCAAGTGGTGGGCTTTGTACGCCGACTTACTTGAGGTTCGGGGGCAGAGTATAGAGGCAGAAAACGCGCGACAACAGGCGAAAGCGCTTGGCGTTACGACCGCTGAGCGGGTTAGCGGGGCGAATGCTCGGAAACCGACGCAGCAGAGCGCACCTGCCAATACCGGAGCGCCAACAGCCGCTCCGGTGCCTGTAGCGAAGAACATCGATCCCGTTCCGATGACTAGCGGTGCGGCGGGCAAGAATCGCATCAAAACCACCTTTAAGGCCCTTAAGAATACGCTTGTTACGGAAGGTTGCCGGTTAGGGTTGGCCGAGCCTACCTTCACCGTCGATATTTATTTGCGCAAGGCGCCGGAGGATGTCGCTGCCTTTAACCGGCGAATGCGAGCCAAGGCCGACAATTTCTTCCCGGAGGGCCCGTTAGCCGGGCTGCACGAAGGCGCTTGGCCGAGCGCATACCTGATACAGGAGGAGGAAGAGATATCCTTCGACGGTAAGCCTTTAGCCGAGGTGGGGGCTTGGGTAGTCGCATTGAGTATCGCCGCGCAGCGTTTGATCGGCGACGCGGTGTGGAAAGGGCGTGTGCTCGCGGCGGACGACGAGCGGGTCACGATCGCTATCCCTTGGCAACGCCGTAAAGCGGCGTCCGAGGCGTTGCAGCATGCGGTGCAGTGTATTCAAGAATGGACGCGGGAGGCGAAGCAAAAGCGGGATGAAGCGCTCGCCGCTATTTATGAGTGGCATGAAGGGTATCGGGCCGGCGGCTTGGAACCTATGAATAGCTATCTGGCCTTGGCGGCGAAACGGCGGGGCATTCCTGTGCGCTCGCTGGGTCAGCAGTTTGTGTTTATGGGGTGGGGCGTCAACGGTCGGCGCATGAATCTCTCGATTTCCGAGAACACCTCGTGGGTCAGTTTGATCGCAGCCCGCAATAAGTACTATGCGAGCGTGTTGCTGGAACGCGGCGGCGTTCCGGTGCCGCCGGCCAAGCTGGTGAACACGCTCAGTGCAGCACGGGCAGCGGCCGCCGAATTCGGTTGGCCCGTTGTTGTGAAACCGGCGGGCGAAGATCAAGGCGTCGATGTCGTGCCAGGCATTATCGACAGTACGATGTTGCGGGAAGCCTTCGAAAAGGCCATCCGGAATACCAAGGGCGCGGTACTGGTCGAGAAACATGTGCGCGGAGACGACCATCGCCTGTTGGTGGTGAATGGCAAGATGATCGCTGCGGCACGGCGCGAACCTGCTGCGGTGGTAGGGGATGGCGAGCGCACGGTAGTTGAGCTTGTCGAAGCGACCAATGCCGACCCCCGGCGCGGTACCAGCAAAAGCAGTCTGTTGATGCAGTTCGAGCTGGATGCGGAGGCGCTTGCCTTATTAGAAGATCAAGGCCTTAGCAAAGACTCAGTCCTGGCCGCCGGTCAAACCGTGGCGTTACGGCGGACGCCAAATATCAGTACTGGCGGCACCGCGGTAGACGTGACCGACGAAGTGCATCCGGATAATGCTTATCTTGCGGTGCGAGCGGCCAACATATTAGGTCTGGAAATCGCCGGCGTCGATCTGCTGTGTCCGGATATTAGTCGCTCCTGGCGCGAAACCGGCGGCTATATCTGCGAGCTCAATGGCGGCCCGGGTTTGCGTCCGCACTGGTTGGGGGCTCCGCAGCGGGAGTTGTGCGGCGAGATCATCGATAACTTATACCCCCAACATCACTGGCGCATTCCGACTGCCGCGATTACCGGTACCAACGGTAAAAGCACGGTCTGCCGAATGTTGCATTGGATTTGGATGACGGCTGGCAAAACGACCGGTGTTGCGACCACTAACGGCGTCTGGATCGACGATTTCCTGGTTGACGATAGGAACCTCTCCGGTAATCCGGGCGGCGTCAGGATTTTGACGGATCGTACGGTAGAAACCGCCGTTATCGAAATGCCACGTAAGGGGTTGATTTATCTTGGTCATCCGTGCGATCGCTACGATGTCGCGGCGCTGCTGAATGTTAGAGACGATCACATCGGCGTCGACGGCATCCATAGCTTAGAGGAAATGGCATGGCTTAAGGCAGAAGTGCTTGAGCACGCGACCGATGCGGTGGTGGTGAATGCCGACGACCCTCTGTGTATGAAAATGTTGCAGCGCTCCGGGGCTAAGCGGCATTTGCTCGTCGCCGAAAGTCTCGATTCGCCGCCCATGCAAGCGCATTTGCGCGACGGCGGGGCAGGTGCTTATATCGGCGAGCGCGATCGGACCCGTTGGCTGGTGTTGGCGGAAGGTGCCAATGAGCATTATCTGGTGCCGCTGGACGCTATCCCGGCCACTATGAACGGGCTGCTCCGCTTCAACGAGGCGAACGCTTTGTTTGCGGCGGCGTTGGCCTGGGCGCAAGGTGTGCCGCTGGCAACCATCGAACAGGCTTTGCGCAGCTTTGTTAGTACGCCGGAGCGCAATCCCGGGCGCTATAACTTCATCGATGGCTTTCCTTTCCAAGTGGTGCTTGATTATGGCCACAACCCCGACGCAGCGAAGGAGTTGTGCCGCGTTGTGAGGCAGCTGCCGGTTTCCGGCAAGTTGCACCTGGTCAGTTTGAAGTTGGGTTTACGGCACAAAGCGCACATCGGCGAGATCGTGCCGGTGCTTGCCGATACGTTTGATACCTTCACCCTCAGTTGTAGCCCGGAAGTCGTGGAAGACAGCCCGGAGTATGCCGGTCGCGATCCGCTGCGCAATATGCTCGGTTATTTCGAATCCTGCTTAATCGAGGCAGGCGTGGATCCGTCCATTATCGAAACGCATATCGATCAGCAACAGGCCATCCGAGAAGGCTTGGCCAAGGGGCGGCCGGGCGACTTGGTGTTGGTGCTGTCGGAGCCGGATGTCGCACTACCCATCATTAATGCCGAAAAAGAACGTTTCATGGCTGGGTCGTGATCGCTCGCGCGATTCGGGGCTCAGCCATGCCCTATAGCCAGCCGTTTTAGAAGCGCGCGGACCATAGGAGACGCTTTAGTGCAAGCTATTTTAATGGCCGCTGGTCGGGGGACGCGAATCAGCAAGGATATCAATGGAGTGCCTAAATGCACGTTAGACGTGTGCGGACAATCCTTGATTCGGTATACGTCCGAATTATTGCTGGATAACGGCGTCGACGTTGCGGTGACCGTTGGCTTCCGGTCGGGGCAGGTGGTCGAGCAGCTACGAGGGTTGCCGGTAGACGTTTTCTTTAATCCGTTCTACCGCGTCACCAATAGCATTGCCTCCCTCTGGTTTGCCAAGGATTTTTGGCAGGACGACGATGTGTTGTTGATGAATGCCGATGTTTATATCGAGCAAGATACGCTGGATCTTATCGCTAGCGAGCGCTCTTCCGCCATGTTGTTGGCGGATTGCCGGCGGGTCGAGCAGGGGGATTTCTTTCTGCAATACGAAAACGGCCGCTTGCTGAAGTACGGTAAGCAATTGCCGGTGGAGGAGCGTACTGGGGAATACGTCGGGCTTGCCAAAGTGGCGCATCCGTTTAAAGCGACGTTTCTCGATAAGCTGCTCGAAATGATTAGCGCGGAACGCTACAACGATTGGTGGGAAAACGTGCTCTATGAGTTGTCCGACGAGGGTGCTTCGATAGACGTGGTCGAAATCGGTAGGCGGTTCTGGTCGGAGATCGATCAAATGGGCGATTACCGATATATCTTGCGATGGTTGAACGCAAAGCAGAAGGTTACGGGCTAATATGCATCTGTTGGAGCCGGGAGCGACTCATGGCGGCGCGCTTACGCAGGATGAGATCCATCGCATCTTGTTCGATATGCTGGCGACGGTCGATGCCATCCTCGCTCGGCATCGAATCCGTTACATGGTCGGTTTCGGCACCCTCTTAGGCGCGGTGCGCCATCGCAGCTTTATACCGTGGGACGACGATGTCGATATCTGCGTGTTACAAGAAGACTTACCCCGCGCCATCGCATGCTTGAGTAATGAGTTGCCGCCGCATTTCGCCGTCCTCGGGCGTGGCGAAGACAGCTTCGGTTGGGATGTGGACGTCCGCGTTCGCGATTGCCGTACCGTCGTCATCGAGCCTGGCCAGACAGTGGGCGATAACGCCGCAGCGGGGGCGCGAGGATTATTCGTCGATGTCATGGCCGTGCCTGCTATCAAGCCGCTGACGCGGTTGAATTACACCCTGGAACGACAACTGCTGGCCTGGATGGCCGCCGACGGTCGGAGAGTAATCCGTAAAGCCGTAGGCCGCCCTATATTAATGTTATTGCAGCTACTCGCATTAGGTTTGGCGCAGTGGCCGGCAAAACGAAAACGGCTAATAAGCGATCGATGGCTCGGCGGTCTGTACGCTGAGCAAGCCGTATTTCCGCTTGCGGAGGTGCATATCGAAGGGCGCCGTTTTCCCGCGCCGAGTTGTTTTCACCAGGTGTTGTCGGATTTATATGGCGATTATATGAAGCCGCCCTCCGACGTAGACCGCAAAAGACACTTTGTTGAGTGTTACCGAATGCCGGACACTGCCCCTTAAGAGAAGGGATACATCGAGAAGGTGGTTGATATGACCTTATTTACGGTAGGCCCGGTAGAAATGGATGCGGAGACCCGCCAACTTGGCGGGCAAGCGCTGCCTTATTTTCGAACCGCCGAGTTCTCAAACAAAGTGCTGGAGCTGGAGGCAAATCTAAAGGCGTTGTTGGGTACGGCTGCCTCCTCCAAAGTCGCTTTGTTGACCGCTTCCGGCACGGCCGGCATGGAAGCGGCGGTAATGAATGTTTTTACCGATAAAGACCGGGTTATTGTCGTTAACGGCGGCGGTTTCGGCGCTCGCTTCTCTGAAATGCTGGCGGTGCAGGGGGTCCCTTACACGGAGCTTAAGTTAGCATTCGGCGAGGTGCTGACGGCTGCGCATTTCGATGCTTTCGAAGGAGGCGGATACACGGGGCTCCTGGTCAACCTGCACGAAACCACAACCGGCCAGCTATACCCGATCGAGCTCATCAGCCGGTTTGCCAAGAGCGCAGGGCTGACGTTGGTGGTTGACGCCATCAGCACTTTTTTAGCGGATCCCTATTATATGGACGAATGGGGAATAGACGTCAGTATTGTTAGCTCTCACAAAGGCTTGGCTTTGCCGCCTGCGATTTCCGCCGTTGTGGTTAACGAGAAAACATGGCTGGAGCGCGTGAGACGGGCCGCGCCGCCTTGCTTGTATTTCCGCTTGGCGGACTATTTCGACAATATCCGGCGAGGGCAAACCCCCTACACGCCGGCCGTAGGCGTTCTCTTACAGATGCATCAGCGTTTGCTGCGCTTACGCGAAACAGGTTTGCCGGCGCTGTTGGATCGCGTCGGGGGATTGGCGGAGGATTTTCGCCGCCGCTTGCGCGGTTTGCCCAATTTTCGACTGCCCGATTATCCGTTGTCGAACGCGCTTACGCCGGTGATTTGTCTTAACCAGAATGCACAGGAAGTATTTCGGCGGGCGCTGGCAGAGGCTTCCTTGGTGTTGACCCCAGCAGGCGGTGAAATGGCCGATTTCTTGTTGCGCGTTGGGCACTTAGGCGAGTTGCAGTCGGCGGATAACGAACGTTTGATCCAGTTCCTTGACTCTTTCGCAACCTCTTGATCGTCTTTGTCCCGTTCTTCCCCTAAAGCATTCCCGTGGATCGCCGATAAACCGAAACAGAGGCACTTAATGGTCTCTGCTGCAGGGCTGTCAGGCTTTCAACCCAGGGCTAAAGGTCCGCCGCAGCTGGTCGATAAGCTAACTGAAGACCAAGCAACCCGAACCAACGGGGATTAAACGGCTATAACGCCGGGAATAGTAGGAGACGAATCATGTCCGTGATCAACACTAATATCATGTCGATCAACGCCCAGCGTAACCTGGCTGGCACGCAGGGTGGCCTGCAGACTGCTATGGAGCGTCTGTCCTCCGGTCTGCGCATCAACAGCGCGAAAGACGACGCCGCTGGCCTTGCAATCGGCAAAATCATGGAATCCCAGGTTAACGTTATTAACCAGGGCATCCGTAACGCGAACGACGGTATCTCCATGATCCAGACCGCCGAAGGCGCGCTGGAAGAGGTTCACGTCATGTTGCAGCGTATGGAACAGCTGGCCATGCAGGCTGCTAACGATACCCTCGGCGAAGACGAGCGCGACCTGATCAAGCTCGAAATCGACGAGCTGGTCGACGAGATCTCCGCTATTGCCGATCGCACCACCTTCGGTGGCGGCGACTCCCTGCTCAACGGCGACATGACGGATGGCATCATCATCCAGGTCGGCCAGGGCACCGGCGACCAGATCGAGCTGGACTTCAGCACCAACGTTAGCGATCTGCCGGGTCTCGACGCGATGGCTGTGGACAACAACGCTAACGCTGTTGCCGCCATGGGCACCATTCGCGAAGCGATCAACCAGGTCAGCGAAATCCGCGCTGAGTTCGGTGCCGCTCAGAACCGTCTTGAGCACAACGTTGCTAACTTGCGGGTTACCGCCGAGAACCTGGAAGCCGCTAAGTCCCAGATCATGGACGCCGACTTCGCTCAGGAAACGGCTAACCTGACCCGTGCCCAGGTACTGCAGCAGGCGGGTACCGCCATGCTGGCACAGGCTAACGTTGCTCCGCAGAACGTACTGAGCCTGCTCCAGTAATAGCGCTTAATAACGATCGGTTCCGCGCGAGCGGAGCCGATCGTTTTCCCGATTCCGAAATGAGGGTAAGCACATGGAGATCCGAAGCGGGGTAGCGGTGCCCAGTAAAGACGGCATGGATGTCGTTGTAGACCCGTCCGCTAATAAACGGGGGGTCGGCTTTGCAAAGCCGATTGCCGACCGAGAAACGCTAGCGGACGCCGTTGAGAAAGTGAACGAGCACATCGAGGTGGTGCGGCGCGAGCTGCAATTTAAGGTGGACGATGTGACCGGGCGCGTTGTGGTGAAAGTGCTGGATAGCAGCACGCAAGAGTTGGTCCGGCAAATACCGTCCGAAGTCGTGCTCGATATCGCGCGGCGACTACGGGAAGGCGAAGCCTTAGGCGGTGCATTTTTTGACGAGCTAGTGTGAATCGTTGGCGAGAATCTTGCAGTTTGTCTTGCAAGAGATGGCAGGAGATGAATGTATGACTATTACCGCGATGGGAATGGGGTCCGGGCTCGATATTGCAGGGATCGTTAATCAGCTAGTGGCTGCCGAGCGAGCGCCGCGTCAGGCGCGGATCGATCAGCGGGAAAGTCGGGCGCAGGCCGAGTTGTCGGCACTAGGCACCTTGAAATCCGGCCTCTCAAAGTTTCAAGGCACACTGGAAGGTTTTAAAGACGGTTCCGCCTTCAATAGCCGTCTGGCAAGCAGCAGTCATGAAGATGCGGTAGGCGTTACTGCCGGTAGCAAGGCCCAAGCAGGCCAGTATAGTGTCCGCGTCGACCAGTTGGCGCAGGCGCACAAGGTTCGAACCGGCGATTTCGACAGTGCTAGCGAAGTCGTAAACACCGATGCCGGCGTCATTACGTTGACGGTTGGCGGCGAGGCGGTCGATATCGATATTGCAGCCGGCAGCAAGCTGTCCGACATTCGCGATGCCATCAATCAGGCGGATGCCGGCGTCAATGCAACGATCGTTAATGTCGACGGCGACGACGGTACGCCGGTGGCCCGGTTAGTGTTGACCGCAACCGAGACGGGAACCGCTAACGAGATTTCCATTCAAGCCGGAGGCGAACTCGATCGCTTCGATTCGGCTAACCTGTATACCCTTGAAGAAGCGCAGAACGCGATTATTCAGGTGGACGGGCAGCAGGTAACGCGCAGCAGCAACGACATCGACGATGTGATCGACGGCGTCACGCTGAGCTTGCAGCCGGGCTCCGAGGGGGTCTTAGCGAGCGTTCGCATCGACCTCGATCAAGAAGGGGTGACCGAGGCAGTTAACAGCTTCATCGAAGCCTACAATGCGTTGCACAGGCAGATGCGGCAGCTTTCCCATTTTAACGTCGATACCGGGCAGCGAGCGGCATTGGCCGGCGATTCGACGATTCGCTCGATTTCGTCGACTTTGTCGATGCAGTTGTCGCAACCGCTTAACGACGATCCGGATTCTCCGTTCACAGGCTTGATGTCGATCGGCATCGAATATCAGCGCGATGGAACGTTGCGCTTGAACGAAACGAAATTCAACGAAGCCTTGGCGCAGGATTTCGACGCGGTTAGCGATATGTTCGGTGGCGACGACGGTCTTGCCGCTCGGCTTGACGACGCCCTCGATCAATACAGCGGTCGCGACGGTTTGTTGGGAACCCGCGAAGATGGGGTGCAAAGTACCTTACGGCGGGTGGAAGACGACCGGATGGCGTTGGATCGCTACATGGAGCGCTACGAGGGGCGGGTCCGGCGTCAATTTACTAACCTGGATATGATGGTCGCTCAGATGCAAAGCACAAGCGACTTCCTAACCGGCCAATTGGCTAACTTGCCGTTTAACAACATAGGCAAGCGGTAAGCGTCTGTTGTCGCAGTAACATCCAATACGGGAGCGGCGAAATATGAGTTGGGGCATAAATCAATACCAGCAGGTTGCATCCTCTAACGCAACCGTTGCCAGCCCGCATCAACTAGTGCAAATGCTTCTGGATGGAGCGCTGACTCGCTTGGCGAAGGCTAAAGTGGCGATGAAGAGCAAGCGGAATGCGGAGAAAGGAGAGCATATCAGCCGCTTTCTCGCGATCATCGACGGCTTACGGACGAGTCTCGATCATCAGCAAGGCGGCGAGTTAGCGGCGAATCTCGACAGCTTATACGCCTACATGCAGCAGCAGGCTACCCTGGCCAATGCTCGTAACGATCCGAAGCGTGTGGATGAGGTCGTCCGTTTGCTTAAAGAGATTAAGAGCGGTTGGGAAGGTATCGCGCCGAGCCAGCAGGCCACCGGAGGGCGTTAAGTGAACGACGCCGATACGCGCAAGGCACAAGCCGATAAATTACTTGAGTTAACGCAAACCATGGTGGATTTGGCGCGCGAGCAGGCTTGGGAAGACTTTGAGCATCGGCAGCAGGAGCGAGATGCGCTTTCGCGAGCGCTGTTCGCCGACGACATGCCCGAAGCCGCGGCGGAATTCGTGGCCGAGCGGGTGAGCCAAGTGCTGGCGATGGATCCGGAATTAATGGCCCGCGTTCAACAAGCGCGAGACGAGGCGGGTCACGCTATGCGCGAATTGAAACAAGCACAGCAGGGTGCGGCGGCCTACCAGCGCTTCTCCCGCTGATCGTGGCTAAGGAGCGGCCTATCTCGGTTCAGGTTTGGGCTGAGGTAGGCCGTTCGCGTAAGCGGGACAACGACCGTCAATAAAACGCTCCGCATCCGCCTGCGCAGCGGATGGCGTCAAAACGTGAGAATAGGCCGACGCTTCCTGACTTTTGTGGGGTTTGGAGCAGCGCGCGAATATTCGATCTTGTGACAAATTTCTCCTTATGAAGGGGTCTGGTTCCGCTCCGAATGACGGTTTCTCGGCGTTTTAGGCACTTCCAATGCCCACTTTTTTCTTATTTTGTTGCACCGCAGCGTGACACTTTCCTCCCCCTCCTCTAACGTCGGATTTTTGACGGACGATTGTCGCTGAATGGCGACATAGAAAAGAAAAGACAGGGGGGTCGCTCGCTTTATCCCAGACACAGGAGGGGGACTGTGGTCAAGGTCCTAGTTATTGATCAGGATCGGGAACGGGCTGCATCCGTAGAAGCTGTAGTTACTTTTCTGGATCACGATCCGCTGGTTGTCAGCGACTTTTCATTGTTATGCGAGACGTTGCGCGAGCAGCGTAACCAGCTTGCCTTATGCTTGATTGTCGCCGGGGGCGATGGGGACGGACGCGCGCAAACCCTGTTGTGGGAACAGGCGCCGGATCTACCCGTTTTTATGCTCGCATCGGCCGGTGCGGGACGGCCTAAAGTCGCCACCATGAGTGCCAGCATGCTCGGAACGCTGGAGCTACCTTTGAAGCAGGCTCAGTTCGCGGCGGCGCTCAAGCAAGCCTTGAGTTACAACACGCAGAGCCGGGATCGCTCGGTGCCACGGTTTACCGTTCCCCGCCTAGTTGGGCAAAGCCGTTCGATGCAGCGTGTGCAACAATTGCTGCAGAAGGTGGCGCCGACCGATGCCAATGTATTGATATTAGGCGAGTCCGGTACCGGCAAAGAGGTGGTGGCGCGCAATCTGCACGCCCAATCGTCCCGCCGCAATAAGCCTTTTGTGCCGATTAATTGTGGCGCCATTCCGCCCGATTTACTGGAGTCGGAATTGTTCGGCCATGAGAAAGGGGCATTTACCGGGGCGATTAGCAGCCGTCAGGGCCGATTTGAAATGGCTCAGGGCGGAACCTTGTTTCTCGACGAAATCGGCGATATGAGCCTGCACATGCAGGTCAAGCTGCTGCGCGTCTTGCAAGAACGGTGTTTTGAGCGGGTGGGCTCGAATAAAACCATTCATGTCGATGTGCGCGTCATCGCCGCGACGCACCGCGATTTGGAAGCGCGAGTTGCCGACGGCGAGTTCCGAGAAGATCTGTTTTACCGGCTGAATGTCTTTCCGCTCGAGATGCCGCCGCTGCGGAAGCGCCCGGCTGATATTCCGGTGTTGGTCGAAGAGCTAGTACGTCGGATCGAGGATGACGGCCGTGGGTCGGTTCGCATCAGTCCGGCCGCGCTATCGGCGCTCAGCCAGTATCACTGGCCGGGCAACGTGCGCGAGTTAGGGAATGTTATAGAACGCTTGGCGATTCTTTATCCCTATGGCGAAGTAGGGCTTGACGACCTGCCAGATAAAATTCGGGGGCGGGTACCGACGACGATGCCGACTCCTTAGAGACAAGCAGCGAACCTGGTGTCGAGAAGGATCTCGTCGGAACCTTGGCGGCCAGCAAAGAGGCGCCTGCAGCGCCTTGGGCGCAGGACGGCATCGATCTGAAGGACTATCTGGCCGAGTTGGAAACGCAGCTGATTCGACGCGCGTTGGACGAGGCCGACGGTGTCGTCGCTCAGGCGGCGAAGCTACTGAAATTGCGTCGTACCACACTGGTCGAAAAGCTTCGTAAGTACGGTATCGAACGTCAGGACGAGGCTTCTTTTGGCTGAGGCCTTGCTTTTCCTGGCGATGGCCGGGGCGAATGTCTGACGCCGACCTGCGCAGCGTCAAGAAACAGGCGCTGCGTAGGTCGAAGCGCTCTCCTGCAACCTTTCATGGTTTCCCTATCGAAAAAGGAATTTCTGCAAAAACAATGCCCTAGGTGGCGTTGTTGGAACGGGTTGGGGCCTTGGCACAAATTATGTATGGGCGGGGTAACCCTAGTTGCGAGCACGAGGTTTGCAATGTCCGACATGAAGATTCAACAAAGCCTGGCTGAGATGCAGGCGCTGGCGACACAGGCGAAAGGTCTGGAGCAGACGGCAGAAGCCGGAAAGTACGGCGACTTCGCCGACATGCTCAAGCAAGCCATTGATGGTGTGAACGCACAACAGATTAAAGCAGGCGAGCTAAGCGAGGCATTTGTGCGCGGCGAAGACGTATCGTTGACGGATGTGGTCGTTGCCGGACAGAAGTCGCGTATTGCCTTTGAAGCCGTAAAACAAGTTAGAAACCACGTGCTGGAAGCTTACCAAGAAGTTTCTCGCATGCAGATTTAGTGAACGGCGGATGACAGTGGGCATGGCTATGACGAAGGGAATGGGAGCGGGTAATGGCTGAGGCTGGTCAAGCATTGACGCCGAGTCCTGATACTGCGCCGGCTCAACCGCAGCTAGCGCAGGCTCAGGGCGGCCCGCGGGGAATTCCGCAGTTCGGACAGTTCCTCGGCAACGATAAGATGCTGCGCCAAGGCGGCTTGATTCTCGGCCTGGTGGCTGCGATCGCCGTTGGCGTGGCGTTGTTTTATTGGGCCCAGGAACCGGTCTATCGCCCGCTTTACAGCAATCTCGAAGAGCGCGATGCGGCGCAGATTTTGGCTGCGCTCGAAGGGAACAATATCCCGCACCGGGTCGATAGCGGTAACGGCACCATCGAAGTGCCGGTAGGCGACGTTCACCGGGTACGTATGCGCTTAGCGGCGGACGGCTTGCCGCAGGGGAGCGGTGTCGGCTTTGAGATGCTGCAGCAGGATCAAAGCTTCGGAACCAGCCAGTTCATTGAAAATGCGCGTTTCCAGCGCGCCTTGGAAACCGAGTTGTCGCGTTCTATTACCACGATGCAGGCGGTTGAGAGCGCGCGGGTGCATTTGGCGGTGCCAAGGCAGTCGGTGTTCGTTAGTCAGCGTAGCGAGCCGCGTGCCTCAGTGGTCTTGCAGTTATCCCAGGGCGGCAACCTGGGCCAAGGCCAAGTGCAGGCCATTATTAATCTCGTCGCCAGTTCGGTGCCCGAACTGTCAGCGGAGAACGTGACCGTTGTCGATCAGCGCGGGCGGCTCTTGAGTCGGCGCGAAGAAGACCGTTTAAGCGGTAGCGCCCGCCATCTTGAGTATCAGCAGCAGTTAGAAGAACGCTACGCGCGACGGGTCGAGAACCTGTTGGCGCCGATTGTCGGTAACGGCCGTGTGCGAGCGGAAGTTAGCGCTCGGTTGGATTTTTCCGAAGAGGAAAGCACTTCCGAGATTTACGACCCCGACCGTAGCGCCGTACGCAGCGAGCAAGTGCTTGAGGAGCGGCGTCGGGGCGGGTCAAACGAGGCCATCGGTATCCCTGGTGCGCTGACCAACCAACCTCCGGGCATCGGCCAGATGGAGGAAGACGCGGCAGCGGAAGCCGATCAGCAGGCGCTGTTCGACCTGACCAATAGCGCCACCCGCAATTTCGAAGTGAGTAGAACGGTAACGCATAACCGTCGCCCCACGGGCGTGATCGAGCGCGTCACCGTGGCGGTACTGGTCGACCAACCGCTGCAGGCTAACGAGGCCGGCGAGATGGTCCGCGTGCCGATGGAGCAGGCGGAGATCGATCAGCTGACCTTGTTGGTACAAGACGCGGTTGGGTTCGATGCCGCACGTGGCGATACGATTAATGTGATTAGTGCCGCGTTTCAGGACGTCGTAATTGCCGACGATCCCCACGAAGTCCCGATTTGGGAACAACCCTGGGCGTGGGAAGTGGGCAAGAGTGTGCTGGCGCTATTGCTGGGCTTGGTCCTGATTCTTGCTGTCATTCGGCCATTGGTGATGGGGCTTGTGGGCACGCGTCGCGCGGATGAAGATGCCGATGCCGGGGCCGATGATGTAGCGCAGCTCGAGAATGACGATGAGACGCGCCAATTGCCCAGTCCGGAGCAGAAGAGCGACAGCACGAGGGACTTGTTGATGTTTGGCGACGACGGTGGCTCCTACGAAGCATCGCTGACGGCGGCGCGCCAGGTAGTCAGTCAGGAGCCGGCGTTAGCGGCGAACGTGGTTAAGAACTGGTTGGGACAAGATGACTGAGAGAGACCGTAGCGGAGAGCTGATGACCAACGCGGAGCGGGCCGCGATCTTCATGATGTCCATCAGTGAAGACGAAGCCGCTAGCGTGATGCGTCATTTAGGGCCTAAAGAAGTCCAAAAACTTGGTCAGGCGATGACGCAGCTGCGTAACGTCAACCGCGAGCAAGCCGCCGAGGTACTACAGGATTTTATCGGCGCGGTTTCTCAACAAACCACACTCGGCCTCGACGCGACGGACTATATCCGGAAGGTGCTGGTCAAGGCATTGGGCGAAGAGAAAGCCGGCGGTATTCTCGATCGGATCATGATGGGGGCAGCACCCGAGGGCTGGAGCAGCTTAAGTGGTTGGATGGCAAAACCATCGCCGAGATGGTGCGACTCGAGCACCCGCAGATCGTTGCCATTGTGCTGTCTTACCTGGATAGCGATCACGCGGCACAGGTGGTGGCCGAGCTGCCGGAACGTTCGCGACACGACATCATCATGCGCGTAGCGACGTTAGAAGGGGTGCAGCCGGCCGCGTTGCAGGAATTGGACGAAATTATGGCGCGTCAATTTACCGGCAAGCAGCGTCTGAAATCCTCCAGTATCGGCGGATTGCAGTCCGCAGCCAATATTCTCAACCACTTAGATTCCAGTGTCGAAAACTCGATCATGGGCCAGATCCGCGATATCGATAACGAACTGGGCGAGCAGATCCAGGATCTGATGTTCGTGTTCAGCGACCTGACCGATATCGACGATCGCAGCATGCAGTCCCTCTTGCGGGAAGTGGAAACCAACACCCTGGTACTTGCGCTCAAGGGTGCCGACGAAGGTATGAAGGAGAAGGTGTTCAAGAACCTGTCGCGGCGTGCCGGCGAGATGCTGAAAGAGGATTTGGCGAGCAAAGGGCCGGTTCGGATTACCGATGTCGAAGCGGCGCAGAAAGAAATCTTGGCCACCGCCAAGCGCATGTCCGACGAGGGGCAAATTGCCCTTAGCGGCACCGGTGAAGAGTTCGTCTAATGGCTTCCTCCAAGGTTATATCGGGCCGTGGACTGGACGATAGCGAGGTCAGCCGTTGGGAGCTGCCCGATGTCGGCGATTACCCGGCCCGGGAAGAGCCGGAGGAGCCCGAAGAGGAGTTAGAGCCGGGTACCCAGCTGCTGACGGTTCAGGAAATCGAGGATATTCAAAACGCCGCATACGAAGAAGCTTACGCGCGCGGCTACCAAGAGGGGCGGGAGACCGGGCATCGGGACGGGTTAGCGCTCGGCGAGAAAGAGGCGCGCAAAATTCAGGCCGAACTTGCCGAGCACCTGGGTAGTATTATCAATACTTTAGCCGAGCCTCTCGAACAGCTCGACGACGAGGTGGAAGAGGAGTTGCTTGAGCTGGCGATGGCGCTGGCACGGCAGATCATTCGTCGAGAGCTGCAGACGCAACCGGGCGAGGTCGTGGCGATTGTACGCGAAGCCTTGGGCGTGCTGCCGATGGCAAGTAGAGATGTGACAGTGCATGTTCATCCCGAGGATGCGCAGTTGTTACGCGAGGTTCTCGGCGATAGCGACGAGGGGCGCAATTGGCGCTTTGTCGAAGACGCGACGTTAAGTCGAGGCGGTTGTCGGGTGGTAACGCCGGTAACGCGGATCGATGCCACTGTCGAGCATCGGATTGCCGTGTTGGCAAGCGAGCTGCTTGGCGGCAATCGCGACGAAGATGCCGAGGAGGAGGCGCGATGAACCGGCTAGAGCTGCGGCGCGCGGCGCGTTGGGCGACGCGGCTCAAGGTTCGTCGCGACAAACTGCGGCGTCCGGAACTCACCGTTGAAGGCACCTTACGGCGTATGGTGGGTTTAACCCTGGAAGCAGACGGCTGTGAGGCTCCCGTTGGCTCGCGTTGCTTGGTCCGCAATCACGATGGTTCCGAAGTCGAAGCGGAAGTTGTCGGCTTCGGAGGCGAGCGGCTCTATTTGATGCCCACAGCCGATCTGCACGGGTTAACGCCGAATGCACGTGTCATACCTAAAGGGCGCGATTCGGAGGCAAAAGTTGGCCCAGCCCTGTTGGGGCGCGTGCTCGACGGCAGCGGCCGGCCGCTCGACGGTCGAGGGCCGATTGATGCCGATGATCGGGTGCCGCTGGTCGGGCGTGCGATTAACCCGCTAGATCGGGCGCCTATCAAGGAGCCGTTAGATGTCGGCGTGCGGGCGATCAACGCCTTGTTCACGGTCGGCCGAGGGCAGCGCATGGGCCTTTTCGCCGGTTCGGGCGTTGGTAAAAGCGTGCTGCTTGGCATGATGACACGCTATACCACAGCCGATGTGGTTGTCGTTGGTTTAATCGGCGAGCGTGGTCGCGAAGTCAAAGAGTTTATCGAAAACATCCTCGGCGACGAGGGCCGACAACGGTCCGTCGTTGTGGCGGCGCCGGCGGATAACTCCCCGTTGATGCGTTTACACGGCGCCATGCTGGCAACCAGTATTGCCGAATACTTCCGGGATCAGGGCTTGCAGGTCCTGCTGTTGATGGATTCCCTCACTCGTTATGCGCAGGCGCAGCGTGAGATTGGCTTAGCCATCGGCGAGCCGCCAACGACCAAAGGCTATCCCCCCTCCGTATTTGCCAAGCTACCGCATTTGGTCGAGCGCGCCGGTAACGGTAAAGACGGTGGCGGTTCGATTACTGCCTTCTACACAGTGCTTGCCGAAGGCGACGATCAGAACGATCCGGTTGCCGATGCGGCGCGGGCCATCCTCGATGGGCATTTGGTTTTGTCGCGGCGTTTAGCCGACGCCGGCCATTATCCGGCAATCGATATCGAGGCGTCTGTGAGTCGGGCGATGCTCAATATCACCGATTCCGATCAACGCAAGGCCGTTCAGCACTTCAAGCAACTGTATTCTCTATTCCAGCAAAATGAAGACTTAATCAATGTCGGTGCTTACCAGCGCGGCTCAGACGCACGGATAGATGCGGCGATCAACGCTTATCCGCGGCTGATGGAGTTCTTGAAGCAAGATTTTGACGCGAGCCAGGATTTTGCCAGCAGTCGAGAAGCGTTAATGCGGCTGCTGTTTCCGCCGAATACCGAACAGCAGTAAGTACGTCGGCTAGCGTGACGTGAACGTGGGATAACGGAGCGGTAGTAGTCATGGGTGCCAAACCGAGATCGAAGCGAATGGAGCCGGTAAAGCGGCTCGCTAACGAGCACGCAGACCGTGCTGCGAAGCAATTCTCGCAACAGCGCCAGCAACTGGACGAACAACAGCAGCGATTGGCGCAGCTGGAGTCGTTTCGACAGGAATATCGAGGGCGCTTACAGGCGAACGCGCGGGGCGGCATCGACCCGTTCCGGCTACAGGATTACAACGCCTTTATTGCCCGCATTGATGCGGCGGTGGTGCAGCAGAAAGAGGCGGTCGTCCGTAGCGAGTACGATGTCGAGCGCTCGCGCAGTCAGTGGCTGGAAGTGTTAAGTCGGTCGCGGGCGATCGATAAGTTTGTCGACCGGGCGCGGGCCGATGAAGTCAAGCAAGTCGAACAGCGCGAGCAGCGTCGGCAGGACGAGCGGCCGTGGCGGCCGCGACCGCTTTCCGATTGATAGCCAAATAAAAATGGCCCGAATTTTGCTTCGTCCAAACGAAGCGTATTGCATGGGGTGAACCATGATTTCTTCAGCCGGGTTTAACCTGAAGCTCGACGCGTTACAGGCGTTGTTCGATGGGGTGCAGCTAGAAGAGGGGGAAGGCGGCACGTTTCTCGACATTCTGTCGGGGTTGCAGGAGGCCGGGTTTTCCGAAGAGCAGCTGACGGCCTTGCTTCAGCAGGGGGGCTTGCGGAAGGTCTGGCGGGCGGTCAAGGAAAGTTGCAGTCGTTGCTCTCCGGCGAAGCGGAGTCGCAGGGTGGAACTCCCGTTCCTACTGCCATGCTCGATGAGCTTGGGGAACAACTGATTGCTAAGTTACCGCCCAATGTGCTGGCCCAGCTTCCGGAGAATGTCCTGGCTCGCTTACAAAACGCAGCGATGCCGACAGAAGGCCGTGAGGTTGTGGGGCTGGTCGGGGGCGGCCGAGCAAGCGGGTTGAGCGGCGGTACGGCGAACGATGACGGAAAACCGACGCCCGCGGCCAACGGCCCACAAACTAATCTTGGCGACCGTCTGTGGGCTGAACTCGGTAATCTCGGGGTGCTGGGTAAGTTGATGAATCCTACGCCTGGGGTGAGCGACGGGTTCGAGGCGCCTAAGCCGGAGATGCTAGGCGCCCGGCCGCAAGGCCTGACCGAGGCGGCGCTGCTTAACCAACTGCAAGCGCGGTTGAACACGGTGCAGGGCGAGGGCGCGTTACGTGCCGTCACCGCTAATGCGGATGCTACGCAGCGGGTCGAAGGCGAGACCGCAGCCGGTTTGTTGGCTGAGGCCGGCATGAGGCAAAGCACGACGCAGCAACGGACGGTCGCCGGCATCCCGACGTATTCGGTGCAGACGCCGGTTAATCAGCCCGGTTGGGGGCAGGCGATGGGCGAGCGTTTAACCTGGATGGTGCGCAACGGCATCCAGCAGGCGCGTATACGTCTCGACCCGCCGAGCTTGGGGCCCATGGAAATTGCCATCGCCGTCAAGGATGAGAAGACGACGATCCAGATCCAAACGCACAATGCACAAGCGCGCGAGGCCTTGGAAGCGGAAATGCCGCGCTTGCGTAGCATGCTGGAGGAAGGCGGGTTTGCGAGCGTTGATGTTGGCGTATCGCAGCAACAAGCCGGCCAGGACAATTCGCCGGAAAACAGCTTGTTCGCTCGCATGCTTAAGGGTGCCGACGAAGAGGAAGTGGCGGACGATGCCGTTGAGGCCAATATCCCGCCTCGGCAGCTGGGGTTGGTGGATCAATACGCTTAGGCGTTTTCTTAAACGGAATGTTCTATTGCCGAGAACCGACTTGGGCAACCAGGTCGGTTTTTCTTTTTGGTAACGACGCGCGCACCTAACGGGCATGGGCCCGGCCTCTGCTCATGAGGATTGCCCGCATGCAAGTCAATATTGTTGCGTCGAGTTTTTGACGCTGGCTGTGGCGAGCATGCAGAGCGGCTTGCGCGTTCGGGTGTAGCGGTATGCGCACGTTCTACTTCGGCGGCCGCGTTGCGGCCTTCGACAATTCAAGGAGATACGTGACCTTGTTCTAGCATCCGAAACAGCGGCCGCTAATAGATGAAGGTGCTGCGGACGTTTGGCCAAATGGGGCACAGAACGCTGGCACAGGTTTTGCTCTACTCATTCTGACAGCGAACTGGAGAGAATTTCCGATGGCGAAGGAAGAGGCGGGACAAAGAGAGAAAAAAGGCGTCCCGATGGTATTGGCGGCTTTGGTCGCGGCGGTTGCTTTGTTACTGGGTATATCGGGGACCTTGGGCTTGATGATTACCGGGCTGGTTCCGGTCGCCGGGCTGCATCCCGAGTACACCGTGATTCGTGCGGTAGATGCGGAGGATCACTCGGCCCGCGCACCGATCTATATCGCGCTGGAACCGCCTTTTGTGGTCAATGTCGATCGCAATGGCCGTCGAGCCTTCTTGCAGATCACTGTTGAGGTCATGACGCGGAACGAAGAGCTGGCGGAAGCTTTGCAAGCGCATACGCCGGTGATTCGCAATAACCTGTTGATGTTATTCGGCACTGTTGAATATGCCGAAGTGCAGACCCGTGAGGGTAAGGACAGGTTGCGTCACCAAGCGTTGGCCGAGATTAATAAGGTGCTTAAGGATAAAGGCGCTCCGGCTCTGCTTGAGGAGCTGTACTTCACCGGCTTTGTGATGCAGTAGCGTATGGCACAACAAGACATACTTAGTCAGGACGAGATCGATGCGCTGCTACATGGCGTAGACAGCGGCTCGGTCGGGACCGGCGAGGACGAAGAGGTCTTTGACGGTCCGGTACGGTCCTACAATTTTAATGCGCAAGAACGCATCGTGCGTGGGCGGATGCCCACGCTAGAGATGATCAACGAGCGTTTTGCGCGTTTATTCCGTATTGGCCTTTTCAACATGTTACGGCGGACGCCGGAAGTATCGGTCGGCGGCGTTGAGCTTATGAAGTTCAGCGAGTACGTACACACCCTGTACGTGCCGACCAGCCTCAACATGGTGAAGGTGAGCCCTTTGCGCGGTACGGGCTTATTTGTACTCGATCCTAAGCTCGTGTTCGTGACGGTGGATAACTTCTTCGGCGGCGACGGCCGCTTTATGGCCAAAATCGAAGGCCGCGAGTTTACCGCCACCGAGCTGCAAATCATCCGCCGGGTACTCGATCAAGCCTTTGAAGATATTCGCGATGCTTGGGCACCGGTGCTGCCGCTTGAGTTCGAGTACTTGAACTCCGAGGTGAATCCGCAGTTTGCCAATATCGTGAGTCCGTCGGAAGTCGTTGTCGTCAGCCGGTTCCATGTCGAGCTTGACGGCGGTGGAGGGGATTTTCACATCACCTTGCCGTACACGATGATCGAGCCGATACGGGACTTGCTCGATACCGGTTTTCAAAGCGACCGCAACGAAGTGGACGAGCGTTGGGCGCGTTCGGTACGGGAAGAGATGAAATCCGCCGAGGTCGAAACCCTCAGCGTTCTTACCGACGTGACCATCAGTCTGCGCGACGTACTGAAACTAAAGGCCGGCGACATTCTGCCTATCGATATGCCGGCGCGCGTGCCGTTGATGGTGGAGGACGTGCCGGTCTTCTGGGCCGAGTATGGCGTTGCGAACGGTAATGCTGCGGTCAAAATCATCGAGCCGGTGCAAACGCCGGACATCGATTCGCTGCCACTGCCGATCTTGAGGAACGAGAGAAGATGAGCGACGAGGATACCAACAAGGTTGATGCTGCCGCATCCGAAGACTGGGCGGAAGCCATGGCCGAACAAGAGGACACTTCCGCTACCGGCGAGCAGACGGCGGGACCCGAAGAGTCGGTACAGAACGCCGAAATGCAAGATTTTTCGGGTGATCCGGATATCGAGGGTTTGGAAGACGAGGACATCAACCTGGATGTCATTCTCGACATCCCCGTGACCTTGTCGATGGAAATTGGCCGCACGCGTGTCAGCATTCGCAACCTTTTGCAGTTGAACCAAGGCTCGGTAGTGGAGTTGGATCGACTGGCGGGCGAGCCGTTGGACGTGATGGTGAACGGCACCTTGGTTGCTCATGGCGAAGTCGTCGTGGTTAACGAGCGGTTCGGTATTCGTCTGACCGACGTTGTCAGTCCCGCTGAGCGAGTGAAAAAACTGCGCTGAGGAGAGGGTGAATGGGGCAGGGAATCAGGGATCGTCGGCGGCGGTTTTACGCCGGTGCCGTGCTGTTGCTGAATATCGTTTGGATGGGGGCTGCCTGGGCGAAGCCGGAAGCCTCCGCTGCCAGCGCGGTCGACGCGGGGGCGTTGATACGTCTGACCGGCGGTTTATTTTTCGTCATCCTTTTTATTTTGGGGTTGTCGTGGGCGCTACGTCGCTTTGGCGGGTTCTCCGGCTATGCGGGCGGCAAAATCAAGGCCTTGGCCTCCATTCCGGTGGGTAATCGAGAGCGGGTCGTCCTGGTGCAGGTAGGCAAGCAGCAATTGTTGATTGGGGTTGCGCCGGGAAGGGTCCAGACCTTGCTCGTGCTGGATGAGCCTGTGACAGACGCCGATGCGGAGAAGCCGCGGAGCGCATCCGGTGGCGGCTCCTTCGCCGAGCGTTTGCGCCGCGTAATGCAGCAGCAAAACGAGAAGTCTTAAATGCAGCGGCTGATCTTTTTGTTATTGGTGCTTGTGCCGACGGGGGCGTTCGCGCAGATTCCGGCACTGGAGGCGTTTACCGTTACCAATACCGGCGGCGGTCAGACCTATAGCGTCACCTTTCAGATTCTAGTGATCATGACCTTGCTGGCGTTGTTGCCGGCGGGATTGATGATGATGACGGCCTTCGCGCGGATTATTATCGTGCTGGCGATTTTGCGAACCGCGATCGGTACCGGCAACACGCCGTCGAACCAGATTCTGCTGGGCTTGGCCCTGTTTCTGACGATGTTCGTCATGATGCCGGTTTTCGAGGAGGTGAACACTAACGCGCTGCAGCCGTATCTGGCCGAAGAGCTCGCGCCTGACGAGGCGTTGGTAGCGGCCAGCGTGCCTTTTCGAAACTTCATGCTGTCGCAGACCCGCGAAGACGATATTGCGCTTTTCCTGCGTATTTCGGGTCGAGACTCGGTGGCGTCGCCTGAAGAGCTACCGTTATCGATTCTGGTTCCCGCCTTTATGACCAGCGAATTGAAGACCGCTTTTCAGATCGGTTTCATTATCTTTTTACCGTTTCTCATCATCGATTTGGTCGTTGCCAGTACGTTGATGTCGATGGGTATGCTGATGCTATCGCCCATGATTATCTCGTTGCCGTTCAAGATCATGCTGTTTGTGTTGGTTGACGGTTGGTCCTTGATTATGGGCACGCTAGCGGCGAGTTTTTTCTTTTAGCTAGGCTGGAGCTGAATCATGTCCCCCGACGTTGCGATCGAATTAGGCATGCAAGCTTTAACCGTGGTAGTGCTCTTGGCTGCTCCTATCCTCTTATCGGCGTTAGCAGCCGGTTTGCTCATCGGCATGTTCCAAGCGGCAACCCAAATTAACGAGCAAACGTTAAGTTTCGTACCAAAGCTCGGTGTACTGGCGGTAGTGTTATTCATCGCCTCGCCGTGGATGTTGAATGTGATACTCGATTTCACCCACACCTTGTACGCGCGGGTTCCGGATCTGGTGAATTACGGCCTGTAGCGGAGCGACGGGCGGATGGAAATAAGTTTCGCCGAGCTTTCTGCCTGGTTAGGCGGCTTCGTTTGGCCGTGGTTGCGGGTCAGTGGCATGCTGATCGTTGCGCCCTTGTTTGCCAATACTCAGGTACCTGCTCGGGTGAGTGTGCTGTTAGGCTTAGCGCTTAGCGTCGCGATCCTGCCAGCCGTCGGCCCGGTGCCGGAGGTCGACTTCCTTTCCCTGACGGCGATGATAATTGCTGTACAGCAAATCTTGATCGGTTTCAGTATCGGTTTGATGTTGGCCCTAGCGTTTGCCGCAGCGATCATAGCCGGCGAGAGTATTGCCTATAGCATGGGGCTTGGTTTCGCGACCATGGTCGATCCGCAAGGCGGCCATACGATGCCGATCATCAGTCAGTTCTTCCAGATTGTGGCGACCCTGCTGTTTTTGGCCATGGGCGGTCATCTTATGTTGATCGAGCTATTGGCGGAGAGTTTCGTTGGGATGCCGGTCGGGACGACCGGCATCGGTGCCGACGAAATGTGGTTAGTTATCGGTTGGGCATCGGAGATGTTTGCCGGGGCGGTGTTGATCGCTTTGCCGTCGGTGGTCGTTCTGCTGCTGACTAACCTGGCGTTGGGGGTTATGACGCGCACGGCGCCGCAGATGAATATTTTCTCGGTGGGCTTGCCGGTGACTATGCTGCTTGGCTTCGTCGTTATCCTTACCTTGACGATGCCGGCGTTAGGGCCTCGTATGGCGCAGTTGTGGAGTGAGGTTTTTGCGGCGGTTCGTTTGTTGTTGGGGACGGGGTAGGGGTAGTGTTGTTGCGCCTGGGTGGGTGTCGTTTTTGTGGTGCGCTTCGCGCGATTGATTTAGAAGGCGGGGTTCCGCCCCTGCACGGCGGTGTCTGGGGCCTGCGCTTAGTCGCTATTGCCTGTAGCGATACATAACGGCCTGTTTCGCCCTCCTGGGCGAGTCCCTTTTCTTTGCGTCGCCAAAGAAAAGGAACCCGCCGTGCGGGGGCGGGACCCCGCCTTCCAAACAAATCGCGCGAAGCGCACAACTACTAACCACCGGCAACAAAAACAAATCTACCCAACAAGAAACCTAAACCCAGCATTAGCGCCATCTCCTTAAGCCGTCAAAAACCTGACTCCAGTGCCGTCCGGCGCCCCCTTAAGACTCCTTACCCACTGAATAATATACCGTATTCCCCGCTGGCACTGGATTTGCAATACCCGGCCAACGACATGTTTGTTTAAGCCAGAGCCGTACGGATGGCCGAAGAGAACCAAGACGGTCAGGAGAAAACAGAAGAACCTACCCCTAAACGCCTTCGCGATGCGAAGGAGAAGGGGCAGGTTCCGCGCTCGCGCGAGTTGAACACGGCCATGGTTATGATGGCGTCCGCGTTCGGCATGATGGTGTTTGCCGGCTATATCGGCAACGGGTTGGCAACAATCATGGAGACCACCTTTCAGCCCGACCGCGACGATCTTTTCAACAACATGCTCGTGTTCGAGATCTTGCGAGGCTTGATTTGGCAGGGCTTGTTGTTGATCGCTCCCTTCGCGGCAATCGTGTTTGTCGTGGCGGTGGCCGCACCGGCGCTTATTGGCGGTTGGGCATTTAGCGGCAAGGCGATGGCGCCGAAGCTTGAGAAAATGAGCCCGATCAAAGGCCTCAAGCGTATGTTCGGCGTCAAGGGGTTGGTCGAGCTCGGTAAGGCCTTGGCGAAGGTGACCGTGGTGGGGACGGTGGCCTTGCTGTTGGCCTGGTTATTCCAAGGCAAGGTTAAAGCGCTGATGGGGGTCGGCTTGGAAAGCGGCCTGGCCCTGGGAGCGCAAATGTTCTTTATTGCGTTCTTTGCTTTGTCGGCGTCGTTGTTGTTGGTGGCGGCGGTCGATGTGCCGTACCAGCTCTACGAGCACAAGAAAAAGCTGCGGATGACTAAGCAAGAGGTTAAGGACGAACTCAAACAGACTGACGGTAAACCGGAAGTTAAGGGCAAGATTCGCCAGTTGCAGCAGCAAATAGCCCGTGGGCGCATGATGGAGTCCATTCCGGAAGCCGATGTTGTGATTACCAACCCAACGCACTACGCGGTGGCTTTGAAGTACGACCAGATGAATATGCGGGCGCCGAAAGTTTTGGCCAAAGGAGCCGGCGAACTGGCGTTGAAGATCCGCGAGCTGGCCGAGGAGCATAAGGTGCCGTTGTTCGAGGCGCCTCCTTTGGCGCGCGCTTTGTATTTTACGACCGATTTAGAACAGGAGATTCCGGGCGGCTTGTACGTAGCCGTTGCCCAGGTGCTGGCTTACATCTATCAGGTGCGCAGCCCGGCACAACCGGGCCAGCGGCCGGTACGGCCCGATCCGGAACTGCCGGACGAATTCGAGAAATACACCAAGATGGGTGAAGAGGAGCAGTGATGCAGGCGGCACTTAATGTGGTCCGGGATATTGGCCGGCGGGGCATCGGTGCTCCGATCCTGGTGGTCGCCCTGTTGACGATGATGGTGATTCCACTAGCGCCGTTGGCGCTGGATATGCTGTTCACCTTCAATATCGTACTTTCGCTGATCATCTTGATGGTCGCCATTTACGCATTGCGTCCTTTGGACTTTGCCATTTTTCCAACGGTTTTGTTGATCGCTACGCTACTGCGCTTGGCGCTCAACATTGCCTCAACCCGTATTGTCTTGCTGGAAGGTCATACGGGTACCGGTGCGGCCGGTAAGGTTATCGAGTCTTTTGGCGGTTTTGTCGTCGGCGGTAACTATGCCGTCGGCTTGGTGGTTTTTGCCATTTTGGTGATCATTAACTTCGTTGTGGTCACGAAGGGCGCAGGGCGTATCTCGGAAGTCAGCGCCCGGTTTACCTTGGATGCCTTGCCGGGTAAACAAATGGCGATCGATGCGGATTTAAACTCCGGCTTGATTAATCAGGATCAAGCGCGGGAGCGGCGCTCGGAAGTGGCGCAGGAGGCCGATTTCTACGGCTCTATGGACGGTGCCAGTAAATTCGTCCGAGGCGACGCGATCGCCGGTATTTTGATCTTGTTTATCAATATTATCGGCGGTTTGGCGATCGGTATCTTACAGCATGGGATGCCGTTCACCGATGCTGCGCGCAATTATACCTTGCTGACCATCGGCGACGGTCTGGTGGCGCAAATTCCCGGCATCGTCTTGTCTACCGCGACAGCCATTCTCGTTACTCGGGTATCGAAATCGCAGGACATGTCCGGCGCGGTTATGGAGCAAATGTTCGATAACCCGCGTGTGCTGATCGTGGCCGGTTCGGTGGTGGGGTTGCTGGGGCTGATCCCGGGAATGCCGAATCTGCCGTTTCTTCTGTTTGCCGCCGCCTGCGGGGCGGGCGCTTGGTATTTGATCAATAAGAGACGACAAGCCGCTTTCGACGATGCCGACCGACCGCCGGAACCGCCGCCGCAAGATACTCAGCCCGAGAATCGGGAGCTGACTTGGGACGACGTGCCGCCGGTGGATGTCATCGGTTTGGAGGTCGGTTACGGGCTGATTCCCTTGGTCGACAGAAATCAGGGCGGCCAGTTGTTAACCCGAATTAAAGGGGTGCGAAAGAAGCTATCGCAGGAGCTGGGCTTTCTTATCCAAGCGGTGCATATCCGAGATAACCTCGATCTGACACCTACTGCCTACCGTATTAGCGTGCACGGCGTGCCGGTAGCGGAGAGCGAGATTCAAACGAATCGCGAGTTGGCGATTAACCCCGGCCAGGTGCACGGTAAGATTCCGGGCTTCGCGACTAAGGATCCGGCGTTTGGCCTGGAGGCGTACTGGATCGAGCCGTCGCAGCGCGATCAAGCGCAAACGATGGGGTATACGGTAGTCGATGCCAGTACGGTCGTCGCTACCCACTTAAGTCAGATTATTCAAACCAACGCCCATCAGCTGCTCGGGCACCAGGAAGTTCAGAAACTACTTGACGTCTTGGCCGAGACTCAGCCCAAGCTGGTAGAAGAGCTGGTGCCGAATACCTTGCCGTTATCGGTGGTCGTGAAAGTGTTCCAGAACTTGTTGTCGGAACGGATTCCGGTTCGCGATACCCGCACGATCGTCGAAACTTTGGCGGAGCAGGGTGCTCGCACCCGAGAACCGGCGCAATTGACGATCTCCGTCAGAGAGGCGTTGGGCCGCATGATCGTACAGAACATAACGGGAATGAGCTCTGAGCTGCCGGTGATCACTCTAGAGCCCCAGTTGGAACAGATATTGCTTGATACCATGCAGGGCACGACTGAAGGCGCTGGCGGTTTCGAGCCAGGTTTAGCTGAACGTCTCCAGCGATCCTTGGCGGAAACGGCTCAGCGGCAGGAAATGGCCGGGCAACCGGCGGTACTGCTGACGGCACCGCAGCTACGGGGCTGGTTATATCGGTTAAGTCGGCACAGCGTGCCAAACCTGCACGTACTCTCGTATAACGAGGTGCCAGACGACAAGCAAATTCGAATTGTCGGCCAAGTCGGGCAGGACAAGGCTTAGCTGACCGCGGCGACGACCAAAAAGGTGGGGTATGAAAATCAAGCGCATCTTTGCTCAGGATATGCGTCAGGCTTTTCTTAGGGTCCGAGAAGAACATGGGCCTGATGCGGTTATCCTTTCTAGTCGTAATTTAGACGGGGGGTAGAGGTTATTTCCGCTGTCGATTACGACGAACGGGTCATTGCCGCGGCAACAAAACGCGAGGAACGACACCGCCTCCCCGCGCCGACGGCTGCCTTCGCCAGTACGCTGGATGTGCTTCGACAACGGGCCGAGCGAGCAGCCGAGGGGCCTGCGACGCCAGAAACTCGACCGAGCCGCCAAAAAGTCGACATCCGCGTCGACGACGAGGACGACGACTTCGGCGTCAACCCTTATGCCCGGCAGCCGCGGCCGGAAGCAGCGCCGCGCCAAGCTCCGGCCGCGCAGATCGAGTGGACCCAGGAGCCTGCGTTGCGCGAGATGCGGGAAGAGATCAAAACGCTGCGGAATCTATTTCAGAACCAGGTCACCCTGATGGAATGGAATCAGATGGGGCAGCGCGAGCCGGTGCGTGCGACCTTGCTTAAGCAACTCAGCGAGATCGGTTTAGGGACGGACGTTTGCCGTAAATTAGCCGACCACGTCGTCAGCACCGAGGAAGAGCCGGAGCTGGACGATTGTTGGCAGCGCTCGCTGAAAATTCTGCGCCATAACCTGTCGGTGGCCGAGGAAGACCTGCTGGAAGAAGGCGGTATCGTTGCCATGGTCGGCCCCACCGGAGTCGGTAAAACCACCACCATTGCCAAGCTGGCTGCTCGTTTTGCGTTGCGGCACGGTCGTCAGCACGTGGCCTTGGTCAGCACCGATAACTTCCGTATCGGCGCTCAGGATCAGCTGCGTAACTTTGCTCGTATTCTGAGTGTGCCCATGCATATCGCCAATACGACCGAGGAGTTGGCCGATGTGCTGGATGAGTTGCGCGATAAGCGGCTGGTGTTGATCGATACGGCCGGTATGAGTCAGCGCGATATGCGCCTGACCGAGCAGTTTCAGGCGCTCCACGGCAGCGGCATCCCGATTCGCAGCTACTTGGTGTTGTCCGCCAATACCCAGCTATCGACTTTGAACGAAGTTGTGCGCTCGTTCAAAGGCGTGCGTCCGGCGGCGTGTATTCTAACTAAGCTTGACGAAGCGACCAGCCTGGGCGGCGCGCTCACGATTACGCTGCGGCACCGAATCCCGCTCGCTTTCCTCGGCGTCGGCCAGCGTGTGCCGGAGGATTTGGAATCCGCCAACAGCGATAAGCTCATCGAGAAGGCTCAACAACTTGTGGCTCAGTATCGCCAGGACCTGGACGAGGAGACGCTCGCACTAAGCTTTGGCGGGATCGTTAATGCTCGTTAAGAACTTCGACGGAGACCAGGCGGCAAGCCTTAGACGCATGACGAACCCAAAGCCGGTAAAAGTCATTGCCGTTAGCAGCGGTAAAGGCGGCGTTGGCAAAACCAACGTTTCCGTAAACCTAGCGACTGCGCTGGCGCAGCTGGGTCGCGAGGTCATGCTGTTGGATGCCGATCTGGGTTTGGCTAACGTCGATGTCCTGCTTGGCTTGAGTTCGCGTTACAACTTGGCGCATGTGCTTGAGGGGCGGGCTAGCTTGGATGAGGTCATCATCGAAGCGCCCGGAGGCTTTAAAGTCGTGCCGGCCTCCTCCGGCACCCAGCGGATGGCGGAGCTAAGCCAAGCAGAGCACATTGGCCTGATCCGTAGTTTCAGCGAGCTGACCTTCGATCTCGATTATTTGATCATCGACACCGCGGCCGGCATTGCCGACGGCGTTACCAGTTTCGCCCGCGCCGCCCGCGATGTGCTTGTCGTGGTGTGCGACGAGCCCGCTTCGCTGACCGACGCTTATGCCTTAATCAAAGTGTTAAGTTGCGATTATGGCGTACAACGCTTTCATATCGTTGCCAATCGTGTGCAAGGGCCCGAGGAAGGCCACCGGTTGTTCGGCAAACTGGCGATGGCGACGACGCGTTTTCTCGACGTGACCCTAGACTATGCCGGCCCTGTTCCGGAAGACGAATATCTACGGAAGGCGGTCCAGCGTCTCCGGCCGGTCACGCTGGCTTATCCGGGAAGCCCCGCCTCGCGGGCTTATGCGGAATTGGCGCGCCGGGTGGAGCGTTGGCCTTTGCCGAGCAGCGCGGAAGGCCATCTAGAGTTTTTTGTGGAACGCCTGATTCAGTACAGCTCCGGGATGGGGGAATGATTTAAGGAAGCACTGAACAATTCGTTCATCTCTTCGACCAGGCAGTCGAAGGGCGTGCGGTGTCAGGCAAGGGTTAGGCCCGCAACGATACGAGGGAATTGTTCAGTGTTTCCTTACGAGTGTAGAGGGGGCTTCGGTTCCAGCTACGCCTACATGCTGACAGGATTATGTTTTCTTGAGCGACAGCCGTGCTTGAAAACGCTAACGATAAGATCTGTCTGGAGGTGCCCAGATGAACGGCCATGCACTCTATAGCGAGGTCGAGCAGCAGGGGGAAAATGACCTGGTTGTTCGGCATGCTTCGCTGGTAAAGCGGCTTGCGCATCACATGATTATGCGGCTGCCGCCGGCAGTTCAGCTCGATGATTTGATCCAAGCCGGAATGATCGGGTTATTGGAAGCGGCGCGACAGTATGACGCGTCGCAGGGGGCGAGTTTCCAGACCTACGCCAGCATTCGTATTCGAGGTGCGATGCTGGACGAAATGCGGCGTCTGGATTGGACGCCGCGGTCGGTGCACCGAAAAGCAAGAGAAGTTGCCGAAGCCGTGCGTGCCTTAGAACACGAGACGGGACGCGATCCGTCCGATCACGAGGTGGCCGAACGGCTCGATATTAGCCTCGATGAGTATCACCACATTCTGCAGGACGTTTCGACTTCCAAGATCTTCAGCATCGATCAGGAAGACCCTGAACTGGGCGAGGCTCATGAGCCGGCCGGTACCGGGCCAACGCCGCTTGGCTTGCTCGAAGAGGACGGTTTTCGGGGCGCGCTGGTCGAAGCCATTGCCGAGCTGCCCGAGCGTGAGCGCTTAGTTATGGCTTTGTACTACGACGAAGAGCTCAATTTGCGGGAGATTGGCGAAGTGCTGGGTGTGAGCGAGTCGCGCGTCAGCCAAATCCATGGCCGTATCATGATTAAACTTCGCGGCATGATGGCCGATTGGGTAGATAAGGACTAAGTCCAACGGTAAAGGTCCGCAAGGAGCCGCCGAAATAACTTCTTATGCCGCTTGTCGCGACGGCCGGCGAAATGCCCCGGAGGCAAGCAGCATTCAATAGTACTTTGGCACGGTTAATGGCCTAAATGAGGTGAGTGAAGGTGGAACTCGATAATGAAATGAAGATTCTGATCGTGGACGACTTTTCCACGATGCGACGAATCATCAAAAATCTGCTGCGTGATCTCGGCTTTACCAATACCCAGGAAGCCGACGACGGTACCACCGCGCTACCAATGCTCAAGAAGGGCAACTTCGATTTTCTGGTGACCGATTGGAATATGCCGGGAATGACCGGTATCGATTTGCTCAAGGCCGTGCGCGCCGATCCGGAGCTGTCGAATCTGCCGATTCTGATGGTAACCGCCGAAGCCAAACGCGAGCAGATCGTAGCCGCCGCTGAGGCGGGTGTGAATGGCTATATCGTTAAGCCGTTTACTGCCAACACGCTGAAAGAGAAGATCGACAAAATCTTCGAACGTATCCACGGCGAGGGGTAGAGGCCATGGCCGAGGAAAGTGCCGGCGACCGATATCTCGAATCGGCACGGATGTTGGTGCAGAGCCTGGAAGCCGGAGACGAGATGGCCGCCGATAAGGCGATCGACGAACTCACGCATATCCGGGAAACCGTCCTCTTTAAAGAATTGGGCATGTTGACGCGGGAGCTGCATGAGTCCATCAAAGCGTTCCGGCTCGATACGCGATTAAGCGATATTGCCGAGAGCGAAATTCCCGATGCCCGCGACCGCCTGAATTACGTCATTACCATGACGGAGCAGGCGGCCCACCGCACGCTGACCGCGATCGAAGACAGCATCAACAGAGTCGATGTCGTGATCGGGAAAGCGCAGCCCATGCGCGAGAACTGGCAGCGTTTTCGCAATCGCGAGATGGCGGTGGACGAGTTCAGAGTTTTGTGCCGCGATCTCGACGAATTCCTCGAAGCATCGGCGGAAGAAGGCGGCAAGGTGCAGAGCAATCTCACCGAGGCGCTGATGGCCCAGGACTATCAAGACTTAACCGGACAGATCATTCGGCGCGTTATCAATCTGGTGCAGGAAGTCGAGGAAAACCTGGTTCAGTTAGTCCGCTTCTCGGGTGGCCGCATACTTGAGGAAAACGCCGCTTCTGCCGATAAGAACAAAGACGGGGCGATTAAAGCAGAGGGTCCCAGTGTCCCTGGGGTGGACAAAGGCGACGTGGTGCAGGGACAGGATGACGTCGATGACTTGCTCTCCAGCTTGGGATTTTAAGGAGGTACCAGGGGCAACCCAAGGTTTCCTTAAGCAGGGGCGCGGCCGGACTTTCGAGAGCGTTTCTTGATCAAGGCGGCACCGGGATAGCGTTATCACAACCGGACGAAAGGTTACGGTATGGGCATCGACATCGAAGACGATATTGTTCAGGACTTTCTGGTTGAGTCTCGGGAGATTCTCGAGAGTCTCAGCGAACAGTTGGTGGACCTGGAGCAGCGTCCGGGCGACAGAGAACTCCTGAACGCGGTATTTCGCGGCTTCCATACGATTAAAGGCGGCGCCGGTTTTCTTAACTTCGAGCCGTTAGTCGATGTTTGTCATCAGACCGAAGATATCTTTAATCTGCTGCGTAGCGGGGACAAGACCGTTACTGCCGATCTGATGGACACCGTGCTCGAGGCGTTGGACGTTGTTACCGGCATGTTCGGACAGCTTGATAACGGTGAGGATTTATCGCCGGCGTCCGCTGAGTTAATTGCGCGCTTGAAAGCGCATAATGTGCCCGATAGTGCCGCCCCGGCCGCTGCCGCAGGCGATACCGCTTCGGCCGACACCGATGTGCCGGCGGAAAACGATCCGGCCGAAGAAGAGTTCGAAGCCCTGTTGCAGTCCGTCGGAGAGGATTCCGGTACGGCAAGTTCCAACGGTACGAGTGAAACCGGTAACGACGATATTACCGAAGAAGAGTTCGACCGGCTGCTCGATAGCTTGCATGGCTCGGGAGCCCCGAAAGGTCCGGCGCCGGCGGCTTCCGGCGAGAAGACCAAGAAGGCGGAAGAGACGAGCTCAGGCGCTGACGACGATAAAATCAGCGAAGCGGAATTCGATCAACTGCTAGATACGCTGCACGGCAAAGGTAAAGGTCCGAAAGGGGCAGACGAGCCCAAACCGGTGCCTGCTTCCAAACAAGCCTCGCCGGAACCGGCCCAAGCCACCCCAGCAAAAGCGGAAGCGCCAAAGCGGCAAAAGCCGCCAAAGGCGACACCTCGGTCCGAGTCGATACCGCCAAGCTCGACGACATCATGAACTTAGTCGGCGAGTTGGTATTGGTGCGCAACCGCTTGAGTACGTTGCGCAGTACCCTCAACGACGAACGTATCGGTCAAGCCGTATCGGACCTGGAACTGGTCACGGCCGATCTGCAGAACTCGGTGATGAAAACGCGGATGCAGCCGATCAAGAAGGTCTTCGGCCGTTTTCCCCGTGTGGTACGCGACCTGGCGCGAAGCTTGAAGAAAGAAGTCGAGCTCGAAATGCAGGGCGAAGACACCGACCTCGATAAAAACCTGGTCGAAGCCCTGGCGGATCCTTTGGTCCATTTGGTGCGTAATGCCGTCGATCACGGTATCGAAGAGCCGAGCGATCGGCAGATGGCAGGCAAGTCGCGAGCCGGCAAGATTCTGCTTGCGGCAGAGCAGGAAGGCGATCATATCCTGTTGACGATTGCCGATGACGGGAAAGGGATGGACGCGGAGTTTTTACGCAATAAGGTTATCGAAAAAGGCCTCATGGATCGGGAGTCCGCCGCGCGGTTGGACGAACAGGACTGCTATAACCTGATTTTCTTGGCCGGCTTCTCGACCAAGTCCGAAATCTCCGATGTGTCCGGTCGCGGCGTCGGCATGGATGTGGTGAAAAACCGCATTTCCCAGCTGAACGGGTCGATAGAGATCGAATCCAAGTTAGGTCAAGGTACCACGATGCGGATCAAGGTACCGCTGACGCTGGCTATCCTACCGACGCTAATGGTGAAGGTAGACGGGCGTAAGTTTGCCTTGCCCATGTCGGTCGTGCGCGAGATCTTCGAGCTTGAATCGGCTCGGACCAACGTTGTCGACGGGCGCTTAGTGGTCATGGTCCGGAACAAGGCCATGCCGTTGTTTTTCCTCGAGCGTTGGTTACAGCGGCTAGCAGATGTCGTGGTGACCAGCAAAGACCAACAAGCGCTGGACGGCGAGCGGCAGGTTGTTACGGTGGTGATCGGGAACCAAGCGGTCGGTTTTGTCGTCGACGAAGTTTTGGGGCTGGAAGAGGTTGTCATTAAGCCGCTTGGCGCGATGTTGCAGGGATTGCCCGGCTTGGCGGGGTCGACGATTACGGGCGACGGTCGAATCGCGCTCATCGTCGATATTCCGAGTCTGATCAAGTCGTTCGGTTCGAGAATGTAGCAAGGTGTGGCTTATGGTTGGCGGAGGTGACACCTGGTGAAATTGCGTGTTTTGGTGGTGGACGACTCGGGGTTCTTCCGCCGCCGTATTCGCACCATGTTGGATGCCGACCCGACGCTGGAAGTCATCGGTGAGGCAGGAAACGGTCGTGAAGCGATCGAGCAGACCCTGCGTTTAAAGCCTGACGTCGTGACCATGGATATCGAGATGCCGGAGATGGACGGCATTGCCGCCGTCAAAGAGATCATGCGTCGGCGGCCGACGCCGATTCTTATGTTCTCCTCGTTAACTTATGAAGGGGCGCAAGCGACGCTGGATGCGCTAGATGCCGGTGCCGTTGACTTTTTGCCGAAACGCTTCGCCGATATCTCCGGCGACACCGACCAAGTCCAACGACAGCTACAGCGCCGTATTCACGAAGTAAGCGGGCAGGCCGGCCGCGCCGGACGGCTTCGTCAAAGCGAGGCCCCCGGTCGAGATACCGTGACGCCCGAGCCGCGGGCGAACGTGGCGAGAGCGCCGGCAGAAATAACGCCGCCCCGGCCTTCGGCGGTCGTGCGCAGCGGGCGTTACGGTTTAGTGGTGATCGGTACGTCGACCGGCGGCCCGGTGGCGTTGCAGAAAGTGCTGACTCAGCTGCCGGCAAATTATCCATTGCCGGTATTGTTGATTCAGCACATGCCTGAGAGTTTTACGCGGGCATTTGCGGAACGACTCAACGAGCTGTGTCAGATTCAGGTTAAAGAAGCCGAGGACGGCGATAGCCTTATCCCCGGTCGTGCACTGCTGGCACCGGGAGGCCGGCATACCGGTGTAGAGCATAAAGGCGGTCGCCTCAGCGTCCGCATTTTCGAAGCCGAGCCGGGACAGTTTTATAAACCAAGTGTCGACATCGCGTTCAACGATGCCGCCAGGGCTTGTCCTGGGAAAGTGTTAGCCGTCGTGTTAACCGGGATGGGCGCCGACGGTTGCGAAGGGGCGCGCTTGTTAAAACAAACCGGTTCGTCGGTCTGGTCGCAGGACGAAGCCACGAGTGTCATCTATGGCATGCCGGGCGCAGTCGCTAAAGCCGGACTGACAGATCGGGTTTTGCCGCTGGAGTCGGTCGGTGCCGAACTGGCGCGGTTGCGTTAGTCGGCTGGGCTGCAAGCGTAGGGGGAGCTAGCCATGAAAGTATGGGCTGTAGCGAATCAAAAAGGCGGCGTTGGCAAAACCACCACAGCGGTGAGCTTGGCAGGCTTGCTGTCCAACCGCGGTCGGCGGGTATTGGTTGTGGACTTGGACCCGCACGGTTCGTTGACCAGCTATTTTGGCCTCGACCCTGAGTCCATCGAGCCGAGCGTGTACGACTTATTTAAGAATCGCGGCGATCGGGACGCGGTATTGCCGGTGTTGCGAGAGACCAACATAGAAGGCTTGAGCGTGCTGCCGGCCTCGACGGCATTGGCAACCCTGGACCGACAGTTGGGGACTCGCTCTGGAATGGGGCTGGTCGTTCAGCGTTCTATGGCTGCCGTTGCCGACCGTTTCGACTATGCCTTTATCGATTGCCCCCGATGCTGGGGGTGTTGATGGTTAACGCTTTAGCCGCCTGCGACCGCCTGATCGTTCCGGTGCAAACCGAGTTCCTGGCCTTAAAGGGCCTGGAACGAATGGTTCACACGCTGGAGATGATACAGCGCTCCCGCTCAAAGAGCTTACCCTATCTTATCGTACCGACCATGTTCGATCGTCGGACTAAAGCATCCGTCGAGTCCTTGCAGGAAGTGCGGCGTAAGTACGGTGAGCTGGTTTGGGATAGCGCGATTCCAGTCGACACCCAGTTTCGCGAGTCGAGCAAACAAGGGCAGCCGCTAACCGTTTTACACCCCTGGGCGCGCGGCAGCATGGCCTATCGCAAGCTACTGGAAACGCTACAGTCGCTGGAGGAGATAGAAGCGCGGGAGCTTGCTCATGGCTGATTGGAAAGCGCCGCGAAAGCAAGTATTAGTCGCCCAACAGGACGCGATTCTCGACTATCTGGACGGCCTGTTGCGAGAGTTGCCGGAGGAGTACCCGGAGCCGGCGCCCGTGCCGGAGCCGACAGCGCCGGTTGCGGAGCCGTTGCCTCCTAAAGAAGCGCCGCCGAAGCGGGCGATTGCTCCGTCCAAGCCGGTGGCGGTCGAAGCGCCGGCTCCGGTTGAAGTCGTTGTTGACGCACCGGTACCCGAGTCGACGCCGAAGGTGCAGCCGGATGTGCAGCCTCAGGCCGAGCCTGTTGCTGCGAGGTCGGGTATTCCCGAGTGGGCGGAGCCGGATTTTCAGGCACTGTTGTTCCAGGTGGGTGGCCTCAAGCTTGCGGTTCCGTTGGTAAAGCTGCATAGCGTGGTGCCATGGAGCGAGAAGATTACTCCGGTGCCGGGGTTGCCGGCGTGGTGCCATGGCTTGTTTCGTTATCGGGAGCGCAATGTGCGGGTGGTCGATACTGCAACGATGGTGTTTCCGCCGGATAAGCGGGATGCCGATTTAGAAACCAATCACATCCTCGTCGTCGGCGATGGCGAGTGGGGCTTATCGTGCACGGCGATCGGCGACGTCATTAAGCTCAATCCCGCCGAAGTCAAATGGCGTCGAGGGCGTGGGCAGCGGCCTTGGCTGGCGGGGACGGTGCTCGGTCACTTGTGCGCGTTACTCGATACGGAGGCCTTCGCCGATATGCTTACGGAAAGCACGCGCAAGGGTAATAAACGCCCATAGAGGCGGATTCGCTCGATGCGCCCTAGCAGGTTGCTGAAAAATTATTTTCGGCAGCCTGATAAACCAGGGCTCGGTTGTGCCGATAGTGTGGATAACAGTAGACAAAAGCTTTGCGGAGAAGCGATATGGCGGAGCAGGAACAGCAGCAACAAACGGGCCCGGTGACCCAGTGGGTGACCTTCCAGCTCGACGACGAGACCTACGGTATTAACGTCATGCAGGTCCAAGAAGTGCTGCCGATGACAGAAATTGCCCCGGTCCCCGGGTCGCCGCCTTATGTTTTGGGTATCATTAACTTGCGTGGCAATGTCGTGACCGTTATCGATACCCGTATGCGGTTTGGCTTACAGACGCGAGAGCCGGAGGAGTCCGAGCGAATTGTCGTCATCGAGGCGAACGATCAGATTGCCGGCATCTTAGTCGACAGCGTTTCCGAAGTGGTGGAAGTCAAACACGCGGAAATCGATACGGCACCGAATGTCGGGAACGAAGAATCGTCGCGCTATATCTATGGTGTTGTCAGTCGGCCCAAGGATTTGTTGATTCTGGTCGATGTTAACCGTTTGCTGACCAAGGAGGAATGGCAGGACGTCGCCGCCTTATAAGCCTGCCGAAAGGGCTATGTCAGAAGTCGATCCGGTTAATCCGACCTCCCCTTACCCGTCGATAGGACAGGAACCGCGGGAGGGCAGCAAGCCCCGCAAACGGCGGGCGCCGAAGCAAAAGGTGCCCAAGGACGGCGAGGTGACCGACGACGCTGGCGAAGGCGACGAAGACGACCCGCCACTGGTAGATGATTACGCCTGAATTTGTTTTGGTAGTGTTAGCCCTTGGAGTTCTCGTCGGTCTGCTGGTCGCGATTTGGGCGATTCGCCTGAGTCGCCGTTTGCAAGCCGTACAAGCGCAGGTTGCGTCGTTGGAGCGGACCCTGCAACAAAATGCCGAATGTTACCAGGGCCTATCGGCCGGTGCTGTGGGGCAGGGGCAGCATTTAGTGCGTGTGCGGCAGGACTTGGGGCGCTTGAAAGAGAGAATCGAACAGGTCGCCAACAGCGATCCCAACGGTAGTTCCTTCAACCAGGCGATTCGTATGGCGCGAAAAGGGGCTTCGTCCGAGGAGATTATGGAAGCCTGCGGTATTTCGCAGGTTGAAGCCGACTTGGTGTTGCTACTGCACCGAGACGAAGCCGGGCAGTAATCCGGCCAAGCAAAACTTGGCCGGTGCCCCGCGCACGTCTTCGCCGCCACCGCGGTTAACGACGACGGCGAGCGTCTTCCGGAAATTTCCCCTTGATGAGGTAAGCAAAGGCAATGACTTCCGCGACGACCCGGTAGAGCGCTTCCGGGATTTCATGCTCCAAGGGCACCTGCGCTAGCAATTCAACCAACTCTTCGCTTTGATGTAAGGGGATATCGTGCTCGCGGGCGAGCTCGACGATTTGCTCCGCGACATGACCCGCACCGCTTGCTGTGACTTTCGGTGCCCCTTCGCCATCGTAGTGCAGTGCGACCGCAAGACGCGGCGGTTGATTACGCTTTTTCATCTAGCAGCCCCCCTTCCTGCGGCGTCAATTGATCGATCGCTTCCGCCGGGCGGCCGGTGTGGCAACTGACCGCGCTTATCTCAAAGCCCGCGCCTTCCAGGCGGGCCTGTAGCGTCGGCAGCTGCGTCTCCAGCCGATACGCGGTGTCCGTGTGTTCCGCCCACCATGTTAATCCCACCCGCTGTCCCGCCAGCCGCAGGCTCGCATACACCGGGCCAATATCGCGAAACTGAAAGGCAAGCCGAATTCGAAATAAGCGTGCCGCCTCGGCTTCCTCGTTCTCGGCCTGTTGTTGCTGAATACGCAGCTGCATCAGTTCTACGGCTGCGCCGAAGCGTAACGGTATTTCAAACAGTAAATCTAAACTATCGTTGCTGGCCGCATGCAACTGGAGCATGTGTAGGCGCGATACGGCCCGTTCGGTTTGCGAGGCAATTTCCGCCAAGCGTCGCGTCGCCGCGTCGTCGACGCTTGTACTGCTTGGCAGAGTGTTAGGCTGCGCTGGTTGTGTGGTTTGAGGAAGAGGCATCCATGTGCGCACGGTTGGCCCCGTACCGTAGCCTGGAGGCGTTCGCGTAAGCGAAGCCGTTGCGGCATCCGGACGCGGCGATGGCGTAGCCTGTTCGGCTGTTCGGGGCGAGGCCGACGGCAACGCTCGCTGTAAGGCCTCGGTGCGGATTTGCGCTGCCAGCCTCAGCAGCGCGGTCTTTACGTCGGGCGCCGCTGTGACGGGGTGGCGAGCGGCGAATTGCCCGTTGGCGAGAGCCGCTTCAAGGAATAAGCCCGAGCGCGATAAAGTCTGGGCGAGCCCGCTCGACGTTTGCAATTGGGTGGCGGAAGGCAGTTGTTGCTGGAAATGATCCAGTGCGTTCCGTACCGTTTGTGGGAGCTGAGGCCGTATTGGCATATTAAGGGCTTGCACCAAAGGGCTTAAGTTAGGTTGTTGCGGCAATAGTTGGCGCAGGGCCGCGTTCAACGGCGAAGGCAAGGCGCGATCTGCCAACACCTGGAGCATCAGTGGCTGGCTCTGTGTGACTCTAAGCTGTAGCTGTTGGCCTTCCCGTAAAGAGAGGCGGTCCTGGCCGGATAGCCGCGGCTCTAATCGTTGTCCGCCGACATCGAGGAGTAAACGCCCGCCTTCCTGGCGGACAACGGCCTGCAACACCGTCCCTGCCTGCCACGAACGGGGGGCTGCGGTGCCCGAATCGTTTCGCAGCATGAAACTGAGCGAGCGGTTGTCGATGTGCATACGTTTTAGCTCCGCCAGCATTGCCGGTAATGCCTCGGGGAAAGACACAGAAAGTGCTTTTTCATCAGACGTACAGTCGTAACTGAAATAGCGGCAGATGGCTAGGAAGCTACAGCATAAGTTCGCGCTTGTTAGAGGATATGGTTTGGAAAAACTTCTAATATACCTTGACACTCCAAAAGGGCATCCGTAAGATACGCGCCATTGCAACGGCATCTACACGTCCCCATCGTCTAGAGGCCTAGGACACCGCCCTTTCACGGCGGCGACAGGGGTTCGAATCCCCTTGGGGACGCCAATCTCTTCGTCGAGTGGGTACGTGAAACTACAGCACTCACTTCCGACTTTTATCCCATTTTGCATTAATTGACATGTTCAAAACCTTTCTTTTGGCATCGGCAAGCTCCGTTTGGCCAGAGGATTAAAGAGGTTGTTTGACGTGTTTGGTTGTATTTCCCGGCGAGGTGCGATATTCATATGCAACTGGTTGCATATGAATATCGGCCGCTAATTGGGCCTGCTCGTTCTATCTTAGTTTTCCGGAGGGATTCATGGCTCTTCCAGCTATTCTGAAAGATCGCTTGTCACTGCCCGTTGTGTGTTCTCCGATGTTTATCATATCCACCCCGGATTTGGTGATTGCGCAGTGTAAAGCGGGTGTCGTCGGTTCCTTTCCGTCTTTGAATGCACGGCCGGCCCATGTCCTGGAGGAGTGGCTGGAGCGTATTACCACCGAGTTGGCGGAGTACAACGCGCAAAACCCGGATCGGCCGGCGGCGCCTTTCGCGGTCAATCAGATCGTGCATAAATCCAATGATCGTCTTGAGCACGATTTGGAGCTCTGCGTTAAGTACAAGGTGCCGATTGTTATTACCTCGTTAGGGGCCCGGGAAGATCTAAACAAAGCCGTACACAGCTACGGCGGTATTGTGTTCCACGACGTTATTAATAATAAGTTTGCCAAAAAGGCGGTCGAGAAAGGGGCTGACGGGCTGGTAGCGGTTGCGGCAGGGGCGGGCGGTCACGCGGGCACGCTGTCTCCGTTCGCGTTGCTGCATGAGATCCGGGAATGGTTCGACGGTCCGTTGCTATTGTCGGGCGCTATTGCCAACGGTAATGCGGTGTTAGCCGCACAGGCTGCCGGCGCCGATTTGGCTTATATCGGATCGGCTTTTATTGCGACGGCAGAGGCTAACGCAGAGCAAGCCTACAAACAGATGATCGTCGAAAGCGCAGCCGAGGACATCGTCTATAGCAACCTCTTTACCGGGGTGCACGGCAACTATTTAAGAAAGAGCATCGTCAAGAGCGGACTCGATCCGGACGATTTGCCGGAATCCGACCCGTCAAAGATGAACTTCGGTTCCGGCGGCAACACGAAAGCGAAAGCCTGGAAGGATATCTGGGGTGCAGGTCAAGGGGTTGGTGCGGTTAAGAGGGTGGTGCCCACAGCGGAGCTGGTCGCACGGCTAAAAGACGAGTATCAGGCGGCCCGCAAGCGCTTGGAGTTAGCCCCGGTTCGGGAAGTGGCCGAGGCGTAAACGGCGGCTTGTTTGGATTGCCTTATGGCGCGAGCCTCGCATCTCGCCGCTAAGCCGGAGTAGGTCCAGGGTGACCTACTCCAGTGCCTTGCCGATTAATCCGTAGCTAGCAGTGGAAGTACCTCGCGTGCCCAGTGCAGCCAACTCTCCTCTCTCACAATGCCGCTGCGAAGCACCGCGTATTGCAGTCGCTGCGCTCTCGTTAGGGGCCGTCCGGAGAAGTCTCGGCGCTCGATATTGCGATAAACGTGCAGCCGCGCTTCATGTTGTTCGATGAGTTCGCGGAGTTCGTCCTCGACTCCTAAAGGCCCTAAGGTGGCTTCGGCGCGCAGTTTGATCAATAGCCCGCGGGTGCTTTCCAGCGAAAGCTCGGGCGTTTTTACCCATTCAATCAGCGCCGAGCGGCCGGCAGGCAAAACGTGATAGATTTTTCGGCGACGTTTTCCGCCCTCGGGAGCGTCTTCTGCACGGAGCCAGCCTTTTTTGGCCATGCGCGCCAGTTCCCGATAGATTTGTTGGTGCGTGGCCTGCCAAAAGTAGCCAATCGAGCGGTCGAACCGATTAGCCAGTTCATAGCCGGTTGAGGGGCGTTCCAGCAGGGATACCAATAGCGCATGTTGAATAGACATGTGGCGCATTCTAATACTGGCTTAGGCGGTGTCAACGCGCTCGGCGAGCAGCGCCTATTCCGTACCCCCCTGGGGCATTTCGATAGCGTTTTATTTCAACTGCTTGTGAAGGGTATGACGGAGATCGCGCCAGAAACTCATCCCTTTGCTACCATAGCGCCTTTAAATACGGAAAAGCGGCAAGCGGGATATGCGCAAAGCGACGTCTGAACAATCAGATGATAACAAGCTGGACGAACTGAGCCTGGCACGACTAGGTTTGGATCAACAGCCGTTTATCGATAGCGATTTTATCTTTGCCGACGCCTCTTATAGCACGCAGGTTAATGTCGGCTTGCAATTGCTGCACGCGGGCGATCACGTAGTGGCCGTGCGCGGCGAAGAGGGCGTTGGCAAGAGCACCTTCTGCGTGCCTTAGGCCGGCAGGACGGTTCGGAATTGCGGATCTGCCGAATTGTTGCGACCGAGGCGTTGAGTCTGATCGACCTATGCGATCGCTTTCTCAACACATTAGGTTCGGCGATGGAACCCGGCGACGATGCCGCGCAGTTTCTGCGCCGCTTGGAGGATGCCCTTGGCAACGACAGCGGCTTGCCTTTGCTACTGCTGGACGACGTCCATAGGATGTCCGGCACGGTGTTGGGAAATCTGCTGACGCTATGGCACAAGGCTAAGGGCGAAGGCTGTCCGTTCGGCTTAGTGCTGGCGGTAGAGCGTAGTCTCGAAGGTCGATTAGCGAAACTGGCGGAACAAAAGCTCGAGCCCGACGCGCTGCACATAATAACGCTGTACCCGCTGACCGAAAAACAAACGCAAGACTATATCCAGCAACAGCTGCAGGCGGCGGGCAACGATGGCAGCCTGTTGAGTGAAGCCGAGGGCCGGCGTGTTTTTCGAGAAAGCCAAGGCATGCCCGGCGCTATTAATCGTCAGGCGACAGCTATACTGGTGCGCAAAGGCGGGCAGCGGCATAAGACAAAGCCGGCCGTTAAGGCTAGCGCCGCAACCCGTGCCAAACCTGGGCGCGGCATGGCGATCGCCGTTGGCGGGTTGCTGGTGCTTGGGGTTGGCTTGTTTGTCGTCGCGCAGCTTATCGAACCTTCCGCTAACGAGCCCGATACGCTTGAACTGGCTATACCGAGCGACGCCGCGGAAGCGGGCGATCCCTTTGGCCTGCCTATGCCCAACCGGTACGCTTATGGGAATAATCTCGATAGCGACGTGGTCGCCGAAGCCGATGCGGAGGGTTCGGCGGCGGAGCGGTCGCAAGTAATCGAAAGCCCCGACGGTGCCGAGGAAGCCGCCGATACTTCTAAAGTGTCGGATGCGGCTGAAAAAGCGCCGCCGGCGGCGCCTTCTCCGTTGTTGATCGAAGAGATAGCGGAAGACAAACCGCCTGTCGAGGTCGAGGCGAAGCCTGTGGCGGTAGCTACTCCGCGTGGCGTTGAATGGGTACGCGAGAAAGCCCCAGGCAGATTTACCATACAACTGATCGCCGCTTACGATCGACAAGCTCTGCTGCAATATATCGAGGAGCAGAATCTATCCGACACCGTCGAATTGGTCAGGACGCGCCGGAACGGGCGTGACTGGTACGTCGTGCTCACGGGCGATTACCCGAATCAGGATGCAGCCGTGGCCGCGCTTCGGCAGTTGCCAAGCTCGCTGCGTGCCAGTGGCGCCTGGGTGCGTAGTTTCGGTTCCGTACAACAGAGTTTGCCCAATTAATGGAGTGCCTTAGGCCAAGGCTCCTTTTATCCGAGCAGCCAGGGAACGCGCAAGACAGCGCTTTCCTACAGTAAGAGTCGGAATTTTCTTACAGCCCCGATAGGGGGTTCGCATTACACTTAATTATGCGTCAGGGATCGACGCAAGTGAGTAGAAGGAAGCTACTGACAGGGATTCGACCTTCGCCAGGATGGCGGTACGCGAACAGGGACGTTCGTAGGTCTCCTGTCTTAGCCTTCCCTCTCACGAACAGCAGCCCAAAATAAGAAAATTCACCCCGCCAAAAATCGACGCCAGTGCTATTACGGCCAACGTACAGGTTAGCGCATTGCACCGCAGACGGCCGTTGCAGCCGGAGCTCGGTCATCGGTTCGAGCCGATAAATAGTGTCCCGCCATCAAGTCTACGCTCGCGAAGCGCTCTGGCCTATTGCGAGTCGCGTTACTGTTTGCCGCCCGCCTCGCTGCAAGGATAGCGCGCGTATGCGCGTTAGAAGATGCATTGCTATAGAATATCTTATTGTGCGGTGCCGCAAAAAATGATATATTGCAATGCAACAACTAGCTTAAAAGCAGACTTTTAAGACTGGATAGCGTTGGAAGGGGTGAATGATATGAATGACTTGTACTTGGTCTCCGGGGTTACGGTTGCCGGGATGCCCCGCGCTTTTAAGGTATACGCCGATTCTCGGGAAGCGGCTTTTTCGGCCGCGATCGATGCGGGGCTGGGCATGGAGGCGGTGGTTTTAAGCCGACGCGAGCTCGAGCGCCTAGGGCCTTACGGCAATGCCGTGCGTAGCCTGCTGAAGGGGGCGGTTGAGCTATCGGTAACCGAACGCTCTACCGCCGATAGTGCGCCGGCCGCTGAACTACGGGCCGCGTAAACGGTTGCAGCTCGGACGGTAAGGTTGTGCTAGGTTGTCGGCGGTACGAGTTGCCGCCGACGCCGTAGTCACCGATGGTTGGCTGCCTCTTGCTCTTCCGCCATCGCGGAAGGAAATAAAAACGGCTGCATGCCTTCGTAACTAACTCCTCTCCAACCGTTCGGCCAAAAGGGTACGGGTTCTCCGTCCTGCCATTGTACCACCGCACCCGTTACAAGGCCCGGCCCCCAGGTTGGGTTGTGCTGCTCGTCAAACTTAAGACGGCCGGCTGCGATGGTGAAGGTCGTTTCCTCTAGATAGGCTACTAGCTCATCGATATCCAGCGATTGAGTGGTTTCCAAGGATTGCCGCAATACGTTAATAGCGTCGTAGGTCGCTGCCGTGTAAGTGGGAAATTCGCCGAATCGTTCTTCAAACGCCTCTACGAAAGGAAGCGTTAACTCTGTGGTGGCGACTCTCGCATAGTTGACGGTGGTTGCCAGATAATTGGCTTGTCCGTCAGTCGCTTCCCAGTAACCGGATTGCTGCGCTTCGACGTTGATGCCAATCGGTACGGCCGCTATGTTTCTCTCGCCCAACTGTTGGCCTAATACAATACCGACCGGGCCGGATAGTACCGTGAGGATAATATCTGCTTCGGCGCGCCCGATTGCAGTCAGTTCCGCCGTTAGATCGCCGGTTGTGGCGGATGGCCGCCAAGTTCCTACGATCTCCATCCCCAGCCGTGGAAGATTACGCTGTGCGGCGGTTACTAACGGATCGGCCCACACCGCCCGCTCTCCCAATATAGCAACCCGTACTTCGTCTCGGCCCAGGTCTTGTCGTATCTGCTCGGCGACGGACGTAAGTAGGCAAATACTTGCCGGCCGAGGTCTTCGGATTGGATAGGCGAGAGCCTGAACCAGTACTTGTAAAACTCATAGTCCTGCTCGACCCGGGCGCCGAGATCTCCATGGGCTGCACCGGTTCCGAGAAAGATCGTTTCGTGTTCCATGGCAAGGTCTTGCATGGCGAGCACGGCTTCGCTGCGAAAGCCGCCTATGATGAAGTCGATATCGTGTGCTGCCAGTGCCTGCTCAAGCCGAGCGACGGCATCGGCGATACTCACCATTTCGTTGCTATCGACTTGAATCAGTTCGATCGGCCGATGCACGCCTCCTACATTGATCCCGCCTTCGGCGTTGATTTGGTCCCGTGCCAGTAGGGCCCCCGCCAATGATTGACCCCCTGAGTGAATGCCATGGGCCCGACTACGGCGATGCGGATCGGCTCGCCAGCCGTGTCGTTTGGCCTGGCGTTGGTTGTGCTAAACACTAAGCAGGCGAGAAATACGACCAGTAGTTTTGTCAGCATCGCGCCTCCTGCCGGTTGGCCAATGTGTGGAGTGCGCCTGTGCCCATTGTCGTTGCCGGTGTTCTGGTGCAGGAGAGCGGCCGATATTCTCTTACGAGAATCGAAGCGTTTCCCTAAGCGATGGTGTTAGATTGGGGGCGAGGCGCTTGGCGTTCAATTCGGCGCCGAAACGGGGGAAGGGCGTCGAGTAATTGGCGGCCGTAGGGTTTTGTCAGTAAGCGGCGATCAAGTAGCGTCACTCTTCCGGAGTCGGCTTCGGAGCGGATTAAGCGGCCGCAGGCCTGGATGAGTTTGAGGCTGGCGTCGGGTACCGTAATTTCGAGAAAAGGATTGCGGCCGCGGCTTTCGAGCCAATCCGATAGAGTTGCCTCCACGGGAGAGTCAGGGACGGCAAACGGTATCTTGGCGACGATCACATGACGGCAGAGGTCGCCGGGTAAATCGACGCCTTCGGTAAAGCTGGCAAGTCCAAAGATAGCGCTGCCGGCGCCGCCTTCGATGAGTTCGCGGTGGCGTTGTAATATTGCGGCCTTCGGTAGTTCGCCTTGCCGCAAAATATGAGCTTGGAGCGACGTGGGAAGCTGTTGATAAACTGCATCGAGCTGCCAACCCGAGGCGAATAGAACCAGCGTGCCTTCGTCTCGATCAATCAGTTTCTCCAGTAAAGCACTGACTTCGTTGGTATGCGCTTGCGGGTCTCTCGGGTCGCTTCGCATCCAGGGAAGATACAGCTCGGCGCGGCTGGCATAGTCGAACGGCGAGTCGAGGCGAAGGTACTGCGTGCCGTCGTCGTCGCGAAGGCCGGTGTTCATCCGTAATCGGTCGAAGCGGCCCAGTGCGGTTAGGGTAGCGGACGTTAGCACCGCGCCCGCGCAGATATCCCACAGGGCTTTGCGCAGAAGTCCGCCGGGGGCGATCATAGACGCGGCTAACTGGAAATCCATATCGGCGCGACCGCTTTGGCCGGTTATTTCCACCCAACGCGCCGTCGGCGGTGCGTCCGCCGGATCCTCGCTGGCCATCATCTGCCATAGCGCCTGAAATGTCTCTAAACGGGCCGATAAGAAGCCTAGGTCGGGAATGAGTTGTTCGGCCCGGCTCGGCGCGACGTGTCCTTCGTCCAAGGCCTTGATGAGTTTGTTGCGCAAGAAATTGAGGTTGTCGCCGATAGTTTTGGCCGGTTTGTGGAGTGTGCTCGCCATGCGGCGAATCTCCTCCGGCGCTTCGCCGTTGGCAAAGCGCCACAGCGGGCGCTCGCCTTCCAGTTCCGGAAACAGCAGCATCAGGTCTTCATGCGCTTGTTCTAACAACCCCATGCACTTGCCGGCAAGGTCGGCCGCTTCGTCTGCCAGGCGTTGTTGACGCGGATCGCCAGGTAATACTTCGAGCACATCGGAGCACAGCTTCGGAATACGTTTGAGCCAGTCCCGCGCGCCTCGCAAGCGCGTTTGGGCGCTGAAGTATTTCACCGCTTTGTCGGCTAAATGATGGGCCTCGTCGAATATGAACACCGTGTCTTCGAGGGGCGGGAGTATGACACCGCCGCCCATGCTGAGGTCGGCGAGGACCAGGTCGTGATTGGCGACGATGACCGCGCTGTCGCGTAAGTTATCTCGTGCCCGGAAAACGAACAGTGGCGGATATGGGGGCAGACGTTACCGAGGCAGCCGTGGCGGTCGGTGGTGACGGTTTGAATGAAGTCGTTGCTCAGCGCTTCCGGCCACGCGTCGAGATCGCCGTTCCAGGTCTCTTCTCGTTGCGCCTGCCGCATTGCCTTGACCGCCGCCAATTCCGAGGCTTGCGGAGCGTGTTTCCAGGCCGCCACGGGTTCGTCGAACAAGCTTTCTTGCGGGCTGGTTTCCCCGGCTAGGCGGGCGAGGTTGAGGTTGCAGGCATAACGGCGCCGGCCCTTACCCAGAGCGAACGAGAATTTTAAGCCCGAATGCGTGGCAAGGGCGGGTAAATCCCGGTTGAGCAGTTGTTCCTGCAGAGCCACCGTCGCGGTACTGATAACGACTTGTTTGCCCAGTGCCTGAGCAACCGGAATAGCCCCCAACAGATAACTCAGGCTTTTGCCGGTGCCGGTTCCCGCTTCGCAGGCGATAATCCGGCTATCCCCGTATTCGCCAGCCAGCGTTTTCGCGATCTCGGCGATCATGCGACGTTGGCTCGGACGGTTGCGAAAGCCCGGCAGGGCTTCGCGTATGGCGCCTAGCGCCTCGCGAATCTGGGTTTTGGTCGTCTCGGTTAATGGCATCGGGCATCTCGCGCAGGCTAGGCGCGTTGAAGTGGATCGGAGCCTGTATTCTATCAGGCGTCAGGCACGCTTTCTTGCCAAATCTCGGCAAGAAGACGGGGGAGCTGGTCGCCCGCTTTGCCGGTGAACGCATAATGCGCTCGGGCGGTTAGGGGGGTCGGCTCGGCGTTGATTTCTACCACCATAGCGCCGCTCGCTAAGGCCTGGTAGGCCAAATCGGCAGCGGGATAGACTTGGCCGGACGTGCCGATACTTAGAAAAACTTCGCATCTTGCCGCCGCCTGCTCGGCCTGCTGCAAGGCTTGCACCGGCAGCATCTCGCCAAACCAAACAACATCCGGCCGTAACAGACTGCCGCAGTAAGGGCAGGGCGGCGGCGCCTGTTGCGCGTCCCACTGTTCGACGGTGTGTCCGTGGTCGAAACACTTCGTCCGTTGAATATTGCCATGGAGCTCGATGACGTCCTGGCTGCCGGCGGCTTGATGAAGGCCGTCGACGTTCTGAGTGATCAGCTGAAACTCGGGAATGTGTCGCGCTATTCGGCTCAGGGCTTGATGCCCCTTATTGGGACGGCAGGCGGCCAGTAGCTCGCGCCGCCATGCATACCAGTTCCACACCCGTTCCGGGTTTTCTAAGAACGCTTCCGGAGTGGCCAATTGCATGGGATCGTACTTGGCCCAGAGGCCGGTTTGAGCATCCCTGAAAGTAGGAATACCGCTCTCGGCGGAAATGCCCGCGCCGGTGATGGCGGCGACTCTGCGGCTATTTTTGAGCGCATCTATCAATTCTGGAGTAACCATCGTCACTCGTGAGCCTCCCGTTATCAGTAGTTGCGGCTGTTTGTGACCTCCGTCGCTTCATCGTATCAAGGTCGGGACGCCCAGAGTCGAATTGTGACGAAGGCCCAACCTTAACCGGCGCCTTAAGGAATAATCGATCCTGCGGACAAGGTGAGGGGCAGGAGGGGCGGCTAGCCCGCTTCTAGCCAATAAGACTAAACCTCCTGTCTGTTATTGAGGCACCGGTCTTACGACCGGTGTTTTTTTGCCTAGCGCGCGCGCTTGGAACCCCCGCTCCGGGCTCCCAGGTTTCCTCTGTAAGCATATAGCAAAGTGTTGCGTCGGGTTTAGACCGGCGCATCCTGACAGGTCAGGCGTTTGCGCCGATGAGGACAGGAGGCCCTAATGCAGGTCCCGGCTGAAATCACCTTTAACGGCATTTCCCATTCCGACTATAACGAGGACTTTATCCGCGAGCGTATTCGTCGTTTAGACAACATGGCTGATGACATTATTTCGTGCCGGGTAGTCGTAGAGCGGCCTCACGCGCACCGGCACACCGGCAACCCTTTTCGAGTACGGATCGAACTGACCTTGCCCAAGCGTAAGGAGTTGGTTGTCGATAAAGAGCGGAATGTCGAGCCGCATGTACAGCTTAGCACCGTCGTGCGGGAGGCGTTCGAGATTATGGAACGGAAGCTGAAATCGACCACCCAGCGGCGTCGAGGCCATGTGAAGGTGCAGGTCGCGGAAGGCGAATCTTACGCCATGGTAGTGCGGATGTTCCGCGACGACGGATATGCCTTTATACAAACCGAAGACGGACAAGAATTCTACGTCCATAAGCATAGCGTTCTGCATGACGACTTCGACCGTTTGGAAGTGGGTACGGAAGTGCGTTTCATGCCGGAAATGGGCGAAGAGGGGCCGCAAGCGAGTAGTGCGCAGATCGTCGCTAAGCCGGGCTCGCGTATGTCCGCGCCGTAACGCTGTTATTGACAGGTTTTCCAAAACCCGCCAATAGATTATGCGAATCCAGAAGCGTTCGTATCGCCGCTATCCTTGCCTGCTGTTAGGGAGGCCTATAGATCAATTCTTGCCCGGGTTTCTGATACCTGACGATAGCTACGAGAAGATTTCTAGCCTACGTAAGGGTCAGCGTGCCCAATGATGGGGCGGCTTGACCCGTAGGACCGGTTCCCAGGAAGAGGCAAGGATGCGGATTCTAATACTAAGTTCTACGCTCGGTTTCGGGCATATAAAGGCCGCACAAGCTGTAGCGCAAGCTTTAGCCGAACGCGAGCCGCGCGTCGAGATCGAGTATGTCGACTTTTGGTCTTTAATGGACTCGCGGGTCAGTGGCGCTGTTAAAGAAGGGTACTTAGAAGCAGTCACGCAACATCCGCGACTCTACGATCAGCTTTATCAATTCGATGCCGAGCGGTGGCGAGAGTTTTTCGTCAGCCGGAATTGCCTCAAGAGCTGTTGGATACTATCGAACGCGTGTTATCTCACTGGTTTCCCGGTCGGTCGAGTTTCCCGGCTGCCGGTACCAACTTGGATCGTACGATTTTCTCAACTTGTTGGGAACGTTCACTCACCGTGCCGCCAAACACGGTAATTTGATACGGCGCGGGCTGGTGATCTGGATGCACACGCGTTTATCGCGTCGTCTTAAACAGCGCATCCAAGCATTCCGCCCCCAAGCCATAATAGCCACCCAAATGATGCCGGCCGCCGTGTTATCGCATTTAAAGCGGCGGGATGAAGTGACTATTCCCGCCATCGGCGTTTTAACCGACTACGGCGTGCATGACATCTGGTTGCGTTCGGCAATGGATTATTTTGCGTGGCGACCTCGGCAATGGCCTCCGAACTACGGGCCCATGGCGTGCCGAAATCGGCGATTGCCGTCACAGGGATACCGATGCTGAACGGCTTTCGGCACCCGGTTGCGCAACAAGAGGCCCGAGCCCAGCTTGGTGTCCCGCACGCTGCGAAGACGGTATTGGTAACTGGGGGCGGCTGCGGTATTGGCGCTGTTGAAGCGCTGGAGCCTATTTTGCAGTGCGAGCTCGATTGCGAGCTATTGGTTGCCGCCGGCGGTCAGACCGATCGGCACCGTCTGCTCGACCTAAGCGGCAACTATCCGGGACGGTTGCGTATCTTCGACGATGACGTGCCGATGCCGATGTTGGTGCGAGCTGCCGATGTGGTTGTCGGTAAACCCGGTGGCTTGAGCGTCTCGGAAGCCTTAGCCTGCGGTCGTCCGTTCCTCGCGGTCTGTTCTTTGGGCGGCCAGGAAAGCTTTAACGTCGCTTTTTTGGAAGCCAATGGATTAGGCGAAGCGGTTGATTCGGAGCAACTGATTAGCCGGTTGCGCCAATGGTTGGCAGACCCTTTGCTACTGGCTCAGCTGCAAGCCAAAGCGTGGTCGTACGGTTGGCGTGAGGGCGCTGGGGCCATTGCCGGCTCGGTGCTGCAAACGGTAATGCCGCAAGCGCTGGGTGAACATAAAGGAAATAACCCATGACGGTGCCTGCTTGGCGTGTGCTCAATGCGGCCTTTCGCGGCATAGAGCGAGTTTACTGTCGCTTCCATCGGTTGGAGCCCGTTGGCAGCTTGATCTTTATCCAGCGTCAGCGCTATCGAGGGCCGGCGAAAGAGTTGGTGGGCGGAGTGCGTTTGGAGCCGGGGGTGCCGGTTGCCGAACTGCATTTTAACAACAGCGCTTTGAGTCGCGAGCAAGCCGCGCGCGGGCGCTCTCATGGCGGCTTTGTCTTCGCACGGCTTCTTGTGACGGCTTTGCAAACGCTTGCCGATAAGGTCCAGCACGATCCGGAGCTACAGAATGTGGCCGGCTTCCATGGCGTGACCTGGATTCCGCCGCATGGCCGTAAAGTCGGTTTCGAGGCGGAGCCGTTACCGTTGACTTGGCGTGCAAGGTTGCGTGGCGCCTACTTGCGCGTGTTGCTTTATGCCTTCAATCCCGCCACCGCCCGCCGGGTCGGAAAACGCTTACAGCCTTATGAGTTCTGGCTATCGCGGGAGCAGCTGTTGGAGCATTTTGCGGATGGAAGGAAGCCGCGATGAGCCGTATGGCAACGCATTGGGACAGTTTGTTCTGGGGCGGATTGGTCCGGCGCCGCCTAGCGCCCGGCGTTAACGGGGTGGCGTTAAGTTTCGACGACGGTCCCGATCCTCGCTATACACCGGCCATTCTTGACTTGCTGGCGGCCCATTCGGTGCGGGCGACATTTTTCCTGCTGGCCGATCAGGCCCGGCGTTACCCGCTGTTAACTCGCCGGATTGCGTCCGAAGGCCATGAGCTTGGCAGTCATGGCTGTAGCCATCGTCATCCATGGCGATTGAGCGTGCCGCTTGCCAGGCAGGAGGTTCGGGAAGCGGGGCGTATTTTGGCTGACATTAGTGGCGAGCGCATATACTGGTTTCGCCCGCCATTCGGGCGTTTGCGACGGTGTATGGTGCTGGAGGCGGCCGCGCAAGGCCAGCGCACCGTGTTGTGGAGTCGCAGCGCTATCGATTGGGGGCCGTGGGGAACCGAGGCTGGCGTTCGGAGGCGTTTGGCTAGAGTGGAAAATGGCGATGTGGTGTTATTGCACGATGCGCCTAACCGCCATAACCGTCCGGAGGTAACCGTGGGTATTTTGCCGGATCTACTGCGTCGGTGGCGGGAGACGGGTTTACGCTCGTCGACTTTGACGGATAGCCTCAGGACTCAACCGAATCCGGCTTAATTAGCCGCTCGGCTCGGGTTCGTTGGTGCCGGCAACGATTTCCAGTTCGAGCTGTTCCTGCTCCGCGTTGTACCAGTCGTATAAAGGTTCTAGTTGATGGGCCAGGGGCGACATGGCCAATGCCTGTACCGGTTCCATCCCCATCAGTTCCCAGTCGACGCGCCACGCGCCGTCGTCCTGAACCATGACGATGGGGCGGAGCTCCGGCATCCCATCCGGGCTCTCCGTATAGCGAAAGCGCGTAACGGCAATGGCAAATTCGCCTTGTTCTTCGACGGCTAGAATCGAAATCGGCTCTTCTTCGTCGAGTTCGCGAAACACATTCGATAGCTGTTCCAAACTGGTAGCCAGCTCTTCCTCGTCCACCTGTAAGGTATTTCTGGCCACAAACTGCGCGGCACGATCCGGTTCGCCTTCCTGTAACGATTCAAAAACAGCGAAAGGTTAACTTCCGGCGCTTGGTCGGGTCGTGCTTCGGCGCGTTCTTCGACGACCGGGTCGTCTGGTTCTTCCGGCGGCGAGACGTCCGGCGTGGGTGGCTGATCGTGAGGGATCTCTTCTGCCGATTCGCAGGCGACTAAGCCAAGGCCCGCCGCCAGGCAGCCGATAAGCAAGTAGCGTTTGAGCATCGGCCTCTCCTGGAACTTCTATAACAGTATTAGAAAGTTGTGTACTGCGAGTGGTCTATTCAAGGGACGAAAGGGCTTAGAAAGGGAAGCTTTGTACATAAACGCACTTTTCTCGGCGGTTAAAGCGAGAAAAGCAGCGTGCCTGAAGCGTATGGGGGCACCCTCCAGGCACGTTGCTTTTTCTCCTTACCACGAGTAGCCCGGATGTTCCTCGGCAGGCCCGGTCCACATCCAGAAGGTGTCCCGCAAGCGTGATGCGATGTTAGGGAAATGCTGAAGGGGAACGCCTGTGGCGTTATCGACCAGTATCCAACCTTGGGTTTCGCCTTGCGCATTAGGCCGGGCGTACAATCGGCATGCGCTGAGCACCCCGTCGGGGGTTACTTTGCAATGGAAGGGGTGCCCCAGGTCTTCTCGCTCCCATGTTTGCAGCCAAGGGAAATCAGGGTAGAGCGCCAGATCGCCCGCGCCAATATAGGCTTGCGTGTATCGAGGGTCAAAGCCTTCTGGCTTTGCTTCTTCATAGGGAAAATCTACGCCTTCGGCGGCGAGGATGTCGTCCAAAATGGCTTGGTACGCTTTACCTCGGCGTGCCTCATGGCCTTCCGCGGTGAGCAGCTTAAAGGCAAGTGTGCCGTCCGGCCTGACTGTCGTCAGGTCCGAGAGATAATATCCATCGGTTTGAAGCGGTTGCGTGAGCGGTTTCCCTTGCTCGATGTCATAGACACCTAGGCCGTTGCGGTCGATCAAGTACTTGCCGTCAGGAGTGAGGTAGGCAGAGGGGCTAGGGTCGATAGCTCCGCGCCGTAATATCGGGATTCGCTCCTGTATCAGTGACGAATCTCGAAAATCAATGACTGAATACGCTTCCGTCCACCCTTGCCCTTCCCGGTTAATCGTTATGATGCAAAGGACGCCTTGTAGCTTGTCGTTGGCGTCCGTGCAGTGCCTGACCCTGATGTCGCTAATGCCGCCCTCGGTTTTAATCTTAGCGTAATCCGGCAATAAACAAGTGCGAGCGCCTTCGGTTGTTTCCTGAGAGTTAGCCCTGGTCGGAGTCGATTGCTGGAAACAGGTTTCGTAGTCGCCAGGGTCGAAGAAGAATATCTGCCAGTTGTAGGGCTTCTCGTCGTCCGTAGGTTCGGCTTGTTGCGATGAGGCAGCGCCGCAGGCAGTGCTAAACAAAGCCAGCCCGATTACCAGGCAACGAAAGATGGTGGTGCTTATAGTCAGGTTTGTCGCCATGCGAATCTTCGGTTTTAGTAGTTTCCAAGGTTGAGGCCAACTTTTCCTGGGTACAGTATGCCTCTAAAATTCCACCCGTTATAACTTCCTAAGGCAATCCATAATAGTACTTTTGCTGCATCATTCTTTTCTTCATTAGTGCTGTTGGGGCTGATTAGTACAGTTTGAGCTATTCTGCCGGACCGAATACGGTTGCTGTACCATTCATTGCCTTGCCAAACGTGCTTTGGTTCCTTGCTAAGCACGCCTACATACTGTTCGAACTCTTTTTTGTAATCTTCGTTTGTGTTGTACACTGTTTGAGTGTTAGATCCTTCAAAAACAAAGTTTCTGTCTAGCGCCTCCGACAGTTTCTTGACAAGGAGTTGAAAGGCTCCTGTTACATTTTCTTTCCAGTTCCATATTTGGTTTTGGGTAGGAGGCGGGTTGTCTAGCTGAGCTACCCCCCATCCCCCAGGCGGTCCAAACTGTGGCCAGTTTTGAATGCGAAGGTTATACACTCCGTTATAACGACGATAACGGGACCTCTGGCGCATGAAGTGATAAATTTCTTTGTTGTTTGATATCTTACGGGAACCTGGAAGCTGACTCTCCGACTCATGCCAGAGAAGTTTTATAAAGAGTTCGATGAACTCTTCAAACCCGAATGTTTCGATAATTTTTTCAATTTTTTCTCTGGTTGACAGCTCGTCATCGATTATGCTTGGAGTTCCCGATTGGTAAGGGGCTAGAGTCTCGTGGAGAAAATTCCTATCGAGGATCTGGCGAACATCACCAACTGTCGGGTTTTTACCTTCAATGCGAGCTATAGGCAGAGAAAGCTCAAAGCTACTGCCGAGAACCTGTGTATTCGCAGTGAGCTGTATATCGCCGCCGCGAACCTTGTATTGGTAATAATGCTCGTCCGCGCCGGCCTCGTTACCTTCAATGATATTGTTTTGCTGGTTTTTCCAGGTGCCTAAAGCTGGGTGCCAGGGGAGTACAAAACTGTCAAATTCTAGCGCTTCGTTTGAGCTATTGTGCCAGGACCGTTTTTCAAACGACGGTTTTCGCTGTTGGATCTCCGCCTCAGGAGGTAGTGCCGGTGTGTGATAGTATTGCGTAGCGCTGCGGAATTCGCTTAGAGCTACTTCGGCTTTCCCGTTGATACTTTCAATATCTGAGCGTGTTGGCGCGAAAGAGTCTGTAGGAGTGCGTAACGCCCCTCCGCCAAAGCGAAGCGCCCCTGACCAGCGGCAACTTACCATCTGGCGGTCACCCGAAGCGTCGAGCTCTTCGGCATAAGCCTCATAAAGGCTTACCGCCCGATCGCTGCCTAGCCCCAGGATCTGAAGTTCGGCGTAAGCTTCCGGCATACGAGGTGCTAATGACTGTTCGGTTGACCACTCGCCATCGATGTAGGCCGGCAGTGGCCGCTCGACATTGTCAATCGTAAAGGTCTGCATGCGTCGAGTACGGAATCGAGAGGCCGCTTCGGTGGCAGCAGAGTCATCCCCGGCATCGTCGCGAATAAAGTCTAAATCGGTAAAATCCGTAACGATTCGTTCGTCGGCATGTGTGCGTGGTTGTGTTCCTTCCGCCCAACCTGCTTGGACACCAAGCAAAAGGATGTCTCTCTGAAGTACAGACGATGAGTGTGCTAATGGCTCACCGCCATAGAATGCCTTGATTTCTAAGGTTGCAATGCCGAAGTAAGGGTTTGCCAGTGGGGGGAGGGTAACGGTCCAACGTTGTCCATTAAGCTGCGCGGTGACAGTTTTAATCGTCTCTTCTATGTCGCCGGCAAAGCTTAATGGCTGGCCTTGCTCGTTCAGCAATCGAACGTCTAGACGGTCGATTGACGGATCTTTGAGAATCCCGCTAGCCGTAAAGTTCGCAAACTGGCACTGTGGAGGGACGGCCCTATCCGGAATGACCTCATACTGATCGTTGTAATCGTTATTGAGGAATGTGCCGCTTTTCGTTCCCTGTAGCTCGCCTGGCGCTGTACCGCCAAATCCCAAAAATTGATCCCATAGCACATTTCTACGATAACCTTCGAAACCGTGATAACTATCGGGGATGCCTGTCAGTGTCCACTCGTTCTGATCCTCAATGGTCGAGACAGCAAAGAACGGCTGGCCTATTGCGGGCATTTCGATTTCAAGGTTGGTGTCAGCTTGATAAGTAAAGCCGACACGGCGGTCTCTGCCGTTACGGCACAGTAACGGTATTCTGCAGGCGTTGCCGAGGCTCTCTACGGCAACCTCATCACTCGAAGTGTCATCACTGTTCACTGTTGTTGAGCTGCCGTTGCCGATGAAGGGGGCGCTCAGTTCCATCACGCCGAGCGGAACGGCGGCAAATCCGACCTTCCCTCTCCGGACGGTAGCGTCCCTTAGACGACCGTAAGCGTCCCGCAATTGTAAACGACTTCCGTCAGGTAATGTCTGATTATCGGAGCTACGTGCGTTCACTATCAAGTTCTGCAACAGGCGCAAGGGTGTGCGGCTGGTCGCGGGGGCAGCATCTTCAAGCCTAACCTCAATCTGATAGTCTAAGGGGCCGTTCAGGCTTTGTTCATCAACTTGCCCAAGATCGCTCCCCTCTGGTTGCCAGCTTCCTGTGTGCAGGGTGGTATCAGCGTTGAGAGGTAGTTGCCAATGAGCGACGCGGCGGCGTTGCCCGCCACTGCTGCATTCCAATATAGCGATTTCTGCCGAGCGATTGCCGCCAAGTGCGCGTGTGCGGAAGGTGAAATCGATAACTTGATCTAAGGGGGCTTCAGTTAAAGACCAGGTGACGTCTGCTATTGATTCTTGGACTAGCATTCCTTCGTCGGCTTCGCTGACAAGCTGCGGAATCGGTGTCGTAGTTCGGTTGGCCGACACGTTGACCTGCTCAGGTGCATTGTCGCAGCCCGTCTCATAACAGATCGGGCCGTTGAAGGTGACGCCCTGATCGGCCTTCAGCGTCACGGTGTTGCCAAACAGACGCACCGTGCCGTCTTTTTTGACGCTAAAGCCGGCGCCGCTTTGCGCGACGGTGATATCGCCGCCGCCGCGGCCGGTCAGGCGAATGTTCCGGGCCGCTTGAATGGTGACGTTGCCGTTGTGGCTGCGCACGGTCATGCCGTCCG
>NZ_NFZV01000010.1 GCF_003399765.1 Alkalilimnicola ehrlichii | reverse complement strand
GTCGTGCCCATGGTCATGGTCGTGGTCGTGCCCATGACCGTGCACAGCCCATACGCTGTTAACGGAGGTAAGGATCAGGCGATCAAGCACCGTCCCGCTCGGGGCTAGAATGCCGGCCACTTGGTATGGATGATCCCCGTGTACGTGATCGCTGGCCCCAAGCCCATGGACGCCAACAAACGTATCGCCTAGCGTTAGGCCCGATTGGGCGGCTACCTCGGCGCCGATTACCGCCTGGAAGTCGGTTTCCCAAAGGCCGCCTTCGCGTACGCTCGTATTGTATAGGTCCACGTAACCGTGTTCCGTGCCGACGATTCTATAGCCCTGGAAATTGTCGCCCAACGCCAGCGGTATCGTGTTACCCACCATCGGGTGGTTCCTTACCCATTCGGCATCGGCCAGCGGAATGTTGCCGGTTGGTACGTCGATATGAAAGACATTGGCCAGGATGATTTGCAGCGGGCTGCCTTTGGCGCCCACGACCAAGTCCACTCCCGCTGCATCGCGCGTTAAGCGGTCCTGCACCTGGTGGTTGACCAAGAGAAGCGTGACGATGGTCGCCATGCCGAGAGCGAACAGCAGGAGATTGAGAAGGACGCTAAGACGATTAGCCCGAAGATATGCAGTGGTGAGTTTGAGTAAGTTCATCACGCAGTCTCTACATCAAGATCCAAACGGTGCTCGAAGGACGCTTTGATTCGCCCGTCGTGTGTGGCGACGACTAGCGTCGCGCCGCAGGCCGCGGCTTGTTGCTGCAAGAGTTCGAGTACGGTTTGGCAATGACGGTCGTCCAGGCTCGCTGTCGGTTCGTCGGCCAGTATTAAGCGAGGTTTGTTGACGACAGCCCGCGCCAGTCCGACTCGTTGGGCTTGGCCTTGGCTGAGCTGTTCCGGGTAACGCTTCATGTGTTCGCCAAGTCCGAGCTCGTCCAGCAGACTTTTCGCCCGCTCCGGATCTTGCGGAAGGCCCGCTAAGTATTGGGCGAGCAATAGGTTGTCGAGCACTGTCAGCGCGTGAACGAGGTGTATCTGCTGAAATACTAAGCCGATATGACGGCCGCGGAAGCGATCCATCGCCGCACCGCGCAGTTTTGCCAAATCGGTGTCGGCCACCGTGACGCTACCTTGGTCGGGATGTAGTACCCCGGCCAGTAAGTGCAGTAGCGTCGTTTTGCCCGAGCCGGAAGGGCCTAGCAGCAGCCGGTGTTCGCCTTGTTTGGCGGCCCAATCGGGAAGTTCCAGCGTTGTGCCGTCAGGGTAACGATATCGTATTGATTTTACTTCGAACATTGTTTAATCCGGTACGTAAATCATGCGCCCATCGGGTAATCGGTAGGCTACGCCAGCTTTCACACCTTCGCCCGTGCCAATCTCGCCGCTGGATTCGTAGCGCTCCAGCACTTCCCCTTGCTTGACGATAATTTCCATGGTGTCGCTACCGGGGTTGCGTATAACCATGACATCGTCGTCGGTAAAGGGGTTGAGTGGGTTTTGGACGATGACGATCAGCAGTATACCGATTACTACCAAAAACACGTCGATCAGGTTAACAACAGAGAGAATAGGATCGTCCTCCTCTTGATCGAGAAAACGGCTCATAAGGCCTCCTCCCGCTTACGTTCGATTTGACGCAGCTCGGTAAGCAGCCAACGGCGGCGTACGATGAGCACGGCGAACGCGATGGAAGCGCTGAGCAGGGCCAGGATGACGGCAGCAAAAGCAATCACTAGATTTTCGCCAACGCCGTCCGTTTGGTTCGTCGACAGCGCGAGCAAGGCCGGCCCCATCGGAATCATCGTGGCAACCAAGCCGAGCATCGGCGCGCTGCGGGTGGTAATCCGCAGGGCTTCGAGTCGGCGCAGGATCCAGAGTTCCAGATCGTCGCTGCTGCCGCCGTGTCGCCGATAGTACGCGGCCAGTTCCGAGCGATGCTTGCCCCGCGCCCGCGCAAAACTTTCCAGCAAAAAACCGCCCAAGGCAAAGAAGGCGTATATAAAGGCAATCATGATCAAAATTAGCACCGGTGTTAAGAACAACCGGGAGATCTCGAACATGGTTAGTTCCAGCCAGTTCATAAGTGCTCCTAGAGGCGATTTTGTCGGTAGCGTTGATAAAAGGCTCCGGCGGCAACGATAAGCAGCAGGAGTAAGGCGTAGAGCCAAGCGCTGTGAGCCGTCGGCGGATAGGCATGCTCGACGACGGGTTCCAAAACCGGGCCGGTAACGGCTTCGATCCCTGTAGCGGGAGCACCGGAAAGGCCGAACCCGATCGCCAGCTCGTCCACGTAATCGCGGAACGCCGCGTTAAGGCTGCCGACCTGGTGTTGCTCTACGAGCTCCAGGTAGCGCTCTACCAACTCCCGTTGGGTGGTTTCGGAGGCGTCCCAGTAGTGGGTGCGAACCGCCTCTAGTAAACGCTCGATGATTTGCCCATGCGCGTGCGGATTATGGGCCTCGAACCACTCGGAGAGGCCGAGATCTAGTGCATCTTGAACGTAGGTATCGTGTAGTGCTTGCCACTGGTCCGCGCGTACGGTACCCGGCTCCATCACTTGCCAACCCCATACGTTATTCACCGTATTCAAGAGACTTAACGTGCCGGCATACCCTTCGCCCTGCATCGCACCTATCCATCCCGGGTGGAGATAGCGGCTACGCAGTTCGGCGGCGAGGAATCGATCCGCCGTCGTCAAATGTTGCCGGTTGGGGTCGCGTAAGTCGGCGATGTACAGCTCCGGGCTTGCGCCCGTTAGGGTGCGAGTGGCGAGTGCTATCCCGCCGAGAAACTCGAAGGGATGATCGGTGGAGAGTAGACCGTGGAGGTTGCTTGAGCGGGCGAGCACCGCGCCGTCGATGCGTTTCAGTTGCTCGGCATAAAGGTTGACGCCGTCGATTCGGCGCCCCCAGTTACCGTCTCCCGTGGCATAGGCGTACTGCATTCTTTCCAGGTAGGCGGCGGCGAGTTCGCTATCGTTTTGCCACCGGTCGCTCGCCATGACCTGTTCGGGCAAGCCTGTTCCATAGCGGCCGAGCGGATTGCCGAACAGTCGGGCCGCGGCAAGGTGTTCGGCCTCGCTAGACGTTAAGCCGTTGTCGAGGAGTTGCTGGCGGATGCGTTGTGCATGCTGAAAAACAGCGTTATCGGCTTCGTCCAGCCTGGCGAGTTCTGCGATGGCTTCCGCCAATAGGTGCAAGAAGGGGTCGAACTGATCGCGGTAAGTCCCGGTGAGGGATACGACGACGTCGATTCTGGGGCGTTCCAACTCATCGGCGGGGATGATGTGCAAGCGTTCCAGCCGCCCGCCACGATCCCAAACCGGCTTAAGCCCAAGGGCATGTAACACTTGCGCTTCCAGTACGCCGAAGTGGCGCATGGCTTCCGACGACCACAGCGAGAAGGCCAGACTCTGCGGGTATTCGCCGTGCTTTTGGCGGTGACTGGACAGCAAGCCTTGTAATGCTTCGCCGCCGGCGGCATAGGCTTGCGGCGTCGGTAGTTTTGCGGGGTCGAAACCGTAAAGATTGCGGCCGGTCGGTAGGCTGTCGGGATTGCGAATCGGATCGCCGCCATAGGAGGTGGGAATATAGCGCCCGTCGAGTGCGGCCAACAGGGCCTCGATTTCGCTGTTATCGCGGAGGTGGCGGAAATATCTCTCCGCTACCTCCATTGTGTCGCTCAAGTGCGTTGGCGCTGGCGACTGCTCCAGTAGGTGCGATGCCAGGAGACGGTAAGGTTTCGAGTTTTGCACCGCGTCGAAATTGTCGACGAAGAGTTCGTCGATATCGACACCTTCGATCTGTGCATAGTACGCATCGCCCAGCATTTGCATTACCGTGCTGAGTATATGGCGTTCGTCGGCCGAGCGGCCGAACGTGTGCAGTGCCAAGGGCTGAGCCGCGCGGGCAAGCTCATGCAAATAGTCGTGCAAGTCGTGTAGGAAATGTTCGAAGTGGTCGCGGATGTCCCGATTACGCCATCCCAAGTCTTTGTACAACGTGTCGTTTAGCACCGTTTCGACGATGGCTTCGCGGGTCCGTTCGCGCACGGGGCCCTGGTCCAGCATTTCGTAGTGGTGAATGAGCTCGTGCAGCTCGACCAAATCGCCGTAAAGACCGGCGGGAGCAAAAGGCGGGGTTTGGTGGCTGATCGTGGTGGCACGCCCGCGCCGCTTGGTTTGCAGGGCCTCCCCGATGTTGTCGACGATATAGGGATAGATAACGGGTATATCGGCGATCAGCAGATTGGGCCAGTCGTCGGCGGCTAAGCCTCGGTCTTTGCCGGGCAGCCACTCCTGGCTGCCGTGGGTGCCGAAATGAATAATGGCATCGACACCTAAAACTTCCCGTACATACAGATAAGTCGCTAGATAAATATGATCGGGCGGCGCCGCATCGTTATGGATATTGGCGCCCCGGCGAGGCGGCTGCGGCAACCAGGTAAGCTTGCCGGAACGGTGGCGCGGGATTATGAAATAGTGCTCCCCGTCGCGCTCGATAACGAATGCATGACTTTCCGGCTCGCCCCAATGCTCCAAGAGCGCTTGCCGGCGCTGCTCGGGTAGCTCGTTTAGCCAAGCCCGATAATGGGTAAGCGGCAACAAGCCCGCGCGCCCATCGTCTAATAGCGCCGGTGCTTCCTCCGGATAGTAGTACGGCCGGAGCATGGCCGTGCCGTGTTCGATGAACGCGGCTTCCGCCAGCGGTTGGAGATTGTAACCGGCTGCTGCGAGTTCAGCGCTCACATGCGCCAAACTACGCGGAACATTAAGGTGCGAGGCGGAGAGATTGCTCTCGCCGCTGGGATAGTTGTAGTAAAACAGAGCTACCTGCCGGTCTGCTCGCGGAGTCCGCCTCAGGTTTGCTAAGTTGCGGGCCTTACCGAGCAGCGCATCGATTTGCTCGGTAAGCGGCATCGAGTGCCCGTTGTCGACGGCGCCGATGACCTGCGGGTCAATCAAACCCATGTACTCGGGGGTGACCAAAAAGCCGGGCACCATGCGCGAAGGTATGCCGCTGGCTTCGGTTTGCCATTCGGCGGGGCTGCCATCGCGAAAACCTAATGTCTGGATGACCGGCACATCTAAGCGCTCGAACTGGGCCCGCAGCCCGTCGGCGTCATGAAGATGACGCGTGTTGAAAAGGACGTCGATGCGACTTTTCTCGCCATCGTGCAGATAGTCGATTAGCGGCGTCTCGTCGCCGCTCGGGTAATAAAACAGAAGGGGGATCAGACCGTGGGCTTCGGCCCGTTCGACGATTTTATCGAGCACCGCCGTCTGCTCGTCGCCGATGCTGTTCTCGTGAATCAGGCCGGCGACAACCGGGCGCTCGTCGTGCTTGCCGCGGCGAGTCCAGTTCAAATAGTCGGCGATGTCGCTAACGACCCGCTCTGGGTGCGCGGGGTGATAAACCCCGGCAGCAGGCAAGGGTAGGGGAGGCTCCACGGTCCCTTCTCTGCCGAACAAGCCGACATTGAGGTAATTGAAGAAGCGTTGAAAATTCGTGCGGCCGCCGTATCGATAGTAAGCGCCGAGGCGCTCGGCATCGGTCGGGCTCAAGCCCTGTGCCCTATGTTCGCGGCCTATGCTTTGTAAAAGCGGCGGTGCGGCATCGTCCTGAAGCAGCGGCGCTAGGGCGTTTCGAGCATGCATGGCATCGATGCCCCGCGGCGTATCGACGAGGATGAAATGTGCGCGGGCTTGGTCGTCTGCGAGCGTTTGTGCGTCAAGGTGTTCGACTCGCCGGTAGAGGAAATCGATATCGGCCTCGTCGGCGACCTGGCTTAGGAGGTCAAGTTTTCCGCTCAGGACAAACTCGGTCGTGTAAGCAATGACAAGCGGGCGCTGAGCATCGCTGGCAGTTGCGGTGCCGCCGACCGCAGCGAGCAAGATTCCGCACAGCAGGCACCGTATAACAAGGAAAGCTGGCATGGGGTATCTCGTTTGCATAGGCGTTAAAAGGAGGCGGTGAGGGAGGCCCGGTAAAAGCGCCCGATCTCTTCGTCGCTGAATGCATCGGAGCGGTCCGAAAGCCTTAAATCGGTGAGGTTATCTATGCCGAAGTGCAACGTGATCGGTTCTCTCAGCGGAAGACTCAGGTTCGTGTGCAAAAGGTTGTAGGACGGGAGCCGCTCCCGATTCGCGCCGGAGCCCGTTACCTGAGGGCCAACGTGTTCGGCCCTTAGGTATGCGGTTATCCCTTGCCGGGCCTGCCATTGCAGGCGGCTGTTGGCGCGGTGACGCGGCCGATGGCTAAGCCGCTCGTTATTGCCTCGGTCGCGAGCGTCGAGGTAGGTGTAGTTAAGGGATAACGCTAGACCAAGCGGCAGCGGTGTGTCGAACGCTGCCTCAAGGCCCTGCAGCCGGGCGCGGTCGACGTTGGTATAACTGCGTAGTTCGGACGGATTGCCGGCGCCGCAGTTGTTGATGCAGTGCGTTTGGATGAGGTCGCGGACATGGGTGTGGAACAGGGTAAGTTCCGCCCGTGCGGTGTCGTGGTAGGCTAGGCCAACTTCGTAACTAGCACTGGTTTCGGGATCTAAATCGGGGTTGCCGACGACGGTGAAACGACCGCCGCCGCCAACCGTACTGAACTGCGACGAGAGTTGTTTCAAAGTAGGCGCTTTGAAACCTTCGCCGTAACCGGCTTTGAAGGTCAGACTGTCAGTCCAGTGGTGAAGCCAGTAAAGCCGAGGGCTGAGCGTCCATCCATAAACATCGTGACGATCGGCACGGGCGCCGGCGGTAACGAGCATCGTGTCGCCGATAAAGTATTCGTCTTGTACGAAAACGGCGCGGTGAGCGGCTTGCTCCCGGCCGGTGTCCGAGAAGGCGTTATCGCGCAGCCGTTCGCGGCGATACTCGCCACCGACGGTTAGAAGGTGATCCTCTCCAAGCGGGTGGCTGAGGTGGCCGTCGACGACTCGGTCGGTGAGCCGTTGCGGCGGAGCGGAAGCGCTTTGGTCGCTACGGCGGTTGGTTCTCTCTAGCTCCGACTGATAAAGCCGTAATCCGCTCTCCAGCGCGCCGTATTCGCCACGGTGTGTGAGCGAGTAGTGTTGGCGGCGAATATCGTCGCGCGATTCATAAACGGCAGGCCCTGCCGCAGTATCGCGCCAGCGCTCTTCCTTGCTTTCCGAGAGGCGCAGATCGAACCGCTGCGTACTGCTCGGCGTAAAGCTTAAGTTCACGCTGCCGGCGAGCGCCTCGCGACCCTCCAATTCGCTAAGGGTTTTGTTGTTTTTATCCGGGGTTGCGGCCCGCTTTTGGAGCTCAGCCTGTATACCGATGCCTAGTACGTCTTTGACGAGCGGGCCGCTAAGGTTGGCGGCATATTGTTGGGTTTCGCCGCCCCGACCGTCTTCTCGCACCCCCCACCGACGGTTCCGCTCAGGCGCCAGATATCCGTGGCCGGACGTGTGATCACGTTCACCACCCCACCCAGTGCTTCCGAGCCGTATAAGGAGGACATGGGGCCGCGGACGACCTCGATTCTTTCTATCGCGTCGATGGGAACCCAGCCGAGATTAAAATCGGCATGGGCAATGACATCGTCGGCGGCACTGATCCGCATGCCGTCTATGAGAATCAGCGAGTGGTCCGGCTGCATGCCGCGAATGTTAACGCCACGCCGCGTAAAGCCGACCGAGCTGAGACTAATCCCGGGGCCGCCGTCAACGGCTTCGGCCAGGTTTTGCGCTCCGCGACGCCGGATGTCCTCTCCCGCAATTACGGTGACGGATGCGGGAGCGTCCCGATGATCCATGGCGCGCGGCGAAGCCGTAACGACCAGGGGTGCGAGAGAATCCGCTTCAGTCGCACCGGTGCTGGAAAAGCCAACGATTAACGTGCCCGTTAAAAACGCATTGAGCACGAAGCGGGGGAGGGGGGAGCCGCTCAGCGGGGAGAGTGCATTGCGGGCCAATGATACTAACCGGGTGTGCGGGTGCTTAATCATGGCGGTATGGCGAGTTTCGTCGTAGTTATTAGCGCAGTCGAAACGTTATAACATAACGCTTGCGACGGCAAGCTATAGCCATTGCGATGGATTCATCCGTCGCTGAATTTGTGAGAGGATTCACCGGTATTCGGTGCGAGATGCTTCGCCGGGGTAACGTATCTCCGCGTGGGGTGGATTAAATGAAGGTTTCCCGAACGGTAACGGTTAAAGAAGCGCCGAATAATTTCCCTTGCCACCTCGGTGGGGGCGGCAGCGAGAGGTAAGGGCATTGTTTCGCGTTACCTTGAAGGGCTTATGAAAGGCATGAGGGGAGTGAATAGCATGAAGGCAAACGCCTTGGCGTCTTGGGCATTGGGTTTTGTCTTAGCCGGTATGCCGATGATGGCGGCGTGGGCAGATTTTGCGGCCGATTCGATTCAAGTGAGCGACCCGTTTGCGCGGGCTACGCCGCCGGGAATGGAAAACAGCGCGGCCTATATGACGCTTCGCAATCCAAGCGACGAGACGTTCGCACTGGTTGCCGCCGAGTCGACCATTGCGCAGACCGTGGAGCTGCACACGCATTTGCATGAAGATGGTGTGATGAAAATGCGCAAGGTGGAGGAGATTATCGTCCCTGCCGGCGACGAAATTGGGCTGGAGCCGGGCGGTTATCACATTATGTTGTTAGGGCTTGAGCATGCCTTGGCAGCTGGGGACGACGTGCCGCTCACGTTGATTTTTAATGACGGTAGTCGTTTGGATGTGACCGCCGAAGCGCGGCATCCGAGTGGACATCGCCGTCATGGTCATGGTGGAGGCCACCATAGCCATTAAAAGATGGTTCATCACGCATCGCTACCGACAATAGCGACTAAGCATAGACCTTAGCGCGATAAACATAAAAAGGGACAAGGGCGTGAACGATAAGTAGCCGGTCGGCCATGAAGGCCGATCGGCTACTTTGATTGGCGAGAACTAATACCTTAGTTCTGCTCCTCTTCGACCGTTTCTTCCTGGAAGAAGGCTGTATCGTCGTCCTCTTCGTCTACCTCGGCCTGCTCCTCTTCGGCCATGGCGACGTCGCCTTCCTCGTCGAGGTTAAGCTGCGCGAGCGTTTCGGCATCCAGCTGGCCGGTTGCGTCTATGCCTTGGTCCTGCTGATACTGGCTAAGCGCTTCTTCGGTTTCCGGACCCCAGATCCCGTCTTCGGCGATGTCTTGCCCTTCTTGATTAAGCGCTTGTTGCAGCTGAAGGATCAGTTCGTCGCTAACCGGTGGCTCGACTTCGGCCATTTCATCGTCGGTTTCGACGGCCCAGTCATCTTCGGCGACCTCGTCACGCTCTTCGTCGAACGGGGCAAACTGCTCGGTGTCCTCGTCCTCTTCGAACAGGGCAACGTCATCTTCGCCCTCGCGATCGATTTCCACCTGCTCTTCCTGTTGATCAATCTGCGCCCGGTCCTCGTCCTCGGCGAACGCCCAAGCCGGCGTCATTACCAGTGCGCCCGCGGCAGCCATGGCCAGTAGTTCCTTTTTGAAATTCATTCAGCACCTCCTTGCGCTTACGATCATTACCGGCAAGCGTTCCGCTCGTCGGTCGATAAAACCGTATTCGGTTATATCAGTAGCAAATAATTGTGGCGTTTAGGAGGTATTCAAGGGGAAAACGGCGGGAAAGCGCTTAAGTTTGTTCGTTATTGGTTTTTTTCTTTTATTGCAGTGCCTTGGGTTTGTTCTTTTGTCGGTTTTCTTGCCAATCTGTCGCCATTAGGCGACAGATTGGTGTGTGTAAAAAGTGGCTATGTTGCCTTATTGGCTTGTAGTGGTGAAAAATAGGGTTCATCGACACCCAAAATAACCCCAACCAAACCATCATCCCGCCAAAGCGCGATGAACCGAAAGCATGCTCTTTTGCGGCGAAGCAAAGCCCCTTGAGCTTAAATGCAACGGGCCCTTTTTCCGGTGTCGGCTTAAGTTTCTGTTTTCGGAACGTTATCGCGTAATTCTCGCAACCACAGTTCGGCTTCGGAGTCGCTGGGCGCTCGCCAATCCCCGCGCGGCGATAGCGAGCCGCCGGAGCCGACCTTCGGCCCGTTGGGGATGCAGGTGCGTTTGAACTGGCTGATTTTGAAGAAGCGATATAAGAATAATTCCAGCCAGTGCTTAATTTGATCGATGTCGTATTGGTTGCGCTTCTCGGGGGCAAGGTCCGGCGGCCAGGCGCCTCGATTGCGATCGTGCCAGGCCTGCCAAGAAAGGAAGGCAACTTTGCTGGGGCGAAAGCCGTAACGGGTTACATAATAGATGTTGAAATCCTGCAACTCGTAAGGACCAATTTTAGCTTCGGTGCTTTGGGCCGGTTCGCCGCTATCGTCCTCCCCGGGGACTAGCTCGGGGGAGATTTCCGTATCGAGCACGGCTTGTAAGGTCTCCGCCGTCGCCGAATCGAATTGTCGAGAGCTTATTACCCAACGAATTAGGTATTGAATCAGCGTTTTTGGTACGGAGACATTGACGTTGTAGTGCGACATGTGGTCGCCCACGCCGTAAGTCGCCCAGCCTAGGGCCAACTCGCTTAGGTCGCCGGTTCCGACCACCATGGCGTGATGTCGGTTGGCGAGCCGAAATAAATGCGATGTGCGCTCGCCAGCTTGCACATTCTCGAAGGTGACATCGTACACCGGCTCGCCTTCGGCAGCCGGATGGCCGATGTCGCGGAGCATCTGCTGGCAGGAGGGGCGGATGTCGATCTCTGCGGCCGTTACGCCCAAGTCGCGCATCAATGCATGCGCATTTTTAAGGTTGTATTGCTGGTGGCGAAGCCGGGCATGGTGTAGGCATAGATATTCGTTCTCGGTAAGCCTAGTCGATCCATGGTTTTGGCAGCGACAATAAGGGCATGCGTTGAATCAAGCCCCCCGGAGACGCCGATAACCAAGCGTTCTATACCGCTGCTTTGAATGCGTTTTGCGAGCCCGTGAACCTGAATGTTATAGGCTTCGTAGCACTGCTCGTCGCGCTTCTCCAGGTCGCTCGGGACGTATGGGAAGCGCTCCAGCGGGCGTTTCAGTTCATGAACGCGTTCCGGTGCCGAGAAGGTAAAGCCGACTCGGCGTAGACGACGCACCTGCTCCCGGTGCACGCCCGCGGTGTCGGTGAAGGTATGCGTGCGCATGCGCTCTTGCGCGAGCCGCTCCAGGTCGATATCGGCTAGGATTAACTGCTCGCTGCTGGGGAAACGCTCCGACTCTGCCAGACGCTTACCGTTTTCGAAAATAACGGCATGGCCGTCCCAAGCCAGGTCGTTGGTCGACTCGCCGGGGCCTGCGGCGGAGTAGAGGTACGCGGCAATACATTTGCCGCTTTGTGCCGCGCAAAGATCGCGCCGATCTTCGGCTTTGCCGATGGTGATGTTACTTGCCGATAAATTGGCCAACACGGTCGCGCCCGCCATGGCCGCATAGGTGCTGGGCGGAATCGGCGCCCAGACGTCTTCGCAGATCTCGGTGTGCAGAATGAAATCGGGCCAATTATCGGCCGCATAGAGTAGGTCGTTGCCAAACGGGGCGCTTTGTCCCAGTAATTCGATGGTATCGCGGACGGTATCGCGCCCGGAGGTAAATTGACGCTTCTCGTAGTACTCGCGGTAATTAGGCAAGTAAGTCTTGGGCGCGACCCCGAGGATGCGGCCGCGATAGAGCGTTATCGCGACGTTGAAAAGTCGGCCGTCCACCCGTAGCGGCATGCCAATTAGCAGCAGGGGAGCGAGGTCGGCGCTGGCGTCGATCAGCGTTTGCAAAGCCTCCAGGCACGCCTCAAGCAAGGCGTCTTGATGAAATAAGTCGTCATTGCTATAAGCGGATAGACCTAACTCGGGGAAAAGTGCGACGCCGGCGCCCGCGTCCGATGCTCGTTGTGCGAGCTCTAAGGTGCGTTCGGCGTTAAAACGCGGATCGGCAACGCGTACGGCGGGCATGCAGACGGCGCAGCGAAGAAATCCGTGGGTGTAGATCGAGTAGAAATCCTTTTTGCTCATGGTCGGCCTTTATTGGATATGCGCCTGCGGTTTGCTGCCGGCGGGCGCCGTTATGATGCTTAGGCTTTCAGCCTGCTTGCGACGGCTTCGGTCTGTCGTAGACGTTCGAGATCTTCCTCGCTCGGCAATTGCGGTCGATCGCGATCGCGGTCGACAATGCATAGAAAACCGAGCGGTTCTTCGGAGGTTGCATGAAACTGGTGGAATGTATTGGGCGCGATGTAAACGCAGTCGTGCAAGCCGACGGGCTCTACTCGATCCTCTAAGATGACCTCGCCGGCGCCCCGGATAATGATCACCGAGTGGGTGTGCTCGTGTTTCTCTAAGGTGGAATACCCCCCGGGTTGGACTTCGAAATAACGGGTTAGCGCGTTCAGCGCCTGCTCTCCGTCGCCTTCGCCCAGCAGGGTTTGCCGTGTGATGTCCTTGAAATGGCTGCCTTCGGTTTTGTATTCGCGTAAGTCGACGCTGTTCCAGCGATAGTTATTCGCGCGAACGATTTTCGATGCGTTGTCGCCCATATGAAAGATACCTCGCGGGCTTGGTTTAGCCGATGGCTTCGCGCAGCGCTTGTGAAGCGCCGCGTAGGTCGCCTTGTGCGTAGAGGCTTCCGCCAATCAGCAAAATGGTATCGATTCCGTAGCGCTCGATCCATTCCGGCGCGCGCTTAACGTCCATGCCGCCGCCCGGCGTTGGGAAGCTCGGGGCGATACCTGCCAGCGGTTGTCGGAGGCGGGTATTGATAAATGCACAGGTTGCCAAATCGAAACCGAAGCGGCCGCCCGCGTTGGGATAAATAGAGGCGTCGGCGCGGCGAGCCGGAACAGATCGCCGAGAAAGAGGCCGGGGGCGATCGAGGCGGCACCGGTGAAATAGCTGCCGGTAAAGGCCGGATGGGCCATCAAGGCTAAACCGTAGCGGTCGCGCGCAGCACGCATCGCGTCGAGCCCGGTTAACCAAGGGCTGATGAGGACGCCCTTGCAACCGGCTTGTGCCGCGGCTGCGAGCCTTTCCTCCAGTACGCCAGGGCCGGCGGTGACATTCGGAAAGTAAAGGCTCGCGTTTCCTGTTTCCGCATTGGCGCGGGTAACCGCTTCCTGGCAGCGTTGCAGCCGCTCGCGAAACGGCGCGCTCGGTTGGTCGGCGAGTCCATGGTCGTCCTTGATAATATCGATACCGCCTAACGCGAATTGGTAACAATGTTGTGCAAGTTCGCTGGCCTTTAAGCCGACGGGTTTCAGTGCGGTCGCTAACAGGGGGCGCTGTTGGACCTGGCAGAGTTGTCGCAGGCCGGCGACGCCGAAGGCGGGGCCGGCAAATTGTTCGGTTAAAACGGTCGGCCAGCGAATATCGACGATGCGCAACCCGCCTTTTAAGGAAATATTGCCGAACAATACGTTAAGGCACTGTGTTAACTCGTTACCGATCACTTCCAGCGGATACGCTATCGTGGCCGTATAGCAATCCGCCGACACGGCTTCGAGCGCGACGATTTCTCCTACGACCTGCTCCCGCAGGGCTTCCGGAACGCAGTCCCAAGGCAGCTCGACAGTTTGCTCAAGGGCGATACCTCGCGCTTTTTCTTCAGCGGATTCCCCTTCGCTTAGGTGCAGTTGGTAACTTACCAGTAGACGTTCGGTCACAAATGAGCTTCCATCTTACGCGTTTGGGCAGTGGCGGGGCATTATACCCGTAACTTCAGGTTACGTGCTTAGCGGGCCGGCTACACCGGTTAGCGCGCCCTTGTCGCATTGTTAAAATTCCCGCGCCGACGACGAATGCGGCCCCGCGGAGCAAATCAGGTTTCATGACAGGGCGATCCAGGCTCGGCAAAGGGACGCATTCTATCCCAGCGAAAACCTCGCACAACGCTCTTGTCCGCCGCCGAGGTGTCGGGGAGCATTCGGTTGCTTGCTACGGGCATTCGATTACTCGTATTTTTCGGCAATCATTACATGATTAGGGCCGTGTTGCTTGGCCCGATAGAGCGCACTTTCCGCGGCGGCCAAGAGATTATCGCCTTTTGCGGCATGGCGCGGGAAATGGGCGATGCCGACGGCAAGGCTGATGCGGGGTAAGGTGCGGCCTTCGTAGCGAAGGTCCAGCTCTCTTACGAGAACCTGTAATTGTTGTGCGCGACGCAAGGTATCGGCGAGAGGCGCTTCGGGCAGTATCACGACAAATTGTTGGCCGCTATATCGGCAACAGACGTCGGAACCGCGGAAAGAGGCTTGAATCAAGCCGCCCAAAGCGCGCAGGACCTGGTCGCCGGCGGGCAAGCCGTAACGTTCGTTGAAAGGGCGGAAACGGTCGATATCTAACAGAATCAACCCTAACTCAAGCTGTTTGCGAACGGCACGGTGCAATTCGCGGTCCAGTGTGTCTTCCATATAACGACGATTGAAGAGGCCGGTCAGCGGGTCGCGGGCGCTATCCCCCGCCAGGCGTTCCTTGAGTATTAAACCGCCGAGGCCGGCTTCGATAGCCACCGCAAAGGCGTGAATGGTCGCTTGCTCCGGCAGCGTTTGCGTTTGTTGCTCCACACTCCAGAGGCGCAGCTCCCCGATGTCGATACTGTAACCGTTGAGCGGAACCGTTAGCGAGGGAGGGGCGAGGCTGGTGCCGCTGTCTTTCAATAAGTGCGTTCCGCTTTGGCCGAGGCGCCAGGCGCCGGCAATACGGGTAGAGCCTTGGGCGCTACGCAGGCCTAGCGTGCCTTGCGTATGGGGAAAAGCCGATGCTAAGGCATCGGTTGCCGTGAGTACTCCGTTTGCCACATCGGGTTGAATGACCAGCTGCCGCAGCAAGGCCGTCGGCGAGATCGCGTCCGTGCCGGTCGCCGCTGCCCGGGTCAGCTCGAGGTGTAATGCCCGATCGATATTGGCCAATGCGGAGCTCGCCTGGTCGCGTTGCTTTAGCAGTTCAGCAATCGCATTAAGGGGTGGCTCTGGCGGCGTTGTACTCATAGCGTTGTCCATTGCTGAGTCGTTAACGGCGATCTCGATTTGGGTTGCCTTTACATATCGGCCGAGATTGCGTTTTTTGATCGACCCACTGCTGCAATAGTCCGGCGATGTGGCCAAGGAATGGCCAAGCCACGACCAGCTGAGTAAATCCTAAGGTGGCTATGGGGTTGTTCGGTTGACCCAGTCCGCACTCGGATTGCGGCGTTAAGCCGGTGAAGCGAACCATTTCCTGTTCAAGTTGGCACATGGCGTCGACGGGAATGATGCCGTCAACGTGCACCACGTTAACCTGACGCCCCCAGTAGCTGCTGGGGACGTTCGCCAGCATGAACGGGAGCGCGTCGTGTTTGGTCATGCCGTTGAAGTCCACTGGGAGATAGAGCGCCGGTAGCGGGACCGTCGAGGGCGAGACGATGACTTCCATGTGATAGCAGTTCTCGGGTAAACGTCCTTCGTACTCTTGGACTGCCAGCGAGGCCAGCTCGCTCTCATGCACTTTAACGATGACGTCGGCATGCGTCTTTTGAAAGTCCACCCAACGCTTATAAGCCACTTCTCGGCGCTGCATCTCCCGCTTTACTTCTTCTGGGTCGTAGCCGCGGCAGTTGACGTCGCGCTCCAACTTCCAACGCCATTTCACTTCCCGATCCGAGTCGACGAACAGGGTGAAATCGAAGTAGGGTAGAAAGTTAGGATACAACGCATGCAAACCCTCGACCAGAATAACGGGTTTGGGTTGGACGAGCTGCGGTTCGTCAAACAGGCCTGTTTCATGATTGTATACGGGTATTTCAACCGCTTGGCCGGCGCGCAAGGTCCGTAAGTGCGATTTGATCAGCTTTAGATCGTTCGCCCGTGGGTCGAGCGGCGAGCGCCCGCTGATCTTGCGCATAGCGCGATCTTCTTTGTGGTAGCCGTCGAGCGAAATGGCCGCCACCATGTCTTCGCCTAAGAGACGGCGAATGCCTTGGCTGTAAGTCGTTTTACCGCTGCCGCTATCGCCCGCTACAGCGAGCAAAATGGGCCGTTGCGCATGTTGTAATAAAGCGCGTAGGTTGTTGCGCGGTGCCGTATTGGGGCGAATGTCTTTTGGCATGCCTGGATCCCTACCTCGGTTCGCACCCCTATGTGCGCTTATGTGCCACGGCCGAAAACGGCGGTCCGCCTATATACCTATATACTCGCGCTTGCCAGCAGGCTGGGTAAGAGGTGAGCGCTAGCCGAACCGGTCTTGGATCATTGTGGGCACGGCGTATTGTATGTCAAACGGCGAGATGGTTAAAAACTTATCGACTGGCTGAGTCTACGACAAGCGCTGACCGCGGCTTTAGACGTTTGGCGCGGCTTGCCTGGGCCGCGCTGCAACGGTAGCTTTAGCCGACCGCCAGGCGACCCTGCCGGGGGGCAAGATAGCGACAGATCGGGCAGCGAACTGCTTCTTTCTGGCTGTTGCCGCATTCCCCATAGTTTGTAATGCTGCTTAGGCATGGCATTTATTCAAGAAGGAACATCAATGAGCGAAAAAACCACCGATCTGTGCGATGATTTCTCCGATCAACTCCGCATTGCCAGCCCGATTTTTCAAGACTACGGTGGTCGACGTTTATTCAACGGGCCGGTGACGACAGTCAAGGTTTTTGAAGACAACTCATTAGTGCGGGCGGCTTTGGAGGAGCCTGGCGACGCTCGGGTGTTGGTCGTGGACGGCGGCGGTTCCATGCGCTGTGCGCTACTGGGCGATCAGCTGGCCCTGCTTGGGCAAAAGAATAACTGGGTCGGCGTGATCGTTTATGGGTGTATCCGTGACTCGGCCGATATTGCACAGCTGGATATCGGTGTCAAAGCGCTCAACACCCATCCGCTGAAGAGCGTAAAAAAGGCGTTGGCGAGCGGGACGTTCCGGTTACTTTCGCTGGTGTCACCATTCAGCCCGGCGATTATCTCTACGCCGATAGCGACGGTATTGTCGTGGCCGAGCGTGCCTTGGCAGTAAGCGCGGGATAAGCATGCCTTGGCATGCTGAGCGGAAGTGGCTTTATCGGTGTCGAACTTGGCAGGCTGCGATCGCGTATAGTCGGGCTTCGGGCGGAGGATGGCTTTCCGGAACCCAAGTTTCCGCCTATATATAGTAAGTAGGTAAACTAGCGCTGTGGGTGTCTTACTCAGCGCTGCTACGGAGTGGAGGGGGTGGTATGGATAATCCCATTAGCGAAATTCTGGAAGCTAAACAGGGCCAAGTATACGCGGTGTCCCCTGATGCTACGGTGACCGCCGCCGTACATTTAATGAACGAGAAGAATATCGGTGCGGTTGCCGTCGTCGAAGACGGCAAGCTGGTAGGGATATTCACGGAACGCGATGTGCTGCGGCGGGTGATCGACCGCGATCTCGATCCGGGAGCGACGCCGTTATATGAAGTCATGACGCGACAGTTGGCCTTTGTCCGCCCGGCGACGACGGTTGAAGAGGCGCTAGTTATCGTAAAGGCGAAGAACTGCCGCCATTTGCCCGTCATGGAAGGCGACGCACTGATCGGTATGATATCGCTCCGCGACCTGACCAACTGGATCGTGGACGGGCAGGAGCATAGGATCGCCGAGTTGGTTGAATATATCAGCGGTAATTACGGCCGCTTACCCAATCTAAGCTCTTAGTAGCCATGGCAGAAGAAGGCGTCCGGCTGGACAAATGGTTATGGGCCGCCCGCTTTTTTAAAACCCGACGGCTTGCGGTAGAGGCTATTAGCGGCGGAAAGGTTCACGTGGACGGTGTCCGCGCCAAACCCGCTAAAACTGTTCGTGTAGGCAGTGAGGTTCGGATTCGAAAGGGGCCGTTCGAACATTGTGTATTCGTGCGTGAGCTGTCTGAGCAGAGAGGCCCGGCTGCCGTTGCCCAGACCTTGTATGAGGAAACGGCAGCAAGTAAGGAGGCCGTTGCTTCCCAGCGCGAGCAGATGAAGTTACAGGCCGCTGGCCAGTTGCGCGCTGCCGGTAAGCCGAATAAACGAGATCGTAGAAATCTACAGGCATTTAAAAAGAACCGTCTGGAGTAAGGCGTTGCCTTTACTCCAGACGGTTTGCCGGCAGTTATGCGCCGGTGCCAAAGGGGCGGGTGACTGTATCCGGTGAGGCATCTGGGTCGACCGCGAGATCGGTCTCTATGCGGTCGATGGCCGGTAATTGGCCGATTAGATTGTAGAGGCGCTCTTCCTCTTCGGCCGAGTCTACCGATCCCGATACATAGGCCACGCCGTCTTCAACCGTCACCATTACATTTTGCTGGTCGATCTGTAAGTCGTCGATCAGCATATCGTTAATGGCTTCTGTTAGTTCGTCGTCGTCGGTGATGGCGGCCGCTTCGGCTGGGTCGATCGCCGCTTGATCGGGGTCCCGTGCTTCCAACTGTTGCCCGGCACCTCGCTCATGATGCCAAGCGCCGTCGGTGACAGAATGCTCCTCGTACTGCTCTTCATACATCTCTTGCTGTGCCTGAGCGGCGGCAAATGGAAGCACTGCCGCAGAAATCAGTGCGGCGGCTAGGGTGCTTCTCCGAAGCTTCATCGCAACCTCCTTGTCTTTTCGTTACCGTGCGGTTTCTGTCCGCGCAAGTTCTTAAACTCCTGGGCGGGTCGGCTGCGGGAGACCGCACCAACCCCTTAACCGAACATACGAAAACCGCAGATCGGCTTGTTTCTAGGGGGTAGGTATGAATATCAGCCGTTTAAAGCGAAGAAGAAGAGCTGGGTGTCAGTTTATGCAATAGCGGGCTATTCCTTCGGCGAGTAAATGCGCGCGCTAAACCGCCCGCCGGCAAGGGTCGCCGCAGCAACGATCCACGTTTTCGTTGCTGCGGCGGCCCTTTATGGTCGAAAGCTTGGGTTTCTCACCATCCCGGGGAGGGCCGAGTGTCCCGCTCCCGCGCCTCGTCGTTCCAAGTGGTTCCAGGCCCTGCCTGGCCATTTTGGCCGGGACCGGGCGTGTCTTGCGGGGCGGGTTGGCCTGGAGCGCCCGGTTCGCCGGGGGTGGCGGGTTGCCCCGGAGAGCCTGGTTGGCCAGGCGTCCCCGGCTGGCCGGGGCTGGTATCCCACACCGTATCTTCGTCCTCAAGCGTTCCCCAGTCGTCCTGGGGCGGTGGCCCCGGTTGTGTGTCCGGAGTGGTCGGTTGTTGGCCGGGAACTTGTTGTTGCCCGGGCGTAGGTCTGGGGCCTTGCGGAGTCGCTTCCGATAGGTCTTGATCCCATGTTTGCGGTTGACCTTGTGGGCCGGTCTCCGGCGGCTGCCCTGGGGGCATGGGTTGGGGTGGTCCGGGATCGGTGGGTTGTTGGCCGGCTGGCGGGCCTCCGGGGGCTTGTTGCGGGGCCGGACCCGGTTCTTGTTGGGCGTATACCGAAGGTGCTGCAAGAGCGCCTGCTAACACGGCGATAGCGACCCAATGGCGAGGGTTCGACGACATTTCCAACTCCTAAAATGGATAACCACTGAATGGCTGCCAATATGGAGACGATTAGGTCGGCTTAAAGGGGAGGGTGCGATTCGATAAGGAGGGAGGAGTACTAGTGAAACGAGGTACTAGTACTCCCTTAACGTTACGCTGACATGCTTGACGCCTTCGACGGTTTCGGCAAGCTCGATGAGTTGAATGGCAGCTTGAAAATCGGGCACATAGCCGCTGATGTGAACCTCGCCCTCTTGAGTCTGAATATTGAGATTGGTGTTACGTAAGTTATCGACGGTCGCTAGTTTTTGATAAATAGCGTCGGTAATAGCCAGGTCCTGTAGGCGTGCCTGAGCGGCGGCGGTAATCAGTTCCGGGTCTTGTTCGGGAAAGGCGTAGCTGGGCTGAGGAACTAGCGCCAGCGTCAGAAGTAAGAAGAGGCCAGGAATCAGGTCGTGCATATTCAACCTCCGGACCAAGCTACCGCCTAGGGCGCGGCAGCAGACAGGTTCTTCTACGGCATCAAGGTGTGGGCACAGAAGAGCGGAGGCAATATGCCGCGGATAACGAAATACCGGTTGAGCGGTAAGCTCAATGAAAATCGCGCGACCGGGGTGCAAGTGTGCCGAGTAATGCGCTGTAGTCTTCTAAGCGGCGGGCGATGAGATGGCAGATTTCGCCCTTACGTTCCCAAACGCCGACAACGCCAAGTAAGCGAGCGCTGAGTAAGATTTTCCGTTGTCGCTCTGCCAGGTCTTGCCATACGACAACGTTAATCTGTCCAGTCTCGTCTTCTAGCGTAACGAAGGTGACGCCGCTGGCAGAGCCGGGCCGTTGACGGTTGATAACAATGCCCGCCGTACGGACCAGCTGTCGGTGGCCGCTGCTTTGCAGCTCGCTTGCGCTGCGCAGGCGTTGTTGCTGTAGCCAAGGGCGTAGTAGGGCGAGTGGATGGCGGCCGAGGCTAAGGCCTAGGCTGTGATAATCGTCCCGGATATCTTCGCCTTCTCTCGGTGCGGAGAGCTTAGGGGGCGTTTCGATGATGCGGCTGTCGGCCAGTAACGGCTGGGCTGGCTCCCGGCCTAGCACCGACCATAAGGCGTTGCGCCGATGGCCGCTGAGGCGGTAGAGCGCACCGGCTTGCGCTAAAGCCGTCAGTTCCCGCTTGTCCAGTTGCGCTCGACCGGCGAGATCCTCCAGATCGTTGAAAGCGGCCTTGAGTCGAGCCTTAGCGATGCGTTGCGCGGCGGCAGCGGACAAACCTTTAATGAGCCGCAAACCCAGACGTAGCGCAGGTCCGTCGTCGTTTTTTTCCAGCGTGCTGTCCCAGTCGCTAGCGGTTACATCCACGGGCCGGACTTCAACGCCATGTTCTCGTGCGTCGCGTACCAGTTGTGCCGGTGCGTAAAAGCCCATCGGTTGACTGTTTAGTAACGCGCAGCAAAAGGCGGCTGGTTCGTAGCATTTTAGCCAAGCCGAGACGTAGACCAGCAACGAGAAGCTGGCCGCGTGAGATTCCGGAAAGCCATACTCGCCAAAGCCCTGTATTTGGCGGAAGATTTGGCTGGCGAACTGTTCGTTGTAACCGCGTGCGCTCATCCCTTCTCGGAGGCGGCGCTCGAAGGGCCCTAAACTGCCGCGTCGACGCCAAGCCCCCATAGCGCGTCGTAAGCGGTCGGCTTCGTCGGGGGTAAAGCCGGCGGCGACAACGGCTAGTTGCATGACTTGCTCTTGGAAAATGGGTACGCCTAGCGTGCGTTCGAGTACGCCGCGCACGGCTTCGGAGGGGTAAGTCACCGGCTCCAAACCTTCGCGCCGGCGCAGATAGGGGTGAACCATATCGCCTTGAATCGGGCCGGGGCGGACCAACGAGACTTCAATTACCAAATCGTAAAAGCAGCGGGGCTTCATCCGCGGCAGCATTGCCATCTGCGCGCGCGACTCGATTTGAAAGACACCGATCGTATCGGCTCTTTGAATCATTTGATAGACGGCGGGGTCTTCGGCCGGTACGTTAGCGAGCGTCAGTTGCTTCTCGTGTTGTTCGGCAATTAAGTCGAACGCTTTGTGAATGGCTGTCAACATCCCTAGCGCCAGGCAGTCAACTTTTAGTAAACCGAGGGATTCGAGGTCGTCTTTATCCCATTGAATGACGGTACGGCCTTCCATGGCGGTATTTTCTATCGGTACCAGCTCGTTTAACGGTCCGGCAGAAATCACGAAGCCGCCGACGTGTTGCGATAAATGGCGAGGAAAGCCCAACAGCTCGTTGCTCAGCACCAGTAGGCGTTCCAGCAACGGGTTGTCGTTCGGTTCGAAACCTGCCTCGCGCAGGCGCTCAGGGTTAATGCTTTTGCCATCCCACCACTGCATGCTCTTGGCTAGCCGATCGATACGGTGGGCGTCTAGCCCGAGCGCCTTGCCCACATCGCGCAAAGCGCTACGGGGGCGATAGCTGATGACGGTCGCCGCCAACGCCGCCCGGTGACGGCCATATTTGCGATAAATGTACTGAATGACCTCTTCGCGTCGTTCGTGTTCGAAGTCGACATCGATGTCCGGCGGCTCGTCGCGTTCGCGCGAGACAAAACGCTCGAATAATAAATTCAGGCGCGACGGATCGACCTCGGTAATACCAAGGCAAAAACAGACGGTAGAGTTGGCAGCCGACCCTCGGCCTTGGCATAAAATGCCGCGCGAGCGGGCAAAACGGACGATATCGTGCACGGTTAGGAAATAAGGCTCATACGCCAGCTCTCCGATTAAGGCCAGTTCATGTTCGATTTGTGCTTTGACCGTTTCTGGAGCGCCGTGCGGCCAGCGTCTGCGCATGCCTTGTTCGGTGAGCGCACGCAAATGCTGGGCGGGACTATACGGGGCAGGTACGAGTTCGGCAGGGTATTCGTAGCGTAGTTCGTCCAGAGAAAAGCGACACCGTTCGGCGATTGCCAACGTTTCCTCTAGCAGCTCCGGCGGGTACAAACGAGCCAGCTGAGCTCGTGTCCGCAAATGACGCTCGCCGTTAGGGAAAAGCCGCTTGCCAAGCTCGGCGAGCGGTTTGCTTAGCCGGATCGCGGTTAGCGTATCTTGCAGAGCGCGGCGGCCGCGCCGATGCATATGAACGGCCCCACAGGCCGCTACTGGCAGGCCGAGCCGTTTACCGGCCCGGTACAGACGGTGGTGGCGGAGATCCTCGCCGGCTTCGTAGAGTATGCTGACGCCGAGCCAACCCCGGCCTTGGAAATGACGCCGAAACCACACCAGGTCGCGGGGACGAGGTTTGCCTACCAATAGTGCCAGACAATCGGGTGCGGCATTCTCTACATCGCCCGGCTCCAGGCGATAGCTGCCTTTGCGACCGGCTGTACGGGCTAAGCTGATCAGTGCCGAGAGCTGTGCGTAAGCGTGACGGTGAGGCGCCAGCAAGACGAGTTGCAAATGCGTATTTAGCTGAAATTCGCTGCCAATAATGAGGGGGAGCTTATGCGATTTAGCGGCCTGATGAGCCCGGACGACACCGGCCAGCGAACATTCGTCGGTTATGGCTAAAGCGCGATAGCCCAACTCTGCCGCCCGCGCAACCAGCTCCTCCGGATGCGAGGCGCCGCGTAGGAAGGTGAAGTTGCTTACGCAGTGCAATTCGGCGTAAGGCGGAGCGGAGGTCATAACGGGTAGTTGATCCTGTGTTTTTATACAGTATAAGGGTCAGCTACCCGTCAACTCAATGCGGATTTCGTCGCTCGGAGAGAAAGTCTTTTAGAATCAGTCCTGTGTGCGTGTTTTTTGTGGCGACGTGTTCGGGTGTGCCGGCGGCTACGATCTCGCCGCCGCCGTCTCCGCCCTCCGGGCCGAGGTCTAACAACCAGTCGGCTTCGGCCATCAGGTCTAAGTTGTGTTCGATGAGGACGACGCTATTGCCGACCTCTACTAGGCGGTGCAGAACCCGGATGAGCTTTTCGACATCCGCCATGTGCAGGCCGACCGTCGGCTCGTCCAGCACGTATAGCGTGTGCGGCGGTTTGCGCCCTTTAAGATCCGGGCGTGCCTTGGCCAATTCGCTCACGAGCTTGATGCGCTGCGCTTCGCCGCCCGACAAGGTGGGGCTGGGTTGGCCGAGCGTGAGATAGCCAAGCCCGACATCCTGCAGTAATTTTAACGCATGATGTACGCGGGGCACGGCACTGAAGAAGGCGACGGCTTCATCGACGCTCATTGCGAGCACATCGCCCACCGAGCGCCCTTTGTAGAGCACGGCCAGTGTTTCGGGCGTAAAGCGCTGTCCGCGGCAAAGCTCGCAGGGGACGCTAACATCGGGCAAGAAGCTCATTTCCACCTTCTTGACTCCCTGGCCGTCGCACTCGGGGCAACGGCCGTCAGCCGTATTGAAGGAAAAGCGGCCGGCGGTATAACCCCGTAAGCGAGCTTCTTCGGTTTGCGCGAATAGTTTTCGTATATCGTCCCAAAAACCGATGTACGTGGCGGGGCAGGAGCGTGGCGTCTTGCCAATCGGCGTTTGATCGACTTCCAAGACCCGATCTATTGCCCGCCAGCCTTCCAGCGCGCTGCAATGACTGAGCGGGCTTTCGCCCTTGCTGCTCAGGAGTTGTTTAAGATTGCGTTGTAAGACGCCACGGACTAAGGAGCTTTTCCCCGAGCCGGAGACCCCGGTGACGCAGTTAAGCCGCCCGAGCGCAAAGCTTGCGTCGACTCGTTTTAGGTTATGCAAGTGGGCGCCGGCAAGACGTATGCATTGTTGGGCAGCGTCTCGACGTTGGCCTAGCAGCGGGTGGCGTAGCGGCGAGGCCAGGTAGCGTCCGGTCACCGATTGGGGGTTGGCTAATAAATCGTCTACCGTCCCGGCTGCGACCACCTCGCCGCCGCGAACGCCCGCACCGGGGCCGAGGTCGATGACGTGTTCGGCACGACGGATGGTGTCTTCGTCGTGTTCGACGACGACAATGGTATTGCCTTTGCCTTCCAGGCGGCCGAGGGTATCTAGCAACATGCGGTTATCGCGCGGATGAAGCCCGATAGTCGGCTCGTCCATGACATAGCACACGCCTTGCAGATTAGAGCCGAGTTGGGCTGCCAGGCGAATCCGTTGCGCTTCGCCGCCGGAGAGCGTCGGTGCGGCGCGGTCGAGGCTTAAATAGCCGAGCCCGACCTCTTTCAGGAAACTAAGCCGAGCCCGTAGTTCGGGCAGGATATCGCGGGCAATACCGGCCTCTCGACCGCTAAGTTCCAGCGCTTGAAACAGGGCTTGTGCCGCTTCCACCGACAACGAGGTGTAGGCATCGATGCCGCGGCCTTGAAAGCGTACGGCCAGCGCTGTGGGGTTGAGGCGTTTGCCGGTACACGCTGGGCAGGTGCTGTCCTCTTCGACCTCCCGCCAAGCGCTCTCTTCGCCGGTCTGCTCGCTATCGAAGCCGGCGATTAACTGCCCGGTACCGTAACAGGTATCGCACCAACCGTGTTTCGAGTTGTAGGAAAACAAGCGCGGGTCAAGTTCGGGAAAGCTGCGATGGCAGCAGGGGCAGGCTCGTTCGGTGGAAAATAAGCGCTCTTCTCCGCCGGCGAGTAGCTTCACCGTACCTTTACCGTATTCCAGGGCGCGCCGGAGTAGGGCGGCGGCGGTTTCTTCGCGCGCCGGATCGACCTGAAAGCGGCCGACCGGCAGCTCGATATCGTGTTCTTTATAGCGATCCAGTTGTGGCCAGTCGTCGGTCGGGAAGCGTTCGCCATCGACCCGTAGCTGGCTAAAGCCTTTGGCGGCGGCCCAGAGCGCTAAGTCTTTGTATATCCCTTTGCGGGCGGTAACCAGCGGCGCTAGTAGTTCTACGTCGTTGCCCCGATGCGATTTTTGTATATGTGCAAGGATGGCATCGCTGCTTTGAGCTTCGATAGGCACCTCGCATGTTGGGCAATACTGCACGCCGAGTTTGACGAATAAAAGCCGTAAAAAATGATACAGCTCCGTCATGGTCGCCACAGTGCTTTTACGGCCGCCGCGGCTGGTGCGTTGTTCGATAGCAACCGTTGGCGGAATGCCCTCGATAGCGTCCACGTCCGGCCGCGATGCCGGCTGTACGAATTGGCGCGCATAGGCATTGAGCGATTCCAGGTAACGTCGCTGACCTTCGTTAAACAAAATATCGAAGGCAACGGTACTCTTTCCGGAGCCGGATAAGCCCGTGATTACGGTTAGTTTTTCGCGCGGGATATGCAGGTCGATGTTCTTTAGGTTGTGCTCGCGCGCATGATGGACTTGAATGGCCGCCGCGCTAGGCGCGCGGCGCGGCACGCCGGTAGGCGTAGCGAGGGCGGCCGGCTCGCGCAGCGATACCGCGGCCTGCAGATAGTCCTTTAAAGCTCGACCGGTATGGCTGCCCGCGCAATGGACGATTTCCGCTGGCGGGCCGGCAAATAGCAGCTCGCCGCCGGCATCTCCGCCTTCGGGGCCAAGATCGATGAGCCAATCCGCCGCGGCTATGACATCGAGGTTGTGCTCGATAACGAGTAGCGAATGGCCTTCTTTGATCAAAGTTTGGAAGACATCGAGCAGAACTCGGATATCTTCGAAGTGCAAGCCGGTGGTCGGCTCGTCGAACAGAAACAGCAGCTTGTCGCGGTAGCGCCGGTTACCCGTGTTCTTCGCCAGGTGGCCGGCGAGCTTTAACCGCTGAGCTTCGCCGCCCGACAGCGTCGGCACCGGTTGGCCAAGGCTGAGATAACCCAATCCAACCGCACGCAGCGGCTCCAGTACTTTGAGGACGTCTTTCTGGTCGCGGAAGAAGTCGCAGGCTTCGGTGACGGTCATGGCAAGCACATCGGCAACCGATTTCGGGTCCGCGTCGATGCCGGCTGCCGGTGCTAGCTTGATCTCCAGTATCTCCGGCCGGTATCGGCGGCCGTCGCAATCCGGACAGCGCAGATAAACGTCGGAGAGAAACTGCATCTCGACGTGCTCGAAGCCGTTGCCGCCGCATGTCGGGCAACGGCCGTTGCCGGTGTTGAAGCTGAAGGTGCCGGCAGTATAACCGCGGGCGGCGGCCTCCGGAATTTTGGCAAATGCTTTGCGGATAGCGTCGAAGGCGCCGACGTAGCTTGCGGGGTTGGAGCGGGTTGTACGGCCAATGGGGGACTGATCGACCATGACGACCTCGTCGATGTCCCAGTCTCCTAAAATATCGTCGTGCTCTCCCGGCGGTTCCTCGGGGCGACCTCGCCGCTTAGCTAACTCGTTAAACAGGATATCCCGCATCAGCGTGGATTTGCCCGAACCGGAGACGCCGGTTAAACAAACCAGTCGGTTCAGGGGGATCTTGACGGCGATATTTTTCAGATTGTGCTCGCGCGCGCCCACCACCTCCAGCCAATTCTCCGCTGTCGGGCGCGGTTCGCGCGCGGGCGCTACACGCCGCCGACCGGCTAGGTAATCGCCGGTCAGCGAGTTTGGCGCCTGTAGTAATTCCTTGGGCCGGCCGTAGAAAACGATCTCGCCGCCGTGTTCGCCGGGGCCGGGGCCGATATCCAGAATACGGTCGGCGGCAAGCATGACTTGCGGATCGTGTTCGACGACCAGCAAAGTGTTACCGGCGTCGCGTAGCCGCAGCATGATTTCGTTAATCCGATTCATGTCTCGCGGATGCAGACCTATCGAGGGCTCGTCCAACACAAACAAGGTATTAACGAGCGAGGTTCCCAACGCCGTGGTGAGATTGATGCGTTGTACTTCGCCGCCGGAGAGGGTGCGAGACTGGCGATCCAGGGTGAGGTAGCCTAGCCCGACCTGACACAGGTAACGCAGGCGGCTACGAATGCCGTCCAATAGGATCTCGGCAGCCTCGTCCATCGGTGCCGGTAGGCGCACATGTTCGAAAAAGTCGCGGACCCGGTCCAACGGCAGCAGCATAAGGTCGTGCAGCGAGAGGCCCGGTAAGCCTAGAAATGCGGCCTCCGGTAACCGGCTGCGACGGGGCGGAAACGCTGCGCACGATCTATCGCACGGTCGGTATCGTCGAATTCGCCGACTCGCCAGAGCAGGGCATCGGGTTTTAAACGGGCGCCCCCGCAGTCGGTACAGGTATCGTAAGAGCGGTACTTCGACAGCAGTACCCGGACGTGCATCTTATAACTTTTCGACTCCAGCCAATCGAAATAAGCCGCTACACCGTACCAACGGCCGCCGCCGTCGATGACCCAGCGTTTATGCGCTTCCGGCAAATCGACCCAAGCCACGTCGGTTGCGACGCCCTCGGCCTTGGCATACCGCATCAGGTCTCGTTGGGCGCTGGCATTGCTCTTGGTCTGGAAAGGCTTGATGGCGCCCATAGCCAGGCTTTTATTGGCATCCGGAATAACAAGCCGATAGTCGATACCCATGGTGCGACCGAAGCCGCGACAGGTTTCGCAAGCGCCGACGGGGGAGTTAAAGGAAAATAAGCTTGGCGTTGGGTCGGAGTAGGGAATATCGCAGTCGGCGCAGTGCAGTTCGGAGGAGAATTTCCAGGTCGCCTCCGGTTGTCGGTCATCGTCGAGCGGGTAAACCGCGATGCGCCCGCGCCCATGCCGCAACGCCGTTTCCAACGCTTCGACGATGCGGTCGCGCCGATCGGTTGCGAGCCGCACGCGGTCCTGAATAACCTCGATTCTCTCGTCGGTAGCCGTATGAACGCGCGTATAGCCTTGCTTCGCCAGCTCCGCCTGAATCGTTTCCTTCGACATCCGTTCCGGCACGCCGACGCTGAAGGTAATCATGGCCCGCCGGCCTTCGCCTCTGGCGAGTAAGCGTCCGAATATACCGTCGGCATTATCGCGCCGGACATGGCGTCCGCAGCTGCGGCAGTACAACTTGGCTGTGCGGGCAAAAGTAGTTTTAGATGATCGTTAAGCTCGGTCATCGTACCGACGGTGGAGCGCGAGCTGCGTACCGGATTAGTCTGGTCGATCGCTATCGCCGGAGGAATGCCTTCGATACGCTCGGCGGAAGGCTTGTCCATCCGATCGAGAAACTGCCGCGCATAGGGGGAAAAGGTCTCGACATAGCGCCGCTGGCCTTCCGAGTAGACGGTATCGAAGGCGAGGGAGGATTTGCCGGACCCGGACACGCCGGTGACCACGATCAGCTCCCCGAGGGGAAGGTCCAGGTCGAGTTGCTTGAGATTATTCTGGCGAACGCCTTGGATGCGGATCGAGTCGGACATGGGTTTCCGGAGGCTTCAAAGAGTAGGCAATATAACACGCTTGGCGTCAGGCTTGAGTTGCCTCAAGAGTGCCCTTCACCAGTCGAGTTCGTCGAGCTCTTCAAACTCGGAGCGAGGTGCCGCCCCGGCTGCCGGAGCAGGTGTGGCAACCGGTTCTTTCGGTGCTTGGGCAGCAGGGGCCTGCTCAGGCTTATCCTCGTCGGGTACTGTGCCCTGGCGTGAGGCGCGAGGGCTTAGCACGATGCCCCGTTCGCTGAACGTGTTACCGTCGCGGCCGGTAGGGACCATTAGCGGCTGAGGCTGAGTCGTGCGCCCATGGACGCCAAGCGATGCCGGACCGTTACGATCGCCTTCTTGGGTAGAGGTGGTCGTTGCACACCCGCTAATGCCGGCCGCGCTTAACAAAGCAATCCAGCTTAGCCGTCGAACCCTATGTGAAAGATGCGTTTTCAAACGACCCGTCCAAAAAACAGTCCGTAGTGTCGGTATTTTCCAGCAGGAAACCGTCGGAAGGCTAACGGGAGAGCTCATAAGCGTCAAGTTATACCGTCACACATGCCGTTATGCTTCAGTGCTTAAACGACTGTAGGCTGCCTGAGTATTGCGGCTATCTCCTGTAAGCGTCTCATGTCCCTAGAGGGGAGGAGGGCAGCCGTCGTTAGTAACGACGTTAGCAAGCTGCGCTTTTCTCGTCCATTGGGAGTATTGCCTAATTAGCTTTAATGCGAGCATTTTTACGTACATACACAACACGCAGAATAGTCGTGCTTGCCCGCCCCTGGTGGGCTGGCCCCATTTGCGGGTTCAGAGCCCGGTTGGCTTTGCTATCATACGCTAAAATTTTGCGTGTTGCTAAATTAGACAGGGAAGATAAGCTTTTGAAAAAGCTATTGGTTTTTGCGCTTTTGCTTGTGGTTGCGCAACAGTGGTATCGCGCTGATCGTGTGTCGATCGATGCCGCTGCCGTCGATGTCGACGATGTCGTGCTTTATTCGACGCAATGGTGCGGATACTGCGACCAAACACGCCGGTTCTTGGACAGTCAAGGCGTGCCGTATACCGAATACGATATCGAGCATAATGCCTATGGCAGACAGCGTTACGACCAGCTGAATCCAACCGGCGTCCCGCTACTTGAGGTTCGCGGGGCAATCGTGCGGGGTCATAATCCGCAAGCGATTGCGCAGGCACTTTCATCGTCGCGGGATTAAGCCGATGTTTAGTTTGGCCACACAAGGTCTGGAAGGACAAAGCGTTATTCTCGAGCCCATCGCGCAAAGTCACGTGCCTGGTTTATATGAAGTTGGGCAGGACAGTGCCGACTGGGCTTATCTGCCGATTCCAGGGCTGACTTCGCTGGCCGCCGCAGAGCATTGGGTCGAGCAGGCGCTGGCGTTGAGAGAGCGGGGCGAGCAGATCGCCTTCGTACTGACCCACCCCCGCGACGGGCGCGTCATGGGTAGTTCGCGCTACCTTAATATTCGTGCTCAACATCGAGGCGTGGAGATCGGCTATAGCTGGTTAGGGAAGGCTTTCCAGCGTACGGCTGTCAACACGGAAGCAAAATTTCTGCTGTTGCAGCATGCGTTCGAGCATGCCGGAGCTCTTCGGGTCGAGTTTAAGACGGACTCCCGTAACCTTCGGTCGCAAAGGGCGTTGGAGCGGTTGGGAGCGCAAAAGGAAGGCATCCATAGGCGGCATATGATCGCGCAGGGCGGCTATATCCGCGATTCGGTGTTTTACAGCATCACCGACCTGGACTGGCCAGAGGTTAAGCGTCGTCTGACGCTGAAGATGAAGGTGCCTACATGAACGCCCGGACAATGGATAAATTTCTTGCTAACACGCCGGTTGTCGATTGGACGGCGCCTGCCGTGCGGGAGCAGGCGCATGCCCTTGCCGGTAAGGCGCAAGATCCAGCGTTTGTGGCCGAGCAATGTTTTCGTTGGGTCCGCGACGAGGTTGATCATAGCGTCGACGTGCAGCGCCCGGAAGTGACCTGTAAGGCGTCCGAGGTTCTTGCCGAGCGGGTTGGCTTGTGTTACGCGAAAAGCCACCTCTTAGCGGCTTTGCTAAGGGCAAACGGTATTGCCGCAGGATTTTGCTACCAAAGAGTTCGCATGGACGGTCCGGACTCCAATTGGTGCCTGCATGGATTAAATGCGCTATACCTTAATGAGTACGGCTGGTACAGAGTCGATGCGCGAGGCAATAAAGCAGGTATTTACGCCGAATTTTGCCCGCCCGCCGAGCGTCTGGCCTATGCGCCGGTGGCGGGCGAGGTGGAGGATGTTCCGGGCGTTTTCGCAGAGCCTATGCCGGTTGTGGTCGAGGCTTTGTCGCGTTACGACTCGCTTGAGCAATTGTTAAATCACCTGCCTGACCTCAATGTTTAGGCAATGCTGATTGATGAAGCCTTAATTTAGTCACAAAAACGCTAAGACGGAGGCATTTAGGAAGCGGGTACCGGAAAACGCCGGCTGGCTTGCAGAGCTGTCGAAGATTAGACGGCGGGCAACGCTACAATGGCCAAAAATTTACAGGGAAGGTAAAGCAAATGAGAGTACGCATCGAAGCGTTATGTAGATATAAAAAAGCTCTGTGTTTCTGCGGATCGTCCACAGCGCCGAGCCTTGTGAGCAAAAACACTTAAATGTGCGTTGTTTCCTTGAGTAGGCGCTGTAGATGTAGACACTTCAGCGCTCCAAATACAAAATCCACTAACAGAGCCGGGTAGCTTCATGTCTTTTGGCCCATTTCATTCTGCTATCGACGGGAAGATACGTATTGATGCGGAGCAAGGCAGCCGCTTCGCTAAAGAAGTTGCTGGGGACTTCAACCCGATCCACGACCCCGAGTCCAGCCGGTTCTGTGTGCCGGGCGATTTGCTGTTCTCGCTGGTTCTGAACCACTATGGAATCAGCAAGAACATGACCTTTGAATTCAAGGGGATGGTTGGGAAGGATGTGGGGTTGATCTTTCCGGAGGCGGAGCCGGACGGCATCTTCACCATAACCGATGCTGCCGAAAAACGTATCTTCAAGTGACACGTTCTGGCGAGATCTCGCAAGATGTTTCGCTGGCGGCCCAGTTTGCGCACAATTATGTCGCTTTCTCCGGCCAGAACTTCCCTCATTTACTGGTACCGCTAATGGCCAAACATGGGGTTATGATTAACCCCGATCGCCCCCTGGTTGTGTACGACAGTATGTCCTTTACCCTGAACGAGCTGGAAATCGACGAGCCAAGCTTGGAACTAGTCGACTCCACGCTCAGTGCCAACGGCAAGCGCGGCGAGGTTGTGTTGGGATTTCGCATCGCCTCTGCCGGGCGGACGGTAGGTACGGGCAGGAAGACATTACTGCTAAGCGGGTTGCGTCCGTATAACCGGCCGGCATTGCAAGTTCTGATCGACCGTTATTCCGCCAAGCGCGACTCCTACCAATTGGTGGCCAGTTAAAATACTACGTTATTGCCTGGCGTTCCCGGACCGCCGCCCAAGCTTGCGAATACTTGCTTGGGCGGCGGTCCGGGAACGTGTGTCGTGTGTGGTTCCGATGCAGGCGATGAGTCGAGCGCTAGCGTTCGATGCCTTCTTGGCACTTGGGATTGCAGTGGTTTTTTGTGAGCGGTTCTCTTCTTTGCCCGTTATGTCACAGCGCAGGTGCGGCTATTTTTTATCGAGACGGCGCACGCTGCTATTGGCGTTGCCAGTGCTGTTCGCTCGTTTTCCTCGACCCTATGGCGCGGCCCGATCCGGAGCGGGAGCTAACAGAATACTTGCTCCATGAGAACGATCCCGCCGACCTCGGCTATCGTAAGTTTCTAGCGCCACTGACGAATGCCTTGCTAGAGCGGGTTCCGATTGAGGCATGCGGGCTCGATTATGGCTGCGGCCCCGGGTCGGCAGCGCCGCCATGTTGGAAGAAAAGGGCAGGTCTGTTGCCCTTTACGATCCCTTTTTCGCCCCCGACCGAGCCGCCCTGCAAACTCAATACGATTTTCTCGTATGTAGTGAAGTTGCCGAGCATTTTCATCAACCGGCAGAAGAGTTCGTCCGGCTGAATAGCTTATTGAAGCCGGGCGGGGTGCTCGCCGTGATGACAAACTTGCTTGCTCCGAGCATCGATTTCGGCGGTTGGCATTATCGCCGCGACCCTACTCATGTCGTTTTCTACACCGAGCCGACGATGCGTTGGTTGTCGAAAAGACATGGATGGCGGTTAGAGCGTCCCCATAAGCGCGTCACACTCTTTTGGAAGCTCTAAGGCTGACCCCAGAACAGTAGCAATACCGGCCTGTCGCGAAACCGTCGCCCTGTTGAGCGGTAGCAGCCGCCGCCTGCTTGAGTATGCAGTCATTATGTGTAACAGCTTCACATAATATGCTGACGCAGTGTTATCCTTACCGATACCCCGCCATGTTAGAGAGAGCAAATAGGTGCGATCTGAAGCGATTGTGCGTTGCGCGCCTTGGTTAAAGGTGTTTGTGGACGCCCTTCCCATAGCGTTGGTGGCCCTTGCCATCGTTTTTCTTGCTAAAGCCTTGGAGCCAGCCCCAGAGCCTTACCGCCTACAACCGGTCGAATTTGACGCAGTAGAAGCATTGGAATCGTATTTTCAAGCGCTTGACTACGCTTGGCCGCCGCAGAACGGAGTCCCTCGGGTTGGGGTTGCCAGGTTTCCGGAAGGATTGGAGAAAGCGTCCGTGAATGCTCGGAAGGAGCTGTTTTTTCGTGTTATGACGCCTTTGGTGTTAGCCGAGAATGCGCGAATTCGCGAGAAACGAGCACGTTTGCAAACCCTATTAAGCCGGGACCGCTTGGCGGCGAACGGTCAACGCGAGCTGGAGGAGCTGGCGGCGCGTTATCGGATCGAAGGCGATTTGCATAACCCTGAGGTTCGCGAGCAACTGTTGCGGCGAGTCGACGAAATCCCGTTAGGTCTGGCATTAGCCCAGGCAGCGAAAGAAAGCGGTTGGGGAACCTCGCGGTTCGCCTTAGAAGGCAACAACCTGTTTGGCGTTTGGACCTGGGACGAAACGCAAGGCATGGTGCCGATCAATCGGCCCGAGGGCGCGACGCATTTAGTGCGTATTTTCCCCGATCTGCAAGAAGCGGTAAGGAATTATATGCATACCCTCAATACCGGCCGCGCCTACTATCCCATGCGGATGGAGCGGCAGCGCTTAAGGATCCAGGGGGAGTTATTGGATCCGCTGCGGTTGGCCGGTGGTTTGGAGAGCTACTCCGAACGCGGAGCGCCCTACGTTCGCGAGCTTTGGGTGCTGATTGCCAGCAACGGCTTACACCGTTTGGACGAGTATCGGTTAGCTCCGCACGAATAGGGGGGCGAGGTCTCTTCTGCCCCGCGAGCACTCGCGGGGCAGAAGAGAGCGAAAAGCGCCTCCTGACTTTTTCGGCACCCTGTTAATGGCTTCCGCCCGGTACGATCCAAGGTTGGCTATACCAATAAAAGCGGCCTGCTTCGTTGGACGGCAACGTGCAGTTATAGCGTGCCCGGCCCGGCCGGTAGGCTTGGGGGGCCTGAACGGCGAAATGCCTCCGCTCTCGGTCAATCCACTCGATCTCTAAGGCGCCTTGGCGGCTGGCGAAGCAGGCTAAACGCCTGGGATCTGCGTTAACTTCGCCTAAACGGGCTTCGAACCGCGGCGGATTGTTCGCCCCGATAACGGGGTCGCGCGGTTCGATGGCGGTCAACGGTAAAGCGAACGTCGCGGCTTTTTGCCGGAACTCGGCAAGCTCGGCATAAGCGACCGCCATCGGGAACCGCGGCAGAGCGGTTAACGAGGAATAGGCGCCGATAGCCCCACTATGCTGCCCGAATCCGACATAACCCATTTCCTCGACGAGCGCTTCCAACGCGCTATCGTACTCGCCATAGGGGTAAGCGAACAGACGCGGTTGCGAGGGTATTGCGGCATCCCCCAGCTCCTCCCGTAGGCGTTGCTCGGCATTCGCTATATCGGCGCGCACCCGGGCTTGCCATGCGTTCTTGCTTTCGCCCTCCTTGCGCTCATGCAGCTTATCGTGAGTAGATGAGTGGTTAGCGAAGTGAACCCCCGCGGCCGCCATCTCCCGCATTTGCTCCCATGTCATGTATGGACGACCGCCACGATCTACTTCATCGGTCGCTACGAATACGGTGAAAGGCAGGTCGCGCTCCCGTAAGCGCGGCCACGCTTTTTCGTAGATCGAGGCGTAGGCGTCGTCGATGGACATACCTACAATCTTGTCAGGCAGCTCTTGCTCGGCGAGCAAGTAAGCCGCTATTCGCTCGAGCGGCCAAACCTTGTAACCGGCCTGCTCAATGTGCTCAAGATGTTGTTCGAACTGTTCGATGGTCACGCTCGTGCTAGGGAAGCGATCTTCGCCGAAACGGTGATACATGAAAACGACAGCGGCCTGAGCCACTCCGACGAAAACGAGGAGGAGGAAAAAATAATAATTCTTAAGAAATTAGGAAGCATTTTTCGCCTGGTTGTTAGCAAGTATCGGAATGGAGCGTTAGCCATTGTCTCGCCGATAACGAAGCAGTGCGCGGCGGGCGGCTTCATCGGGCGAGAGATCGGGGTTATCCTCAAGCTCTGCTTCCATGAGGCGGCGGGCGAGATCTTCTCTGCCTAGGCAGGCGCTTAACAAGCGTTGCCACGCCGCATCGGAGCGGCGCGCCGGAGAGAAGAAACGGCGTAGTTTGTTCCACCACATAGGCATGAGATAGTGACTATCTAATAATGCTTATACTGGCATAGTTCGTTGTGCTAGGAAAAGGATAACGGTCTCGGTATTGGGTCAACGCCGGCTGGAAGCGCCGGTGAGGCGGAGACGTCAAGCTGAGCCAAGCAAGAATAAGGGGGAGAATGTATGGCATACCCGACAGACGATAAATGCATTTTCTGCGCTATCGTGGCCGAGAAGATTCCCGCGGCTATTGTCTATGAAGACAACACCTTATTAGCGTTCATGGATGCTTTCCCGGCCTCGAAAGGCCACACCTTGGTTGTGCCCAAGGCGCATTACCCGGACATTCTAAGCCTTCCTGGCGACAATGTGCAGCATGTTGCGCGGGTTGCTCAAATGATCGCGCGTGCTCAGAAAGTTGCTTTGCAGCCGGACGGTATTACGGTGACTCAGTTTAACGGCGCAGCCTCCGGACAAACGGTTTTTCATTACCACACCCATGTCGTACCGCGTTGGCAAGGGGAAGGGGTTGCCAGTCACGGCCGCGAACAGGCCGATCCGGAGACGCTGCAAGCCTTAGCTAAGCAAATAAACGCCGCATTAGAGATATAGATAGTAGATAGGAAGTACCTTATGTCGATTTGGACGTACCCGCCGACCGTTGAGGATATTCATGCCCATTCGCAAGCATCGCTAGTGGCGCATCTGGGGATCGAGTTTCTCGAGATCGGCGATGACTTTATGCGCGCACGCATGCCGGTGGACGAGCGCACGGTACAACCCGCAGGAATCCTTCATGGCGGGGCTTCGGTGGTTCTGGCGGAAACGCTGGGGAGCGTTGCAGCCAATTACTGCGTAGACCGCGAGAGCAAGATGTGCGTTGGCTTGGAGGTTAATGCCAACCATGTTCGTTCCGCGAAGTCAGGTTACGTTTACGGGGTGGCGCGACCGGCTCACTTAGGCGGCACAACCCAGCTCTGGGATATAAGAATCACCGACGACAACGATCGCTTGGTGTGTGTGTCGCGGCTTACGATGGCGGTATTGAACCGATAGAGGATGCCTGTGCATGAAGCACGAATACCAAGCTTTACTCGACTTTTGGTTCGCTACGGCGCGCGACGATCCGCAGGCGGCAGAAAAGCGTAGCGCCGAATGGTTTGGGGCATCGGCTGAGTTCGATGCGCGGTTAACAGCACGCTACGCCGCGCTATGGGAAGACGCTCGGGCAGGGCGCTTGCTGGATTGGGCGGAGCAGCCGGCAGGGCGCCTGGCGTTGATTTTGTTGCTCGATCAGCTTAGCCGGAATCTAGGCCGGGGAACGGCTGCCGCCTTTGGTCAGGACGAGCAGGCAGCGGCGTTAACGATCGAAGGCTTGGAGATGAGGGTTGAGCGCGGCTATACGCCGTCGGAACGGGGGTTTTTCCTGATGCCTTTGCAGCACGCCGAGGATGTCGGTTTGCAGGAGCGTTCCGTGCGTGAGTTTCGGCGTTTGCACGAGGAAGCGCCACAACCTTGGTATGCCTTTACGCACGGCATGTTGGAGTATGCCGAAGAGCATCGCGACATCGTGCAGCGTTTTGGCCGGTTTCCGCACCGGAATGTCGCGCTTGGCCGGACGAGTACTGCCGAAGAAGCGCGCTATTTGGATGCCGGGGCACCTCGTTACGGACAATAAAAGCGATGCCGCCGGCCTTCCCGATACAATCGGGCCGGCGCACTTTATAACATCATCTAGGCTATTGTTATGGCGAGTTATTGCGACTATGCGCCCGGCCACCCCTATCACGGCCCTTATCACGACCAAGAGTATGGTTTTCCCCTCTATGAGGATAATGCACTCTTCGAGCGCCTGGTGCTGGAGATTAATCAGGCCGGTTTGTCTTGGTTGACGATTCTGAAGAAGCGGGAAGGTTTTTACCGAGCGTACGACGGTTTTGATTTATCGACAGTCGCCGGCTATGGGGAGAAGGAGCGATCGCGGCTTCTGAACGATGCCGGCATTATTCGTAACCGTCTCAAGGTCGATGCCGCGATTTATAATGCGCAGGTTATCCTCGGCTTGTGCGAGCGCTTCGGTTCCTTCGCCGCATGGTTGGATTATCACCATCCGTTACCCAAAGAAGACTGGGTTCGCCTGTTCCGTAAATCTTTTCGCTTCACAGGGGGGGAAATCGTCGGTGAATTTCTGATGAGTACCGGGTACCTGCCTGGGGCACATCGAGAGGACTGTCCGGTGTATGAGCGTATTTGCCAAGCTCAGCCGCGCTGGATGTCTTCCTGAGCCGGGCGGTTACCGACCATGTCTAGAACCACGCGACTATTCGATTTGCTACACGTATTACGCCGCCATCGACGGCCGGTGAGCGGGGCCGTGCTCGCCGAGGAACTCGGAATTTCCTTACGTACTCTGTATCGCGATATTGCGGCGCTACAGAGTATCGGCGCGGAAGTCGAAGGCGAGCCGGGATTAGGCTATGTCTTAAAGCCTAATTTCACATTGCCGCCGCTTATGTTCTCCGACGAAGAAATCGAAGCCTTGGCGTTAGGGCTGAAATGGGTGGCGAAACGGGGCGACGACGGCTTGGCCGTTGCAGCGAAAGACGCAATGACGAAGATTGCGGCAGTACTGCCGCATAATTTGCGCCAAGAGTTGGAAGACTCGTCGCTGATCGTCGGCCCTCACTGGGAAAATCCGCCCCCGGTAGATCTTGCGCTGTTACGCCAGGCCATTCGCGAAGCCCGCATACTAGAGGTCGAATACCGCGACCGGCAAGGGCTCTACTCGAAACGCGCTATTTGGCCAATTGCTCTCGGTTATTTCGAGTCGAGCCGGATCGTATTGGGCTGGTGCGAACTGCGGCAGGATTTTCGCCAGTTCCGGATAGACCGGATGGTAAGCGTCAAAGCCGCCGAGCGGCGTTATCCGGGCGGGCGGCGGCGTCTGTTGCGGCAGTGGCGGCTAAGCCTACAGCCAGGACCTGACAGTACTCGCCCTTACACTTTTCCCTTAGCCACTAAATGGAAGGAGAAGCTAGTGGACCAGGAAATCGTCTTCTATACCAATCCGTGGTCGCGCGCCGCTATCGTCCACTGGATGTTGGAAGAATTGCAGGTGCCCTACCGGATGGAGATTCTGGACTACGGTGCCGGTATGAAAACGGCCGATTACTTGGCCATCAATCCGATGGGAAAGGTGCCCGCTATCAAACATGGCGACGTAATCGTTACCGAAGCGGCCGCGATCTGCGCTTATCTGGCCGATACCTTTCCAGAGGCCGGCCTCGCTCCCGAGCCTGCTGCTAGAGGGGAATACTACCGCTGGTTATTTTTTGGTGCCGGCCCCTTGGATAACGCCTTAGCCCTTAACCAATTAGGTTTTCATCCGACACCGAAACAACAGATGGAGTTGGGCCATGGCTCTTACGAAGCGACCGTGAATACCTTGGCTCAGGCCGTTAAAGGGCGGCGTTATATCGCCGGCGATAAGTTTACCGCTGCCGATATTTATCTTGGGTCGCAGATAGGGTGGGGCTTGCAGTGCGGAACGCTGGAGAAACGCCCAGAGTTCGTAGATTATTGGCATGGTTTAAAAGGCCGCCCGGCCAATAAACGTGCGGAAGCGTTCACCGAGAAGGTGGGGGCGCAACAGGCATGGGCCGATAACTAAGAAAATGTGGCGCTGAGGGCTGCTGACTCCTTGCCGCTTGGGTGTTAAGAGCAACAAAGGAGTAGGCGGCGCTCGGAAACGCCTGTTCATTCGCGAACCCTCCGTCAGAGGCGGCCGTTTACCTGCCTCCGCCTTCCTCGCTAACAGCCCCTTGTTTCGTTTGAGTCTGCGTCAATGGCGCCGGGCCTGTTTGGTGCAGGGGCGCAATCGTTTTTCAGGAATTAATCGAGGCTCTTGCCCGTTAAAGGCAAGGTTTAGACAGCTTGTTCTTGAATGAGTTCCTCGGATTAGTGCCTTGTTTGATAATGCTTTCGGCAACCTTATAGTTTAAGAGTGGTGCTCTATATCTTGTCTTTTTAGGTGATTTATTGGCTGCGTGTCGCTTTTTGGTGACAGGTTGCAAAGTTAAATAATGCATCGCAGAATTGATTTCGCCCTGACAAATTGAATTTGCTTGTCGCGTAAAGGGATGTTGTTTGCGCTTTTGAAGGAGAGGCAACATGAAGAAGATGGCTTTGATTGCCCCAATCGCTGTTTTTGGAATGGTCGGATTTCCTCAGTCTGTTTTCTCCCAAGAAAGACCCTCTGGGTTGGAAGCTTTTGTCGGTGGCGGTATTGGTTATTATCGTTTGAATGATGGGGATTTTCTGGATGAGGATGAACGTCTTAAAGACGACCGATTATCGGTAAAGGTGTTTGGGGGAATCGAAATTTCTCGTATCCTTGGTTTAGAGTTGGGATACGTGAACTTTGGCGAAGCGGAAGGCGACGTCACTAGCCTGAATGCCGACGGTTGGACGGTTGCCGGTATCCTGGCGTTACCCATTACCGAGAATTTCGCTCCCTACGGCAAATTCGGCCGTTTACACTGGGATGCGGATGTCAGCGCGGGCCCCATTAGCCGTAGCGACAGTGGCGAAGATAATTTCTACGGTGTGGGCGCGCGGTTTGCGTTATCCGAGCAGTTGGATCTACGGATCGAGTACGAACGTTTCGATTTGGCCGATACCGACTTAGACATGGCTTCGGCTAATCTGCAAATTCGTTTCTAGGGCAACGACGTGCCGCCATAGCAGACCGGCGGCTGCGATCTGCTATGGCGGCACCGTTATGAATGTGCTAACCATAAGAAAAAACAGACAATCTGATGCCAGAACGCTTTCTGAACAGGTGCATTTAACTCATCGTCTCCGGCCGGTTGGGCGGGCACACGAATCGTATCTAGTGGGTGGAAACCGCACCTCGTCGTCATTTCCGTGCGTCGCGAGTTGATCGAGTTTTACCTTCGACAAGGCCTATTGGCCTGATTCGGCAATGTCGGTAGCGGTGTCGGCCTACCTCGCGAGAGGGGGCACTTAGCGTTCCGAGCAAGCGTGTACCGTCAAAAGTACAAAAAGAATTACCTTAACCAGGAGCGGCTATGGATAAGAATGCTTTTTTCTGGCAGATGCAAGACGGAAAAATTCCGCCCCCGAAAGCCGCCGATACGTTGGGGCTTAACATTCTGAATGTCGACGTCGACAGCGGCGTGTTAGAGGCGGAATTTTTCGCTAAGGAAGCGTTCACCAACCCGGCGGGCAATATCCAAGGCGGCTTTCTCGCCGCCATGCTCGACGACACGATGGGGCCGGCGTTGGCCGCTCAACTCGGCGCCGGGGAGTTTGCGCCGACCTTAAATCTAAATGTTCAATTTCTGGCGCCGGCCCGCCCGGGAAAGTTACAGGCGACGGGACGGGTTCGGCAGCGCGGCGGCGAGATTTGTTTTTTGTCCGGCGAGCTAAGGCAAGATGGGCGTATGATCGCTATCGCAACAGCAACGGCGGTTATCAAACGGTTATGACGGCAGGCAAGCAAAGCGGATGGGAGGCCTATTACCGAGCGCAGCAGGGGCGGCCTGTTTCGCCCTTATTAAAGCAAGCCTTGCAGTGCTACGGCCGACCCGGCGACAAGTCCCTTGCTATCGATCTCGGCTGTGGCGCAGGCAAGGAAGTGGATTACCTTCTAGACGGCGGTTGGCGTGTTCTCGCCATAGACGCGGAGGAGCAAGCCATTGCGGGCCTGACCGATAGGCCAGAGTACGGAGACAGGCTCGATGCACGCTGCCAACGCTTCGAGTCGCTTTCGGTATTGCCCACGGCGGCATTGATTCACGCGGGGTTGAGCCTGCCGTTCTGTTCGCCGGAGCGCTTCGAGCAGTTCTGGGCGTGTGTGAGTTCGGCTTTGGAGCCAGGAGGCATTTTCGCTGGTCACCTGTTTGGAGATAGGGACGATTGGGCAGGGCACCCGTCGATGAGTTTCCATAGCGGTAGCGAAGTGGAGTCGATGGTCTCGCCGTTTGAGATCGTCCTGTGTCAAGAGCGGGAGTTCGACGGCAAAAGCTTTCAGGGGCCGAAGCATTGGCATCGCTTCGATCTCGTGCTTCGCAGAGGAGGGGGCTTGTGTTGAAGGCAATCTTGGACGATCTGGAAGCCCACCGCGATCCCGAGTATCGGGCTCGTATCCGCGATCATTTCCAAATGAACGTCGATAACTTTCTCGGGGTGCGGACGCCGAAGGTGCGAAAGATCGCTGCCGAGCATTTTCGGGCGCTGCGAGGCGAACCGTTTGCTGAAGTTCGGGGCCATTGCGAAGCGTTGCTGGGCTCTCATGTCTATGAGTGCAAGTTAATTGCGTTTGATTGGAGCTTTCGCTGCCGGCGCAGTTTCCAAGAATCGGATTTTAAGGTCTTCGAATCGTGGCTAAGCGAGTACGTCGACGACTGGAGCGATTGCGACGACTTGTGTACCCATTCCCTCGGTTTCTTGCTACTGACCTTTCCAGCTTCGGTGCATAAGCTCTCGCCTTGGGTGCAGGATAGAAATCGTTGGCTACGGCGTGCCGCAGCGGTTAGCTTAATTTATGGCCTCAGGCGTGGCGAATTCTTGCAGGCAGCGTGCGATATCGCCGATGGCTTGCTTGAGGACGAGGATCATTTAGTACAAAAAGCCTATGCCTGGATGCTCAAAGAGGCGAGCAAGCAATATCCTCGCGAGATTTATGCTTTCTTGCTCGGCCGACGAACGACGATGGTGCGGAGCGCGTTGCGCTATGCCGCGGAGAAACTGCCCGCCGCCGAGCGGCGACAGTTGTTGCAATAAAGCTGTTTCGATAAGTAACACAAAGCACTGCTTGCGCGCAGGAACGCGTGAAAACAGCTTAGACTGACAAAAGATGTCGTCATATCCCTACACCCGCTACAGCCACGTCACGTTAAGGTTAACGGGCCTCGCAGGGAGGCAAGCGACCCAGGGACAGGGTGGCGTAGCGAGAGCTGCGTGAGGTATGCCGGCCGCCGTTACAGTAGACGTAATAGGGAAACAGGGACGTTTCCGGCGGTTCGGCAATCTTCACGACTCTCGGATAAGTAGGGTGCGGCTGCATCTGAGCCTGCGTAGAGGTCAAAGGATATGACCTCGCGCGGGATTCACTTTTTATCTTGCTAGCTAGTGTTACCCGCCCCTTGGGGCAGTTGCTCGGACGCTAGTAGAAGCATTTTGCTTTACTGCCGTTTATTTCGGGTTTGGAGCGTTTTTCCGGCTCGCCGAACCGGCAAAGCGAAAGGCACTCGCCTACTAGCGTTTCCGTAGTTCGCAGTGCTCGCCGCCCGCTTCGGGTAGCCGCACGATAAATGTTGCACCTTCTCCGAGAACGCTTTCGACTCGGATACTGCCCCAATGCAGTTCGACGATCCGCTTGCTAATCGGCAAGCCAAGCCCCGTACCTTTGGGTTTGCCCGCCTGCTGGTCGCTTACTTGGTGGAACTGCTCGAATATTCGCGCTTGTTCTTGCTGCGGTATGCCCGGACCCTGATCGCTGACGCTTAGCTCGTACCAGGTACCGCGGTGCTGTAGGTCGATGGTGACGGCGGTGCCGGATTCGCTGAACTTGACCGCATTGGCAAGTAAATTGATGGTGAGTTGAATCAAACGATCGCGGTCGCCTTTGATCGGACAGGCAGAGGCCGGCAAGTGGGGTATCAGGTTAACCTTACGTTCCGTGAAGAGTTGCGAGGTTGAGCGGCTAGCATCCTCGATAATCGCTCTGAGGTCTAATGTCTCCAGAGACCATTCATCCCAATGACGCTCAATTTTCGAAAAATCCAGAACTTTGTTGATGAGTCGCGTTAAACGCTCGCTTTCCGCAACCATGATTTCCAAGAACTGTTGCTGTTTTGCCGAATCGAGCGCAGCATTGGTTAAGAGGATCTCCGCGAACGCGCGAATCGACGTTAGTGGCGTCCGTAATTCGTGACTGACCGTCGAGACGAATTCATCCTTTAGCCGGTCCAGCTCTTTAAGCCGTTCGTTAGCGGCTCGCAACTCTTGACTGGTACGTTCCAGTTCGTGGGATTTCTGCTCCAAACGTCGGCTGTACTCGATAGCCTGCGAGGTGGCATCGAGTATTTCCATCACGCCTTCAAACGTCAGCGCTTCCCCCTCGACGATCGATGAGACCATTACCCGGGCGGAAGCCGCCCCTATCGAACCCGATAATAAGCGTTCGACATAATTGACTAATGCCGGCTCGGCGCGCGTTTCCGGTGCCGGTGTGCGGCCTCGGCGGCGGTGGTAGTAAGCCAGTGCGTCCGCAGCCCGCTGACTGCCGATAAAGCGTGCTAAAAGCGCCTCCAGTGCGCCGACCGTCGCAATTCCCTGCCAGAAACCGGCATCGCTGCCGCGGCGCTGGAAAACGTCCACGAAAAGCGTCGCTTGAATTCTTTCGATTTCGCTTTGCCGAGCGAACAGCGAAATCAGTACCAGCATTCCGCTGTTAATCAATAAACTCCAGAACACGGCATGACTGATCGGGTCTAGCCCCTCAAGCCCAAAGAGCCCGTAAGGGCGCAGACTCTCGATGCCGAAAGGACCGGTGGTGACGAAGGTTTCCGACACGGCGGCGGCACCGGTTGCTAGGGAAGGTAATAAAAGGGTGTATATCCAAACGCCGAAGCCGCAGGCTAAACCTGCCAGAGCACCCAATCGTGAGGCACCTTTCCAGTACATGCCGGCCAATATTGCGGGCGCGAACTGGGCGACGCCGACAAAGGAAACCAGGCCGATACTCACTAGCGCTTGCCCTTCGGCAATCCATCGATAGTAGGTGTAGCCTAACAACATCAGCGCCAGAATGATTATCCGGCGGAAGTTAACGATAAGGCGTTGTAGCCCGATGCGTTCGATCCAACGCAGGTGGCGGATGCGCAGTAGGATAGGCATCAGGAGATCGTTCGATACCATGATGGCCAAGGCGATGGTGGCCACAATCACCATGCCGGTAGCCGCCGAGAAACCGCCGATGTAGACGAATAAAGCGAGTAGCTCTCGGCCTTCCGCCAGCGGTAAAGCCAAGACGAAATTATCGGGATTAACGTCGCCGGGATTGAAGTAGAGCAGGCCGGCAAAGGCGATAGGAAGCACAAACAGGTTGATCAATAAAAGATAAAGCGGGAAGAGCCAAGCGGCGGTTCGGAGGTGCTCTTCGTCTACATTCTCCACCACAGTAACTTGAAATTGCCTAGGAAGTAGGACGATGGCCGCCATCGAGACCAGGATTAACACAAACCAGCTGCCGTAAGCGCCTGTTTGCATTTGCAGCAGAGGGGCGAGGTCCGGTTGTTCGGCAATGCCTGCGAATATCGCTTGCGGCCCGCTGAAAAGAAAGAAGGTGATAAATACGCCCGCGCTCAGAAAGGCAATCAATTTGATCAAGGACTCGAATGCCACCGCGACCACCATGCCTTCCAGGCGCTCGCTGGTATCGATATGGCGGGTGCCGAACAGAATCGAGAACAGCGCCAGTAACATGGCCACGTAGAGGGCTTTGTTGTCCCAGAAGCCGGCGGCGATGGGGAGGGCGGTGCTTTCCGGGTGGCCTAGCAAAACTTCGAAACTATCCGCAATGCCCTTGAGTTGGAGGGCGATGTAGGGTGTTACGGCCAGCACCGCGATAAACGTCGCCAGCCCCCCAGCCCCATGCTTTTGCCGTAACGCGATGCGATAAAATCGGCAATAGAGGTGATCCGGTGCTGTTTGCTGATCCGAATAATTTTGCGCAGCACTAACCACCAAAGCCCCGCCATTAGCGTCGGGCCGAGGTAGATGGTGAGAAACTCGACGCCGGCCTCGGCGGCGCGGCCTACGCTGCCGTAGAACGTCCAGGCTGTGCAGTAAACCGCGATCGAGAGGGTGTAGACATACGGATTGTCCACCAAGGTTCGCCCTTGTAAAGCGAGCCGATCGGCATACCATGCGATGAGAAACAACAGCCCGAGATAAGTAAAAGGCGCGAGTATGAGTAGCCATTGCGGCAGCATGCTAGTCTCGCTTCCGCCGCGCCGGCCGAGAATCAGGCGCAGGCAGAGGATAAAGCTGCCCCAGGCAGAGAAGAGGTAAACATATAGGCTTGGTAAGCCGAAGACGTTGCCGTCGGTGGAGAAAAGCGATAGAACCGGATAGTTGAAAAGCAACAAGCCGCCGATGAATAGCGCGATAAGCAAGTCGGTTCGGGGCGTTTTGTTTCGCATGGAAGGGGCCCTCTAGAAGCGCGATTGCATGCGGCGCACATCCACGATTTCCTCGGCGGCGCCTAACGCCTGTCCAAGTGTTTCAATGCCGTGCGCGCGTAACAACTCCAGCAAGCGAACGAAAATCTCGGCCGTTGTCGTGGCGTCGCCCGCAGCGGTATGGCGCCCTTCGACTTTAACCCCGAGCCGCTTTGCAATCGCTTCCAAGGTATGCTCGGGCGTATGGTCGTGAAGGTAGAACGAAAGTAATAAAGTATCCAGAACGGGGTTGTCGAAGCGAACCCCGGTGTTGGCTTCCTGAAGTTGTAAGAATTTCATGTCGAAAGCCGCATTATGGGCAACTAATACGGCATCGCCGACAAAATTTCGGAAGGCCGGCAGAACGGTTCCGATGGTCGGGGCATCGTTGACGTCGGCGTCGGTGATGCCGTGGAAGCGGGTGGATGCGGCGGGAATCTTCCGCTCGGGGTTTACTATGCGCTCGAAGGCCTCGTTATACAGTATGCGGCCGTTGACGACGCGAATGGCCGCCAAGGAAATGATCCGATCCCCTTCCGACGGCCGCAGCCCCGTTGTTTCGGTATCGAATACCACATAGTGCAAATCGTCGAGCCGGGTGGATGCCAGGTCGGCTAACGGCGCCCGCTGCTCGCTCAAGCTGAAGTCGTAGAACTCCGGTCGGGGCGGCAATCGGTCGGGGCCGGCGTGCTCCCATTGTCGTTGCGAGGCCGGTAAAGGCAAGCGGAGGAGGGCGTATCCTTCGCGCCCATGCTCCTGGCTCCAAGCCTCACTATCGTGGCGTTCCAATACCTCGTTGCCGGTAAGTCCTTCGCCGTACGCCAACGGCTTGCTCAGCCAATTGCTCAGTGTGTCGGCCGGAATGGGTTTCCCCTCCCAGACGATATCGAGGTAAACCCAACGGTTACCGAGCAGTGCCTCGACGTTTACGTAAGGGATGCCGTAGCTTTTAAGTTGCTGTAACAAGTGCCCCAGGAGAAAGCCTAGGGACAGGCTCTCGGCGTGTAGCCATAAGGGGCGGCCGGTCTGTTCGAGCTGCGGCAGCTGCTCCAGGCCATGCCGTAGCACCGAGTCGATAAGGTCGCGGGAGCGAATATCGGCCATCGTCCAGCGCGAAGAAAGCCGCTCTTGCGAGACCTTAACGAGCCCTTCAAAGCGTTCGCTCAAGGCTTGGCTCTCCCGCTCTAGCATAGTGAGGAACGTATCTTGCGTTACCGGGTCCATGGCATGGCCAGCGCTTAAGGTTTCGGCGGCAGCACGTAGGTTGGTCAGCGGCGAACGTAGATTCTCGACGGCGTGGCGTAAGGCACTGTCTCGCCGTACTAAGCGCTCGATGCGCGCGCCGGCATTCTCGAAGCCGAGGACAAAGCCGCCATCTTCGGCGGGTAGGAGGCTGAGGCGGCAATGAAGAAGCGGGCCGTGCCCGGTTGTTGCGCACACGAATTCGGCGCTTCCTGCTTTACCGTCGTCGGTGTCTCGCCGTAGCTGGAGCAACTCCAAAGTGTGCTCGACCGGCGCGCGCGCGCAGATGTCGTACAACGAGCGCCCGAGCCCAAGCGCTTCGTGGCCTGCCAGAATCCTTTGCGCGGCTGGATTGTAAAGCAGAATACGGCCTTCGTTATCGCACACGAGCACCGCCGCGTCGAGTTCGCGAAGCACGGTCTCTAAACTCTGTTTTTGCCGCTCTAATCGCTCCGACCAGCTGGCGAAGGATTTCTCCATGTCGTTCCGCGTTTGCTGGAGCTTATCGCCCAGATACTGGACGTTCGTCGGTAGTTCTTGGAGCCAATGCCCTTTGGGTACTTCCAGCGAGTGTTCGCTATCGGTGTGGGTAAGAATGGCCGCGCCCTTGGCGACTGCGGCAATAGGGCGGACAAAACGGCGGTCCAGCTCGCGCCAAGCGAAACCTAAGACCAATAGGCTTAACAACCAAGTGCCGAGCAACAACTGTATGAACCGGGTGCGCGGCATGCCGTCGGCGAGTTCGGGAAGCGTTCCCGTGCCGATGACGAGAAACTGCGCGCTGATCGTCCCGGCCACTAAGAGGAAAAACCCCCAGAAGAGTCCTCTTGGCGACAACAGCCATCGGCGCATCGGTTACGCCTCCAGTAAATGCCGAACCCGCTGGACCACATCCTGAGTCGCAAAGGGTTTGGTAATGTAATCGTCCGCGCCCAAGGAGAGTCCTTTTTCCTGTTCGACATCACGGCCTTTTGCCGTGAGCATCACAATCTTTAGATCGCGATACGCCTCGTCGCTGCGTAGAATCTGGCAAACTTCGTAGCCGTCCTTGCGCGGCATCATGACGTCGAGCAAGACGAGATCCGGACGTTGATCCGCAATGGCTGTAAGCGCCGCCTCGCCATCGGTTGCGGTCGCGACCTCATAACCGGCGTTCTGTAGTAGAAATTCCAGCGACAGGACGATGTTAGGCTCGTCGTCCGCTATCAAAATACGTTTACTCATCGCGATCTCTGTGGCTGCTAACACTCATTCCCGCACCAAGGCCATGTCGGCCTAAGGCGTTTGCTGCGGCGGACAGTTTCCCTCTATTCAGTATAGTCATGCCCTTACCCTCATATAAGAGAAAAGCGTTATCCTGCTAAGCTATATAGGTAAGCCGTGATCGGTTCTAGCACACCTTCACGCTTAGATTTGCCTGACGGGAGCATTCTTATGTCCGATTTCGACCGTATCGAACCGCCGGAGCTGCCTGAAGTAGGCGACCGCTTCGCGCAGGATAGCTCCCTGGACATTGCCTTGAGAGATCTGATCAGCCGCGCCCCTGTGACCTGCTCGCCGGACCTGGGCCTGCGCGAGGCGGTTAAGCTGATTCATGAGCACCGGGTCGGTAGCGTTATCGTCTGCGACCTTAGCCAAAAGCCGTTGGGCATCTTTACTTTGCATGATTTGCGCGCCGTGATTGCCGAAGGCGTTGCAGACCTGGACCAGCCGGTTTATCGGTTTATGACACCGGCCCCTTTGGGGTTGCCGCCGGATGCCCGCGCTTTCGATGCCGCCATTTTGATGGCGGGGCGTCATTTCGGCCATGTTTGCGTGATGGAGAACGGGCGGCTGCTGGGCGTTATTTCCGAGCGGGATTTGTTCGCACTGCAACGCGTGAAGTTGGTGCAACTGACCCGAACCATCGCCCAGGCCGAGACGGCGAAAACCTTGGTCGGTATTCGAAGCCAAATCGTGCGCTTGATCGACACCTTGCTGGCCCAGGGCGTTGCCCCCGAACAAGTCACGAAGATCATTACGCTGCTTAACGACCACACCGTAGCGCGGGCGATCGAGCTGTCTATCGCGGAGTTTGGCGAGCCGCCGGTGCCGATCGGGTGGATCGCTTTCGGTAGCGAAGGGCGGCGCGAGCAAACGCTGTCGACCGATCAGGATAATGCGATCTTGTTCACGACCCCGGCAGGCGAAACCCCCGAGGCCATTCGGCAACAATTGCTTCCGTTGGCGCGTCAAATCAACACGCTGTTGGCCGACTGCGGTTTTCCGCTGTGCAAGGGCAACATTATGGCCAGTAACCCGCGGCTGTGTTTGAGCGCAGAAGAATGGCGGCGCGTTTTCGCCGGTATGATCGAGAGCGCAACGCCCGACAACCTTTTGAAATCGAGCATTTATTTCGATTTGCGCGGTATCTGGGGAGATGTTGCGGGTATCAAAGCCTTGCAGCAGGATGTTTTGGAGCGGGCCCAGCGGAACACCATCTTTCAACACATGATGGCAGCCAATGCCTTGCAAAGTCGGCCGCCATTGGGGTTGATACGCGACTTTAGAACAACCAGCCGTGGCGGGGCCAAGCCGGGTTTGGATCTGAAAGTGCAAGGGTTGACTCCGTTTGTGGACGGGGCGCGCATCCTCAGTTTGAGTTTGGGCGTCGACGAAACGAATACGCTGGACAGAATGTCGGCATTGACGGAACGCGGCCACGTGCGCCCAGGCGACGGCCAGGCCTGGAGGGCTGCATTCTCGTTTATACAGTTGTTGCGGATGCGTGTTCATCAGGCACAGTTCCGTAAGGGCGAGACGATGAACAATCGATTGAACCCGGACGATTTGAACCCGCTGAATCGGCAGATCCTGAAACAGTCTTTCCGTCAGGCCCAAGCATTACAACGTCGTTTGGAAGTCGAATTTCGCGTCTGAACGAAAAGCAGGAGTGCCCCCAGTCGGTAGGGGCACTCCTGTGGTTGCGGCAAGTCTTAGTGGTCCTGAGCGGCGCCTGCACCGCGCGGGACGCGAATATCCTCGACAAGGTGTTGGATATGGTCCGGTGGCGGTGGCGTGAACCGGCTTACGGCGAAGGCCGTAATGAAGTTCAGGATCATGCCGAGGGTACCGATACCTTCCGGCGAAATGCCGAACAAGTGATGGTCCGGATGATCCAGTGCCGGGTTGATGAACTTATAGAGCAGGATGTAGCCGAAGGTGAATACGAGGCCCACCAGCATCCCGGCCACAGCGCCTTCTTTGTTCATCCGCTTGTAGAAAATGCCCATGATGATGGCCGGGAAGAAGGTCGCCGCTGCTAAGCCGAACGCGAAGGCGACCACCTGGGCGACGAAGGCCGGTGGATAGATGCCTATCAAGCCTGCCAACACGACTGCCACGGCGGCGGCTAACCTCGCCGCTAACAACTCGCCTTTCTCCGAGATATGGGGCATGAGCTGACTCTTAAGCAGATCGTGCGATATCGCGGTCGATATGACCAGTAACAGCCCTGCTGCGGTTGAGAGCGCGGCTGCAAGGCCGCCTGCTGCCATGAGTGCGATGACCCAATTCGGCAACTGCGCAATTTCCGGGTTCGCCAAGACCAGGATGTCGCGGTCGACATAAAGTTCATTGGCGTGGTCCGTCGGCGTGTTGCGTAACAGGGGCTGACCGTATTCGCCCACTTCGCCGGTGAACTGCGGACGCCCTTCGAACGGTGCTCCCGGTCCGTAGCGAATCACGCCCGATTCGTCCTTGTCCATCCAGGCAATGAGGCCGGCTGTTTCCCAGTTATGGAACCATTGCGGCAGCTCCGTATATTCGGCGTTGCTCACTGTATCGATCAGATTCGCCCGCGCAAACGCGCCGACTGCCGGAGCGGTGGTGTAGAGCAGGGAGATGAAGATCAAAGCCCAACCGGCCGAAATGCGTGCATCCCGAACCCGCGGTACGGTAAAGAAACGGATGATAACGTGAGGTAGCCCCGCTGTACCGACCATCAAGGCAAAGGTAATGAAAAAGACATCGATGGTTGGCTTTTGCCCTGACGTGTACTGATCGAAGCCGAGATCAGTGAGCACTCCGTCCAGTCGCCCCAGCACTGAGGTGTCGGTACCGACGACGGTTGCACCGAAGCCGATCTGGGGGATGGCCCAGCCGGTTACCAGCAAGGAAATGAAAATCGCCGGCACCAGGTAGGCGAAGATCATCACCACATACTGAGCAACCTGGGTATAGGTAATGCCCTTCATGCCGCCGAGCACCGCGTAGAAGAATACGATGCCCATGCCGATAATAACGCCGACATTAATGGGCACTTCCAGATAGCGCGAGAAGACGATGCCCACGCCGCGCATTTGCCCTGCCACATAGGTGAAGGAGATAAACAACGCGCAGATAACGGCGACGGTGCGTGCGAGCTGCGAGTAGTAGCGGTCGCCGATAAAGTCGGGCACCGTGAAGCGGCCGAACTTGCGTAAGTAGGGAGCAAGCAGCATGGCCAATAGCACATAGCCGCCGGTCCAACCCATTAGGTAAACCGAACCGTCGTAGCCCAGGAAGGCGATGAGGCCCGCCATGGAAATAAACGAGGCCGCCGACATCCAGTCGGCCGCGGTCGCCATACCGTTAGCAATGGGGTTGACGCCTTTGGAAGCGACATAATATTCGCCGGTGGTTCCCGCCCGGCTCCAAATAGCAATACCGATGTAGAGGGCGAACGTCGCCCCTACGAACAGGTAGATAAGAAGCTGCTGTTCCATGGTTCGACCTCGCCTTATTCTTCGTGCACGTCGTATTTACGGTCGAGTTGGTTCATCTTCCAAACGTAAACGAAGATGAGCACAACGAAGGTGTATATCGAGCCTTGTTGGGCGAACCAGAAACCGAGCTTGAATCCGGCAAATTGGATGTTATTGAGCAGATCGGCGAATAGGATGCCGGCGCCGAAAGACACCGCGAACCAGATCACCAGCAGCCAGGAAAGAATCTTAATGTTTTCCTTCCAGTAAGCCGCAGCCGATGCGCGAGCGCTTTCATTCTTATGCGGTGAGCCCGCATAACGATGCTTGTCGTCGTTCATTGTTCTCCTCCCGTAATTTTACGATCCGACGACTTCTTTAAAGCCTGTCGTCGCCCGTTTTTTATGGTTGCAACCGGAATCGGGAAATGCCGGCGGCAGTTTTTTAATGCACAAACCGTGCTAACTGACCTTTTCTAAGTTAAATCATGCGGATATGATTCTTCTGGGGCTGTTGCTCATACCCCTGGAGGTTCTGCCGCTACCATTGGTAACAACGCGCTGAGCAGAAAGGTAACGTTTCGTCCGCTATCAGCAGCCCGCCAAGATGACGAAGTACGGTTCTTTCACAAGAAGTGGGGTTGGAAGGGGCGACAGCAACGGTGCTGCCGATACGGAGAGGGTTACGCTACAGGAGGAGGTTAAGAACGTGGGAGGCTCACGCTCTTAACCGGTAGGAGCACGTTTGCTGAGCCAGTCGCGAACGATCGGCCAGATTTCCTGTTGGGCAGGTTTACTGACGACGATACCCGGATGATCGTAGTCGAGTGCAAAGCCGGTCTGCCGGCCCGCCGCAATAAACTGTCGATCTTTACTCCCGACATGGCTGACCAAGCGCTCGCAGCCTTTGGTGGGATCGACTTTATCGCCCAAGCCGGAAATGGCGAGTAGCGGTCGGTCAATAGTGTTAAGGGTACGGCGAATTTCAGGTTTGCTGCGGCCGTGGCGAACGATGCGTACCGCATCCTGCATGGCGGCCGGCGGCTCATCTTGCGGCCCCATACCCAGCCGACGGGCGGGGAAGTTGCCAAGTAGTTTGCAGATACCTAAGGTCAGCAAGTGTCCCGGCGTCGCTAAGCCGTGTTTGCCGACTTCAAACTGCGAGGCGAATACGACCAGTCCCGCTACGGCTTGCTGGTCCAGCGTGGAGCCGATGGCGCGAGCGGCTAATACACCGCCGAAGGAGTGGCCTACCCAAAAAGCCGCTCGCTCCCATCGTTGCTGTATTTCCGCTTGCACCAAAGGCAGGTCGTAGCGAATGTGCTCTTCCAATCCTGCCCTGGCAGCTTGAGGTCGGCGGCGTTCGACGATAACGCCCGGATGGCCGGCCTCGGCTAGATAAGCGGCTAAGCCAATGCCGCGCTCGGACAACCAAAAATTGCGGCCGGTAAACATCCCCGGTAAGTAAACGATGGGAGCGCCGGACGGTTGCGGTAAGTCTAAAAAGGTTAGGCGAAAGCGACCGCCATCGGCCGCTTCGCGTAGCACGTCGCTGCGGGTCAATCGACCGGTAGCTTGCTCCGATATCCGGTTCATAGGTCTTTCTAAAACTTAGAGTAGCTTGGAGCGCGGGCCGAAGCGGGGCTCTTCGCCGGCAAAGTTTGCTTTCATCGCCCGACTTTGGTTCTTACCTATGAGAATACGGAGCTGTACGGTGCGCTCGTTCCGAAATGCCCGTCGCTCGGACGCATTCCAGTTAGCTTGTAGCAGTTTCTTAGTACCGCTTACCGCGTCTGGAGAGCGTAAAGCCAATTGTTGGGCGCGTTCCATAGCGGCGGCATAGGGGTCGTCAGCTAAGGCCGTGACCAAGTTGATCGCTTTTGCCTCTTCACCGCTTAAGACGGTGCCGTGCATGACTAAGTCTTTCGCCGTGTCGAGCGGCATAAGCTCCCGCAGTACTAAGGTTCCGGTCAGGTCGGGGACCATGCCCCAGCGTGCCTCCATGAGCGAGAGTCTTGCGTCTGGGGCGCAATCCCGGAAATCGGCCGCGAGCGCGACTTGTAGCCCGGCCCCATAGCAATGCCCATGAATGGCGGCGATAACCGGAATCGGCAAATTTCGCCAGCACCAGGCCGCTTCTTGAAAGGTGTTGCGAGGCCGTAGCGGGTTGCGGAGAAAGGCTTTAACTATCTCCAAGGGTTTTTTGGTCGCATTGGCGAAATCCAAACCGGCGGAAAACGCCGGCCCTTCGCCGCGTAAGACGACGGCTCGTAGGGTGCGATCGCGGCGGATACGCTTTGCGGTCGCAATCAACTCCCGCAGCATCGGTATAGTCAGCCCGTTGTACTTATCCGGACGGTTCAAAGTTACAACGGCGATTGGCCCTTCCTTTTGTAGGGTGACCAGTGAGTCCATCGACATACTCCTACATCTTATCGTTTTGCTGACCAGCGGCCGGGGAGTCGGCTGTCTTGCTGTGGCATTTTATTGGGGTGCGCCGGCGGCTGCGTGCGGGTGGCGTTTATCGAGTCTGCTACAAGGACCGTCAGACTCCGGCCGCTGCTGCCCACGGATTAAAATGCTGAAGCCCGGGTTCGAGGCGATGTTTAAAAATAAGCTCCGGGCACCTGGTCCCGCTCTAACCACTCGATAATGCGGTCCCAAGCTTCCAGTTCGAGTTGCGCCCGCGAGGCATCGATTTCATGTACACCCAGCCCTTGTTCGGCGGCCCGTACATAATTCATCGTATCTCGCAGATGCGCAAGCACCGGAATTTTAAGACTTGCCAGAAAGCGTTCGAGCTTCTCGAACGCGCCTCCCTGCTGTCGGCTGCGGTTGGCTATGATGCCGACGCGTTCTTGGTAGCGATCGACCTTATTAACCAGGAGCAAGTCGCGAATGAAGTTCGCAGCCGCATGAACATCGATAGAAGACGGTTGAACGGGGATGAGAATGAGGTTTACGCCGCGCAAGTGCTCGTTGTAATCGGGCCTGAGCAAGCTGGCCGGCGTGTCTAGAATGACGCGCTCGGTATCCGGTGGCGTACGCAGGGCCCAAGAGCGAGTCATGCCGCCGCGATTGGCGGCAAACGCATTGATCCCTTTGATCTCAGGAGACCAGCCAGGACGGTGGCTTAGCCAGTTCAAACTGGAGCCCTGAGGATCGTTATCGATCAACGCGGTTTTATACCCCCTGGCTGCGTATTGACTGGCTAGATTCGTTGATATGGTCGTCTTGCCGCAGCCACCTTTGCTATTTAAGACGATGATTCGGCGCATGTTCGCCTTTTGCTTATGTTTGTGTATCACCTACTGCTCATAATGTAGAGATAAACGGAAAAGCGCAAGACTTTTCAGCGCTTGCAATCACAGAATGAGGAAACACCGATATTTTTCATTTATTGAGCTTGTGCCCCGGCGCCTTTTTGTATGAGTCCGTTGACAGTAAAGCCACCGTGAGAGGGCGCTGCAGGACGACGAGCAGACAATGGGTGTCGACCCGTGCAGAGTGCCGCGCTGGGCGCGGCACTCTGCACCCATAAATCGAACGCTTAGTTCACTAGACGTTCGAAAATTCTAAAGCCTGCGACGTAGGTGCCAATGGCCGAACCGGCCGTTGCCAGCATAAATACCAGTAGAATCCGTGCCACGCGGTTAGACCACCACCCGCGAATATGGGCCACGTCTTGTTTTAACGTTTCGAAATGCACCACCTTCGGTCGTCGCAGGCTAAGCTCAATACTAGCAACCACTAGGCCTGCCCCTATGGTTGGGTTTAACGAGGTCAACGGTGCCGCCGCGAATGCGCCCAAAATGGTGAGGGGATGCCCGCCTGCAATCGCTGCGCCAAGGGCAGACAGACCGCCATTGATGACGACCCACTCAAAGACCATCTGCCAGCCTAAACTGCTGCTGCGACTGAATCCGATGGCGAAGCCGGCGAGAATGAGGGCAACTAACGCCCACGGAAAGATCTTCGGCCAACGGCTCGCCGGCGGAATTTGATTCAGCTGCGCCTGTTCGGCTCTCGGCTCGGTTTGCTCGTCGCGCAGATACTCTTGCAACCCGGCTGCGTGGCCTGCGCCAATGACGACCAAGACTTCCTTGAGCGATTGTTTGGCTTGTTCTTCCCGTAGGCGGGCGGCCATATAACGATCGCGTTCGCGAATCAAAGTATCGTACAAAGTCGCCGAGCGAGAGGCGAACTCGGAGAAGGTAGATTCGAGGACATCGCCTTCTTTTAGGCGTTCGATTTCTTCTTCGGTGACTTTCTCTCGCGAGAACAAACTGCCGATAAGGCCTGAAATGAGGATCATTCGCTGCCACCAGCCAATGCGGCGGTAGATGCGCTTAAGCGTCGTGCCGATCTCTCGATCGATGAGTAGCACGGGTAAATCGGCTTCTTTTGCAGACTCGATCGCTGCTTTCATTTCAGCGCCCGGCTCTATGCCAAACTGGTCGGCAAGCCGCTGCTGATAAGCGCTTAGGGCAAGGCTGGCCGCGACCATGCCGGCTTTGCCTTGCCGAAAGACATCGAACAGATCCATCTGTCCCATCGCTTCGGGTTTGACGATGGCCTGATAACGGCTTTCGCATAACTCGATGGCGACCGAATCGAAACGTCCGGAAGCGATTAAGTCTCGTACTTCCTCCGCACTAGCCCGCGATACGTGCGCCGTCCCCAAAAGGGTATAGCGGGTGTCGCCGCGGGTTACGGTAGGGTAGGTGAGCGTAGCCGGCTGGGTTGTATCCGTCATGGTCCTTCGGGTGTTCGTCCTGAGGGAAACGACGATTATTGCGCAAATGCACCTGCACCGAAACCCGTTGACAAAGCCGACAGCTTAAGAATGTGGCGAAAGTCGCTTATCCTAAGCTTGCCAAACTTTGAGCTGGTGTCTTTTTAAGTAAGTTCGTCGAGCAGGTTTTCTAGAAAACTGTGAACGGCATCGGGCGAGGGCAATAGGTATTCCGCAGCGGTAGGGCGAGCGGCGTCGGCAACTAATATGGAAACTCCCCGGCCTTGGTTTAATACGGCAAACGCATCTTCGTCCGTGCAGTCGTCTCCAACGTAGAGAGGCAGCAAGTTAGTCCCTGTTTTACGCTCGATAGCGCTCCGCAGATATTCGACGGCAGCGCCTTTGTGCCAATCGACGGCAGGGCGAAGCTCGTAAACGCACTTGCCGTGATGCTTGCGTAGATTCTGCGATTCGACGACAGCCCTATCCACCGCCCGCGCGACGTGCAAGCGAGCAAACTCGGGGGTTTGGCGGTAGTGGACCGATAAGGTCAAGCCTTTGTCTTCTATCAAGACCCCTTCGATATCCGTTGTTGCATGTTGGATAGAGGAATAGGCCCGTTGCAGTTCCCGGCGGGCGGCAATGGCTTCGGCATGCCTTCGCGTTAGGCCGGGGCCTTCGATCTCCAGGCCGTGGTTTCCGGCGAAGTACAAGCGCTCGGTAGGGATGCGCGCTTTTAAATCCGCTATCGCGCGGCCACTGACAATAGCAACGGGGAAACAGTGGCTTAGTTCGATAAGTGCCGCTCGTCCTCTGGTCGACAGCTCGATGGTGGCAGGATCGTTGGCGATCGGTGCCAATGTGCCGTCGAAATCTAGGCAGACGAAGGGGGTGTGGCCGCGTAGACGATCTACTACGGCCGCGGTGACTGCGCGCGTCGATGCTAAACCCGTAACCTCGGTAATCGTCGTCATGACTAAGTTTGCCCCTCTCGTGGGATATAGTCACCGACCATTGGGAAGTGAGAAACGTTACGACGGGTAAAACTTGCCAAGAACGAATCGGCCCAATGAAACACGTCATGGTATTTCACTATCCGCCGTAGCCGCTGCATCCGCTCCTTGCGCTCCTTCTGACTCATTTCGAAGGCTCGATAAATGCTGTCCGCAACATCTTGAATATTATAGGGGTTGACGAGTAGGGCCGCGGATTGTAGTTGTGCTGCGGCACCGGCAAACTCGCTGAGAATCAATACGCCATCGTTAGTTGTCTGCGACGCGCAGTACTCTTTAGCGACTAAGTTCATGCCGTCCTTAAGCGGAGTAATTAGGGCGATATCCGCCATTTGGTAGTAGGCGATCAGCGATGCCTGATCTAGGCTATGGAACATGTAGTGGATCGGAACCCAGCCCGCCTGGGTGTATTCGCCATTAATGTTGCTGATGAGCTGTTCGATCTCCTGGCGGAGTCGGTGGTAGTCCGGAATATCGAGGCGGCTTGGAACAACGTGTTGCACTAAGGTAACTCGCCTGCGTAGTTCGGGGTAACGCCGCAAGGCATCGGCAAAGGCTTCCAGCTTATTCGGCAGACCCTTCGTATAGTCCAAGCGGTCGACGCCGAGGATGATCGTGCGCCCGTTCAGGCTTGCTTGTAAGCGAGCCGCTTCCGCATGAACCTCGCGGGATTCCGCAAGATTAGAGACGTAGTCGTAATCGATTCCGATCGGGAAGCAGCCGACGCTGATCTCTCTTGCCGGCTCTGTCGGGACGCGAAGGTTGATAACGGCTCCGCTACCGCTGGTGTGCACGTCATACAGCGTACGAACGCATTGGAGAAAATTGCGGCGGTCGCGAACCGTCTGAAAACCTAGCGAGTCGAATTCCAGTAAGCTCTTCAAAATCTCGAAACGCCAAGGCAATTTCAGGAAGATCTCTAGCGGAGGAAAGGGTATATGAAGGAAAAACCGGCCTTGCTTCGGTAGCCGTCGCGTCTTAGATAACGGGCCACTTCCATCAAATGATAGTCGTGCACCCAAATGAAGTCGTCTTCCCGATAGGTCTGCTTGATCGCTTCGGTGAACTTGCGGTTGACTCGTTCGTAGATGTCCCAATAACTGGGGTCGAAGTTGCAATTGGTGACGAGGTCGTGGAATAGCGGCCAAATGATTTCGTTGGAAAACCCGTAATAGAAGCCGGACTCTTCTTCGGCGGACAAGTGCACCGGCTCGTAATCGAAACCCGATTTTTCGCCGCCGCGCCGAACACGCCGCGCATATCGTCTGGGTTTTCCGCCGTAGCCCCTGGCCATCCAATCCAAACGCCTCCCCGTCGCCGTAGGACTGGAAGCATGGCGCTGACCAAGCCTCCGCTACTCGGTTCGGCGGACCAAATGCCGTCTTTGTTTTGCATGGTAAGAGGCAGGCGGTTGGAGACAACGATCAGCCTGCCTCGGCTGTTCGTATCCATAATTCGCATAAGCAAACCCCGATTTCACAACTCGTAAGAGATAGCTTGAGAAACCACCGCCGCAGCTTGGATGTGGGGGCGTCGACGGTGAAGGCAAGCGAATGCTTCTGCTGAAAATTACCTTGAAAGTCCCCATAACTCAAGAGGCTGGAGGCGCCGCCGCAGTCGCTTTCGAAGGTATGGCCGACGTGGCCTGAAGAGTGTCAGCGAAAGTTTTGTAGGGAGCGTTTGCGTGTCGTCCACTGCTGTGTCACAGCCGCGTATCAACGATTACGGCGTTGTTGGGGATTGCCGAACAGCTGCGCTAATCTCTAGGTTAGGATCCATCGACTGGTTATGTTTGCCTCATTTCAGCGCACCTTCGCTGTTTGCCGCTATTCTCGATGGGGAGAATGGCGGGCATTTCTCCCTAACGCCCAAACGCAGGGTGCGGGTCGAGCGTCGTTATCGAGGCGATACGGCTGTATTGGAAACGCTGTTTGTCTGCGAGACGGGTACAGTTAGGTTAACCGATTGTATGCCTATCAATACCGACCCGGAGGGGTGCCCGATCCAACCTCAACGCGAACTGTTACGGTTGGTCGAGGTGTTGGACGGGGAGATCGACTTAACGGTCGATTTCCAACCGCGGCCGGAGTATGCGGCGCGCCGTGCCGAGCTGGTAAAGCGCGGCCGACTGGGCTGGCAATACCGTTACGGTAATCGGCTCCTGGTACTGGCGAGCGATGTGGCGCTGGAACCGAGTGCCGACGGCCGTGGCTTACACGCGGAGGTGCGTGCCAAGGCAGGGCAGCGCTTACATTTTTCCGTGTGCTTCACCGAAGGCGATGTGGCCACGTTCCCGTTGCTTGGCGAGGCGGCCGAGGAGAGAGTGGCGGCGACCTGCCACTGGTGGGAGCGGTGGAGCCGAATTTGCCGCTATCAAGGGCCTTACCGGGCGCAGGTCGTGCGCAGCGCCATCACGCTCAAGCTCCTCGACTATGCTCTCTCGGGGGCGGTTTTAGCCGCACCGACGGCTTCCTTACCGGAAAACATCGGCGGCAGTCGCAATTGGGATTATCGCTTTTGCTGGTTGCGGGATGCGGCCTTTACCTATCGATCCTTTATGGATCTTGGCTACACCGACGAAGCCTCCGCGTTCCTTGAATGGCTATTGCACAGTACGCGGTTGACGTGGCCGGAACTGCAGGTGTTGTATGCAGCGCACGGCGAAATCGACATCGACGAAACCGAACTCAAGCAGTTTAGCGGCTATCGCGGTTCGCGGCCGGTGCGCATCGGTAACGGCGCGCAGGACCAGCTCCAGCTCGACGTCTATGGGGAAGTGGTTCTTGCCGCGTATGACTATGTGCTCAGCGGCGGTCGTCTCGACCCGTTCGAGCGGCGGATGGTAGCGGGACTTGGGCATACGGTTTGTCGTTTATGGCGCAAAGCCGACGAAGGTATCTGGGAAATCCGCGATATTCCGCGCCATTACACCTACTCGAAGTTGATGTGTTGGGTTGCGCTGGATCGTTTACTCCAGCTGCACGAGAAAGGACAGTTGTCGATACCGGTAGCAAAGTTTTACCGGGAAAGGGCGGCTTTGGAACAGGCGATCAATGCGCGAGGCTTTAACGCCAGCCTTAACAGCTTCGTCGGCGCTTTCGATGGCGATCAGGCCGACGGCAGCTTGTTGCTGATGGCGCGCCGGGGTTTTCTGGACGCCCGCGATCCGCGCATGGTCGGCACGTACGACTTTATCGAACGCGAGTTGGGAAGAAACGGCCTGATTTATCGTTATCACACGGACTACGACCCCTTGCCGGAAGGCGAGGGTGCGTTTTGGGCCTGTTCGTTTTGGGCTGTCGATTGCTTGATCGAACAAGGTCGTATGGATGAGGCCCGCGAGCGTTTCGAGCATGTGGCAGGTTTTGCCAACGAGCTTGGTCTAATGGCGGAAGAGTTGGAGCCGGACAGCGGGCTTTTTTGCGGGAACTTTCCCCAAGCCTACAGCCATTTGGCATTAATTGACGCCGCCATGGGTATGGAGCGTCGCCGGGTCGGGAGGGAAGAGACCTAGTGGATGTCGGGAGCGCTTTACTTTGGGGGTTTGTCGCCAGCGCCGCGATGATTACCATTTTGCAAGGCAGTCAAAGCTTAGGGTTGTCGCGACTTAATCTTCCTTTTTAGTTGGCACGGTGTTCACTGCTGACCGCCATAAGTCGGTCATCCTCGGGCTTGGTCTGTACTGGGTCGGGGGCTGGCTATTTGCTTTCGTTTACGTGCTTATTTTTACCTCCCTCGGCTTCTCCAGTTGGTGGCTCGGCGGCATTCTCGGCTTATTGCATGGTGCTGCGCTGCTATCGTGCATGCACATGCTGTCGCATATCCACCCTCGAATTGCGAACGAGTATGATGGGCCGAGCCGGACTCGGCGGATCGAGCCGCCCGGCCGCTTCGGGCTGAACTACGGGCCGCGGACTCCGCTAACGACTCTGCTCGCGCAACTGGTATACGGCCTGATTCTGGGGAGCTTTTACCAACCGCCTCCGCAGTAGTCGTTTGCCTCTTATCAGTGGTTCGAACCGAAAAACATCTCCGGCAACCTGATAAGGGCGTCCTAACGGTGATGATGGCGATAACGGATCACACCTGCCGCCAGTGCTGCCGTCACCGCGCTACCGAGCCAGGCTCGGTTTCGAGATAGCAGGAATTGGATGCTGGAATTACGGGCTTCGCTATCGAACCGGCCATGACTCCCGTAATCGCCTTTCGGCGCGGAGAATAAATTGTCCGGGCGCCCCGCTAACGCGCGCTGTTCGGTGAGTTGGCCTTCCCAGGCGCCTTTAGCCATGTACCAGTCCATAATGCGGGGCGCGAGCTTCTGGCCAAGAATGGCCAGAACGCTGGTCGCTCCAACCGAGACTTCCCGTCGCGGATGGCGAGCAGTCCAAGCTATCGCTTGTGCCGCCACTTCCGGCTGATAAATGGGGGGCACGGGCTGCGGACGATAATTCATCCGGTTTCGGCCCCACTCGAATTGCGGCGTATTAAAGGCGCCCAACTGCACCATGCTGAGTCGAATCCGGCTGCCTTCGTAGATGAGTTCGCTGCGCAGAGAATCGGTGAATCCGCGAATGGCGTGCTTAGCTCCGCAGTATGCCGCTTGCAGGGGAATAGCGCGATATGCCAAGGCTGAACCGACTTGAATGATTGTGCCGGAATCCCGGCGTCGCATACGCACCAAGGCGCTCCGGGTGCCGTTGACCGTACCCAGATACGTCGTTTCGGTAACCTGACGGTATTCGTCTGGAGTAATATCGTCGAAACGCCCGAATACCGTAGCCATAGCCGAATTGACCCATACGTCGATTGGGCCGAGTTCGCGCTCGGCCCGTGCTGCGGCCTGCTCCAGGGCTGCCGGGTCGGTGACGTCGGCCTGCAAGACCAATGCCCGTCCCCCTTGCCGCTCGATGGCCGAGCAGGCCGAGTGCAGCCGCTTTTCGCCTCTGGCGATCAATCCGACGGCATAGCCCTGGCGCGCGAATTCAAACGCAGTTGCGCGTCCAATGCCTGCGGATGCACCCGTGATAACAACCACCTGTCGCGACTTTCTGCTGCGCTTTATCATGCTGCCTCCTTGGCTCAGGCTGAAAATGCCAGCGTCGTCATAATGCTCAATTCCGCTTGTCGCGAGTCGAGTCGGGTGTGCTGAACGACAATGGGTACGTTAGATTCGATAACGCTGGCGAAGTCGGTATCTTTGGGAATCGGTTCGGGTTGCTTTAACTCGTTAAAGCGTAAATGCAGAGTTCGACGAGCGGGTACGTTGGCAACAAAGGGGCCTGCCGGCTCGCGATCGGCGAAATAGATTGTTATTTCGACATGTGCATCGACATCGCCGGCGTTCAATAAACATACCGTTTCGTGACTTTCTAAAGCTCGACCCGACCCCGTACTGCCTGAGGGGATGTAGCCTTCGGCAATAGCCCAACGGGTTTTACCAATCGCTTGCGGCATGTCGCCCTCCTTGCTGTTGTAAGGCCTGAAATAGAATTTCGGCGGTATGCCGCGCGCCGGCGGGTGTTATGGGCAATCTGTTCGCGGCAACTGAATCCGTTGGTAACGATAAGGGTGTCGTCAGGCGCTTCTCGTACCGCCGGTAGCAGCACCGTCTCGCCTACTGCCTGGGCAATGTCGTAATGCGCCCGTTCAAAACCGAAAGGCCCCGACATGCCGCAACAGCCTGAGTCGAGCTTGTGGCAGTCGATACCTGCGCGGGTTAATAAGCGGCCGTCGGCATCGGCATCTAACACGGCGTGTTGGTTGCAGTGCACATGAATTAAGGCGCGCTGGTTAAGTTGTGGCGGCTGGTAATCGGACTCGGTCAGGAACTCGCTAAATAAATAGCTCTGATTGGCAACCGGTGTCGCTCGGGGGTCGTCGGCTAACATGTTCGGTAGCTCGTCACGAAAGACGGCAATACAGGATGGTTCCAAGCCTACCAGCGGGATGCCCTGAGCCATCCAGGGATAAATGGTATCTAGCGTTTGCCGCAATTGTCGGCGCGCGGTATCCAGCATGCCCCATGCATACAGGGGACGGCCGCAACAGACGGAGCGCGGGGGCAGTAACGGTTTGTAGCCAGCATTCTCAAGGACGGCAACGGCAGCCCGAGGAACTTCGGGATAGAAAAAATTGTAGAACGTATCCGGCCAGAGGAGGACGGGCTTGCCAGGTGGGCGACGACGCCTGCGGCTAAACCAAGCTCGGAAGCTCTGTTTCGCATAGCGGGGCAGGGGGCGCTCGGGGTGAATATTGCCCAAGCGCTTGGCGATCCCGCTAATGCCGGGCGTTTGCGTCATACCGTTCGCGAGCGTCGGCACCCAGGCTGCCAAGCGCGACCACCAATAAATCAACCCCATGGCGTAGGCGGTGCGGGGCCGAAGGCGGCGTCGATAGTAGTGGGCGTAGAATTCGGCTTTATAGGTAGCCATGTCGACGCTGACCGGGCAGTCGCTTTTACAACCCTTACACGCTAAGCATAGATCCAGGGCGTCGAGAACCGCCTTATCCCGCCACCCCCGCAGCAAGGAGTCGTTTCGCGACATCTCAAACAATAGGCGGGCGCGGCCTCGGGTTGAGTGTTGCTCGTCACCGGTCGCCCGATAGCTTGGGCACATGACGTCGCCGTGAAGGCTGCGACAGGCGCCGACGCCAACGCAACGCAGGCTGGCATCGACGAAATTACGATTGTCTTCCGGGTAGGCGAAGTAGGTGGCCGGCGCCGGTGGGCGAAGCTTGGGCCCAGGCGGAGATTCTCGTCTAAGGCGTAGGGTTTAACGACTTTGCCGGGGTTGAGCTTGCCTTGCGGATCCCAGATTCGCTTGAATGCTGCAAAAGCCTCGACCAGCTCGGGTCCAAACATCTTCGGCAGTAGCTCGGCGCGAGATTGGCCGTCGCCATGTTCGCCGGACAAAGAGCCGTCGTACTGCAACACTAAGTCGGCCGCGGCCTGGACGAAACGGCGGTAGCGAGCTATTCCCTCGCGGCTAAATAAGTCGAAGTCGATTCGTACATGAATGCAGCCGTCGCCAAAGTGGCCGTAGAGCGAACATGCATAGCCGTAACGATCTAATAACGCCCGAAATTCGCGCAGATAGGCACCCAGTTTAGCGGGAGGGACTGCCGCATCCTCCCAGCCTTCCCAGGCGTAGCCGCTATCGCGTGTCTTGGCAGTCGCGGCGAGGCCGGCTTCGCGGACTTTCCAGAGCTTGGCTTGCTCGTCGGGGTCGGTAACGATGCGGCCGGTTATGGCGGTCGCTTCCTGCCGTAGGCACTGCAATCCCGCCTCGGCTTTGGCGCGCGCGGCGCCACATTCCTCGGCGCCGAATTCGGCTAATAGCCAGCCGCCTCCCTTCGGCAGTAAGTGCAGCTTGTCCGTATGCAGCGATTTCTCGTGCATTTGCCGGACGAGCACGTCGTCCATGCCTTCTAGGCCGATAGGGTGACTCTCAAGCAGGGCCGGCACGGCATCGGCAGCTTCATAGACCGAAGGGAAACCGACGACCAACAGCGCCCGTTCCGGTGGCTGCGGCACGAGTTCGAGCTCGGCGCCGGTAATAAGGACGCACGTGCTTTCCGTACCTGCCAACGCGCGGGCGATGTTGCAGCCGCGCTCCGGTAGTAGTTCGTCTAGATTAAAGCCGGACACTCGCCGCGGTAGATTGCGTGGAAAACACTCGCGGATAAGGTTGGCGTACTTGTCGCGGAAGGCTCGCAAAGCCGCATAAATTTCGCCACGGCACCCGCCTTGCGCGATAATCCGTTCGAAATCCGCTTCGCTGGTTGGGCCTACCCGCATTCGCAGGCCGTCGTAGGTAAGAATATCCAGTCGAGCCAAGTTATCGGCTGTTCTCCCCGTCTGCACCGAGTGCACGCCGCAGGAGTTGTTACCGATCATGCCGCCCAGGCAGATATGGTCGTGAGTCGAAGGGTCGGGGCCGAACGTCAGCCCATAAGACTGCGTTTGGTCGCGGAGTTCATCCAGAATCACTCCCGGTTCGACCCAGGCGCGCCTCCGCTCCGGATCGATTTGCAGAATGCGGTTAAGGTATTTGCTGGTGTCGATGATAACCGCTTCGTTGCAACACTGTCCTGCCAGGCTGGTGCCGCCGCCACGCGCCAGCACAGGGAGCGCGTACGAGCGACAAGCGTCGACCACGGTTTCCAGCTCTCGTACGGTGTGTGGCAACACGACGCCTAAGGGCAATTGCCGGTAGTTCGAAGCATCGGTGGCATATAAAGCTCGGCTGCCCTCGTCAAAGCGGACATCTCCCGTTATCTGGGACTGAAGTTCCTCTGCTAACGCTTTGTAAGCAAAAGCATTCTTGTCGCGCGCCTGAGCCATAGCCTGATCCTTTACTTACCGCGCTACCTGTCAGAGATAAAACCCATTAACTCAGATACCAAACCGGACGCAGATGAAATTTGCGCTTGCGCGGCATTTGCTTAATGAGCTTCCGGCCATACGCATTAGAAAGAGGTTTATTAATGGGTGCTGGCCGAGCGAGACGTACAGAACCCAAGGCGTCGACCAGGGTGCTGTAAACGGCAAAAGGCCCGCCATGGGCTTTATCAACGCTTTGCGAGCGCCAACGCTCTTCGCGATGCGGAGCAACCGATCTTAAGGTGCGGCGAAAGGAAGGACATATGGCCGAGACAGTCGGGGATTTTATTATCCAACGCTTACATGACTGGGGTGTGCGCCGGATCTACGGTTATCCGGGCGATGGCATTAACGGTTTAATGGGAGCGTTGAATCGGGCGTCGGACAAGATGCATTACGTACAGGTCCGGCATGAGGAAGATGCGGCTTTTATGGCCTGCGGACATGCTAAGTATTCCGGGGAGGTCGGTGTCTGTTTAGCGACTTCCGGGCCAGGCGCCATACATTTGCTTAACGGTCTATACGACGCCTACAAGGACAATCAGCCGGTTGTTGCTATCGTCGGCCAACAGGCGCTGATGTCGATCGGTAGCGGCTATCAGCAAGAAGTGGACTTGGGCGCGTTGTTCAAAGACGTCGCCCACGAATACGTTCAAATGGCTTCCACGCCGGGGCAGGTGCGCCATTTGATCGACGAAGCGATGCGGATCGCCAAGGCCAAGCGCTGCGTCACCTGTGTCATCGTTCCGAATAACCTGCAAGAGCTCCCCATGGAAACGCCCCCTCGCAAACATGGGTCGAATTTCTCCGGGATCGGCTATTCGCATCCGCGTGTTGTTCCGACGCCGGAAGAGTTGCTGCGCGCGGCGGATGTCTTAAACGACGGCAAACGGGTGGCGATTCTGGTCGGCGCGGGTATTCGCGACGCCGCCGAAGAGGTGATAGAGGCCGCCAATCTACTCGGCGCGGGCGTTGCTAAGGCGATCCTCGCGAAGACGATGATTCCGGACGATTTGCCTTTCGTTACGGGCTCTATCGGCTTGCTGGGTACTAAAGCGAGCGCCGATATGATGGAGTCGTGCGACACGCTATTCATGATCGGCACCAGCTTTCCGTATACCGAGTTTTTGCCGGAAGAGGGGAGCGCTCGGGGAGTGCAGATCGATATCGAACCGGCCCATTTAGGCTTGCGCTACCCGAACGAAGTCAATCTCCACGGCGATGCAAAATTAACGCTCAAAGCATTGATGCCAATGCTTAAGAAGAAGAAAGATCGCTCCTGGCGCAATCGTATCGAAGCCAGTGTGGCGGATTGGTGGAAGGTGGTTGAAAGTCGCGCCATGAACGAGGCCAATCCCATTAATCCGCAGCGGGTGTTTTGGGAGTTGTCCAAGCGTTTGCCGGAGAACGTTATGCTGAGTGCCGACTCGGGTTCGGGTACCAACTGGTATGCCCGCGACCTGATGATCCGTGACGGCGCGATAGGCTCCCTGTCGGGCGGTTTGGCAACCATGTGTTCGGGCGTGCCGTATATCATCGCTGCCAAGTTCTGTTACCCGGACCGGCCGGCGATTGCCATGGTCGGCGACGGGGCGATGCAAATGCTCGGCATCAACGGCCTGATAACGATCTCGAAATACTGGCGCGAGTGGGAAAACCCTAAGCTCGTCGTGCTCGTGCTTAACAACCACGATCTTAACCAAGTAACCTGGGAACAGCGGGTTATGGAAGGGGATCCGAAATTCGAGGCCTCGCAAAATATCCCGGATTTTGACTACGATAAATATGCGCAATCGCTCGGTTTGATCGGGCTGAGTATGAATACGCCGGAGGATATCGTGCCAGTGTGGGAAGAAGCGCTGATGGCCGAGCGACCGGTCGTCATTAACGCGCACACGGACCCCGATGTCCCGCCGTTGCCGCCGCATATCAGCCTCGAGCAGGCGCGGAAATATACCGCGTCGCTCTTCAAAGGCGAGCCGAATGCGGCAGGTGTCATACGGCAATCGATGAAGGATGTCGCAGCGAGCTATATAAGGCGGCGTTAACGCATGGTTTTCTCGACGACGAGTAATAATATCGCTATCGAATGTTTGAGCGGCAATATTGCCGCTCAAACCGACATCGATGCGGTGGTCAATGCCGCCAACGCGCAACTTATGCCAGGAGGCGGGGTCGCCGGCGCGATACACCGGGCGGCAGGCCCCGAATTGGCGGAAGCGTGCGCGCCTTTGGCGCCGATCGCGCCAGGGCAGGCCGTCGTTACCGGCGGTTATCGATTACCTAATCCTTACGTGATCCATTGCCTTGGCCCCGTCTACGGCGTTGACGAGCCTGCTGCGGAACGGCTGGCAGCGTGTTATCGCAATGCCTTGCGGCGAGCGGAAGAGCAAAGCATGCAATCGTTGGCATTTCCGGCAATCTCCACCGGCGCTTTCGGTTATCCGTTCGACTTGGCCATGCGCGTTGCTTTCGCAACCGTACTCGAACAAACTAATACCTTGCAAAGCGTGCGGTTAATACGGTTCGTTTTTGCGGACGAGCGCGCTTGCGATAATGCCGTCGAGATCCTGCAAACACTTACCTCATAGTGCTTCGATCACCTGTTGCGGCGAAAGCCGCACGTTGTCACTTCGGCAATTGTTCTCATGCAAGCCGGCGCGGATCATGGCAAACTGTCGCCCGGTTAGTTAATGGCCGGGACAATAAAAAAGAGACGTTAGGCGCTGAATGGAAAAGCGTCAAAGACTGCGCAAGAGGGCTAAGCATGAGTCATTATAATGCTCCAACACGCGATATGCGCTTCGTTATCAACGAATTGTTAGGGCTAGAGAAACTGGCGGAGCTGCCGGGCTTGGAGGAAGCCAAGCCGGATCTTGTCGACGCCATCATCGAGGAAGCTGCGCGTTTTAGCGGCGAAGTCCTTGCCCCTCTGAATCGGGTAGGCGATACGGACGGAGCGAAGCTAGAAGGCGAAACGGTTCGCGCAACCCCAGGTTTTGCCGAAGCCTATCAACAGTTTGTCGAGAGCGGTTGGAATGGTGCGGCGGCTAGCCCGGAGTACGGCGGCATGGGTTTGCCGGAAGTGGTTGCGACAGCAGCACAGGAGATGTGGCAGTCGTCCAATATGGCGTGGGGCCTGTGCCCGATGTTGACGGCCGGGGCTATCGAAGCGCTGAAGCATCACGGCAGCGACGAGCAAAAGTCGCTGTACCTGGAGAAGATGGTCAGTGGGCAATGGGCCGGCGCTATGGATCTTACCGAGCCGTCGGCCGGTTCCGATTTGTCGGTGATCCGCACGCGTGCGGTACCCGAAGGCGATCGTTACCGGTTGTTCGGGCAGAAGATCTTCATCACTTGGGGCGAGCACGAGATGGCCGAGAACATCGTTCATCTCGTTCTGGCCCGCACTCCCGACGCACCTGCCGGTGTGAAAGGTATCTCGCTGTTTATCGTACCGAAGTATCTTGTCAACGCGGACGGCAGCCTCGGCGAACGGAACGACTACCGTTGCACGGCTTTGGAACACAAGCTCGGCATTCACGGTAGCCCGACCTGTGTTATGTCGTATGGCGATAATGAAGGCGCTATCGGTTATCTGGTCGGCGAAGAGGGCAAAGGCCTAGCCTACATGTTCACCATGATGAACGAGGCGCGCCATAAGGTCGGGGTGCAAGGCCTGGCCATTGCGGAACGGGCCTATCAACAGGCCGTCGCTTATGCCCGCGAGCGCGTGCAAGGGCGGCCAGTGGGGCATAAGGACGCCAATCCTGTACCGATCGCACATCATCCCGACGTCCGCCGTATGTTGATGACGATGCGCTCGGCTATCGAAGCAATGCGTGCCTTGGCCTATTCAGCCGCCGCGTCTATGGACGAAGCGCGGCACCATCCGGATGCTGAACGCAGAGCGCACCAGCAAAGCCGTGTCGATCTGTTAATCCCCATCGTTAAAGGCTGGTGCACCGAACTCGGCCTGGAAATGACTTCCTTAGGCGTTCAAGTGCATGGCGGCATGGGTTTTATCGAAGAAACCGGCGCGGCCCAGCACTTACGCGATGCGCGCATCGCGCCCATCTACGAAGGTACCAACGGTATCCAGGCGAACGACCTGGTAGGCCGTAAGTTGCTGCGGGATAACGGGCAGGCAATGCAAACTTTGGTTGCCGAGTTGCGGCAGAATATTGCGTCGCTTAGCGAACTCACGCCGCTTGCCGGTTGGCAGCAGCCATTAAACGCAGGGCTTGAGCAACTGGAGGCAGCCACCGAGTGGTTGTTAAGTAACGGCGCGGCCGATCCGGTACAAGCGACGGCCAATTCTTACCATTATATGATGTTGGCAGGTTACGTTACCGGCGCCGGCCTGATGGCTCGTGGCGCCTTCCTTGCGCAACAAGCCATCGACGCCGGCAGCGACGACCCCTTCTATCGGCAAAAGCTGGCTACGGCGCAGTTCTATATCGAACAGCTGCTACCTCGCGCCAAAGCTCATGCGGAGAGCGTAAGCCATGGCTCCTCGGCCGTGATGGCCATTCCGGTCGACGAGTTGTAATCGACGTCTGCTCGTATAGCCGGGGATACCTGATGACGGTATCCCCGGCTTTCCCCCCACACACCTTGTCCTATGCCCTTCGTTTGCCGCTCTGCGGATAAAACCTGCCCGATTTCCCCCCGCTTGAAAGCGGATCGAGAAAACCCATTATTTCCTTGCAGTTGAAGATGGTCTTTTGCCGAAACCCGCTGGGGTTTGCCGCCGGGAAGCGGTTTCAGTTGTCGCCTTAATGCTTCGCATGCCGATGTCACAGCCGTCAGAGGGATGACTGATGCAGAACGCTCAAGCACAGGTGTTGCCGTTTCCCAAAACTCGGCGGCTTCCGGAGGGCCGCCAAGCCCAGCTAGAAAAGCTTCCGCTTTGTGTCGGCTTGAACGGTAGCTTGTTGGCGGCCGACCCTGTCGACGAATGTTTAGTTGGCCTATTGCGCCATAAACCGTTGGTGTTACTCCAGGCCGTTTGGCAAACGCGCGGCGAGCGTTCCGCACTCAGGCAGCGACTTGGGCAGGAATGCGAACTTGACGTGGCGAGTTTGCCTTTCAACACAGCCGTACTGCGCTATGTCGAGCAGCAGAAAGGTAACGGTCGCCGGGTCGTATTGGCGACGGCTATACATCGCACTGTCGCCGAACGCATCGCAGATCACCTGGGGGTTTTCGATGAGGTTCTCGCCGCCGATGCGTTGAATAGCGAAGAGAAGACAATAGCAGAGGCGCTTGTCGGTCGCTTCGGTGCCGGCGGTTACAGTTATATCGGCGCGGCCGAGTGCGATTTGCCGGTATGGGAAAGCGCGGCCGAGGCGCTTTTAGTAAATCCGTCCGGTCGCCTGGAAGCGAAAGCGCGAGCCGCGGCATTCGTAAGCTGTGTTTTCGGCAACCGCGACGGTCGCCTAACGAGTTTGCTGAAGGCGTTGCGCAGCGCCCAATGGGCGAAAAACCTCCTGGTATTCGTGCCGGCATTCGCTGCCGTGCCCTGGACCGACCCGGCGGCGATGCTTGCCGCCGCGTTCATGTTCGTAGCGTTTTGCCTGGCCGCGTCAGGCTCTTACATCATCAATGACTTAATCGATATCGCAGCAGATCGCCGCCATTCACGTAAACGAACGCGTCCTTTTGCCGGCGGCCAGCTTCCCTTGCGTTACGGCGTGTTAGGGCCTGCCTTCATAGGCGCCGGCATTTTACTCGCAGCTACATTGTCTTTGTTAGCCGGCTTGGCGATCGTCTTATTTGCCGGAATTGCTACCGCCTATTCCTTCTGGCTGAAGCGAAAGCCGCTGGCCGACGTGCTCAGCCTGGCGTCGTTGTATGCCGTTCGTCTGCTTGGCGGGGCGATCGCGTGCGGCCTTATGGTTTCGAGTTGGTTGGTGGTCGTCTCAGGGTTTTTGTTCCTCGCGTTGGCGTTGATTAAACGGGCTGCCGAACTGCAAGAAACCGATACGACTATCGCGGAGGGTCCGGCTCTTGGATACGGTTCGGCGAACGTAGGTAGGGTTTGCGCCATAGGCGTCTTCAGCAGCGTTATAGCGATTCTGGTGCTTGCGCTGTATATCGATAGCGCGGCACTTAGCGGAGTCTATCTGGAGCCGCTAAGCCTTTGGCTGGCGGTACCGGCGATGCTGTGTTGGCAATGCCGACTCTGGTTAGCGGCTACCCGCGGCACTATGCATACCGATCCGATCGTTTATACGGCGCGCGACCCCGTTTCATGGGGGTGTTTCGGCATCGTTGCCGTGGCGTATCTGATAGCTGTTGGTAGTATCGGCCTGCTTCCGGGGGCGAGTGCTCCGGCCTAACGGGCTTTTGGCGAACTTTCGTTAAGAGAACAAACGGTAAAGTCGGCAAGGCTAAGGGGTTAGCCTTAGTCTGAGCTTTATTCGGAATCCGCTCGGCGCGCTTGGCCTCGATAGGTATAAGTCATCGGTTTCAAGCGGCCGATATAGCCGGTTTCAAGCCTATCGATAACGAAACCGGCCTGGCGGAGCAAGTTGGCATGCGGGCGATCCAGCTGGCAACCGCCGGCACAACGGGACCAAAACGGAGTGAGCCGGTGCTGCCAGCGGGCGACGGCGTTGTCGTTCGACAGACCGTGTTCCACGAATAGAAACTGGCCATTGGGCTTAAGCACGCGGCGCGCTTGCGACAGCGCGGCCTTGATGTCGGGGATCGTGCACAGCGTCCAGGTCGACAAAACCGTATCGATCGAGCAATCCGGTAACGGAATGGCTTCCGCGCCAACCGGCAGAATCTCTACCGGAACCGCAGCCTCGGTAAGCCGGGTGCGCGCTAAGCGAATCATTCCAGGTTCCGGCTCCAGCGCGTAAACCCGGCTGACTAAGCGCGGCTCGTACAACGCCAAATTAAGCCCGGAGCCCGCCCCGAGTTCCAGCACGTTACCGCGCGCCTGCCTGACCACTTCCCGCCGATAGGCGTCGAGCATTGGCATTCGCATCGCGAAGTGGGTAAGGTAAGGAAGTAGGTAACGGTTATACACCTGCATCTTCGTTATACTCGCCAACTAGCGCCCGTTACTCGCTTCCGCAAATAGTGAGAGACAACTTGATCGAACTCAAGCTCCTGCCTGCGTTGGGCTAGTACTGTTGGCGTCAGGGTAAGGGCAAAGTCAGCCCGTTCAATGAAAGTATTGGGTTAAATCCCGCGCCTTTGAAATAGTTAGCAAGGATCTGTTTTCGATTCGCTTATGTTCGGACGCCATGCCATTACCATACTGCTACTGTTGGCGATGCTCGTAGGGGCTCCTGCGTCAGTGGTCATGGGTATGCCGATGGCGTCGGCTTCCGCTCAGGTCGAATCGCCTAGCGCCGAACATGTCCATGACGAACACGACTGCTGTGCGGGGGAGGCGGCGGCACAGGCGTGTTTCGACTGTGCCCCGTGTGCGCCCGGCCTTACCGGCACGCTAGGCACGCGCGTGCTGGCCGCCAAACAGGCAAACTTTTTCGTGCAAACCGCTTTTGTCACGCAAAATCCCACTCAAGACCCTCGACCTCCCAGATTTCGCCTCGTCTGAGTACGGCGGCTTATAAGCCGCGTTGACATCGCAATAGTGCCGTTCGTCTACGGCGCAGCGCGAGTACCTACGACGAGGATATATTCATGTTTCGATTCTGCCTGGGCAGGCTATCAGGCCTGCTCCTAGGCGGCGTTTTGCTAATGCCATTGCCAGGCATGACAGCATCGCCGCTGACACTCGACGAGGCGGAGCGGCTAGCGCTGGAGCGCGATCCGGCCGCCCTTCGTCACCGCGAGAATGCGCGGGCCCAGGAAGCAGCAGCCGACGCTGCCGGGCGGCTTCCCAATTTGATGCTTATCGGAGAGGCGATGAGCGTCCCCTTCGACGATGCCCTCGATAGCGACCCGATGACTCAGTTCAGCATTGGTGTGCGTCAATCCTTCCCGCGGGGGACAGCCGGCGCTTAGCCCGCGAACGGGAGCGTTCCTTTTCGCGCGGCGACTACGCGCGTGCCGAGGATGCAGAGCATCAAAGTCGGCAGCAGGTGCGGCAACTGTTTCTAGAACTGACGTACTTGCGCCAAGCCTCCGATGTCCTCGAGGAGAATAGGGGGTTATTCGAAAACCTAGTAGACCTGACGCAACGAGAATTCGCCGCCGGTACCACAAGCCAGCAAGATGTGTTGGAGGCGGAGCTGGAGCTACGGCGGCTAGAAGAGCGCATCAGTATCGTTCAGGAACAGCAAGCCCTGGCGCTTGCGGAGTTGGCGCGTTGGATAGGAGCGGAAGCGGCTCGGCGTCCGTTGAGCGACGAGCTGCCCGAACTGCCCGATCCGCCAAGGTACTTCTCAACCCACCCGATTTTGGATGCGGAACAAGCGCTTGTCGAGGCTAGCTTACATGCTGTCGAGTTGGCGCAGGAGGGCTATCGGCCGCAGTGGAGCGTCGAACTCGGCTACGGTTACGCCCCCGGCGGTATGACGGACAATTCCGGCAGTTTTTCCGGAATGGTAATGGTGGATTTGCCGCTGCTTTCCCGGGCGCGCGTTAACAGCGAAGTTGCTGCCGAGCGGCACCGTTATCTGGCTGCTCAACAGGCTTATATCGAACGTCAGCGGGCGCTGGGCAGCCAATGGGAGGGGGCGATGGGCCGTTGGCAGCAACTCTTGGAACGTGAGCGGCGTTACGAGCAGCGCTTATTGGAGCCGGCAAGGCGTAATGCCGAAGCTGCCGAACAGGCCTACCGGGCGGGGACAATACCGTTTCGCAGCCTGATCCGAGCACGCGTAACGGATTTGGAGACCCGACTGGAAGCTTTACGGGTGATGATCGAGCGCCGCCAGCTGCAAGCTGAGCTGCTTTACCTTGCCGGGGGACAAGCATTATGAAAGCCATCCATATCGTTCTGCTATTAAGCCTCGGCGCCGCAGTCGGCGGTGCCGCGAGCGTAGCCGTGCAGAAAGCGACGACGAACGCGGCATCCTCCGGCGGGGAGCGCGAGATTCTCTACTATCGAAATCCTATGGACCCCTCGATTACCTCGCCCGAACCGCGCAAGGACCACATGGGCATGGATTACGTGCCGGTCTATGCGGACAGCGCGGAAGCGGGGGACGGTGACGGCGTGCGGGTCGCGCCCGGTGTACTGCAAAGTATGAATGTACGGTTAGCCACGGTGGAACAGGGCGATTTGACCCGGCAGGTTCGCGCGGTGGGGTACGTCGATTTCGATGAAAGTGGTCTCTCGCATGTGCATCTGCGTACCGAGGCCTGGATCGAAGATCTGCGGGTGCGCACCACCGGCGAGCAAGTCGAGCGCGGGCAGGTGCTATTTAGAATGTATTCGCCGGCGCTGATCAATGCGCAGGAGGAGTTGTTGCAGGTTGTTCGGAGTGGCGCCGACCGAACGGCGGCTAGAGAGCGTCTGGCCGCCTTGGGCCTAAGCGCAGCGGATATACGCACGATCGAACAGGAAGGGCGGGTGCAGTCGTTGGTCCCTATGCGTGCCCGTCAACGGGGGAGCGTACAGGAGCTGAGTATTCGAGAAGGCATGCAGCTCGCGCCGGGGACAACCGCCATGGAGCTGGCCGATCTCTCGCGCGTCTGGCTGCTGGTCGATCTTTTCCCGGAGCAAGCGGCCGATGTACAGGTCGGTAGCGGGGCGGCGATTCGCATCAACGATATGAGCCTAAGCGGTACGGTCGATTTTATCTATCCGGCTTTAGACACGGCTACCCGTACCGTGCGTGCTCGAATCACACTTGATAACCCGGATGGTCGCCTCAGGCCGGGCATGTACGCCGACGTCGACCTCCAGGCGGGGACCGTCACGAATACGGTGCATGTTCCCGCGGAGGCGGTGATACGAACGGGTAGCCATAGCCGAGTGGTAGTGGCGCTGGGCGAGGGGCGGTTTGCCGGGCGAGCCGTTAAGCTCGGCCGCCGGTTCGGCGACCGCTTTGAGATTCGGGAAGGGCTTGAGGTTGGCGAGTCTGTTGTTGCCTCCGGTCATTTTCTGATCGACTCCGAATCCAACCTTGGTGCGGAGTTGCGCCGTATGGAAAAAGCCGGTCCACAGGACGAACCTCGGCAGGTCGTTTGGGCCGAGGGCAAGCTGATATCCATCGATCGCCAGGCCCACGAAATAAGGCTTGCCCATGAGCCCATACCCGAGCTGCAGTGGCCGGAGATGACGATGGATTTCTCCGTCGACGAAGCGGTGGCACTCGATGGATTTGCCGCCGGACAAGTCGTCCGCTTCCGGATGATCGAGGGTGGTGTGCTGGGGTACACGGTCACCGCTATAGAGCCGATTGACTAAGGAGGCGATTACGATGATCGAACGCATTATCCAGTGGTCGCTCGATAACCGGCTCTTGGTACTACTGCTGGCTCTGGTATTTATTGCCTGGAGCGTGTTCTCGGTACGACAAACACCCTTAGACGCGATTCCGGACTTGTCGGATGTTCAGGTAATCGTCCATACCGAGTTTCCGGGTCAGGCTCCGCAGGTTGTCGAGGATCAAGTGACTTACCCGCTGAGCACCGCGATGTTATCCGTACCGCGTGCCACCGATGTGCGCGGCTTTTCCATGTTCGGCGACTCTTACGTCTACATTTTGTTCGAGGATGGCACCGATCCTTACTGGGCCCGTTCTCGGGTACTTGAGTATCTGAGCCAAGTCGCGCCGGGGCTGCCCGAAGGTGCTCGCCCGGCTTTAGGGCCGGACGCAACCGGAGTCGGCTGGGTATATCAGTATGCGTTAGTCGATCGTAGCGGTCAGCATGATCTGGCCGAGCTACGTTCTCTGCAAGATTGGTTCTTAAAGTACGAGCTGCAAGCGATCGAAGGTGTCTCCGAGGTCGCTTCGCTCGGCGGGATGGTACGTCAGTATCAAGTGGTGCTCGACCCTGTGCGGGTGCGGGCTTATGGGCTGTCGCTGACTCAAGTGCGGGAGGCTATCCGCGGCGCGAATCAGGAAGCCGGAGGCTCGGTCGTCGAGATGGGCGAAGCCGAGTATATGGTGCGTTCGCGCGGTTATCTGCAAGGCGTAGAGGATATACGTAGCGTACCCGTGGGCCGCAGCGCGCAGGGGACGCCGGTGTTACTGGAGGACATTGCCGATATCCGAATCGGGCCGGCGCCGCGTCGCGGTCTTGCAGATTTGAATGGGGAAGGGGAAGTCGTCGGGGCGTTTATCGTGATGCGCCACGGCGAAAACGCCCTTGCCACAATTGAGCGGGTCAAACAACGCCTGGAGGAATTGCGGCCGAGTCTACCGCCGGGGGTCGAGATTGTAGAAACTTACGATCGCTCGACGTTAATCGAGGCCTCGGTACGAAATCTAGCCGAGAAACTGGTGCAGGAATTCCTGATTATCGCGCTGGTATGTCTGGTGTTCCTGCTGCATCTGCGTTCCGCCTTGGTGGCTATCGTCAGCCTGCCTATCGGTATCTTGGCAGCGTTGATGATTATGCAGTGGCAAGGTATCAACGCCAACATCATGTCGCTAGGAGGGATTGCCGTTACGATCGGCGCGATGGTAGATGCCGCGATTGTGATGGTGGAAAACCTACATAAACGGTTAGAAAGGGCTCCCCCCGGCGAAGAGCGCTGGACGACTGTGGCCGCTGCTGCCAAGGAAACCGGGCGGCCGATCTTCTTTGCTTTGTTAATCATCGTGGTTAGCTTCTTGCCGCTGTTCACGCTGCAAGGCCAGGAAGGTCGCATGTTCCAACCGTTGGCGTTCACCGGTACTTATGCCATGGCTGCCGCCGCCGGCTTGGGGATTACTTTGGTTCCGGTGTTGATGGGATATCTGGTGCGCGGGCGGATTCGGCCGGAGTCGAAGCATCCGATCAGCCGCGCCTTGATCGGCGCGTATCGTCCCGTGCTGATGGCGCTGTTGCGCTACCCCTGGACAACCGTTGCGGTGACGGGAGTGCTGGCCCTGAGCGCGCTTTACCCTGCCACGCGACTGGGCAGCGAGTTTATGCCCGAGATCGACGAGGGCGACTTAATGTATATGCCGTCGTTGGAGCCGAGCGCGTCGATCGGAACGGTGCGCGAGTTTCTCCAGTATACGGATCGGGCCATCATGAGTGTGCCGGAAGTCGAGCAGGTATTCGGTAAGGCCGGCCGAGCCGAAACCGCGACGGACCCTGCGCCGCTGGGGATGCTGGAGACCGTCATCCGCTTCAAACCCCGCGACCAATGGCGGCCGGGTCTGACCAAGGACGACTTGATTCGGGAACTCGACCAAGCGGTATCCATCCCAGGCGCCAATAACGTTTGGGTACAACCGATCAAGACTCGCATCGATATGCTCTCCACCGGGATTCGCTCTGCGGTGGGCATCAAAGTGGCGGGCCCGGATCTCGCCGTCATCGAGCAAATCGGCCGCAATATCGAACAGGCCTTGGCCGATGTGGAGGGCACGGTATCCGCGCGTGCCGATCGCACGGCGACGGGCCGCTATATCGAAGTCGAGATCGACCGCCGGACGGCAGCACGTTACGGGGTTAACGTCGCCGAGTTGCAAACAGTCATCCAAACCGCAGTCGGTGGTATGACGGTGGGCGAAACCGTAGAGGGGCGGGAGCGCTACCCGATCAGCATCCGCTATCCGCAAGATTGGCGGGACTCCATAGAAAGCCTGAGAGAGTTGCCGGTGGTTACCGCCGAGGGCGAGCAGCTGCCCTTACATCGCTTGGCCGCCGTTGAACTGGTCGATGGGCCGGCAATGATCCGGACCGAGAATGCCCGCCTGAATGGCTGGGTCGTTGTCGATATCCGTGGCCGCGATCTTGGCTCCTATGTCGCAGAGGCGCAAGTCGTGGTGCGAGACCAGGTTGAGCTGCGGCCGGGTACTCGATTCGGTGGTCGGGTCAGTACGAGCATATGGAGCGGGCCAAGGAACGCCTGACGTTGGTTGTGCCTGTCACGGTCGTACTGATCTTCCTGCTCTTGTACCTCTGCTTCCGCAATGGTACCGAGGCCTTGATGTTGATGGGGGCACTCCCGTTTGCGGCGGTTGGCGGCGTTTGGCTGCTTTATGCCATGAGTTTCCAAATGTCGGTTGCCGTGGCTGCGGGCTTTATCCTGCTACTGGGATTAGCTGCCGAGTTCGCCGTCGTCATGCTGATGTACATCAAGGGCGCCGTCGAGCAAAAGCGGCCGGCCACGCGTCGCGAATTGGAACAAGCCGTTATTGAAGGCGCCGTCCTGCGCGTGCGTCCCAAGGCAATGACGGCGCTCACGGTGGTGCTAGGCCTCATGCCCTTACTGCTTGCCGGTGGGCCGGGGTCGGAAGCGATGCAGCGCATCGCCGCGCCGATGATCGGCGGGATGATCACCGCACCGTTGGTTTCGCTGTTACTCCTGCCGGTTCTGTACTGGCTCTGGCAGCGTCGTCGCTATCCCGAGACGGGCGCCACCGAATAAGTTGCCGCCCCCCATTACCTACGACTATGAGGAAAATGCCAATGAAATCCTACCTTAACCTGATCGGCGCGCTAGCTATGACCGTCGGACTCGCGGCGCCGGCGGCCTGGGCCGACAACGCTCATCGACATGGCCATCAACATCACCAGCATGACGCGCAAAGCGTGGCGGTAACAGCGCAGGGGATAGGGGAAGTGCGCGCCATTGGAAAGAACGGTACAAGCCTTGTGATGCATCATGAGCCGATGCCGGAGCTGAACTGGCCCGCCATGGTCATGCGGTTTGCGGTGGCTGATGCCGAACTGACGGAAGGGCTTGGTGTTGGCGATAAGGTTTCCTTCCGCATCAGAGAAGTGAGCGAAGGCGAGTTCGAAATCGATCGTCTCGCCCCGTTGGAGTAGCCGTAATGGCCGATCCGGCCTAGCAGGCTTGTGCTACTAAGCCGGATCGGCCGCCCCGCCTCATAGGCTCGGTGTTCCCAGAGAATCTAAGCCCTGGGAAACGCCGCAAGACAAGGGGGCTTTGGGGAAAACCGATTTTTCGTTTTCTATCAAAGCCTAGCTCTAGATTCCTTAGGCGCTATGGAGAACCGGCGCTTGTAGGCCGTGGCGAAGTTGGCGGCACTGTTGTAGCCGGCAATCTCCGCCGCTTCGGCAACGCTTACGCCGCCTTGTTCCAGCGCAGCTCTCGCCCGCTGTAGATTCTGTTCTCGTAGATAATCGAACACCGTTAAGCCGAATGCCGCTTTAAAATGTCGCTGTAGCGTATTAACGCTGACGTTTACTTGCGCGGCAAGCTTGGGCAAAGAGGCAGAGGCGGCTTCGCCGCTATCCAGATACTCCCGTAACGAGAGCATGCGCCGATAATCGCGCGGTTTGAGACGCGTAGGCATTTGCACGGGTTGCCGACCGAGTTGCGATAAGGCCTCGGCGGCGAGTTCGATCGCCCGACTCTCCAGGTACATACGCTCCAATAGGGGAGTGAGCGCGGCAGGCTGAAGCATTTGCCCGGCTAAAGCAATGGCGCGGGGAGACGGCTGCCATTCGGCGATCGTCAAACGACGTCGATAAAGTCTTCCTAACTCGCTATCGGTCAAAAGGTTATGACTGTCTTGTGCGAGCCACGATTTACTTAATAGGATGCTGACTTTCCGTTCCCGGTTGCCGGCTCGCGCTTGGCGCCGGAAGCGTACGGGGTCGGTTAGCGATATCAGCACACCTCGCGGATTCTCTTTACCGTTGGAAAGTGTGCCTCTTAACTTAAGCGGTCGGTTATCAAAAAAGATATCCGCCTCGCTGCGGAGAATCAGCTCGATACTAAGTACGGGGTGGAGTAGCAGTTCTATCTTGGTATCCGCCAAGTCGCACAGATCGGCGCAGTGCACGAGCAAGCCGTCCCTTAGCTTGGCTGCCCGCAAGGTCCCGCTGAATATCGAGCTTTCAGGGCGGGAGCCGCTTATTTCATAGCCGGATCCAAATGTCTCCCCGCTTAGCTTGACCTGCTCGCCGCTCAATGCTCGCCCGCGCGGCTCGTCGTTTCCCCTATTCAAGTTGAGCATTCCACAAACTTCTCCTGTGATTCGGCAAATTTCTTTTGTGTCGGCTTGTGAAATACTAGCCCCATCATCTTTAAATGCAAATGCTTCTCACTATCATAGTTGTCGGATAAGGACTACAGGCAGAGTTTGTCAGCGGAATCAGGAGGTGCTCAGTGGAGCGGCAGGAAGGGAGTGGCAACGAGGTCTTCGCCGGCAAATGTGCCTTAGTAACCGGAGCTTGGGGAGGTATAGGATCGGCTGTGGTAGAGCGGCTAATGCAACTCGGAGCGACGGTTATTGCAGCCGATGTGCATAAGCGCGAACCGGCCGACTGCGGCGATATGGCGCGCTGCGGAGGCAGCATCGTCTCGGTCGCACTTGACGTTAGCAACAGTGCGGCCGTTGAGCGGGCGGTGGGCGAGATTGAAGCGACGTGGGGAAATATCGATTTTCTTGTTCATGTCGCGGGGATATTGCGGCCTGGCTCCTTACTGGAGACGAGCGACGAGGATTGGCAAGAGAGCTTCGCGGTTAATGCGGCCGGCACCTTTAATACGGTGCGCGCAGTCGCGCGCCAGATGATGCCGCGTCGGCAGGGTGCGATGGTGGCGATAGGTTCGAATGCTGCCGCTGTACCCAGGCTTCACATGGCGGCTTATGCCGCGTCCAAAGCTGCAATGAGCCAGTTTATTCGCTGTGCCGGGTTGGAGCTGGCGCCGTATGGAATTCGCTGCAACTTAGTTTCTCCTGGTTCGACCGATACCGCTATGCAGCAAACACTTTGGCAGGACGCTGCGGGTAGGGCGGCCGCTGTGCAGGGCTGCCTCGGTAGCTTTCGTAACGGTATTCCTCTGGGCCGTATCGCGGTGCCGGAAGACGTTGCCGACGCCGTTGTTTTTCTACTCTCCGAAAAGGCCAGGCATGTCACGCTACATGATCTTCGCGTGGACGGAGGTGCAAGCCTAAGTGCCTGATCGCTTTGGTTGTTCAAGCGCGAAACAAAGGATTGGTATGAGTACGATAACGCAAGGCAAACGCTATGACGCTAACGACCGGGGGGAAGACGTGTTCTCCGCGGTCGGCGAAAACTTAAGCTACTACTTTGCTTCGCCGGGACAAACCTGGATCGGCGAGGGCATCCGAGAGTCGATAACTATACCCTGGAATAAGCAAAGCGCCGCAGAGTTGCAGAACACTCTCGCATGGCGACTCGCCCCTTCGGAGCTCGCGGTGGGTGCTTTGCCGTTCGAACGTGACGCAGACGTCGCACTCTTTGTGCCGGAGACATTGCGTTGCATGCTTCCGGCAGCGGAATTTGTCCGTAGCCTGCTAATCCCGCCGGTTACCCATACCATTGAGGAGTGTCGGTCGGACCCGGCTTGTTTCCTCGAAGGGGTTGAGCAGGCCTTGATGCTTATCGAGCAAGGGGCTTTGAGCAAGATTGTATTATCCCGGGCACTCGATCTTAAGCTGGATCGGGAGGTTGCGCTGGCGGCTGTGCTTAAACGCCTTACCCAGCAAAACCGCTCCGGCTATACCTATGCGTTGCAGCTTCCGTTTAGAGAGGGAGAGCAGACCCCGCGAACGCTGTTCGGTGCAAGTCCGGAACTCCTGATATCGCGCCACGGCAATCACGTCACCAGCAACCCCTTAGCCGGCTCCTTGCCGCGTACTGGTTGCCCGATTCAAGACCAGCGTAGAGCAACAGCCTTGTTGGCCTCCGATAAAGACCGGCGCGAGCATGCCATCGTTGTCGCTGCCGTCGAGGAGGCTTTACGTCCCTATTGCGCCTCCCTAGTCGTACCGGCTCAACCCAGTGTCGTGTTTACCGACAGCATGATGCATCTATCGACCCGAATCGCCGGCACCTTGACTCGACCGCATGTTTCCACCTTGGAGTTGGTATACGCACTGCACCCGACTCCTGCTGTGTGCGGTTATCCGACCGAGCCTGCGCGGCGCGCCATCAAAGCGCTGGAGCCGTTCGATCGGGGTGCGTTTACCGGTGCTATCGGGTGGTTGGACGCTAAAGGTAATGGCGAATGGGCGGTCACCATCCGCTGTGCCGAGTCCGCCGGTCGGGCGCTGAGGTTATTTGCCGGTGCCGGCATTGTGGCCGGATCGACGCCTCAGCAGGAATTGGCCGAGACGAGTTCGAAATTACGCACGATGTTGGTGGCGTTAGGGGTCGAGCAACTGCTGGAAGAGGTGTGGCGATGACAAACAGTATAGGGCAACAGCTTGAAGAACAAGCGTTTACGCCATGGCCGGCTGTGTTTGGCGACTATTATCGAGAGGCCGGCTATTGGACTGGGGAGACACTAGGAAGCTTTCTGCGCGCACGCGCTGCCCGCTTTGGCGATCGTATCGCGCTCGTAGACCAGGAGCGTCGCTGGAGTTACCGCGAGCTGGACGAGCGTGCCGACCGGCTGGCGGCGGGGTTGCGCGGTTTGCCTATTAAGCGGAATGATAAGGTTGTCGTCCAGCTGCCTAATGTTGCAGAGTTTTTTGCGATTTGTTTCGCCTTGTTTCGATTAGGCGCTCAGCCGGTATTGGCGTTGCCAACGCATAGACGCTCCGAGATCGTCAGCTTCTGCGAGCAGACAGGAGCGGTTGCGTATATCGTTCCGGACATAGAGGGCGGGTTCGATTATCGGCAGCTCGCTTATGAAGTCCAGGCGCGTTGCCCGGCTTTGCGTCACGTTATAGTGCTGGGCGAGGCCGAAGAGTTTATTCCGTTTGCCAGCTTGTATGCCGTTGCAAGCTCCTTTCCGGAACCGGCTGCGGACACCGTAGCCTTCTTTCAGTTGTCCGGCGGCAGTACGGGTACCCCAAAGCTTATTCCGCGCACCCATGACGACTACCTCTACAGCGTGCGAGCGAGCGCGGAGCTATGCAGGCTAGGTGCCGATAGCGTTTGTCTAACCGTACTCCCTGTCGCTCATAACTTCCCCCTCAGCTCTCCCGGCAGCCTAGGCATCTTGCATGCGGGCGGCAGAGTCGTCCTGGCCCGGCATCCAAGCCCGGATGTGGCGTTTCCGCTTATCGAGCGGGAAGCGGTCACTTTAACAGCGCTCGTCCCGCCGCTGGCGCTTCTTTGGATGGAGGCGGTCGAGCATCGGCGAGAGGATTTATCCAGTCTTCGATTACTACAAGTCGGCGGAGCGAAGTTCAGCGCCGAGGCGGCCAAGCGGGTGACGCCCAAGCTTGGGTGCCGATTGCAGCAAGTGTTTGGCATGGCCGAAGGGCTGGTTAACTACACGCGTTTGGACGACCCCGACGAGCTGATCATCAACACACAAGGCAGGCCGCTGTCGGCAGACGATGAAATCCGTGTGGTGGACGACGAGGACAAGGACGTCCCGCCGGGTGCGGTCGGTCATTTACTTACCCGGGGGCCGTACACGATCAGGGGCTACTACAAGACAGCGGCGCATAACGCGCGAGCATTTACCGTCGACGGCTTTACCGAACCGGCGATCGCGTTCGCTTGACCGACGAAGGTTATCTCATCGTCGAAGGGCGGGCGAAAGATCAGATTAACCGCGGCGGCGAAAAATCGCGGCGGAGGAAGTCGAGAATCATCTGCTAGCCCACCCCGATATTCACGATGCGGCGGTGGTCGCCATGCCCGACGAACACCTCGGCGAGCGTAGCTGCGCCTTCCTGATTTTTCGCCGTAAGGCTGTCATGCCGGAGCGGGCGTTGCGGGAGTTTCTTCGCCAAAGCGGACTGGCGAGCTACAAAATCCCGGACCTCTTCCAAGCGGTTAGCGCCTTTCCGCTCACTGCCGCCGGCAAAACCAGCAAACGGCAGTTGCGCGAGCTGGCGGCCGAGTATGCAAACCACACGGCCTCCCGGCAGGCATCTTAAACGCACTCAGAGGAATGACGTGGCTTATGGCTATACCCAAAATCTATTCGTATCGACTCGCCGATGCCCAACCGACCGTTGCCAATAAGGTCGATTGGCCGCTCGACAAAAAGCGTGCAGCACTGCTGGTACACGACATGCAGCGTTATTTTCTTGGGTTCTTCGACCAAGAAAAAGCGCCGGTTCCCGAGCTCGTAGATCACTGTCGACGCTTGATCGCGGCCGCGCGAGAACGCCAGATTCCGATAGTTTATACGCTCCAGCCTGGCGATCAGCCAGCCGAACAACGGCGCTTGTTGACCGATTTCTGGGGCCGAGGACTGGAAGCGAAGCCGGAACAAACCGAGGTCGTCGCCGGATTGGCACCAATGCCGGGCGACCGTTTACTGACCAAGTGGCGCTATTCCGCCTTCCAGCGTTCATCGCTGCGGCAGGATCTAACGGAATGGGGGCGAGACCAACTCGTCATTGTGGGCGTCTACACGCATATCGGCATCCAAACCACTGCTTTGGACGCTTTTATGCAGGATATTCAGACCACCGTGGTCTCCGATGCGGTGGCCGATTTCAGTCGCAGCGAACATCAGCATGCCTTGAACTATATCGCGACGCGTTGCGGCCAAGTCCTAACAACGCAACAGGTTATCAACGCCTGGAAAGACGAGGCAGAGGCTTTCGGTTACAACTGGTTACTGCAAGAACTGGCGACTGTCATGCGGGTATCGGTGGTGCAGCTTAGCTCGGAGACGCACTTAATCGACGCCGGTTTAGACAGCATACAAGCGATGCGGCTTGTCGAGCGTTGGCAGCGGCAAGGCTTAAACGTCAGCTTCCCGCGCCTGGCGGAAGACCCGACCGTTGCGGGTTGGTGGCGAGCGATTCGGGAGGCGGATCGTGCCGCAGCCTAAGCCGCTTCGCCGAGTTTTCACGCAGGCGCAGCTCGGCCTTTGGTTAAGCCAGCAACAGGCAGCGCAACCGGCCCTGTATAACACAGCGGAATATGTATGCCTTGACGGTCCGCTGGATTTGCCGCGTTTTCGACGCGCGGCCGAGCAGGCCTTGCAGGAAGCCGAAGGGTTGCACGTCGTCATCGACGACAGCGGCGATGTGCCGGAACAGCGCCGGAGCCTCGTTTCAACGGCCTTAGAGCGGGTCGATGTCAGCGCTGATGCCAAACCGGAGGATGCCGCCAACGCCTGGATGCGCGAACGGGTAGCGCGAACGGTAAATTTTAAGACCGGGCCATTGGTTTGCCACGCACTAATCCGCTTGTCCGCCGAGCGGCATTATTGGTTTCTCTCCATTCATCATTTGTTGATCGATGGGTACGGTTATCAATTACTGCAACAGCGGGTGGCTGAGCTTTACCGCACACCCGAGGCACCGCCGGCCTTCGGTCCGCCAGAAGCGGTTTTCGAAGAGGATGCGGCCTACCAGGCAAGCACTGCCCGAGACGCCGATCAGGCATTTTGGGCGGAGAAACTGGCGGGGCTGGCAACGCAAACGCCACGGTTATCGACGCGGCCGCCGACAGCCTCTCATCAGTTGTTAAATGCGCGAGCGCATCTTGAAGCCGACGAATTCGAGGCACTCAAAGCGCAGGCGGAGTCGTCCGACACCCATTGGACGGACTGGATTTACGCGGCATCCGCCTTGCTCGTACATACCTATACAGGTGCCCGAGACATACCGCTTGGGATGGCCGCGATGGGGCGCCTTGGGTCTAAAACCGCCCGGGTGCCCGCGCTGGTGATGAATCTGAGCCCGTTGCGGGTGTCGCTGCCGGCAGGCGCTACCGGCGCTCAACTGAGCCGAGCAGTGCGCGAAGAACTGCGCGATTGCCGCCCCCACTTACGCTATCGCTATGGCCATCTTTTACGCGATAGCGGCTATCTAGCCCCCGAACGGCGGCTCTTCGCGCTTGTTGTGAATGTCCTGCCGTTTGATTTCTCGCTGGATTTCGGTGCCGTCAAAGCCCGCTCTCGGAGCGTGTCCAGCGGCGGTCATGACGATCTTAGCGTGACGGTACAACCGCGAGGCGAGGGCGGAAGGTTACAGATCGACATCGGCGCCAGCCCCGCCGTCTATCAACGCGAGGCGGTAGAGCAGTTTCTCGCCACGTTACTGACAGTATTGCGGTCTTTGATAAAAGACCCGGCGCAGCCGCAGGTCGAAGCCGCCGCTCTACCCCTGCTATCGGGGCCACCACTGGCAATCCCGGCCGAAGACGTCTCGCAACTGCTGGTTTCGCATGCCTATGCCACGCCCGAGCAGATAGCCTTGATCGACGGCGAGCGACAGTGGTCCTATCGCGCTTTATTGCAAGCCGTGCTCCGACGTCAATCGGCACTACGTGCATGCGGCCTCGATGCGGGGCAACGGGTCGCGTTAGCGCTGCCGCAAGGCAGCGATGCCATCGTTGCCGTGCTGAGCGTGTTAGGTATAGGTGCGACCTATATTCCTTTAGATCCGAACGCGCCGACGGCGCGCCAAACGCAGGTGCTAAAAGATGCCGCGCCCGCAGCCTTGATCGTCGGCGACGCCGAAGCGGTGCCCGATTGGCAGGGCCCGGTCTGGCGCTGGGACTGTCTTGACTCGCCGACACAGGATACGCCTGCCGCGCGGTATTGCTCCGACACAGCGGCCTATCAGATCTACACCTCCGGCAGTACCGGAACGCCGAAAGGGGTCATCGTTAGCCGCCGTGCGTTGGCGCATTTTGTCGCGAGCGCGCGGCAGTGTTATGGGCTAAGGGCCGACGACCGAGTGTTGCACTTCGCCCCGTTGCATTTCGACGCCAGTGTCGAAGAGATCTTCGGCGCACTCGGTAGCGGTGCGACGCTAGTGGTCCGCGACGGCAGCGCCACGCGCTGTCTGGCGACCTTTACCGAGCGTTTGCATACCTGGGGGATCACGGTACTCGATCTGCCTACCGCCTTTTGGCATGAGTGGAGCCTGGCGTTGGCACAGCATAAGCTTAGCTTTCCCGCAAGCTTGCGGCAGGTCATCATCGGCGGCGAGGCCCTTTACCCGGAACAGCGACAGCTTTGGTTCGAGCTCCCGGGTGCCTGCCCGCTCTGGAATACCTATGGCCCCAGCGAAGCCACTGTCGTTGCCACGGCGCAGCGTTTGACGGGGAGGCGTGATCCGGTATCGATAGGGCAGCCTTTGCCAGGCGTTCAAGCTTGGGTCCGAAACGACAGCGGCGAGCCGTGTCAGCCGGGCACAGCCGGAGAGTTGATGCTCTGCGGCCCGACCTTGTCGTCGGGCTACCACAACTTAAGCCGACAAACGGCAGAGCGCTTCGTCAAAGCGCTGCCGTTTGTTGGGGCACCACGGAGTTATGCCAGCGGCGATCTTGTGCGACAGGAAACGGATGGAAGTCTGTCGTATCTGGGCCGAGTCGACGACGAAATTAAGATCAGCGGCCACCGGGTGACACCCGGAGAGGTCGAGGCCGCGCTGTTAGCGCTTGACGATGTGCAACAAGCCGCGGTGCTGGGCATGCAAACGGGGGTAGGCGAAAAATATTTGACGGCATTTCTCGTAACCCGCCGGCGGCTCGAGGCCGTCGAACTCAGGCGGCAGCTGGCCAATAAGCTGCCGCCGCCGCTTATTCCTTCGTCTTACCATCAAGTAACCGCGCTACCTAAGACGTCGACCGGCAAGGTCGACCGGCAAGCCTTGCAGGCACTGGCACGGCAACACCTCTCGCAGGCGCCTGATATCGGCTTCGAGAGCGGTACGGAAGCGAAAGTGCGGCAAGTCTGGCAGACCGTACTGGGCCTTACCGAGATCGAGCGGGACGCCGATTTCTTCGCGCTGGGCGGCCAGTCGCTGCAATGCCTACAAGTGGCTAACCGGCTCAGCAAGTTATTGGGTAAGACGGTGGAGATTCCGCTGCTGTTCAGTCACCCCCGTCTCAAGGATTTGGCGCAAGCCCTTGATAGGGAAGCGGACTCCAAGCAGGCGGGATGGCCCCTTTTCGTAACCGAGGCGCAGGGGCCGGAGCGCGTTTACCGGCAACCCCAAGGCCGTTTGCGTGCCGTTCTGTTGACCGGCGCGACAGGCTTCCTAGGTACCGAGTTACTGACCATTCTCCTGCAAGAAACGCCAATAGGGATTTACTGCCTGGTGCGCGCAGACAGCGAGAGGGCGGGCCTGGAGCGTCTCAAGCGTGCCGTGCAGGAGCAGGGCGGCTCTTGGCAGCCGCATTGGGAGGAGCGCCTGCACGTGGTCGTTGGCGATGTCGCCAAAGCCCGCCTTGGTTTGACGCAACCGCAATGGCAAACGCTCGCCGACGCGGTGGATGCCGTCATTGCCAATGCGGCGCAAGTAAGCGTCATGCGCGACTACCAAAGCCTGCGGGCGGCCAACGTCGACGGCACTCAGCATTTGTTGGATTTGGCCGCCGTCGGAACCGCTAAGCGTTTTCAATTTATCTCGACCTTAGCCACTCTGCCGTCAGCCGAGTTGGCTCCCGTCGCCGCACCATGCGCCTATGCCGCTCACGCGGGTTTGCAGGATGGTTACCAGCAAAGTAAGTGGGTCGCGGAACAGCGGGTTTATGGCGCTATCGCCCAAGGTTTAGCCGCCGAAGTGTTCCGGATCGGGAGGATAACGCCGGCCAGTCGCGGGGGAAATCCGAATGCGCAGGATCTTTTATGGCGGATTATCGGTGCCGGGCTTAAGCACCGGCTGCTCCCGGCGCTCGATTTCGCGGAAATCTGGACGCCGGTCGATTACGTCGCGCACGTCATCGTACGGCAGTTGTTCGAGCCCCTGAGCGCCGATACCTGGCATCTCACTCCCTATCCACCGGTTCCCATCGCCGAGGTCTACGACTGGTTGCGCAGCAGCGGCTATGAGTTTGCCATCACCTCGTTACCGGAGTGGTTGCAGTGTCTTACGCAAGGCGATCAACACGATCAGACGCTTGCAGCATTCTTCGAACAAAGACGTAACAGTACGCCGGCTATGCCGGGTCGGTTCGAACCGCCTCCGTTCAATCCGCGCTGGCATAGCCGTTTACAGCCGATAGCTAAGCCCGACCGGCAGCGCTTTCAGCGCAGTCTCGCGCAAGCGGCCATGCAAGGGATGATCGTGCAATCCGGCGCAGTACCGGAAGTCGGTGTCTAAGTCTTTAGATAAAGGAAATTAACTATATGGATAGCAACGCGCTAGCGCAGTTACCTAAACCTGGTTCCGATTTGGTCTTTACCCGCTCGGAGACACTGGCCGCCGAGGCGCGGCAATACGTGGCGGGGTTCACTCAGTCGATGATGAAAAAACCGGAGCATTTTGCCCCCGGTCGCTTTCCCATCTATTTAGCCAGCGGTTCCGGTGCCCTGGTCACCGACGTCGACGGTAATCAGTTCATTGACTACATCTGCGGTTTAGGCGCCAACACCCTGGGACACAACCATCCGGTCGTAATAGACGCGCTTAATCAACACCTCGGTAACGGTCTGCTACACAGCCTGCCGGCGCCTGTCGAGGTACAGGCTGCGAAGTGCTTAGTAGGCCTTATCCCAGGTGCGGAAATGGTCCGCTTCTTCAAAACCGGAGCCGACGCTAACAGTGCCGCGATACGCCTTGCGCGCAGCATTACCGAGCGGGAGAAGATAGTGACGGTGGGTTATAACGGCTGGCACGATCAATACATGTTCGACACGCCGGGCGTACCGGCGGGCCTGAAAGATTACACCTACCGCATGCCCCTGTTCAGCCCGGACGACGAGCAGCCCTTGCTCGATCTTGTCGAGCAAAAGGGCTCCGAGCTGGCAGCCGTTTTATTATCAGTACCTTATAACCGGGTTCTAAGTCGGCGCTTTATCCAGCAATTGCGCTTGGCCTGTCGGCAGCAGGGGGTTTTGTTCGTTATCGACGAGGTCGTCACAGGTTTTCGGTTAGCGCTCGGCGGCGCCCAGGAGTTCTTCAAGGTCGACGCCGATTTGGTCACGCTCTCCAAAGGCATTGCGGCGGGCATGCCGCTGTCTGCGGTTGCGGGACGGCGCGAGCTTATGCAGGAAATGGAACGGCTCCAGGTATCGACCACCTTCGGCGGCGAGCTGCTTTCCTTAGAGGTGTGTCGAGCGGTGCTGCAAACCTATGCCGAGAGCGACTACATCGACCGTCTTGCCAAACTCGGCCAACGTCTTAAAGAGGGCGTGAACACCGCTGCGGAGAGGCTTGGCGCTCCGCTACGGGTTGTCGGCTACGACCCCATTCCCATGTTCCTATTTTCTCGCGACCCCGCCGAACATGCCGCCTATGCCATTGAATTCGTGGCGCAAATGGCTCGGCGCGGGGTGCTGCTGCGGCGAGACGTTAACTTTATTTCCGGTGTGCATACCGAACCGCAGATCGATTTTACCGTAAATGCCGTCGTCGAGTCGTTGCAAACAATGATTGCCGACGGCGTTATCGTGGCGCAGGTTGCTTGAAAGGGACATCATGACAGAGTTGTGCGATACCCCGGCAGCGTCCCACATCGGTTTGCCGACTAGCCGACTGCGAACCTCCTGTAGCAACGCGGAGCGTGTGTTGATTCGCGGCGGTTATCTCTATACGGCGGCCGCGACAATCAGGTGCTCCCTCGCAGTTGGATCTTGCTGCGCGGCGATGTCATCGAAGCCGTTGGCCATGCCGATAGCCCGGAGCCCGCTTATGACCGAACGCTTAACGCCGACGGTAAATTAGTCCTGCCGGGCTTTGTAAATCCGCATTGGCACGAGAGCTTTGTGGCGCCAAACTTCGAGCAGCCGGACGATTCCGATCTCCAGCCGACGCCTTATGCCCGTGGCGGCAATATCGAGGCTCTGGGCTCCATGTTCGGTTTTATCGCCACGGTGGGCGATCGCCTAACGGCGGAGGAGGGCCGCGCCATCGCTCGTTGGAGCCTATGGACCCAATTACGTTCGGGCACGACGGCGCTAGGCGACCTCGGCTCGTCCAACCACCCCGATGCGATGGCCGAAGCCGCCATCGACCTCGGTATGCGGCTGAGAGTGAGCCGGTGGGGTTCGGATATATACATCCGCAACGGCGCCACATGCTTTGACAGAGTCGCTGACCCCGCTGCGCAAGCGGCCGACTGGGAGCGGCTCCTGGAGAAATGGGACAATCACCCGTCGGGACTTATCGGCGGCATGCCGTCGGTGACTGGCGCGTTCGGTAGCTCCGACGAGCTGCTGATCGCGTTGCGCGATCTGTGCAAGTCTTACCAGTGTCCTTACGCAACCCACTTGGCGCCGCTTAAGCACGAGGCGGACGCGCTGCGGGCCGTATTCGGCATGACAGCGATCGAGCGCTTGGACGCCTTGGGCTTACTGACGCCGCGCTTACTCGCCGTGCACACCGCCTATGTCTCCGATAGAGAGTTGCAGCGCCTCCTGGACACCGGGGTTAACATCTGTCACTCGCCGGCCCATTACGGCATGTTGGGCGAGGCAACCATCAGCGAAACGAAGCTGATCGGTCGCCTGCTGCGAGACGGTTACCCGATATCGTCCAGCACCGACGGCGATATCACCTACACCGGCGGCATGCCCGAGGCTATGCGCGCGGCCCACCTTTGCCACAACGAAGCGCTTAACGACAACACGGTTTGCCCGCCGACGCGCGCCTTGCTGACGGGAACCCGCTATGCCGCCAAAGCCTTGGGTTGGGAACATAAAATCGGCTCGATAGAGCCTGGAAAACAGGCCGACCTGGTGCTCGTCGATATCGACGATTGGCGCTATAGAATCGGCAATCACCCTTTGCGTACCTTCCTCGTCGCCGGCGGTAGCAAGGACGTGCATACGGTTATCGTGGCAGGGCGGGTTGTGGTTGCGGCTGGGCATTGTGTCGCCTTTGACGAAGAGGCCTTGTTCCGCGACTACGCGGTTGCCGCCGCTTCCGCCCGGCAACGAATCGGAGCATAGCCTATGCGCGCCGTTACCGCTGCCAGCCGAGGCCGCAACCTAGCCTTACTTATCGCCAGCACGTTAACGATCATGGCCGGCGCGGCGATAGCGCCCGCTATGCCGGATATCGTCGCTGCTTTTGACGACGATCCTTGGGCGGTGTGGTTCGTGCCGCAGATGCTTACCATTACCGGCTTGGCAATTGCGCTAAGCTCGCCTCTGATCGGCTATGTGCTCGACAGGCGGTCGAAAAAACGGGTGCTCGCCGTCTCGCTTTTAATCTGCGGTCTTAGCGGTTGTATCGGTTATTTCTGGTCGGACTCCTGGCAGGTGCTCATTGCCTCGAGGCTCTTACTGGGGGCTGCCGTTGCCGGGGTCATGGTCAGCTGCACGGCGTTGCTCAGCAGCTATTACTCCGGCGCGGCGCGAAACCGGATGATGGGCCTGCAAGCGGCGTTCGGCGGTTACGGCGGTGTCGTGTTTCTCGCGCTGGGCGGCGTGCTGGCCGACATCCACTGGACGTGGCCGTTTTTGCTGTTCTGCCTAGCCTTCCCGTTATTGCCCGTCGTACTGCTTACCGTTACGGAACCGTCGAGCCGGGAGGCTTTGCCAACGCCACTTAAACAAGCACCGGCCGGAAACGCTGAGAAGCGGGGGTTGGTTATCCTGTGCTATGTCTTGGGCTTGGGCGAGATGCTGTTGCTATACGCGATTCTGCTGCATTTTCCCTTTCAGGCGCGCGCTATCGGGGAGGCGAGTGCGACCGAAATCGGTTTGGCCACGGGTGCGATGATGTTAGTCACGGCTACCGTGGCAGCCAATTACTCCGTGCTGAAACGCGAGCTGTCCCATGCCGTATTTCATGCCTTGGGTTTCTTTGTCCTGGCCTGCGGTTTGCTCGTATTGGCCTGGGCCGAGTCGCTTCTATGGGCAAGCATGGCGCTTTTGTTGTCAGGGCTCGGCTTTGGGCTGGTACGGCCGAACACTATGGTGTGGCTGTTGTCGGTTGCCCAGGCGGAGCAGCGGGGGCGAGTCATCGGAGGCATAACCGCCTGTTTCTTCATCGGTCAGTTTCTCGCTGCGCCGTTAACGCTGCCTCTGTTTCACCGTTACGGGTTTGGTGCGGGAAGCGCCTGGCTCGGTTGCGCTCTGTTGCTGTCGGGGGGCGCTCTGCTCATAGGCCGACTGGTCGTTCGCCAGCGCGCGCGAAGTGCGGAAGTTGGGGTTTGAGCAAAGGCTTGCGATGACTAAGCAAAGTAATTGCGCGAGCAAGATCTAGAACATCAAGTTAAATTATGCTAATAATAACCATTCTCATTTGAATGGCTATCGAGCGCTTCCAAACGAGGGGTTATTTGCATGAATGCGACATGCCGTCTGCTGTTGTTTTTTCTCATTCTTTGGGGAACGTATGCCCATGCGGGCGAGACGGTTATAACCGATTTGGCCGGACGCGAGGTGACGGTACCGGATAAGGTCGAACGCATACTCCTCGGCGAAGATCGCTTCATCCATGCGCTAGCCATACTAGAGCGCCCCGACCCGTTGGCGCGGGTAGCAGCCATGCTTGGCCAATTCCGAGAGCTAGATCCGGTAACCTATGCGCAGTACCAAGAACGGTTTCCTCATCTAGCGGAAGTTACCCGGGTAGGGCATACCTCGGCGGCGAGTTTCAGCGTTGAACAAGCGATTGCGGCGCAGCCCGATATCGCCTTCCTTGGCCTTATAGGGCATGGTCCGACGGTGGAGGATCGGGCCACCGTCGCGCGCCTTGAGCGGGCGGGCATTACTGTCGTTTTCGTCGATTTCCGCAAAGATCCACTAGCCAACACCCCTCGCAGCATCGAGGTGATGGGGAAAGTCTTGGGGCGCACTCAAGAGGCCGAGGAATACCTGGATTTTTATCGAAGCGAAATGGCGCGGGTTTTAGACGTTATCGAAGCCCGCCAACCGCGCTCGCCGACGGTCTTTATCGAAAGTCGAGTGGGCTTCGCCGAGGGGTGTTGCGAAACGATGGTCAATGGCATGCTAGGGCAGTTCGTCGACAGGCTGGGCGGTCGGAATCTGGCCCAAGGCTTAATTCCTGGAACCCATGGCGTCGTTAGTCTCGAGTTCCTTCTTAGCGAGCAACCGGATGTTTATATCGCCACGGCTATTGGCACGAACGCAGACGGGCCGAGAACGCCTTATATTGCGTTGGGGGCCGGGGTGGATTCGGAACGCGCGTACGCATCGCTCGATCGGGCAATGCAGCGGCGGGGAATCGCCCAGCTTGAATCTGTCAGAGCAGAACGTGCGCACGCCATTTGGCACACTTTCTATGACTCGCCTTTTAATGTTGTAGCCGTTCAGGTTTTCGCCCAGTGGCTATATCCCGGTTTGTTTCCAGATCTAGATCCAAGAGCGACTCACGAGGAAATCTTCGCGCGATTCCAACCCGTGCCGCTTGACGGAACCTATTGGATTAGTCTGTAAATGAATGCTCGTATCGAGTCCTTGCCGCAAACGAAGCCCCGGCTCGCGGACGACTATCGACATTTCGTCCGCTATCGAAGAATAGCGCTGACGGTCATGGCGCTCGTGTTGCTGATTTCGCTGTTGTTCGATATCGCAACGGGCCCGTCCGTGTTCCCGATTACAGAGTTGGTTAGAGGACTGTGGGATCCATCCAGCCTATCCGCCGGCCAGGCCGTCATTCTTTACGATGTTCGGCTGCCTTATGCCTTGATGGCCGTTCTGGTTGGGGCGTCCTTGGGGTTGGCCGGCGCGGAGATGCAAACCGTCCTCAATAATCCGCTTGCGAGTCCGTTCACTTTAGGTATCTCGGCCGCGGCCACGCTGGGAGCATCGCTGGCCATTCTGCTCGATCTTAGCTTGTTCGGCTTAGGGCAGATGTATGCCGTACCGATGATGGCCTTTGGCTTTGCGGTGTTGGCGACGCTATTGATCCTCGCCCTGGCGCACAGCCAGGGCGCCGGGGTCGAAACCGTGATTCTGTTCGGTATCGCCTTATTGTTTACCTTCGAAGCCTTGGTGTGGTTAGTCCACTTCCTTGCCGATACCGACACGCTTCAGCAGATCGTGTTCTGGAGCATGGGGAGCTTAAGCCGTGCTACCTGGGAGAATATCGCCATTGTGGCGGTCGTCTTTACCTTCTGTATGGTGTTATCGGCTCGTAGCGTTTGGGCGATGACTGCCTTGCGCAGCGGTGAGGATCAAGCGCTAAGTTTCGGCCTGTCGGTCGCAAAGCTTCGGCTGGTTGTCCTCTTGCGAGTCAGTCTCCTGGCGGCAACCGCCGTCGCCTTTGTTGGCGTGATCGGCTTCGTCGGCCTGGTAGGGCCGCATATCGCGCGCTTAGCTTTGGGAGAGGACCATCGCTTTTATTTGCTTGGCAGTGCGTTGGCCGGCGCCATTATGTTGTCGTTAGCCTCGATCGCCAGCAAAGTCATCATTCCCGGTGTGATTATTCCCATCGGCATCGTGACCGCCCTGGTCGGCGTTCCTTTATTTATGTTGCTTATCCTTGGGCGCGGGAGGAGGGTATGACTCAGTCCGGCTTTGCTGTGAATGGCCTAAGTGCCGGTTATCGGGGGCGCAAGGTCTTACTGGATGTCAGTATCGAAACCATCCCTAGTCATTCCTTGGTGGCGCTGGTCGGACCTAATGCGGCAGGTAAGTCGACGCTGTTAAAGGCGATTGTCGGCTTAGCCCCCGCCCGCGGCGAGGTGTGGCTCGATGGAGACGCCCTACAGCGCCTCACGCCCGCACAACGCTTGCGACGAGCCGGTTACTTGCCGCAAACCTTGCCCCAGGCGTGCTCGTTGACCGCCTATGAGTCGCTGCTGAGTGCCCTGCGGGCGGGCTGTCCTGAGCTAACGGTGCAGGAAGCGGAACACAATGCCGAATCCACGTTGGACTTGTTGGAGCTTCGTCCCCTCGCGTTGCGGCGCATGGACCAGCTGTCCGGCGGTCAGCGGCAGATGGTTGGGTTGGCGCAGGTGATCGCCCGCCAACCGCGTATGTTGCTATTGGACGAGCCGACGAGTGCGCTCGACCTGCGTTGGCAGGTATGCGTTTTAGAAGCAGTGCGTCAACTGGCTAGAGCGCGGGGAGCGATCGCCTTAATTGCCATTCACGACTTAAACCTCGCCCTGAGGTTCTGCGACCGGGTGTTAGTACTGGATCAGGGGAAAGTATTGGCTTCCGGCACACCGGCGAACTTCCAAAGCGATCTATTAGAACAGGTATACGGCGTCGAAGGGCGTTTGGAGCATTGTTCTCATGGCCACCCGCTGGTTGTGGTAGACCGCGCACTCTAAATTTAAGCGCGGACGATTCGAGAAGGAGTGTTTTATGGTACGTAGCGAAGGACGCGTGGAAACGCCGAAGGCAAGCAATCACTTAATGCGCTTGTGCAAGCATTTCAGCCGGAAGATCTCTGTGCAGTACGACGAGCATTCCGGGCTGGCGCTGTTTCCATGGGGTAGCTGTCGCTTTAAGGCCGAGGAAGGTCTGCTGACCTTCGATTGCGAAAGTGCCGACGAAGCCGGAATGAAGGAATTACAGCAGGTCCTGACCATCCATGTCGGCATGTTATCCCGTCGCAACCCCTTGCCTGTCCATTGGGCCCCGGCTTTCGCGAGCGCTCAATAGCCCCTCTTTTCGCCTTACTGAACACTGTCGATTGACGTGTAAGGGCGGTGCCCAATCCGACCTGGGGCGGAGGGTGCCGTACCATATGCTTCCACCGGTAAGATTAAACCAAACGATTTGGCTGCCGTCACTGAAGAGCAGCCGCTCCCGTCCCAACTCCGCGAGCACTGTAGCGACCGCCCGAGCCGAGACAAAAGACTTGGGAGCCGCCCGTCGTTTCAGCGTTTGTTTTTGATATAAATCAATTTTTACAATCTGCAGATTTCGATTCAAAACTCGGCTTTTGCAAGGATTAAAGTGGGAATTTTTCCTTATATTAGTGCGAATATGCTAATAAAAAACCGGTGTAACGTGCTGCCACAGCTTGCTGCTGCATTCGGATATCGTGTTTGAAGGCTTTCTTTATCAAGGGTAATGGCTATTTAATACCGGCTACTCGTGCAAGGTGAAGCGTGCCGCCCGGCGGCTTGATTTTTATTATGCTCGCCAGTCTATACAATACATTCGGAACTAAACCATCGTCTGCCGTTTTTTTCTTCTGTAATGTAGGAGGCTTTGAATGGAGATAGAAGGCTTTGAGGATCTTTTGAAGGTCGCTCGACAACAACCCGAGCCACAACGGCTGCTGTTTGTTTTTGCAAAGCCGGTGTTACCCAAAGATCCGGATCCGGAGGAGGTAAGGCGCTTTGAAGCCGGCCGCGGCGGTGCGTTACAGCCGCTCATGAGCGTCGACAAGCGGCCTGAAGACTTATCCAGCTTCCAAGCCTTATGTAAGGAGGCCGACAGCCGCAACCCAGAGTGGAAAATGGTATTCGTTGCCGCCCTAGCGGGGGCGGGCGATAAGCCGCCTTCGAGCGAAACGGTCGATGCCAGCCTGGAGGTGATGATTAATACCATTCAAAGCGGCGGCGATATTTCTCGTTATTTGGCCTTTGATCGCGGCGGCGATCTGCTGGCTATTTCGTTACGGTAATACGGGGATTCACAGCGGCTTCTTGCGCCCGAACTAGGGGACGGCTGCCGGTACGGCGGCACTCGGGTAGTGTTGGGACGACGCCGCGCTATCTCATACGACCACAAGGCTTATAGCCATGGCATTTCTTCTTCTCGACAATAGTTATGATCTACAGATGAAACAGGAGGGACTCTGTGGCTAGCCAGCAATTTAAGCAGATCTCGGTACTGACGGCGAGCACCGCTGCCTTTACCCTATGCTTCGCTGTGTGGGTAATGTTCTCTATCATCGGGATTCCTATACGGACCGAGCTTGGACTATCCCAGACCCAGTTCGGTTTGCTCACCGCGACTCCGGTTCTCACTGGCTCCCTGGTACGCCTTCCGCTGGGTATGCTCACCGACCGTTTTGGTGGCCGCATCGTTCTCGTGGTTCTACTGCTATCCACGGTGATCCCAATCTGGCTGATTTCAGTAGCCACCCAATACTGGCAATTCCTCGTGCTGGGTCTGTTCGTCGGCGCGGCCGGCGGGGCGTTTTCGGTGGGTATTGCCTACACGGCCCGCTGGTTCCCAAAGGAGCGTCAGGGTCTTGCTATGGGCATCTTCGGTGCGGGCAATGGCGGTGCGGCGCTCACTAAGTTCATTGCCCCTTCGTTGCTCGTGGCGTACGGCTGGCAGGTCGTGCCGCAAGTATACGCAGTCGCCATGCTGGCGATGGCCATCCTATTCTGGCTCTTTACCTATACCGATCGGAGCCATTTGGTCAGTACGAACGTGACGGTCCGCGAGCAGCTCACGGTGCTTAAAGACCCGCGGGTCTGGCGCTATTGTCAGTACTACTCGATCGTGTTCGGCGGCTACGTCGGGCTTAGCTTGTGGATAACCCAGTACTACATCAGCGAATATGGCTTTGGCATTCAAACGGCAGCATTGATCGCGACTATCTTTGTGCTGCCATCGGGCGTGATTCGCGCACTCGGCGGTTGGCTGTCCGATCGCTACGGCGCTCATTCCGTGACGTGGTGGGTCATGTGGGTCTCGTGGATATGCCTGTTTATCCTGTCCTACCCGCAGAGCGAGTTTACCGTGCAGACTGCCAATGGTGGCACCATCTCGTTTGCCCTAGGCTTAAACACCTGGGTATTCACTGCGCTACTGTTTGTCGTCGGTATCGCCTGGGGGTTTGGCAAAGCCTCGGTGTTTAAATACATCGCCAACGAGTTTCCCGCCAATATCGGCGTGGTGTCGGGTATTGTCGGCCTCGTCGGCGGTTTGGGCGGTTTTCTATTGCCGATTATGTTCGGCGCCTTGGTCGATTTCAGCGGAATCAACTCGTCGATCTTTATGCTGTTGTATGGAGTGACAACGGTCTCTTTGGTCTGGATGTATTTCACCGAAGTACGCCGTGCCGACGTACTCCAACCCGAACACGAGAAATAACCTGGAGGTAACCGCACCTTGCCCGGTGGCGGATGTTCTCCTACGCTGACTAGAGTAGGAGAACATCCGCCACCTGAGCTATTGATACAACAGGCTCTTGTTATGGCTATGCCACCTCCCCATGTTTGTGATGACAACCCACGCATGGGTAGGGCCCCCGGAAAAGAATCAAGAAAGGTTGTTCGCATGGATACACGTGCTCGAGGCGGTCAAGTACTAATTGACTGGAATCCGGAGGATTCTAGTCAATGGGAAAGCGGTGGGAGCACGATTGCCCGACGCAATTTGTGGATTTCTATTCCGTGTCTGCTGCTTGCTTTCGCGGTGTGGATGGTGTGGAGCGTGGTGGTCGTTACGCTGCCTGCCGTCGGTTTCCCCTACACCACAAATCAATTATTTTGGCTAGCCTCGCTGCCGGCCCTATCCGGGGCGACCCTGCGCATTTTCTATTCCTTTATGGTGCCGATCTTTGGCGGGCGCCGTTGGACGGCGATTTCCACTGCCTCGCTGCTCATCCCAGCGCTTGGCATCGGCTTCGCCACCCAGCATCCGGAAACTCCCTACTGGGTTATGGTTGTACTGGCGATCCTGTGCGGCCTGGGCGGCGGCAATTTCGCTTCGAGCATGAGCAATATCTCGTTTTTCTATCCCAAGCGTGAGAAAGGGACCGCGCTGGGATTGAACGCGGGCTTGGGCAACCTCGGTGTCTCTACGGTGCAGTTCGTGGTGCCGTTGGTAATCACTGCCGGCGTGTTCGGCATGTTGGGCGGCGCCCCGCTGTATGTCGACGGCGATCCTCAGCGGCCGCTTTGGTTGCAGAATGCCGGATTCGTTTGGGTACCGTTTCTTATCCTCTGCACTTTGCTCGCTTGGTTCGGCATGAATGACATCGCCAATGCTCGCGCCTCTTTCCGCGACCAGGCGGTGATCTTCCGACGCAAACATAATTGGCTGATGTGCTGGCTTTACATCGGCACGTTCGGCTCTTTCATCGGTTACTCCGCAGGCTTCCCGCTGCTCATCGACAGCCAGTTTGACGCTGTCGATCCCACTGCCTATGCATTTCTCGGCCCGTTGGTCGGAGCGCTCGTTCGCCCCCTCGGCGGTTGGCTCGCTGACAAGAGCGGCGGTGCACAGGTGACGCTATGGAATTTTCTGGTGATGGCGTTGGCCGCCGCCGGCGTGATCTTCTTCCTGCCCAGCGAAAGCGGGGCGGGGAGTTTTTGGGGCTTCTTCGCGATGTTCATGCTGCTTTTCGTCACAACGGGGGTCGGTAACGGTTCGACGTTCCGCATGATCCCGGTGATTTTCGTTAATCAACACCAGAAAGCGGCGGCCGGTCGCGGACCGGAGGCCGAACGACAGGCCTTGGCGGATGCTAACCGAGAAGCTGCCGCGGTGCTTGGTTTTACCTCGGCCATAGGGGCCTACGGTGGTTTTTTATTCCCAGCAGCTACGGCATTTCCATCAGCTTAACGGGAGCACCAGCCGGTGCGCTGTGGGTTTTTATTGCCTTTTACGCCTCCTGCATCGCCTTGACGTGGTGGTACTACGCTCGGCGCAACGCAGAGGCGCCCTGTTAAGCCGCGCAGCAACGGCGCGCCGCGCCGAGACAGACCAGCCAAAAGGGGAGCGACATGAGTCAGATTCTCAAGCGTCTAACCTACTTTAAGCGGGAGCAGACCGCGTTTGCGGGCGATCACGGCGTGCTGACCACTGACGATCGCCGCTGGGAGGACGCCTATCGGCAGCGCTGGCAGCACGATAAAGTCGTGCGCTCGACCCACGGCGTGAACTGCACGGGTTCGTGTAGCTGGAAGATTTACGTCAAGAACGGTCTGGTCACTTGGGAAGTACAACAAACCGACTACCCGCGGACGCGGCCGGATATGCCCAACCACGAGCCGCGCGGCTGCCCGCGCGGCGCCAGCTACTCTTGGTACCTTTACAGTGCCAACCGGGTGAAGTACCCGATGATTCGAGGGCGGCTACTGGACCTCTGGCGTAAGGCTAAGGCAAAGCACAAAGATCCGGTCGCCGCGTGGGGCGCCATCGTCGAGGACCCGGCCCAAGCGAAGGAGTACAAGAGCAAACGCGGTATGGGGGGCTTTGTCCGTGCCGACTGGGAGGAGGCGAACGAGTTAATCGCCGCCGCCAACGTCTACACGGTGAAAAAATACGGCCCCGACCGTGTCGCCGGTTTTTCGCCGATTCCGGCGATGTCGATGATCTCCTATGCCGCCGGAACGCGATATCTTTCCCTGCTCGGCGGCACCTGCCTGAGCTTCTACGACTGGTACTGCGATCTGCCGCCAAGTTCGCCCCAGGTTTGGGGAGAACAGACCGACGTGCCCGAGGCGGCCGACTGGTACAACTCCACCTACATCATGATGTGGGGCTCGAACGTCCCACAAACCCGCACGCCCGACGCGCACTTTATGACTGAGGTGCGCTATCGCGGCACCAAGACGGTGGTGGTTACGCCGGATTATGCCGAAGTCACTAAATTCGCCGACATCTGGCTGCACCCCAAACAGGGTACCGATGCGGCACTGGCGATGGCGATGGGGCACGTGATTCTGCGCGAGTGGCACCTTGATGGCGTCAGCGACTACTTCGACGATTACGTCCGACGCTACACGGATATGCCCATGCTGGTCCGACTGGAGCGTCGCAACGGCCGGCTGATACCAGGGCGCTATCTGCGGGCAAGCGACTTCGCCGATGCACTGGCGCAGAAGAACAATCCCGAGTGGAAGACGGTGGCTGTGGAGGAGGGTGGCGAGCGTATCGTGCTGCCTCAGGGCAGCATAGGCTTCCGCTGGGGCGAGGAGCAACAAGGCGTGGGCAAGTGGAACCTCGAATCTAAGGACGCCCGTGACGGTAGCGAGGTTAAGTTGCAGCTATCGTTGATCGACAGTCGCGATGACGTGGTTGCAGTTGCGTTCCCGTACTTCGGCGGCGGTCGCCAGGCCAGCCAGCACTGGTTGCATACTGACCATGAGGAGATTCTTGAGCGTAACGTCCCGGTACGTAAGCTTACGCTTGCCAACGGCGAGGAAGCACTCGTTGCCACTGTTTTCGACCTTCAGTGTGCTAACTACGGGTTGGATCGCGGCCTCGGCGGAGCTAACGTTGCGGCTAGTTTCGACGACGACATTCCCTACACGCCGGCTTGGCAGGAGCGTATTACGGGAGTGCCGCGAGATCGGGTGATTACGGTGGCACGGCAGTTCGCCGAGAACGCGCATAAGACCCATGGCAAGTCGATGGTCATCATCGGCGCGTCCATGAATCACTGGTATCACATGGATATGAACTACCGCGGCGTCATCAACATGCTGATGATGTGCGGCTGCGTCGGTCAGAGCGGCGGAGGCTGGGCTCACTACGTCGGCCAGGAGAAGCTGCGGCCGCAGACCGGCTGGCTGCCGCTTGCCTTTGCGCTTGACTGGGCGCGGCCGCCGCGGCAAATGAACTCGACTTCGTTCTTTTACCTCCATACCAACCAGTGGCGCTACGAAAAGCTACAGGTACAGGAAATCCTCTCGCCGTTGGCGGACCCCAAGGATTTCCCCGGCAGTTTGCTCGACTATAACGTTCGCGCCGAACGCATGGGCTGGCTGCCCAGCGCTCCGCAGCTATCGCGCAACCCGTTAGAGATTTGTCGCGAGGCCGAGGCCGCGGGTATGGACCCGAAGGACTATGTGGTGCAAAGCCTCAAGGACGGCAGTCTACAGTTTGCCAGCGAGGATCCGGACGGCCCGAACAACTACCCCCGCAACATGTTCATCTGGCGCTCCAACCTGTTGGGCGCCTCGGGTAAAGGACATGAATACTTTCTTAAATACTTCATGGGTGCGGAAAGTCAGCATGGCGTACTCGGGCTCGATCTGGGTAAGGACGAGGCGGCGGTTAAGCCCGAGGAGGTGCGCTGGCGAGACAAGCCGGTGGAGGGCAAACTGGATTTGATGGTGACGCTGGATTTTCGGATGTCCACCACCTGTATGTACTCCGATATCGTTCTGCCGACTGCGACCTGGTACGAAAAGGACGATCTCAACACATCCGATATGCACCCGTTCATCCATCCGCTCTCCAAGGCGGTGGATCCCGCCTGGGAATCCCGTTCCGACTGGGATATCTACAAAGGCGTCGCACGCAAGTTCTCCGAGTTGGCCGTGGGTCACTTGGGCGTGGAAAAAGACATCGTCACGCTGCCGATCCTGCACGATTCGCCCGCCGAGCTTGCACAAGCGCTGGAAGTAAAGGAGTGGAAGAAAGGCGAGTGCGAGCCTATTCCCGGCAAGACCATGCCTACGCTAGCGGTAGTCGAGCGCGACTATCCCAACACGTTCCGTAAGTTCAGCTCTCTAGGTCCGCTGCTCGACAAGCTCGGCAACGGCGGCAAGGGGATTACCTGGAACACCGAGGAGGAGGTGCACAAGCTCGGCCAGCTCAACCGTACGGTCGATACCGAAGGGGTAGGGCATGGGCGGCCGCGGATAGACACCCCCATCGATGCTTGCGAGACGATTCTAATGCTCGCCCCCGAAACCAACGGCGAAGTGGCGGTGAAGGCTTGGAAAGCGTTGTCGAAGATCACCGGCCGCGATCACGCCCACCTCGCGCTGCCCAAGGAAGAGGAGAAAATCCGCTTCCGCGACTTGGTGGCACAGCCGCGCAAGATCATTTCCTCGCCGACCTGGAGCGGGCTCGAATCCGAGCACGTCTCTTACAACGCCGGCTACACGAACGTTCATGAGCTAATTCCCTGGCGCACCTTAAGCGGGCGCCAGCAGTTCTACCAGGATCATCCATGGATGCGCGGCTTCGGCGAGGAGTTATGTGTCTATAAACCGCCGGTGGATACCAAAACTATCGCACCGATAAAGGGGCACCATCCCAACGGCAATCCTGAAATCACGCTTAATTTTCTGACTCCGCACCAGAAGTGGGGGATTCACTCCACCTACACCGACAATCTCATCATGCTCACGCTCTCGCGTGGCGGCCCGATTATCTGGATCAGCGAGGCCGACGCCAAGCGGGCGCAGATCGAGGACAACGATTGGATTGAGGCATACAACGTCAATGGCGCGATCACTGCTCGCGCGGTCGTTTCGCAGCGCATTCCGGAAGGGGTGGCGATGATGTACCACGCGCAGGAAAAGCTGGTGCATACACCCGGGTCCGAGATGACCGGCCGGCGTGGCGGCATTCACAACTCCGTCACCCGTACCGTGCTCAAACCGACCCATATGATTGGCGGCTACGCTCAGCTCAGTTGGGGTTTTAATTACTACGGAACCGTAGGCTCCAACCGCGACGAATTTATCCTCGTCCGCCGCATGGACAAGGTCGACTGGCTGGGTAGCGCCCCTCAGCACATCCTGAAGAAACTGGAGGGCGAGCAATGAGGATTCGCGCACAGATCGGCAAAGTCCTCAACTTGGACAAATGCATCGGCTGTCACACCTGTTCGATCACGTGTAAAAACGTTTGGACAAGCCGCGAAGGCATGGAATACGCCTGGTACAACAACGTCGAGACCAAGCCCGGAATCGGCTACCCCAAGGACTGGGAGAACCAGCAGCGCTGCGCGGCGGTTGGGTGCGATTAGAGAGCGGCAAGATTCGCCCGCGTCTGGGAGGCAAGTGGCGAGTGATCGGCAATCTGTTCTCCAACCCGGATATGCCTTCCATCCAGGATTACTATGAGCCCTGGGACTACGATTATGGAAGCCTACAGTCCGCCCCCGAGTGTAAGACTATGCCGCAAGCGCGGCCCTATTCGCTGCTGCACGGGAAGTTGCTCGATAAGGTCGAGTGGGGCCCGAACTGGGAGGAGATCCTCGGCGGCGAGTTCGAGAAACGCGCGAAGGATTACAACTTCGAGGGGGTACAAAAGGAAATCTACGGGCAGTTCGAAAATACTTTCATGATGTATTTGCCGCGGTTGTGCGAGCACTGCCTCAACCCCTCCTGTGTCGCCTCGTGCCCCTCCGGCGCGCTTTATAAGCGCGAGGAGGACGGTATCGTCCTGATCGACCAAGAAATGTGTCGCGGCTGGCGTATGTGCGTTACCGGCTGTCCTTACAAGAAGATCTATTACAACTGGAAGTCGGGCAAATCGGAGAAGTGCATCTTCTGCTATCCGCGCATCGAGGTGGGACATCCGACCGTCTGCTCCGAAACCTGCGTGGGTCGCATCCGCTATCTCAGCGTCCTGCTCTACGATGCCGATCGGATCGAGACAGCTGCCAGTGTGGCCGACGAGCAGGATCTCTACGAAGCGCAGCTGGATTGCTTCCTCGACCCCTACGACCCGGAGGTGATCGCCGAAGCGCGGCGCCAGGGTATTCCCGAGAACTGGATCGAGGGCGCGCAGCGCTCGCCGGTGTACAAGATGGCTAAAGAGTGGCGGGTCGCCTTTCCGCTGCACCCGGAATACCGAACCTTGCCGATGGTCTGGTACGTGCCGCCGCTCTCACCCATTCAGGCCGCTGCCGATGCCGGCAAAATCGGCAACAACGGGATTTTCCCCGATGTCGAGTCGCTGCGTATCCCCATGCGTTATCTTGCCAACATGCTCACAGCCGGCAAGGAGGAGCCCATCGTAAGGGCACTCAAGCGCATGATCGCCATGCGCGCATACATGCGCGATAAGCACGTCGAAGGGCGGATCAATACCGAAGTGCTCGAACGGGTGGAGCTCACCCAGGCACAAGTAGAAGAGATGTACCGCTACATGGCGCTTGCCGACTTCGAAGACCGTTTTGTTATCCCAACCAACCAGCGCGAGTACGCCTCCGACATCTACGACGCTATCACCGAACGTGGCGGCTGCGGCTTCACCTTTGGTCAAGGCTGCGGCGGCGCAACCGACGACCCGGACGTGTTCGGCGGTAAACCTACCTCGGTACGTAAGTACTTCCCGATTCGGGTCGAGCGCTCGCCCCGGGACCGGACCTAAGGAGGCCCTATATGCTGACGTTCAAGGTGCTTTCGCTGTTGCTGCGTTATCCGACGGCGGAGATTCATGAGGCGCTGCCGGAGATGCGTTCCGTACTTGAACGGGAGCGGCTGTTACCCGAGGCGGCCCAACATGAGGTGCGGAGCTTTATCGAAGAGCTAATGGCGCTGGATCTGATAAGAGCGCAGGAGCGCTACGTCGAGCTGTTCGATCGCGGCCGCAAACTCTCGCTGCATATCTTTGAGCATACCCACGGCGAATCGCGCGAGCGGGGGCCGGCGATGGTGCAGTTGATGACTCACTACCAGGATTGCGGCTTCGAACTCGACGCCCGCGAGCTGCCCGATTACCTGCCGCTGGTGCTCGAATTTCTCGCCGAGCGCTCGGTTATGGAGGCGCGCGAAATGCTTGGCGAGGCAATTCCGGTCGTCACTTTGGTAGCTGCGCGACTACGCGAGCGCGACAGCCGTTACGCGGTGTTGCTGGAGGCGCTGGAGGCTTTCGTTGGCATCTCGGCGGAGGAGCGTGCGGAGTTGCACCGCCAAGTGGCCGAGGAAGGTCCGGACGAGGCGATCGTTAATATGGACAAGATCTGGGAGGAGGAAGCGGTGAGCTTCACCCAGGAATCGGCGCTGGCAAGCTCCAGCAAGGGGGGCGGAGCGGACGTACAGCCGGTGCAGTGGGACGTGGGCATGCGCCGGAAGGTCCCGGCGCAGGGGTCAAACACCTAAAGGAGCAGGGCCATGGAATACCTTCACCAGCTCATTTTTGGCGTCGGCCCGTATCTAGCGGGTACCATTTTCATCCTTGGCAGCATCCTGCGCTACGAGCGTGGTCAGTACACGTGGCGCACCATGTCGAGCCAGATGCTGCACAATACACGCACCTATCGGGTCGGTAACCTACTTTTTCACATCGGCATCCTGGCACTGTTCTTCGGCCACCTGTTCGGCCTGCTTACCCCTCCTGCGTTTTTTTACGCAATCGGGGTAACGCCGGCAGCGAAGCAGGTCTTCGCAATGGTCGCCGGTGGGATTTTCGGCGTAATCTGCCTGGCCGGGTTGGTAATATTGCTGTGGCGCCGCTTTACGGTGCCGGCCGTTCAGGCCAATAGCGCGCCCATGGATAATTTCATTCTGTTGTTGATATTCGGTCAGTTGCTCACTGGACTGTTCACCATCTATGTTTCTCGCCACCACATGGACGGCCTGGTAATGACCGAGTTGGTTGCCTGGGCGCGTGGAATCGTCTCTTTTCAGGGCGGGGCGTGGATGCATCTAGTCGAAGTGCCTTCCTCCTATAAGTTGCATATCGCGCTAGGGCTCGTCATGTTTGCGGCGTTCCCGTTCAGCCGCCTGGTGCATATCTGGAGCTGGCCCTGGGTTTACCTACGCCGTAACTACCAAGTGGTCCGAAGCCGATAACCGAGATTGAGGGAGGTCGCAATGCACGTTGCGGTGAACGGCACACCTATTACCGAGGCTGCAATCAACCTGGAAACGCAATACCACCCAGCCTCTTCGGTCGCCGACGCGCGCGAGGCGGCGGCACGAGCACTGGTTATCCGCGAACTCATGTTACAGGAGGCTGCGCGTCTAGGCATCCGCCCCGAGCCCGAACCGGGCGAACCCGAGGATGAGGCGCTGATCCGCCAGCTCATAGAACAGGAGGTTTACGTGCCGGAGCCGGACGAAACCAGCTGTCGCCGTTATTTCGAGAAAAACCGCGACACGCTGCGCTCGCCTTTGTTGCACACGGTTTCGCACATTTTGCTGATGGTGCCCGAGGAGCCGCTGGCCCGGGAGGCGGCTGACCGTAAGGCGCGTGACCTGATTCGCGAGCTTGACGGCGACATTGGCCGATTTGCCGAGTTTGCCGCTCGCTACTCCGATTGCCCTTCGCGGGAGCAGGGAGGGCAGATGGGAACGATAGCCTCCGGTCGTACCGTGCCGGAGTTCGAGCGGGCACTTGCGCGACTAACGGTAGGCGAGATCGCGCCGGGGCCGATCGAGACACGCTATGGTTATCACGTGGTCTATCTCGAAGCGCGGGCGGGCGGCGAGCCCTACACCTTCGAGCAGGCGCGACCGCTCATTGCCGATTATCTGCGTGAAAGCGTCTACCGCCGCGGTTTAATGCAGTATGTGCAGGTGCTTGCCGGTCGCGCGCGGATTGAAGGGATAGAGATCGAGGGTGCGGAGTCGCCGCTAGTGCAGTAAGCGGCAGTCACGAAGGATCGACGGAGGATTGCATGGGAATGCGCTGGCAAGATTGGATGAACCCCCTAGTCGGGCTATGGCTCGTTGTCGCACCGTACATACTGGCGTATGAGGACGGTTACGGCGGTGTATCGGCCTGGAACTCCTATGTGGTTGGAGCAGCGCTGATTGCCATTCCCCTGTTGGGTTTAGTGCGACCGTTGCCTCGGCGGGAATGGATCGTGCTCCTGTTGGGTATTTGGTTGCTAATTTCGCCGCTCGTTCTCGGTTTCTTTGGGCTCGTTTTCGCGACCTCCAACACCATGTTGTGTGGTCTGGTAGTGACGATCGATGGCGCGGCCCGTGTACGTGCTATCGGCAAGGGCCCACGCGGGGCTTGAAAGGTGGCATCAGGCAAGCCAAGCGAAGCGGGCAGGTGTGATGTATAAGCGACACCTTCTGTAGCGCTGCTTGAGAGGCGAGGGCAGCTTACGGCCGCGTGAAGTGTAATTGCACCCGCCAGGACGTAGCCAACGGCTAAAGTCAGCAGTTTCAGTAGCTCACGTGTTCTACCAGACAGGGCGGCTTGGCAAAGCTAACACATATTGCGGCATGATCGCGCTGGCAAGAAAGGCCATTATATTGCCCAAACTTTCCGAGCTTGCACTATCCGCGACTTAGAGTAAGAAGACTCATACCCGCCCGACAAGCGTTGTTAAATATAACGAGAATCATTATCATCTTTCTTTTCATATAGGATGAGACTGCTCTAGTTTGTCTATGGGGGCATTGTGACCATTCATCGCGACACTGCAATTACAGACTTTCCGCTTACCCGCATTTTAGTAAAGCATAACTTGCTAACTGCGCTGCCTATTGCGGCCACGCTTGCCTTAGCTGCGCCAGCGAGCTCTGCGCAGACACAGGAGAACGCCGAAAGAACCGACGACGGCATATTCCGGCTCAGCACCATTCGCATCGAAGACCGGGGCGACACGTATGTCGTGGGAGACGCCGAATCAGTGCTACGTACCGATGAGTCTCTGCGCGAGATCCCACGGAGCGTAGGCATCGTTAATCACGAGGTGCTTCGAGATCAGGATGTCTACCGCTTCGACGAGCTCTACCGAAACGTCAGCGGGGCGAGCCAGTTTTCTTATAACCAGGATTTCCAGATCCGCGGCTTTCGCAGTCAGCGCGATAACGTCACCTTCAATGGCCTGCGCGCTAACCCCTACGATGGTTTCATTAATCCGATAACCGCAAACGTCGATCGTGTCGAAGTTCTGAAGGGGCCTGCCGCACTGCTTTATGGGGGAGGCGGCCCGGGCGGCATGGTCAACCTAGTCACCAAAAAACCGCTTGCGGTTCGGCAGCGCTCCGTGACCGTGACCGCCGCCGAACACGACCGATACCGAGGCGTTTTAGATGTCACCGGCCCATTGGGAGAGGATAGTCCGGTACTTTATCGCCTGATCATGGCAGGCGAAGATGGCGGAAGCTTTCGCGATAATATTGAAGAGCGCAACTGGCAGCTGGCTCCTTCCGTGACTTGGTTGATCAGCGATGCTAGTACCTTGGCGCTGGAAGCAGAGCTGTTCGGTGTTCGCAACAAAGGCAAGCGTGATCGCGGCATTCCGGCGCCAGGCGGCGATGTCGACCTTTTGCCTATAGATCGGTCGCTGCAGGAACCGACCGATCTCCAAGAGAATAAGGGTTGGGCCCTGCAGGCAGGGTTCGAGCATTACCTAACCTCGATCTGGCGTATTTCTCTGACCGGTCGCGCGTCGCATAGCGATTATCGCGATCGCTATCACGAGCCGAGCGGGCTGGAAGCGGACGGCAGGACTATGCGCCGCCAGTTCCGCGACTTCGACTACACAAACGAAGAGGCCTATGCCGTTGCTGATCTCGCCGGTGAATTTAACAGCGGACGGTTTCGGCACCAGATCAACGTTGGTGTCGATGCGCGTAATACAGTGCGATCAGATGTCGTCGGGTCGACCACCGGTAACGTACCGCCCATCGATATCTTCGACCCCGTCTACCGGCAAGCCCGTCCCGCCGACTATGACTACGAACTGACCGAGCGGGAGACCCGCAGCCAAAGCCGCGGTATTTACCTACGCGACCGCATCGAGCTGACCCCGCGCTGGACTGTGGCCGGCGGCGTGCGTTACGACCGTCACAGCGCGGATTGGCTCGGCTCCGATAAGGACAGCGACACGGCGGTGACGGGCGACCTCGGTGCCGTCTTCAAGGCTACCGAACAGGTATCGTTGTATGCGAGCTATGCCGAGAGTTTCGAACCGCAGCTTGGCGGCACCCCAGAACAGGGCGGTCCCTGGGAGCCGCTAGAGAGCGAGTAGATCGAGGTTGGGATCAAGGCCGACTGGTTTGGCGGCCGCCTAAGCGCCAACCTAGCTGTGTACGAAATCACCAGAAAGAATGAGCGTGTGCGCGACCCGAACGATACTCAGCGTTCGATTCAGATCGGCGAGTTTCGCAGCCGTGGCGGCGAGATCGATTTAGTGGGCGAGCTTACGCCAAACTGGAGGCTACTCGTCGGGGTGGGTTACATCGATGCTGAGGTCACCGAAGACAGCGACCCCGATAATATCGGCAAACGTCCTTCGAACATCCCTCGGTACAGCGGCCACCTTTGGACCCGGTACGACTTCGTCGATACCGGACTCGGTTTAGGAGGTGGCCTTAATTACGTAGGCAAACGCGAAACCTTTGACGAAAGCGTCGTGTTACCTGCTTATACCGTGTTCGACCTTGCGGCTTACTACAAGCTCGGTGCGCTTGATCTTGCCCTCAACATCAGCAACCTGACTGACGAACGTTATTTCGTCGGCGGTTTCAATGACAGGATGATTTTCCCTGGCGCTCCGCGCACCCTCAGCCTGACCGCGAACTACGCATTCTGACTGATAGAGGAGGCTGCCCCCGAATATTTCTCTTGGCGCAACAGCGCTCGCTGTGAGGCGCCAAGAGAATCCGGTTTCGCGGCCGATGCCCTCAGCGCATATCGTCCAACTCGTTTAACCGCTTCAGTCAGAAAGAGAAAGCCCGGCATAGCGCCGAGCAGGCGCTTTTCGCTGTTTATTCTTATCTCCATATAAACGACTGCTGAGCTCTTATCTTGCGGAGTCGGGCTAGCCAAGTCCTAATCTGACTTAGCGTGCTGCGTATAATATATATTATGTTAAATGCAATGCGCGCCCAAGTATACATACTCGTTTGTATGCAAAGACTGTACGTAACACGCTACAATAGGCACCAAGTTTGGTTGGAGGACGGTTATAGTGGCGCGACGTACTAAGGCAGAAGCTGAGGCAACCCGGGAATCGATTCTCGATGCAGCTATCGAGGTATTCCTGGAGAAAGGCGTTTCGCGGACCACGCTGGAAATGATTGCTCGCCGCGCCGGCGTTACTCGTGGTGCTGTGTATTGGCACTTCAAGGATAAGAACGATTTGTTCACGGCGCTTGCTGAGCGAGCCCGCGCCCCTATGGCGGAATTGGCCGATAGCATCAGGGAATCCAGCGAAGGTAATGTGCTAGAAATGATTCACGAAGTTTGCCGACGCGTGCTAAAGACGTTCGTCGATAGCAAAACTCAACGCGAAATTTACACGGTACTCTGGAGTCGCTGCGAATACGTCAGCGAGATTAATCCTAGCGTTGAGCGGCAGAAAGTGCTCGATGCGGAGTCGATGGATCAACTCACAAAGGATTTCGAAACGGCGAAAGAACAAGGCTTGTTGCGGGATAGCGTTGATCCCAGAGCTGCCACTGTTGCCCTAATGTCGTTGATGAAGGGAATGAGCATACTTTGGCTCAGAGATCCGGAGCTATACGAAATGCCGCGATACGGCGAAGAAATGCTTGATTACTATTTCACCGGTATCCGGCGTCATTAGGTGATTTAGGCGTGCAAAATTCAAGGGCCCCCGCGGCTGAAGCCGCAGGGGCCCTCCTCTGAGTTGAATCGACTTTGTTTATGAGTGCTGTTCGGCCGAGTGTTGTTCAGCCAACCCTCGTTCGACAATACGCAACCGGCGTACGATATCTTCCAGCTGCGTGAACCTCACTACATTCTTGCGCCATTCTTTCAGCGGTTGCGCGGGTGTCGGCGATGCATAGACGCCTGCTTCGCGGATATTGCCGGAAACACCGGTCATGCCCATTAGCGTTACGCCATCGGCAATATCCACATGCCCGGTTATTGCCGATGCTCCGCCGATAATGCAGTTCTTGCCGATTCGGGTACTACCGGCGATAACAGTACAGCCAGCGATGACCGTGTTTTCCCCGACTCTTACGTTGTGAGCAATATGCACGAGGTTGTCGAGCTTTACACCGTCTTCAATGACGGTGTCATCTAAAGCGCCGCGATCAATCGTCGTATTGGCGCCAATATCGACCCGATTGCCAACGATGACTTTGCCTAGCTGCGGCACTTTACGCCAGCCTTCTCGCCCAGGCGCGAAACCAAAGCCATCGGCACCGATCACGACACCTGAATGGACAATAACGCCAGCACCTATTTCGCAAGCTGCGCCGATGTATACGCCTGCGGCTAACCAGGTGTCCTCGCCTATGTGCGCCCCGGCACCGATGTAGGCATTAGCGCCGATAATGGTGCCACGCCCTACTCTCGCGCCTGCCTCGACCACCGCGTTTGGCCCAACAGCTGCTTCCGGATCGACTTCGGCATCGTCTGCGATAACGGCTGACGGATGAATGCCGCCCGGCGCGGGCTGTCGGGGGTACAAATGGTTGGCTAACAGCGCGTAGGCATAGTAAGGGTCATCGACGACCAGCGCCGCCGTAGGGCAAGCTTCTGCGTGAGCGGGCTTAACGAGAACCGCTCCAGCTTGTGTTGTTCGTAACTGATCGAGATAGCGAGGGCCGGTGCAAAACGCTAACGCATCGTGCTCGGCCTTATCGAGAGCGGCCACTCGTCGTATCCGCCGTTCCGAATCGCCAACCAGGCGTGCACCGACGAGTGCCGCCAGTTCTCCTAAACTAAAACTTTCCGTGTTCATGCAGTATGCCTCCTCGGTACATCTTAGCGCGATTCGACTCTCCCTCGGAAGTCGATCTGCGCAGGGAAGCGGCTGCACCGCTCCTTTCCTTTGGAGCGGTGCAGTTGCCAGTCTAAGCGTCGTCCTCTGCCGCCGTTTCGCTCCAGCCGCCGCCGAGTGCTTTGAATAACGTTGCTGTGGCGGTCAGGCGGTCACGGTTGGCTTCTGCCAGCGCCAGCTCTGCCGATAGGAGCGCTCGTTGGGCGTCGAGTAGTTCGATGAAGCCAACCAAGCCTTCACGGTAGCGCAGTTCGGCGACGTACAAAGAGCGCCCGATAGCATCGACCTGCTCTTGAATGGCCGCCACCCGATCGCCGCTGGTCTCGTAAACGACGAGCGCATCGCGTACCTCGCGGAACGCGGTATTGACGGTGGCTTCATACCGCAGCTCCGCTTGGGAACGGATTGCTTCCGCAGTATCGACCCTCGCCCGCCCGCGCCCAAAGTCCAGCAGCGGCCCGGCAACGGAAGCGCCAAGCCCCCAGGTCATCGCATCGCCGGTAAAGAGATCCCCGGTATCAACGGCTGCGGTGCCCAATAGCGTCGTAAGGTTCAACCTCGGCAGACGAGAGGCTTGCGCTACGCCAACGCCGGCGGTTGCCGCGATAACGCCGGCTTCCGCCGCCCGGATGTCCGGCCGTCGTTCCAGTAGCTGTGACGGCAAGTAACTTGGAACACCCTCTGGCAATGCGATTTGCTCAAGCCGCTCATCGCCCAGCTCAAACTCGCGGAAGAGTTCGGCAGGCGTTAGCCCCAGCAAAGCGCCTAGCGCACCCTCCAACACCCGAACTTGCTGAATGTACGCCGGTAGCTGCGCACGAGCGGTGGCTAACTCGGATTGCGCTTGGCGCAAGGAAAGCTCGTCGGCATCGCCGGCCTCGAAGCGAACGCGTTCCAGTCGATAGGTTTCCTCGCGGGTTTCCAGTGCTTGTTTTGTGATCGCCAGTTGGCTTTGCGCTGTCCGCAGGTTGAAGTACGTTGCAACGACGTCGGCAACGACGTTGAGGCGTACGGCTTCCCGCGAGAACTGGTTCTCTTCCAAAATGGCTTCGGCGGCTTCCCGCTCGCGGGTCAAGCGACCCCACAGGTCCAGCTCGTAGCTGAGCATACCGCTAATCGAGAACAGGTTGCTCGGCGACGGCTCGAACCCTTCCAGCGGCATCGCAGCCGCCGGTTGCCGATCGCGGCTGGCTTCCGCTTGGGCGGAAAGGCTAGGCCTTTGCTCTGCCCGCGCCAAGCCGAGCCTTGCCCTCGCCTCCTCGATTCTGGCCGCTTGCAAGCGGATTTCCAGGTTGTCGTCGAGCGCCCGCCCCACCAACTGGTTAAGGACCGGGTCCTCGAACCGTTGCCACCATTCCAACCAGTCGGTGGTATCGGCCTCATCAAGCAGATGATGCTCGGGCCATTGTTCCGGCAAATCGAAATCGCGAGCCTGGTAGTCGGGGCCGACGGTAACGCATCCCGCTACCGCCAGCGACGTTGCCACCGCCAATAAGAGCTTCTTATGCATCGGCGCTTCTCCTTTCCTTACGCTGCCGACGCCACGTGGCCAAATCCTCCAACAATTTGTAGAAGAGTGGTACGAAGACAAGCGCCAGCGTGCTTGCAGCGATCATGCCGCCGACGACCACCGTCCCAAGCTCCTGCCGACTGGCAGCACCAGCGCCGGTTGCAAACAGCAACGGCAAGGAGCCGATGATGAAGGTTAATGCCGTCATCATAATGGCCCGGAAGCGTTGTTTGGCCGCGGTGCGAGCGGCTTCTTGCGAACTCAGGCCAGTCGCCCGGTTCTGTGCCGCAAATTCGACGATTAGAATGGCATTCTTAGCTGCCAAGCCAATTAACAGCAAAAGCCCGACTTGGAAGTAGATATCGTTCGGGAATCCGCGCAGTACGCTGAAGAGAGCGGCGCCGAGCACCGCAAACGGCACTGCAGAAGCGACCGCTAGCGGTAGCGTCCAACGCTCGTATTGCGCTGCCAGAATCAAGAAGACCATCAGTAAGCCTAAAGCGAAGGCGGCTGTGCCGGCACCTGCCGCGGCGTCTAACTGATAGGCTTCGCCAATCCAGCCAAGGACGGTATCTCCGTCTTCCATTTGGGCGGCAACAGCTTCCAACGCAGCTTTGGCCTGCCCCGTCGTGTAACCGGGGGCGGGGTCTGCCATCAAGCGCGCAGCCGGATAAACATTGAATCGATTAACGATATCCGCTGCATTGGTGCGTTCTAAGGTCACAAGGGAACTCAGCGGCACCATCTCGCCATACTCCGAACGTACGAAGACCCGCTGAATATCCTCCGGTTGGCTGCGGAACTCGCCTTCGGACTGTAGATTGACTTGCCAGTTACGGCCGGCATAGGTGAAGTCGTTGACGTAGAGGGAGCCGAAGGTGCTTTGCATCGCTTCGAATACCTGGTTCAACGGTACGCCTATAGCGCTGGCCTGTTCGCGGTCGACTTTCGCGCGATATTGAGGAATGCCGGTGTCCAGGGTGATTTGGACGTTGCCCAGCTCAGGCCTTTCGTTAGCCGCGGCCACAAAGCGCTGAGCTCTGGCTTCGACATCGGCCATGGTGACGTCGCCACGAACCTGCAAATACCCCTCGACCCCGCCGGTCAGGGAAAGCCCCATAATCGGCGGCGGCGTGAAGGCGAAGATATTGGCTTCCTGAATGCCAAAACCCATCCCCATTACCTGCATAGCTACGGAAGCGGCATCCTGCCCCTGCCCCGTCCGCTCATTCCAATGCGAGAGATTCACAAAGCCGGCCGCGGCGTTGGTTCGTAAGGAACCGGCAATGATGTCGAAACCGGCGAAAGCCGTGAAGTCCTGTACTTCGGGCAGGCCCAGCAGTTGTTCCGATAGCACGTCGCGGACCACTTCGGTGCGCGGTAACGAGGCGGTCGGCGGCAATTGGACGACTGCAATCGCAACGCCCTGGTCTTCTTGCGGGACCAAACCGTCGGGCATGCGAGTCAGCAAGAAACCGACGACCAACAACATGCCGGCAAATAAGCCGACACCGACGACGGGTTTCTTCAATAGCACGTCGACGGCGCTAACGAAGCCATTGGTAACGCGCTCGAAACCGTAGTTGAACCACTGGAAGATTTTAGCCGGTTCCTTCGCTTGTCGATCGAGCAGCAATGCGCACATGGCAGGCGTTAGGGTCAGCGCGACCACGGCAGAGACAACGACAGAAACGGCAATAGTCGCAGCAAACTGCCGGTAAAGTTCGCCGGTCAGTCCGCCGAGGAAAGCTACTGGCGCGAAGACAGCAACCAAAACCAGGGTAGAAGCGACTACGGCCCCTGCTACTTGCTGCATTGTCTCGATGGACGCTTCGCGTGCCTTCAAGCCTTTTTCATGCATCAAACGTTCGACGTTTTCCATCACGATGATGGCGTTGTCGACCACAATCCCGATCGCTAGTACTAGGCCGAATAGCGTGAGCAAATTGACCGAGAAACCGAGCGCCAACATGCCGGCGAAGGTGCCGATCAGGGATACCGGAATGGCTGCCAAGGGAATCAATGCCGCCCGGAAGTGCTGTAGGAAAATGAACGTCACCAGTACGACCAGCGCAAGCGCCACAAGTAAGGTGACGACCACTTCCCGTACCGATACTTCGATAAACTCGGTGGTGTCGTAGGGAATCCCGTAGCTTAACCCCTCGGGGAAACGCGTAGACATCTCTGCCAGGGCTTCCCTCACCTGCTGTGCCGTCTCTAAAGCATTAGCGCCAGGCTGTAAGTAGACACCCATCGGGACCGTCGGTTCTTGGTTATAAACCGCCGAGAAGGCATAGTTGCTGGAACCGAGTTCGACCCGCGCTATATCGCCTAAACGGAGTACGCTGCCCTCTTCGTCGGCACGTAGAATGACCCGCTCGAACTCCTCCGGGCTGCTCAGTTGACCTTCCGGAGCGACGGCAAATGTGAACGCCTGGCCTAGCGGAGCAGGCTCCGCACCGATACTGCCGGCTGCGAACTGGGCATTCTGAGAGCGAAGCGCGCCGGCAACATCGGACGGCGTGAGATCGTACTGCGCCAGCATATCCGGGCGTAGCCAGACACGCATGGAGTAGTCCTGTTCGCCGAAAAGGGACGCATCACCTACCCCGGGGATACGAACCAGCTCGTCAAGGACGTTTAATAAAGCGTAATTGCTGATTTGTAGCGTAGTGAGGCTGCCGTCCGGAGAGTACAGGACCGGTACCATCAGAATGTTAGTCGATTGGGCTTCGACACGAATGCCTTGATCGCGCACGCGTTGTGGTAGCCGTGCCAACGCCGATTGAACCCGGTTATTGACGTTGATGGCCGCCTGGTCTGGGTCGGTACCCAGTTCGAAAGAAATCGAAATCTGGATATAGCCGGCGTCGGTACTCGTTGACTCCATGTAGATCATGTTGTCGACGCCGTTGATTTCCTGCTCCAGAGGGGCGGCGACCGAGTTGGCCATTACTTCGGCACTGGCACCGGGGTAGATTGCTGTGACAACCACCTGCGGCGGTGCTACGTCCGGGTATTGCTCGACCGGCAGAACGCGCAATGCCGCGGCGCCAAGCAGGACGATAATAATGGATATGACCGACGAAAAAATCGGTCGATCAATAAAGAACCTAAGCATTAGTCCTCCCGCCCGTTGCGGACAGTGGGCGTAACCGGAGCGCCGTCGCGCAGCGCGACATGCCCGTTAACGACCAATTTATCGCCGTTTTCCAACCCGCTTAAGATCACGCGCTTACCGTCGACAACCGGCCCAACTTCGACGGGTTGTTCGCGGACCGTTCCTTCCTCGGTGAGGATGAAAACGCGAGGGCCTTGGCGGCCTTGGCCGACCACTTGCTCTTCGACTAAGAACACATTCTCCAACTGCTGGATCGGCATCCGGATGCGGACGAACTGGCCTGGCGTGAGTTCGTTGTTGTCGTTCGCGAACACGGCCCTTGCCGAAACATTGCCGGTTCTCGGATCGATCGTGCTATCGGTGAAATTAACGATGCCTTTCTCGCCATAAGTCGAACCGTCGGAGAATAACAAGGTGGCCTCGACTTGCTGAACGTCGCCTTGGCCGGCCATCGCAGCACGAACCATGCGTTGGGTGGCCGCGTCACTCGGGGGAAGTGCGAAATGGACGTGTATGGGGTTGTGCTGTGTGACTGTTGTCAGCAGCGTGCCGCGATCGATCAAACTGCCTTCCGGCAGGCTTTCCAGCCCGGTCGGGCCGGCTACCGGCGCCCTCACAATGGTGTAACTCAAGTCCAACTGAGCCTGCGCCAAACTGGCTTCGGCCAAAGCAAACTGTGCTTGCGCAAGCTCCCGCTGGGAGAGCGCCTGATCCCGCTCCCGCTCGCTAATCGCGTTACGCTCGAACAGCGAAGAAATACGCCGCCATTCGCGGTCGGCCTGATTTAGGCTTGCGCGTGCGTTAGCAAGCTCAGCCTCGGCTCGCTTGACAGCGATTTCATAAGGTTGACGCTCAATTCTAAAAAGCGGATCACCCGCTTCGAGGAACTGGCCTTCGGAATACAAACGTTCTTCCAGGGTACCGCCGACCCGCGCCCGTACCTCGACTTGCCGCGAACCCCGTGCACGCCCGGCGTATTCGCCGGTGACCTGAACATTTTGCGCGGTAACTTCTGCAACTGTAACAGGTGGTGGCGGCGGTCCTTGGTTCGCTCCGCCAGAGCCCTCGCCCTGGCCGCAGCCTATCAGGCCTATGCCTAGGAGTAGGGATAGGGAGAGTCCTCTCAGACCCGCGAAAACATTAAACGGCGCTCGCATTAAACAACCTCCCGGCGGGCAATATGCAGGCATGGAGTCCCTTTCGGATTTAAGGATACAAACACGCACGTATGTTAAACCTTCTTGTGATGCTGTCAATAAGTACGTCGTTCTTAAGCGATGCTTTTCGACACGTTTGTGGTAGACGCGGTTGGAATGGCTGCCCTTAGCGCGCTGTTAAGCACCCCTATGCGGGGTTGTCTGCGAGCCGATCGATTGTGCACGGAGTAAGAGCCGCGAGATAACAGCGAGCACCGGCAGCTCCATTAATGGCCCGACAACCAGAACCAGGGCAAGTAATGGCCAATCTGGAAAGGCGACCACGGCGATGGCGAGTGCGACCGGCGAGTTCCTTGCCAAACAACTAAAGCACAGTGCGACCCGCTCAGGGTAACGATAACCGGCTCGGCAGGATATCGTGTGTACCAGCCATAACGTTGCGCCGAAAAACATGAGCAGCGGAATAAGCAGCCGCACGACCGAATCGATGTGCGCGAAAAGCAATTGGCCATGAGCCGCGAAGAGCGCAACGATGGCCAAGTTTAAGCAGAGAAGTTGTAGATACCCCAGCCTACTTGCTGCCGTCTCCGTCTCTATGTGCGTTTTCCCTAACCATCGGCAGAGTATCGCCAAAGCGAGTGGAATGCCTATTACTAAGGCGAAGCCGGTTATCAGCTCGCTGGCGTTATAGACGATGGTCGTATCGAGAATAAACCCAAGATAAACAGGAAGCAGCAGAAGTTGCAAGACTAAATGCCACGGTAACAAGACGGTAGCCAAACGTACATTGCCGCGACTTAATGCAGTAAATATCAAGTACCAATCGGTACACGGCGTGACCAACAGCATCACGAAGCCTAGCCACAGCTGCGGATGATCCCTAAGAAATAGCCAGCCGACGGCGTAAGCGAAAACCGGCGCCCAAATGAAATTGAATACGAGTGCTAAGCTCAGGAAGCGGATTTGCCTGGAGGCCGCCCTGAGGGACTCTAAGGGTACCCTAACGAATACTGCCCAAAGCATGAGCAATAAAAGCGGTGTAATCAGAAGCTCTGCACGGGCAGCGATAGGCTGGGCGTGGCCTAAGGCCACGCCCAGCAGTGCTGCGGCCATAATGACAAGCGGCTGCAGCTTCTCAAAGGCGGTCATCGGCGAATAGCGGCTCGGTAGGTAAGCTCTACGGTTTCATGGGCCGGAACAGCGATGCGCCAACGGGCAGTATGTGCTCGGGCTAATTCATGGGGTCCGCTTTCATCGAGGATTTCCCAGTCGCCACGGAAGTTTTCTTCGATGGTAACCGCGACTTCTCGGTCCCGGGCATTACTTACTTGGATACGCCATTCATATTCGGCTCCCTCTTCGCCCAGGTCCCGATAAGCGGTTTGTCGCCGCTCGCCAACTACATCGAAGCTTCGACCTACCGGGCTTTCCCATTGGCTCCGGAGCCAAGGCGGGAATGTGCACTTCGCCCAGCAATTGCTCGCCGTTGGTTTCGATGGCTTCGTAGATGCGAGCGATGCCCGCCGGTAAGGCTCGGCCAAGGTTCGGCGAACTATTGTCGAGGTGCAGCCAAAGCTCGGCGTTCTGTCTCACCTCGGTGCGTTGTGAGCGGCTGCCCTCCCCGATCAAACGATACTCGAGTTGAACGGGCACCCCGTCATTGGCAAATAAGCGAACCTGTTTCCGCTCTCCGTCCGCCAAGCTAATCGGCTCTGGTAAATCGTAGCGGCGATAACTACTGCCTGAGACGTGAAACTCGGCTTCCGCCGAGTGGGCGCGCATCGTCTCAGCCCGCATTGCTGGCATAGGCCGAGCGGCTTGATAAGGCTCGCCGGCGATTAGAGCGATGGTTGCGTTTTCAAAGTCGACCCCACTGCGATTGTGTAAGCTTGCCCAGGCATCCAGATCAAGGCGCCCGCGGTCAGGGTGTAAGCGAGCGTTATAGGAAGCTTCCCAGCCTAGGCCCCCTGTTAAGTAGGACAGCTCCAGCGCCTGCGGTCCGCGTGTTTCGCTTATCAGTCCTAATAACACGGTAGGAGTAACGAAGGTGTTTTTTTCTATCGGTAAGCGCGGTCGCCAAGGAGAGTGGTCGTCGCCAATCTCAATGCTATCGCCAATGCGATAGATCGGCGTGCCGTTACTGAGGGCTAACAGCTGCGCTTCGACCTCCGTGGTGCGCCCTGTTTCGGTGTGATGCTGAATTAGGGTAATAGGTCTTCCGACGTAGCGCTCAAGTAGCCGCTCCGGCGTCCCGGCGTCGTAAGCAAAACGCTGCTCCCGTAGAACGAACGGGCCGTCCGCTCTAATGCTGTCGGCAACCAGCTCTCGGCTAACATCGCCCACAGCCAGCACCTGCTCGCCCGGCGCCAGTTCCACGGTTCTGCCTTCGCGTACTAAGCTCAACCCGTTGCTATACAAAGTCAGGTCAAGGTCAACGCGATCGACTGCCGTGCTTTCAATATCGGCAGCCGTTGCCAATCCCGACACGAGCATTACTACGCCGATTGCGCCAATGCCCCAGCGTGTTCTTCGCATATCCTTTCTCCAGTTGTGCTTGTTCGATTTTGGTAGGATAACGCGATTAACGGCCGCCGCGACGTAAAAAGAAAGTAAAGTGTGCCGCCTTCTTCTATAAACCCGCGCGTGAGGCGTCCTGGTTAAACTCCCACTCTCGGCTGCTGTATTCCCCCGCCGGTACGTCCAGTAACAGCCAGCGCATGAATATGGCCACTTTCTCTGCGGGAATGAGCAAGCCTTCTTGTTTCAGGCTAATAAAACGTGCGACGGCCGGGAAATGTTCTGCGGGCTGTTCGCGGATGAAGTCTTGCATCGGCGTGTCGACGACACCTGGCCGTACGCTACCAACCGCAATATCCGCATCTTCCAGTTCATCCCGCAACACTTGATAAAGCATATAGAGGGCCGCTTTGCTCGTGCAGTACGCCCCCCAACCCTGATAGCCGTTATGGGCGGCTCCGGAGGATACGTGCAGTACACGCCCACCTGCGAGACGGTCTAACAGCCGCTGCGTTAAGAATAATGGGGCCTCGACGTTGATCGCTTGGCTCTGACGCCAGTCTTTCAGCGTTACTTGGGATAAAGGCCCGATGGGGGCGATCACGCCCGCATTATGCACAAGCGCCTGTAGCCGTGCTTTATTCGGCAATGCCTCTGCCACGGCCTGACGGCCTTCTTCGGTGGCAATATCGGCAGCTACCAACCTAATAGCATCGGGGGCATGCGCTTGCACTTCCCGTAGCGCTTGTTCGCGTCGACCAACAATTAGGACAGATAGTCCTTTTGCCGCCAGCTCTAGCGCTAGTGCACGGCCTATGCCAGAACCACCACCTGTTACTACAGCCCATCCCGTCATGCGATTCTCCCTCGGCTTATCATCGAGTCTGCAGCATAGCGAACTTGAGGGATTCTTGTCCCGACTCTGCGGGCGCCACCGGCCGCAGAGCGCTGGGTTTAGTCTTGAGCGTCTTCCGCCGGGTTAGTCGCGGCGTTTTCCGTGCGTGCCAACTGCTCTTCGCTGATGCCGGCCAATTCGATAATGGCCACATCTCGCGTTACTGGCTGATAGCGGTGTCGGTTGAATGCGGCGATGCGCTCTACCTGAGATTGAGTGATGGTCGATTGCAACCGTAGCTCGGTATCCTCTGCAAGTTGCAACTGCTGTAGCGGAACTGTGATCTCATGCTCGCCTAAGCCCATGAATCCCCCCGTTGCCACGACGGCATATAGCCCCCCGCCTTGATCGTCCTGAACGATGTCGTTGACGTAACCTAAGCGTTCGTTCGAGAGGTTAACGACATCCCGGCCAATTAATTCCTCCGCAGTCATTTCGACAACGCTGGCGTCGAAGGCGTGTCGCTCGACAAGCGTTAGTTCGGCATTGCTTGGAAAGGATACTTGATCGAGGGGGCGATCAATGGCGTATGCAGCGCTAGCGCTACCAGCGGCGATCAACGCTATTACCGCTGGTGCCGTCCTTAGTCGGCGCCGCCAGTCTCTGGCCATCGCGCTCCTCCCATTACGGTATGTTGCTTTTCTCTGTTTCCTTAGGGGCGGAATTGCGCCATGACAAGGCTGTTCTAGTACGCCTTCGCTTGAAAATACTCCATCTAGCTTCGCCAGCGGGTGCAAAGCCCCTGCCGGCCAGGATTAGCCCGTTCGATAATCCTGGTATAATGGCGATATCTTCTCAGAGGGTGCGTAGCTCGCCGGCTATGCACCTTTCCCGGATCGTTCACTTAGGTTTTTTGTCTGCGCTATGCAAATTGGCCCCTACACATTACGCAATTCCCTTATCCTCGCGCCAATGGCCGGAGTAACCGATCTACCCTATCGAGAGCTATGCCGTCGCTTAGGGGCCGGGATGGCGGTTTCGGAAATGGTCGCGTCTAATCCGGCGTTGTGGGATACCCAGAAGTCGCGCTTGCGGATAGTGCATGGCAATGAGCCGGAACCTCGCAGCGTACAAATCGCTGGCAGCGACCCAAGCATGCTCGCTGATTGTGCTCGGTATAATGTCGAGCAAGGCGCCCAAATTATCGATATTAATATGGGCTGCCCGGCTAAGAAGGTTTGCCGAAAGGAAGCGGGGTCGGCCTTGTTGGCCGACGAGCGATTGGTAGAGCGGATTTTAACGGCTACTGTTGGCGCGGTGGGCGTGCCGGTAACGCTTAAGATCCGAACGGGTATATCCCCGGAACGGCGTAACGGCGTGCGGATAGCGAAGATTGCCGAAGCGTGCGGGATCTCGGCGCTGGCGGTGCACGGGCGAACCCGGGCGGATGCCTATCGCGGTCAGGCCGAATACGAGACGATTCGAGCGATTAAGCAAGCGGTACGAATTCCCGTATTAGCCAATGGCGACATAGACTCCGCAGAAAAAGCCGCGGAGGTACTTCGAATAACGGGCGCCGACGGCTTATTGATCGGCCGAGCCGCCCAGGGGCGGCCGTGGATATTCAGGGAAATCGATCATTTCCTCCGTACTGGCGAGCGGCTTCGCGAGCCGGATATCGAAGAAGTGGCTACCATCATGCTCGGACACATAGCGCATCTGCATCGGTTCTATGGAGAGTATCAAGGCTTGCGTGTCGCGCGGAAACATATCGGTTGGTACCTCAATACTCAGCCTAACGGCGCCGAGGTTCGGCGTCGCGTAGTCCGCGTCGACTCGGCGGAAGAACAGCTTGGGCTGCTACGGGAGTATTTTGGGCGTCAAATTAACGCATACAGCGAAAGCTCTGATGTCGCCTCCCGTACAACAGCGCTGGCTACGTATTAGGCTTCGAGCAAGCTACTACGCCTTCGATTATGGGCTGGTTCGGAATGCTTCCTCGCGTTCAACCTGACGATAGAGTATTTGGGATAAGTCGTTAAGCTCCTCAGCTAGAATCTCTAGGATATCGTCCACGGTAAGAATGCCCACCAACGCCCCTTCCGAATCGACAACCACAACGCGGCGTACACCGCTTCGCCGCATCTTCGCCGTCGCGTCGGGTAAATCTTCGCGTTCGTCGACAGTTACCAAGTCAGTGCTCATCAGATCGCCGGCCGTTATTTGCAGTGGATCGACATTCACTGCCATAACTTCGATGACCACATCTCGATCGGTCACCATACCAACCGGAACCTGTTTGCCGTCGATTTGCTTGACGACGACCACATCTCCGACATGATAGCCGCGCATTAGCTCGGCTACGGTCTGTACCGACTCTTCTGCTCGAACGATAACGACCTCTCGGTTACACAGTTCCGATACCGCCATGAACGCGATCTCCTTTCCGGACTCCTTCAAGCTTAGATTTGCCGACTAAGCGCGCGAGTGCCACTGTGGTTATTCCACAGCGAGTGGGTGCAAACCCGTCTGGGATGTCTGCGGACCCGCCTGTAGTGCCTGTATCCAGTTACTCCTTAGGCTGGAATCCACTTCAGAAAAGCATAACAACTCCTTATCCGTTAAAGGGTCGCAATGAGAAAGCTGATGTTCTAATACATCGATGTCAGCTTCCGATACCTGCTCATCCAGCGCCCGCTGTTTCAGTCGGCGGCGCAGTTCGTCGGGCTTCACGACACAGCCGACGATCACAAACGCTACGTTTGCCCGGTGCGCCAAATGCGCCGCTGCAATGCGTTGTCGGTATTGTAAGAATGAGGCATCGATGACGACCGGAAAACCGGCCCCGAGCAACGACTCTGCCAACTCGAACATATGTCGGTAAGTTTTGTCGGTCGCCTCCGGCGTATACAAACCTTGGTTAAGGGCGGAGCCGCTTTGTGTCTCTGCCGAGAGGCCGCCGAGGCGTTTCCGCTCGATGTCGGCGCGCAGCCAAATGAATCCCGCGTGTTCGGAGAGCTGCCGCGCGAGCGTGCTTTTCCCGGATGCCGACGGCCCGTGGGTGATGACTAGCTGCGGCCAGCCAGGATCGGTATAAGCGGCCGCCTGGTGTAAGTAGTTCAGAGCCTCGCTCCGATTGCTACCCTCCGCATCTTCCGCTAGCTGCTGCGCTCGGAGAAGGTTGACTTTAGCCCGCACGAGGGCGCGATGGCATTGGTAAAAGCGCAGCGCTGTCAGGCCTGCGTAGTCGCCCGTACGTTGAAGATAAGCATTTAAAAACAGTCCAGAAAAACAATTCGCTTGCCTGTGTTCTAGGTCCATCGTCGTGAACGCGACTTCATCGATAACGTCCAACCAACGTAGTAACGGGTCGAACTCGATGGCGTCGAATACCACTAATTCATTGCTAGCGGCCAGTAGCGCAACATTGCCTAGGTGGAGATCGCCGTGACACTCTCGGACATATCCGTGAGCTTGCCGCTCTTCAAACCAGGCCGCCAAACATTCGCGTTGCCTGCTAAGAAACTCCTCAGCGCGTTTAAATGCAATGCGTTCCGCCGGCATATCGGTAGCCAGCAGTTCGTTAAGCTCGGCAAGATTATCGGTAACGGGCCGCAGGCGTTGCTCCGCCTGTAATGCCGTATCTGTCTCGTCTGCCCGCGCAGCCCGCCGATGAAAGAGCGCAATACAATCCGCTAGGCGAGTTACCGCGTCGGGTAGAAGCTCGCCGGCAGCCAATCGGCAATCGAGTAACGCCTGCTGCGGGAAGCGTCGCATCTTTAGCGCGTAGTCGAGGACCTTCCCTTCTCCCTCTACCGCGACCTCGTTCCCGCTGTTAACGATGGGAACGACTCCAAGATACCACTCAGGCGCTAAACGACAGTTGAGCCGGTGTTCTTCGACGCAATAATGTTGCCGTTTGGCAAGGGTGGAAAAGTCTAGGAATGGCAGACGTATCGGCTTTTTGATTTTGTACGCGTAAGCACCGGCTAACAATACGGTGGATATATGCGTTTCTATGACGTCAACCGTGGTCGCGGGATGCTTGTAGCAGCTTGGCGAGCGCAACGCGGCGACCAACCTAGTATGGGCCTCTAGCAGAGCCTCCATCGTCACGCCCCGAGTTTGCATCGGCTATATCCCCATTGCGCGGCGGCGCTAACAATCGCCGCCGCAAGCGTTGACAGCGTATCGAGGTTCACTCGACAGTTATTTTCTGACGCTTCGCCGCCTCCTTCTTAGGGAGCGTCATCTCAAGTACCCCGTTATCGAATTTGGCCTTCGCTTGACTAGCGTCGACTTCCGAAGGCAAGGCGATCGTCCGGGCGTAGCTACCACGAGATATCTCGCAACGGTAATAGTCGCCCTCCTCTTCTTCCTGCTCGTGCTTCGTTGTCGCTTTAATCGTCACCGTGTTGTCGGTAACCGAAACATCAAGATCGTCTTTATCGACCCCGGGAATTTCGGCTTTCATCATGATTTCCTTATCACGCTCGAGCACATCGACCCGCGGCATTCTTGTCTCCGCCTGGCCGATGACGTCCATCCAACCCGGCCTTTCAAAACGAAATGGCCGAATTAACGAACTCGGCATGTACTCGTCGAACAATCGCTCCATCTCACTCAATGGGTCTATAGAACGCACCGGACGAGCTCTTTGCAATCCGCGCCGCTGCGGTTCTCCACTTGAACTTATCTGCTGCCGGTCTTCCTTGGCCATAACCATCTCCCTCTTAATACTGGCATGAACGAGTTACCCTTTTATAGGTTTGCGGATTGGGGATAATTGCGGTCGGCGCAAGTGCGATCGCTAGAATTCGAGCAGAGAAATGTTAATGAGGTGCGGCCGAAGACGCGGTATGCCGCGCTGATTGCCAGCGTTGTACATACGGGGCTACCCGACAGCGGGCCAACTCGGCTCTGGAGACCGCCCCCACAGGCGTTCCGTCGGCATCGTTCACAATAAGCCATCGCAAACCTTTTGCATCCATGCGGTGCTCGACGTCGGCAACGTCCTCCTCAACGCCGCAACTCAACAACTGCGTATTCATTATCGCGTCGACGGCCGTGCGAGCCGGAACCATGTCGTCCGCCGCAGCACGCAAGCAGATGTCTTGATCGGTGACCGTCCCGATCACCCGGCCACTATCATCAACCACCAATAACATTCCGACGTCGCGCGCCGCATGTGCTCAGCCGCTTTCTGTAGACTTATTCCCTGCTCAACCGTCTCAGGCGTTCTTAAACTGGCATCTTTGATTTGCATCCCTAGACCTCCATTCACCTGCAGTTACGGCCGGGGCGCACCGCCGCAAGCTGCATCAAGAAATGCGCTAATGCCTGGAAAGCTCGGGGCTTAGCGCTTGCTATAAGTCACTACTGCGGACAACGCAGCCGTGTGCCAAGTGTTGCAGCGCAAGAAAACAAGATTGCCAGCGCGATCAGAGGCCGTGACCGGAGGATAAGGAGGAATGACGCTGGGGTGAGAGCCGCACTGCGGGATCTTGTCTGTAGAATAAGCTTAACTGTGCGTAAACAGCTGGATATAGCCGAAGCAAGGCATCTGGAATTTCGAAAAATGCTTCGCTTAGAACGGCAAAGAATTCCGCCGGACTCTCGGCCGCGTAAGCATCGATCGGTAAGTCTTCCTCGGTATCGACGCGCAGATTGAAGTCGTCGAAAGCGCGGCTGAATGCGGTGCTCCAGGCATCGACCGTCATTCCCTTATGCAGGGGAGGCAAGCCATTGCAGCTACCTTGAAGCATGTCGAGTTTATGTGCGAATTCGTGAATAACGACATTAAAACCATCTAAGGTTGTCGCGGCTTCTATATCTTCCCAAGAAACGATAACCGGCCCCCGTTCCCACGCCTCTCCCGCCAGCGGTCCGTGTTCGACGTGGACCGTACCGTCGTCAGCGATATATTCGTGTTCTGCAACAAATCCAGAAGGGTAAACTACCACCGCGTACCAGTTGCGGTAGTAGCTTAGATCGAGCTTGAGAATTGGAAGGCAGGCCAATAAGGCAATACGCAATAGCATATCGGTTGTTAATTGTAGCCCGCCAACCGGCTCGATCGCCTTATCTTTCAGAAACTTCTGGGCCAGAGCTCGTAAAACGTCGAGTTCGCTTTCCGAGAAACCGGCAAACTGCGGTAAGGCAGCTATTGCGTGCCGCCACTCGTGCTCTGCAAAGGAGGGGCTGCGCGCCCACAAGCCGGTCAAGCGACTGAACAAACTCAACAACGCCTCCTAGCCAGTTGCGGCGAATAGCACTAGTGTTCTCGGGTCGCGAGGAATTGAATGTCCGGCCAACGTTCCTCTGTAAGCTGAAGGTTAACCCGAGAAGGTGCAATGTAGGTCAGACTGCCGGAGCCGTCCAGCGCTAGGTTTTCCGATGCTCGGTTACGAAACTCTTGCAGCTTACGGGCGTCGTCGCTAGTTACCCAACGCGCAGTTGCCACGTTGACCGGCTCAAAACGACATTCGACGTTGTACTCTTGCTTGAGTCGGAAGGCTACAACATCGAACTGGAGCACGCCGACCGCGCCGACGATAACGTCATTACCGTTAAGAGGGCGAAATACCTGCGATGCACCCTCCTCGCACAGCTGCTCAATACCTTTTTGCAAGGCTTTCATTCGCAAAGGATCTTTAAGCACCGCGCGACGGAATAACTCCGGTGCAAAGTTGGGGATACCGGTAAACTTCAGCAGTTCTCCCTCGGTGAACGTGTCCCCGATCTGAATGGTTCCGTGGTTATGCAAGCCGATGATATCGCCCGCATAGGCCTCTTCGATATGCTCTCGGTCGCTGGCGAGGAAGGTGATAGCGTTAGCTATGCGCACGTCCTTGCCGATTCTTGCATGGCGCAGCTTCATTCCTTTCTGAAAAACACCCGAGCAAATACGCATAAAGGCGATCCGGTCCCTGTGCTGCGGATCCATGTTGGCCTGGATCTTAAACACAAACCCCGTCAGTTTTGCTTCCTCCGGCTCTACCATACGCTCGGCGGCAGCACGCGCTTGCGGTGGCGGGGCATACTCCACGAAACCGTTCAATAGCTCTTTGACACCGAAGTTGTTAATGGCCGAACCGAAATAAACGGGAGTAAGCTCTCCGCTCCGGTAAGCATCCAGGTCGAATTCATGGCTGGCACCGCGAATAAGCTCGATTTCTTCGCGGAATTCAGCGGCTTGGCTGCCAAACAACTCGTCCAGTCGAGGGTTATCCAAGCCCTGTATAACCTCGCCTTCCTGAATCTTTCCCCCGTGCGTCGGGCTATAGAGATGGATGCAATCGTTGTAGAGGTGGAAAACGCCTTTGAACCCTTTCCCCATACCCAAAGGCCAGGTTATCGGTGCGCAACGAATCTTCAGAACCTCCTCGACTTCGTCGAGCACATCCATCGGATCGCGCCCCTCGCGATCCAGCTTGTTAATGAACGTCATGATCGGCGTATCCCGAAGGCGACAGACCTCCATCAACTTAATGGTCCGATCCTCGACGCCTTTGGCGCTGTCGATGACCATCAGGGCCGAATCGACCGCGGTAAGCGTTCGGTAGGTGTCTTCGGAGAAGTCTTCGTGCCCAGGTGTGTCAAGAAGGTTAATGATGCAGCCTTCATAGTGAAACTGCATCACCGACGACGTGACCGATATACCGCGCTGTTTTTCCAGCTCCATCCAGTCGGAGGTCGCGTGGGCTGCCGCTTTCTTGCCTTTTACGCTACCTGCCAGCTGAATCGCTCCGCCAAACAACAAGAGCTTTTCGGTCAGGGTGGTTTTACCGGCGTCAGGGTGGGAAATGATCGCGAAGGTGCGGCGACGAGAAACTTCTTGCGGAATAAGGCTCATGGGGTTCGCTAAACTCTGGAGTTCCGGGAGTGCGGAGTATAACAACTCGCATCGCCCTTGACATAAATTCGCCTACCCTCAAAAGACTGCCGACCAAAACGCACACATGGATTAACAAAGTCTAATACAATGACGACTATCAACCAGGTAAGGAGCCGACGTTTCGTGAGCGATCAAGAAACCCCGTTCTGGGAACGCAAACGCTTACATGAGCTAACGCTCGAAGAGTGGGAGTCTCTGTGCGATGGCTGCGGCCGGTGTTGCTTGCATAAACTGGAAGATATGGATACGGGCGAGCTGGCCTACACACGGGTGGCGTGCCGTCTGCTCGACTGCGAGTCGTGTCAATGCACCGACTATCCCAATCGAAACAAGCATGTTCCCGACTGCATTAGCCTGACACCCGAAGGCGCCGCGCAGTTTCGCTGGCTTCCAAGCACCTGCGCTTATCGTCGCCTTGCCGAAGGTAAGACCTTGGATTGGTGGCACCCGCTGGTTTCCGGCTCTACGGAAACCGTCCATCAGGCGGGAGTATCGGTGCGTGGCTTAGCGGTTACGGAAAAGCTGGTTCGTCCGACCGATCTCGATGCCTTTATTATTGATCCGGAAATCGCCGATCCCGATATAGAGTAAAGGCTGCGCCTTCGTTTTCTTGCAAAGCACCGCATACTCTTGGATATTCGAGTCTCTCGCGAGACGGACAGACCGTTCTTCAAGCTTCTGCGCCAAGCGGCGGCAACTGATAAAATACCGCTCACGAACTTCAACAGAATCAAGGAAGGAGCCGGTAACAGGCGCTGACAGGGCAGGTGCGGGTAACCGGTAAACGCGATGGACGTGGATACTGGCTACACCGTGTAATGTCGCTTGCGAAGAAGCGGTTTAGTTGGGGCTCCTCAAGGTGAAAGCATGAGCGACGCGCATGAATACCCCTTATTAAGCGGTATCGACGATCCAAGTCATTTGCGGGAGTTGCCCGCCTCCCGGCTGCCTGCACTGGCTGTCGAGCTGCGCCAGTTCGTCTTGCAAAGCGTTGCACAAAGCGGCGGCCACCTCGCGGCCGGCCTCGGCACTGTCGAGTTAACCATCGCTCTCCATTACGCCTTCGACACGCCGCATGACCGTTTGGTCTGGGATGTCGGCCACCAATGCTATCCGCATAAAGTGCTCACGGGCCGGCGCCGCCTACTTTCAACCATTCGTCAACGCGGCGGCTTAGCGGGTTTTCCTAAACGCGAAGAAAGCGAGTACGACACGTTCGGCGTCGGTCACTCCAGCACCTCGATAAGCGCCGCGCTGGGCATGAGCTTAGCCGCCTCCCTACTTGGCGTTAAGCGACGTACTGTTGCAATTATCGGCGATGGCGGCATGACGGCGGGCGAAGCGTTCGAAGCCTTGAACCATGCCGGCGACGTAAAGGCCGACCTTCTTGTCGTCTTGAACGACAACGAAATGTCTATTTCGGAAAACGTCGGCGCCTTGTCCAGCTATCTCACCCGCCTGCTGTCCGGGCGTGGTTATGCTAGCTTGCGGGATGGCGGCAAACGGGTGCTTCGGCATATGCCGCCGATCCACGAGCTTGCCCGCCGAGCAGAAGAGCATATGAAAGGGATGTTAGTACCGAGTACGCTGTTCGAGGAATTGGGTTTCGAGTACTACGGCCCGATCGACGGCCATGATTTGCCGACCTTGGTTAAGACCTTACAGAATCTCGGCCAACAGCACGGTCCTCGCCTGCTACATGTGGTGACTCGCAAAGGTAAAGGCTACAAACCTGCTGAAGACAACCCGATTCGTTATCACGGCGTCTCAACGTTCGACCCCAAGCAGGGGCTGGTCAGTAAGACGGCTAGCAGTACGCCAAGCTATACCGAGGTCTTCGGCCAGTGGTTATGCGATATGGCCGCCCAAGACCGGCGCTTGGTCGGTATTACGCCGGCGATGCGAGAAGGTTCGGGAATGGTCAAATTCGCCGAAACCTACCCCTCTCGTTACTACGACGTCGGTATTGCCGAACAGCATAGCGTCACGGTTGCCGCCGGAATGGCGTGCGAGGGCGCCAAACCGGTCGTGGCGATCTACTCGACTTTCCTTCAGCGCGGTTACGACCAGGTCGTTCACGACGTTGCGCTCCAAAAACTACCGGTTTTATTCGCTATCGATCGCGCCGGTTTGGTCGGCCCGGACGGCCCGACTCATGCCGGAAGTTACGATTTAAGCTATTTGCGCTGTTTACCGGATATGGCGATCATGGCGCCGGCCGACGAGAACGAATGTCGGCAAATGTTATATACCGGCTTTCTTCACGACGGCCCGGCGGCGGTACGTTACCCTCGAGGCAAAGGGCCAGGCGTTCCGGTTACGAACGAGATGGAAGCGCTGCCGTTTGGTAAGGGGGAGATTCGTCGGGAAGGCAAACGGCTCGCGTTGCTGGCCTTCGGTAGTATGCTTGCACCGGCGCTCGAAGTTGCGGAAAAGCTCGATATGACGGTGGCGAATATGCGCTTTGTCAAACCGTTAGACGAAGAGCTTATACTAGACCTCGCACAACGCCACGAATTGCTCGTCACATTAGAAGAGAACGTAGTGGCCGGCGGTGCGGGAGGCGGCGTTAGCGAACTGCTCGCCGAGCATGGCCTGGCAGGTAAGGTGAGACATATCGGGCTACCCGACTGCCCCATCGAGCACGGGAGTCGGGAAGAGATGCTCGCCGATGCCGGACTAGATGCCGAAAGTATACTGGCCCGTATAGCACAGTATTAGACTAAGCCGAGCCGCCCTTCGCCCGGCCCCTATCTTTAAGGCTCCGGGCGAAGGGCTTCCTTGCCGAGCAGGAGGATCTCAACATCCTCCGGTGTTGTTCTGAGGGATGAACGTACAGGCCGTCTCCCGTTGGTCGAGGCTGTACATTAAGTCCGTAATACGGCGCGGCTTGCGGCCGTTTATCTGCCAATCGAAGACGGCCGCAAAGGCGAGAATATCCTTAACGTATTCCCGTGTTTCGCGAAAGCTTATGTTCTCTACCCACAGAGCGGCCGGCTGGCCGGCATTGCGCTCCAACCATCGGTCTACATGATGCGGGCCGGCATTATAGGCTGCCATCGCCAGCACAGGGTTGTTACCGAAACGATCCAGCACCTGGCGCAGGTAAGCGCTACCCAACTGCAAATTGGTGTCCACATCGAGCAGAGCGCCATTATTGGGTAATCGCATATTAACGCGACGGGCTACGTCACGCCCCGTTCCGGGCATAACCTGCATCAGCCCCCGAGCACCCGCAGAGGATACGGCGTCCGGCATAAAAGCGCTTTCCTTACGCAACAAGGCGAAGGTTAAGGGCAGCTCTAAATTGTGCTGCTCGCTATAACGGGTGATGTAATCGCGATACCCAATGGGGAAACGCAGCTCCAACGCATTATGTAGCCCAGCCCTGTTGGCGGTAATAATTGCTCGATCGTACCAACCTACCTGGGCTGCGAGGACGGCTGCATAGCGCCATTCCTCGGAGTCGATGGCATCCAAACCTGCATGCCACTCCCGCCTCGCATCTATCAACATGCCTAACTCGAACAATTCCAGAGCACGACGCAGCCCTTCCGTAGCGGCAACCCGCTCAAGATCTTCCGGCGCGTACTGTACGGGTTCGGAGTTCATGTTATACGGCTGGTTAACGGCATCTGCCGCGAGAAACCCGTAGTAGTTTCTCTCCTGGGCCAACTCGCTGTAAATCAAGCGTGCCAGAGCGGTCTCGCCTATATGATCCAGCGCGTATCCGCGCCAGTAACGCCATTCTGCACGGTCACGTTCTGCCGGCGGCAGATCGTTGATAGCAATCAGTAGACGAGGCCAGTTTTGCTCTCCTCTGGCTAGAATCGCCCGCCAACGGCGTACCTCTACATCGACTGCACTATCCGGCAAGCTGTCAAGCCACTCCAGCGCTTGCTCTCGCCGATTATGAGCCGCGCGTAAGGCAACCGAGCGCTGCACCTGGTCGAGCTTTTCCGGCGTCACACCTTCAAACTCTGCTAAGCGCGGAATACGAGCCCATGCGCCATTAATGTCCCGGCGCGCAATTGTCTCCACTGCATGTGCAAGTAACGGCCCTGCTCTTTCATGCGTTGCGTCAAAGGGCGGATAGCGCAAAGCGGCATAAGGTCGATTGCTGACTTCAAACCAGTGCTCAAGCCAGCGGCGGTCCGAGGAATTGAGATGGCGGCCCAGGTAACGGGCAAGATTCTGATTGCCCGCGTTCATGGCCAACTCTATGCGTTGCCAGATCTCGTCAGCGCTAAGCTCGTTACGCTGATATAACTCGGCAAACACTGGGTCGCAGGCACGGGGTTGAGAAGAACCTACCAGCCAAAGCTCGCGAGCCTCGGCCAACCATTCTGTATCGATGGCGTCGGAACGAGACTGCAAGGCATAACACCGCAATGCGTATTGGCACTACCGGTGTAATAATCTCGAAAAACCGCCCAGTCCCCCCGGGAGGCCAGCTGTCGTAACCAAGCGCTGCGCAACAAGCCTGCCACGGGAAGCGTTTGGTGTTGATCGAGAAAGGCTTTGATCGATTCGTCGTAAGCAGGCGTTAGCCGCCTTCTCAAATAGTAGTAGTCCAGATAAGGCGCTAGCGGGTAACCGTCCAGCTCCTCGCGGACTTCATCGAGATTAACCGCCGCCCCGCTTTGAATGGCTGACAGCGCCGCTTGGAAACGTTCGCGTTGCGTATCGTCTATCGCCGCCGTTGCCGACGTTGCGACAGCGGTCACGGCCACTAGTGCGACAAACCGTATGAGGTGACGCATATTCTCCCCAGCATACTTTATTAGCAGTAACCCAGAAATTGTCGGCAAGCTATGCCGTAACGACGGCAGCTACCTTTCGTTGATATACGTATCCGGCATTCAGCCGCCTGGGACTGCCAGCAGGCTATCCGTCGCGCGGCTTACCTGCTCACCCAGCGTTCCACACCGTTGTCCGGGATCAAGAAGCCAAACCAGTCTAGGTGATAGCTTCTACCGAAAATCGGACTCGGTCGACGTTTTAGCATCACAAATAGCCGCTTTACCGCACTGTATCGCCTACCACGTGATGACCCGGCCGCGCAGGTGTTTTACTATGCGCACTGGCAGCGGTCGGCATCTGTCCGGTAAGGACCTGAGCGAGCCAGATGGTTAAGCGAGGTCTTGCTCCGCCGATACAGGTGAAGTAGCTGCATGGAGAAGACTCACTTAACAAGTCCGCTTGCTCTTCTTCTGGGTTTATGGCCGAAGAAGACGCATGCCAAGTGAGCGACAAATAAAACCAAGATGACAAACCGATAACGGCATGTCGATAACATACATGCGCAACATTTAGGTAGTTGAATGGCCAAACAGGAAAGCTTCGACCGGGAACAACTTCTTGCCTGCGGCTATGGAGACCTATTCGGTCCCGGCAATCCGCAGCTTCCGGTTCCGAACATGCTAATGTTCGACCGGATTACCAAAATCAGCGACAGCGGTGGTGCCTTCGACCGGGGAGAAATTATCGCCGAGTTGGATGTCCACCCAGACTTGTGGTTTTTCCAATGCCACTTTCCAGGCGATCCCGTCATGCCCGGATGCCTTGGGCTAGATGCGCTTTGGCAGCTTGTCGGCTTCTTCCTCGGCTGGACCGGTGGCAATGGTAAAGGGCGAGCGCTCGGTTGCGGCGAAGTTAAGTTCTTTGGACAGGTGCTGCCGGAAGCGAAACAAGTCGTTTACCACCTAAACCTCAAGCGCGTAATACGGCGCCGCTTGGTCATGGGAATTGCGGACGGTGCGGTTAGCGTTGATGGTACCCAAATATACTCTGCAAGCGACCTTAAGGTGGGGCTGTTTACCGAACCGAGCGCCCTCTCCGCCTCTAAGTAGGCGCAATTCGGTTTATGCCCGCATATCGTATGCGTAAGGCATAGTGCCAGTGAGCAGTAAAGGACAGGGCTTCAACAAGGTCGGCTTATTTTGGATCTCGCCCAATAGGCCGGTTTAGCGATGCTCCAAAGGCACTCAATATAAAGACTGTTGAGGCCCAAAGGTAGTACTGCGTACCGCCATAGCCGATAGGGGCTGAGAGCTTAACGCAGCGTTACCTGAAGCGGCGGAGACCGCATATACACCCCTGGGGTTGGATTGAGGAGTTGATTGTGCGTCGAGTAGTCATTAGTGGATTAGGCATCGTTTCTTGCCTCGGTAATGACAAGGAAGCCGTTAAAGAGGCGTTATACACTGGAAAATCAGGTATTCGCTTCAAAGAGGAATACGCCGAAATGGGCTTGCGGAGTCAAGTCGCCGGCGTTGTCGATATAGATCTCGATGCATTGATTCCGCGCAAAGCGCGACGTTTCATGGGAGACGCCGCGGCCTATAGCTATATTGCTATGGAACAGGCGATAAAAGATTCTGGCCTAACGCCAGAGTTGGTTTCTAATCCCCGCACGGGGCTTATCGCAGGCTCGGGCGGGGGCTCGACGTCTTCGCTGTTAACGGCGACCGACACCGTGCGCGAGCGCGGCGTAAAGCGCGTTGGGCCCTATGCCGTTCCTAAAGTAATGAGCAGTACCGCTTCAGCCTGCCTGGCGACGCCCTATGAGATTAAGGGCGTGAATTACACCATCAGCTCTGCCTGTGCGACGAGCGCGCACTGTATAGGCAATGCGATGGAACAAATCCAGCTAGGCAAGCAAGATATTGTCTTCGCCGGTGGCGGCGAAGAAGAGCATTGGACGATGACGTGCTTGTTCGATGCAATGGGCGCTTTATCGTCTAAGTACAACAGTAGCCCCGACACCGCCTCGCGCCCTTACGATGTAAGTCGTGACGGATTTGTCATTGCGGGTGGCGCGGGGATCGTGGTCGTAGAGGAGCTTGAGCATGCCCTGCGCCGCGGTGCCCCCATTTATGCGGAGCTGGTCGGTTATGGCGCTACCTCCGACGGCTACGACATGGTGGCCCCCTCCGGCGAAGGCGCCATACGCTGCATGCAGCAAGCCATGCAGAATGTAGAAGGCAAGGTCGACTACATTAACACCCACGGCACCAGTACGCCGGTGGGCGACGTTGCGGAATTGCGAGCCATTAAGGAAGTTTTCCCGAGCGACGTTCCGCACATAAGCGCGACCAAGTCTCTCACGGGGCATTCGTTAGGGGCTGCCGGTGTGCAGGAAGCCATATACTCCCTCTTGATGCTGCAAGGCGACTTCGTTGCCGCATCCGCCAATGTCAGCGAGCTGGACCCGGAAGCCGAAGGTTTACCGATCGCCACCCGGCGCATCGACGGCGCCGGCCTTAACACCGTCATGTCGAATAGCTTTGGCTTTGGCGGTACAAACGCGACGTTGGTCTTGCAGCGTTATCGAGGCTAAATAGCGCAAAAGCTGGCCGGTTCATGAAAGCCGGCCAGCTTCGTTTCTCCTTGCTCCCTACCGCCCCACCCGACGTTCTACGATAGCGCTTTTCGATAGGCTTTTAATGCCGCTGTAAGGTAACCGTATAGCGCTCTACGCCAAGCTCGGCCAGCTGGCTACCTAGCCGCCGAATATAGGCTGAACGATGATCGCCCGACCACGGCGGCGTTCGACACTCGAATGGGATGCCAGCAGTGCGTAGCATTCGCAGACTCGCCTTGGCTTGCTCGCCAACCGCCGACAGCGCTTTGCCGGGTAGCGGTAACTCTAAGCTCACCCACGAAAGCCTGGGCAGCAGCTCCCGCAGACGCTCGGGTTCCTCCGCGTTTGTTCGGAGTCCGACCGCCCAACCCAGCATGAGGGCGCGCTCGATGGCACAGGGTAACGCTTCCTCCAGTAAGACATTAGGGCCGCTAAACACTATGCTTGAAACGCGACCTCTACAGCGTTTCAGGAAATACTCGATCGCTCGCCAGGAATAGATCGGCTGTGTTCCGGGAAGCAGCCGCTCGCCCCCGCAACATACGACCGTCGCCAGCCGACCGGGGAAGGCCTGCGAATCCAAACTCGTCACGGAATAAATGCGAAGTCGGTCGGCAGCCTTGATGAGGTGGATGGCTTCTGTCGAGCATTCAGCTGCTAGTGCGCCATGCGGCGCTGGCGTAGCAACTGAATGCGCCCTCTTGTCAACGTCTTCCATATCGTCTCCTCCAACATCCTTGTAGTTTTGTTTTGTAACTTATCTGGGATACGAGCCTTATTGCTCGCGAAAGCGCTTCTTAGCGGCGTCCAGCGTAAGAAGCAATCCTGTGCACTCTGGATATGGTGCGCCCTAACAACCTTTTTAAACAGGCACACTAAACCGAGGCTAGCATAAAGAAAACGGTGCTTTAAGGCTCAACCGGGAGGGGTATTGACGGTTTGAAAGCCGCCAACTTTATCGGGTCGGCTAACGACTATCTATAGGCGCCGTTGCGCTTAAGAAAACGTTACTCGGCAATACTCCACGGGTCGTATTATGCACTACTTGAGAATGCAATAATACGCGTATAAAGGAATGGTGCCCGGAGCCGGAATCGAACCGGCACACCCTTACGGGCGAGAGATTTTAAGTCTCTTGCGTCTACCAGTTCCGCCATCCGGGCAAAATGCGTACCCCATCGTTTACGGATACCGAAAGATGGAGGCTAGGGCCGGAATCGAACCGACGTCCACGGCTTTGCAGGCCGCTGCATAACCACTCTGCCACCTAGCCCTTGCTTTCACGACACCTATTAGCAGGCACCGAGATGATACCAACACTCGCCTCGCTTGGCGAGTATCGAGGCGGCATATTATGCCACGTCGTGTCGGCATCGCAAGAAAAAGAAAACCCCGGTTCTGCGCCGGGGTTTTCAAAATCTGGAGCGGGAAACGAGACTCGAACTCGCGACCCCAACCTTGGCAAGGTTGTGCTCTACCAACTGAGCTATTCCCGCTGCGATGTGGGCGTTATTCTAATCAAATGCTGCTTCCTGTCAACCCCTGTACAGCTTTGCCGTCATATTAGGGCGTAGAGTCCACATGCTGCATCTCCCGCCATGCGGCGATCAGATATACGATCATGGAATAAAGGGTAAGTGCCGCTGCTACATAGAGTAACCACAAGCCTATAGTCTGCAAAGGGATGCCTGCGATGTCATGACCGGCAAGCAGAACGAGGATCGCCACCATCTGAGCAACCGTCTTTATCTTACCGATAACGTTAACTTTCACGCTCGCGCGCCGACCGATTTCTGCCATCCATTCGCGCAAAGCGGAAACCGCAATTTCGCGGCCGATAATAATCGCCGCGGGTACCGCCAGCCAGGGAGAGGCATGGATAGTAACTAATGCCACAAGCGCTACCGCAACGATCAGCTTGTCGGCAACAGGGTCTAGAAACGCCCCAAAGGCGGATGTTTGACCGAGTTTGCGTGCCAAATACCCGTCCAGCCAATCCGTAACGGCCGCCAATGCGAAGATAACGACGGCAAAAACGTTCATCCACGGAGCAGGCAATAAAAACACCAGACCAAGCACCGGAATCATCACGATTCGGAGCAGCGTCAGGATGTTAGGAGTATTTAGTTGCATTCTTCTTAGCCCCGTTCGCTATGGAAAGTTTCATAAATCTGTTCGGCCAAGGCGCGACTGATGCCTGGCACGCGTGCCAAGTCCTCCACCCCCGCCCGAGTCACCGCCTGGATACCGCCGAATTGTTTTAGCAGGCTTTGTCGGCGCTTAGGGCCTAACCCCGGGATATCTTCCAGAGCCGAACCTTGGCGGGCCTTTGCCCGCCGTTGCCGGTGCCCGGTTATGGCAAACCGATGCGCTTCATCGCGCACCTGTTGCAGCAGATGCAGAGCCGGCGAATTCGGCGGCAAATGGTACTCGCGCTCGTCGCGGGCAAAAACAACGTTTCTTCGCCGGGTCGACGCGCCGGACCTTTCGCTATCCCAACGATAGTCACCCCGACTATTTGAAGTTCGTCCAACACTTCGGCCGCTTGTGCCAGCTGCCCTCGCCCGCCGTCGATTAACAGCAGGTCCGGCAACGGCGCCTCGCCCTTCTTAAGCCGGGTGTATCGCCGGAGTAAGGCTTGGCGCATAGCCGCATAGTCGTCGCCTGGCGCCACGCCCTCAATGTTAAAACGACGATAATCGGATTTTAACGCGCCTTCGCGATTGAACACGACACAGGAAGCCACCGTGGCTTCGCCTTGCGTATGACTGATGTCGAAACACTCGATTCGCTCGGGGACTTCGGGCAGGCCAAGCGCATCCAGGAGCGCTTCGAAGCGCCGTTCCATGCTAGCGCGACTCGCGAGCACGGAGTCGAGAGCATGTTCGGCGTTTTGCAGCGCCATATCAAGCCAACGACGCCGCTCTCCGCGGACACTTGGCCTTATGGCGACCTGACGGCCGGTCTCTCGCGTTAGCGCCTCTTCCAGCAAACTCTGCTCTCGGATGTCGTCGCTAACCAGGATTTCTTTGGGTGCTCGGCGCCCTAGATAGTAGCGCGCAAGGAAAGCGGAAAGGATGTCGGCTGTGGCCATCCCTTGCGGCACTTTCGGAAAGAACGTCTTATTACCTAAATTGTGCCCCGAGCGAAAGAAAAACACTTGCACACACGCCATGCCGCCTTTCGCCGAGCAGGCCACCACGTCAAGATCGCCGCGTTCGCCAGTGATGTACTGCTTCTCCTGAATAGTGCGTAAAGCCGCTATACGATCGCGCAATTTCGCAGCTTCTTCAAAGGCTAAACGCTCGGAGGCCTGCTCCATGCGTTTAATTAATTCGTCGATGACAGTACCGCTCTTACCCTCAAGAAACATCACCGCATGCCTGACGTCCGCTTGATAGTCTTCGGCGCTGATCAAACCAACGCAAGGCGCTGTGCAGCGCTTGATCTGATACTGCAAGCAGGGGCGCGAGCGGCTACGGAAGAAGCTGTCTTCGCACTGCCTGATCGGAAATACTTTCTGTAAGTAGTTGAGTGTTTCGCGAACCGCCGTCGCGCTGGGAAAAGGCCCGAAATAGCGGCCAGGCGCCTTGCGCCCGCCTCTATAGTAGGCCAGCCGGGGAAACTCCTGCTGGCTTGACAGGTAAATGAAGGGGTAACTCTTATCATCCCGTAGCAGCACGTTGTACCGAGGTCGATACTGCTTGATGAGATTGTTCTCAAGGATGAGCGCTTCCGCTTCGGTATGCGTGATGGTGATTTCTATGCCGCGAATCTGCGAAACAAGGGCAATGGTCTTTCGGTCCGTTAAGGAGCGATTAAAGTAACTACCAACCCGACGCTTGAGATTGCGCGCTTTGCCGACATAAATCACCTGGCCCTGCTCGTCCAACATCCGATAAACGCCGGGCCGTTCGGTTAGGGTGCGAACAAATGCTTTGGGATCAAACGCTTGCGAACTGGAGGTCGTCATGTTACTACGAATCTATCCGCGAACCGGGAGGCTTGCTCCAGCCTCCTGAGTTCGATAGCTCTATATTGGGGGGGTGGCATTGCGCGGCAACGGCGTGAAATGCCGTAACGTTCGATCTCCTTTCGATATGTAGCTACTCTGCGCCTGCGGCGCGCCCGGAGGGAGCATTTTCCCACCCCCTTGGCGCTGTGTTGCTCCGGCGATAGCCATTGCCTACGAGGCGCGCCTAGCCCTGGAAATACGGCGAATAACGTTAAGGAGTGCTAGCCGTCCCCGACACTATCCGCCTTCGTTAACCAGAAAATCGCACTTTACTGCAGTTGATCGATCATATCGTGACGTATGGCCAAATGCGTCAACTCGACATCATTCTCGACTCCGAGCTTTTCGTAAAGCCGATAACGATAAGTACTCACTGTCTTAGGGCTCAAGCAAAGCACATCGGAGATTTCCTGTACCTTGTGCCCCTGAGTAATCATCATCATGACCTGCACTTCACGTTGCGACAGCCGATCGAACGGATTCTTCTTCATGCCCGAAAGGCCGGACAGCGCCATTTGGCGTGCGATATCGGCCCCAATATAACGCTCGCCTTTGACGACCGTTTTTATAGCCGAGACGATTTCGTCTTCGTCGCAACCTTTCGTGAGATACCCCAATGCGCCTGCTTCGAGCAAACGGCTGGGGTAAGGCTCATCGACATGAACCGTCAACGCGATAATCTTTAACTGTTCATCAATCCGCAGGAGCTTGCGAGTTGCTTCCAACCCACCGATACCAGGCATGTTGACGTCCATTAGTACGACGTCGGGTTGGCATTGTTTGATGAGCTTTAACGCTTCTTCTCCAGAAGCAGCTTCCCCACACACTTGGATGTCTTCCGCATCATCCAATAGCCTTCGTATGCCACTACGGACTAACTGGTGATCATCCACCAAAACGACGTTAATCATTTATGGCCTACCTCGCCATTCAAGTCCCGTCTCATTATCATATCCACTCCTTGGTCTGCACCCGGCAATCCTATACCAGATCGCCAGCTGATCGCTACGGCGCTTAGCATGAACGGGCTATTAGGGTCATTCTTCTATTAGCTTCGCCAAACGTTATCTTACCGCATTGCATGGATATCGACTTCTCGTTACCGAGAACTGCGGCCTTGGAGGACGCCGAAGCCTTAAGGAAACACCGCCGTTTCGTAGAAGGGGACCATCATGGACCAAACATCCGTTATCGAATTATATCCACCCTCCGCCAAACGCGTGCCTATACAGGGGTTGTATCTCAACGCCGAATTAGAAGGGGGCAAGCCTGTTCATACGCCATTTGTGTACACAAACTTTGTTACTAGCCTCGATGGCCGGATCGCCATTGTCGACCCTAACGACCGCCAGCGCAAAGTCCCGCCGCATACGGCGAACCCACGCGATTGGCGCTTGTTTCAAGAGTTAGCGGCAAGAGCCGACCTCATACTGACCAGCGGCCACTATCTGCGCCAGCTCGCCCGCGGTACGGCGCAGGATATCTTGCCGGTGAGTCCGGCATCCGAGTTCAAGGATCTACATAATTGGCGTACGCTCAATCGCCTCCCGCCTCAACCCGACGTGGCCATATTTACGCGCGGGCTCGAATTTCCGATTCCGCACCGCTTACTCCGGCAAGGTCGTCGAATTATCGTGCTCTCTCCCGCCGATGCCGACGCAAACGCGATCGCACGGCTTGAAGAACATGGTATCGAGGTGATTCGAACTCAACAGCCGGGAGAGCTGGATGCTAGAGAATCGATACACACACTTGGCGAACGCGGCTACAAACGCATCTATTCGGTAGCAGGCCCTTATATTTTCCATAGCCTGCTGGCGAGCAATGTGCTCGATACGCTTTTTTAACCTCTGTATCCCGCTGCCTGGGCGGGACTGCGGACGGTAGCGACATGTTGGTCGAAGGCCCGCTATTGCCACACTCGGCGGGGTTTCGTTTGCGCTGGCTTTATTACGACGCTGAAGCGGTCGCCGGTAGCGACCAGCTCTTTGCCCGTTATGATCGGGGTTGACGCGCTAAGCTTTCCCGTCGCGCGTGCAAAGCGTCTTTTACCTCTTGGCGGCATCATACGCCTCATCGGCTACGGCGGCCGCTCACGGTATGCAAGGCGGCTTTGGCCAAACCGCAGGAAAGACGCTCCCTGCGGCCGATCGTTTATGCATGTCCGCCGCCCTGAGTCAGTGCTGCCGGATCCAGATAACGCTCAAGCTCTTCGCGCGATAAATCAGTCATCTCCTCCGCTACCGCCAACACCGGACGCCCTTCGCGGTAAGCACGTTTCGCGATACTAGCGCCTAACTCATACCCAATCACGGCGTTTAAAGCTGTTACTAGAATCGGATTCCTGGACAAGGCCTCGTCCATACGCGACTGATTAACGGTAAACCCTTGTACCGCCTTTGCATCCAAAACGCTAACAGCTCCGGTCAAGATCTCCAAACTTTGCAGTAGGTTATAGGCGATCACCGGCAACATGACGTTAAGTTGGAAATTACCCGATTGACCAGCAACGGTGATGGCGGTGTCGTTCCCTATGACTTGGGCTGCGACCATGGCAACCGCCTCCGGGATCACGGGGTTTACTTTGCCAGGCATAATACTGCTGCCCGGCTGTAGCGTCGGCAACTCGATTTCTGCCAAACCGGCTAGCGGACCGCTGTTCATCCACCGCAAATCGTTGGCGATTTTCATCAAGCTGACAGCCAACACCTTTAGTTGCCCGGACAACTCCACGGCGGCATCTTGGCTACTAAGGCTTTCTAACAGATTCTCGTTACGTTGGAACGCAATACCTGTGCGTTTCGCCAATATCGCTGCGACGCGATGCCCGAACTCAGGGTGAGCGTTAACGCCGGTACCGACGGCCGTGCCGCCGATCGCCAAGCAGTGAATCCGTTCTAAGCTTGCCGTAATCCGTTCTCTTCCATGGCGTAACTGCGATCCCCAGGCGGCAAGCTCCTGACCTAAGGTAACCGGCATTGCATCCATAAGGTGCGTCCGCCCTGTCTTAACGACCGTTTCCAACTCCTTGCTACGCCCCTCTACGCTGTCGACCAAACCGTGCAGGGCCGGGAGTAACCGCTCTCTCACGGCCAAGGCGGCGCTTACGTGGATCGCTGTGGGAATGACGTCGTTACTGCTTTGGCTCATATTGACGTCATCGTTTGGATGCACGACCTCGCCCAAAGCGGCACTCGCAAGGTTTGCAATAACCTCGTTGGCGTTCATATTGCTGCTAGTACCGGAGCCGGTCTGAAACACATCGACAGGAAACTGCTTATCGTAGTCGCCGTCGCCACCGCATCGGCGGCCTCGATAATGGCTACCGCTCGCTTTGCGTCTAAACCGCCAAGCTCTTGATTGGCCTGCGCAGCCGCGGCTTTTATCAGCCCCAGCGCACGAATAAACATCCGCGGCACAGGAATCCCGCTGATGGGAAAATTCTCAACCGCTCGCTGCGTTTGGGCGCCGTACAAGGCCTCCGCAGGCACTTGCATCTCGCCTAAGCTATCGGTGACCTTTCGGTATTTTTTATGCGCCACAGCTCGACACCTCTCGTCCGATGGATTTACCACCTAACCTAACGCCACTTCGCCGTAGCGCAAACTGAAAACCGAGCGAGCGCGAGCGACTAGCTATGGGTATCGGCGGAAATCGGAAGGATTGGGGGTGCGTGACGTAGCGACAGGGTTTAGAATCAGCGCCTTTCCAAGAATTGGTGACTTTAAGGGTGTTGCGCTATGGAATTGACCCGCTTAACCGCGATATCTCCCGTCGACGGCCGCTACGGAGATAAAACAAGCGAGCTACAGAGCATATTCAGCGAATATGGCCTGTTGCGTTACCGTTTGATTGTGGAAATCCGCTGGTTACAGGCGCTAGCCGCCCACCCTGAAATCGGCGAGGTGCCTGCCTTCAGTGCCGAGGCCACCGCTCACCTCGAACGCATCATCGAGGAATTCTCGCCTGCGCAAGCGCAGAAGGTAAAAGACATCGAGCGCACCACGAACCACGATGTCAAGGCGGTAGAGTACTACCTAAAGCAGCGCCTGACCGAGAACGGCGAGCTGGCCGCGATCGGCGAGTTCACGCATTTCGCGTGCACGTCGGAAGACATTAACAACCTATCGCACGGCCTGATGTTGCGGGCAGCCCGGGAAGAGGTCGTCTTGCCGTTGGTCGACCAGGTCATCCAGACGTTGCGCGAGCTAGCGCATCGGTATGCAGCGGTCCCGATGTTGTCGCGGACACACGGTCAACCGGCCTCTCCCACTACGCTTGGGAAGGAATTGGCGAACGTGGTTTATCGCCTTCGGCGGCAGCGGGAGCAAATCGCTCATGTTCCAATGCTTGGCAAGATCAATGGCGCTGTCGGTAATTACAACGCGCATCTGAGTGCGTATCCGGGCATTAACTGGCCGGCATTGGCAGAAACGTACGTAAAAGACCTGGGTTTGACCTGGAATCCGTATACCACGCAGATCGAACCGCACGATTACATTGCCGAACTGTTCGACGCGTTCGCCCGGATCAACACCATCCTGATCGACTTTGCACGCGATGTATGGGGTTACATTTCCCTAGGCTATTTCAAGCAGCGGGCCATCGCCGGCGAAGTCGGCTCATCCACCATGCCGCACAAGGTCAATCCAATCGACTTTGAAAATGCCGAGGGCAATCTCGGCATCGCTAATGCGGTCTTCGCCCATTTGGGCAGTAAGCTGCCTATTTCCCGTTGGCAACGCGATTTAACCGACTCTACCGTGCTTCGTAATTTAGGCGTTGGCGTGGCCCACAGCCTTATTGCCTATCGGGCACTGCAAAAAGGCTTAGGCAAGTTAGATATTGACGAAGCCCGGCTGCGAGCGGACTTGGAGGCAAACTGGGAAGTGCTTGCCGAGCCGATTCAGACCGTTATGCGACGCTATGGCATCGAAAACCCCTACGAGAAGCTTAAAGAGCTGACCCGCGGCAAACGCATCGATAACGTCGCCCTTGAGCGATTTATCGCCAATCTTGAGTTGCCTGACAAAGCAAAACAAGAACTAAGCGCGCTAACGCCTTGGAATTACCTCGGTAACGCCGAAGCGCAAGCGAAGGCTATTTAAGGTTTTCGGCCGCAGCAGCCTTGGGGAACCATCCGCCCCAAGGCTGCCCATAGCGCTGATTTCCCGTTACCGTTACCGTAGATGTGGAAGATGACAGCCAGCGGGAGGTAGGCGTGAGCGATTTCGATCATCTTATACTCGGGGATTCACGCGAAGTATTTGATCTCGGTACATCCGCTCGGGTACAAGCTGCAACGGAAGCGTTAGCAGCGCAAACCGAGCACGAGATAGCCATCGTCAGTCGAGACCTGGAAGCCTCCCTCTACGGTAGCCTTCCCTTCATTGACGCGATAAGACGCATGGTCGCCGCACGACGGCGCAACACCCGTATCCGGTTTCTTATCCACGACCCTCGCCCCGCCATCCTT